>CAVTHU010000018.1:0-171023 GCA_963734355.1 uncultured Actinomycetota bacterium
TCGTCGCGACCACCACGCCGCGGTGCAGGATCACCCGGAGGAAGTAGCCGAGCGGCACGAACAGCAGCAGGTTCAGCACGATCTGCATGAACGCCGGTTCTCGGAGCAGGGCCAGCGGCCCGCCGTCCTGAGGGACGTGGATCAACCCGAGCGAGCCCAGCACCCGCAGCTGACTGCCCTTGCAGCGGAAGGTGTGGTCCTCCGGCATCGGCAGCAGGGTGTAGGTCCAGATCGCCAGGGCGTAGACCGCGACGTGACCAGGATGGTCAGATCGAGCGGCCCGAGCCGGCCGTCGAGCCGGTACTGCACCGCCGCGGTCGGGATCAGCAGCAGCACCGCGAGGACGGTGCCGAGGACGATGGCGATCAGAGCGTTGGTCGCCTGGTCGCCCACGGGGGCGACCCTACGGCCGTGGTAGGACGCCACGGCTGGTTCGCGCGGCCTTCCGGCCGGCTCCGGTCGAGGTGCTCGACGACGTACGCCGCGTCCTTGCCGACACCACCCACCGTGTGCGAGTTGAACATGTACTGGAACTCCTGGCCCAGCACGTAGAGCCCGGGTTGGCCGACCACTGCACCGCGCTCCTGGTCGAGCCGACCAGTCGAGTCGAGGCCGGGCAGCTCGACCCAGCCGAAGTCCTTCTCGAACCCCGTGCACCAGATCACGTTCGCGACATCGAGCACCTCGCCGTCCTCGTTCTGGGGCCGTCCGTCGACGACTCCGTGATCCGGGAGGTGCGCTCGACCCCCGCCTGCTGGATGTCCTTCTCCTTCTGCCGGATCCACGGGTCGCCCTTCCCCTGGATGATCTCCGCCTGGACCCTGCGGCCCGGCTTCGTCCGCTCGGTCACGATGTGCTCCCACACCCACCAGAGCACCGGGAACATCAGCCGTCCCTGCCAGTTCCTGATGTCGATGGGGATCTCACCGACAGTTCGTCCGGCCATCAGCACCTGGTGGGTCGACGCCAGGTCCATGGCGATCTCCGCGCCGCTGTTGCCGGCGCCCACGAGCAGGACCGGGCCGGGCGCGAGCTGACCCGGGTTGCGGTAGTCCGCCGAGTGCAGCTGCACGATGTCCTCGGACAGATCGTCGGCGAGGTCGGGCGTGCGAGGCACCCGATGCACGCCGATCGCGAGGATCACGTGGTCGGCGTCGAAGGCCTGCGCGCCCGCAGTGACCCGGAATCCCGAACCCTCACGGAAGAGCCCGTCGACCTTGACGCCGAGCCGCACCGGCAGCTCGAACGTCGCGACGTACCGCTCGAGGTAGTCGAGCATCTCGTCCTTGCTGGGGAAGCGGTAATCCCGCCGAGGGACAGGCCCGGCAGGTTGCAGCGGATCGACGGAGTGAACAGCTTCAGGGAGTCCCAGCGGGTCAGCCACGATCCGCCGACGCGGTCCGCGGCGTCCACGATGACGAACGGCTTCCCCGCTTGGCCAGGTGGTAGCCGGCCGAGAGTCCGGCCTGGCCGGCTCCGATGACGATGGTGTCGAACTTCTCCGACATGACTGCCTCCTGGGCTCCGTCAGTCGAGTGCGATGCGTCGACGCTAGGAATCACGAGAGTCGTGCCGCGTCGGCGAAACCACCCAACCTACGGGTGGCTACGAGTGGGTACGCCGTCAGACCAGCTGGCGCTCGAAGGCGTACGCCGTCGCGGCCGCGCGCGTCGAGACACCGAGCTTGCCGAAGATGTTGCTGACGTGCCGGTCGACGGTGCGCTCGCTCAGGACGAGGGTCTCGGCGATGGCGCGGTTGGTGGCACCGGTCGCAACCAGCCGGAGCACCTCGAGCTCGCGCGGACTGAGCAGCTCGTGGCTGCCGGTGAGCCGGGCCAGGTCCGGCGTCGCGCCGAGGGTCTCGAAGATCGCCCGAGCGGTGTCGACCTCGCGGTCTGCGGACTCACGGTCGCCCAGGGCGCGGCAGGCATCGGCGAGCAGGACGCGAGTGCGGGCTTCCTCGTACGGCGCACGCGTGCGGATCCAGGTGCCGAGCGCGTCACGAAGCAGCGGGAGCGCCTCTGCCGGTGCACCGCGCGCGAGACAGACCGACGCCTGGGCGTGCTGGCCGAGCGCGATCACCACCGGGCTGCGGTTCACGGCCGCGAGGTCCCGCAGCTCGCCAGCGGTGACCTCGGCGGCATCGGTGTCACCGACAGCGAGCAGGATCTCCGTTGCTGCCGCGAGAACCTGGATGCGCCTGCCGGTCTGGTGCGTCTCCGCGAGCGAGCGCCGCACCATGGCCGCCGCTGCCTGCAGGCTCCCGCGGGCCAGCCGCAACAGTGCGAGGCCGGGCTGCGCGTCCTCGCCGAGCTTCGACGCGAGCGTGAAGTACTCCTCGGCCGAGTCGAGCCTGCCGCACAGCCGGTCGAGGTTCCCGCGCACGCTGGCAGCCCGGCCGGACTCCCACATGTCCGGGTCCGTGAGGCTCACCGCGGCGAGCTCGTCGAGCGCCTCGGACCAGCGGCCGTTGAACTGCTTGAGCTCGGCCCGGCGTACCTTGCACTCGCCGGTGAAGTTGCCGAGGTCCGGCTGCGCCGCAACCCACTGCGTCATGGCGGCGGTCCACTGCTGCGCCCGCGTGAGCTCGTAGATCGACCAGCAGCCCTCGATCACACCGCAGTAGATGATGCCTTCCACCAAGGCGGAGCACTCACCGGAGGCGACACCGAGCATCGCCTCATCGAGGCAGGCGAGCCCCTCGGCGGTGCGGCCGGCCGCCAACAGGAACAGGCCCTGCTGGTGGATGGACAGTGCTGCGTACTCCGCGGAACCCAGACGCCGGGCGGCCCGGACGCATTCCTCGGCTATCCGTGCCGCACCCTCGAGGTCTCCTCTGCTCGCCGCCTCGAAGGCACCGGCCACGTTGAGGAAGGCCGCCGCCCTCGAGTCGGTGCCGTCCTCTCCGACGATCCGTGCGGCCCGGGCGATCCACCCGCCACCTTCGGCCACCTCGCCCTGGATGATCTTCTGGGTGCCGAGCCAGAGCGCGGCCTCAGCCGCCCCGAGCCGATCACCACGTTCGAGCAGGCTCTTGTAGGCGCGCCCGCGGATCTCGAAGTACTCCGGAAGGCGCGCCAGCAGGTGTGCGGTCACGGCGAACCGGTTGTAGTCCTCGGCGTCGAGCGGCGCTTCGCTCTCGGCTGCCGCGAACGCGTCGTGGGCGCGCCGCCAAGCGCGCTCGGCGTACGCCGTCCGGGCCTCCCGGAGCTTCACGGCACCAGTATCGTCCCCTGGTCGCCCAGGGGAGCGAGCGTGAGGCGGCTACTGCTCCTCGGCGCGAGAGGCCGGGGCGGCGCCGTGGTACTCGTTGTACTGGTAGGGGCTCTCGACCAGCGCGACCTCGGGCACGTCGGGACTCATCCCCGCCTGCCAGGCCTCCTCGCCGATCACCGAGCGCAGGTGCTCGATCGTCGTCTCGACCTGGCGCCGGATCGCCTCGAGGTCGACGCCGACCAGGGCGCCGTCCCGCTTCACGACCCGCCCGTCGACGAGCACGGTGTGCACGTCGCCCCGCTGGGCCTGGAACGCCACGTGGCCGTAGGGGTTGAGGATCGGGAACGAGACCGGCGAGGCGTCGTTCTTGAGCAGCACCAGGTCGGCCTTCTTGCCGACCTCGACACTGCCGAGCGAGTCGTCACGGCCGAGTGCCTTGGCGCCGCCGCGGGTGGCCCAGTCGACGACCTGCTCGGCGCGGAGCGCGCTGTGGGTGACCGTGTCGCCCTGCGCGTGCGCCTCCAGGTGCTCGCGCGAACGGTCCGCCCCGAGCGTGGTCCGCATCGCGGTGAACAGGTCGCCGCTCCACCAGACACTGGTGTCCATCGACAGCGAGACGGGGATGCCGTGCTTGCGGATCGCCCAGGTGGGCGGGTACCCCTGCCCGGCGCTCTGCTCGCTGTCGGTCGCCACCGACACCGAGCCGCCGGTGGCCGCGATCCGCTGGTAGGAGTCCTCGGTCAGCGTCGCGGCGTGCACGTAGATCGTCTCGGGCGTCATGAAGCCGTGCTCGTGCATCAGCCGGATGCCGTCGTCGTTCGTGGCGCCCCAGACCCCGGCGTGGGTGGTGACGGCGACGCCGAGGTCGCGGGCCACCTCGAAGGCCGCCTGCTCGGGGAAGCTCGGGTCACCCGGGATGTCGAACGCGATCTGGAAGCCGAGCATGTCGTCGCCGGTGATCCGGCGGCTCACGAAGTCGCGGAACTCCGGCGCTGTCGACCACTCCCAGGGCGGCTGCTGGATGTTGCCGTAGGCCAGCACGAACCGGCCGGGGATCGCCTGCAGCGCGTCCACCGCGGCGTCGGCGTGGTCGACGGTCTGCAGGCCGTGCGACCAGTCCACGCAGGTGGTGACGCCGGCGTCGATCGCCTCGGCGGCGGCGAGCAGGTTGCCGGAGTGGATGTCCTCGGGGCGGAAGTGCTTGCCGTTCTCGAGGTAGTACCAGACGAAGTACTGGGTGAGCGTCCAGTCGGCGCCGTAGCCACGCATGGCGGTCTGCCACATGTGCCGGTGCGTGTCGATCATCCCGGGCATCACGACCCCACCGGACGCGTCGACCTCGACCGCCCCGGCCGGGGCCTCGAGGTTCGGCCCGACCGCGGCGATCTTGTCGTCCTGCGTCAGGACGTCGGCATCGGTCAGCACCGTCTTCGCGTCGTCCATCACCAGCACCGTCGCTCCGCGCAGCAGCACCGGCGGTCGCGCACCCTGGTCAGCCATCTCGCACTCCTCGATCCCGAGCGGACGAGCGTCCGCTCTGCGGTCTTTCAGGTGACCAGCGACACTCTGGCCCGGCCTCGTGGGCGTGTCAACGGATCGCCGGACGTGGCACCCTGTGGCCATGCCCCGCACCGGGACCGGCCCCGACTTCATCGAGTCGCTGGCCCGTGGGCTCGAGGTCATCACCGCGTTCGCGCCGGGTCGCGAGACGCTCTCCCTGAGCGACGTGGCGACCACGACCGGGCTGGCTCGGCCGACCGCGAGACGGATCCTGCTGACGCTGGTCGAGCTCGGCTACGTGCGCGTGGACGGCTCGCGCTACACCCTCACCCCGCGCGTGCTCGAGCTCGGCGCGGCGTACGTCGGGTCGCAGGGGCTGTGGGAGGTGGCGCGCCCGCACCTGCTGGAGCTGTCCAACAAGACGGACGAGTCCTGCTCGATCGCGCAGCTCGACGGCTCCGACATCGTGTACGTCGCCCGGGCGGCAGTCCCCAAGATAGTGGGGCTTTCGGTGCATGTCGGCACTCGGTTCCCGGCACTCCAGACGTCGCTCGGCAAGGTGCTTCTGGCCGAGCTGACGTCGCGCGAGCTGGACGAGGTGCTCGCGGAGCCGACCCGCTCGGGCCTCGTCCCGCTGTGGAACCCCACGAAGAAGGAGCGCGACGCCGAGCTGCGCCAGGTGCACGCGCGCGGCTGGGCCCTGACCGACCAGCAGCTCGCCCTGGGCATCCGGTCGGTGGCCGCACCGATCCGCGACGGTGAGCGGGTGATCGCCGCGGTCAACGTCAACACCCATGCCGCGGAGACGAGCGTCGAGCGGCTCACCGAGCATCACCTGCCGCTCCTGCTGCGCACCGCCGGCGAGATCGGGGCCGACTTCGCCCGGTTGCGGACCCTGCCCCAAGTGGTGCGATGATCGCAGCGGACGCTTGTCCGCATGACGGTCATCGAAGGAGGTCGGCGTCATGACCGGACCACTCGACGGCCTGCTGGTCGCCGACTTCTCCAGGGTGCTGGCCGGCCCCTACGCCACCATGCTGCTCGCCGACCTGGGTGCCGAGGTGGTCAAGGTCGAGGGCCCGCCGGGCGGCGACGAGACCCGCTCCTGGACACCGCCCGACCGCGACGGTGTCTCGACGTACTACCTCGGCATCAACCGCGGGAAGCGGTCGATCGTGCTGGACCTGCGGGCCGAGGACGACCTGGCCCTGGCCCGCGAGCTGGTCCGCCGCGCCGACGTCATGATCGAGAACCTCAAGCCGGGCGGGATGGCCAAGTTCGGCCTCGACTTCGAGTCGGTGCGCGTCGACAACCCCGGCATCGTCTATGCCTCGATCAGCGGGTTCGGCTCGGGACCCGGCGCCGACGTGCCCGGCTACGACCTGCTGGTGCAGGCGATGTCGGGGCTGATGAGCCTCACCGGGTCGCCGGACGGTCCCGGCTACCGCGCCGGCATCTCGGTCTTCGACGTCATGGCCGGCAACCACGCGGTCATCGGCATCCTGGCGGGGCTGCGGCACCGCGACGCGACCGGCGCAGGGGCAGCACGTCGAGGTCAACCTGCTCTCCTCGGCGCTCACCGGGCTGGTCAACCACAGCTCGGCGTGGGTGGCCGGCGACGTGGTGCCCTACCGGATGGGCAACGCGCACCCGAGCGTGTTCCCCTACGAGCCGTTCCCGACCGCCGACGCCGACCTGATCGTGATCGCGGCGAACGACCGGCAGTTCCAGCGGCTCTGCTCGGCGCTGGGCATCCCGGAGGTGGCCGAGGACGAGCGGTTCCTGCACAACGGCGACCGCACGAAGAACCGCGACGAGCTCCGGCCGCTGCTCGAGGAGCAGCTGGCCACGCGCCCCGCGCAGGAGTGGTTCGACCTGCTGCTCGAGGCCGGCGTGGCGTGCGGGCCCATCAACACCATCGACGACGGCTTCGCCGCGGCCGAGCGGTTCGGCCTCGAGCCGGTGGTCGAGGTCGGCACGGGCGACCGGGCGCTGCCGACGACCCGGCACCCGATCCGGTTCTCCGGCACGCCGGTCAGCTACGCACTGCCGCCGCCGGAGCTCGACGAGCACGGCGCCGAGCTGCGGGCCTGGCTCGGCGAGGCGGTGTCGTGACCGAGCAGCCGACGTACGAGACGGCGCTGGGTGCCTCCAGCCGGGAGACCATCACCCTGCTGGGGCAGGACCTCGCCCGCGACGTCATGGGCAGCGTCGGCTTCGGCGAGCTCGCCCTCTGGCTGGCGACGCAGCGCCGACCCGAGCCCGGGGAGGTGCGGGTCTTCGAGGCGGTGCTCGCCGCGCTGGCCGACCACGGCTTCACGCCCACCGCGATCGTGACCCGGCTGACCTACCTGTCCGCACCCGACTCGGTGCAGGGCGCGCTGGCGGCCGGGCTGCTCGGCGGCGGCTCGCGGTTCCTGGGGGTCACCGAGGACTGCGGCCGGTTCCTGCACGACGTCATCGAGGGGCTGGACGCCGTACCTGCCGACGACGCGGGCTGGGACGCGGTCGCGCTCGACGTCGTACGCCGCCAGCGCGAGGCCGGTCTCTTCGTCCCCGGCCTGGGCCACCACGTGCACAAGGACGGCGACCCGCGCACTCCGCGACTGTTCGAGATCGCCCGCGAGGAGGGGCAGTTCGGTCCGCACCTCGCGCTGTTCGAAGCGATCGGCCGGACCCACGCGCAGGTGCTCGGGAAGACGCTGCCGCTCAACGGCGCCGGTGTCTGCGGCGCGGCGCTCGCCGACCTCGACCTGCCGCTGGAGCTGCTGCGCGGCTTCGCCCTGCTGGCCCGGACCGCGGGACTGATCGGCCAGCTGGCCGAGGAGCTGCGGCACCCGGTCGCCAACGACATCTTCCTCTCCGTCGACCTCAACAACAGACCGGTCGAGCCCGACCCCCTTCCCCGCCAGTGACGAAAGGCAGGCCCATGCAGCTGGTCACCGAGGACAACATCACCGAGCTCGCGAAGCAGCGGTGGGGCACCGCCCACGACGAGCGCACCCGCGAGCTGCTGACCGGGCTGGTGCAGCACCTCCACGACTTCGCGCGCGAGGTGCGGCTCACCGAACCCGAGTGGATGGCCGCGATCCAGTGGCTCAAGCGCACCGGCCAGATCAGCGACGAGAAGCGCGAGGAGTTCATCCTCGCCTCCGACGTCCTCGGCCTCTCCATGCTCGTCGTTCAGATGAACCACCGCTTCGACGCCGCCGCGACTCCGGCGACCGTGCTCGGCCCGTTCCACATCGACGGCTCGCCGGAGCTCGACTACGCCGGGGACATGTCCGAGGGGCTCCCCGGCGTGCCCCTCTACGTCAGCGGGACCGTGCGCAGCCTGGACGGAACGCCGATCGGCGGCGCGGTGCTCGACGTGTGGCAGGCGGACGAGGACGGCGCCTACGAGGCACAGCTCCCGGTGGAGGAGGCCCGGCTCCGCGCGAAGTACACCGCTCGCGAGGACGGCACGTACTGCCTGCGCACGATCGCGCCCAAGGGCTACTCGATCCCGATGGACGGGCCGGTCGGCGAGCTGATCGGACAGACCGACATCAGCCACTTCCGTCCCGCGCACGTGCACTTCCTGCTGAACGTGCCCGGCTTCCGGCCGCTGATCACCCACCTGTTCGAGGAGGGCGCCGAGTTCCTCGACAGCGACGTCGTCTTCGGCACCAAGCAGGAGCTGGTCGTCGGCTACGAGCACCACGACCCGGGGCCCACGCCCGACGGCGGCAGCAGCGCCGTGCCGTGGGCGTCGGCGACCTACGACTTCGTGCTGCAGCCCGCATGACGATGCGCGCGGTCGAGCTGCACAGCCCCGGCGAGCCGCCTGCCGTGGTCGACCGGGCAGACCCCGTGCCCGGTCCGGGCGAGGTGCTGGTCCGGGTGACCGCGGCACCCATCACGCCCCTCGACCTGCTCTGCGCCTCGGGCACGTCGTACTTCGGGGTGCCGCGGACGCCGTACGTCCCGGGGGTGCAGGGCGTGGGGACCGTCGACGGTCAGGCGGTGTGGTTCCCGATGTCCGCCGGGATGGCACCCGGCGACGGCAGCATGGCCGAGGCGGCCGCCGTCCCGTCGGCCGACCTGGTGCCGCTGCCCGCTGGGGCGGAGCCGACCGAGATCGCGGCGCTCGGGCTGTCCGCCATCGCGGCGCACATGGCGCTGACCTGGCGCGGCGAGCTGGCTCCCGGCGAGACCGTCGTCGTGCTCGGCGCGGGCGGCGTGGTCGGGCAGGCCGCCGTCCAGCTCGCAAGGCTGAACGGCGCCGAGCGGGTCGTGGCCGCGGCCCGCTCGCACGAGGGGCAGCAGCGGGCCCTCGCCGCGGGTGCCGACGCGGTGGTCGCCCTCGACACCGAGGACGTCGCCGAGCTGGCCGCACGGTTGGGCGCGGCGGTCGACGGACCGGTGGACCTGGTGCTCGACCCGCTGTACGGCGTACCGGCAGCTGCCGCGGCCAAGTGCCTGCGGCCGGGCGGCCGGCTGGTCAACCTCGGCGGCTCCGCCTCCGAGCACGCGCCGCTCGACTCCTCGACGATCCGCAGCCGCTCGCTGCGGGTGCTCGGCTACACGAACAACGAGCTGACCCGCGAGCTGAAGGCGGCCGCGATGACCGCGGTCGCGCAACATGCCGCCGACGGGAACCTCGCGGTCGCGCACGAGGTGGTCGCGCTCGAGGATGCACCGGACGCGTGGGTTCGCCAGGCCGAGGGGCGCACGACCGGACGGCTGGTGCTCGTCCCCTGACACCCCCAGTCAGACCGACTTGCCGGGTCAATCCTTCTTCGCAGCGGACGCGTCGACGCAGACGATTCCCCTGTTGCCGTCCTGGTCGGCGATCACGGTGAGCGAGGGCGCGTCGCTGTCATCGACGACGGTCCCACCCGCGGCAACGGCAGCGGCGATCCGTTGCTCGGCCACCTCGGGCGCCACATAGATCTCGATGTGGAACCGCTGACCCGGGGCCCCGTGTTCGTCGGCGTCCCCGAACCACAGGTTTGGCACCCGTCCCGTGGCATCCCGGATCTCGTCGCTGGGGGTCCCGCGGCCCTGGGCATCGGCGCTCCCGGTCAGTAGGGCGGCCCACACCGGGGCGATGGTCGCGGAGCGCGCCGTGTCGAGGCCGAGCTCGATGTCGCTGACCGAGGCCGGGTCGGCGTCGACCTCGTGGTCAACGGCGATCTCGGTGATCCGTCGCGCGAGGTCGACGTCCTGCTGGGTCACCCATTCGACAACGTGTTCGGTGCCTTCGTCGTCGCGGTAGATGGCGTCGTCGCTGACCAACTTGAAGTCGACGTACCCCTTGCCGATGGACACGCTCGGGTGGTGGCCGAGCGCGTCGCCCGCCTCGCCCACCGCGGCGACGAACCGTGCGCCGGTGCCGAAGTCGTCGATCACGTAGCGCGCATGCAGTCCCTGGGCCAGCTTGCGCCAGTCGGTCAGGTTCGCCTCGGCGATCTGTTCGCCCTTCAGCATGTCCATGGGCGCGGACCCTATCCGTGACTCGGCCCGTTCAGCACGAAGATGAACTCCTCGATGCCGTCGTCGGGCGCAGGCGCCTGTGCCTCCTGCACGCGATCGCGCCGGAAGCCACACTTGTCCAGGACGCGGATCGAGCCCACGTTGTGCACCGCGACATGGGCGTACAGCGGCCGGATCGACACCTCGTCCACGAGCAGGGCGAGCGCCTGGGTCGCGACGCCGCGGCCCCAAAACTCGCGTCCGACCCAGTAGCCGAGTAGTTGCTGCCCGTTCTCGTGCCAGCTGCCGATGTTGCCCGCCACCACGCCATCCGCAACGATGGTGCGCACAACTTTTGTGTCGTCGGCGCGGAGCTTCGCCCAGTGCGCCGCGAACTGATCCATGTCGCGAGCCGGAAACGCCGCCATCTCGACAGCCAGCGGATCCGCCTGGTGGTCGAAGAACACGTCGAGATCCCGGTCCTCGACACTCCTGAGACGCACCGCGGGTGTCACATCGTCGACCTCGGCCATGTCCAGTCACTCCTCGTCTCGGTCTGGCGTCGACGACGGTGAGTGAGCGGAAGGCGCCCGAGACCGACTACCGCCAGGCAACCACCACCTCGACGGGGCTGACCTTTTCAGCGGCCACCGACAATGTGGTTCCCTCGCTCGGGCTCAGCGAGCCTTGAGTGCGGGCGACGTGGCTGCAAACGTCGTCGTGGTGGTTGCGACCACGACCACGTAGGTCGTCTTGCGCCGGCCGTTGCGGTCGCGCACCTCGACGGTGGCCTTGCCGTTCGCGTCGAGCGTGAGGCCCTTGGCCTTGACGCGCTTGAGCTTGGAGCCCTTGACCCGGTAGACCGACACCTTCGCCCCAGCCGCCACCTTCGACGCATGGACGGTCAATTGGTCCTGGTCCTTGGTCTTGGCGCCGCCGCCCTTGGTCGCGGTGAGCACGACGGAGACCGGGAACCGGAACCGCACTTCGCTGACGAGGGTGCGGTGAGAGACGCCGTCGCTCACGACGGCGGTGACCTTGGCAGTCCCCGGATCAGCGCCGACGAACGAGTAGCTCGCCTGACCGCGGTGGTTGGTGATCTCGTCTGCGCGCCCCTCGCCCCCGCCCGACTCGGGCCCGAACCGGAAGAACCGCACCTCGAACCCGCGGACCGGGTTGCCGCGCTGGTCTACGACGGTAGCGATCTGGGTGATGGTCGTGCCCACGGCGGCCTCGCCAATGGTCGAGGGGGCGAGCCCGAACGACGTGGCATTGAAGTCGACGTCGTAGAACGAGGCTGCGGCACTCCCGGACACGTCCGCCATGCTGCTGGTCGCAGCGCCGGCGGTGCTGGTGTAGCGGTAGCTCGGCGCCTCCCACGTTCCGGTCACGATGAGGCCACCGGGCACGAAGGAGACCACCCAGAAGTCACCCTCGCGTCCGAGGTCGCTGGTGACGAAGTCCTCGCTGTAGTCGAAGTCGTCGAGCTTGCCGGCGAAGTCGAGGTAGACCGGCTCGCCGTCGACGGGGTTCCCGAACTGGTCGCGGGTGAACACGTCGTACCAGGTTCGGTCACCCGACACGGCCGGCGCGACCGGGTTCTCCTGGCGCGCCGACGGCGACAAGACGACCTCGACCTGACCGTTCAGAGGGTTCGCCGAGCTCCACTCGGCGCTCCCTTGCTCGATGAGCCCATCTGCCTGCGCAGTGACCTCGGCGGCGACGCGGCCATCGTCGTCGAAGCCGGGATCGCGCTCGATGCCGACCTGGAACGACACCTCGCCGTTCGTGTCTGTCTTCTCCGAGATGGTGGTGCCGAGCTGGGCGAGGTTCCCGGCTCTCGCACCGACCACCGACGGAACCGTCTCCGCGCCCGTGGTGAAGAACCCGTGGTCGACGCTGAGCGAGACGTCCTGGTCGACCAGCGCATCGCGTGCGCTGTCGGCGTCGCCCTGCACCCCCGGGACGTTCGGGTCGGAGTCGACGGAGTCGTCCGGCGCGGTGAGCGTGACCGTGGCGGCCTGTGCCTTGCCGGGGGTGGAGCTGCTCAGACCCGACAGCACGAGGGTGCTCCCGTCCGGCAGGGCCTCCGCGGCCGAGGCCGGCTGCGGAGCGCCGACGGCGGTCGCGAGCGCGGTGAGGGCCAGCGCGGCGGCGGCTGAGACGGCCAGGCTGGGCCTGGAGGGTCGGGAGGAGCGACGGAGCGACATGGTTTCCTTCTGGTGGTAGCGCGGTCGGGGGTCGGAGCGGTCGGGCAGGTGGTCGGACCGGGGGTCATCGGGTCTCACAGACGAACCTCCTGCTGTCCGGGTAGGGGACGAGACGCTCCGGCCCCGGGACGGCCAGCTCGGACGAACCCACGGATCCTGTGGCGGCCGCCAGCTCGCGCAGCGCGGAGATCAGCGACGAGTTGCCGCTGTTGGCGACCGCGCCGAGCCCGGACCCGGAGCGGCACACCTCGTAGTGGTTGATCGGGCCCCGCCAGTCGATGAGGCGGTCCCCCTGCAAGCGACGCGGGGTGCCCCCGTCGCCCTGGTCGGCCTGCAGGCCGTCAGCGCCCGAGCCGCCGTAGAGGACGTCCCTGCCGTTCACCGTCCTGCGCAGCCGGTCGGTGTCCTGGACCGGGGCGACGAGCGGCCAGAGCAGCGGGTCCCGGGCGCGCCTCTTGATGTCGAGGAGGTCGCCGCCGGCGCCGCCGAACAGGCGGTCGTGGCCGGTCCCGCCCCACAGCGCGTCGGAGCCGCTACCGGCGAACACGACATCGTCGCCTGCGCCTGCGTTGCTCACGTCCTTGCCGGAGCCCGCGTGCAGCGAGTCCTCGCCGTCACCGCCCAGCAGCACGTCGTCGCCGCCGAGCGTGGCCTGGGTCAAGGTGACCACCCTGACCAGGGTCCCGGTCCGGCGCACCAGCTCGCGGATGAACCCGGCGCTGTCGCGCACCGTGCGGCTGGTGGCACCCAGCTCGGCAGCCGGGGTCGGTACGTCGACACCCTGGTCGCCCAGCAGGGCGTCGTCACCGGCGCCACCGTCGAGGACGTCGCCAGGCACACGCTGACCTGCGAACGACTGCTGGAGACGCCTGGTGAGCGTGGAGTCGAACTGACCGTAGAGGTCGTCGTCACCGAGACCACCGGAGAGCCTGTCGCTGCCTGCCCACACGCCCGGACCCTCGTCGCCCATGGCCACCTGACGTACTACGTGAGGACCGGAGGCACCGCCGACGAGGGTCACGCCCGCGCCGTCGCGGGTGATCCGACCGTTGTCGCCGAGCAGGACGTCGCGGGAGTCGCCGCCGTCGATGGTGTCGTTGCCGTCGGTCATGCCCGCCGCAGACGGGTCCGTGGCCGCACTCACCGGCGTCAGGAGCCGGTCGCTGATCTCGCCGCCCGATGCGCTGATGACCGCTCCGCTTGCGCTGGAGCCGCCACCGAGGAGGTCGTCCTCGCCGGTGCCGCCGCTCAACGTGTCCGACCCGACGTTGCCCTCGAGGTGGTCGTCGTCGCCTTCTCCAGCCACCGCGTCGTTGCCCGCTTGACCGAAGACGAGGTCGCGGCCGGCGCCGGCACTCACCCCGTCGGCTCCGCCGACTCCGGTGGGCACGGTCACCGAAGTGCTGACCACGTCGTAGAGGAGCACCGTGCGCAGTCGCGTGCCGTCGGCCCGGGTCTGGCTGCTGGCCCCTGCGGGGCGGGTGAGCAGACCGTTGTCACCGAGGACGACGTCGTCGCCGGTGCCGGACTCGATGCGGTCCGCGCCGTCGAGCAACCGCGGCACCGAAGCACCGGGCGGGTCGTCCCCGTCGCCGACCAACCGGGTGCCGGTGCTGCCCAACGGTCGCCCGTCGGCGGCGGAGGACCCGCCGATCACGTCGTCGTCCCCGTCGCCAGAGCGGACGGTGTCGGCGCCGGCGGCGCCCTCGACGTAGTCGTCGCCGGCACCGGTGCTGATGGTGTCGTCGCCGCCCTGACCGAACACCCGGTCACCAGCGCCGGCCAGACCGGCGGCCGGTTCGCCCCCGGAGATCAGGTCGTCGCCGCTGGTCCCGGCGGCGGGCGCGGACGCCGTCGTGGCGACGTCCGCCAGCTGCACGAGGCTGTCGTTGGTGCCGCCGTCCCGGAGGACGGTGGCGTTGTCGCCGATGAGCAGGTCCGGGGAGACCGGGCCGGGCGTCGCCAGGTCGCCCACGATGGTGTCGCCACCGTCGAGCTGGGTGCGGGCGCGGCTGACGGCGTCGTCGAGCGTCCCCCGGTCGTCGGGGCTCAGTGACGAGCCCGCCGATGATCGTGTCGCTGTCGAGACCACCGATGAGGGTGTCGGAGCCCTCGTTGCCCTCCACGTGGTCGTCGGCGGAGCCTGCGTCGATGTGGTCGTCGCCGCCCTCGCCGAAGAGGCGGTCGGCGTCGTCGCCGCCGGTCACCACATCGGGTCCGGACGTGCCGACGGTGCTGCTCTCGTCGGCGCGCACGATCATGCGCGGCCAGAACAGGGGATGGGTGACCCGCCCGTTGTCGCCCAGCACGACGTCGGCGCCGTCACCAGCGTCGATCTGGTCGGTGCCGCGGTCCAGCAGACCGGCCGCGGAGCTGTCGAACGTCGCAGGAAGGAAGTCGACCAGCCGCGCGCCGGTGCTGCCCAGGGGGCGACCGTCCGCGCTGGAGGAACCGCCGAGGAGGTCGTCGTCGCCCTCTCCCCCGGCGAGCATGTCGGGTCCGTCGTTGCCCTCGAGGTAGTCCTCGGCGTCGCCGCCGTCGAGGTCGTCGCCACCGCCCTGACCGAAGAGGCGGTCACTCGACCCGTCTCCGCTCAGCAGGTCGCCACCGCTGGTGGTCGCGTCGGGGACCGAGGTCGTGGTGGCCACGTCGTGCAGCTGGAGAACGAACGGCGGCCCCGCACTGTTCGGGCCGGTGGAGCTGCCCACGCGAGTCGCCAGGGCGTTGTCCCCGGCGAGCAGGTCGGACCCGTCGAACCCGTCGGGTCCTCCGTCACCGCGGATGACGTCGGCTGCGTCGGGCACGCCGGCTCCGTCGCGGTCGGTGGTGAACTTGGTACGCCGACCTGGGTCGAACGAGGAGCCACCGACGACGACGTCGTCGCCGTCGTCGCCATAGGCGATGTCCGCGCCCGGCCCGGCCTCGACGAGATCGTCAGCCGTGCCGCCTCGGACCAGGTCGTCACCGCTCGAGCCGACCACGAGGTCGCAGTCGTCGCCGCCGTACAGCTCGTCGTACGCCGTCGGGGTGCCGGGCGACGCGACCGGTACACCGGCAATGCCGTCGTCGCTGAGCATCGTCAGCCAGCGGGTGGCCGGCTGCGTGCTGCAACCCACGGCGCTGTCGTCGAAGACCAGCGTCGAGCCGGGGCCCGCGGTGACCGCGGCCGGCGAGGCTGCGTCGGTGCGCCACGGCACGGACGCGTCGCTGACGGCGCCCACGATCGAGGCGGAGACGGCGATGCCGTTCTCGGCCACCAGCACGTCCTGCGAGTCTCCGCCGAGCAGCACGTCCTGACCGTCGGCGGCACCGCCGCTGGAGCTGCCGCCGACGAGGTCGTCGGCGCCCTCGTTGCCGCGCAGGCGGTCGTCGCCGTCGTCGCCCACCAGCGAGTCGTCGCCGGTGCCACCGACGAGGACGTCGTGGTGCGGGCCGCCGAGCAGCACGTCGGTCCCGTCGTCGCCCAGCAGCAGGTCGTTGCCGTCACCGCCGTTGACCAGGTCGGTGCCGGCACCGGCGCCCAGGTAGTCCGATCCGGTGCCGCCGTCGAGCTGGTCGTTGCCGTCGCCGGCCAGGACGCAGTCGCCGTCGGCGTTGGTGTCGTCGTCGATCATCGAGGCCAGCGCGACCGTTCCGGTGTCGTCGGCGTCGCCGACGACCTTGCCGTCCCGGTCGAGGTCGACTCGGCCGTCGATCACGGTCACCGAGGCTCCGAGCATGCCCTGGAAGGCGACCGAGCCCGGCGGCGCCATGATCCGTCCGTCGACCACGTCGAGGCCCGCCAGGCGCCCGGCTGTCAGCGGAGATCCCATCGCCTCCGGGGCCGGCGAGCAGGTCGCCGTCGAGGTCGACCAGGCCGCCCACCACCCGGGTGACCGGGTTGCACGCAAGGAGGCGCTCGGAGACCGGCGGCGCTGGGCCGTCGGCTAGCGACGGTGTCGCGACCCTCGCCGAAGGTCGCGTCGTCGCCGGTCGAGCCCAGCAGCAGGTCCGCGCCGCCGCCGCCGGCGAGCACGTCGTCGCCGGCCCCACCGTCGAGGTAGTCCAGGCCGCTGCCGGTCGCGGCGGTCCCGAGAGAGCCGTCGAGCACTCGCACGCCGCTGCGCACCAGCGCCAGGTCGTCACCGAAGACGAGGTCGTCGCCAGGCCCGCGCGTCGACCCGGTCGTCCCCGGTGCCCGCCGCGGACGACGTCGGCGTCTGCCGAGTCGTCAGTCGAGCTGCCGACCGAGCCGGCGTCGCCGGAGATCTGGTCGTCGCCGGCCCGCCCGCACATCTCGTCCGGGCCCGCGCCGCCGTCCAGCGTGTCGGGGCCTTCACCGCCGATGACGACGTCCTTCTCGGCGCCGCCGGTGACGAAGTCCTGGTCGGTCGTCCCGGACGCCGGAGTGCCCGAGACACAGAGGTCGTCGAGCTGGGCGTCGCCGGGCACGCTCGCCGTGGTGATCGCCACGGTCTGCGTGCCGATGACCGCCGGGTCACTCGTGGTCGCACCCTGGGTCAGGACGTTGACGGTGCGCTGACCCGTGGTGAAGAGCGAGCCGATCGCCGCGCCGGTCAGCGTCGGAGCCGTGCCGCCGACGACGACGTCGGAGCCGTCGCCGCCGTCCACCGAGTCGACCCCGGTGCCGCCGACCACCACGTCGCCACTGTCGAACCCGACGCGGACCTGATCTGCGACCACGTCCGGCGAGGTGCCGCGTGGCCGCACGAGCAGGGAGCGGACGTCTCGTCCAGCTCCCCCGACGAGGCTGTCGTTGCCGGCCTCGCCGTTCACCCGGTCGGCGCCCGGACCGCCTTGGACACGGTCGTCGCCCGTACCGCCCCGCAGGTCGTCGCGGCCGGCGCCGCCGGACATCGTGTCGTTGCCCGCCCCGCCGGTGGCCTGGTCGTTGCCCAGCCCGGTGTCGACGGCGTCGTCGCCGTCACCGCCGTCGATGCCGCTGTCGTCGCCGTCGCCGGCGGTGAGGACGTCGCCCCCGGGGCCGCCGGTGAGGGCGGTGACGCGGGTCGAGAACGGCGTGCTGCTCAGGGCCAGGCCGCCGGCGTCGTCGTCGACGTACTCCTCACCGCCGAGGAAGGAGAGGGTGTCGTCTCCCGTCCCGCCGTCCGCCCCGAACGTCGGTGGGGAGGAGGTGAGGTAGGACTGCGGGCTCTCGGTCGAGGTGCTGATGCCGGACTGGTAGATCGTGACCTTGAACTGCGAGGCGCCCAGCTCCTGCACCTCGACCGTCTGCACGCGTCCGAAGCCGCTCACCTCGTAGGCCGTGCGCCCACTGCCCTTGTCGAACTGGCGCACCTCGTAGTCGTCCGCGATGTCTGCCGCGCCGGCGAAGCGGCTACCGCTGCGACTCCCGACTGGTGAGGACCAGCTGGTCGCCCGAGCGCTGCACCAGGCTCGGGACGGCGTCCGGGCAGCCGTACTTGAAGAGCTCGTAGGGACCCAGGTTGAGGATGTCGTACTCGTACTCCAGCGAGGTGAACAGCAGCTCGATCTCGACGTAGACCGATATCGAGGCCTCGAGCTCGGCGCTCGCGTCGAAGATGCAGGCGGCGTTGCCGCTGAACATCGTCCTGATCTCGCCGGTTCGTAGCCGACCGTCGTCGTTGGGGTCGTTGAGGTCGAGGTTGATCGTCAGCGTCACGCTGCCCTTCAGGCCAGCGGTCACCAGACCGATCGACACGCCGGCACCGGCCTCGAGCGTGGTGACGAGCTTGACCTCGGGCACGTCCTCGCCGTCGGTGTCCAGGTCGTCGAGGTAGAAGCCCTCGCGGAGCACGTCACCGCCATCGAAGTCGTTCTTGTAGATGTCGAGCAGCGCGCTGACGTCGCCGGGCTTGACCGACTGAGCAGCCAGGGTCTGGGCGTAGGAGTCGAAGCCCATCGCGAGCCGACCCTCGATCGAGATCGAGCCGCCGACGAACGGCGTGATCGGGATCGGTCCGGCCATGATCGGCCCGAAGGTCTGCTTGTAGGCCACCTGTGCGGCCAGGGTGCCGAGGTCGAGGCGGAAGTACGACACCTCGCCCTCGCCGGTCAGCGTGTCCATGAGCTGGTCGGGGTCGGTGAGGAACGGCAGCGAGAACCCGGGCAGCGATCCTGTGATCTCCCGGGTCTTGGTGGCGACCTGCTTCTTGGTGTTCCGAGCGCCCTTGCGGTTCTCCCCGGTGGTCTGACCGGGTGCGCCAGCGGCGTCCTGCTCGTCCGCCAGCTCATCGCCGTCCGAGCAGGGCTCGGGGGCCTTCTTGGTGGTACTGGTCGTGCTGGTCCCGCCGGGGTTCTGCTTCGTCGTCGAGGTGCTGACCGCCTGAGTGCACTTCTCGTGCAGCGTGACGTCCGACGGGTCGAGGCTGAGCAGCGCGCCGGCATCGGCGAGGTTCTCCAACGCGACGTCCTGGTCCGCGAGCTGTCCCAGTGCGTGGATCGTGTCGGTGACCCCGCCGACCAGGCCGATCACGCGGTGCGCGAGCTCGAGCTGCGGCTTGCGGGTCGCTGCCGACAGCGTCTCGAGCAGACTCAGCAGTGACACCTCGTCGCCGCCGGCGAGCTCGGAGAGGTCCGAGACCACCGGGATCGGGGTGCGCAGGACGTCGACGACGTCGCGAACCGGAGCCAGGTAGGGGTCGACGACCTGGAACGGGGTCGCGACCGACGCGACCACGTCGCCCACGTCGAGCTTGACGTCGTTGTAGGTGACGTCCTCGGTGAACCCCTGGTCCGCCGTCCATGGGATGTCGAGGTGGCCCGACAGCCCGAACACGCCGGCGTCCTGCGCCAGGGTGTCGAACCCGAGGCTCAGGCCGGACTCATCCGCGCCGTCGAAGCCCGGCCGTGCGGTCAGGTCGCCGGCGTAGAGGTCGAACAGGTCGTAGGTCGCTGCCTCGGGCTCGATGACGATCGAGGTGTCGACCGCGCCGTCCCGCCCGGCGCCGTCGGTCGACAGGTGGACCGGCAGGTAGCCCATGATCGCGTCGATGCCGCCCGTGGGCAGGCTGGCGGCGACGTCGATCCGGAGGGCGTCGCCGCTGCCGACGACGACCTGGGGTCCCACGCCGCGCTTGAGCTGCAGGGTGACCGGCAGCGTCCAGGACGTCGTGGTGTCCACCTCGTTGTCCGAGCGGACCTCGAGCCCTGCGAGGCCGGTCTCGAAGGGAACCTTGGCGTCCTTCTCGGTGCCGGTGAGGGTCGTGGCGACCGTGACGGTGTCCCAGCCGGTGGGTCCGTCGGTCGTGCAGGCCGGTGCCGTCGGGGTGGCGGTCGGGTCGGTCGGCGCCGACGTCGGGCCGGAGGGGCTGGCGCCGTCCGTGGGCGTCGAGGACGACGACGGGTCAACGGTGGGCGTGTCGGTGGGCGTGTCGGTGGGCGTGTCGGTCGGCGTGTCGGTCGGCGTGGCCGTCGGTGTGCTGGTGGGCGTGGCGGTCGGGCACGGGGTGCAGGCGGCGCCCGGTCCGCCGCAGGTGACGGTGACTGCGACGTCACTCGCCGCGATCCCGGCGAGACCCTCGGTGCCGTCGACGGCCTCTGCGACGGCGTCGTCGAGGGCGTCGCTCAGCTCGTCGGCGTCCACTGCGTCGCTGACGGCGCCGGCCTCCAGCTGGTCGCGCAGGTTCGACGTCAGGTCGGTCAGCAGTTCGGGCACGCCGGCACCCGCGTCGAGGTCGGAGCCGATGAGAGGCGCCGAGACGGGCGCGTCGCCGTCGGGGCCCAGGTTGCGGGGTGCGTCCCCGTCCATCGCGGAGCCGAGAGCGGCAGAGAGTCCGTCCAGCCCCTCGGCCAGGAACTGCACCTGCATGGGGTCGGGGGCGGGCTGGGTCGCGCCTTCTCCACCGGCGGAGTCGGTGGCCTCCGCGGTGTAGCTGATCACGTCGCCGTCCCCGACCGCGAGGTCGGCGCGGGCGGCCGCGCCGGACGTCCGGGCGTTCTCGCGTCGGGTCTCGAAGCGCCCGCCCTGGGTGCCGTCGACGGCGTACTCGGTGCGCACCCGCACACCCAGGTCAGCCGAGCTGCCGGGGGCCTGCACCGTGAGGGCGCCGACACCCGCGTCGAGCGGGTGGCCGTCGAGCTGTGCGCCCGAGCGGCTCAGCGTCGCGGTCGAGTCCGTGCCGGTGGGGGCGTCGACGGCAGGGCGCGCGGTGGTGCGGTCGACGGTGATGGCCAAGGTCGTCGTGGAGGTCACACCGACGGGCAGGGTGGCAGGCCCGGCAGCCGTCGAGCCGCTCGTGACCTGACCGCGACCGGGCACGGTGCTGCTGCCGAGGTCGTCGAGGCGCAGCGGCGCCTGCAGCTCCGTGCCGGTCGGTGCGTGGGCGACCAGCTCGACACCGAGGCGTTGGGCGCCGAGGGTGAAGACGAGTGACGGGGTGTAGTCGCCGTCGGTGCCGTTCACCTTGACCAGGTCGTCGATCGACCCGCTGAGCTCCTGGGCCGTCGAGACCGGCGTCGTCGACACGCCCTGCTCGTCCTCGGTGGCTGCCTTGTCCAGCGCCTGCAGGCCGGTGCGCAGCGCGTCACGCTCGACCGCGAGCTGCGCCGGCGTCAGGCCGACCAGCGGCAGGGTCGAGGTGTACTGGTCCGCCGGGAGGGCGGGGCTCTCGGTGACGTTGTCGCTGTCGATGCGGTCGAACTCCGACAGGCTGGAGGCCAGCCCCTCGATCACGGAGTCGCGCAGCGCGAACGGGTCGCCGAGCACGACGACGCGGGCCTGCTCGCCGTCTGTCCAGGCGGCCTCACCGCTGGGCGCGAACCCGTCGCAGGTCAGGGTGTCGGCGTCGACCAGGGTGACGTTCTGGCAGCCGATGCCGTCGGAGATCAGGCGGCGGGCCACCTCGACCCTGTCCGAGCCAGGTGCGACGTTCAGCGCCTCGTAGAGGGTCTGTCCACCGGGCAGTGGGTCGACGTCGACGAGCACGGTGTCGGGGGTGGTCCCGGTGCCGGGCTGCACCCGGACCGTCCCGCCGAAGAAGCGGGCCGGCACGGGGTCGAAGACGCGCAACGGCGCGTATCCGGCGTCCGCGGTGACCTCCGGGAGGCCGGAGCCGTCCCAGGCGACGGAGACCGATCCGGATGCCGGGCCGTCGGCGCCGGTGGCGTAGGTCTGGCCGGCGACCGGCTGCTCGGTCGCGGTGAACGAGATTGCGGCGGTGAGGGCGGAGGAGAGGTCGAGCTGGTCGGGGTCGAGCGAGCCGTCGCCGGAGAAGAGGTCGTCGATGGCCAGCGGGTCGGTCGCGGCGGTGCCTGCCGGGGTGAGGCGGTCGAGCGTCACCGCGGGGCCGGATCCCGTGCGGCCGAGCTCCAGGTCGGTCACGTCGGCCCGGACGCCCAGGAAGCCGATCCTCGCGGGAAGCCCCGTCAGGCCGTTCGGTGCCGTCGCCGACAGGTCGTCGATCTGGAGCAGCGACGCGTCCTGGGGCAGCAGGTAGGTCTGGCGGCTCTCGCCCGTGACCGGGATGCCTGTCTGGATGCCGAAGCCGACGTCGAAGCTGGCCCCGCTGGCGGTCGCCCGAGCGGTGGCGGGATTGTCCGGATCGGGCGAGCGCAGGCCGGTCAGGCCGACCAGGGCCCCCAGGGTGCCGGCGTTGCCGAGGGGCAGGGCGGCGTCGTCCTCGTCCTGCACGATCGCGAGGTCGATGTCGAGGCGCTCGTCGCCCAGGTGGGCCGAGGCGGCCGAGCCCTCGATCTCCTCGACCCGGTCGACCACCTCCTGGACCGTGCGCGGGGTCGAACGGGCGGTCAGTGGCTCGCCGCCCGCGGTGAAGGAGACCTCGAGGTCTGGCTCACCGTCGGAACCGGTGATCTTCACCGACTCCGTCGGCGCCGAGCCGATCGCACCCGCGCCCGACTCGACGACGGTGCCCTCGTCGTGCAGCGTCCACGTCACGCCGCTGATGGCGCCGAGCCCGTCGGCCGTGGTCGCCTGGCAGTAGACCGCGTCGCCGGGCGCAGCCACACCCGTCGGGGGGTCGCCGGGAGACGCGCCGCACACGATCTGCGCCGATGCCGCCGTGGCGAGCAGGTCGAGGAGGTCGTCGCCCGGGGAGAAGAGGTCGGAGGTGCCGCCGTCGAGGTTGGGGAACCTCACGTCGGCCGCGTCCTGCAGCGCGAGCACGGTGCCTGTGTACTGCGCCAGCGACGTCAACCCGTCCACCATGGACAAGCCCGTCGCCTGGGCGAGCTTCGCGCCGTAGGTGCGCACCGCGTCCGCCGCCGTCGGCCACACGTCCGCAGCGGGCTGACCGCTGCGCTCGAGCGTCAGGGTGCCCGTGCGCTCGGCAGCGGTGCCGCCGGCCAGCGAGTCGGGAAGGGCCAGGTCCAAGCCGATGTCGAGCGTGTTCGCCTGGGTGGTCACCCGGAAGAGGTCGGGCAGGGTCGAGTAGCGCAGGTCCTCGAGGGTCAGCAGGCTGCGGCCATCTGGGTCGCGCATGTCGATGACCTGGTCACGGTGGGCTCGATAGTGGCCACCCTCGACCGCGACCTCGGTGAACCCCTGACGTGCCTGGAACGCCGTGACCTGTGCGGTGTCGACGTCGACCGACAGGTCCAGGCGAGGCTGGTTCACCAGGGCGACCCTCAGCAACGGGTCGGTCTGGGTGGGGTCGACCGCGACCTCGAAGGGAGCGTCGTCGCGGGTGGTCAGCGACACGGTCACCGAGCCGGCACCGTCGTTGGGGCCGAACCGCAGATCGCCGTCGTCGTGGACCAGCTCGAGGGTGGAGGTCACCGTGCGGTCGTAGGTGAAGGCGATGGTCGAGGGGTCGGCGTCGTCGAGCACTGTGACGCCGTCGATGGCGGCCAGCGCGGTCTCGAGGTCGGTGCCCTGCAGCGCGTCCGCGACGTTCTCGCTGAGGGTGCGGTCGAGGTCGAGCACGTCGGCCAGGGACGTCGTGGTGAACGGGAGGTCGGTGGCCAGCGCAGGGGTCTGTCCCACCGCGGCGATCGAGGCGACCAGTGCCAGGACCCCTACTCGCAGCGCGGAGGCGTCACTGACCCGCTGGACTGCGGCGTCCGCGGGCGGAGTCGGCAGCGCCGCGCCGGTCACTCCGATCGCGCCGGCCACCACGGCCACCAGCAGACGACGGCACCGCAACGCAGAGGTCATACCCACCAGCAAGCTCCCATGACTAAGCACTCACCCCGCGGATGCATGCGGGCGAAGATCTACCGCCTCGGAGCTGCTCCCGTCCTCCTTATGGGTCAGAAGGGTCATCAAACGCGCTCGACGGAACAGCCCTTCTGGCCGTTCGGAGGATTGCGCACGCGTCGCCGACGTGAGCGGCTCCAGCGAAAGCTCGGTCGGCTCAGCCGTTCAACGGCCCTGGGACCCCGCTCCGCCGAGCTCCACGAGCGAGACGATCAAGAGGATCACCCCTACGGCGGCGCTGATCACGTAGACGATCTCGACGCCGCGCTCTCGCCTGCTTCGTTGGGTCACCCCGACGCTGCGCCAGAAGCGAGCGGAGAACCGCTGAGACCTCTGGAGCGTCGCGTACTCGACGGCTGCGGCCACGGCGGCGACTGCGACCCAACCCCAGGTCCCCCAGAACAGCAGGGCGGCGACGACCGGGGCCGCCAGGAGCAGGTAGGCGACGATCACCCGGGGTAGGTACCCAGATCGGGTGGGCGTCGAGGATCGGACCTACCGGTAGGTGACGAGCTCCCGGTCCAGCCAGGAGTGCTCGTTGAAGGTGAGCAACCTGGCCCCGCTCGAGCCGACGACGACGCGGGTCACCGAGACGTTGACCACCACGGAGTTGAAGCGGGTCCAGGCCGCGGCCAGCCGTCGGGGCTCCTCACCCACCTCGGTCAGCATCGCGCAGGCCGCGGCGATCGGGCCGCCGGAGGTGACGACGACGGCGGTCCGTCGTTCGCCGGCCTTGCGCGCCGTGCGACCGATGCCGTCGCGCACCCGGCCGATGAACTCGGCGAAGGACTCCGGGTAGTCGGAGTCGTAGGCACCGGAGGCCCATCGAGCGGTGGCCTTGGTGTAGAGCTCGTGGAACGGGCGGAGCTCCATGTGACCGCTGTTCAGGAGGTCCCGGTCCGCCTCGCTCAGGGTGGGGTAGGCGTGCATGACCGCGAGGTGGTCGAGCTCGCGCCACCCGTCGTCCAGCTCCAGGGGCAGGTCCCAGGCGGCGGCGCCGAGCAGCATCTCCTCGGCGGTCTCGCGCTGGCGGCGCATGCCGCCGTGGATCAGCGTGGTGGGTGCGACGCCGTAGCCGGACAGCGCCTCGGCCACCTTGCGGCTCTGCCGGACGCCGCGCGACGAGAGGACGTCGTAGTCCTCGCTGCCGAACGACGCCTGTCCGTGGCGGACCAACATCAGCACGCCCATGGATTCCTCATCTCCCCGAGTAGAAGGCTCTTATCCCGCAACCGTCGTCACTACTCTGGCCCGTTGGACCGGATCGGTCCACGAGTCCCGGGCGTGCAACAGGCGGACCAGCGACCACACGACGAACGGTGCGGCGACCAGCACCGAGACCTCCGGGTGTGGCACCCGTGCCAACCCGGAGAAGACCAGGCTCGTCAGGGTCGTGGTGACCGCGAGCTTGGTCGAGTAGCCCACCATCACCAGGGGCGGCGCCGGAGTGGCGCGCGCCGAGCGCAGGTCGACGGCGAACGGTCGCCGCGAGGACCAGCGCATGGCCGAGGTCACGACCTGCAGCACCACGACCACCCAGGTGCACAGGAGCGCGGTCAGCTCGGCGCCGCTGGGCAGCCCGGCGCGAAGGCCGGCCAGCACCATGGTCACGAACGACGCGACGAGCAGGAACTCGGTGAGCACCCACGCCCGGGCGGCGAAGACCACCTTCGGACCGACCGGCAGGCTCTCCCGCCAGAGACCGCCCCGGCCGTCGAGGCACCAGGCATTGACGCCGAACAGCAGCGCACCACCAGATGCCACCAGCCCGGGCAGGATCGTCATCTGGGACCAGTCCAGGTTGCCGGCCAGCGCCACGACGCCGGGCCCGATCGCCAGGACCGCGAGGCCGCGACGCATGGGCACGGCCCGCCAGACGGAGCCCCGGTCGGTGCGCACCAGCATGGCCAGCGGCGAGCGGGGGAGCCGACGGGCCAGGTAGTGGCCGGTCTCGACCCGCAGCTCGTCACGCGGAGCGCGGCGAGCGGCGAGGTGCGCCGGGATCGCGCCGAGCACGACGGCGACCACGAGCAGCGCCAGCTCGACAGCGATCGACTCCACCCAGCGCAACCGGAACCCGTCGACGTACCCGACGACGATCCAGCTCGTCTTGAGCCCGTCGAGGAGCCCGATCGTGTGATGGGTCAGCTGGAGCATCACCGCGGCCGCAGCCAGCGCCACGCCGAGCGAGCGGATCGTCGCGATGCCGTGCGAGGTGCGGCGGATCGCCTCCACCGTCCACGCCACGACCTGCCCGACCGCGGTGGCGGCCACGATCCAGATGACGATGCCGATCTCGGCGACGACCAGCGAGCGCCGCTCGACGCCGTACGCCGTGATGCCCATCAGGATCCAGGCCTGCAGCAGCCAGGCGATGTTGAGCGGCGCGAGCAGGAGGGCGCCGAGATGGTCGGTGGTGGGGCTGACCGGGTAGATGACGGCGTGCTCGCGATGGAGCAGCTCGCGGCCACCCCCGGAGGCGACCGACGAGGCGATCGCCAGGAACATGAACGCCGCCATCGCCGTGGGCATCAGCACGACGGCGTCGAGGGAGTGCCCCTTCGAGGAGCCGGCACCCTCGACCATCGCGGGCAGCGTCGCGGCGGCGAGGGTGAGGCCGACGAAGACCGCGGCGCCCATCGCGAAGGCGCGCGGCCGGCGGACTGTCGAGGTCCGGAAGTCGATGAGGTACGCGACGTCGCTGATCGCGCGGCGTACCTCAGTCAAGGAGGCTGCGGTACGCACTGGCCCCCTCCTCGCCGGACATCTCGCCGGCGGTGGCGACGGCGACCTGGGCCCCGCCACGGAGGACAAGGACCGAGGTGCACGCCTGGACGGCGAGCTCACGCAGGTGGGTGGAGACGAGCACGCAGGCGCCGCGGGCGCGCGCGTCGTTGATCACGTCGAAGGTCGCCTCGACGCCGATCGGGTCGACGCCGTCGAAGGGCTCGTCGAGGAGCAGCACGTCGGGCTCGTGCAGCGCGGCCAGGCAGACCGAGAGCCGCCGGCCCATGCCGTGCGAGAACCCGGTGGTGACGCGGTGGGCCACGTCGCCGAGCTCGAACCGCTCGAGCAGGTCGCGCGCCCGGTCCTCCCAGTCACTGAGCCGACGCAGCCGCGCCGACAGCTGGAGGTGCTCCCAGGGCGTCGCGCGCGGCACCAGCCCGCCGACGTCGGGGCAGTAGCCGACGGCCCGCTTGACGTCGAGGGTCTGGGTGCGGACGTCGTAGCCGGCGACCAGCGCGATGCCCGCCGTGGGCGGGACCACCCCCGCCAGGACCCGCATCGTGGTCGACTTGCCGGCACCGTTGCGGCCCAGGAGCGCGGTCGCGTGACCGGCGTACGCCTCGAGGTTGACGCCGGCCACGGCCTCGACCTCGCCGAAGCGCACGTGGAGGCTCCGGACGTCGATGACTGCTGGACGGCTGCTCACGACCAAATCCTCCCTGTGCGCACGCCGACGCGCCGGGGAATCGCGAACTTCGCCCACGTCCGTCCCAACTCTGACCGAAAGGACGACCCATCGTGGCTATGGACCAGCGGGTGCCGCGGTCGTAGCGTCCGAAGGTACATCGACGGAGAGGCCCACCGTGTTCATTCAGGTCATCCAAGGCAAGTGCACCAAGCAGGACGAGCTGCGGGCGCTGATGGACGAGTGGGAGGAGCGGCTCGCGTCCGGCGCCGACGGCTGGCTCGGCGGCACCTACGGGTTCACCGACGACGGGACGTTCTTCGGCGTGGTCCGGTTCGAGGACCGCGAGGCCGCGATGGCGAACTCGAACCGTCCCGAGCAGGGCGCGTGGGCGGAGCGGATGGCGGCGCTGTTCGACGGCTCTGTGGAGTTCCACGACAGCGACGACGTCACGCTGCTCTTCAACGGGGGTTCGGACGAGGCCGGGTTCGTCCAGATCATCCGCGGCAAGGTCGACGACTCGGCCCGGCTCCGTGCGGTCATGACGTCCGACCCGGAGGGGCTGCACGCGATGCGCCCCGACATCCTGGGCGCGACCCTGGCCATCGAGGCGGACGGCACCTACACCGAGACCGTGGCGTTCACCGACGAGGAGAGCGCCCGCAGCGGCGAGGGGCAGCCGCCTCCGCCCGAGATTGCTTCCGAGCTCGAGTACGCCATGCAGGGCGCGAGGTTCTACGACCTGCGGGACCCCTGGTTCTCCAGCGCCACCTGAGATCCACCGGGAGACGTTGACCCGTCCGACACGCTCGGGCGGGTCAGCCCTTCTGGGACGTCAGGCCGGGAAGCCCGCGCCCTTGGCGGCGAGGTCGCGCAGCCACGGGGTGGCCGAGAACCGGTCGCCGTACGTCGCGGCGAGCTCGTCGGCCCGCTCGAGGAACGCCGCGAGACCGATCGGGCCGTCGGGGTTCTCGGGGTCCTGGTAGCCCGTCATGAACTGGGCGGCGCCTCCGGTCATGGGCGGGAAGCCGATGCCCATGATCGAGCCGATGTTCGCCGCTGCGGCGGACTCGATGACGCCCTCCTCGAAGCACTTGGCGGTCTCGAGCGCCTCGGCGAACAGCATCCGGTCCTTGATGTCGCGGAACGGGAGCTGCTTCTCCGCGACGGGGAACAGCTCGGCGAGCCCGGGCCAGATCGAGCCCCGGGTGCCGCTCTCGTCGTAGTCGTAGAAGCCCGCGCCACGGAGCCGGCCGGCGCGGCCGGCCTCGAGCATCCTGTCCACGACCGCGGTGCCGGGGTGGCCGTACTCCTTGCCTTCCCGCTCGGCGGCCTCCTTGGTCGCCTTCGCGATCTTGGCCATCAGCTCGAGGTTGAGCTCGTCGGAGAGCTGGAGCACCGGCGCCGGGTAGCCGGCCTGGGTGGTCGCCCGCTCGATCGAGTAGGGGTGCACGCCCTCGGCGAGCATCGCCATGCCCTCGTTGACCATGAAGCCGATCACCCGCGAGGTGTAGAAGCCGCGGCTGTCGTTGACGACGATCGGCGTCTTCCTGATCTGCTGCACGACGTCGTACGCCTTGGCCAGCGCCTCGTCGGAGGTCTGCTCGCCCTTGATGATCTCGACCAGCGGCATCTTGTCCACGGGTGAGAAGAAGTGCAGCCCGATGAAGTCCGCGGGCCGGTCGACGCCGGTCGCGAGCTCGGTGATCGGGAGCGTCGAGGTGTTGGAGCACAGCAGCGCGTCCGGCTGCACGTGCGGAAGGATCTCCGCGAAGACCTTCTCCTTGAGCGCCGGGTCCTCGAAGACGGCCTCGATGACCAGGTCACAACCCGCGAGGTCGGCGGGGTCGGCGGTGGCCTTGATCCGGCCGAGCAGCTCGGCCTTCTTCTCCTCGGTGGAGCGACCACGGGAGATCGCCTTGTCGAGCAGCTTCTCCGAGTAGGCCTTGCCCTTGTCGGCGTTCTCGACGGCGACGTCCTTGAGCACGACCTCCATGCCCGCGCGGGCGCAGACGTAGGCGATGCCGGCGCCCATCATCCCGGCGCCGAGGACGCCGACCTTGGTGGCCTTCCACGGCTCGATGCCCTGAGGGCGGAGCTTGCCGGCGTTGATCGCCTGCAGGTCGAAGAAGAACGCCTGGATCATGTTCTTCGAGCCCTGGTTGACGACCAGGTTGGTCAGGTAGCGCGACTCGATCCGGGTCGCCGTGTCGAAGTCGACCTGGGCACCCTCGACGGCGGCCGACAGGATCGCCTTCTGTGCCGGGTAGTCCGCGCCCTTGAGCTGCTTGCGGAGCAGCGCGGGGAACGCCGGCAGGAAGCCGGCCATGGCGGGCGTCTTCGGCGAGCCGCCGGGCATCTTGTAGCCGGGGGCGTCCCAGGGGTTCTGTACGGCGTCCGGGTTGGCCTTGATCCAGGCCTTGGCGGCCGGGACCAGCTCGTCCTGGGTGGCGACGAGCTCGTCGACGAGCCCCTTCTCCTTGGCCGCCGCGGGCTTGAAGGTGCTGCCCTGGAGCAGCACGTCCATCAGCCCGCTCTGGATGCCGAGCAGCCGGATGATGCGGGTGACGCCGCCACCTCCGGGGAGCAGGCCGAGGCTCGCCTCGGGGAGCCCGACCTCGAAGCTGCCGTCGACGACGACCCGGTGGTTGCAGGCCAGGGCGATCTCGAACCCACCGCCGAGTGCGGCGCCGTTGATGGCGGCCGCGACCGGCTTGGGGAAGGTCTCGAGCCGGCGCAGCGAGGCCTTGACCCGCTCGGCGAGCTCGAAGACGGCCGGGGCGTCGGCGGGGCCGGCCTTGACCATCTCGTTGAGGTTCGCCCCGGCGAAGAAGGTCTTCTTCGCGCTGGCGACGACGACGCCGGTCACGGACTCGGCTTCGTCGTAGAGCCGGTCGACGGCGGCGGCCATCGAGTCGACGTACAGCTCGTTCATGGTGTTGGCGCTGGCCGTCGGGTCGTCGAGCGTCAGCGTGACGATGCCGTCGGCGTCCTGGTCGTAGCGCACGGCGGACGTGTCGGTCTGGGTGGTGCTCATGTCTCAGTGACTCCTGGTCTCAGACGAGCTCGACGATGGTGGCGATGCCCATGCCGCCGCCGACGCAGAGCGTGGCGAGGCCGCGGCGCAGGTCGCGCCGCTCGAGCTCGTCGATGAGGGTGCCGAGGATCATCGCGCCGGTGGCGCCGAGCGGGTGGCCCATGGCGATGGCGCCGCCGTTGACGTTGGTGATCTCGGAGGTGATGTCCATGTCGCGCATGAACCGCATCGCGACCGCGGCGAACGCCTCGTTGATCTCGAAGAGGTCGATGTCCTTGGTCTCCAGGCCGGCGATCGCCAGCGCCTTCCGCGCGGCCGGGGCGGGGCCGGTGAGCATGATCGTCGGGTCGGCGCCGGACACGGCGGCGGCGATGATCCGGGCCCGCGGAGTGAGGCCGAAGTCCGTGCCGACCTGCTCGTTGCCGATCGCGACCAGCGCGGAGCCGTCGACGATGCCGGACGAGTTGCCGGCGTGGTGGACGTGGTTGATCTTCTCGATCCAGTGGTACTTCTCCAGCGCCACGTCGTCGAAGCCGGCGTCCGCTCCGAGCTGGGCGAAGCTCGGCTTGAGGCCGGCCAGCCCCTCGGGCGTGGTGTCGGGCCGGATCAGCTCGTCGTGGTCGAGCACCGTCACGCCGTTGAGGTCCTTGACCGGGATGACCGACTTGTCGAAGTAGCCGTTGGCCCACGCCTTGGCGGCGCGGTGGTTGGACTCGGCGGCGAACGCGTCCACGTCGTCGCGGGTCCAGCCCTCGATGGTGGCGATCAGGTCGGCGCCGATGCCCTGCGGCACGAAGCCGGTCTTGAGCGCGGTCGCGGGGTCGGAGGCCCAGGCGCCGCCGTCGGAGCCCATCGGCACCCGGCTCATCGACTCGACGCCGCCGGCGAGGATCAGCTGCTCGAAGCCGCCGCGGACCCGGGAGGCGGCCTGGTTGACGGCCTCCAGGCCGGAGGCGCAGAAGCGGTTGAGCTGGACGCCGGCAGTGGTCTCCGGGAGGCCGGCGGCGAGCGCTGCGGTCTTGGCGATGTCGCCGCCCTGGTCGGCGACCGGCGAGACGACGCCGAGCACGACGTCGTCGATGCGGTTGGTGTCGAGGCTCGGGTTGCGCTCCCTCAGCTCGTCGATCAGGCCGACCACGAGGTCGACCGGCTTCACCTCGTGCAGCGAGCCCGCGGCCTTGCCCTTGCCACGCGGGGTGCGGAGGTGGTCGTACACGAATGCTTCTTGCCCGGAGAGAGGTGGCATGTCTTCGATTGTGACAGCATTAGTGTCACGGTCAACAGGGACCACGGGTGTGGTCTGACTCACCCGGTGCCGGAAGGAGGTGGCGATGGACGACGACACGCTGCTCACCCTCGACGAGCTCTGCGAGCGCGTCGGCATGAGCGTGCGCAACGTGCGGTTCTACACCTCCCGCGGCCTGGTGCCGCCGCCGATCCGCAAGGGCCGCTCCGGCTACTACTCCCGCGACCACGTCGGCCGGCTCGAGCTGGTCCAGGAGCTGCAGAGCCACGGCTTCACCCTCTCGGCGATCGAGAAGTACGTCGCCGGCATCCCGGCCGACGCGACGCCGGAGGACCTCGCGCTGGCCCGGACGATGCTGGCGCCCTGGGACGTCGAGCGGCCGATCGAGATGTCGCGGGGCGAGCTGTCCACCCGCGCCGGCCGCGAGCTCACCGACGACGACCTGCGCACCCTGGCCGCGCTCGGCGTGGTCTTCCCGCTGAAGCGCGGCCAGTACCAAGTGGCCGTCTCCCAGCTGTCCGTCGGCCTCGGCCTGCTCGACCTGGGCTTCCCGGTCGAGGCGGCGCTCGCGGCGGCCGACATCTACGCCCGGCACGGCCGCGAGGTCGCCAAGGAGCTCTACGACGTGTTCCGCACCCTGGTCTGGCCGGTCTACCGCGACCAGGGCGCCTCGCCCGAGACCGTGCGCCAGGTCGTGGAGAAGATCAAGCCGCTCTCGATCGCGGCCCTGGTGTCGGCGTACGAGGCCGGGATGGACGAGACCAAGCGCGAGGGGATCGCCCGACGCAGCCGGTGAGGCCGGGAGACCCGCCCTTCGGGGTACCAGTCCGTGTGTCCCTAGGATCCATGCGATGAGCGACGAGAGCCTGAGCGTGCTGGTGACCGGGGCGACCGGTTTCATCGGCAGACGTCTCGTGCCCGCACTGCTCGCCGACGGCCACCGGGTCAAGGCGATGACCCGCAGCCCCGACGACTACGACGGGCCGGGCGACCCCGTCGGTGGCGACGTGTTCGACGCCGGCACCCTGGCGGACCCGATGGACGGCGTCGACGTCGCGGTCTACCTCGTGCACTCCCTCGACGACAACGACTTCGAGCGCAAGGACGCCGAGGCCGCCCGGGCCTTCGGCCTCGCCGCGGCCGCGAGCGGCGTACGCCAGATCGTCTACATGGGCGGGCTGGGCAAGGACGGCGACGACGACCTCTCGCCGCACCTGCGGTCGCGCCGCGAGGTCGAGAAGCTGCTCGGCGTCAGCGGCGTCCCGGTGACCGTGCTGCGCGCCGCGATCGTGGTGGGCGCGGGAGGCATCTCGTGGGAGATGACCCGCCAGCTGGTGAAGAACCTGCCCGCGATGGTGGTGCCGCGGTGGGCCGACACCCGTACCCAGCCGATCGCGCTCGACGACGTGATCCGCTACCTGTGCGGTGTGATCGGCGTCGAGAAGACCTACGGCCAGGTCTACGAGATCGGCGGCGCGGACCGGCTCACCTACGTGCAGATGCTCCAGCAGGCCGCCGAGGTGATCAACGGCCGCCGGGTCCCGATCGTCACCGTGCCGGTGCTCACCCCGCGGCTGTCGTCGTTGTGGATCGGGCTGGTCACCAACGTCGACGCCACCACCGCCGGCAACCTCATCGACTCGATGAGCACCGAGGTGCTGCAGACCGACTACGCCATCCAGGACATCGTGCCCGGCGAGCCGATGTCCTACCGCGAGGCGGTCGAGCGGGCCATCGCCGAGGAACAGGCCGGGTAGTCGCGGGCTAGAAGACCAGCGGCAGCGCGAAGAGCATGGTCAGCGACCAGGTGCAGTGGGTGAGGATCGGGCCGAGGATGCCACCGCTGGCCCTCCGCTCGAGGCCGACGACCACGCCGAGCAGCAGGGCCGCGAAGGTCAGCATCACGTTGCCGGTGGCGGCGGTCGCGACGACGTACGCCGCGGTCGTCCAGAGCACCGGGTGGACCGTGATCGCGGCGTACGCCGCCCCGCGGAAGAACAGCTCCTCGGCGATCCCGCTGACCGCGGTGACGAGCACGAGCAGCGGCAACGAGCCCTGGTCGGCGTAGTCGATGACGTTCACGACCTGGCCCTCGAGGCCGTCCAGGAAGTCCAGGGTCCGCACCAGGAAGGCGCCGGCCACGAAGATCCCGGCCAGGAGCAGCCCGAGCACGATCGGCGTGACCACCGGCCGCGACGTCCCCTGCCGGGCCGGGATCCGGCCCAGGTGCAGCGGACCGGAGGCGAAGGCGCCGACGGTCCACACTCCGGCGAGGCCGAGGGTCAGCGGCGTAGAACCAGGGGCTGCCCGGGTCGACCCGGAGCGAGAAGCCGAGGACGACCGCGCCCAGCACCACGACGCCGACCGTGACCAGCTGGCGACGACGCAGCTCGCGGCCGCTCTGCCGGTGGTCCCGAGGCACCACGTCCCAGAGCGCGCGGCGGGCCCACGCCTGCAGCTGGCTCACCGGGCCGATCCTAGGAGCGACCGTCAGCGGCGGCCGGAGCTGAACGACGCGGCGTTGTGCGTGCGCCCCGAGGAGGACGACGACTGGCCGCCGCGACGGCGGTTGCGGTTGCCACCGCCCGCGGGCGCTGCCGAGCCGGACGCGGGGCGCGGCTTGCCGCCCGAACGCTGCTGGCCACCCGAGCGGCGCTGGCCACCGGAGCGGCGCTGGCCACCGGAGCGGCCCGCCACCGGACCGGCGCTCGGGCTCCTCGGCGGTGACGCCGAGGCCACCGGCCACGAGGACCCGCTCGCCGGGGGCGAGCGTGGTGAGCATCGGGTGCCGCGGGCCGTCGACGCGGGTGATGGTCGGCTTGATGCCGGCCGCCCGGGTGAGGTCGCGGACGTCGCGGACCTGGTCCTCGGTCATCAGCGTGATCACGGTGCCCGCTGCGCCGGCTCGCGCCGTACGGCCCGAGCGGTGCAGGTAGGCCTTGTGCTCGGACGGCGGGTCCGCGTGCACCACGAGGGCGATGTCGTCGACGTGGATGCCGCGCGCGGCGATGTCGGTGGCGACCATCGTGGTGGCCCGGCCGGCGTGGAAGGCGTCCATGTTGCGGGTGCGGGCGCCCTGGCTGAGGTTGCCGTGCAGCTCGACGGTCGGTACGCCGCTGCGGTTGAGCTGGCGGGCCAGCGCCTTGGCGCCGTGCTTGGTCCGCGTGAAGACCATGGTCCGGCCGGGCGCGCTGGTCAGGTCGACGAGCACCGGCACCCGCTGCTCGCGCGACAGGTGCAGCACGTGGTGGTCCATCTCGCTGACCGGCGTCTGCGCCGAGTCGGCCTCGTGGGTGACCGGCTGCTGGAGGAACTGCTTGACCAGGACGTTGACGCCCCGGTCGAGCGTCGCGGAGAAGAGCAGCCGCTGGCCCTGCTTCGGGGTCGCGGCGAGCAGTCGGCGTACGGCGGGCAGGAAGCCGAGGTCGGCCATGTGGTCGGCCTCGTCGAGCACGGTGACCTCGACGGCGCCGAGGTCGCAGTGGCCCTGCTGGATGAGGTCCTCGAGGCGGCCGGGGCAGGCCACCACGATGTCGACGCCGCGGCGCAGCCCCTGCACCTGCGGGTGCTGGCCGACGCCGCCGAAGACGGTGCGGGTGTTCAGCCCCGCGATGGCGGCGAGCGGGATCAGCGCCTGCTCGATCTGCCCGACCAGCTCACGCGTGGGCGCGAGGATCAGGGCGCGGGGCTTGCCCGCACGACGCGGCCGGCCGGACTCGGAGAGCCGGGCGACGAGGGGCAGCAGGAAGGCGTAGGTCTTGCCGGAGCCGGTGCGGCCGCGACCGAGGACGTCCCGGCCGGCCAGCGAGTCGAGCAGCGTGGCGGCCTGGATCGGGGTGGGCGTGGTGATGTCGCGCGCCTTGAGGGCGGCGACGAGGTCGTGCGGTACGCCGAGATCGGCGAACGAAGGCGTAGCGGAGGAAGACAAGGGAGATCACTCTCGATGGTGGTGTCTCACCAGAGGGAAGTTCTTTGGAGGCCCGGCCGCCATCGCAGGGCGGGGGCTGGCCCGGGGTAAGACGTGAACGGGCCGCTCTCACCAGTGTGGCAGAGCGGCCCGCAGGAACCCGCATCGCGGGCGGGTGATGTCGGCTACTTCTTGAACGCGTCCTTGATGTCGCCGACAGCGTCCTTGGCCTTCTCACCGGCCTGCTTGACCGAGGACTCGGCCTGGTCGGCACGCCCCTCGTTCTTGAGCTCGTCGTCGCCGCTGACCGCACCCGCGGCCTCCTTGGCGCGACCCTTGAGCTCCTCGCCCTTGTTGTCGACCTTGTCGTCGAAGCCCATCGTGCACCTCCGGTGCGTTGTCGGACCCCACCGGTCTCCGATCGTGCGGTCCGTCAAACGCTGGTGAGACTGGGGTCACTCGACGTGGCCGGTACCCGGTCGAAGGCGAGCACGCCGTCGTCGATGTCGCCGCGCTTGATGGTGCGCAGGTCGGTCAGGTAGTTCTGCTTGAGCCGCCACGGTGCCCGGTCGCCCTGCTTGGGCAGCCGGTCCAGCGCGCGCAGCACGTAGCCGGACTGGAAGTCCATGAACGGGATCTCGGCGACGTCGGGCTGCCGGACCGGCACCGCCGACCGTGCGCCGATCCGGTCCAGGTGCTGGAGCAGCCGCACGACGTACGTCGACACCAGGTCGGCCTTGAGCGTCCACGACGCGTTGGTGTAGCCGACGGTGTAGGCGAAGTTCGGCACGCCGCTGAGCATCAGCGCCTTGTAGGCCATCGTCTTCGAGAAGTCGACCGGCTCGCCGTCGACCACCAGGTCGAGGCCACCGAACGCCAGCAGCTGCAGCCCGGTCGCGGTCACGATGATGTCCGCCTCGAGCTCCTGGCCCGACGTGAGCCGGATGCCCTTCGGCGTGAACGTCTCGATCGTGTCGGTGACGATCGACGCCTCGCCGTCGCGCAGCGCGCGGAACAGGTCACCGTCGGGGACGAAGCAGAGTCGCTGGTCCCACGGGTCGTAGCGCGGCTTGAAGTGCACGTCGACGTCGACGGAGTCGGGCGCCTGCTTGTCGACACCCTTGCGGATCAGCCCCTTCATGAAGTCCGGCCAGCGACGCGCGACCTGGTAGGAGCCGACGGTGAGCAGGATGTTGGCCCAGCGCACCACGGGGTAGGACACCTTGGTCGGCAGCCTGTCGAGCGCGGTCGCGAGCCGGTCCCGGCCCGGCCGGCTGAGGATGTACGACGGCGAGCGCTGCAGCATCGTCACGTGCCCCGCGGTCGGGGCCATCGCCGGCACCAGCGTCACGGCGGTCGCGCCGCTGCCGATGACCACGACCTTCTTGCCGGCGTAGTCGAGGTCCTCGGGCCAGTGCTGCGGGTGCACGATCGTGCCCTCGAAGCTGTCGGCGCCCGGGAACTCCGGCGCGTACGGCTCGTCGTAGTGGTAGTAGCCCGAGCAGCCCCAGAGGAAGCCGGCGGTCATCGTGGTCGGCGTACCAGCATGGTCGATCTCGACGGTCCAGAGCGCGGCCTCGGAGTCCCAGCTCGCGCTGGTGACCTTGTGCCGGTAGCGGATCAGCTCGTCGACGCCGTACTCCTCGGCGACGGTGCGGAGGTAGTCGAGGATCAGCGGCCCGTCGGCCAGCGCGCGGTCGCCGGGCCAGGGCCGCCAGCCGAACCCGAAGGTGAACATGTCGGAGTCCGAGCGGATGCCGGGGTACTTGAACAGGTCCCACGTCCCACCGCTCGCCTCGCGCGCCTCGAGCACGGCGACGCTCTTGGTGGGCAGGTGCTCGCGCAGCTGGCAGGCCGCACCGATGCCGGACAGCCCGGCTCCGACGATCAGCACGTCGACGTGCTCGGGGGAGGTCACCACGGCAGTACAAACTATTCGTGACACGGTGTCACGACAAGCGGGTGTGGGTTGCGTCATCTCTCGTCGAGATGAGGAAATTGGCTCCGAGATCGGCTGATTCACGACCAATTTCCTCATCTCGACGCGAACTGGACGGTCACCCACGCGCGTACAGCTCCACGAACCGGGCCAGGATCCGCGGTGGCTCGGTGACCACGGCGGCGCGAGCGAGGCGGATCAGCTCCTCGCCCTCGCCCGGCCCGAAGTAGCCGAAGTCCTGGTAGGTCTCGATCCGCATGACGATGCTCTCGACATCGAGCTCGGGGTGGAACTGGGTGGCGTACACGTGCTGCCCGAGACGAAACGCCTGGACGGGGCAGGTCTCCGACGAGGCGAGCAGTACGGCGCCGCGCGGCAGCGTCGACACCGCCTCCTTGTGGCCGAGGAAGGCGTCGAACGACGGCGGCAGCTCGCCGAGCAGCGCGTCGGACTCGCCCTCGGGCGTCAGCGTGACGGTGACCGCGCCGATCGGCTCGGACCACTGCCGATCCACCACGCCCCCGCGCAGCGTGCCCAGGGTCCCGATCCCGTAGCAGGCGCCGAGGAACGGGAAGTCCACGTCGAGCGCCTGCAGCGCCAGCTCCCGCAGCCGGGCCTCACCACGCCGTTGTTCGGGAGCCTTCGACGACTCGGGGTCGCTGACGTTCCACGGCCCGCCGCCGATCACGATCCCCGACCAGTCGTCGAGGTCCAGCGGCTCCAGCTCGTCGCGCTCCATGCGCACCCGGCGTACGTCGCGCTCGTCGAGCCCGGCGCAGCGCAGGACGGCGGCGTACTCGTCGTCGGCGGCGGCGTCCTGGGCGCGGATCCCCAGGAACAGGAACCTTTTCACGCCTGGACCGCCACACCTCGCTCGATGAGCCCGTCCACGTCGGCGATGCCCCACGCCGTGAGCGCCTCGCGGGTGTGGGTGCCGGCGGCCGGCGAGGGCGGCAGCGACAGCGACGCCCCGGTCCGGGAGAACCGTGGCGCGGGCTGCGGCTGCATCAGCCCCTCGTGCTCGACGAAGGTCTCACGGGCCTTGAGGTGCGGGTGCTCGGGAGCCTCGCTGACCGGGATCACCCCGGCGACGCACGCGTCGGTGCCCTCGAACAGCTCGACCCACTCGGCCTGCGTCTTCTGCTTGAAGGTGTCGGTGAGCAGGGTCCGCAGCTCGTCGTACCGGTCCAGGTCGGCCTGCCCCGGCGCGGTGTCCTCGAGCCCGAGCATGCCGATCAGCGTGGCGTAGAACTGCGGCTCCAGCGCGCCGACCGACAGGTGCTTGCCGTCCGAGGTCTCGTAGACGTCGTAGTAGGGCACTCCGCCGTCGAGGAGGTTGGCGCCGCGGCGTTCCTGGTAGCCGCCGCTCGCGAGGAACGCCGAGGTCATCGCGTTGAGGTGCGCCGTGCCGTCGACGATCGCGGCGTCCACGACCTGTCCCTGGCCAGACACCCGGGCCTCGAGCAGCGCGGCCAGCAGGCCGATGACGAGGTACGTCGACCCGCCGCCGAAGTCACCGACCAGGTTGGCCGGGAACTGTGGCCGGTCCGGCGTCTGGCCCATGCCGAAGAGCGCGCCCGCGACCGAGATGTAGTTCAGGTCGTGGCCCGCCGCCTGGGCCAGCGGGCCGTCCTGTCCCCAGCCGGTCATCCGGCCGTAGACGAGCCGCGGGTTGACCGCGTGGCACTGCTCCGGGCCGATCCCGAGCCGTTCGGTCACGCCGGGTCGCATCCCCTCGACCAGCAGGTCGGCGTCCTTGACCAGCTCGAGCACCGTGGCCGCGGCCTCCGGCTGCTTGAGGTCCAGGGCGACGCTCGGCCGGCCACGGTTGAGCAGCATCGTGGCGCCACCCGAGAGCAGCTGTCCGCCGGGCCGCTCCACCCGGATCACGTCGGCGCCGAGGTCGGCCAGGATCATGCAGGCGTGCGGCCCGGGACCGATCCCGGCGATCTCGACGGCCTTGACGCCCCGCAGCGGACCGGTGCCCTGCCCCAGTTGGACACTCATGCGGGGCAGCATTGCAGACCTCCGAAGCACCCCCCGGACGGGTCCGGAACCGGCTCGAACAGCCCCTGTGGGGGATGGTCGGGCAACCACCGGTCGGTTAGTTTTCGAGGTGTGATTCTCGGGGGGCACAGGCCGGCACGGCCGCTGCAGGGTCAGGCTGCGAAACCAGGGGCCGTTCCGCCCTCGACTTCCAGCAAGCACTGACCCACCCAGCCCCTCAGGGGTGATGGTGGTCGGCATGCCCGGCATGCCGGCATGCCCGGCGTGGGCGGCGTGCGCCTTCGCGTGTCCGAGCCCGCGGGCGATCATGGCCCGGTTCACCGGCACGGTGACGACGAACGCGATGGCCAGCGCGATCGCGAGCGAGCCCCAGAACAGCAGATCGGCCAGCGTGGCCTCCATGGCCGATGGCCAGATCAGCAGGATGCCGTTGTCGACGATCTCCATCACCAGGATCGACACGGTGTCGGCGGCCAGGGCGATGCGGACCGCGGCCGCGACCGGCAGCCCCGCGCGCCGCTGGCCGGCGAACGTGAGCAGGTAGCCGAAGAAGAACGCCAGCAGCACGGAGATGGAGATGCTCGCCGCGTTGCCCCAGCCGGCGGCCGTCGCGATCACCATGCCGAGCACCTCGCCGATCGCACAGCCGGTCAGGCAGTGCCGAGTGGCAGTGACCGCCTCGCGCCAGCTCGCGTCCATCCCGCCATCCTGCCCCGACGCCCGACCGAGTTGTACGGGCGGGTTGGATGGGCGGGTGAGCCTGATCCGCGACTACACCGACGACGAGGCCCGCGCCGCCCTGGTGCTCAAGTGGGGAATGGTCCAGCCGGGGGTGTTGCCGGCGTGGGTGGCCGAGATGGACTACGCGATCGCGGAGCCGATCACGGCGGCGCTGCACGACGCGGTGGAGCGCGGCGAGGTCGGCTACCCGCCGTACGTGCGGGCCGGCGGCCCGATCGGCGAGGCGTACGCCGGGTTCGCGCTGCGTCACTTCGGGACGGGAGTTCCGGCGGACCGGGTGCTGCCGACCGCAGACGTGACCGTGGGCGTGCGGATCGCCCTGGAGGTGCTGAGCGAGCGGGCCCCGATGGTGCTGCCGCTCCCGGCCTACGACCCGCAGCACGGGCTCGGCCAGATCACCGGACGCGAGCAGTGGGACCTGCCGGTGGACCCCGACGGCGACAGCTATGTCGTCGACCTCGAGGCGCTCGACCGGCTGTTCGTGCGCGGTGCGCGGACGCTGCTGCTCACCCAGCCGCACAACCCGGGCGGCCACGTGCACAGCCGCGCCGAGCTCGAGGGGATCCGCGACGTCGTGACCAGGCACGGCGCCCGTGTCGTCTCCGACGAGATCCACGGCCCGCTGGTGCTGCCGGGCGCCGAGCACGTGCCGTACCTGTCCCTCGAGGGCACGGCCGACCACGCGGTCGCGGTCGTCGCGGCGTCGAAGGCGTTCAACATCCCCGGCCTCAAGTGCGCGCAGATCCTCACCGGCGACGACGAGACCCGCGACCGGCTGGTCGAGATCCCGATGGCCCAGAACGACTCGTGGAGCCCGCTCGGCATCGTCGCCTCGATTGCGGCGTACGACGACGGCGACGCGTGGCTGGCCGCGCTCGTCGAGCGGCTCGACCAGCAGCGCACCCTGCTCGGTCAGCTGCTCGCCGAGCACCTGCCCGAGGCCCGGATGCGGCCGCTCGAGGCGACGTACATGGCCTGGCTCGACCTGCGCGCCTACGGCCACGACGACCCGGCAGAGGTGATCCTCGGGGGCGGCGTCAGGGTGTCGCCCGGGGACATCTACTGGCCCGGTACGGCCGGTCACGGTCACATCCGGCTCAACATCGCCACGTCGCCGGACCGGCTGACCGAGATCGTCCGGCGGATGCGGAGCGCGCTGACCGGGTCGGGCTGACCGGAGTCAGGCGTTCCTTCCGGCCTCGAGGTTGCCGACCATGCTGATCTCGAGAGGCTTCTTCTCGCCGACGAACTTCTTCTGCGCCCAGGTGGCCAGTGCGGTGAGCACCAGGTTGACCATGATGTAGAGCGAGGCGATGACGATCATCGTCGGCACGCGGTTGTTGAACTCGAGGTAGATCTCCTTGTAGATCCGGGTCAGGCCGGGCGCCAGCACGTACTGGCCGAGCGCCGTGTCCTTCAGCGCCACGATGCACTGGCTGATGATCGCGGGCAGCATGATCTTGACCGCCTGCGGCAGCAGCACGATGTTCATGACCTGGGCCTTGCGCATCCCGATCGCGTACGCCGCCTCGCGCTGACCCTTCGGCACGGCGTTCACGCCGGCGCGCAGCACCTCGGCAAGGACGGCGCCGTTGTAGAGGGTCAGCGCGATCACCACGGCCCAGAACGACGCATTGGCCCCCTTGATGCCGATGAGGTACCAGGTGAAGACCATGAGCAGCAGCACCGGGACGGCGCGGAAGAACTCGACCACGAGCCACGCCGGCCACCGGACGAAGGCAGTGGTCGGAGAGCTTGGCCGCGCCCAGCACGAAGCCGAAGACCGAGGCCCCGACGATCGCGACCGCCGCCATCTTCAGCGTGTTCAGCAGCCCGTCGACCAGGATCACCCGCACGTAGTCGGGGGTGACGAAGACCTCCCACTTGTCGCCCTCGAACTGACCCGCGTCGTTGAACCGCACGAAGACGAACGCGAGCACGCCGAGCACGCCCACCAGCGCGACGACGCCGTAGATGCGGTGCCGCCGGACGGTGCGCGGCCCGGGGGCGTCGAAGAGCACGCTGGTCGTCATGTCGCGACCCTCCAGCGCCGCTCGAGCCTGCTCGAGAGGAAGGAGAAGACCTCGACGATCAGGACGTAGCCGGCCGCGAAGCAGATGAAGATGCCGACCCGCTGGGTGGAGTAGTCGTTCAGCAGGCCGCGCATCTGTGCCGTCGCCTCGGCCACCCCGAACACCGCGGCGACGGAGGTGTTCTTGATCAACGCGATCTGCACGCTGGCCAGCGGGGGCAAGGACGCGCGGTAGGCCTGGGGCAGCACGACCTGGGTCATCACTCCGCCGAAGGGCAGGCCGATCGCGCGCGCGGCCTCGGCCTGGCCCAGCGGCACGGCATTGACCCCGGACCGCAGGGCCTCGCACACGAAGGTCGAGGTGTAGAGCGTCAGCGAGACGACGGCGGCGCCGAAGAACGCGGTGAAGTCGTACTGCCCGATGTGGACGTCGAGCCAGTTGAAGGTGAGGTCGAGGGTCGGAGCGGCGAAGGAGAAGAAGGCGAACACGATGACCAGCGGCGTGTTGCGGACCACCGTCACGTAGGTGGCGCCGGCCGCCGCGGAGCACGGCCACCGGCCCCACCCGCAGCGCGACCAGGAAGGTGCCCAGGACCAGCGAGAGAACTCCGGACGCGAGGAAGAGCGCCAAGGTGTAGCCGAACCCTCTGAGGTAGAGGTCGAAGTTGTCGAAGACGGCTTCCAAGCTCGCTCCTCCCGGACGACGTGACGGACACGGGCGGCGCGCTCGGAGCGCGCCGCCCGGCCGTCAGCGGATGATCAGGCCGCGGGGCACTCGTCGAGCTCCGGGGGATCCGGGGTCTCGATGCCCGACGGGCCGAGCGTGCTCTCGAACGCCGCCGCCCAGGAGCCGTCCTCGAAGGAGTCCTCCAGGACCTCGTTGATCCACTCGCACATCTCGGGGTGCTCGAGGCTGTACCCGACCCCGATCCGCTCCTCGGAGAACTCGTCGCCGACGACCTTCAGCTGGCCCTCGTTCTGCGCGGCGTAGCCGGCCAGGATGGAGCCGTCGGTGGACATCGCCGGCACCGTGCCGTCCAGCACCTTCTGCACGCACTCCGAGTAGCTGTCGAAGCCGATGCCCTTGGCGCCCGCCTCGTTGATCCGGTCGATGGAGGTCGACCCGGTCACCGAGCAGACCTCCTGCCCGGCCAGGTCGTCGATGCTCTCGACGTCACTGTCGGTGGGGACGAGGAGCTGCTGCCCGGTCAGGAAGTAGGGACCGGTCTGCCCGACGACGGCGCGACGCTCGTCGGTGATGGAGTACGACGCCAGCACCAGGTCGACCTTGCCCTGCTCCAGGAAGGGCTCACGGTTGTCGGAGATGGTCTCCTCGTAGGTGACCACGGAGGTGTCCTCCGGATCGATGCCGAGGTCGGCGACGAGCAGCTTGGCGATCTCGACGTCGAAGCCGGTCGGGATGTCGTCGGTTGCACCCTTGAAGCCCAGGCCGGGTTGGTCGTACTTCACGCCGATCACGACCTTGCCGGAGTCCGCGAGCTCCTTCATGCGGGTGCCGTCGTCGAAGTCGTCGGCGGCGTTCTCCTCCACCTCGACATCGGCACTGCCGCTGTCGTCGTCACCCGCGTCGCCACACGCGGCCATGCTCAATGCCAGGCCGAAGCCCGCGGCCACTGCCTTCGCTCTGATGAATCGCATGTCTCTCCTTTGTCCCGAACTTCCAGTTGAGTCGTGCTCGAGCAGGTCCGTGTCCTCAGTGCCTGAGGATCTTGCCGAGGAAGTCGCGGGCGCGGTCCGACCGCGGGTTGGTGAAGAACTCCTCGGGAGTGTTCTCCTCGACGATGGCGCCGTCCGACATGAACAGCACCCGGTCGGCGGCGGTGCGGGCGAAGCCCATCTCGTGGGTCACCACCACCATGGTCATCCCCCGCTTGGCCAGGTCGACCATCACGTCGAGCACCTCCGCGATCATCTCCGGGTCGAGCGCCGAGGTCGGCTCGTCGAAGAGCATCACCTTGGGCTCCATGGCCAGCGCCCGGGCGATCGCGACGCGCTGCTGCTGCCCTCCCGACAGCTGTGCGGGGTACTTGCCGGCCTGCTCCCCCACTCCCACCCGGTCCAGGAGCTCCCGGGCCTTGGTCTCGGCCTCGGCCGGCTTGAGCCCGCGGACCTTGATCGGCCCGAGGGTGACGTTCTCCAGGATCGTCTTGTGGGCGAACAGGTTGAAGCTCTGGAACACCATGCCGACCTCGGCGCGCAGGTTGGCCAGCTCCTTGCCCTCTTGGGGCAGCGGCGTCCCGTCGAGGCTGATCGCACCCCGGTCGATCGTCTCCAACCGGTTGATCGCGCGGCACAGCGTCGACTTGCCCGAGCCCGACGGCCCGATGACCACCACGACCTCGCCGCGCGCGACGGTCAGGTCGATGTCCTTGAGGACGTGCAGCTCACCGAACCACTTGTTGACGCCGTCGAGCACGACAAGAGGCGCGCCGACGGTCGGGTCAGCGGTAGCAGCGTCCGAGACCACCATCACCAGAACCTACCGTCGTCGGCGTGGTCCTGGCCACCGCGCTTCCGAGGTCAGCGGTGCCGCGTGACCCGCTTGAACTTGTAGCGCGCCGGCGTCTTGTCGGTGTTGCCGGCCCGGTCGACGGCCCGCACGAGGATGGTGTGCTTGCCGCGCTTCACGCCGTACTTGAACGTCGAGCCGCAGTTGCGCCAGGCCCGGCCGTCGAGCTTGCACTGGAAGTGCGCCCCGGCCTCCGTCGAGGCGAACTTGAACTTCACCTTCTTCTTGAAGAAGCGCTTGGGCGCCTTCTTGGTGAACCTCGTGTCCGGCGCGACCGTGTCGACCGTGAAGCCGGCCGTGGGCGGGTTCGCCTCGCCGTTGAAGACTCTGTCGGTCGCCCGGACCGTCAGGGAGTGCGGCCCGTCGGGCAGCGCGGTCGTGGTCGTCGGGCTGGTGCACGGCTGGAACGCGCCGCCGTCGAGCCGGCATTCGAACCGGGCACCGTCCTCGCTGCGGAACTGGAAGACCGGCGTGTTGTCGTTGGTCCATCCGGGGGGGCGGGCGGTGAACGTCGTGACGGGGGCGGTGATGTCGCGGAGCTCGTAGGCGCCCATGTCGGGGACCGGTGACCCGTTGCCGTCGCCGTCGAAGGCGCGTCCGTCGCCGTTCCTGTCGTCGCCGGTGCTGGTCAGCGGGTCGCCCTTGTCAACGACCGGCGAGCCGGCCCGCAGGGCGAGGTCACCTCCGCCCGGGCCGGCGAACGCGGGATCGATGAACGCCGGGTCGAGGTCCGGCAGGTTGCCCACCCCCTCGGTGACCGTGCCTCCACCGTCCTCGACCGGGGCCTTCAGGTCTGAGTGGTGGACGAGGACGCTCGCGGCGGCACCGCTCGCCACCACGGAGTCGGTGGGCCCGCGCACGATCGAGTTGACCAGCGTGACCGCGGTCGCCGCGCCCGCGGTGCTCGCCAGGACGCCGCGCGACCCGGCGGCGCCTCCGACGACGGTCAGGTGCCGGGCGTCCACGGTGGAGCCGGCGTCGGCCCGCAGCCCGGCCTGTCCGGTGACGTCGAGGTTGAGGACGGAGTTGTCGATCGCCAGCGGCCCACCCTGCGCGGCCACACCGGTGCCGGAGGCACGCACGGAGACGCGCGAGACGACCGCCGGTCCCGACACCTGCCGGATGCCCGTGTTGCCGGCGCCGCGGTAGAGGCTGACGGTCGTGTTCTCGAGCTTGGCGCCCTCGAGCCGGATGCCGACGGCGTTGGTCGCCACGGCCGTCGGGTCGTCGGCGACGATCACGTTCTGGGCGATCGAGCCGGCGCCGGTCAGCGCCAGACCCTGGGCTCCGGAGCCGCTCACCTCGATCCGCAGGTTGCGGATGGTGACGTTCGTCGCGGTGGCGTACGGCGCCGCCGCGCCGCCCTTCAGCAAGGTCGCGTTGGCCCCCGCGCCGTTGTTGGAGCCCTGGACCGTCAACGGCGAGACGGTGCCGTCGAAGACGTAGGGGCCGTCGACGTAGGTGCCCGGCCCGATCCTGATCACGCTGTCGGTCCCATCGCCCTGGGCGAGGGTGAGCGCATCCGGGATCGTGTTCGGTCGTGGGCCACAGTCGGTGTCGTCCGGCCGGTTGATGCAGATGATGGTGGTGGCCGCGTGCGCCGGCGCAGCGGCGAGCACGGGGAGGACAGGGACGACGAGGGCTCCGAGAAGGAGTGCGAGACGAGGGCGCACCCGTCGAGGGTACGTCGACCGGTCAGCCGGTTCTTGGCAGCACCCGGCGCAGGAACTGCCGGGTCCGCTCCTGCTCGGGCGCGACCAGCATGCTCGAGGGCGGTCCCTGCTCGAGGATCCGGCCGTCGTCGAGGAAGCAGACGGTGGTGGCGACGTCGCGCGCGAAGCTCATCTCGTGGGTGGCCAGCACCATCGTGGTGCCGGCCTCGGCGAGGTCGCGGACGATGGTGAGCACGTCGCCGACCAGCTCCGGGTCGAGGGCCGCGGTGATCTCGTCGAGCAGGAGCAGCTCGGGCTGGGTGCAGAGCGCGCGGACCAGGGCGGCCCGCTGCTGCTGTCCGCCCGAGAGCCGGTCGGGGTGCTTGTCCACCTGGTCGCTGAGCCCGAACCGGTCCAGGAGGTCGCGGGCCCGGGCCACTGCCTCGGCGCGCGGTACGCCGTGCACCCGGATCGGGGCCAGCACGCAGTTGTCCAGGACGGTCAGGTGCGGGAACAGGTTGTAGGCCTGGAAGACCATGCCGATCCGGCGGCGTACGGCGCGCGGGTCGACCCGCGGGTCGGAGATCTCCTCGCCGTCGAACCGGATCACGCCGTCGTCGATCTGCTCGAGCAGGTTGAGGCAGCGCAGCAGGGTCGACTTCCCGGATCCGGACGAGCCGATCAGGCAGACCACGTCGTGCTTGTTCACCGTGAGGTCGATGTCGGCGAGCACCACCCGGTCGCCGTACGACTTGCGGAGGTCGGTGACCTCGACCAGCGCGGTCACAACGCTTCTCCGGGGTCCCCGCGGCGTTGTCCGGCGGAGGAGCGAAGCGGGGGAGACGGAGAACGTCGTGGGGTGGTCATAGCGCACCTGCCCGCTCGCGCTCCATCCACCGGCGCTGCAGCCAGTCGCAGAGCCGGGCCAGCGGGACCGTCATCACCACGAAGAAGCCCGCCACCACCACCAGCGGCGTGTAGTTGAAGTTGAAGTTGCCGTAGTCCCGGGCCGCGAACACCGCGTCGAACACGCCCGCCGCGGCGACCAGTGCCGTGTCCTTCTGGAGGGAGACGAAGTCGTTGAGCAGCGGCGGGACGACCCGGCGTACGGCCTGCGGCACGACCACGAACCGCATGGTCTGCGCGCGGCTGAGCCCGAGGGCCGACGCACTGGAGACCTGCGAGGGGTGGATCGAGTCGATGCCGGCGCGGAAGACCTCGGCGACGTAGGCGCCGTAGGACAGGATCAGCGCCACGCCGGACCAGAAGAGCGCGCTGTTGGGGATGCCCTGCAGCTGCAGCGCCGGCATGCCGAACGCGAGGAGGACCACCAGCAGGATCGTCGGGATGCCGCGGAAGACGTCGGTGTAGCCGACCGCGACCAGCCGCACGGGTAGCAGCCACGGGCTGCGCGCGGTGCGGGCCAGGGCGACCGCCATGGCGAGGACGAGGATGACCGGCTCGCAGATCAGGAACAGCTTCACGTTGATCCAGAAGCCGTGCAGGATCGCGTCGAAGGACTCGCGGGCGTGGAAGCCGTTGAAGAACGTCTCGTGCACGCGCGGCCACCCGGGCGAGCTCACCACGCCGATCGCCAGCACGGCGAAGACCACGACGGTGACCACGGCGGCGATCAGCGTCTGCCGGACCCGCTGCCGCCGGCGTACCTCGCGGCGCTCGAGCTCGCGCTCGCTGGGCGACCAGAGCTCGGTCATTGCAGCACGGGGACGTCCACCACGTCGGAGAGCCACTGCTGCTCGAGCTGGTCGAGGGTGCCGGCCGACGTCAGCTCGGCCAGCGCCTCGTTGACACAGCTCACCAGTCCGCTGCCCTTCTCGAAGAGCATCCCGAACTCCTCCTGCTCGCCGGTCTCCGGCTGGAACTGGCCCACGATCGTGCTCTTCGGGATCTCGACGGCGGTGATGTAGAACGCGGTGGGCAGGTCCGCCAAGATCGCGTCGACCTGGCCGTTGAGCAGCGCCTGCTTGGCGGCGTTGGTGTCCTCGAAGACGGCCGGCTCGTTGGCCGGCTTGATCACGTCACGGATGGCGGTGAGCGACGTGGTGCCGGTCTGCGCGCCGAGGTTGTAGTCGGCCAGGTCAGCGATGCTCGTCACCTCCGAGACCGGCGACCCCTTGAGCGCGATCACGGCCTGCGCAGCTGCGTAGTAGCCGTCGGAGAAGTCGACGACCTCGGCCCGTGCCGGCGTGATCGAGATCTGGTTGATGTCGAAGTCGAAGTTCTTCTCTCCCGGCTTGTACGACGTGTTGAACGGCACCTTGACCCACGTCACCTGGTCCTTGGTGAAGCCGAGCTGCTCGGCCACGGCGTAGGCGACGGCCGACTCGAAGCCTTGCCCGTTGGACGGGTCGTTGTCCACGAACCACGGCTCGTAGGCCGGCGAGTCGGTGCCGATGGTCAGCGTGCCCGGCGTGCGCAGCGGCAGCTGGTCGACGGCGCAGGCGTCGACGGGAGCGGTAGTGGCCGTGGCCGCGTCGTCCGAAGAGGTCGCGGTGTCGGACCCGCCGGGCTCGTCGGTGGCCGACGAGTCGTCCTGCGGCGCGCACGCAACCGGGATCAGGATCAGGGGCAGGATGGCGAGGCCGGCACGAAGGCGCATGAGCGAGATCGTATTGCGCGCGGCCGTCAGAGCTCCATGAGCCGTCCAGGCCTGAAGCCGGGGGTCACCTGCGCCGCCCGGGCACGCAGGTCGTCGAGGTCGGCCTGCCAGGTGTGGCCGGAGTCGGTGCGGCGCAGCACGTAGCCGAGGCCGTGGGTGCGGTACGTCGCTCCGCCGGCGGCCCGGACGGCGGCGATCAGCTCGGCGTCGACGTGGCGGCGTACGGTCCGGAAGCCGCCGACCTCGCGCAGCAGGCTTCGGTCGACCATGAGCGTGCCGCCGGCGACGAACTGGCGGTAGACCTCGCTCGGCTGGCCGAGCCGGACGGTCTCGTCGGTGGGCTCGAGGTAGTAGACGTCGTCGGGCATGCCGACCAGCTCGGCGCCGCTGTAGCTGTGGGCGAGCAGCAGGTCGGCGACCACGTCGGGGGCGTACCAGTCGTCGTCGTCCATCTTGAGCACCACGTCGCCGGACGCGGCGGTCACGGCGGCGTGCAGCACGTCGCCGAAGACGGCGTCCTCCGGCTGCGGGACGACCTGGACCTCGACGCCGCCCCCGACGGACAGAGCCTCGCGGACCCGAGCGACGTCGGGTTCGAAGCCGTGCGGTGCGAGGACGAGCTCGAGCCGGTCGACGCCGCGCTGGCGGGCGACCTGGCCCAGCGCGTGCTCCAGCAGGTCGGGCCGGCGGGTGGCCATCACGATCGAGACCGCGGGCCGCGCGGCGACGCGGACGCCTGCCAGCCCCCCGAGCCGGGCGCGCCAGGCGATCGAGGAGTACGCCGTCAGCGCGGCCCGGCGGAGCACCACACTGTGCTCCTCGCGAGCCTGCGGGTCGGCCAGGTCGACCTCGGTGGTGATCGCGGCCGTGACCTCCTCACCCAGGTGGGCGGCGACGCGGGTGGCGACCCGGTCCGCCGACAGCGGGATCCCGGCCATCGCCAGCCCGGCGATCACCCGGGCCGCCAGGAGCGGTGTCGCCTGGGGCAGGTCGGCGTGCACGCCGAGGTTGGCCCGCAGGCCCCGGACCAGGGCCTCGGTCGGGCCGCGGCCCCAGTCCAGCTCGGAGAGGTCGACGACCGGTCCGTCGACGTCGCGCTCGAAGCCCATCGGGTTGAGCAACCGCTCGTCGAGCGGCCCGAGCGCGACCATGGGGTCCGGATCGGTCAGGTCCAGCTTGGTCGGCGGCCACCTTGTCGGTCGCCTCCTCGGCCAGGACGAGGCCGTGCTGGCCCGCGTGGTCGGGCCAGACCGCCTGCCGGCCGAGCTCGGTGACGACGCGGTGCACGGGCACCGATGCGTCGAACCGCAGCACGGTGAGCCAGCCGCCGTCGACGGCCCGGGACCGGATCATGGTGAGCGCCGGCCACTCCGGACGCGGGGTCAGCGAGAGCGCCGAGCTGCCCTCGTCGAGCCAGACCGCCAGTGCCCTGGTGCGCACCCCCTTCGGGACGCGCAGAGCGCGGAGCTCGCCGCGGTCGCGCAGCGTGACGGCGACGCGGTCGTACTTCCCGGGCTCGACCTCGCCGTCCGGTCCGATGACGACGTACGACTTCGGGGCCTCCTGGACGAAGGCGTCGACCGCGGGACCGGGCCCCATCAGGCTCTGCTCATCGAGGGGGGCGTCTCCTGCAGCTCGAGCCGCAGGGTCAGCGGCCGCGGCTCCAGCTGCATCCACTGCTTGGTGACGTAGTCGACGACGTGCACGCCGGCCGGCGCCTCGATCCGCTTCAGCCCCTCGATCTCGTGGCCGCGGCCCTCGTGGAGGGCCCGGTTGACCTCCAGCTCGCGAGCCTTGCGCGGCGTACGGACCGGGTCGAAGGCGGTGTCGCTCCAGTGCGCGAACTCGTCCTGGTCGAGCCACTTGAGCTCCACGCACATCCCCTCGGGAGCCACGATCCGCTCGCTCGTGGGCGGGAACTCGCGGACCTCCCACTCGAAGGCCTTCACGAAGGTGAACTCCGGGCCCATCGGGTAGACCCACGGCTCGAGGAACCGGTAGCCGAGGTCCAGCCAGGCCACCGACTCGCTCTCCACCGACATGGGGTGCCGCGGGATCGCGACCACGGCGTTGGAGTCCTCGAGCTGCCACGAGAGGTCACGCAGCAGCTCGACGCCCTCGGCGGTGAGCACCATGTCGCCGTCCCACTTCATGGAGTACGACGTGCGCACGTGCGCGAACGACCAGTTGTAGAAGTAGGTCAGGGAGCGCACCGAGTCCGGTGGGGTCTCGAGGTGCTCGGTGCCCGCCCGGGCCACCTGGAACGGGTAGCTGGCCAGGGTGAACCTCGACGCGGCGCCGTGCTCCTCGGCGACCCGCTGGGCGACCTCGGCGGTGCCGTCGTCGGAGCCGTTGTCGACCAGGACGACGTGCTGGACGGCGTCGAACATCGGCGGCAGCACCCAGGGCAGGTTGCGGGCCTCGTTCTTGACGCGGAAGACGCAGGTGAGCCCCGGCGTCAGCGGGCCGTCCTCCCAGGCCCAGCGGATCGGGAAGTCGGCAGGGTCGGGCTGGCTCACTTGCCCAACGCCCTGCGGATCCGCCGTCGCGCCCGGACCGGGAGCGGGTCGCCGGCCGGTGGCTGCTCGTCCATCGCCTGCTGCCGGCCCTGGCGGCGGGCCGCGATCACGCTGGACTGGGCGACCGCCTCGGCCTCGTCGTAGAACCCGACGTACGCCTCGCGCACCTCGTCGAGGAGGGCGTGCACGTCGGGGGTGTCGCCACCGGGCTCGGCGAGCTTGCTCAGCCCGCGCCAGGTCTCCTCCGCGAGCTCACGCAGTCGGTCCGGGACCGCCACGTCGTCCCAGGTCGTCTGCACCCGCTTGAGCTCCGGGTCGATGAACTGGTGCACCTTGCGGATGTCGTTGGCGCTCGCGGCCTTGACCGCCTCGAGGTCGAGCTCCTGACCCAGCCGGAACACGGGGACCGTCCAGTCGGTCAGCAGGTCGTCGTACCGGACGAAGGCCCTGGCGCCCTCGCGGGTCGCGCGCTCGGTGTGCAGCATCATGTTCACCCAGGCCGCGGTGCGCTGGACCTCGCTGAACGCCGAACCGGTCTGGCCGGGTGCGTAGTAGCGCTGCTTGCTGCCGACCACCTCGGTGACGTGCCGCAGCATCGTGACGTACGACGGCTGCGCGTCGGTCCGGAGCGCCGCGGACTTCCAGAGCCCCAGGAACCACGCCAGCCGCGGGTCCTTGATCACCAGCTCGTCGATGGCCGGCTCCTCGACCAGCTCGGTGACGCGTGCCTCCTTGAACTGCGGCCCCAGCCAGTCGGTCAGCCGGGCGCGGGTGATGCCGGAGGCGCTGGCCTTGCCGGTCTCGTACCACGCCGACGGCCGGGCGTCGGACACCTGGACCTGGCACCGCTGCAGCAGCTCGTGGTGGAGGTCGACCACCCACTTCGACTCCGCGAACCCCTTCGGGTTGGTCTCGTCGGCCCGCACCTCGGGCTGCGGCACGTGCATGCCCAACGCCTGCAGCGCGCCCGCCATGGTCGACGTACCGCTGCGCCCGGAGCCGACCACGAAGACGACGCGGCGCTTGCTCTCGGACATGGGCGGCAGCCTAGTGGCCGGTCATTTCTCGTCGAGATGTGGGAAAAGGTTGTCGCAGCGGCCCTCGGGACGACCATTTCCCGCATCTCGACGCGGACGGGCGAGCTCAGTCGATGCGCTCGGTCTGGGCGGCGATGAACTGGCGGTACCAGTCGAAGGAGCGCTTGGGCGTGCGCTTCTGGGTCTCGAAGTCGACATGGACGAGGCCGAAGCGCTGGGTGTAGCCCTCGGCCCACTCGAAGTTGTCCATGAGTGACCAGCAGTAGTAGCCGCGGACGTCGACCCCGCGGTGGATCGCGGTGGCGACGGCGTTGAGGTGCGACTCCAGGTAGTCGATGCGGGCCTGGTCGTCGACGACGCCGTTCTCGTCCGGCTCCACGTTGTAGGAGCAGCCGGACTCGGTGATCATCAGCGGCGGCAGCGCGGCGCGGAACCTGGCTCGGGTCATCACCAGCCACTCCCGCAGCGCCTCGGGTACGACGGGCCAGCCGAAGTCGGTCTCCGGGTAGCCGAGCACCTGACGGAACTCGAAGGGCATCTCGGCGTCCTCGTCGGTCGCCGCCACCCGCATCGGGTTGTAGTAGTTGACGCCGTAGAAGTCGAGCGGCTGGCGGATCGTGGTCAGGTCGCCCTCGACGATCACGTCCTCGACCAGCGGCAGGCAGTCCTCCGGGTAGCGGCCGAGCAGCATCGGCTCGATGAACAGCCCGTTCCACAGCCCGTCGAACAGCTTGCTCGCGCCGACGTCGGCCTCGTCGTCGCTGGCCGGCCAGATCGGGGCGTGGTTGTTGGCGCAGCCGATGCTCGGGATCCGGCCGCGCACGGACTCGCGCAGCGCGATCGCCGCACGGCCGTGCGCGAGCAGGAGGTGGTGGGCCGCCGGCAGTGCCTCGAAGAGCAGCGCCCGACCCGGCGCGTGCATGCCGATCGAGTAGCCCATGATCGTGACGACGTTCGGCTCGTTGATCGGCACCCAGTGCTCGACCCGGTCGCCGAACCGCTCACCCACGATGGCGGCGTAGTCGGCGAACGCGTCGATGGTGGCCCGGTTGAGCCAGCCGCCGTCGTCCTCGAGCGCCTGGGGCAGGTCCCAGTGGTAGAGCGTGACCATCGGGTTCACGCCCACGGCGAGCAGCTCGTCGATCAGCCGGTCGTAGAACGCGAGCCCCTTGGGACTGGGCCGGCCCTTGCCGGAGGGCTGGATCCGCGGCCAGGAGATCGAGAAGCGGTAGGCGTTGGACCCGAGCTCCCCCATCAGCGCGACGTCCTCGGGGTAGCGGTGGTAGTGGTCGCACGCCTGCGCGCCCGACGAACCGTCGACGATCGAGCCGGGCTTGGCCGTGAAGGTGTCCCAGATGCTCGGGCCCTTGCCGTCGCTACTGACGGCGCCCTCGATCTGGTACGCCGCAGTACTGGTCCCGAATCGGAAGCCCGGTGGGAACCGGGGCATGCCGTCAGGTCGTGAGTCCCCCACAGGCACAATCTGTCACGTGGCCGTTGAGATCCGCCGGGGAACCGACCGATTTGTGGACCGGCTGTCTGGTCGGCTCACCGCCCACGCCTTCTCGTTCGGCTCGTCGTACGACGCCGACCACGTGCGGTTCGGCCCGATGGTCTGCCACGACGACCACCTGCTACGGAGGGGCGAGGGGTTCCCGCCGCACGACCATGCCGACCTGACGATCGTCACCTGGGTGATCTCGGGCGCGCTCGAGCACGACGGCCCGACCGGCCCGGCCCGGGTCGAGCCCGGGCAGGTCGCGGTGCTCCGCACCGGCTCCGGCGTCACGCACTCCGAGGTGGCCGCGGCGCCGCAGACCCGGTTCGTCCAGGTCTGGCTCACCCCCGCGGAGCCCGAGGAGCCGTCGTACGAGGTCGCCACGCCCGAGCTGCCCGCCGGGAGAGCTGGTCCGCGTCGCCGAACCCGAGCCGGGCGCCGTGTTCTCGGTGGTCCGCCTCGGCGACCACCAGACCGTCACCATCCCCGCCGGACCACGCACCCACGTCTACGTCGGCCGCGGCGCGCTGCTCCGCTCCTCGCTCGCGGAGCCGCTGCACGAGGGTGACGCGTTCCTGTTCACCGACGAACCGGCCACCGACCTGACCGCCGGTGTCCCGAGCGAGCTGCTGGTCTGGTCGTTCGGCTAGCGCCCTAGCTCTCCGGGACCAGCCCGTGGCGCATCGCGAACAGGCTGGCCGCCGCCCGGTTGCTCGACGCCGATCTTGGTGTAGACGTGCTCGACGTGGTTGCCGACGGTCTTCGGGCTGATCACCAGCGTCTTCGCGATCTCCCGGTTCGACTGGCCGCGCACCAGGCACTGCAGGACCTCGATCTCCCGGGCGGTGAGGCCGGCCGGGCCGGCCTGACGACGGTGCACCCGCTCGCCGGCGGCGCGCAGCACGGCGTCGACGACCGCGCCGTCCAGGCGGCCGGCGCGGACGTCGTCCCGCAGGAGCCGTCGTCGATCTCGGGCGACGGCGAGCGCAGGCCGGTGCGGCCGGGCCTCGCGCTTGGTCTGGAACAGCGCCGCGGTGGCGAGGATCCGGCTGGGCAGGCTGAGCGCGGCCGGCCGGCGAGCCCGCCCGGGTAGCCGGACCCGTCGAGGCGCTCCGCGACCTGGCCGGCGAGCCGGCCCGCCGGTGCGAGCGCCCGGGAGCGGTGCAGCATCCGCTCGGTGTAGTGCGGGTACAGGCGGACCCGCTCCCACTCCGCGGCGCTCAGCGGGCCCGGCTTGTCCCAGATCGCGTTGGAGACGCCGAGCCGGCCGAAGCCCGGCGACCAGCCCGGCCCGGTGCACGAGCCGCTGGTCCGCCGGCGGGAGACCGAGGCCGGCGGCCGCGGCCGCGGCCAGCCGCGCGACCGCTTCCGAGTGGCCCAGCGGTGTACGGCGACTTCAGGTCGACGAACCGGCCGATCGCGGCCAGGGCCTCGTCGCACTCCTCGGCCGAGAGCAGTGCGGGTCAGCGCCGGCTCGCCGTCGATCACCGCATCCCAGGAGTCGAGCTCGTCGAGCTCGTGGAAGACCTTCTCCGCGTCCGCGTCGACGATCTCGACGAGAGCGGGATCGAACTGGGTGCCGGAGCGGCGGCGGGCCAGCGTCGAGCGCCGCCTCGACGCCGTCGGTCCGGTGGGCCACCTCGAGGAACTCGGCGAGGTGCGCGACGCGCGAGGCAACGGGTATGGCGGCTCCGGCGAGACCATCGGGGAGCCCCTCGCCGTCCCAGCGCTCGTAGGACGCTGCCAGGGCGGCGAGCACGTCGTCGTCGAGCCCGAGCTCCTCGCCCAGCGACCGCGCCAGCGCGGCGTGCCGGTCGATCATCCCGTCGAGCTCCTTGCGACCCGACAGCGACGAAGTCGAGGCCGACCCGGAGCCGGTGCAGCGGCGTACTGCCCGAGCCGAGCATCCGGAGCATCGCCGAGCATGTCCGCGGCGCTGAAGGGCTCGGCGTCGTACTTGCTCGCCTTCAGGGCGATGTCGTCACCGAACCAGTACGCCTGCTCGTGGGCGTCGCTGTGGCAGCCGACGTTCACCAGGAGCGCCGAGTAGTAGATCGACGAGCGGGTCTGCCTCGTCGAGCCCGGCGAGCTCCGCGATCCGCAGCGCGATCCGGCACTGGCGCAGGACGTGCTCCATCGGCTGCCCGAAGCCGAGGTCGATCCCCAGCGACGAGCGCCGCCACCAGCTCGGCGAGCCGGACGCGCTCGCTCTCGGGGTCCATGCCCACATCGCGAATGTACGGCTCACGGGCGCCCACGGCGCCCCCGAAGATGGGGCGTTCGCCTCACGCGGCCGCCCGCGTGCGATCCATAGCTTGCTGGGACAGCAACCAACCAGGAGGTCGCCATGACCAGGACAGCAACCAGCGCCACTGCCGAGGAGGTCCTCGACTACGGACCGGTCGAGGACCGCATCGACCGAGCTGGACGGCGGCTACACCGTCAACTTCGGACCACCTTCCGCGAGGCCGTCGACATGGCGCCGATGCTCGCCCGCTGCCCGGCGGCCGGTGCTCGTGCCCGCACTGGGGACAGCTGCTCAGCGGCCGGGTCGTCGTGCACTACAAGGACCACGACGACGTGATCGAGGCCGGGCAGGCCTACTACATGGCGCCCGGGCACGTGCCCGAGGTCGAGGCGGGCACCGAGCTCGTTCATGTTCAGCCCCACCGAGGAGCTCGCCGCGACCGAGGCGGCGATCGAGGCCGCGATGCAGCCCCAGTAGCGGCCCAGACACCGTCAGAACACCGGGCCGGGCGGCTCCAGGCCGGCCAGCACCTGATCCGGCCGCGGCGAACACGTCGGGACGGACGATGAAGTGCTGGGTCACCGCGTGTACGTCGCGGAGCCGGCGCTGCAGCGGCGAGCTGTCGTAGAGCGCGCTCCCGCCGCCGGCCCGGTAGGCGAACTCGACGACCTCGACGGCCTGCTCGACCGCCCACGCCGCGTCGAGCCGGGCCCGCGCCCGGAGCTGGTTCGTGAACGCCGCGCCGGACACCGCCGCGGCCCACACGGACCCGACGGTCTCGTCGTGCAGCGCGCGGGCACTGCGCAGCCGGGCGTCGGCCGCGGCGAGGTCACGGTGGAACGTCGGGCTGGTCGCGAGGGTGCCCGGTGCCAGCAGCGGGACCTTGTCACCGGCGATCCCGAGGATGTCGTCCAGCGCGCCGGCGGCGATGCCCAGCGCGACCCGGGAGACGGACAGGGCCACCAACGCGGGTGCAGGCACCCGCACGACGGTGAGGTCGACGCACGCCTCGCCGGCCATCGGGTCGCAGGTCCACGTGGCCGGCACCTCGACGCCCTCGGCCCGGACGTGCTGGCTGCCGGTGCCGCGGAGCCCGCTGACCTTCCAGGTGTCCTCGACCACGACCTGCTCCCGGGGGACGACCGCGAGCCGCATGCTTGGCGGGCCACCCGCCTGGTCGTCGTACAGGCAGTTGAGCCCCACCCAGGTCGCGTGCTCCACGCCGGTGATGAAGCCCCACCGCCCGGTCACCCGGAACCCGTCCGACCCGGTGGCCTCGGCAGACCCGCTCGGGGAGATCGCGCCCGCGACGATCGTGCCGGGCTCGGCGAACAGCTCGTCGAAGGTGGCGCGGGGCAGGTGGACCATGTCGAACCACGCACTCGACCCGATCATCACCGTCCACCCGACGGAGGCATCGGCACGAGCCAGGGCCTCGACCGCGTGCAGCTGGTCCGCCAGCGTCCCCTCGACGCCTCCGTGGCTGCGGGGCAGGAGCATCCCGAAGCAGCCGGAGCTCGCCAGCAGCGCCACGAGATCGGGCGGCAGCCGACGTGCGGCCTCGGTCTCCGCGGCCCGCGCGGACACCTCCGGGACCAGGACTCGATCGCGGCCAGGACGTCCTCGGCCGAGTCGGGGACGTGCTTCGTCATGGTCTCGCTCATGGGTTCTCCTCCGGTCTCGTCGTGCTGGTCAGGGGTGGGTGGGTGGCGGGAGCGGGTGGCGCCGCGGCCGGCGCAGGATGGTCGACTCGGCGGCATGCCGCGCTCGGAGCGCCTCGTCCCAGTCCCCGCTGCAGTAGACGGTCATCTCGGCGATCTGTCCGCCGCGCACCGCGCACACGTGCAGCCGGCGGGCGGTGAGCAGCCCCCGGTCCGGCACGTCCTCGGAGGTGAGGTGCTCGGCGAGGAAGCCGTCCTCGGTGGCCGTGGTGCGTACGACGTCGACCTCGGGGCCGTGGGCGACGTAGCCCTCGAGCCAGGCGGTGAACCCGTCCAGCCCCTGGATCTGGAACCACCAGAACGGCGGGTGGCCATCCAGGAAGAAGTCGGACGTGAAGAGGTCCCCGGGCACGCCGGTGCGGAACGCCTCCGCAAGCCCGGCGCTGAGCTGCTCGACGTCGCGGTCGGTTGCCGCTGTCATGGGCGAGGTCGTGGTCATGCCCCGGACGGTATGGACGCCGCGGGTCCGGGCGCATCGGGCGATCTGTGCAGTCCCGGACGCCGGCAATGGGTAGTTCTGTCCAGGCGATGCGTTGAGCTAGCGCCGGTGGACGACGCCGTGCTCGTAGGCCCAGGCGGTGGCCGCAGCCCGCGAGGGCAGGCCCAGCTTGGTGAACACGTTGCTGAGGTGGCGGGCGACCGTCTTCTCGCTGATGAACAGCTGCGCCGCCACCTCACGGTTGGTGAGCCCGCGGGAGACGAGGACGAGCACCTCGGTCTCGCGGGTGGTCAGGGTCGGCTCGTCGCCGTGGCCGGACTGCGGCCACCCGGGCTCGGTCTGCGCACCGAGGTCGTGCAGCGCCGACCGGGCGGCGTCCAGCTCCATCTCGGCGCCATCGGTGTCTCCCAGCCGGGCACACGCCTCGGCGGCGAGCAGCCGCACCCGCGCCGCGTCGTACGGCGCGCCGAGGTCGTGCCACAACCGCCACGCTCCCCGGAGCTTCTGCAGGGCCTGGGCCGGCTCGCCCTCCGCGAGCACGACCGCCCCCTCCCAGGTCGACGCGGTGGCGCGCATGAGGGGGCCGCCGAGCTGGCGGGCGATCCGGGTCAGCTCGTCGGCGCCGGTCCGCGCGTCGGCCAGCTTGCCCGCAGCCAGCGAGATCTCGACGTACGGCGCGAGCGCGCGGGCCCGTTCGACCTGCCCGCGGGCCTCGTCGGCCAGCCTCCGGATCGACCCCGTGGCCGCTGCGACGTCACCCTGCTCCAGCCGCAGGAACGCGAGGCCGGGCTGCGGGTCGCGGCCCGCCAGGGATGCGCGCCGGTAGGCCGCCTCGGCGTCCTCGTGCTCGCCGCGGAGCCGGTGCAGCTCGCCGCGCTCGTACCACGCGTCGCCCACCGCCGGCGCCCCGTCGAGCCAGGTGCACGCTGCCTCCGCCGCGGCGGTCGCCTCCGGCCAGGAACCGCGCATCCGCAGCACCTCGGCGCGGTGGACCAGGCACTGGCCGCGGTAGGGGACGAGGTCGGAGTGGGCGTCGCACCACGTGCTCAGCTCGAAGACCCACTCCTGGGCCCGCGTGACCTCGAGCAGCCGTTGGCAGGTGACGATCGCACCGCAGGTGACCAGGCCCGCAGCCTGCGGCGAGAGCGCGTCGGACTGGACGGCGACCATGGCCTGGTCCAAGAGGGCGACGCCGCTGTCCCGGTCGCCGAGCTCGACCAGCGCCTGGCCACGACCCAGCCTGCCGATGGTGGCCACGTCGGCGTCGTCGTGCCGCTCACCCAGCTCCACGATCTCGATGAACCGCTCGAGCGCCGTCGCGGCATCGCCGCTCTCGAGCAGACCCAGCGCCACCGGCGTCAGCAGCAGGCCGCGTTCGGCACAGTCGACGTCGCCGAGGAGCTCGTCGGCCCGGGCCAGCCAGCCCGCCCCGCGGCCGGCCCGGCCCTCGTCCATGAGGCCGAACCCGAGCCAGAACGCGCAGCGGGCAGCAGCTGGGACCGGCACCCGCGTCGAGGCAGGCCTCGACGGCCCGGGCGGACCAGTCGTCCCAGCCATCGGGCCGGGTGAGGTAGGCGAGGGCGGCCAGACGGCTCCACTCCTCGACGCTGCGCGGCTCCGAGGTCACGAGGCTGTCGAAGGCCTCACGCCACGTGGGTGCCGCCCCGGTGCGGGTCTCCACCTGTGCAGTCTGCCCGAACCCGTCTGCTCGGGCACGGGCTCGATCAGGCGATGACCGCCAGGGCGCCCGGCTGCACCTCGACCACGGCCGGCTCGTCCGCCAGCGCGGGCAGCTGACCGAGCGGCTCGCCGTCGCCACCGACGGGGACCGGGCGGGAGGAGTCCGCTCGGAGCTCGACCCGCTTGCCGGTCAACAGGGTGACCTCGGGCAGGTCGACGTGGCCGCCGTCGTAGACCTTGGGGAGCGCGCGCATCAGGGCGAGCTTGGAGGCGGCCTCGATGACGACGACGTCCAGCACCCCGTCGGCGACCGCGGCGGCCGGGGCGATCTTCATGCCGGAGCCGTAGTAGGCGGAGTTGGCGACCACGACGTTGGCGGCGGCGTACTCCCGCTCGTCGCCGTCGACCGACACCAGGTAGCGCGCCGGGGAGTACGTCGCGAGCGCGCGGAGCGCGGCCCACGGGTACTGCGCCTTGCGGGGCAGCCACTGCGAGCGGTCGACGATCTCGCCGGCGCGGGCGTCGACGCCGGAGTAGACCGAGCCGGCCACGAACCGGGGTGCCGCGCCGGGCAGCGTGAGCGAGATGAGGTCGACCTTCCGCACGTCGCGCTCCAGCAGGAGCGCGGCGACCTCGGCAGGGTCGGACGGCAGCCCGAGCATGCGGGCGAAGTCGTTGCCGCGGCCGGCCGGTACGACGCCGAGGGTGCCGCCCGCGGCCGAGACCAGGCCGGCGAGGGACGAGAGCATCCCGTCGCCCCCGACCGAGACCACGACGTCCCCGCGGGTGACCGCGGCGTCGACCAGGGCGCCCATGGCCCGGGGTCCCGGTGAGTAGGTCACGTCGACCGACGCGCCGGCGTCGCGGAGGATCCGGGCGACCGGGACCACCGCTGCCGGGGCGGCCCCGCCCCCGGACGCGGGGTTGACCAGGAAGGTGTAGCTCCTCGCTTTTCCGGGGTCCCCGCCGAACGGCGAGTGCAGCGAGCTGTTCGGTGGGGTGGTCACGGGATCAGGACCCCCGGATTGAGGACACCGGTCGGGTCGAGGTCGGCCTTGACCGCGCGCAGCACCGAGGCGCCGAGCTCGCCGATCTCGTGCACCAGCCACGGCTTGTGGTCGGTGCCGACCGCGTGGTGGTGGGTGATCGTGGCGCCGGCGGCGACGATCGCGTCGCTCGCGGCAGCCTTGGCGGCCAGCCACTGCGGCAATGGGTCGGCCGTCTCCTTGGTCGCGACCGTGAAGTAGAGCGAGCAGCCCGTCTCGTAGACGTGCGAGATGTGGCAGAGCACGAGCGTCCCCTCACCGAGGGTCTGCTCCAACGCCGTCTTCACACCGGTGTAGAGCGGCCTCGCGGTTGGACCAGAACGTCGCGGTCTCGAGGGTCTCCACCAGGACGCCGACGTCGAGCATCGAGTCGCGGAGGTACGGCGCGTTGAACCGGCCGTGGGCCCAGGCCTCGCCGGCGGCCTCGCCGACCGGCGTGCCGCCGAGGCCCGTGAGCAGCGCGGTCACTGCGGCGCGCTTGGCCTCGACCGCCTCGGGTGTGCCTTCGAAGCCGGTGATCATCAGGCAACCGCCTGAGGAGCTCTGCTCATCACCGCCGCCGATCTCGTCGGGGCGGGCCAGGTTGATGGCGGTCTCGGCCTCGTCGGAGAGGCGGAGGACGGTCGGCAGCATCCCGGCCTGAGCGAGCGTCCGCATCGCGTCGGCGCCGGCCGCGAACGACGCCCAGCGCCAGCCCTCGTAGACCTTCACCTCGGGCAGCCTCCGGACCCGCACGGTCACCTCGGTGATCACACCGAAGGCGCCCTCCGAGCCGAGGAACAGCTGGCGCAGGTCCGGGCCGGCGGCGTTCGCGGGGGCGGAGCCGAGCCGCAGGTCGCCACGCGGCGTCGCGACCCGGAGGCCGACGACCAGCGCGTCGAACCGGCCGTAGCCCGCACTGGACTGGCCCGAGGACCGGGTGGCCGCGAAGCCACCGATCGTGGCGAACTCGAAGGACTGCGGGTAGTGGCCGAGCAGCACGCCCTCGGCGGCGAGCAGCGCCTCGGCCTCGGGGCCGCGGAGCCCCGGCTCGAGGACGGCGGTCATGGACTCGTGGTCGACGGAGACCAGCCGCTTCATCCGGACCAGGTCGAGCGAGACCAGGCCGGCGAAGCCGTCGCGGCGCGCGGCCAGGCCGCCGGTCACGCAGGTGCCGCCACCGAACGGCACCACCGCCACGTGGTGCTCGACGGCCCAGGCGAGGACGGCGGCGACGTCGTCGTGCGAGCCCGGTCGGACCACGGCGTCGGGGGCGTCGGACAGGTCGCCGGCACGGGCGCGGAGCAGGTCGGGGGTCGACTTCCCGCGGGTGCGCAGCCGCCGGGTCTCGTCGTCGACGAGCACGTGCTCGGCGCCGAGGACGCCGCGCAGCGAGTCGAGCAGGTCGTCCGGGAGAGCCGACGGCGGCACCGTCACGGCATCGAGGGCCGGGGTCTCGTTGATCCCGAAGGCCAGCTCGATCAGGCCGCGGGCCGAGTCCGGAAGGGCGGCCGCTGCGGTCGGGTCGCCCCAGCGCTGGGGGTGCATCTCGACCTGCTGCGTGAGTTCGCTCATGTGTTACAGTGTGACACATGACGTCACTTCGTCACACCCCCCAGTTCGAGGAGGGTGTCGAGAAGGAGCCCAAGGACGCCTACCTCGACGCGGCGCGGGACTGCATCCTCGACGTGGGCTGGCGGCGTACGACGCTGACCGAGGTCGCCCGTCGTGCGGGCGTCTCGCGGATGACGATCTACCGCACCTGGGGGGACATGCCGACGCTGCTCGGCGACCTGATGACCCGCGAGTGGGCCGGCGTCGTCACCGAGCAGGTCACCGACGGCGGGCCGGCCATCCAGCGGCCGGCCATGAAAGAGTGGCGGACGCGATCGTCGGCACGGTCCGGCAGCTGCGCCAGAACGAGCTGTTCGTCCGGATCGTCGAGCTCGACCCGGAGCTGATCCTTCCCTACCTGTTCTCCCGTCGGGGCCGGTCGCAGGAGCTGATCCTCGCCCTCACCGCCGACGCGATCGCCGAGGGGCAGAAGGCCCGTGAGATCAGGAAGGGCAACCCGGTGACCATCGCGCGGGGCGCTGCTGCTGGCCGCCCACGGCTTCGTCCTCTCCGTGCACACGATGGTCGACGAGGAGGCCTCGGAGCAGGAGCTCGACGCGGAGCTCGCCACCCTCATCACGAGGACGCTCGCGCCATGAGCACGATCACGCCCGGGCTGGCCGGCGCCCCCACCGAGGTCGACGTCGTCGTCATCGGCCTCGGCATCACCGGCGCCGGCGTCGCCCTCGACGCGGTCACCCGCGGCCTGTCGGTGCTGGCGGTCGATGCCCACGACCTGGCGTTCGGTACGTCGCGCTGGTCCTCCAAGCTCGTGCACGGCGGGCTGCGCTACCTCGCCTCCGGCCAGGTCGGCGTCGCCCACGAGAGCGCCGTCGAGCGCGGCATCCTCATGGAGGTCACCGCCCCGCACCTCACGCACGCGATGGCGACCCTGATCCCGCTCAACGACGCCGTCACCAAGCGTCAGGCCGCCGTGATCCGCGGCGGACTGCTCGGCGGCGACCTGCTCCGCCGCGGCGCCCGCACCAGCAAGGACACCCTCCCCCGCCCGCGCCAGATCTCGGCGACCGAGGCGCTCCAGATGGCGCCGCCGCTGCGCAAGGCCGGGCTCCGCGGGGCGATGCTCGGCTGGGACGGCCAGCTCGAGGACGACGCCCGGCTGGTGGCCACGGTGGCTCGCACGGCCGCGTCGTACGGCGCGGACCTCCGCACCCACGCCCGGGTGCTGAGCGCGACCGGGACCGCGGTGTCGCTGCGCGACGAGCTCACCGGCGACGCGCTCGAGGTCACCGCACGCACGGTCATCAACGCGACCGGGGTCTGGGCAGCCGACCTGGTCGACGAGATCAAGCTCCGCCCCAGCCGCGGCACCCACCTGGTGCTGCGCGCGGACTCGATGCCCGGACTCCGGGCCGCGGTCTTCGCGCCGGTGCCGGGCGAGACGAACCGGTTCGTGCTGGTGCTGCCCCAGCCCGACGGCACGGCGTACGTCGGGCTCACCGACGAGCCGGCCGACGGACCGGTGCCGGACGTGCCCGAGCCGACGGAGCCCGAGATCGGCTTCCTCCTCGACGTGGTCAGCGCCGCGTTCGAGCGGCCGCTGCACCGGTCCGACGTGGTGGGTGCCTACGCCGGGCTGCGGCCGCTCCTCGACGCCGGCCCCGGCGAGACCGCGGACCTGTCCCGCAAGCACGCCACGCTGGTCAGCCGGAGCGGCGTGGTCACGATCGTGGGCGGCAAGCTGACGACGTACCGCCGGATGGCCGAGGACGCCGTCGACGCGGCCCTCGCGCATGCCGGGATCGACGCCGGCGAGTGCCGGACCCGCGCGCTGCCCCTGCTCGGCGCCGCCGACCGGGTCACCCTGGCCGGGCTCGAGCAGCCGGCCCGGCTGGTCCGGAAGTACGGCACCGACGCCGGGCTGGTCCTCGAGACCGCGCGCACCGCCACCGGGCTGAGCGACGACGAGCTGCTCGCGCCCATCGCCGACGGCATCCCGGTCACGATGGCCGAGCTGGTCTTCGGGGTCACCCACGAGGGCGCCGCCGACGTCGACGACCTGCTCGACCGGCGTACCCGCATCGGCCTCATCCCGGCCGACCGGGCCCTCGCCGTACCCGCCGCCGAGCGGGCGCTGGCGCTGGCCTCCGCCCGCTTGTAACTAACCGTTACACCTTCTGGCATGCGGTTGTGACCGCATGGAAGTGATCCGAACGGTTAGTTACAAGCGTCGCCCCGCTGACCGATGAGTTACCGCCTCGACCGGTGTCGGTACTCACAGGCAGACTGACGAGAGGCAGGACCTTCCGTGACGACGGTGCAGGAGCGACCAGTGGTGACCCAGCAGAAGACCGACAGCGACCCCACCGCGGAGCTGTCGGACTTCCCGACCGTGACCGAGAAGTACCAACGCGAGCTGCTCGCGCACTGCTACCGGATGAGCGGCTCGGTGCACGAGGCCGAGGACCTCGTCCAGGAGACGTTCCTGCGCGCCTGGAAGGCGTCCGCCAGCTTCCAGGGCCGCTCCTCGGTCCGCACCTGGCTCTACCGCATCGCCACCAACGTGTGCCTCACCAACCTCGAGGGCCGCCCGAAGCGTCCGCTCCCCGCCGGGCTCGGCACCCCCGACCAGATGGCCGGAGACGCGCTCGAGGAGAACCACGAGATCGCCTGGCTCGAGCCGGTCCCCGACGCCTCCGTCCTGGTCGCCGAGCGCGACTCGATCCGGCTCGCCTTCGTCGCCGCCCTCCAGCACCTCCCGGCCAAGCAGCGGGCCGTGCTGATCCTGCGCGACGTGCTGCGCTGGTCGGCGGCCGAGGTCGCCGAGGCGCTCGACACCACCGTCGCCGCCGTCAACTCCGCGCTCCAGCGCGCCCACGCCCAGATGGCCGACCGCGGTCTGACCGAGGACACCGTCGACGACGGCCTCGACGACGGGCAGCGGGTGCTGCTCGACCAGTACGTCGACGCGTTCTGGCGCAAGGACATCGACTCGATCGTCCGGCTGCTCAAGGCCGAGGCGACGTGGGAGATGCCGCCGTTCACCAGCTGGTACCTCGGCAACGAGAACATCGGCCGCCTGATCAACACCCAGTGCCCGGGCGGGATCAACGACATGCCGATGGTCGAGACCCGCGCCAACGGCCAGCCGGCGTTCGGCCTCTACATGCGCACCAAGGACGGCGACTTCGAGCCGTTCCACCTGCAGGTCCTCGACATCCAGGACGGCAAGGTGGCGCACGTCGGCGCGTTCTTCGAGCGGTCGCTCTTCACGTCCTTCGGGCTGCCCGCCCGGCTGCCCGCCGACTTCAGGCCCGGCGACCCGATCCCCGACGTCGAGGTCGCGCGCGGAGACCACGTTCCCCTCGGACACGAATCGATTGCGGATCCGCGGTGACGACCGAGCTCGACGGCGCCGTCGAGCTGCTGGACCGCTCCCTCGCCTACACGCGGGTCATGCTCGCCGATGTCCGTCCCGACAACCTGAACCGCCCGACGCCGTGCGTGGGCTGGACCCTGGGTCACCTGCTCGCGCACATGGAGGACGCCCTCGACGCGTTCACCGAGGCGGCCGCGGGCCGGGTCGAGGTGGAGCCGGTTCCTCCCACGGCCACCCGGGTGGAAGCCCTGCGGGAGAAGGCGTGCGCGCTGCTCGGCGCCTGGATGGCGGCCCGGCCGGCGTCGGAGCAGGTCGAGGTCGGCGACCTCGGCCTCGACGCCCCACTCCTGGTGGCCACCGCCGCCCTCGAGATCACCGTGCACGGCTGGGACGTCGGACAGGCCACGGGCCGCCGGGCCCGGATCCCCGACGATCTCGCCGAGGGTCTCCTGGCCATCGCCCAGCAGGTGATCGACCCGCTCGACCGGGGACCCCGATTCGCGAGCCCCCGGCCGGCCCGGCCCGAGGCGGCGTCCGACGTACGCCTGCTCTCCTGGACCGGGCGTGTGCCGGCTCACATGACTGAACCACTTTTGAGCAATAGCGGCGAACCCAGCGCGCGGCGAGGCAGGGCTTCCTAACCTGTTCCCATGCCTGGGGTCCCGTCGCTCGATAGTGCCACCGCGCTCGTTCGCGCCGGCGCTCTGAGCGAGGGGCTGGAACAGCTCCTCGCACTGCACTCGACCCACGGCCCGGCCTCGTCCGAGCCGCTCCCGGACGTCGAGCTGGCCACCCTGCTGGGTGCGCTGGTCGACTGCCGGCTGGCCCGCGGCGACCTGGCGAACGCCATGACGCTCGGCGAGGAGCTCGCCCCTCTCCTCTCCGGCACCGGTCTCGCGGCCGCCCTGGCACACCAGGCCAAGGGCGAGGTCTGCGCAGCACTCGGGGACGCCGAGTCAGCGGTCGCCCACTTCGTGATGGCCGGCCAGCTCGCGCCGGACGCCGACATCGACCTGCTGCCGTGGCGGGCCGGTGCCGCCCTTGCGCACCTGCGCAACGGCAACGCCCGCGCGGCCGGCGAGCTGGCGCGCGAGCACGTCGACCTGGCGCGCCGGGGCGGCTCGCCGTACGCCATGGCGGGGGCGCTGCGCGCCCTCGCGGCAGTTGACGCCGGGCCGGACCGGATCCAGTACCTGCTGCGCGCCCGCGCCGTGCTGGCGGGGACCGAGGCTGGTCGGCTCTCGGCCCAGATCGACACCGACCTGGCCGGGCTGCTGCTGCTCACCCACACCCCCGACGCCACGGAGCGGGCGCTGGCGCTGCTCCGGTCGGCCGAGGACCATGCGGGCCGGCAGGAGCTGTGGCCGCTGCAGGGGCGGGTACGCCGCCTCCTCGACCGGCTGGGCGAGCAGCCCCGCAAGGTGCAGACCGAGGCGATGGCCGCGCTGACCGTCTCCGAGCGCCGGGTCGCCCGGATGGCCGCCGACGGGCTCACCAACCGGCAGATCGCCAGCGAGCTCGTGGTGACGGTCAAGGCGGTCGAGTGGCACCTCTCGCACGTCTACCGCAAGCTCGGGATCTCGTCGCGGACGAACCTGTCCGACGACGCTCGGCGCCTCGGTCTGAGGCGTCCCTAGACTCTCCGCCATGCCGGAGGGCCTGCAGCACACGGTACGGCGGATGGTGGGCCGCGACCCCCACGAAAGTGGCCGGGCCGCCACGCCGCTGGAGCTGTTCTTCGACCTGACCTTCGTCATCGCCTTCGGCACCGCCGCCGACCAGCTGGCCCACGCGCTCGCCGAGGACCACGTCAGCGACGGCATCGTCGGCTTCTGCTTCGCGACGTTCGCGGTGTCCTGGGCGTGGATCAACTTCACCTGGTTCGCGTCGGCGTACGACACCGACGACTGGATCTTCCGGCTCACCACGATGGTGCAGATGGTCGGCGTCCTCGTGCTGGCCCTCGGGCTGCCCGAGATGTTCGCCTCCCTGAGCGACGGCGACCACGTCGACAACTCCCTGATGGTCGTCGGCTACGTGATCATGCGGGTCCCGATGCTGTTCCAGTGGTTGCGGGCCAGCAGGGAGGACCCGGAGCGCCGCGAGGTCTGCAAGGTCATGGCCGGCACCTTGCTGGTCACGCAGGTCGGCTGGATCCTGCTGCTGCTGGCCGACCTGACGACCGGCTGGATGTTCTTCGTCGTCATCCTGCTGGTGCTCCTGGAGATCTCCGGCCCGGTGGTCGCGGAGACCAGGCTCGTCGGTACGCCGTGGCACGGCCACCACATCGCCGAGCGGTACGGCCTGATGGTGATCATCGCCCTCGGTGAGGGGCTGCTCGGCACCACCGCCGCCCTCGGCGCGCTCATCGAGGAGGGCTGGACGACCGACATCGTGGTGCTCGGGCTCTCCGGGACGGCGCTGACCTTCGGCGTGTGGTGGACCTACTTCGTGATCCCGCACGGCCACCTGCTCTCCGCGCACCGGGAGCGCTCGTTCGGGTGGGGCTACTGGCACATCCCGCTCTTCGGAGCCGTGGTCGCGATCGGCGCCGGGCTGCACGTCGCGGCGTACTACCTCGAGGACCACTCGGAGCTGTCCGCCACCGGGACCGTGTGGGCGCTGACGGTTCCGCTCGCCGTCTACGTCGCCTGCCTGTTCCTGCTCTACGCCCTGATCACACGGACCATGGACCCCTTCCACTTCCTGCTCATCGGTCTCTCGGCCGGGGTCATGACCTTGGCCGTCGCGATGGCGTGGTCGGGGGTGTCGATGGTCTGGTGCCTGGCCGTCCTCGCGCTGGTGCCGTGGGTGACGGTCGTGGGCTACGAGACCGTCGGGCACCGGCACAACGCCGAGGTGCTCGCGCAGCTGGAGGAGGAGCAGACCGCCTGATCGGGCCATGCCAATGACCCACCTGCGTCGTTGCGACTGCCTGTCAAGGGGAGCAGACTCGCAAGCTGGGAGGCAGCGTGGTCGACCCGGTCGTGACCACGGGGACAGTCAGCGCCGAGGAACACGAACTACTTCGACGCAGCCACCTAGCGCTCCAAGAGCAGTTCGACGCCGCCAACGAGGTGCTCGCCGCGGTCGGCCGGTCGGCCGGCGACACCGACGCGGTGCTGACCACCATCGTCGAGAGCGCGACGCCGCCTGTGCCGCTCCGACGCCGCGCACCTCTACCTCCTCGACGAGGGCGTCTACCAGCTGATCAAGGCGGTCGGGCTGTCCGAGGAGGCGATCGCCTACATCGCCGAGCACCCGATGCGGATGGATCGCGACACCCTCATCGGCCGGGTCGGCCTCGACCGGAGGACACAGCAGATCCCGGACGTCGTCGCCGACCCCGACTACGGCCGGCTCGACTTCCAGCGCGTCGCGGGCTTCCGCACCACCATGGGCGCCCCCCTGATCCTCGAGGACCAGGTCGTGGGCGCCCTGGCGCTCTGGCGCAACGAGGTGAGCCCGTTCGACGAGCGCGAGATGGCGATCGTCACCGCCTTCGCCGGCCAGGCGGCGATGGCGATCAACGGGGTCAAGCTCGTGCAGGAGCTCCAGGCCAGGCGCGCCGAGCTCGCGCGCAAGGTGGACGAGCTCGAGGCGCTCCGCGACGTGGGCGAGGCGGTGAGCTCGAGCCTCGACCTCGACCGGGTCCTGGCCACGATCGCCACGCATGCCGTCGAGCTGACGGGGACCGACGGCGGCTCGATCATGGAGTACGACGAGCCCGAGCGACGCTTCCTGGTGCGCAGCGTCTACCGGACGCCGCCCGAGGTCGTCCAGCGGCTGCAGGGGGTGCGCATCGACATCGATGCCACGCTGGTCGGCCGTGCCGCGAGGGAACGCCGGCCGATCGCCGTTCCGGACCTGAGCACGGTCGACCTGGACCCGCACCTGCAGATCCTCTTCGACGACGGGTGGCGGTCCCTGGTGGCCGTGCCGATGCTCCGCGAGGAACGGATCGTCGGGTCCCTCATCGTCCGGCGCAAGATGACCGGTGAGTTCAGCGAGGAGACCCTCGACCTGCTCGAGACCTTCGCCAGCCAGTCGGCCCTGGCCCTGCTCAACGCCCAGCTGTTCCGCACCCTGGAGGAGCGCAGCGCACAGCTCGAGGTCGCCAGCCGGCACAAGTCGGAGTTCCTGGCGAGCATGTCGCACGAGCTGCGCACGCCGCTGAACGCCGTGCTCGGGTTCTCCGAGGTCCTCCTCGAGCGGATGTTCGGCGACATCAACGAGAAGCAGGAGGAGTACCTGCGGGACATCCACGGCTCGGGCAAGCACCTGCTGGAGCTGCTCAACGAGATCCTCGACCTGTCCAAGGTGGAGGCGGGCCAGATGGAGCTGGAGTTCGCCCTCGTCCAGGTGCCCACCGTTCTGGAGTACGCCGTCTCGATGATGCGCGAGCGTGCGGCCGCACACTCGATCGCGCTTCGCGTGGAGGTCAGCGAAGGAGTAGGAGAGGTGGAGGTCGACGAGCTCCGCTTCAGGCAGGTCGTGCTCAACCTGGTGAGCAACGCGGTGAAGTTCACCCCGGACGGCGGGTCCGTCGTCGTGCGGGCCCGCGAGGTCGCGGACGAGCTGCAGGTGTCGGTCGAGGACACCGGTGTCGGCATCCCCGAGACCGACCGCGAGCGGATCTTCGAGTCCTTCCAGCAGGGCGGCCGCGGCGCGTCGCGCGAGGAGGGCACCGGCCTCGGCCTGACCCTCTCGCGCCGGATCGTCGAGCTGCTCGACGGCCGGATGTGGCTCGAGAGCGAAGTGGGGGCCGGCAGCACCTTCGGGTTCGCCTTCCCCGTGCGCCGGGCCCGAAGCGATACGCCGGACGCTGCCCGGCTGCCGGGGTCGGCCTCCATCGTCGTGATCGAGGACGACCGCCGCTCCCTCGACCTGATGGCCGCGTACCTGTCGGGAGCGGCGATCACCGTCGTGACCGCGCGGAACGGTCAGTCCGGCCTCGACGCGGTCCGGCGGGACCACCCCTCCGCGGTGCTGCTCGACATCCGGATGCCGGGCCTCGACGGCTGGGAGGTCCTGCGGGCCCTGAAGGACGACCCAGAGACCTCGGACATCCCCGTCATCGTCGTCTCGATCGTCGACGAACGCTCTCGAGGCGCCGCGCTCGGCGCCGCCGGCTACCTCGTGAAGCCGGTCAGCCGCGAACACCTGCTGGAGGCGCTCACGGCGATCGGGCTGCCGGTCTCCAGGGACGATCCCGTCGAAGGGACGGAGGCTCCATGACCTCCCGCATCCTCGTCGTCGAGGACAACCCCAAGAACATGAAGCTGGTGCGCGACGTGCTGGAGTTCTCCGGCTACGAGGTCATCGAGGCGACCACGGGCGAGGACGGCGTCCGGCTGGCGGAGACGGAGCGACCGCACCTGATCCTCATGGACCTCCAGCTGCCCGGCATCGACGGCGCCGAGGCCCTGCGTCAGATCCGGGTCGGCCGCGACGGCCAGGACGTCCCGGTCGTGGCGGTCACCGCCTTCGTGATGGACGAGGACAAGACCCGAGCGTTCGCGTCGGGCTTCGACGGCTACCTCGAGAAGCCCATCGACGTGCGTCGTTTCCCGCAGCAGGTACGCGACTTCCTGGATCGGGGAGGCCAACCATGACGGCGGCTGACGAGAAGGTCCGGGTGCTCGTCGTCGACGACCAACCGGCGAACGTCAGGCTCCTCGAGGCGACGCTGACCCCGCGCGGCTACGACGTCCGCGGCGCGCAGTCCGGTGAGGAGGCGCTCGCCGCGCTGGCCGAGGGCGGGACGGACCTGGTCCTCCTCGACATCGTGATGCCGGGTCTCGACGGCTACGAGGTGTGCCGGCGGATTCGCGCGGACCCGGCGATGGCCTTCCTGCCGGTCGTGATGGTGACCGCCAGTGGCGACGAGCAGAAGATCAAGGCCCTCGAGGCGGGGGCCGACGACTTCCTGACCAAGCCGATCGACCGCAGCGAGCTCCTCGCCCGGGTCGCCTCGTTGGCGCGGATCAAGCGGTACCAGGACACCGTCACGCGGCAGGCGAGCGAGCTGGCGGCGTGGAACCGCGAGCTCGAGGACCGGGTGCAGGAGCAGGTGGGCCAGCTCGAGCGGATGGCCAAGCTGCGTCGCTTCCTCTCGCCGCAGCTGGCCGAGCTCATCGTGGACTCCGGTGACGAGTCGTTCCTGGACAGCCACCGGCGCGAGATCGTCGTGGTCTTCTGTGACCTCCGCGGGTTCACGCCGTTCGCCGAGGCCAGCGAGCCCGAGGAGGTCATGGGCGTGCTGGCTGCCTACCACGAGGCGCTGGGCGACCTGATCTTCCGCTTCGAGGGAACCCTCGAGCGGTTCGCCGGCGACGGGCTCATGGTGTTCTTCAACGACCCGGTCCGTTGTGAGGACGGGCCGCTGCGCGCCATCCGGATGAGCGTCGCGATGCGCACCCGGGTCCGGGCACTCGCCGAGACCTGGAGCCGGCAGGGCCACGACCTGGCGCTCGGGATCGGCATCGCGCAGGGCTACGCGACCCTCGGCAAGATCGGCTTCGAGGGCAGGTTCGACTACGCGGCCATCGGCAGCGTCACCAACCTCGCCTCGCGGTTGTGCTCCGACGCGGAGCCGTGGCAGATCCTCACGACCGAGCGCGTCTTCGCGACCGCCGGGTCGGCCGTGGTCGGCGAGGACATCGGAGATCGCCGGCTCCGCGGCTTCAGCCGATCGTTCCGGGCGTTCGAGATCAAGGGCCTCGACACCTCCCAGGTGCCGGCCATGACCGACAAGGAGTCCCACCGTGCTGTCAACACTGACTGAGGAAGACCGCTACCAGCGCTTCGACTCGCTGCAGGGCCGGATGGACGACGTGTGGGAGGCGATGCGCCTCAACCACGAGGACGAGTCCGTCGTCGTGGTGCCGAGCATCACCCTGGACCGGGCCGTCCCGGGCAGCGGCACGCTCACCCAGGCCATGGAGGAGCGGTTCCTGTTCATGCTGATGCTGCTCCGTCAGCCCCGGCTTCGGATGGTCTACGTGACCTCCCTGCCGATCGCAGCCGAGATCATCGAGTACTACCTCGCGCTCCTCCCCGGCGTGATCCCGAGCCACGCCAGGTCCCGCCTCTCGCTCGTGTCGGTCAACGACGCCTCGCCTCGGTCGCTCAGCGAGAAGCTGCTCGACCGTCCCCGGGTGCTCGCCCGGATCGGCGCGCTGATCCCCAACCGCGGCAGGTCGCATCTCCTCCCCTACAACACCACCGAGCTCGAACGCGACGTCGCGCTGAGCCTCGGCATCCCGATGTACGGCGCGGACCCCCGCTTGGCCGATCTGGGGTCCAAGACCGGCTGCCGACGGCTCTTCGGCGAGCTGGGGGTGCCGTACCCGCTGGGGTCGGAGGACCTGCACGGCCTCGACGAGATCGCCGACGCGATCATGGGGATGCGCGCCCAGCGTCCGTCGATGCGCAGCGCGATCGTCAAGCTCAACGAGGGTGTCTCTGGAGCAGGCAACGCCGTCGTACGGCTCGCGGACCTCCCACAACCGGGCGCGCCCGACGAGAGGGACGCGGTGCTGCGCCGGCTCGCGGAGATGGAGCTGGAGTCCGAGACGACGCCGTACGACGTCTACGTCGCGAAGTTCGCCGAGGGCGGTGGCATCGTCGAGGAGCGGATCGAGGGCGACGAGCTGGTCAGCCCCAGTGTCCAGCTTCGCGTCCTGCCGGGCGGCGTGGTCGAGCTCCTCTCGACCCACGACCAGCTCCTGGGCGGAGCGAGCGGCCAGCGGTACCTGGGCTGCGTCTTCCCCGCCAACCCCGAGTACGCGCAGCTGATCACCACGCATGCCGCCACGATCGGCGCCCGGCTGGCCGAGCTGGGCGCGCTCGGGCGGTTCGCGGTCGACTTCGTGGTGGTCCGTGAGGGCGCCGGCTGGACGCCGTACGCGATCGAGCTCAACCTGCGCAGGGGCGGCACCACCCACCCGTTCCTGACGCTCCAGTTCCTGACCGACGGCCGCTACGACCCCGACACAGCGCTGTTCTTCACGCCGACCGGCGAGGAGAAGTACCTCGTCGCGACCGACCACCTCGAGTCCGACCTGCTGCGCGGCCTGGTGCCGCTCGACCTCTTCGACATCGTCGCCCGGCACGGGATCCACTTCGACCAGTCGCGGCAGGTCGGCGTCGTCTTCCACATGATCAGCAGCCTGACCGAGCACGGCCGGGTGGGGCTGACGGCCGTCGGGAACACGGCCGAGGACGCGGAGGTCAGGTACGAAGCCGCGCAGCGCATCCTGCTCGAGGAGGCCAGGTCGGCACTCGGCGAGCAGCCCCTGCCGAGCTGACCCGGAGTGGACCGGGTCTGGTACGTCGCCTACGGCTCCAATCTCGGAGAGGACCGGTTCCGGTGCTATCTGGTCGGGGGGCGCCCGGACGGCGGGACGCGCACCTACGAAGGCTGCCGCGACCCGTCCGACCCGGCGGGGTGCTTCAGCCTCGAGGTCTCCGGTGCTCTCGTCTTCGCCGGCGAGTCGGGCGTCTGGGGCGGGGGCATGGCGTTCTTCGACCCGGAGGGCACGGGCTCGGTGGCCTGCCGGGCCTACCTGGTGACACCGGAGCAGTTCGCGGACGTGGCGGCCCAGGAGATGCGGCTCGAGCCCGGCGGGGAGTTCGCGCAGGCCCTGGCGTCGGTGCTGCCCGACCTCGGAGAGCTGCACCGGATGGGTCCGGGCCGCTACGAGACGGTGGTCCGGGTGGACACCCGCGACGGGATCCCGCTCCTGACGGTCACCAACCACGACATCCAGGGGCTCGCGCTCGCCGCACCGAGCGCCGCCTACCTGCGGTCGATCGCGACCGGGCTGCGTGAGGCCCACGGCTGGGACGATGCGCGGATCGCGTCGTACGTCGCCGCTGCGCCCGGTGCCCGGGGATCCTGGACGACGACCACCGTTCTCGAGGCGCTGGCGCTGAAGGACTAGGCCGACCCGTCGAGTGACTCTGTTGTGTGTTGCTACACAACAGGGTCCTACGTACCTTCGCACCCGTGATCGACCTCGACACCACGTCCAGCACCCCGCCGTACGAGCAGATCCGCACCCAGGTCGCCGAGCAGGTCGGCAGCGGCGCACTGCAGCCGGGCGACCGGCTGCCGACCGTCCGCCGGCTGGCCGAGGACCTGGGCGTCGCCACCAACACGGTCGCCCGCGCGTACCGCGAGCTCGAGCAGTCCGGCGTCATCGAGACGCGCGGCCGGGCCGGGAGCTTCGTCACCGGTGACCAGGTGACCCGGAAGGCCAAGGCCGCGGCCGTCGCCTACCTCGCCGAGACCCGGGCACTGGGCCTGAGCGCCGCCGAGGCGATGGCGCTCGTCCGGAACCTGGGCGAGCACCCGCCGCGCAGCTAGGCCGGCACGACCTCGGCCGGTTCGGACTCCTCGTCCTCGTCCCGCAACGGGTGGGCGAGCTCGTCCTGCGGCAGCTTCGCCCAGAACACCGCGATGACGGCGAAGAAGATCGGCGCGACGGCTGCGATGGTGAACGTCGTGCGCAGCCCGATCGCCTCCGACACCGGGCCGGCGAGGGCCATCGATACCGGCATCAGGCTCACCGAGACGAAGAAGTCGAGCGAGGCCACCCGACCCAGCATGTGTGGCGGCACCCGGCGCTGGAGCAGCGTGCCCCAGATGACCATGGCCGCATCGAAGATGACCCCGATGCACGAACGCGGCAGCCACCACTTGCCAGACCGCGTTGGCGAAGCCGATCACCAGCAGCGGGAGGCAGCCGACGCCCCACATCAGGTTCATGGTCGTGAGGTAGCGGCGCGGCAGGCGGAACGACGCCATTGCCAGCGATCCGACCGCGGCGCCGATGCCGAACGCCGCGAGCACCCAGGCGTGGTGGCCGGGACCGCCGCCGAGCCGGTCCTTGATGAGGAACGGGATCAGCACCTCGAACGGACCCATGATCACCAGGATCATCAGCGAGGCGAACAGCAGCGTGGACAGCAGCCACGGCGTGCGGACCATGTAGCCGAATCCCTCGCGGATGTCGGCAACTGCAGCGGCCACGGGGTGCTTGGGCTCGCCCTCCAGGTCGAAGTCTCGGCGGACCGGCGTGAGCGGTACCGCCGTCAGCGCGACAAGACCCAGCAACGACGCCGCCGCCGCGATCGCGACGGCTGCGCCCGGCGAGGCCACGGCCACTGCGGCACCCGCCACGCCCGGGCCGATCGCCTGACCGAAGGCCGGCCGGATCATGCCCTCGAAGCCGTTGACCGCCAGCAGGTCGGACTGCGGGACCAGCGCGGGCAGCCACGCGGAGTAGGCCGGGTAGTAGAACGCCATCCCCGCACCGGTCACGAACGAGACCGCCGCCAAGTGCCACAGCTCCGTGGTGTCGGTGATCGAGAGGACGGCGACCAGGGTCATGCCGGCCAGCTCGATGCCGGCCACCACCAGCAGGATCAGCTTCTGGGGGACCCGGTCGGCCACCACGCCGCCGAGCAGCGCCGGGAGCAGGACACCGACGGCGCTCGCGGTCGCGACGACTGAGAGCTGCGCGGGGCCGCCGTCGATCCGGATCACCTCCCACACCAGGGCGACGATCCAGACCCCGGACGCGAAGGTGGAGAGGGTGAGCGCGACGGCCAGCCGGCGGTAGGCCGGGTGGCGGAACGGCGTCAGCGCGCGGGGCAGCCGACGAGCCGCGGTGGGCGTCGGGTCAGCCATGTCTCTCCTCCTCTCCAGCGGGGCTCAAGTCTGCCCGTGTGGACCGACATCCTCGACCGAATTCATCGGCCGGTCGGTCACCAGCACGACCTTGCCGAGGGCTCGACGCTCCTCGAGGTAGGCGTGCGCCCGAGCCGCCTCCGCCAGTGGAAACGTCGAGACCAGTGGCCGCCATTCCCCGGACGCCACCTTCCCCAGCGCCCGGCCGGCGAGCCCCGGGATGCCGCCCGGCAGCGCCACCATCCGCGCCCCCAGCGACCAGCCCGCACTGATCCCCCGACCGATCAGGTCGTCGGTGGTCAGCTGGGTGGGGGTCCCCGCCGAGAACCCGAACATGACCAGCCGGCCGCCCGGCCTCAGCAGCTCCAGTGACTGGCGCCCGACCTCACCGCCCACTCCGTCGTAGACCAGGGTGACGCCGCCGGTCTCCGCTCGGACCTTCTCCTCCCAGCCGGGCTCGTCGTAGTCGACGACGAGGTGGGCGCCAAGACCCGCGAGCGTCTCCGTGCGTGGGCCGCGAGCGGCCGCGACCACCGTCGCACCGGCCGCCAGCGCCGACTGCACCAGCAACCAGCCCAGGCCGCCGGCGGCGGACGGCACCAGGACCACGTCGTCGGCGGTGGGAGGTTCGAGCTCGACGACGCCCAGAGCGGTCCTTCCGGTGCCGACGGCGGCCACGGCGTCCGGGAACGAGACGTGGTCGGCCACCTGGAAGAGCTTGTCCACCGCCGGTGACCGCCTGCTCGGCGTACCCACCCGGCACCTGGCCGAGGTGCGCCACGACCCGCTGGCCCAGCCAGGCCGGTTCGGTGTCCGGCCCCACGGCGTCCACCACACCCGCGACCTCGCGGCCGGGGACGGTCGGCAGCTCGGGCAACGGGATCGGGCCGGCGTCGCCGCGGCGGAGCGTGGTGTCGAGCAGGTGCACGCCGCTCGCCTCGACGGCGATGCGCACCTGTCCCGGCTCAGGGTCGAGGTCGGGCACCTCGTCGAGGACGAGGTTCTCGGGCGGGCCGAAGGCGTGGAGCCGGATCGCGTGCATGTAGCCATCGGACAGGTTGAAGCAAGGTTGAGGTCAAGCCAGCCACTCGAGATATTGGCCATGCCCATGGGTGCGGCCGACCATCCGGCCGTCGACGCCGAGCACGAAGTGCCGCGCGTGCCGCTCCCCTTCGGGCGCCGTGGCCGTGACCTCCGGCAACACGTTCGGCGCCTCGTTGCTGATCCAGTGGCAGCGGCCCTCGGCGACCAGCTCGCGCATCAACCGCTGGAGCTCATCGCGCTGCTCGACCGGGAGGTAGGCCGCCACCGCGGAGTGGAACACCAGGACCGTGCCGTACGCCGCCGCCTCGGCGACCAGCGCGCGGAGCTCGGTGAGGAGGTCGCCGCGGACCAGCCGCGGAGGGTCGGCGGCAGCGACGTCGATCGCGTGCCGAAGCCGCACTCGCCGGTCGTCCTCCTCGGGCCAGACCAGCGTCTCGAGCCACTCCATCGCTTCGGGGTCGGTGACGTCGAGCGGATTGAGGTCGATGCCCCCACGCCAGGCCACGTCGGGCAGGGCGGTCGGCAGCGGGGCAGGTCCGCTGACCTCGCAGGACAGGTACGGCGCGGGTCCGAGCTCGGCAACGCCGCTCGGAGTCGACCAGGCATAGCCCCACCTGTCCGGGTACAGGTTGAGCCCGGCGCTCGCACCGGCCTCGATGAGCGCCACCGGCCCGCTCGGCACCACCGATGCGAAGGCGGGCAGCAGCGTGGCCAGCCGGCCGACCTCGTTGGTCTGCGTCGACCGGGTCAGGATGGTCTCCCGGATCGTGCCGTCGTCACGGAGCAGCGCGTCCCGCAGGCCGGCGTACGGGCCGGGAGCCGGGACGCCGTGCCAACGGGCCGCGGCGAACACGATGTTCGGCTGCTTCTTCAGCCCGGGCAGCTGGTCGACCCAGGCGAGGACCTCCTCGTCAGCGGCGACTCCGAGCGCCCACTCGACGAAGCACGGGGACTCGCCCTCGCAGTGCCGTGCGAACTCGACGTACTGGGCGGCCACCCCGCCGTACGGCTCCACTTCCGCAGGTCAGAGCGCCAGCGCGACGTACGTCGTGTCGAGGTACTCCTCGATCCCCTCGAAGCCACCCTCGCGGCCGAAGCCGCTGGCCTTGACGCCGCCGAACGGCGCGGCCGGGTTCGACACCAGTCCGGTGTTGACGCCGATCATGCCGAAGTCGAGCGCCTCGGCCAGCCGGATCGTCCGCTGGAGGTCGCGGGTGTAGACGTACGACGACAGGCCGTACTCCGTGTCGTTGGCCTTGGCGACGGCCTCCTCCTCGGTCTCGAACGTCGTGATCGGCGCGACCGGGCCGAAGATCTCCTCCCGGTTGATCTCGGCGTCGTGGGGGACGTCGACCAGGACGGTCGGCGGGTAGAAGTAGCCGGGGCCGCCGTGCGCCTGGCCGCCCACCACGATCGAGGCACCGGCCGAGACCGCGCCGTCGACGAGCTTGGTCACCGACTCGACGGCCTTCTCGTCGATGAGGGGGCCGACGTCGGTGCCGTCGTCCTGGCCGCGGCCGAGGGTGAGCGCGCCCATCCGGTCGGCGAGCTTCTTGGCGAACTCGTCGGAGACCGAGGAGTGCACCAGGAACCGGTTCGCTGCGGTGCAGGCCTCGCCCATGTTGCGCATCTTGGCGAGCATCGCGCCGTCGACGGCCGCGTCGATGTCGGCGTCCTCGAAGACCAGGAACGGCGCGTTGCCGCCGAGCTCCATGCTGACCCGCTGCAGCTGGTCGGCGGCCTGCTTGACCAGCTGCTTCCCGATCCCGGTGGAGCCGGTGAAGCTCATCTTGCGCAGCCGCGGGTCGGCCATGATCGCGGCGCTGACGTCACCCGCGTGGGTGGTCGTGACGACGTTCAGGACGCCGTCCGGCAGGCCCGCCTCCGCGAACGTCGCCGCGAGCGCGAGCATCGTCAGCGGCGTCTGCTGCGCGGGCTTGACCACGATGGTGCAGCCGGCCGCGACCGCCGGGCCGATCTTGCGGGTGCCCATGGCGAGCGGGAAGTTCCAGGGCGTCACGAACAGGCACGGTCCGACCGGCTTCTTGATGGTCAGCAGCCGGCTGCCCCCGGCCGGTGCCTGCATCCACCGGCCGTGGATGCGCACCGCCTCCTCGGAGAACCAGCGCAGGAACTCGTTGCCGTAGGTGACCTCGCCGGCGGCCTCCTTGAGGGTCTTGCCCATCTCGAGGCTCATCAGCCCGGCGAACTGCTCGCTGCGCGCGGCCACCAGCTCGAACGCCCGCCGCAGGATCTCGCCCCGGTCGCGCGGCGGCGTTCGGGCCCAGTCGTCCTGCGCGGCCACCGCCGCCTCGAGCGCACGCTGCCCGTCGGCGACCGTCGCGTCGGCCACGGCGCACAGGACGGACCCGTCGGCGGGGTCGAGCACGTCGAAGCTCCCACCCCCTTCGGCGTCGGTCCACTGGCCTCCGATGAACAGGCGCCGCTGGTCGTTGGGAAGGAAGTCCAGACCGGTCATGTGGGCCACTTTCCCACCGGGCTGGAAGACATGACAGCCGGGGTGGGGTTGTGCTTGTCTGTCTGCGTCGACTTCGGAGGGAGCACTGCGAAATCGGCAAGGGCCCCTCGTTGACCCCATGCAGCGGGGGGTCCGCTCCTGTCGGTGCCCGGCCCGGTGGCTAGCGCGCCTGAGCCGCGCGCAGGAACGCCTCGAGGATCGGGCCGGCGGTGCCGCTGCCGGACTCGCCGATGTCGACGTAGACGCAGACCGCCAGGTCGCCCTGTGCGGCGATCATCCAGGCGTGCGTCTGCAGGTCGTCGCCGGTGCCGAACTCGGCCGTGCCGGTCTTCGCGATCACCGGTGCCCCGGGCACGTCGAGCAGCGCGCGGCCGCTGCCGTCGGTCACCACGCCGCGCAGCATCGACCGCAGCGCGGTCGTCTCGGCCTCGGTGAGGGGCGCCGCGCCCTCCGGCGCGCTGACGTCGACGCCCTCGACCAGCCGCGGCACCACGAGTGACCCCTGCTGCACCGACGCGATCACGGTGGCCATCACCATCGGCGAGGCGAGGATGGTGCCCTGCCCGATCAGCTGCGCGGCCGCCCCGGTCTCGCTCTCGGTGTCCGGGTCGGTCTTGCCGAAGTACGCCGGGAAGCCGAGGTCGTGGTCGAGCCCCATGCCCAGGGAGACCGCGGCGTCGAACAGGTTCGTGCCGGACAGCTTCGGGGCCTGCGAGATGAACGCCGTGTTGCACGAGTTGGCGACGGCCGTCTTCAGCGGGATGTTGCCGAGCGCGCTCGAGGGGTAGTCGCTGTAGTTCTTGAACTCCTTGCCGTTCACCGTGACCGTGGGGGTGCAGGGCACGACGGTGTCGGGCGTCAGCCCGGCGCGCAGCAGCGCCAGGCTGCTCACGGTCTTGAACGTCGACCCGGGTGCGGCCTGGCCGAACGTCGCGAGGTTCTGGCCACCGTTGCCGGGGCCGTTCGCGGCGGCGAGGATCTCGCCCGTGCTCGGCCGGATCGCCACCAGGGCGCTGGCCGGGCCGACGCCGGCCAGCAGCTCCTCGGCCTTGGTCTCGAGGCCCAGGTCGAGGGAGAGCACGAGCGGGTCGCCGGGCGTCGCCTCGGTGCGGTAGAGCTCGCGCGGGTTGCCCTTCTCGGGCACGGCCTGGACCACGACGCCGGGCGTCCCGCGCAGCTGGCCGTCGTACCGCGCCTGGAGTCCGGACAGCCCGGCCATGTCACCGGGGTGGTACTCCGGGTGCTCCTCGATGATCTCGGCCGTCACCTCGCCGACCTTGCCGAGCAGCGGCGCCGCGAAGTCCGCGGTCGGCGCGAGCGGCAGGCTGGCCGCCACGATCCGGCCACCCGGGATGGCCGTGATGCCGTTGCTCACCGCCGCGGGCAGCTCCTCCTGCCGGAAGGTGATCGCCTCCACGAAGGCCTGCGCGCCGGCCGCCTTGACCGCCTTCACGTACGGTCCGGCGTCCACACCGACCAGCTGGGCGACGGAGCGTGCGGATGCGGCGGGATCGGCCTCACCGAGCTGGGTCTTGTCGACGCCGACCCGCGACACCTGCCGCTCGGTCACGAGCTGCTGGCCGCCGGCACCGAGGATGTCGCCGCGGTCGGCCAGCACCGCCGAGACGTCCAGGTTCTCGCCCTCGACCAGCGACGGCTCGATGACCGACGGCGCCCAGGCCACCTGCCAGCCGTCCTCGGCGAACTTCAGCTCGGCCTCGGCGTCGTACTCCCACGTCGCGGAGGTCAGGTCCCAGGTCCAGTGCAGCGTCGCCACCGCGGTCGAACCGGTCTGCTTGACCCCGGCGGTGTCGACCTGGAGCTTCGCCGCGTCCATCTCCTGCGTGATCCGGTCGTACGACGCCTGGGCGGTCGTCGCGGTATCGCTGGTGAGCGCGACCTTCGACAGGTCCTTGGCCGTCAACCCGGACGCGAGCGCGGTCGCGGCGTCCTGGGGGTCCGGCTCGTCGGACGAGTCGTCGCCGCCGGAGTCGCCCGTGCACCCGGCGGCCCCGACGACGAGGGCGATGGCCAGGGTGAGAGCGGCGGCCCGGGGTCGCGTCATGCCGACAATTTGTACAGGCCGCCGCCCAGCCGCGGCCGCCGAGCCCGCTTGTAACTAACCGTTACGACCACTTCCATGCGGTTGTAGCCGCAGGCCAGATGACTGGACGGTTAGTTACAAGCGGGCGGCGCGACCGGCGACCACGTCAGGTCTCCCGAGATGTTGACCTGGCCACCCGATGCGGCCGCGTCCACCCAACGCCCGTCTAGACGTGCTGTCCAGAGTGGACCGTCGGGAACGTTCCGCGCTGTCCCGTCACCAGGTCCTCGACGATCGCGCTGAACCGGGGGCAGGTGGCGATGTCGTGGGCTCGGCAGCGGAGCGCGTGCTCGGTCATCTCGCGGGACCGGCGCATCTCCTCCATCCGCCGGTCGAGATCGGCGATGTGCGCCTCCAGCACCTGGTGCCGGCCCGCGGCCTCGGCATCGAGGAGCACCTCGATCTGGTCGAGGCTCATGCCCGCGGCCTTGCTCCGGATCACCGTCGCGACCCGGACCACGTCGTCGCGGCCGTACCGCCTCCGGCCGGCCGCATCGCGGGCCGGGGCCAGCAGCCGCACGTCCTCCCAGTGCCTCAGGACATGGGTCTCGAGGCCGAACCGCTCGGCCACCTCACCGATCGACCAGTCCAGACTTGACTTCATGTCAACATGAAGTCACATCCTCGTGGTTGACACAAGTTCGAGCCCGAGGAGCGCACAGATGACGCAGCACGAGCAGTACGACGCAGTGGTGATCGGCGGGGGACCGGCCGGCCTCCAGGCGACCCTGACCCTGGGCCGGGTGCACGGAAGGTGCTGATGGTCGACTCCGGTGCATATCGCAACGACCCGAGCCGCACACATGCACAACGTGGTCACTCACGACGGCACGCCGCCGGCCGAGTTGCGCCGCGCCGCCGCCCACAAGGAGCTGGCGGCGTACGACACGCGTGACGACGCGCGACGCCACGGTCACCTCGGTGGCCGCGGACGCTCGGTCCGACCTTGGGGGCGGGTTCGTCGTAGCACTCGGCGACGAGGTGGTCCGGGCGCGCGGTGTCGTGCTCGCGACCGCGTGTGGTCGACACGCTCCCGAACAAGCCGGGGCTCGCCGACCTGTTCGGCTCGGTGGTGGCGCACTGCCCGTTCTGCCACGGCCACGAGTTCGCCGCCGGGCACGTCGGCATCCTGGGCGTCGCCGGGGCCGGCCACCTGCCCGGGCTGGTCGGGCCGATCGCGTCGCGCGTCACGGTGTTCACGGACGGCCAGGAGCTCACCGCCGACCTCGCCGCCGGAGTGGCAGTCCGCACCGACCGGGTGACCGGCGTGTCTCCCAGCCCGCTCGGGGCCACGATCAGCTTCGCCGACGGTACGACCGAGGACGTCGCCGGGTTGTTCGTCTCGACGACGTTCACGCAGCGGGCGCCGTTCGCCGAGCAGCTCGGCCTCGCGCTGAACCCCTCGGGCTGCGTCGAGGTGGACGCGATGGGCCGCACCAGCGTGCCGGGCGTGACATGCCGCCGGCGACATGGCGCATGTCGCGGCGCTCCCGATGCCCATGGCCTCGGTCATGACCGCGGCTCGCCTCCGGCCAGGTAGCTGCCGGCGCCCTCGTGGCGTTCCTGCTCGTAGCAGGTTCGAGCGCACCGGTATCTCAGTGTCCAAGCCACTATCCCGGCGTGTATAATCGCTCCGCAAGTGGGTCAGACACTCGAGCACCAGAAGTGCCGGCCGCTCAGCCCTTCTTGTGCCGGGGCTTCTTGGGCGGCGGCCCGGACGAGGAGCGGCGAGCGGACGGCGGGCCGTCGTCCTTCTTGAGGCCGATCAGCTTCCCGGAGATGCGCGTGGAGCGCAGCGCGTCCCAGGTCTCGGCCGACAGCTCCGCGGGGAGCTCGACCAGCGAGAAGTCCGGCCGGATGCTGATCGACCCGAAGTCCTGACGGCTCAGCCCGCCCTCGTTGGCGATGGCGCCGACGATCTGCCGCGGCTCGACCTTGTGCCTCTTGCCCACGGCGATGCGGTACGTCGCGAGCGGCCGGCCGTCGCGCGCCACGCGGGGGCCGCGGTCGCCACTGCGGTCGCCCCGGTCGGGTCGCTCGCCACGCGCCGCCTGGGCGGGGCGCTCGGCCTCGGGGTCGAGGAGCAGCGGCTCGTCGCCCTGGAGCACGACCGCCAGTGCGGCGGCGACGTCCACCTCGGGCACGTCGTGTTCCTGCACGTAGTGGGCGACCACGTCCCGGAAGAAGTCGACCCGCTCGGTCGACGAGAGCGCGGCGGAGATGGCGTCGTCGAAGCGGGCCAGCCGGGTCGAGTTGATGTCCTCGACGCTCGGCAGGTGCATCTGGACCAGCGTGGTCCGCGTGGCCTTCTCGATGTGCTTGAGGAGGTAGCGCTCGCGAGGGGTCACGAACGAGATCGCGTCACCGCTGCGCCCGGCCCGGCCGGTGCGCCCGATCCGGTGCACGTACGACTCGGTGTCGGTCGGGATGTCGTAGTTGACGACGTGGCTGACCCGCTGGACGTCCAGCCCCCGCGCGGCGACATCGGTGGCGACCAGGATGTCGAGCTGACCGGACTTGAGCTGGTTGACGGTGCGCTCCCGCACGTTCTGCGGCACGTCGCCGTTGATCGCGGTGGCGGAGAACCCGCGGGCCCGCAGCTTCTCGGCGAGCGTCTCGGTCTCGTTCTTGGTCCGGACGAAGACGATCATCCCCTCGAAGTTCTCGACCTCGAGGATGCGGGTGAGGGCGTCGACCTTCTGCGGGTAGGACACGAACAGGTAGCGCTGGGTGATGTTCGCGGCGGTCTGGGTCTTGCCCTTGACGGTGATCTCGACCGGGTCGTGCAGGTACTTCGTCGACAGCCGCCGGATCGGCGCGGGGATGGTCGCCGAGAACAGCGCCACCTGCTTGTCGTCAGGGGTGTCGGCGAGGATCGTCTCGACGTCCTCCGCGAACCCCATGTTGAGCATCTCGTCGGCCTCGTCGAGGACCAGGAAGCGCAGCTCGGTGAGGTCGAGGGTGCCCTTGTCGAGGTGGTCCATGATCCGGCCGGGCGTGCCGACGATGACGTGGACGCCGCGGCGCAGCGCGGACAGCTGGACGCCGTAGCCCTGGCCGCCGTAGACGGGCAGCACCCTGACGCCGGGCGAGCCGGCGGCGTACTTCTCGAAGGCCTCGCACACCTGGAGTGCCAGCTCGCGGGTGGGGGCGAGCACGAGCGCCTGGGGCTTCTTCTGCGACAGGTTCAGGCGGGACAGGATCGGGAGCGCGAACGCCGCGGTCTTGCCCGTGCCCGTCTGGGCCAGACCGACCACGTCGCGACCGTCCATCATCGGCGGGATGGTGGCGGCCTGGATCGGGGAAGGTGCCTCGTAGCCCACAGCCGCGACCGCGCTGAGCACCGGACCGGCGAGCCCGAGGTCGGCGAAGGACTGCACGTCCTGCTCGTCGTTGCTCACCCGGGCCACGGTAGGCCTGTTCGCCGCCTGCTGGTGATTTCGCGTCGCGGTGTCCTCGCTCACGGGGGCAGACTCCCCCTATGTCGACAGGCATGTCGGTACGCCGGGTGCGGGACGCCTTGGTGGCCGCCCTCGGCCCCGATGCCCAGGTGGAGCACCACGCCAACCACACCGGCGTCGGCAAGCTCTCGTTCGCCGTGCGCGTCGGCGACCGGACGCTGTGGGCCAAGGTGGCGGCCGATGCCGACGAGGAGGAGTCGCTCGCGACCTGGGCCCGGGTGGCCGCGCTCCTCGCCGAGCGGCATGCCGCGCCGCCGGTCCTCGACGTGCTCTCCGTCGGCGGCCGCACCGCGTTGCTCTTCCCCTACCTCGACGCACCGCCGGCCACGCGAGGGACGCTCCACGAGCGGTACGACGACGCGAGCGCGCTCCTGGCCGGGCTGCACTCCGACACCGAGCTCGTCGCGCTGCTCGGAGGGCCGACGACCACCGCGGACTGCTTCCGCGAGGATCTGGCTGCAACGGCTCGAGGCGGACCTCGACGTCATCGAGGGCTACGTCGGCAGGGACCTGCACGCCTACCTGGCCGAGGAGGTCGATGCGCTCGGTCTCCTGATCGACACCCTCGACGCCCCGGTCCATGCCGCCGTCCACGGCGACCCGTGGCACGAGAACGTCCTGGTCGCGCCCGACCGGCTCTGGCTCCTCGACTGGGAGGACCTGTCGGTCGGTGACCCCGTCGTCGACGACGCGATCCTCCTCCACGACGCCCTCGGCACCGACCCCCACCACTGGCCGGACACCGCGGCGTACGCCGTCGCACGGCGAGCGCTGATGCTCGACGCGGTCGTCGACGTCGCCGCGGACTGGGTCGAGAACACCAACCCGCTGGTCCGCCGGCGGAAGGAGGCGGCGTACCTCGCGGAGCTGGAGGCCTACCTAGCGGAGTCCTGGAGCTCGGCCTGACCGAGCCGGCTGTGCCGGCGTCCGTAGGCGAAGTAGACGACGAAGCCGATCGCCATCCAGACCAGGAACCGGATCCAGGTCTCGCCCTTGAGGTTCAGCATCAGGTAGAGGCACATGAGGGTCGCGAGGGAGGCCACCAGCCACACCGCGCGGACGCGGAAGGCTCGCTCGAGGTCGGGCCGTTTGTAGCGCAGGACCACGACTCCGATGCTGACCAGGATGAACGCGAAGAGCGTCCCGATGTTGACCAGGTCGGCCAGGGTCGTCAGGTCGACGAAGCCGGCGATGACCGCGACCACGACCCCCGTGATCAGGGTGATCCGGTACGGCGTGCCGAAGGTCGGGTGCACCTTGGCGATGGACCGCGGCAGCAGCCCGTCGCGACCCATCGCGAACGCGACCCGGCACTGTCCGAGCATCAGGATCATGGCCACGACGACCAGGCCGATGCATGCCCCGACCGAGATGAGGTCGCCCATCCAGTCGACTCCTGCGACCGAGAAGGCGGTCGCCAGTGGCGCGGCGTCCTCGGGGTCGATGTCCTTGTAGCTCTGCACGCCGGTGACGATCAGGCTCACCGCCGCGTAGAGAACCGTGACGATGATCAGCGAGCCGAGGATGCCGACCGGCACGTCCTTCTGCGGGTTCTTGGCCTCCTCCGCGGTGGTCGCGACGATGTCGAAGCCGATGAACGCGAAGAAGACGATGGCCGCACCTGCGATCACGCCGCCCAGCCCGAAGATCGCGGGCTCGATGCCGAGGAGCGAGGTGATCAGCGGGGTCTGCTCGAAGCCGCCGCCACCCTCGGGCACCGGCTGCGACTCGGGGATGAAGGGCACCCAGTTGGACGGGTCGACGTACGCCACGCCGACCACGATCACCGCGGCAACGACTGCGAGCTTGATGGCCACCACGACCTGGTTGACCCGGCTGGAGAACTTGGTGCCCCGGATCAGGATCGCCATCACCAGCAGCGCGATGACGACCGCCGGCAGGTCGATGAAGCCGTCCGAGGCCGAGGCCAGCTCCGTGGGCACCTCGAAGGCGGTGCCGTCCAGCAGCGACTGGAGGTAGCCCGAGAACGAGACGCACAGTGCGGCCGAGCCGATGGTGAACTCCAGCACCAGGTCCCAGCCGATGGTCCAGGCGACCAGCTCGCCCAGGGTCGCGTAGCTGAACGTGTAGGCGCTGCCGGCGACCGGGACGGTCGAGGCGAACTCCGCGTAGCAGAGCCCGGCCAGCCCACAGGCGACCGCGGCGATCAGGAAGCTCAGCGCCAGGGCCGGACCCGAGTTCGACGCTGCCACCGTGCCGGTCAGGACGAAGATGCCGGCGCCGATGATGACGCCGACGCCGAACACGACCAGGTCGAGGGCGCCGAGGTCCTTCCGGAGCTTGTGGTCGGGGTCGTCGGTGTCCTTGATCGACTGCTCGATCGACTTGGTGCGGAGCAGGCTCATGCTCATGTGGGTAGGAGTACCCCAACGGGTGAAGCACGATGCGGGGTCCGATTCCGCCCGCACGCGGTGACCGACTGCCGCCAGACCCAACGGGCTACGGAAGACGGCCTGACGAGCTCAGCTGAACAGCTTCTTGAAGAAGCCCTTCTTCCTCTCCCAGCCGTGCTGCTCCAGGAAGGCGAAGAGCGGGTCCTTGATCTTGTCGGTGTCGAAGGAGTAGACGACCGGGTTCACCGAGACGCCCTCGTCGGTCTTGTTGACTCCGCCGAACTCGAAGGAGAACTCCTTCTTCTTCGTCTTGCCCTTGAAGAACTCCTTCTCGACGTGCAGCCCGTCGCCGTCGAGGGTGGCGTGGGTCTCGGACTCGTGGTCCTCGTAGTCGAAGCTGTGCTCGTCCTCGTCGAGCTCGACCTCGAGCCGGTAGTCCTTGTCGATGTGGGTGACCTCGGTCGGGTAGAGCGAGGTGGCCTTCACGATGTCCCAGGTGCCGACGATCGTGCGCCCGTCGACGGCGTAGGTGAACGGCTGGCTCGGGTCGTTGAGGGACGGTACGGCGGCGAGCAGGTCGGCGAGCGGGGTGGCGGTCACGTACCGGCCGACGTCGTAATCCCGGACAGCCGAAGCCGTCACTCGACCGTCACCGACTTGGCGAGGTTGCGCGGCTTGTCGATGTCGTGACCGAGCGCGAGCGCCGCGTGGTACGCCAGCAGCTGAAGGGCCACCGTCATCAGGATCGGGTCGAGCTCGCGCTCGTTGCGGGGTACGTCGATGCGGTCCACCGAGGCCTGGGACGGCAGGTCGCCGAGGTCCACCGCCGCGTGGGTCACCACCACGAGCGGACCTCCACGGGCCGCGACCTCGTGCAGGGCGCCGACGTTGCGCTCGGTCAGCTCGTCCTCGGGGACGACGGCGACGGTGGGGACCGTGGGAGCGATCAGTGCGAGCGGACCATGCTTGAGCTCGGAGGTCTGGTACGCCTCCGCGTGCCGGTAGCTGATCTCCTTGAACTTCTGCGCACCCTCGCGAGCCACCGGGTAGCCCCGCACCCGGCCGACGAAGAACAGGCTCTCGGCCTCGGCCAGCCGGCCGGCCAGCTCGGCCAGCGCCGGCTCCTGGGCGAGGACCTCGCCGATCTGCTCGGGCAGCCGCTGCAGACCGGCGACCAGCCGCCGGCCGTCCGCGATCGAGAGGTCGCGGACCCGCCCGAGCTGGAGAGCGAGCAGCGCGAAGCCGAGGAACATGTTGGTCAGCGCCTTGGTCGAGGCGACCGCGACCTCGGGGCCGGCGTGCAGGTAGATGCCGCCTTCGCACTCCCGGGCGATCGCCGAGCCGACGACGTTCACCAGGCCCACGACCCGACCGCCCTTGCGCCGGATCTCCTGGACCGCGAGCAGGGTGTCGATGGTCTCCCCGGACTGGCTCACGGCGACGTACAAGGTGTCGGGCTCGATGATCGGGTTGCGGTAGCGGAACTCGCTGGCGGACTCGGCGTCGGCCGGGACCCGGGCGAGCTCCTCGACCAGCCCGGCGCCCATCTGTCCGACGTAGTACGCCGACCCGCAGCCGAGCACCTTCACCCGGCGGATCGCGCGCAGGTCGCGCGCGTCCATCTCGAGGCCGCCGAGGTGCGAGGTGCCGAACCGCTCGTCGAGCCGGCCGCGCAGCACCCGCTCGGCGGCCTCCGGCTGCTCGAGCAGCTCCTTGTACATGAACGACGCGTGCTCGCCGGCGTCGTACGCAGCCGGGTCGACCTCGACCTCGGTCGCCGCCCGCGCCACCTGGCTGAGGTCCTGGCGATAGGTCGTGAACCCCTCGGCCGTGATCGTGGCCAGCTCGCCGTCGTCGAGGTGCGCCACCCGGGTCGTGTAGCGGACCAGCGCGGCCAGGTCGGAGGCGACGAACATCTCGTGTTCGCCGATGCCGATGATCAGCGGGCTGCCGTTGCGGGCCACCACGATCCGGTCCGGGTACGCCGCGTGCAGGACCGCCAGCCCGTAGGTGCCCTCCACCCGGGCCAGGGCCTCGACCACCTTGCCCTCCAGGGTCTCGGCCTCCGAGCGGCCGATCAGGTGCGCGAGCACCTCGGTGTCGGTGTCGGAGACCAGGTCGACTCCGGCGTCCGCCAGCCCGGCCCGCAGGGCGGCAGCGTTGTCGATGATCCCGTTGTGCACGACGGCGACGTCACCCTTGGTGTCGACGTGCGGGTGCGCGTTGACGTCGTTCGCCGGCCCGTGGGTCGCCCACCGGGTGTGGCCGATGCCGACCTTGCCGGCGAACCGCTTGGGCAGGTGCTCGGTCAGGTCACGCACCCGGCCGGCCTTCTTCGCCACCCGCAGCGGGCTCTCCTTGCCCGGGCCGAGCACGGCGACACCGGCCGAGTCGTAGCCGCGGTGCTCCAGCCGGCCCAGCCCCTCCAGCAGCAACGGCGCCGCCTGCTGTGCGCCGACGTATCCGACGATCCCGCACATGTCCTGCTCCTCTATCCGTAGACGATCCGGCGCAGCTGGCGCTCGCTGAGCGCGGGCGCGGCCACGACGCGGTGGGCGAGCTCCTCGGCCAGGCGGGCGAAGATCTCGGGGTTGCGGACGCCGTGGGTCTTCAGCTCCGCGTGCCGCCGCCGCACGTAGTCCTCGACCGGCTCGGCGTGGAAGGCGAGCACGTCCTCCACGACCCGGGCGGCCTCGGCAGCGGTGAGCTCCGGTGGTCGCGACCAGGTGGTCGACGAGGGTCCGATCGGCGGGCACGGCGCATACGGTCCGGTATCGGCGGCCCCGATCTGCAACTTCCTGCCCAATATCGGGCAAGAATCACGCGAATTCGCTCGATCCTGCGAGGCTCAGATGGCCGGCACTGATACTCTTGGTGAACAGAAAGTGAACGGGAGGTGTCTCACGATGAACGAAACGCAGGCCGAGCGGCTCGAGATGCGCTGGCTGCCGGTGATCGACGCCTCGGGGCGCACCCGGATGGAGGCCACCTGGGTGCTCGTCCCCGCGGCCGCCGCGCCTGAGCTGGCGCACGCCGCGACGCACGCCGCCTGAGGCGGCACCCAGCTGCACACTTCGGAGGGCCGAGCGCATCGCGCTCGGCCCTCCGGCATGTTCTGGGCGAACTGTCCCGGGCTACGAGTTGGAATAGAAGCGGACCATGGTCCGTTACTGGTCATTGAAGGTTGCACAACCAACGCCCACCACCGAGGAGCCCATCATGACCAGCACCGACTTCGACCCCGCCACCGCCGTCCTCGACGACATCGCCGGCGACTACACCCTCGACCCCGCGCACAGCCGGCTCGGCTTCAGCGCCCGGCACGCGATGGTCGCCACCGTCCGCGGCCACTTCACCGACTTCACCGGCACCGCGCACGTCAACACCGCGAACCCGGCCGACTCCAAGGTCGAGGTGAGCATCGTCGCCAACAGCATCAGCACCGGCAACGAGCAGCGCGACGGCCACCTGCTCTCCGGGGACTTCTTCGAGACCGAGCAGTTCCCCAACATCACGTTCACCTCGACCGACGTCTCCCGTGACGGCGACGACTGGACGATCACCGGCGACCTGACCGTCAAGGGCGTCACCAAGTCCATCTCGGTCCCCTTCGAGTTCACCGGCTCGGCCCAGGACCCGTTCGGCAACACCCGCATCGGCTTCGAGGGTGCGACCACCCTGCTCCGCAAGGACTGGGGGCTGACCTGGAACGCCGCGCTCGAGACCGGCGGCGTCCTCGTCTCCGACAAGATCAAGCTCCAGTTCGACATCTCGGCGATCAAGAACGCCTGACCTCACAGTCACCCGCGCGACGGGGCCGTCCGATAAATGGGCGGCCCCGTCGGCCATTTCTCCGGAACACTTCCGCGCGTGGACCTTCCCGCCGGACTCAGCACCCGCCCCCTCCAGCTCGACGACGCCCGGGCGGTCTTCGAGGTGATGGCCGCCCAGGAGCTCGAGGACATCGGCGAGGTGGCGATCGAGGAGGCCGACATCGTCGGCGACTGGGCCCGGCCGAGCTTCGACGTCGCGGACTCGACCGTCGGCGTCTTCGACGGCGACCGTCTGGTGGCGTACGCCGAGCACAGCGGCCACGACCGCGGTGACGCCGCTGTCCACCCGGAGTTCCGCGGCCGCGGGCTCGGAACGGCGCTCGCGCGCTGGATGCAGGACACCGCACGCCGGCGGGGCGCCACCGGTGGTCGGCATGCCGGTGCCCGCAGGGCTCGGCCGGCGACCGGCTGCTCGAGGCGCTCGGCTACCACGTCCGCTGGGAGAGCTGGGTGCTCCAGCTGCCCGAGGGCGCCGCGGTGCCCGAGCGCGACGCTGCCCGAGGGGTACACGGTGCGGGCCGCCGAGCCCGGAGGAGTACCGAGCGGCCTGGACGGTCCAGGAGGACGCCTTCCTCGAGTGGTCGGACCGCGACCGGCAGACCTACGAGGACTGGGAGTCGAGCATGACCCGCCGGCCCGGCTTCGAGCCGTGGAACCTGCGCGTCGTGCTCGACCCGGCCGGCGCGGTCGTCGCCATGGCCATGGTGCAGATGGCGGAGACGACGGCGTTCATCGCCCGGCTCGCGACCACGAAGGAGCAGCGCGGCCAGGGACTGGCCCAGGCGCTGCTCGTCGACGCGTTCGCGGTCGGCCGCGCGCACGGCGCGCCTGAAGTCGGAGCTGTCCACCGACTCGCGCACCGGCGCGCTCGGGCTCTACGAGAAGGTCGGCATGGACGTCGACCTCGACCTGGGTCAACCGAGCCATCGCGCTGTGAACCTGCCCGAAGGGCTGACCAGCCGGCCGCTGACCCTCGACGACGCCGAGGCCGTCACGGCGCTGATCACCGCCGAGGAGCTGCACGACGTCGGCACCGTCGACGTCGACCTCGACGAGGTCGTGAGCGAGTGGCAGCGCCCGTCGTACGACCTCGCCACCAGCAGCCTCGGGGTCTTCGACGGTGGCCGGCTGATCGCGTACGCCGACCTCGTGCACCCGGACTTCGGCTACACCGGCGTGCTGCCGACCGAGCGCGGCCGCGGCATCGGCACCTGCGCTCGCCGACTGGCTCGAGGCGCTCGCCCGGAGCAGGGGCGCCGAGCTGATCAGCAACCAGGTGCCCCAGGGCGGCCCGGCGTTCCGGCTCCTGGTGGCACGCGGCTACCGGGAGCGGTGGACGGCGTGGGACCTCGAGCTGCCCGAGGGCGCCGAGATCGCCGCACAGCCGCTGCCGGACGGCTACGCGATCCGCGAGGCCCGCCCGGACGAGCACGAGCTCTTCTACGAGGTCGTCGAGGACGCCTTCAGCGAGTGGCGCGCCCGCGGCTCACTGGAGGACTTCGCCGCGATGGTCTGGGGACGGTCCGGTCACGAGCCGTGGAACCTGCGCGTCTGCACGGCGCCCGACGGCACCGTCGTGGGCGCGACGCACGTGCACCTGACCGGCGACTCCGGGTACGTCGCCCGGATCGCGGTGCGCAAGGACCGCCGCGGGCTCGGACTGGGCGGCGCGATGCTGGCCGACGCCTTCACGCTGACCCGGCAGCACGGCGCGGTCCGCTGCTACCTCGCGACCGACTCGCGCACCGGCGCCCTCGCGCTCTACGAGAAGGTCGGCATGCGGGTCAGCTCGGCCTGGGTCAACCTCGCCCTCGACCTCTGAGTGGCGGCGACCGGTTCAGTGTCCGACCAACTACCTCGGCGCTGCAGCACCTGGGTAGTGCATCGGACACTGAGTTACTGCTGCCGCGGACACCGTCAGGCCGCCGGCCCCTCCACCACCTGCGCGGTGTCGGGCTCGATGTTGTGGTTGAGCGCGAACAGGTTGCCCGGGTCGTAGGCGCTCTTCACCGCGGCCAGGCGGGCGTACGTCGCGGGTGGGTACGCCGCGGCCACATCCGCGTCCGTCGCCGAGCCCTGGAAGTTGATGTAGGTCCCGACGCCGTACGCCGCCACCGTCCGCCACGGCTCCAGCGCCCGCTCGACGTCCGCGTCGGTCGCGGTCTCGGGCAGGATCACCATGCCCACCACCATCGCCTCCGCGTCACGATGCGCGAACGCCGTCGCGTCGGACGGGACCCGGGCGAAGGCGCCGCCGAGGCTGCGCACCGCGACCACGACCGGAGCCGCCGTCGCGGACAGGCCCTCGATCGCGGCGATCACACCGTCCCCGAGGGTCGGCACCAGGGTGTTGCGTCCGACCAGCCGGACCCCCGGCGGATGCTGCGCGTGCTCCAGGATCTCCGCGTACCTGCGCTCGGTGATGCTGGCCTGGGTCACCGTGCCGAGCTCGAGCAACGGCTCGATGGCCGCATCGGCGTCGGTCACGACGGTGCCCGGTGCGCCGGCGTAGCAGAGCAGCACGTTCGCGATCCGCGGGGAGCCGGGCACCTGCGGCATCAGCGCCAGGGTGCTGGACAGCTCCTCCGGCGCGAGCCGCATCGCGTTGCGCCACCGCCTGAGCAGGTCGGCCGGATCGTCGACCTGGTAGGTGATCATCCCGTAGTGCACGGTGCTGACCGGCTGGGCCACGAAGTCGAAGTCGACGACCACGCCGAAGTTGCCGCCGCCACCGCGCAGCGCCCAGAACAGGTCCGGGTGCTCGTCGGCGGACGCAGTGACCAGCCGGCCGTCGGCGGTCACCACCCGGGCCCCGACCAGGTTGTCGACGGCCAGGCCGTACCGGCGCACCAGCCAGCCGATCCCGCCGCCCAGGGTCAGTCCCCCGACCCCGACGTCGGACGGTGTCGCCGGCGGTCAGCGCCCAGCCGTGCGGGTCGAGCGCCGCGGACACCTGGCCCCACGTGGCCCCGCCGCCGACCCGGACCAGGCGCCGGTCGGCGTCCAGGACCTCGACCGCGTCCAGGTGCGCGAGGTCGATCACCATCCCGCCGGTGTTGGTGCTGTGCCCGAGCGGGCTGTGGCCGCCGGAGCGCACGGACACCGCCAGGTCGTGGCGTACGGCGTGCCGGAGCGCCGCAGCGACCTCATCGGGGTCGCCGGGCCGGACCACGACGGCCGGGCGGCCGGTCGCGAAGAACGCGCGCGCCGCGTCGTCGTACCCGTCGTCGCCGGGCCGCAGGACCTCGGCGGCCATCGAGGTTTCGTGCAGGTTCATCGTCTCTCCTCGTTCGTCTCGTTCGTCTCGTTCGTCTGATCTCGAGCCCCGATGGTGCGACGCGACCGGGCCCTTGCGCGTCCCTCCACGGGAGTCTCTTTCGACTACTAGACGACGAGCGGCCGCAGGTTGTGACTACCGCGTCGGGAGTAGTCCGGCGTACTCCCTCGGCGGGATGCGCGGCCTCGAGGTGCGGCCTACGCTCGGAGCATGCGTACCGATCGCGGATGGCGCAGGTTCTACGGCACCGGCTGGCTGGTCTCGGCCGCGTTCGGGGTGGTGGCGTCGGTGCAGTGGCAGGCCCGCATGCGCGAGGTGGAGAGCCGCGCCGAGGAGGCCGAGCGCACGCGCGACGAGGTCGCGCGCCGACGCGCGGTCGAGGAACGCCTCCGGATCGCGCGCGAGCTGCACGACTCGCTCACCCACAGCATCTCGGTGATCAAGGTGCAGGCCGGCGTCGCGGCGCACCTGGCCCGCAAGAACGGCGAGGACCCGTCCGACGCACTGCTCGCGATCCAGGAGGCGAGCACCGACGCGGCGCGCGAGCTGCGGTCGACCCTGGAGGTGCTGCGTCGCGAGGAGGACGTCAGCGGCAGCGGGCTCGACCGGCTCCCGGCGCTGGTGGAGCGGGCCCAGTCGTCGGGACTGCCCACGAACCTGACCGTCCGCGGTGCCGTGCGGCCGCTGCCGCCCGACGTCGACCAGGCGGCGTACCGCGTCGTCCAGGAAGCACTCACCAACGCCTCCCGGCACGCCGTCGACGCGACCGCGTCGGTGGAGATCATCTACGGCCGCGGCTCGCTGACCGTGCGCGTCGACGACGACGGAGCCGGGTCGCGGCAGCCGCCGGTGCCGGGCTTCGGGCTGATCGGGATGCGGGAGCGGGTCACCGCGCTGGGCGGCCGGCTGGACGCGGCGCCCGGCGAGACTCGCGGGTTCTCGGTGTACGCCGAGCTGCCGGCCACCGCCCAGTGACGCCCGCGTCGACTTCGCCCGCGGTGATCAGCGTCGTACTGGTCGACGACCAGGCCCTGATCCGGAGCGGTGTCCGGGCGCTGCTCGACGCCGAGGACGACATCTCGGTGGTCGCGGAGGCGGCCACCGGCCGTGAGGCCGTGGACCAGGCCGTCGCGCACCGGCCCGACATCGTGCTGATGGACGTGCAGATGCCGGAGATGGACGGCATCGAGGCCACCCGCCGGATCGTGAACGACGACCGCCTGTCCGACGTGCACGTCGTGATGCTGACCAACTACGGGCTGGACGAGTACGTCTTCAACGCACTGCGCGCCGGCGCCTCCGGCTTCGTGGTCAAGGACACCGAGCCGGCCGACCTGCTGCAGGCGCTGCGGGTCACCATGCGCGGCGATGCGCTGCTCTCACCGGGGGTCACCCGGCGGCTGATCAGCGAGTTCGTCGCCCGGCCTGCCGACGTGCTCCCGCGGCCGACCTCGACCGGCTCACGAACCGGGAACGGGAGGTCGTCGCCCTCGTCGCCCACGGCCTCAGCAACGACGAGATCGCGGAGCGCATGGTGCTCAGCCCGATGACCGCGAAGACCCACGTGAGCCGGGCGATGACCAAGCTCGGCGCCCGCGACCGCGCGCAGCTCGTCGTGTTCGCCTACCAGTCCGGACTGGTCGCGCCCCGCGCCTAGGGTGCCCGCGGTCAAGGCCGATTCGTCTGCGCCCTGAGGCGAGAGAGGACCGGTCACCCCGCAGACGAATCGGAGACGGTGGTGACGACGGTGGTGACCGACGGCCGCTTCGGTGTGGACGAGAAGCCGAACCGGCACGGCGGGTCAAGGTTGGCCAGGTCCCCGAGCGGGACGCCGTCGAACGAGCCAGCATCGATCCGCGTGATCCGACGGTTGTCCGTCGCGCCGTACCACTCACGTCTGTCGTTGCCAGCCGTGCCGCGGGTGCGGACGCCTGGCATCACGACTCTCGCAACGGGGTCGACCAGGGTGCTCCAGGCGGGCCGTTCCGCGAGCGACCGCGGCACGGTGCGCAGCAGTCGACCCGTCGGCGTCACGTCGCCGATGTCGAAGACCAGCTCCAGCGAATCCGACCGCACTTCCCACCAGAAGGTCATGTCCACGACCTCGATGGGCTCGATCCGCACCTCGTCGAAGGAGTACGTCGAGCGGATGAAGTCAGCGACCTCCTGCCGCGGTGCGATCAGCACCCGGTGACCGGCGGCGGTCTCGACCATGGCGTCAGCGAACGAGCCGAGCGGGGTGTCGTACCAGTGCCCGACAACGACCCGGGTGCCGCTGGTGCTGCCGACCCCCGCGATCTCTCCGCGAAACCGCTGCCTCAACGGATCTGCATCCCCGAGATCGCGCGGGCGATGACGAGGCGCTGGATCTCCGAGGTGCCCTCGAAGATGGTGTAGATGCGGGCGTCGCGGGCCATCCGCTCGACCGGGTACTCACGCGTGTAGCCGTTGCCGCCGAGGATCTGCATGGCCTGGCCGGTGACGCGGACGGCGGTCTCGCCGGCGTACAGCTTCGACATCGAGCCCTCCGCGGCCTCGAACGTCTTGCCCTGCTTGGCCATCCACGCGGCGCGCCAGACCAGCAGCCGGCTCGCGTCGATCGAGGTCTTCATGTCGACCAGGGCGAACGCGACCGCCTGGTTGTCGATGATCGGGCGGCCGAACTGCTCGCGGGTCTTGGCGTAGTCGAGCGCCACTTCGTACGCCGCCCGCGCGATCCCGACCGCCTGCGCGCCGACCGCCGGCCGGGTCCGCTCGAACGTCACCATCGACGCGTTGGCACCGCCTCTCGCCGTGCCCTCGCGGGCGCGCGCCAGTCGCGCGTCGAGCTTCTCCTTGCCGCCGAGCAGGCAGGAGCCGGGCACGCGGACCTGGTCGAGCACCACCTCGGCGGTGTGCGAGGCGCGGATGCCGTGCTTGGCGAACTTCTGGCCCTGGCTCAGCCCCTTGGTGCCGGGCGGGACCACGAAGCTGGCCTGGCCGCGCGCCTTGAGCTCCGGGTCGACGACCGCGGTGACGACGTGCACGTCGGCGATGCCGCCGTTCGTGGCCCACGTCTTGGTGCCGTTGATGACCCACTCGTCGCTCGCCTCGTCGTACGTCGCGCGGGTGCGCATGGCGCCGACGTCGCTGCCGGCGTCCGGCTCGGACGAGCAGAACGCCGCGATCTTGAGGTCGCCGGGCGACCCGAACATCTGCGGCACCCACTCGCCGATCTGCTCGGGCGTGCCGTTCGCCGAGACCCCGGCCGCGGCCAGCGCGGTGCCGACGATCGCCAGCCCGATGCCGGCGTCACCCCAGAACAGCTCCTCCATGGCGACCGGCAGCCCGAGCCCGGTCTCGTCGAAGTGCTGGGTGGCGAAGAAGTCGAGGGAGTAGAGGCCGATCTTGGCGGCCTCCTCGAGCACCGGCCAGGGGAACTCCTCGCGCTCGTCCCACTCGGGAGCGGCCGGCCGGACCACGTCCTCGGCGAAGGTGTGCACCCACTTCTGGAGCTCGACGTGGTCGGGACCGAGGTCGAAGCTCGGGCTGGTGGGGACGGCCGCGGAGTCGCTCACCCAGCGAGGTTACCGATGGGTCACCGGCGGTGTCCCCGGCACCGAGCGGTTGCTGCCGATCAGCCCTGGGTGACCTGGAAGTTCCAGGACCCGACCTTCTTCCCCTCGACGTACCAGGTCACCTTGTGGGTGCCGGTGTTCGCGGTCGCGATCGTCACGATCCGCTTCTGGCCCTTGGGGGCGTCCTGGGCGCTCGCGCACAGCCGCTTCTTCTTGCCGGGGAACTTCACGCACACCTTGTAGGTGGCGTCGTGCTTCGTGCTGACGAAGTACGCCGCCTTGGGCTGCGAGAGCTTGCACTCGTGACTGGCCTTGCCAGACGCCTTGTTGCTGCACGCGACGTACGTCGTGTAGCCGCCGGGAGCGGCCTGCACCGCGGACGGCGCGGCCAGGACCGGAAGCGTGATGGCCACGGCGCACGGCACGAGCAGGCGCGACATTCGGCTCATGAAGGCACCGTAGGTCCCGAGCACCGGCTGCTGGCATGGCCCAGATGGGGGATCAGTGGGTGGCGACCTCCGGATCCAGCTCGGGGTCCACGCCCTCGTCACCGAGGTCGGCGCCGTAGTCCTCCGGACTCGTGGCGTCGGTGCCCTCGTCGACGCCGGCAGCGCGCAGGGCCAAGGTGAGGGCGACGGTCACCAGCAGGTTCAGCACCAGCGCCGTGAAGCCGATGTAGACGAGGGTCTCGGTGGTCGGGAACTCGTTGAGCGGACTCCCGAAGTGGCTGCCTGGATCGCCGACCTTGGGGTTGTTGTAGGCGACCAGCGTTCCGTAGACCATGCCGACCGCCCAGCCGGCGAGCAGCGCCCATCGGTGGAACCACCGGGTGTAGAGGCCGACCACGATTGCCGGGAAGGTCTGCAGGATCCAGACGCCGCCGAGCAGCTGCAGGTCGAGGGCGTACGTCGTGGACACGAACAGCACGAACAGCAGCGCGCCGAACTTCACCATCAGCGACGCCACCTTGGACTGCTGCGCCTCCTGCGCGTGGGTGGCGTCCCGGTTGAGGTAGGCCTTGTAGATGTTGCGGGTCCACAGGTTCGCGGCAGCGATGGACATGATGGCCGCCGGCACCAGCGCGCCGATCACGATGGCCGCGAACGCCACGCCCGCGAACCAGTCTGGGAACTCGTTCTCGAACAGCTGCGGCACGGCCTGCTGCGGGTTGGTCACCTGGACGCCGGCGGCGATCGCCACGAAGCCGAGCAGCGCGAGCAGTCCGAGCAGGAACGAGTACGCCGGGAGCAGCGCGGCGTTGCGCCGGATCACGGAACGGTCCCGTGTCGAGAGCACCGCGGTCACCGAGTGCGGGTACATGAACAGCGCCAGCGCCGAGCCGAGGGCAAGCGAGGCGTACGCCCAGTGCAGCAGCGGCGCAGGGATCATGCTCTTTGGCGCGGCCTCGCCGGCAGCGATGGCATCGGCGTTGGTCGAGTTGAAGGTGGCGAACGAGTCCGAGGCCTTGCTGAAGATGTCGTCCCAGCCCCCCAGCTGGGTCGGCAGGTAGAGCACCGCGACGATGATCACGATGTAGATCAGCGTGTCCTTGACGAACGCGATCAGGGCAGGCGCCCGGAGACCCGAGGAGTACGTGTAGGCCGCGAGCACCGCGAAGGCGATGAACAGGGGCAGGTCCTTGACGAACCAGTTGGAGTCGTCGGTGCCGATCCCCATCACCTCGAGGACGACCTCGATGCCGACCAGCTGGAGCGCGATGTACGGCATCGTCGCGAGGATGCCGGTCAGCGCGACCGCCAGGGCGAGCGGCCGGCTGTCGTAGCGGCCCTCCACGAAGTCGGCCGGCGTGACGTACCCGTGCCGGTGGCTGACCGACCACAGCCGTGGCAGGAACAGGAAGATCAGTGGGTAGACCACGATCGTGTACGGCACGGCGAAGAAGCCGATCGCGCTGCCGGCGTACAGCAGTGCGGGCACCGCAATGAAGGTGTAGGCCGTGTAGAGGTCGCCGCCGATCAGGAACCAGGCGATGAACGTGCCGAACCCGCGGCCGCCCAGGCCCCACTCGTCGAGGCTGCCCATGTCGGCGGCCCGACGCCAGCGCGCGGCGAAGAAGCCGAGGACCGTGACGAGCAGGAAGAAGAAGAGGAAGACACTGAACGCGACCGTGCTGACGTTGCTCATCGCTTCGCCGCCCGGTCGCGGTCGGCCGCCTTGGCCAGGTAGTAGGCGATGACGGTCAGCACCACCGCGACCGGGATCAACGCCAGCTGGAACCAGAAGAAGAACGGGAAGCCGAGCAGCGTCGGGTCTTCCGAGTCGTAGAGCGGCACCGCCAGCGGCAGAGCCACCGCGGGTGCGAGGAGGACCACGATCAGGGTCCAGCGGGCGGACGACGACATGAGGCACCTCCGAGTAGGTCCACCCGTCCCGGTAACCCCGAAACGATGAGTTGCAAACCCGTCCCGGGTCAGAACACGAGAACACCGATACGAGGAGGCACCCGATGGGCAAGGTGGTGGCACAGCTGGCCATGTCGATCGACGGCTTCATCGCCGACCCGGACGGCGGCTGCGACGACCTGTTCGGCTTCTACGACAACGGGGACGTCGAGCTCGTCCTGCGCGGACGGCTGGCCGCCGTTCCACATGTTCGAGCCCAGCGCGACGCTGATGCGTGAGGCGGTCGCCCGGACCGGCTGCCACGTGATGGGCCGCGACCTCTACGACATGACCAACGGCTGGGAGGGCCACCCGGGCAACGAGGCCCCGATCGTCGTGCTCACCCACCAGGCTCCCGACCAGCACCCGGACGGCGTCCCCTACTACTTCTTCTCCGACGTCGAGGCCGCGGTCGCCCAGGCTCGTGAGGTCGCCGGCGACCTCGACGTCGTGATCGCGGGTGGCACGGTGGCGCGGCAGGCGCTCGACGCCGGGCTGCTCGACGCCATCGTGGTGAGCCTCGTGCCGGTGGTGCTCGGCGCGGGCATCCCGTGGTTCGCCGGCTCGAAGGGCCCGGTGCGACTCTCGGACCCCGTCGTGCACGAGGGACGGGGCGTCACGCACCTGCGCTACGAGGTGCTGAAGTAGCAGACTCCGTCCTCGTGACGGATCTGTCCCGCTACGCCGACTGGACCGCCTGGCTCACCGCGCAGGCCGCCGCCGATCCGGACGTGCATTGCGTCTGGGTGGGTGGCTCGGCCGCGACGGGTGGGTACGACGAGTGGTCGGACCTCGACCTCGACGTGCTGTGCACACCCGGCACGTCGACGGCGGTCTACACGCGATGGCTGGAGAAGGCACGGACGGACTTCGACATCCGCGGTGTGTGGGCGGTGCCGGAGCACGTGTGGCCGGACGGCCGACAGGCCTTCCTCAACCTCCAGGACCGGCCCGGTCTGCTGCTGGAGCCGACGCGGATCATCGACCTGCACGTCTCCGACCTGGCGGACCACCACACGCACCTCGACGTACGCCGGCACGGCACGCCGATCGTGCTGCACGACCCCGACGGGCTGATCGTCCTCGAGGAGGAGGACGTCAGCGCGGCGCTGGAGGCCGCGGTCGACCAGGCCCGACAGCGCCGGGCGACGGACGAGTGGCTGGTGAACCGGGCCATCGCCCGAGGCCACGTCGCCGAGGCCGTCGACTTCTACCTCCGCTTCGCCCTGGCCTCCGTCGTACGGCTGGTCCGGGTGGAGCACTGCCCGTGGCGCCACGACTTCGGGCTGCGCTACCTGCGCGAGGACCTGCCACCCGACGTGGCCGACCAGATCGAGGAGCTCGTGCCGGGAGCCACCCCGGCCACGCTCGAGGAGCTGTCCATGCGTTGCTTCGCGTGGCTCGACGAGCTCCTGGCCCGCTGACTCCGCGTGGTCAGCGCCAGCGCGGGTGTCGGTCGTAGCGGCCGTCCGCCCACGCGCGGCGCGGGCCGCGGTGCCGCAGCACCACGAACCAGAAGACCGCGAAACCGAGCAGGAAGAACGGGAAGTGCGCGATCGCTGAGAACACGATCAGCACGGCCAGCACCACCAGGAGCGGGGCCGGAACCCCGCGGCGAAACGGGCGGAGGCCCGCGTTCCAGTAGCGGTCCTCACGTGCGACCGATGGTCCGGTCGCGACCGCGGCGTACGGGCTGGGCAGGTCGCGGAAGATCGGGGCCACCTCGCCCCGGGTCTTCGCGCTCCACACCTGCTCGAGCCGCTCGGCGTGCTCGTCGGCGGTCAGCCGACCCTGGGCGAAGTGCTCGCCCAGGTCGGCCGCCGCCGCTTCCCGCTCGGCGTCGCTGAGCCGGATCGTCTGGTCGGTCATGCCTTCTCGCCTTCCTCGTCGTCGTCCTCGTCGTCCTCGGCGTCGACGCCGTCGGCGAGGATGCCGTAGAGCTTGCGCCGGGTCTCGACGAGCACGTCGATGGCCGCGCGCTGCTGCGCCTCCGAGCCGGCCGTGACGATCTGCCACACCGCGCCCATGACCTGGCCGATCTCCGGCTTCAGCCCGGAGAACGACGTCTCCTCGGTGGCCTGCCGGTCGAAGGGCCGCCACACCTGGGCGAGCTCGTCGGCGTGGTCGGCGACGTACTGGCGACCCTCGTTGGTCAGCGCGAGCGTCTTGCGGCCGCGCTCGTCGTCGGTCTCCACCAGCCCCTCGTCGTGCAGCTGCTGGATCGTCGGGTAGACCGAGCCGGGGCTCGCCCGCCACGCGCCGTCGCTGCGCTCGGAGATCTGCTGGATGACCTGGTAGCCGTTGACCTGCTCACCGCTCTCCTCGGCCGCCCGGAGGACGTCGAGGATCGCGGAGCGCACGTCGCCGCGGCGGGCACGGGGTCCGCGTCGCTGCTCGTGCATCGAGCCGAGGCCGAACAGGCCGGCCACCCACGGCGGCGGGCCCTGGCGGCCGGGGCCGTCCCACCCGCCGAAGTCGCCCCACGGGCCGCCGCGGCGACCTCCCCGGCGCTGGCGTCGGCCGGGCTCGTCCATGCGAGCCCACTGTCTGTTGAATCCTGGGTGTCCCATCTCGGAACTCCTTCACTGTCAGAATGTCTGTGTGTATCGCTTCTGTATCGCGATATATCGTTACTGTACGCCGACGTGTCGGCTCGCGCAAGCAGGAATCCCCGGTCAACCGGGGATCCTGAGGGTTGTCAGGGTTTGCAACACCCAACAAGGCTCAGGAATCCCCGGTCAGCCGGGGATTCCTGACGGTCGACGGCTACCGCGCCAGCCAGGCGGCGTAGGCGTCGAAGGTGTACGGGCGGCCGAGGAAGTCGGCGACGAGGTCGGCGGCGTCCTTGGTGCCGCCCTGGGCGAGGATCGAGTCGCGGTAGCGGTTCGCGACGGTGACGTCGAACATGTCGTCGGGGTCGAAGGCGGAGAACAGGTCCTTCGCGATCACCAGCGACCACATGTAGGTGTAGTAGGCCGACGAGTAGCCGCCGAGGTGGCCGAAGTTGGCGAAGAAGTGGGTGTCGTCGATGAAGCGGTACGGCGAGTAGCGCTCCTGGAGCTCGACCTGCTTGGCGGACAGGTCGGCCGGCCGCTCGGTGTGGAACCAGTAGGACACCGCGGCGTAGAACATCTGCTGCCGGGCCTGCAGCCCCTTGCCGAAGTCGTCGGCCGCGCGCATCCGGTCGACCAGGTCGGCCGGGATCGGCTCACCGGCCGCGTTGGTCGCGAAGGTCTGCAGCACGTCGGCGTCCCACGCCCACTCCTCGAGCATCTGGCTCGGCGCCTCGACGAAGTCCCACTCCGTCGCCACCCCGGCGAAGCGGGTCCAGCCGACGTGGCCGCCGACCACGTGGTGCACCAGGTGCCCGAACTCGTGGAACAGCGTCACCACGTGGTCGTGCTCCATCAGCCCCTTGTTGAAGTTGCACAGCAGCGCGCCCTCCGGCAGCTGCCGGCCGGCGACGCCGTTGGTGATCGTGAACTGCGCGGCGTGCTTGAACTTGCCCTCGCGCGGGTGCAGGTCGAGGTAGATCCGGCCGAGGCTCTCACCGTCGGTCTCGGCCCCGCTCGAGAAGACGTCGAACACGGTGACGTCCTCGTGCCACACCACCGCGTCCGCGACCGGCTCGTAGCGCAGGCCGAACAGCCGGCCGGTGACGTCGAGCAGCCCGCGCTTCACCTTGTCGGACTCGAAGTAGGTGCGCACCAGCTGCGAGTCGACGTCGTGCTGCTCCTTGCGCACGAGCTCCTCGTAGTAGACGGAGTCGGCCGACGTGATCGAGTCGGCGTCGGGCACGTCCTGCCGGAAGCGCTCCATCACCACGGCGAGGTCGCGCTCCATCGGCCCCTGCGCGACCTGCGCGATCTTGTCGATGAACTCCGGGATCGCCGGGCCCTTCTCGATCATCTTCACCGCGGCGTCGTACGACGCCCAGTCGGAGTAGCCGACCAGGTTGGCGTACTCGTGGCGCAGGTCGAAGAGCTCCTTGAGCAGCGGCTCGTTGGCGGGCCAGCCGCGCTCGAGGAAGGCGATGGTGACCTGGTGGCGGACCTCCCGGTCCCGCACGAACATCCGCGCCGGGACCGCGTCCGGGTAGTCGGTCGTCACCGACACGAGCCCGTCGTCGTCGGCCGGGTGAGCGGCCAGCCAGTCCTCCGGCAGGCCGGCGAGCTGCTCCGGCGTCGCCTTCACGGTGCGGACGTCGTCACGGATGTTGCGGCTGAACTCCTGGTCGATCGCGGTGATCCGCTCGCTGATCTCGGCCAGCCGCGCGCGGGTCGCGTCGTCCTGGTCGACGCCCGCGCGCCGGAACTCCTCGAGCGTCTTCTCCAGCAGTCGTGCGCCGGTCGGGTCGAGCCCGGCCGGGTCGAGCGCGGCGAACACGTCGTAGAGGGCGCGGTCCTGGCGCAGCTCGGTGACGAGCTTGTCGACCTCGATCTCGGCCTCCTCGCTCGCCGTCCGCACCTCGAGGTCGGGGTGGCCGTTGGAGTAGAGCCCGGCGATCGCGCCGACGTTGCTGAGCGCCAGCGTCACCTCGTCCCACCTGTGCAGCACGCCCTCCGGCTCGGTGGGCGGGTCCTCGCGCAGCCCGGCCACCAGCTCGCGCGCGGTGGCGAGCCCGGTCGCCGTACGGTCGCGCACCCAGGCCAGGGCCTCGTCGGCGGTGGGCAGCTGCAGCGGGGCGGGAGGCGTCATGTGCCAACCCTAGGAGCAAACTGGGAGCGTGGACCCCGCTCTTCGCGACCTCGTGTCGACGTCCCCGCTGTGCCACCTCACGACCCTCAACCCGGACGGCAGCCCGCAGGTCACCGTGGTGTGGGTCGGGGTCGACGGCGACGAGCTCGTGACCGGCCACCTGCCGCACAACCAGAAGGTCCGGAACATGGAGCGCGACCCACGCGTCGTCCTGTCGTTCCTCGCTCCACCCGAGCCCGGAGCGTTCCTGCAGCCGTACGCCGTGGTGCGGGCCACCGCCACGGTCGTCCCCTCGGACGACGCCTGGGACCTGCTCGACCGGCTGACCAAGGGCTACATGGGTCCCGAGGTCACCTTCCCGGCGCCGCGCCGCCCCGGCTTCGTGGTCCGGTACGCCGTGGAGAAGGTCGGCGGCATCGGTCCCTGGGCCTCCTGACTCCCGCCTCAGCCGAGCTGGCCGCGCCTCCTGGTGAGGTAGGCGCGCTCGGCCTCGTTGTCGGTGAGCGCCAGCGCGGCGTCGTACGCCTCCCGGGCCTCGGCGGAGCGGCCCAGCCGGCGCAGCAGGTCGGCGCGGGTCGCGTGCCAGGGGTGGTACGTCGCCAGGTCGAGCCGGTCCACCTCGGCCAGCGCGACCGCCGGCCCGTCGAGCTCGGCGACGGCGACCGCGCGGTTCAGCGCGACGATCGGCGAGGGGTTGAGGGCGTAGAGCTGTGAGTAGAGCGTGGCGATCTGGGCCCAGTCGGTGTCGGCAGCCGGTGGGCGCGTCGGTGTGCACGGCGTTGATCGCGGCGAGCAGCTGGTAGTGACCCGGGCGTGCGCCTCCTGATGCACGCAGCTCGAGGCACTCCCGGACCAGGTCATGCCCCTCGGCGATCAGCTCGCGGTCCCAGCCGCCGCGGTCCTGCTCGTGCAGCGGGACCAGCTCGCCGTCGGCGACCCGGACCGAGCGGCGGGCGTCGGTGAGCAGCATCAGGGCGAGCAGGCCGGTGATCTCGGGGACGTCGGGGAGCAGGGCGCGCAGGATCCGGGCCAGCCGGATCGCCTCGTCGGTGAGCTCGTCGCGGATCGGCGAGGCGTCGGCGGACGAGGAGAGGTAGCCCTCGTTGAAGACCAGGTAGATCACGGCCAGCACGCCGTTCACGCGCTCGCCGAGATCGGCCGCGGAGGGCACCCGGTAGGGGATCTTCGCGACGCTGATCTTCTTCTTGGCGCGGGTGATCCGCTGCGCCATCGTGGTCTCGGGGACGAGGAACGCCTGCGCGATCTCGGCCACGGTCAGCCCGCCGAGCAGGCGCAGGGTGAGCGCCACCCGTGCCTCCGGGGCGAGGGCCGGGTGGCAACAGGTGAAGATCAGCCGGAGCCGGTCGTCCTCGACGATGCCGGTCGGCTCGTGGGTGGTGTCGTCAGAAATCATGAGTGCCGCCTGGTGCTTGGCGTCGCGATGGGACTCGCGGCGGATCCGGTCGATCGCGCGGTTGCCGGCGGTCGTGGTGAGCCAGCCGCCGGGGTTGGGCGGTACGCCGTCCCGGGGCCAGCGCTCGACCGCGGCCAGGAGGGCCTCACCGGCCGCCTCCTCGGCGATGTCGATGTCGCCGAACCGGCGGACCAGCGAGGCGACGATCCGGCCGTACTCCTCGCGGTAGATCCGCTCGATCGCGGCGGTGGGATCAGATGAGTCCATCCGGTGGTCAGGCCGCCGGGGGCTCGGGCTGGAAGGGGCGGACCTCGACCTTGCCCGCGCAGGCCTTCGAGGCCTCGGTCGCCCACTCAGGGCCGCGTCGAGGTCCGGCAGCTCGAGGATCCAGAAGCCGCCGATCCACTCCTTGGACTCGGCGAACGGGCCGTCGGTGACGATCGCCTCGGCGCCGGTGTTGTCGACGGTCGTCGACACGTCGATCGGCTCGAGTCCGCCACCGAACACCCACACGCCCGCGTCCATCATCTTCTTGTTGACGCGGTCCACGGCCTCGAAGACCGGCTGCATCGTCTCCAGGTCGAACTCCGGGTCGTCGACGGTGCCGTGCACGGTGAGCATGTACTGGGTCATCTCGGTCTCCTCCATCGGTCGCGGGGCAGCCCGGGTGGCTGCCCCCATCCTCTCCACGAACGCCGGGAGCGCGAAACGACAATCCTCGCGAAACTCTCTCGGACACCCATGTCCCCGGGCCGTCCTAGGGTCGGCTCATGGAGCCCCGCTACCCCTATCTCAGCAACACCGTCCTCGGCACTCCCGATCCGTCCGGGCTGGCGGAGTTCTACCTCCAGCTGCTCGGCTGGGTCTACCGGGACGAGGACCACGCGAGCGACGACACGTGGGTGGTCATCAAGCCGCCCGGATGGTGGCTCCGGGCTGTCGTTCCAGCTCGAGACGGAGCACGAGCCGCCCACCTGGCCGACCTCGCGCGGCACCCAGCAGATGCAGCTCCACCTCGATCTCGGCGTGCAGGACCTCGAGGCCGAGGTGGCCCGGGCCGAGGGCCTGGGCGCCCGCCGGGCCGAGTGGCAGCCGCAGGACGACGTCCGGGTCATGCTCGATCCGGCCGGGCACCCGTTCTGTCTCTTCGCGCCCGGCGGCTGACGGACGTCCTGCACCCTTCGGCTCGGGCACGAAGGGCTGTCTCCCCGGCCGGACGTCGCACTAGCGTCTGCCCATGATGCTTTTGTCGGGGTCCCCGCGGAAGCGCGAGCTCGCCGCGCAGCGCCCCACCGAGCGGTTTCGTGGGGTGACATGACCGACTGGGGAGATCTGTACCGCGAGCACGTGGCCGCCGTGAGTGCCCTCGCGCCCACCCTGACCGACGAGCAGCTGGCCACCACGGTGCCCGGCACGCCGGACTGGACCGTGCACGAGGTGCTCGCCCACATGGCGGGCGCCGCCAGCGACGCGGTCACCGGAAGGATGGACGGCGCCCCCGGCCCGGAGTGGACCTCGCGGCACGTGAGCGAACGCGCCGCGCTCCCGGTCGCCGAGCTCGTCGCCGAGCTGCAGTCCCGCCAGGACGCCATCGCGGAGTCGGTGGTCGACAACCCGCGGCCGGCGCTGGTCTGGAACCTCGCGGTCCACCACGCCGACCTGCACGAGGCGCTCGGCCTGCCCCGGATGCCCGACCACCTCTGGCTGCCGATCAGCGAGGCGCTCGCGCCGCGCGCCGGGGCGCTGGCCGACGCGGTGCCGCCGTACGAGCTGTTCCGCGGGTTCTTCTCGCGTCGGTCCCGAGCACAGATGCAGGCGTGGGGTACCGACCTGTCGGCCGAGGAGCTCGACGACCTGTGCATCTTCGGCCCGCGCGAGGACGACCAGCCCGTGCCGGACTGAGGAGGACCCGATGGCCAGCTACGCCGTCAACAAGGCGGCGGTGGCGCGCTGCCGGGAGCTGATCGACGGCAAGCAGTACGTCCTCGACTCCGACTGGGGAGACGTGCAGCCCGATGCCGCGGCGGGCACCGCCTACCTCGACCGGCACTCGTGGGACGACTACGCCGCCTGGCACCTGGGCCTGACCGAGGGCGCCAACGACGAGACCAAGGCGCGCTATGCGTTCGTCTACGGCGACCTCCGGCGGGTGCACCGCACCGGGCTGATCGCCTGCGTCTACCGCGCCTCGGAGTGGCGGCACAAGGCGGTCGAGCTCGCCGCCCACGACCTGCTCCAGGAGCTGGACCGCGCCGCCGGCATCTCCTAACCCTGTGCACGGACGAGGGTCGACCCCGGCGGAAGGTTCCGCTTGCGCGAGGTCAGGACTCCAGGCGGTCGTACGTCGCCTCGAGGTGCTCGGTCGAGACGAGCCACTCCTCGCCGGCGACGCCGCTGAGCACCCACTGGCCGAGGCGGGCGGTCTGGTCGCCCTCGAGACTGTGCACGACCTCGCCGGGGCGGGCCTGGCGGCCGCGGACCTCGCCGACCCGGCGCCAGCGGTCGCCGTCGATCGGCTCGTGGGTCTGGTCGAAGATCGCGGCGTCGACCGAGCGCGCGGCTCCGCCGTCGTCGGTCACCTCCCAGTCGCCGGCCTGGCCGCGCATCGCGGTGCCGTCGGAGGTGGTCCAGGTCCACGGCTCGTCACGGCGTACGGCGGTGACCTCGCCGCGGCGCCGGAACCGCACCCAGGTGGCGAAGGGGTCGTCGAACGAGCGGTAGCCCAGCGTCTCGAGCAGGGCCAGGCTCTCGAGAACGCCCTTGCGGTTCTTGGCCCGGCTCTCGTCGGAGAGCTGGTCCCACGGCAGCAGGTCCGGGTGCTTCTTGGCGGTCCGGTCGCGGGTCGCACCGTAGGACCAGCCGTTGCGCTGGTGGTGCTCGAGCCACGACTCGTGCTCGCGGCGAGCCATCTCGTCGAGCTGCTCGTCGCTCGGCGGCGATGCGGTCTCGGCGCTGGCCCCCCAGCTGCGCCCGACGGCGACCGCTGAGCCGAGGACGGTGAGGACCTGCCGGACGTTCGACTCGCGGTAGAACGGCGACAGCTCGGACCACGGGCAGCGCGCCGGGTCGTCGGGGTCGGGGTAGGCGCGGATGAAGTCCTCGTGCACGAGCCGCGCGATCCGCTCCCAGTTGTCGACGGGTCGGCCCTGTCCGGCGTCGAGCGTCGAGCCGAACGCGCGGACCTGCGCGAGGAGAGGCTCGTCGCCCAGGCCGGTGACCTCGGTGTGCCGGGAGTAGACCAGCAGCCGTGGGTGGGAGGCTCCCAGCCGCGACGCGAGCCGCTGGTCGGGGACGGTCACGCCGCCGCTGAAGACCACCGCGGGTGCGACGTACTCGTCGACCGCGGCGGCCACCACCTCCTCGAGCCCGCGGCTGGTCTCGGCCCGGACCCGGTCGAGCTGGCTGTTGCCGAACCGGCGCTGCGCCAGCTCGTGCTCGTCGACGACCTGGTCCGCGGTCTTGCCCACGATCGTGACACCGGGGATCGACGGCGCCTGACGGTTGGGATCGAGGTCTCCCTCGCGGCCGCGCTGCGCGAGCTCGGCGACGACCGCGAAGGTCAGGTCGGACTGTCCGGAGAGCAGCACGTGGTCTGCGCCCCGCTCGAACATGTGGTCGACGAGGAGCCTGGCGGTCACCTCGTTCTCGCTGATCGTGTCGACGATCCACTCCGGGATCCGGGACAGGTAGCGGCGCCGCCAGTCCTCGGCCTGCCAGGCCTCGTCCATCCGCAGCAGCGCGCGCACCGGGTGGTTGCCGGTGACGGACTTGCGGCCCTCGACCGCGGCCTGGACGACCGTCATCAGGCGTTGCGCCTCGGTGCTGTCCGGGGGCAGCACGGCCAGTCTGCGCAGCGCGTGCCGGCCGGGCGGGCGGCCGAGCAACCGGACCAGCGTCTCGACCCGGCTCGGGTCGGTGATCACCACCCGCCACCCCGCCGCGCGCGCCTGCCCGATCCACGGGGCCAGCGGGTCCGTGGTGAGGACCGCCAGCGTGTAGCGCTCGGAGTCCGTGGCCAGCGCGGGCAGCAGCGGCGCCGACGTGGCGTCGAGGCCGAGGACGACCGAGAGCCGCGGCGACCAGCGGACGACGACCCGGTCGACCTGGGTGCGCAGCAGCGCCGCCAGCGCGCTCGTGGCGGCGACGAGCAGCACGATCAGCTGCGTCAGCCGCGCGAACTGCAGCGCCAGCGGCACCCCGTCCGTGTCGCAGTCGGGCGCCGTGAACATGTCGATCGCGTAGTTGTTGGTCACCAGCCCGACCACCCGGGTCACGACGTTCCAGCCGGTGCTGAGCCCGGCGTCCGGGCACTGCGCGTACGACGCCGACGCGAGCACCACCACGGTCGCGAGGCCGAAGCCGAGCAGCACGACGGCGAAGGGTCGGCTGTTGCGCCGGTTGACCCACCGCCAGGTGCCGAACGACACGAGCCCGGCGGTCAGGTTGACCGCGATCGGCCACCAGGCCTCCGGGTCGCCGTACGCGCTGAGGAAGCCGGGCAGGTCGACGTACACCCCGAGAGCGAGCAGTCCGACGCCCACGGCGTAGACGACACCGGCGACCAGGATGACCCAGTGCGCCAGGTCGCGCGGCTGCGCCTTCGGTGCTGCGTCCACGCGAGGATCGTAGGGGCGCGGACTCGTTCAGTCGCGCAGCTCGGCCAGCACCTTCGTCAGGCGGCGGCTGCGGGTCTCGGGCTGCTTGGCCTCCGTGAGCAGCCTCGCCGCCTCCTTCTGGCGGGTGAACGACCACGTCGCCCAGGTCTCGCGCGCCCCGGCATCGGCGGCGAGCTCGGCGGCCAGGTCGTCGGGGACGTCGACCGTGCGCGGTGCCGTGTCGAGCACGACGTCGACATCGAGGGTCTGGCCCGCCGCGACGCCTGCGGCCTCCCGGTTGGCCATGCTGACGCCGAGCATGAACTGGCCGCCCATGTTGGCGATCGACGATCGCCACGTGTGCTTCCCGATCGTGACCACGACCTTGGGCCGGCGCCCGCCGCCCAGCTCGTCGACGACCTCGTCGGGGATCACGAAGCCGGCGGCGTTGCCGTCGTTGCCGCGCAGCTCCAGCCGGAGCCTCATCCGAGCCGCTCCTCGAGGTGCACCGTCACGGTCGCGCCCTCCTGCTTGTCGACGTCGAGCCGCAGGGCGGACCTCATCGGCAGCTTGTGCCGGCCGTCGCCGAGCGCCATGAACGAGCTCTGGAAAGGTACGCCGTCCACGGTGCCGCGCACCTTCACGAGCCCGCGGGTCCCGAAGAACTCCGCCGACTCCGGCCACACGACATAGGTCCACCCGCCCTTGGCGTCGGACTTCTCCAGCTGCGCCTCGAACGTGACGTCGAGCGGGCCTTGCTTCGCGTTCATGCCAGACAGACTCTCGGTGCGAGTGCGACTCATCGGCGCTCGGTCAGTCCTTGGCAGCCTCACACGCGATTTCCACCCCCGACCATGGCCCGAACCGGTCATTCCCGGAGACTGGACGCGTGGTCAGCCTGAGGAGCCTGGTGGCGGACACCAGGCCCTTCCAGGTGGAGCACTTCCGTCGGCTGTGGCTGGCCAACATCGTCACCGTCATCGGCGCCCAGCTGACCGTGGTCGCGGTGCCGGCGCAGATCTACGCGGACACGGGATCGTCGGCCTACGTCGGGCTGACCGGCGTCTTCGGACTGGTGCCGCTCATCGTCTTCGGCCTGTACGGCGGTGCGCTGGCCGACGTCTTCGACCGGCGCACGATCCTCGTGGTCACGACCGTCGGGCTGATCATGACCAGCGGGCTGTTCTGGCTGCAGGCGTTCCTCGGTGGGGCGAACGTCTGGTTGCTGCTCAGCCTGTTCGCCGTGCAGCAGGCGTTCTTCGCGGTCAACCAGCCGACCCGTAGCGCGGTGCTGCCCAAGATCCTGCCGCTCGAGCTGCTGCCGGCGGCCAACTCGCTGAACATGACCGTCTTCCAGGCCGGGGCGATCGGCGGCCCGCTGGCGGCCGGCGTGCTCATCCCCGTGTTCGGGCTGGAGTGGCTCTACCTGATCGACACGGTCACGCTGTTCGCGACCCTCTTCGCCGTCGTCCGGCTGCCTCCGCTCGCGGTCACCGGCGCGGCGACCCAGGCGCCCGGCGTCAAGGCCGTGGTCGAGGGGTTCGCCTATCTGCGGCACCAGCCGGTGCTGCTCATGTCCTTCGTGGTCGACCTGATCGCGATGATCTTCGGCATGCCGCGGGCGCTCTTCCCCGAGATCGCGCACGTCGACTTCGGCGGCCCGGAGTCGGGCGGCCTGGTGTTCGCACTGCTCTTCGCCGCGATCCCCGCCGGCGCGGTCCTGGGCGGCGTGTTCAGCGGCTGGGTGTCGCGCGTCGAGGCGCAGGGTCGTGCGGTGATCGTCTGCATCTTGATCTGGGGCGTCGCGATGATCGGCTTCGGCGTCGCGGTCGGCCTCGCGGACGTGGCCCCTGGACCGATGCTGGTGGCCTCGCTGCTGATGCTCGTGGTCGGAGGTGCCGCCGACATGGCCTCGGCGGCGTTCCGCACGAGCATGCTCCAGAGCGCGGCGGACGACGCCGTGCGCGGCCGGCTCCAGGGCGTCTTCATCGTCGTGGTCGCCGGTGGGCCGCGGATCGCCGACGTCGTGCACGGCGTGAGCGCGGCCGCCGTCGGAACTGCCGCCGCGGCGGCCGGCGGTGGCGTGCTGGTGGTGGTCGGGACGGTCATCGCCGCGGTGCTCGCTCCGGCGTTCGTGCGCTACCGCGTCGTACGGTCCAGCGGTGCCGCAACGGCCTAGGCAGATTCGCCCTCACTCGGACGTGATCAGCCCCCGCGCGTACGCCGCCTGACCGGCATGCTGGAGGTCGTCGCTCAGCACGCTGACCAGCCGGACGCCGAGCGTGACCGGCGGGTCCCATCGCTCGTCGACGACCCGATCGAGGTCCTCGGGCGCGAGGGTCGCCAGGTAGGCGACCGTCGCCTCTTGCACCGCGCGGACGTAGTCGGCCAGGAGCTCGGCACCGACCCGCACGTGGCCCACCTCCTCGCTGTTCATGCCGTAGCCGGTCGCGCCGGAGTCGAACGGCAGGTCGAACCGGGTCACGAAGTCCTGCGCGATCCACACCTGCTCGGTGCCCGCCACGTCGGCGACGTGATCGTCCTGGACCCGGGCCAGGTGCCAGACCAGCCAAGCGATCGAGTTCGCCTCGGGCGCCGGCCGGGCGACGAGCTGGTCGTCGGTGAGGCCGTCGACCGCGGCGGTGGCGGTGTTGCTGATGCGTTCGAAGGCGTCGATGAGGAGCTCGGCAGGGGTCATGCCAGTCGACGTTAGCGCCGGACCATGAAGCCCTGGGAGCCTCCGAGTCACATCCGAGCCGCGTGGTACGTCGACGGGGCATGGTGACCAAGATGGACCCCGTGGACCAGGAGCAGCTCGCGGCTGCGTTCGAGGACCAGCGCACCCACCTGCGCGCGGTGGCCTACCGGATGCTCGGCTCGGTGCACGAGGCGGACGACGCCGTGCAGGAGGCGTGGCTGCGGCTCTCGCGCAGCGACGTGTCCGAGGTGCAGAACCTCGCCGCCTGGCTGACCACCGTCGTCTCGCGGATCTGCCTCGACCAGCTGCGGAGCCGCGGAAGCCGGCGCGAGGACGCCCTGCCGGAGCACGACGCCGACACCGACCTCGCCGATGCCGAGGCCGACCCGGCGCACGACGCGGTCCTGGCCGACCAGGTCGGGACCGCGCTGCAGGTCGTCCTCGACACGCTCTCGCCGGCCGAGCGGCTGGCCTTCGTGCTGCACGACCTGTTCGCGGTGCCCTTCGACGAGGTCGGCTCGGTGATGGGCCGCTCGTCGGCCGCCGTGCGCCAGCTCGCCAGCCGGGGCCGGCGCCGGGTGCAGTCCGGCGACGACGAGCAGACCACGGCACCCGCCGAGCGGCGTACCCAGCGCGAGGTGGTCCAGGCGTTCCTCCTCGCCAGTCGCGACGGCGACCTGCAGGGACTGCTGGACGTCCTCGACCCGGACGCCGTCGCGCGCGCAGACGCCGCCGCGGTGGCGATGGGTGCGCAGCCCATGGTCAGCGGGATCGAGGCGGTCGCGCAGAACTTCAACGGCCGCGCCCAGGCCGCGCGGCTCGTCGACATCGACGGGTACGCCGGCCTGGCCTGGTCGCCGGCCGGACAGCTCAAGGTGGCGTTCGGGTTCGTGCTCACCGACGGCAGGATCAGCGAGATCGAGCTGATCGCCGACCCGGAGGTGCTCGCGGCGCTCGACGTGTCCTGACCGGGGACCCCGGACGCCAGCGGGTCCTACCCCCGTAGGCCAGGAGCCGCGCTACTTTCACTCGGTGCGCACCCGCCTCGTCGTGACCGCTGCCTGTGTCGTGACCACGGGCCTCTTCGTCGCCACGCCACCGGCGCAGGCCGCGGGACGGCGTGGCGACGCCGGAACCCGCGGTCGCCCCTCGGGCTCGGCGGGATCACGTTGGGCCAGGTCGCGGCCACCTCTCCCTCCAACTGCACCCCAGGGCCGAGCACGGTGGCGCAGTACCTCGGCGGCGGGACCCCGGGTTACGTGACCCCGTCCGCCGGGGTCATCACGAGCTACTCGGTGCGCGCATCAGCCACCCCGGGGCTGGTCCGGCTCGTCGTCTTCGGACCCTCCGCCACCGCCGGTCACCGGACCGTCGCGGCCCTGAGCGCCCAGAACGCCGTCGTCGTCAACACCGTGAACACCTTTCCGACGCGGGTCCCGGTGGCGACCGGGCTGTCGATCGGCCTCAACAACAGCGCGGGCGGCATGCTCTGCGGGGGCGGCGGGCGAGGTGCTGGGCCGGATACGCGCCTTCCTCGACTCCCGGCCCGAGACCGCGAGTGGCACGTTCGACTACCCCTTGGTCGCCGTCGCCGGACGCTGCCTGACGCACTCGTGAGCCGCGGGTTACCGAGTCTCCTGTTGTCCCATCCGTCACACTGAAGCCCTTGGGTCGGCATCCCCCGAAGGAGTCTCGTCCGTGCGCCCCCTCGTCGTCCTCGCCACCGCGGCCGCACTGGCCCTCGGTGCGCTGAGCGCCAGCGCCGCCAGTGCCGACCAGTCGTCGACCGCGAAGGCCCGCCGCCGACTTCGGTGCGAGGCTCGGCAGGTGGCAAGCGCGCGTGCAACGTCGAGACCGCACCGCCGCGGTCGTGATCGACACCGCGGGGGTGGGCACGGCGATCATACGTCGCCTCGGCCGACGGCGTGCTGACCAGCTTCTCCCACCTGGCCAACGGCGACTCGCCGGGCAGGTGCAGGCCATCGTCTTCGCCGACGGGCCGATCCGCCACCCACGAAGACGGTCGTCGCCAAGAGCGCTCGAAGACTGACGATCACCGTCAACGCCCTCAACACGTTCGCGATCCGGCTGCCGATCAGGGCCGGCAGCCGCGACCCTGGGCTACCACACGGCATCCGCAGGCTCGGGCTGCTCCCTCCTCGGTACTGCCGCGGACGACGTGATGGTCATGGACCTCGTCCTCGACCCGGACGTCATCACCACCTTCACCGACTTCGCCTACGTCAACGCCACCCGACCCAATATCTCCGCGGTGCTCGAGCCCGACGTCGACGGCGACGAGTACGGCGACCTGTCGCAGGACGCTGTGCCCCCAGTCCGAAGCTGACCCAGGCTGCCTGCCCGGCGCCGCAGACACGACGGTGACGAAGAAGCCCAAGAAGAAGTCGGCCACGCGCAAGGCCAGGATCAGGTTCGCCTCGACGATCGCCGGCTCGACGTTCACGTGCGCGGCTCGACGGCAAGGCCGCGAAGCCGCTGCACCTCGCCGTACAAGAAGAGGTACAGGTCGGCAAGCACACCGTCGTCATCACCGCGATGAGCGCCGGCGGGATCGTCGACCCGACACCCGCCACGGTGAGGTTCAAGGTGACGAAGCCGAAGCGCTGAGCGACGGGACGACGAACCGCTCGACGATCGCGCGCTCCTCGGCTGCGTCCCGGCCCGGGGCGATGAGCAGCGAGACGATCACCCGGACCACCCAGCGCGCCGCCAGCGGGTCGGCGCCCACGGTGCGGCCCAGCGCCTCGATCACCGGCGAGGACTGGGCGAGCTCGGCGGTCGCCGCGGCGTCCCCGGCGGCGAACCAGGCGGTGAGGGCCGGGGTCTCCCTGACCCGGCGCAGCGCGGAGAGGATCGCCGTGACCAGCCGCTGCTCGGGGTCGCGGACCCGGGCCACGTCGGCGGCCACGAGACCACCGACCCGCCGGGCCTCGCGATGGACGTACGCCACGTGCAGCTCGTGGCGGTCCGCGAAGTACCGGTAGAGGGTGGCGCGGGAGCAGCCCGCGGCCTTCGCGACATCGCCCATGGCGACCGCCCCGATGCCGTGCTCGGCGAACAGCTCGCCCGCGGCGTCGAGGATCTTCTCGGCGGCCAGCTTCGGAGCGGTCCTCGCTCAGCCAGGTCATCCGACGGCCAGGGGGACGGTGAGCGGGCGGCGGACGTAGGGGCCCGGCGCCCAGGTGACGCCGGCGAGGTCGACGGTGAACGACGGGATCCGCGCGAGCAGCTCCTCGAGCGCCACCCGGGCCATCATCCGCGCGGCCGCGTTGCCGATGCAGTGGTGGCTGCCCTGGCCGAAGGTGAGGATCTGGGTCGGGCTGCCGGCGTACGTCGAGCCGCTCGGCGTCCGGGCCGTACCTGCGCGGGTCGCGGTTGGCGGCGCCGTAGCAGAGCAGCACCTTGCGGCCGGCCGGGATCGTGACGGCGTGCAGCGCCACGTCGCGGGTGGTGGTGCGGGCCAGGCCCTGCACCGGCGAGGTGAGCCGGAGGAACTCCTCGACCGCGTCCTTGACCAGGGTCGGGTCGGCGACGAGCAGGGCCCGCTGGTCGGGGTGCTCGGCGAGCAGCTGGACGGCACCGCCGAGTGCGCCCGTGGTGGTGTCGTTGCCGCCGGTCACCATCGCGAAGACGTAGCCGAGGATGCTGAGCAGCCCGGCGTCGTCGTCGCCGACCCCGGCCGCGACCAGGTGCGACACGGTGTCACTGCGCCGGTCGGGGGCCGGCTCCCGGCGCCGGCGTTCGATCAGCTCGGAGAAGTAGCCGAGCATCCCCGTCGTCGCGTCGGCGGCCTCGGTCGGGTGCCCGGCGGAGCTCGCGGCGACGATGGCGTCGGTCCAGCCGTCGAACCGGTCGCGGTCCTCGGCCGGGACCCCGAGGTAGTGGGCCACCACCATGCTGGGCAGCGGCTTGAACAGGTCCACCACGATGTCGCCCCCGCCCGCGGCGACGAAGCCGTCGAGCTTCTCGGCGACGTACGCACGGACCTCGGGCTCGACCTCGCGCACCGCCCGCGGCGTGAAGCCCGCGCGACACGAGCCTGCGGAACGCGGTGTGCTCCGGCGGGTCGAGCATGACCATCGGCGGGTTGTCGGCCAGGCCGATCTTCTCGAGCTCGCCGTACTCGACGGTGAGCCCCTGCGCGCTGGAGAACGTCGCGGTGTCGACGGCCGCGCGCAGCACGTCCTCGTGGCGGGTCAGGACGTAGTAGTCCTCGTGCGGCCGGCCGTCGGGCACCACGTGGTGCACCGGGTCGTGGTCGCGCAGCGCGGCGTACATCGCCCACGGGCTGGCCCAGGCGGCGCCTCCGCCGGGCACGAACGCGGGAGACGCAAGCGCCGTCATGTCGCCAGTGTGAGACAATCGACTCGATTGTCTAGGCTGCCGGAAGCGGGCCCCGCGGAGCCGGTCGAGGCGGGCCTCGAGCAGGTCGCGTCGGTGCGCGTTGCCGTGCAGGGCGACGTAGCGCTCGCCGAACGCCGACAGCAGTGCGTCGTCCAGGCGGCGCACCGCGCCCGGCGGGTAGCGGTAGTCCATCCGGGCGCCGATCGCCGCCTCGTCGGTGGCGCGCAGGAGCTCGGCGAGCTCCACGAGCGTGGTGATCCCCAGCTCCAGCAGCAGCCCGGAGATCCAGGCGTAGTGGTCGGTGCGTGACCAGCCGGCGTCGGCGTACTGCCCGGCCAGGAACGCCGCCAGCTCACCCGGCGCGATCCTCGGGTCGTCGCCTGCGGTCTCGGTCGGGGCTGCGCCGCGCAGCCGCTCGCGGATCGCGGAGAACTCCTGGTCGGCGAGCTCGAGCAGCCCGGCGGCCAGGGTGAACCGGCGGTCGAACTCGCTCGCGTGCTCGGTCGGAACGGTGCCCTTGTAGCGGATGTCGTGCTCGAACTCGGCCCAGGCGTGCTGCAGGACCGTGCGGAGCTGTACCTGCACGACCCGGCCCTCGATCTCCACCTGCAGGTGCCGGCTGGCGTAGCCGAACCGGCCCTGGCTGGCGGTCAGCTCCCCGAAGTCGCGGTCGTCCAGCACCGGCAGCTGTTCGGCGAGCAGCGCCGCGACCGCCTCGACGTCGTCGCGCACGTAGGTGATCACGCGGACGCCGAGCTGGTCGCCGATGTCCGCGAGGGGGTCGGCGTACATCGCACGACCGGAAGCGGTCCGGGTCGCCTTCTCGGCGAAGGACGCCACGCTCTTGGCCCGGCCCTCGATGGTCAGGTAGTTGATGCCGGCCTCGTCGAGGATCGAGGCCAGCAACGCCACCGCGGCCGAGGCTGCGGCGACCAGGTCGGGGTGCTGCTCGGCGTAGGTCCGGACGGCCTCGCGCGCCGGGTCGTGACGAACGGCCGCGACGGGCAGCCCCAGCGAGGGGGTGACGATGATGCCGGTCTCGTCGTCGCCGTAGCGCCGTGACCCGGTCGGGATGCCGGTCGGCGTACCAGGCGACGTAGGCACAGACGACGGCGTCGACCTGGTCCTCGACCACGCGGAGCTCGCTCTTGCGAGAGGCGCCCACGACCGCGGCCCGCAGCGTCGCCCAGGCCTCGTCCGTCGTGACGACGCCCTCGACCAGGTCCATCAGCCGGAGCAGCTCGGCGCGCAGGTGAGTCGAGGTCGCGGCCGGGCTTGGCCTTGTACTTCAGCGTCTTGTCCAGCCCGAACAGCGCCACCGTCGCGGCATGCGGGTAGACCTCGATGCCGGTCCGGTGGATCTCGAGTCCGAGCAGCTTGCAGACCCGGGCGCCGCGGGTGCCCTGGGCGAACTCGGCCTTGCCGGTGTTGGAGGGGTGGGTGCCGGCCTCGAACCTGCGGAAGTCACGGCTCAGCGCCTGCTCCGCCGGGCGCGAGCCGGTCGCGTTGGTGACGACAAGGGGTGCGTCGATCCCGGCCACGCAGTCCGGGCCGAGGTACGGCGCGAGGGCGGCCCCGATCTCCTCGTCGGTGCGGACCGCTGCGAGGTGAAGCAGCCGGGCGTCGGCGTCCAGCACGGCCAGACCGGTCGGGCTGCTTCTGTCCCCAGGCCAGGTCGATGCCGAGGTAGGTCGTCACGAAGACATCATGACGACACGGTAGGGCCCGGGTGCACCATCTCGGTCAGTTCGCTCCGCGACAGGGCCGGGCCGTCGAGCGAGCCCTCGCCGCCGCGGAGGCCACGGATGAACAGCTCCAGGTGGCGCCGGGCCAGCTCGTGCTTGAGCTGCTCCGGCATCGGCCCCGGCAGCGGCCGGGCGATGCGGACCAGCATCATGCCGACGTCCGCGAAGGTGACGTCCTTCGGGCAGGTCACCGCTCGCGTGCGCCGCGTCGACCAGGGTCTCGGTCGCGCGCGCGGCGGCCTCCCGCGCCGCGGCGACCTCGGGCTCCTCGAGGTCGAGCACGTCCAGCACCTGCGGGATGACCGCCGAGACCCTCAGCTCGAGCGCCGCGCGGAGGTAGTCGGCCAGGGCCTCGAACGGGTCGTCGTGCTCCTCGGCCGCCCGCTCGGCGACCTGACGGGTCTGATCAAGGGCGTCGAGCACGACCCCGCGCAGCAGCGCGGTCCGGTCGGGGAAGCGGCGGTAGAGCGTCGCGATCCCGACCCCGGCCCGCTGGGCGACCTCGTCCAGCGCGACCCCGGCGCCCTTCTCGGCGACCAGGTCGCGGGCCGCGGCGAGCAGCTGCTCGAGGTTCCGACGGGCGTCGGCGCGCATGGTCACCGGCTCACCCTAGCGAAACGGAGGAAATTTCTCCATATCTCTTGACATCGGGGCCGCCGCGTCGCAGAGTGAAACGGAGGGAAGATCTCCACTTATGGAAGGAAGGCTCATGGCCACCATCACCGGTCCCGCTGAGACCACCGCGCGGACCGACCACCGCTGGGCCGCGCTCGGCGTGATCGCGCTCGCCCAGCTGATGGTCGCGCTCGACGCGACCATCGTGAACGTCGCGCTGCCGACCGCCCAGCAGGCGCTGGGCTTCGACGACGCGCAACGCTCGTACGTCGTCACGGCGTACACGCTCTCCTTCGCCGGGCTGCTGCTGCTCGGCGGCAAGACCTCGGACCGGATCGGGCGGCGCCGGGCGCTGACGATCGGGCTGACCGGCTTCGGCCTCGCGTCCGCGCTGGCCGGTGCGGCGCCGACGTTCGAGGTCCTCGTGGCCGGCCGCGCGCTGCAGGGTGCGAGCGCCGCGTTCATGGCGCCGGCGGCGCTGGCCCTGATCGCCTCGACCTTCACCGAGCCGCGCGAACGCGGCAAGGCGTTCGGCGTCTTCGGCGCGGTCGCCAGCAGCGGTGCCGTCGTCGGCCTGCTGCTCGGCGGTGTGCTGACCGAGTACGCCGGCTGGCGCTGGTGCCTCTACGTCAACGTGCTCGTCGCGGCCGTGGTGATCCCCGTCGCGCGCCGGGTGCTGCCGAAGGACGACGGCTACCCGGTCCCGGTCGACGTCGTCTCCGGCGCTGCTCGCGACCGGCGGACTGGCCGGGCTGGTGCTCGGGGCCAGCCGGGCGGCCGCCCACGGCTGGACCTCCGCCGAGGTGCTGGTCCCGGGGCTGGCCGGCCTGGCCCTGCTCGCCGCGTTCCTGCTGCGCCAGCGCGGCCTGGTCGCACCCCTGCTGCCGCTTTCGATCCTGCGGGACCGCGGCCGCGCCACGGCGTACGCCGCCACCGCGATCAGCGTGGTCGGCACCTTCGGGATGTTCCTGATGCTGACCTACCACTTCCAGGTGGTGCTGGGGTACAGCCCGGTCCGCACGGGGCTCGCCTTCCTGCCGATGTGCCTGGCCGTGGCCGGGAGCTCCTACGGCATCGCGAGCCGGCTGATGGACAAGGTCGCCCCGCGAGCCCTGGTCGCCCCCGGGCTGCTCGTGGCCGCGGGCGGGCTGGCGCTGCTGACCCAGCTCACGCCGTCCAGCGGCTACGCCACCGTGATCCTGCCGGCCGAGGTGCTGGTCGGGCTCGGCATCGGCTGCGTCTTCACGCCCTCGATCGGGGTCGCCACCAGCGGCGTCGACCCGCGGCAGGCCGGCATCGCGGCCGCGACCGCGAACACGGCGATGCAGATCGGAAGTAGCGTGGGAACGGCGGTGCTGAACACCGTGGCCGTCAACGCGACCCGCGACTTCGTGGGGGCGCCGACCGCGGCCCTGGTGCACGGCTTCGCCACCGCGACCGGCGGCGCAGCCGTGGCCCTGGTCGTCGGAGCGGCGCTCGTGGTCGCGTTCCTGCGGCCGGCCGCCCCTGCTCACCACCAGACCTCGGGAGGCCATCATGACGATCGACTTCAACCACACCCTGGTCCACGCAAGGACACCTGGGCCGCCGCCCGCGAGGTGGCCGGCGTGCTCGGCCTGGCCGAGCCCACGTCGTACGGCCCGTTCGCGGTGCTCCAGTTCGACAACGGCGCCACCCTCGACTTCATCGAGGACACCGCCGAGATCAAGGCCCAGCACTACGCGTTCCTTGTCGGCGAGGACGACTTCGACGCGATCTGGGCCCGGATCAAGGAGCAGGACCGGCAGTTCTGGGCCGACCCGCACAAGCGCACTGCGGGCGAGATCAACCACGAGGACGGCGGGCGCGGTCTCTACTGGGAGGGGCCGGACGGCCACTGGCTGGAGATCATCACCCGCCCCTACGGGAGCGGAAGCGAGGAGTCATGACCGGCCCGCTGCACCGCCCGTACCCGCCAGACCTGTACCGCGGCACCACCGGCGAGGCCTCGGGGTGGATCCGGCCGAACGACGCCGAGCCGGAGATCACCTACCGCTCCGGCGGCACCTGCGAGTACCTCGCCACCGGTGACCGCACCGGGACGACGTTCGGCCTCTACCGGTGGACCTTCGGCCCGGACGAGTCCGGGCCCGACCCGCACTTCCACCGCGCGATCACCGAGTCGTTCTACGTGCTCAGCGGCGAGGTGCAGCTCTACGACGGGACGGGCTGGAAGACCGGGACGCCCGGTGACTTCTTCTTCGTCCCCGAGGGCGGGCTGCACGGGTTCAGGGGTGGCAACCACTCCTCGATGCTGCTGATGTTCAGCCCGGGAGCGCCACGGGAGGACTACTTCGAGACCCTCGCCGGCCTGGCCGAGAACCCCATGACCGAGGAGGAGCGGGTGGAGTTCATGCTCCGCCACGACACCTACTGGGTGTGACGTGAGGCGCGGGCTGCCCGGCCGCGCCGCTTGTAACTAACCGTTACAGCATCTGGCATGCGGTTGTAACCGCATGCCAGTGACCCGGACGGTTAGTTACAAGCGCGCGCGGGCCGCCTTCAGAAGCCCAGCGGGTCGCGCGGGCCGGGCACCACCGCCACGGCGATCGCGGTGGTGGCCGGTACGGCGAGCACCAGTCCGATGCTGCTGGCGAAGGAGCGGACCAGCTCCTCGGCGATCTCCTCGGTGCCCAGCAGGTCGAGCCAGGACCGGTCGTAGAGCGAGACCGCGAGCAGGAGCGTCAGCGAGGCCCCGGCGTACGCGAACACGATCGTGTAGATGGTCGAGGCGATGTGGTCGCGACCGATCCGCATGGCGCTGGCGAACAGCCGGCTGCGGTTCATCGTGGGAGAGGCGCCGCGCAGCTCCCACACGACCGAGGCCTGGGTGATGGTCACGTCGTTGAGAACGCCCAGGCCGGCGATGATGACGGCCGCGATGAGCAGGTCCTGGAGGTTGATGTCGTCGGCGAACGTCGAGAGGATCCGGCCGCCGTCGTCGACGACGCCGGTCAGGTGCGCCGAGCTGACCGACCACCAGCCGATCCCGGCGGTCAGGGCCATCCCGGTCAGGGTCCCGGCCAGTGCGGCGCTGGTCCGGAGGGACGGCCCGTGGGTCATGTACAGGACGACGTACATGATCACCGCCGAGGCGACGAGCGCGACAGGCACCGCGGGCTGGCCGGCGAGCAGGGCCGGGATCACGAAGCCGCCGACCACCGCACCGGCGAACGCCGAGCCCGATCAGTGCCATCAGGCCGCGCAGCCTGGCCACGGCGAGGACGACCACCACGAACAGCCCCGCCACGAGCCAGAGCGAGGTGGACCGCTCGATCTCGTAGTAGGCGAGGACGGCCGGCTGGCCGTCCTGACCCGGTGTCCGGAGCAGCACGAGCTGGTCACCCTTCGCCAGCCCGGAGCCACTCACCTCGGGCGGCACGTCGACCGTCGCCTCCGTGCCCTTGTCGACACCCTCGTCCACGGTGACCTTGACCTGGCCGCACGGCTCGGACGTGTCTGGCTGCTCGTCCGGACCGGCCCGCGGGCAGACCGGGAGCACCTCGTCCACCGTCGCCTTCGGGAACGTCGCGCCCTCGACGGCGAACCCGACCGAGCCCTTCAGGTCATCGACCTTTGCGCTGTCCGGCCAGAGGAGCACGACCCCGGCCACGACCGCGACCGCCACCGCGGCGAGCACGGCGAGCAGCAACGCACGCGGCAGCGGGGCGACCTCGAGCTCGACCTCGGCACCGTGGCCGTGGCCGTGGCCCGGCTCGTGCTTGCTGTCGGCGCGGTGCGACCCCACGCGGACATCCTGCCCCCGGGGTGGGTCAGGAGGTGAGCGGGTCGCGGGCGACGAGCATGGCGGCGACGTCGTCGTCGCGGGTGGGGTCGCGCAGCTCCTCGACGATCGAGGAGAGCCAGGCGCCGGGTGCGTCGGTGCGCGCGGTCCCCAGGGCGGTGATCAGCCTGGCCATGGCGGTGTCGGCGTCCTCCCCGCGGCGCTCGACCAGCCCGTCGGTGTAGAGGAGCACCTTGTCGCCGGGACGGAACTCGGCGGACCGCACCGCGCGGTTGCCTCCGCCCACGCCGAGGATCAGCGTGCTGGGGTGCTCGAGCAGCTCGATCTGGCCGTCCGCAGCGATCAGCGCCGGTGGTGGGTGGCCGGCGTTGATCACGTGCAGCTGGTCGAGCGCCGGGTCCGCGACGGCGTACACCATGGTGACCAGCTGTTCGAGGTGGAGCGCGTCGAAGACCCGGTCCATGCCGGCGAGGACGGCTTGGGGGTCCGGGTCGATGGCGACGAGAGTGCGGATCGCCGCGCGCATCTGCGCCATGACCGAGGCGGCCGCGACGCCGCGGCCCATCACGTCGCCCACGAACATCGCGAGCCGACCGTCCTCGAGCGGGACCACGTCGTAGAAGTCACCGCCGGCTTCGGTGCGGCCCGCCGGGTGGTACTGGACGCTGGTCGACCAGCCCTCGACGCGCGGCAGCTCGTCCGGGAGCACCGCGCGTTGCAGCTCGAGCGCGGCGGTGCGCATCTGGCTGTGCAGCTGCGCGTTGTCGATCGCGATCGCGGCCCGCTGCGCCAGGTCCTCGCCGAAGGTCAGGTCGTCCTCCGAGAACCGCCGTCCGCCCTCTCCCGCCACCCAGCTGATCACGCCGAACGTCCGGTCGCCGACCTTGAGCGCGCAGGACAACCCGCTGCTCAGGTTCAGGGCCCGCATCAGCTCGAGGTGCTCCTCGTCCCGCGACGATGCGACCAGCAGCTCGTCCGTCACCTCGGGCACGAGCAGGCTCACGCCGGTGCGCAACACCCGGTAGCCACCCTGGTCGGTGCTGGGGTCGGCGGGGTAGCGCTCCTGCAGCTCCCGCACCAGCGCGATCCGCTCGGGGTGGGTGTGCGCCACCGCGATGGTCCGGAGAAGGCCGTCCTCGGCCAACGAGATCGCGCACCAGTCCGCGAACCACGGAACCGCGGCCTCGGCGACCGCCGTCAGCGTCGCCTCGTAGTCCAGGTCGCTCGACAGCTTGGCACTCGCCGCGGCCAGGAACGTCAGCTTCGCCTCCCGGTCGCGAGCCGCGCGCTGCGCGTCGACCCGGTCGAGGGTCATCGCGCAGGTGTCGGCCAGCAGCTGGAGGAAGAGGTTCTCGGCCTCGCTGAGCGCACGCCGTCCCGGGAAGGACAGGGACACGGCGCCCAGGACCCGGCCGCCGGCCACCACGAGCGGGAGGCACAGGATCGAACCGGTGCCGTCGGCGAACCCACCGAGTGCGGGGTAGCGCTCGTCGACGTCGTCGCGGCGAACCAGCACCGGGCGACCGGTGCGGACGCTCTCGGCCGTGGGGACGTTGCTGGCCACCGGGTACGTCGCCCAGCGGCTGGCCGTTTCCTCCAGCCCTCCGCGCAGCGCCATCAGCGCGAGCGTCTCGTCGTCGACCATGAGGGACAGGGACGCGGCCGTCGCACCAGCGGCCTTCATCATGTGGTCGGTGACGATGGCCGAGACGGCCTCGACGTCGGCGGCCGCGAGCAGCTCGCTGGTCACCGCGGCGAGCCGACGCAGGCGGGAGCCGAGCGGCTGGCCCGGCGCATACGGGTCGGTCGACTCGTCGGTCCCCTCGATCAGCACCAGTGCGCCGCCGTCGGCCTGCTCGGTCAACGGGGTCCACGAGGTCCGCATCGCGACCGGACTCGTGCCGCTCGCGAGCATGGTCAGCTCGCCGGTCCACGACCCGGTGCGACGCACCAGCTTGAGCACCTGGTCGACGGCACCCCGCTCGGGCTCGTCGAAGAACCGGGTCCGGGCGTCGGAGTCGACGAGCTTGTCGAACGGCGAGCCGAAGAGGTCGAGCGCCGTGGGGTTGGCATAGATCACCGTGCCGTCGGCGTCGAGCGCCACCGCGGCAATCGTGAGGCCGTCCAGCAATGCGGGGTCGGGTTGCCACGACCGCGCGACTGGCCGAGGAGTCCGGGCCACAGGGCGGATCCTGTCACGCGTGCTCGCGCGGCGGGAGACGAACGTGGTGCCACCCGGGGTGGTTCTGGGATGGCCCGGACGGGTGGTGCGGGCGGATGCCATCTGCGCGGAGCGGTGAGTCCTGGCTGCCCGCGGAGTCAGCCCTCACATGCGCACCCACAACCTCGCAGCCCTCTACGACCTGCCGCCGCTGGAGTGGTCCTCGATCACCGAGCGGCTGGACCGCGACATCACCCAGGCGCCGGACAGCGGCGGGCCGAACCGGCACACCTGCTGGCTGACCACGCTGGACGCGGACGGCGCGCCGCACACGACCGGTGTCGGCGCCGAATGGGTGGACGGAGCGTGGTGGTTCGAGACCGGCCGCAGCACCCGCAAGGGCCGCAACGTCGAACGGGACCCGCGCTGCTCGCTGGCGGTCGCGCTGCACGAGTTCGACCTCGTCGTACAGGGCACCGCCTCGGTGGTGACCGACCCGGCGACCGTGGCCCGGCTGGCCGAGACCTGGGCCGCCGGCGGCTGGCCGTGCCGGGTCGACGAGTCCGGTACCGCGCTGACCGCGGAGTTCAGCGCACCGTCGGCCGGCAAGCCGCCGTGGCACGTCTACCGGATCACTCCCGTATCGGCGGTGGCGCTGTCCACGGTCGAGCCCGGCGGCGCGACCCGGTTCGACTTCTGATCCTCAGGGCGCCAGCCCGACCCGGCTGGGCGGGACGAGGCTCAGCTCCGAGACGCCCGAGCTGCGGTCGGCCGAGGTGTCGCCCTCGACACTGAGCGAGAACGGCAGCGAGTCGTAGGCCGCCGACCACTGGTAGGGCTGGGTCTCCTCAGGGTCCTCGTCGATGGAGAACCACTGGGACCCGGCGGGCTCACCCCCCACCTGCCAAGGCTGGCTCGCCACCTGGTTCTCCACCTCGTAGTACGCCAGCTTGTCGAACCCCTCGTCCCATCGGGTGAACCGCACGAGGAAACCGTCGTGTGCGCACTCGTAGACCTCCGCCTTGCCCTCGACCGGGGAGTCGACAGGTGTGCAGCTCGCCGTCAGCCCCGGGAAGACGGTGGCCATGCCCGCAAGTCCCGTCGGCACCGGGCAGTGCGCGGCGTCGGGCGCGGAGCTGTTGTCCCAGCAGGCGACCGGGCCCGAGTCTTCGGACGTCTGGGTCTGGTCGGAATCGCCCGACTCGCCCGAGGCCTTCGCGGCCGACGCCGCCGCTCGGGCTCGTCGAGGCGTCGTTGGCCGAGTCGTCCTTCCCGCCGTCCCCGCTGGTCAGGCTCAGGGTCACGACCACGGCAAGGATCACGACCGCGACCAGACCGCCGCCGATCAGCGCGCCTCGCAGCCACGTGGGTCGCGGGGCCGGCGTGGCTGCCGGCATGGCTGCCGGCGTGGCTCCGGGCCCAGCGTCCGGCGCGAGAGCCGGGGCGGCGGGCAGCCTCGTCGCAACGGTCCCCGGCTCGCCCACGGCGCGGCGTACCGCCGGTACCAAGGCCTTCGTCCAGTCGGCCGGCCCGGTGGCATCGAGCCACTGCGAGGTGCCGATGAAGTAGCGCAGCGACCCCGTCGGCTCGACCGCCTCGAGCCGCACCGGCACGATGCGCGTGCCCGCACCGACGGCAACCTCCAGCTCACGCGACACGTGCGGCGACTCGTTGGTGGCCGAGGAGAAGACGAGCACGATGGCCGGCGCCGCGTCGAGGGCGTCGAGGATGGCCTGGGTGTAGTTCTCGCCCGGGTCGATGTCTCGCGGGGCGATCCAGCACCCGACGCCGCCTGCTTCGAGCGCCTCGACGGCGCGCTGTGCAGAGCCTGCGTCCTGCGACGCATGGCAGACGAAGACGCCCTTGCGCACCTATCGAGGTTAGGGATGGTGCGCCTGGGGCGATATGGCCGAGTCGGGCTACTCGTCGCTTGTCGGGACTATTGCGACCAACACCCGGTCGCCGAGCTCACTCGCCCCTGGCCGTGCCCGGCACAGTCGGCTCGACCGCGGCGATGCCGATCCCGCGCGCCCCGGCCGAGACTGCTTCGACGTCGACCGAGAACGGCAGGCCCTCGTAGGTCGCCGACCAGCGGAAGGGGTTGGGGTCGCCGGTGGACTCGTACTTCCACTGCTTCCCGGCGTCCTCGCCGCGCACGGTCCAGGTCGTGGAGGCGACCCCGGTGAGGGAGTCGAGGAAGCCCGCGCGGTCGTAGTCGTCGTCCCAGCGCGAGTAGCGGACGAGGTAGGTGTCGGTCCGGCACAGGTAGACCTCGCTCTTCGCCTCGACGGCCGGGTCGATCGAGTCGCAGTCCTCGGTCAGCGACGGGAAGACGCTGGCCATGCCGGCGCGACCCTCGGCCACGGGGCTCTGGGAGGTCTCGGAGCCCTGGGAGCTCTCACTGGTGTCGGACGGATCGTCGTCGTCGCCGGGACGGGTGAGCAGCAGGCCGACCACGACGACCACCACGACCACGGCGGTTCCGGCGAGGGCCCAGGGCAGCAGCCTCCTGCGGGGCTCGGCGGGACCGGTCGTGGCCCGCGGCCCGCTCGGCGCACCCGGGCCTGGCGGTGGCTCTCGGTGGCCGCCCTGGCCGACGGCGCGGCGTACCGCCCGAACCAGCGGTGACTCCCACTGCTCGGCCGCGACGCCACCGGTCTCGAGCCACTGCGAGGTCCCGATGAAGTAGCGCAGGTCGCGCGAGGGCTCGACCGCTTCGAGGCGGACCGGCACGATCGGGGTAGCGCTGCCGACGGCCGACTCGAGCTCACGGGTGACGTGCGGCGAGTCGTTCGTCGCGGCCGAGAACACCAGGACCATCGCAGGTGCGGCCTCGAGAGCGTCGAGGATCGCTTGTGCGTAGCTCTCGCCGGGGTCGATGTCGCGCGGCGCGATCCAGCAGGGCACGCCCGCCGCCTCCAGGGCGGCCACGACGCGCTGCGCCATCCCCGCGTCGCGTGACGCGTGACAGACGAAGACCCCGCCTCGCATCCTCGGAGGCTAGGCGGGGTCCCGCCAGGACAGCCATGGTCCGAACGGGTGATCGTCAGTGCGCCATGTCGACGAAGCGTGAGTAGTGGCCCTGGAAGGCCACGGTGATGTCGCGGGTGGGGCCGTTGCGGTGCTTGGCGACGATGAGGTCGGCCTCGCCGGGGCGGGTGGACTCGCGCTCGTAGAGGTCCTCGCGGTGCAGGAGGATCACCATGTCCGCGTCCTGTTCCAGGGAACCGCTTTCGCGAAGGTCGCTGAGCATCGGGCGCTTGTCGGAGCGCTGCTCGGGACCACGGTTGAGCTGGGAGAGCGCGATGATCGGGACCTCGAGCTCCTTGGCCAGCAGCTTGATCTGGCGGGAGAACTCCGAGACCTCGAGCTGGCGGGACTCGACCTTCTTGCCGGAGGTCATCAGCTGCATGTAGTCGATGACGACCAGCCGCAGGTCGTGGCGCTGCTTGAGCCGGCGGGCCTTGGCCCGGATCTCCATCATCGTCATGTTGGGCGAGTCGTCGATGAAGACCGGAGCGCTCGAGACCTCGCCCATCTTGCGGGCCAGCTTGGTCCAGTCGTCCTCGCTGAGCTGGCCGTTGCGGATGTGGTTGAGCGGCACCTTCGCCTCGGCCGAGAGCAGCCGCATCGTGATCTCGGACTTGGTCATCTCCAGGCTGAAGAAGACGCTGGTCAGGTTGTTGTGGATCGACGCCGCCCGGCACAGGTCCAGGGCGATCGTGCTCTTGCCGACAGCCGGACGCGCCGCGACGATGATCATCTGACCGGCGTGCAGGCCGTTGGTCAGGTCGTCGAGATCGGCGAAGCCGGTCGGTACGCCGTAGAGCCCGGCCTCGCGGTTGCCGATCGCCTCGATCTCGTCGAGGACGCCGTCCATGATGTCCGAGAGCGGCGCGTAGTCCTCGCTGTTGCGCTTGTCGGTGACCTGGTAGACCTCGGCCTGGGCCTGGTCGACGAGGTCGTCCACGTCGCCCGCGCCGGCGTAGCCGAACTGCACGATGCGGGTGCCGGCGTCGACCAGCCGGCGCAGGATCGCCTTCTCGCGGACGATCCCGGCGTAGTAGGAGGCGTTGGCCGCGATCGGGACCGACGAGGTGATCGTGTGCAGGTAGGGCGCCCCGCCGACCCGCTGCAGCTCGCCCTGGCGCTGCAGCTCGTTGGCGACGGTCACCATGTCGGCCGGCTCGCCCCGGCCGTAGAGGTCGATGATCGCGTTGTGGATCGTCTCGTGGCTGGGCCGGTAGAAGTCGGCGCCCCGGAGCACCTCGGCGACGTCGGCGATGGCGTCCTTGGAGATCATCATGGCGCCCAGCACCGACTGCTCCGCCGCCATGTCCTGGGGCGGGGTCCGGTCACCACCGGAGCCGGGCTCCGGCATGCCACCCGGCGCTGCCAGGCGTCGGACTCGGTCAGGCTCACAGGGACTCCGAAGGATGTTGATGGTGTGACGGATGGGACGACGGGGAACGTCGTCGACAGTAGGGCCGACCGCCGACAACACCGACCGACCCGGGCCCGCAGGGCGGGGCCAGGGCTGGATCGAGTGCGGACGTCGTGGTGGGGGGCTCGGAGCAACCTAGGCAGGCTCGGCGCCGCGTGGGAAGCCCGCCATCCACACCCCCTGGGGACAACCCTGGACATCGCGTGGACGACACTCGGCCACCCTGTGCACAGCTTGGGGACAGCCCTGTGGAGCCACGACCCCATCTGTCCGCCGGCACCCCTCTGACCTGCGACAACGGCCGTCCACCGGTGTGGAGCGAAAATAGTTGGCCGGGTGTCCGTTCACCGGACGGTCACCCGGCCGTCGTCGGATGGCTTTGTCGACAAAGCCGTCCGAGGCCCCGGTATCAAGGGGCCTATCCACATCCTTATCCACCGGTGTGTATGGACTAGTACGCGTGCTGGTCAGGTGTCGCTCGGGAGCCCCTTACGGTGACTAGTCCCCGGGCCTCGGAAGCCCGCACGTGCGACGGCCCCGCCCGGCTCCAGGAGCCGGCGGGGCCGTCGGGTGTGGTGGCTCAGCTGGTCAGGCAGGGATGACGTTGAGGGCCACCGTGGCGGACACCTCGTCGTGCAGCCGGACGGTCACCTCGTGGGCGCCGAGCGACTTGATCGGGTTGCCGAGCGCAATGGTCCGCTTGTCGACCTCCTGGCCGGAGACGCTGCTCAGGGCCTCGGCGATGTCGGTGACCGTGACGGCGCCGAAGAGCCGTCCGGACTCGCCCGCCCGGACCTTGACCGGGACCGGCGACGCCTCGAGCTTGGCCTTGATGGCGTCGGCGGAGTCGTGGTCGCGGACCGCACGGGCGGTGCGGGCGTTCTTGATGGAGTCGATGGTCTTCTCGGCACCGCGGGTCCAGCGCATCGCCTCGCCGCGAGGGACGAGGTAGTTGCGGCCGTAGCCGTCCTTGACCTCGACCACGTCGCCTGGGGCGCCGAGACCGGTGACCTCTTGGGTCAGGATGAGCTTCATCGCAGTCAGTTCCTGTCTTTCTGGCTCTCTCAGCGACCGGTGGACGTGTAGGGCAGCAGGGCCACCTCGCGGGCGTTCTTGACCGCGATGGCGACGTCCCGCTGGTGCTGGACGCAGTTGCCGGTCACCCGACGCGCGCGGATCTTGCCGCGGTCGGAGATGAACTTCCGGAGCAGGGCGGTGTCCTTGTAGTCGGCACCGGTCGCCTTCTCCTTGCAGAACTGGCAGACCTTCTTCTTGGGCTTGCGGAGTACGGGCTTGGCCATTGTGGTGCTTCCTCCTCAGAAGCCCGGCCCCTGAGAGGGCCGGAATGGTCGATGGGTGTGTGTCGGTTGGATCAGAACGGTGGCTCGTCGGCCGGAACGCCGGGCGCGCCCCACGGGTCGTTGGCGGCTGCGCCGCCAGCGGCACCGCCAGCCGCCGGGGCCGGCGTGGCCCACGGGTCGGCTGCCGCGGGGCCGGACTGGTCGCCGCCCCCCTGGCCACCGGCCTGGCCGCCACCGCCGCCACCGCCGGAGTAGCCGCCCCCGCCGCCCTGGCGGCTGGTGCGGTTGACCTTGGCGGTCGCGAACTTCAGGGACGGGCCGATCTCGTCGACCTCGATCTCGAAGACGGTGCGCTTCTCGCCCTCACGGGTCTCGTAGGTGCGGGCCTTGAGCCGGCCCTGCACGACGACTCGCATGCCCCGCTGCAGCGACTCCGCGACGTTTTCTGCGGCCTGCCGCCAGATGGAGCAGCGCAGGAACATCGCCTCGCCGTCGACCCACTCGTTGGTGTTCTTGTCGAAGTTGCGCGGGGTCGAGGCCACCGAAAAGTTGGCGACCGCGGCGCCCGAGGGCGTGAAGCGCAGCTCGGGGTCGTCGGTGAGGTTGCCAACCACGGTGATGATGGTCTCGCCTGCCATGAGGTCTCCTTGTTGGTCCCGTCCGGTTTCCCACCCATCGTTGCCGCAGGCACCGACGGTGGGAAGGGCTCATCCACAGGCGGCCGCTCCCAATGAGACGGACGCCCGCGGGAACGGGCTACTTGTTGTCGGGGCGGATGACCTTGGTCCGGAGGATCGACTCGTTCAGCGTGAGCTGGCGGTCGAGCTCCTTGACGGAGTCGGGCTCCGCGGTCAGGTTGACCACCGCGTAGATGCCCTCTTGGTTCTTCTTGATCTCGTAGGCCATGCGACGACGACCCCAGATGTCGACCGACTCGACCGAGCCGCCGTCCTTGCGGATGACGTTCAGGTACTTGTCGAGCGACGGACCGACGGTGCGCTCTTCGAGACTCGGGTCGAGGATGACCATGACTTCATAGGCACGCAAAGCAGTTCCACCTCCTGTGGGCTCAGCGGCCACGGTCTCTCCGTGGCAGGAGGGCTTGTGCGTCTTCGTCCGCTCGACGTCTGGTCGAGACGGACAGGAAAAGGTAACAGCGGGCGGCCCCGCATCGGTAATTGCTGTGGAGAGCCGCCGACGCGGGCTCGCCGGCGCGACTACGTTCCGCGGAGTGTCACGTCGTCCGCCTCCCGTCGCCGGACGCTACGTGCTGCTCGAGGAGATCGGCCGCGGCGGGCACGGCGTGGTGCACCGGGCGCTCGACCTGCGCACCCGCCGGCACGTCGCCGCCAAGGTGCTGCGCGGCTCCGACCCCGAGGCCCTGCTGCGGTTCGTCCGCGAGCAGGGGCACCGGGTCGAGCACCCGCACGTGCTGGCCCCGCTGGGCTGGGCGGCCGAGGACGACGTCGCGCTCCTCGCCATGGAGCTGGTGCTGGGCGGGTCGGTGCGCGACCTCCTCGCGGCCCGCGGACCGCTCCCCGACGGCGTGCTCGCGCCCCTCTTGGGCCAGCTGCTCGACGCCCTGGCCGCGGTCCACGCCCAGGGGCTCGTGCACGGCGACGTGAAGCCGTCGAACCTCCTGCTGCGCACCGGCGTGCGCCCGCACCTGCTGCTGGCGGACTTCGGTGTGGCCACGAGGTGGCGCGAGCCGGTGGGCCTGGCAGGGACGCCCGCCTTCCTCCCGCCGGAGCGGCTGGCCGGCGCCCCGCCGCACCCGAGCCAGGACGTCTACGCCGCCGGGCTGGTCGCCCGCCGCGCGCTGGCCGGCCCCGCACCGCTGCTGACGCTGTGCGACTCGATGACCCGGCCCGAACCGGAGCGCCGGCCCACCGCGACCGAGGCGCTGCGACGGCTTCGCGAGCTCACCGGGCCCATCAGCGGGCAGTGCTGAGGTCCTGGGTCCCGACCACCCGGAGCAGCGCCAGCGCCTCGGCCTCGTGGCTGCCCGGCGCGGCCGAGTAGACGATGAGGCTCTGGTCCACGTCCGGGACGTGCAGCGTGTCGCACTCGAACTTCAGCTCACCCAGGCTCGGGTGCGTCACCGTCTTGGTGTGGCTGCGCCAGCCACCCGCGTCCGTGTCCGCCCAGAGCTCGCGGAACTCCGACGAACCCTCGTGGAGCTCCTCCAGCAGCCGGGCCAGGCCCGCGTCGTCGGGGTAGCGGCCCGCCACCGCGCGGAGGTGGGCCACGGTCTGCGCTGCGGTGGCGGCGCGCTCGTCCGGCGTACCACCGACCGTGCTCCGGGGCGGGTCGGTCGGGTCGGGCAGGAACCGGAGCCGCGGCTGGTTGCGCCGCTCCGGGCGCAGCCGTGACCAGTCGCCGTGCAGCGCCGACGACATCGCGTTCCAGGCCAGTACGTCGCCCTTGGCGCTGGTCACCAGCGCGGGCAGGTCGTGGAACCGGTCGATCAGCCGGAGCACGCTCGGCCGCACGTGCAGGTCGATCTGCCCGGAGTGCGGCGGGGCCGTGCCGGCGAGGTGGAAGACGTGGTCGCGCTCGTCGGTGTCCAGACGGAGGGCGCGGCACAGCGCGGTCAGCACCTGTTCAGACGGCTGCGGACCGCGGGCCTGCTCGAGCCGGACGACGTAGTCGACGCTGATGCCGGCCAGCATCGCCAGCTCCTCGCGGCGCAGCCCCGGCACCCTCCGGTGCAGCCCGGCCGGCAGCCCGACGTCCTCGGGCCGGACCTTGCCCCGTGCGCGTCTGAGCGCACGCGCGAGCTCGGCTCGGTTGGTCCTCACTCCTCCAGCATGGCTCGACGCCGTCCACGCTGGGTAGGACCGTCGGTCCCACGATCGACCGGTCCTGCCACGGCGGCTCGTCCGGACGCACGGTGGTCACATGACTACTCACACCACCGTCCTGATCACCGGCGCCACCCAGGGCCTCGGCGCCGAGACCGCCGCCCGGCTGGCCGAACGGAGCTGGACCGTGTGGCTCGGCGCCCGCGACGTCGCGGCCGGCGAAGCGGTCGCCAAGGAGATCCGTGGGGCGCAACCGGACGCCGACGTGCGCGTCGTCCAGCTCGACGTGACCGACGACCAGTCCGTCGCGGCGGCGTACGACGCGGTGGTCGAGGCGGACACCGGCCTCGACGTGCTCGTGAACAACGCCGGGATCAGCGGCACCCGCGCGCTGCCCGCGGACACGAAGCCGGCCGACTTCGTGCCGGTCTTCGGCGTCAACCTGCTCGGCCCGGTGCGGGTGACGAACACGTTCCTGCCGCTGCTCCAGAAGTCCGAGTGGCCGCGGCTGGTGATGGTGTCGAGCGGGCTGGGCTCGTTCGAGATCACGCTGGACCGGGCCCGGCTTCGAGTCGACGCTCTGGGGGATCGTCTACCCCTCGTCGAAGGCGGCGCTGAACATGGTGACGACGATGTACGCCAAGTCCCTGCCCGACGTGCGGGTGACCGCGGTGGACCCCGGGTACACCGCGACGAACCTCAACGGCTTCACCGGCACCCAGACCCTGGCCGAGGGCGTCGAGCCGATCGTCGAGGCGTGCGTCGCCGAGGAGCTGCCCGGCTGGTTCATCGGCAGGAGCGGGCTGCTGCCCTGGTGACAGCCTGGTGATGGCCTGGTCTTGCTGTCGGCGACCCGGCCTAGGGTGGCTCCATGAAGATCGGAGCCCATGTCGAGCAGACCGACCCGATCGCGGAGGCCCAGGCCCGCAACGCGCCGCTGGTGCAGTTCTTCCTGGGCGACCCGCAGAGCTACAAGGGCCCGGTCTTCAGGTACGCCGGCGGCGCCGAGGGGCTCAAGGCGGACGCCGAGGCGGCCGGGATCGACCTCTACGTGCACGCGCCGTATCCCATCAACGTCGCCACCACCAACAACCGCCAGCGCATCCCCGGCCGCAAGCTGATCCAGCAGCACATGGACGCCGCCGCCGAGATCGGCGCCAAGGGGCTGATCGTGCACGGCGGTCACGTCCAGGACGACGACGACCCCGCCATCGGGTTCGACAACTGGCGCAAGGCGATCGAGGCGACGGACATCAAGATCCCGCTGCTGATCGAGAACACTGCCGGTGGCACCAACGCGATGGCCCGCTACCTCGACCGGATCGCCGGGGTGTGGGAGGCCATCTCCAAGGCCGAGGGCTTCGACATGGTCGGCTTCTGCCTCGACACCTGCCACGCCCACGCCGGCGGCAACCCGCTGGAGACGGTCGTCGAGGACGTCCGCAAGATCACCGGCCGGATCGACCTGGTGCACTGCAACGACAGCCGCGACGAGTTCGACTCGGGTGCCGACCGGCACGCCAGCCTCGGCGCAGGCAAGGTCGACCCCGACCTCCTGGCTGCGGTGGTGCGCGAGGCCGATGCCCCCGTCGTCTGCGAGACGCCCGGCGGCGCGGCCGAGCACACCGCCGACTTCGCCTGGCTCCGCGAGCGGCTCTGAGCGGACGCTCGGCAGGTAGCGACGGCTCACAGGTAGCCCACAGACCGAGCACACCGCACAACCAAGGGCGCCGAGCACCTTGGCGGCATGAGCCTCCTGACCGCGGACCGTTCCACACCTACCCCGACCGCCCCGGCGCCAGAGCCCACCGCCGCCGACGAGCACGGCCGGGCGCGCTGGGAGCGGCCGGCCCTGGTCGCACTGCTGGTCGGCACCGGCGTCCTCTACCTGTGGGGGCTCGGCGCGTCCGGGTGGGCGAACAGCTTCTACTCCGCGGCCGCACAGGCCGGATCGGAGTCGTGGCAGGCGTTCTTCTTCGGCTCCTCGGACGCGGCGAACTCCATCACTGTCGACAAGACGCCGCTCGCGCTGTGGCCGATGGCGCTGTCGGTCAGGATCTTCGGGTTGTCGTCCTGGAGCCTGCTGGTCCCCCAGGCCCTGGAGGGCGTGGCGGCGGTGGGGCTGCTCTACGCCACGGTCCGGCGTACGACGGGGTCGGCGGGGGCCGGCCTGCTCGCCGGCGTGGTGCTGGCGACCACGCCGGTGGCGGTGCTGATGTTCCGGTTCGACAACCCGGACGCGCTGCTCACGCTGCTGCTGGTCGGTTCGGCGTACGCCACCCTGCGCGCGGTCGAGTCCGAGCTGCAGCGCACCCGGTCCGCTGGCTCGCGCTGGCCGGCGCCCTGGTGGGGCTGGCGTTCCTGACCAAGATGCTGCAGGCGTTCCTGGTGGTCCCCGCTCTCGGCCTGGTCTACCTGCTCTTCGCGCACACCTCGTTCCTCAAGCGGCTCGGCCACCTGCTGGTCGGGCTCGGCGCGATGCTCGCCTCGGCCGGCTGGTGGGTCGCGATCGTCTCGCTCTGGCCGGCCGAGCAGCCGCCCCTACATCGGCGGCAGCCAGGACAACTCGATCCTCGAGCTGACGCTCGGCTACAACGGCTTCGGCCGGCTCACCGGCGACGAGGTCGGCTCGGTCGGCGGCGGTGGCGCGAACGGCGGCATGTGGGGCGAGACCGGCCTCGGGCCGGCTGCTGAGCGACGAGATCGGCGGCCAGATCGGCTGGCTGCTGCCGACCGCGCTGCTGCTGCTCGTCGCCGGGCTGTGGCTCACCCGCCGGGCGCGCGCGCACCGACGCCGTCCGGGCGAGCCTGGTGCTCTGGGGCGGGTGGCTGGTCGTCACCGCGGCGACGTTCAGCTTCATGGCCGGGATCTTCCACGCCTACTACACGGTGGCGCTGGCCCCCGCGATCGGCGCCCTGGTCGGCACCGGCGCCTGGCTGCTCTGGCAGCACCGCACCTCGCTGCTCGCCTCGGGCGTGGCCAGCGCGGCGGTGTCGCTCACGACCGTGCTCGAGCTTCTTCCTGCTCGGCCGCACCTCCGACTTCCTGCCGTGGCTGCGGTGGGTGGTGCTGCTCGCCGGGCTCGTCATCGCGCTGGCGGTCGCCGGCCTCGGCCGGCTGCCTCGCCGGATCGCGGCGGGACTCGGCGCGGCGGCGCTCGTGGTCTCGCTGGCCGGCCCCGCGGCGTACGCCGTCGAGACCGCGGCCACGCCGCACACCGGCTCGATCCCCAGCGCCGGTCCGCGCGACGCGGTCCGGCGGGTTCGGTGGCGGCGGCCCCGGCGGCGGCACCGCCCGGCGATGCCGACGGGCACGCAGGCCGCCCGGCAGCAGGGCGCCGGAGGGCTGCTCAACGGCAGCGAGTCCACCGACGCGATCACCGCGCTGCTGCAGGAGGACGCCGACCAGTACACCTGGGTGGCCGCCGCGGTCGGCTCCAACTCGGCGTCCGGCTACCAGCTGGCGAGCGAGGAGCCGGTGATGGCGATCGGCGGCTTCAACGGCTCCGACCCGTCGCCGACGCTGGCGCAGTTCCAGGCGTACGTCGCGGCCGGCGAGATCCACTACTTCATCGCCGGCGGCGGCGGCGGTTCGGCGGCGGCAACCAGATGGGCGGCAGCAGCGCCAGCAGCGACATCGCCGCCTGGGTCGCGGAGAACTTCACCGCGACCACGGTCGACGGCGTCACGCTCTACGACCTGACCAGCACCATCACTGCCACCGCCGGGACCAACACGTGAGCGCCGCGGCGTACGAGCCGCTCGCCGAGGCGGTGGCCACCACGACGCTCGACGTGGTGATCCCGGTCTACAACGAGGAGGCCGACCTCGAGGCGTCGGTGCTCCGGGTCCGCGACCAGCTGGCCCGGCTGCCGTGGAGCCACCGCATCACGATCGCGGACAACGCCAGCACGGACGGCACCGCGGTGCTGGCCCGGCGGCTCGCCCACACCTACGACGACGTGCGCGTCGTCCACCTGGCCGAGAAGGGCCGCGGCCGGGCGCTGAAGAAGGTCTGGGCCGACTCCGACGCGGACGTGCTCGTCTACATGGACGTCGACCTGTCCACGGACCTCAACGCCCTGCTGCCGCTGGTCGCACCGCTGATCTCCGGCCACTCCGACCTGGCGATCGGCAGCCGGCTGCGGCACGACTCGCGCGTCGTCCGCGGACCGAAGCGCGAGGTGATCTCGCGCGGCTACAACCTGCTGGTGAAGGGCGCGCTGCGGACCCGGTTCTCCGACGCGCAGTGCGGGTTCAAGGCGATCCGGCGGGACGTGGCGCGCGAGGTGCTGCCGCTGGTCGAGGACGACGCGTGGTTCTTCGACACCGAGCTGCTGGTGCTCGCCGAGCGGGCCGGGCTGCGGATCCACGAGGTACCGGTGGACTGGGTCGACGACTCGGACAGCCGGGTCGACATCGCGCGGACGGCGTACGACGACGTGCGCGGCATCCTCCGGCTCGGCCGCAACCTGCTCGCCGGCCGGCTCCCGCTGGCGGACGTCTCCGAGCGGCTGGGCCGCGCGTCGGCGGACGCCGGGGCCGGGCGGCTCGGGATGCAGGTGGCCATGTTCGGGCTGGTCGGGATCGCGTCGACCGTGGCGTACGCCGCCCTCTACCTGCTGTTGCGCGGCTGGACCGGCGCCTGGACCGCCAACGCGCTGGCACTCCTGCTCACCGCGATCGGGAACACCGCGGCCAACCGGCGGCTCACCTTCGGGGTGCGCGGTCGCCGGGACGTCCTCCGTCACCAGGCGCAGGGGCTGCTGGTCTTCGGAATCGGGCTGGCGGTCACCAGCGGTGCCCTCTGGGTGGTGCACGCCGCGGGCAGCAGCCACCACGGCGTCGAGGTAGCGGTGCTCACGGTCGCGAACCTCGCGGTGACCGTCATGCGGTTCGTGGCGATGCGGGCCTGGATGTTCGTGCACCGCCGTCGCTGACCGGCATCACCAGCAGCTCGCACACCTCATGGGCCATGTCGCGCTCGGGGTGGCGCCGCTCGAACCGCAGCGGGGTGGTGCCGTCGTCGCAGCCGAAGACCAGGAACTGGAACTCGTGGCCGCCGCCTTCCGACACCGGCAGCACCAGCAGGTGACCGGGCACTCCGACCATGTGCCACTGGCTCGGGCCGAGGCCGCGGCGGAACTTCACGGTGAGCTGGCTCCCCGGGGCGACCTCGACGATGGTGCCCGGCCGGGGCTGGCTGATCACGACGAAGCGGTCGTCGGCGAAGGTGGGGGCCGGGCTGGTCATCGACATCGTCATGGCGTCTCCTGGGGGCGGCTGTGAGGAGGTGTCTGCGGATGAGGAGACGCCTCCGAACCGTGGGATACGTCGGAGCCGCAAAAAGTTCGGAGGATCAGCCGAAGCAGAGGAAGGGCGCCGGTGCCGCGTCCGCCGTCACAGCAGACACCGTCCCGGCGAGCGCCGTCGCGGGGTCCGCCCCGGAGGCCAGCGCCTCGTGCACCCGGACCAGGACGTCGTGCGCGGCGTTGTCGTTGACGGCGGCCGGGCTGGCGACCACGCAGCGGGCGCCGGCGTGCAGCCAGGCGGCGGTCATGCCGATCAGCTCCTCGCCCCAGCGGACCGAGGAGCGGCCGACCTCGCAGGCCGAGAGCAGCACGACGTCGGGTACGGCGGGAAGCTGGTCGATGTCGTAGCCGAACCACGTGCCGTCGGCGAGCTCGAGACCGGAGAACAGTGGGTTCTCGGCCGAGTGGCGACCGTGGGCGGCGACGTGCAGGACGTCCACCCGGCCGGCGAGCTCGGAGACGGCGGCCGCCGTGGCGTCGTGGCCTGCGAGGACGGGGGCCGAGGGCCAGACCTGCGCGGCGGCCCGCACCTCGGGCTCCGCGCGTACGACGCGGGGACCCGCCACGAAGCCCGCCGACTCGGTGCGCAACGGCGTGGCCGAACGGGCCAGCCACGAGGTGGCGCTCTGGCCGACGGTGACCGGCCGCCCGACCAACCCGGGCAGCAGCGTCCACGGGACACCGGCGAGCAGTCCGGACGGGGTGAGCAACAGCCGGCGTGCTCCGAGACCCGACGGCCCGTCGAGGAGTGGGTCGACGAGGAGGGCCGCCATGGCGTCGAGCCGTCGCGCCAGCGTGCCGCGCACCGACCCCGCCAGCGGGTCTGGCAGGTCCGACGCGGCCATGTCGAGGTCCGGCAGCATCCCACCCAGCGCGGCGTCGAGCCGCGACGCGTTCTCCGAGGTCGTGGCGGGCCGTCCCGGCCGACGTGACCACCAGAGCGACCACCCGCTCCGCGGTGACGACGTAGGCCACCAGGGCCGTGTCCTCGCCCAGGCGGGCCTGGAGCTCTGGCAGCGCGACCGGGTCCGCCACCTCGCCCGAACCTCGGTGCTGCCACGCCCGCTCCCGGATCCGCCGCCGCAGCTCGTCCTCCCGCTCCGGTGCCGGCTCGGCCCGGAGCTCCGCCAGGTCCGCTGCCGTCTGCGGGTCCTGCGGTGCCCGCACGGGCTGGATCCGCGACGCCAGCATCCGGGCCCGCTCCGACCACTCGAACAGCACCGCGTCCGACGGCGACTGCACCGCCAGCGTCAGCCCGCGCACCGCCAGCCGGACGCCGTGGCCGACCACGTTGGTCTGCAGGTCAAGCGAACCGAACGAGCTCAGCCAGGCGTGCAGGTCGTCGAGGCCGGAGCGGACATGTCCCAGCGCTGCGGAGCGCCGCCCCGTGCGTCCTGCGAGCTCGGCCCGGACATCGCGTTCCAGCAGCCGCACCACCAGCTGGTGGCGGTCGGTCCGCCCCAGTCCGGCGAGCTCCGACCGGGCGTCGTCGAGCGCGCCGCGCCGGATCAGGACGCGGGCGCGGTTCAGGCTCGTGGACATCGCCTCGGCGCCCAGCCCCTGGGCCCGCATCTGCTCCGCCAGCAGGGCCGCATGGCTGACCAGCGCCGGCGCCTTCCGCTCCAGGCCGACGTCCGCCGCGACGACCACGGCGTCCGCCCGGGCGCGCCAGGAGTCGTGGCCCAGGCGAGCAAACCGGGTGCGCGCCGAGGCGGCCATCCGGCGCGCAGACGCCGGATCTCGCACCACCAGACCGCGGGCGAGGGCCAGCTCCGCCTCGGCCTGGCGCTGCCTCAGGCTCCGGGCGCCGTAGTCGCGGGCCGCTCGGCGGAGCAGCTCGGCACCCTCGTCGTCGAGCCCCATGGCCAACAGCACCTCGGCCCGGTCCTGAGTGCAGACCGCGCGGAGCACCGGGCTCACCGGCGCCAGCACCGGGTACGCCGCGCTCATCGCGTCGAGGGCGCCGATCAGGTCTCCCCCCAGCATCAGCGCGTAGCCGAGGTTGTGCTCGGCCTTGGCCTGCTCCACGTCGAGCCCGGCGGTGGCGAAGGCCTCCGCTGCCGCGCGGAAGTCGTCGACGGCCGCGGGCAGTCGGCCCTGGTGGAGGTACACGTCGCCGCGGTTGCCGAGCGCGCGGGCCCGGTCGGCCGGGAGCTCGCCGAGCAGCGCGATCCCCTCGGAGAAGGCCGCCAGCGCGTCGGTCATCTGCCCCGCGCGCATGTGGAGCATGGCCAGCTGGGCCAGCGCGACCCCACGGTCCGCCGGCCTCAGCCCTTGCCGTGCCAGCGACTCGCGGCAGAGCCGGGTGGCCGTCTCGAGGTCGCCGAGCTCCATGGCGACGTACGCGCGGCTGACCCCGAGCCGGGCGAGGAAGTCGGGGTCGGTGGAGCGCTCAGCCGCCCGCTCGAGGAGCCGTCCGGCCAGGCGCACCCGGCCGTGGTTGACCGCTTCTACGGCTCGACGGTGGAGCTCCTCGGCGGTGAGCACGAACTCATCATGGCTGGATCCCGGTGCGAGCCTGCACGGAGTCCCATGCCCGGGAGATCGCGGTGGCCAGGTCGTCACCGGCACCGAGATCGTCCTGCAGCTGTCGGGCCAGGAGGCCAGCCATGAGCGGAGCCGAGAACGACGTGCCGCTCCACACCCCGAAGCCTCCGCGGAAGTCGTCGGGGTCGATGGTGTCGCGCGCACGACCGAACGCCGTGGACCGCGCCAACGACTGCCGGCCGCCCTGGAAGGTGGTGGGGAACGTGCTCATCACCGCGGCGCCCGGCACGTACGCGCGCACCCACGGTCCGGCGTTGCTGAACATCGCGTCGGTCTCGAGGTTCGGGTTGAGCGCGCCGACCGAGACGATCGGCGGGCAGGCGGGGTCCGGCTGGACCGGCCCGTTCCCGTCCGACCACGGCGCGAACGCCGCCGGGAAGTTCGGGCGCGCGGTCGCGTCGTTGCCGACCGAGCAGACCACCAGGGTCCCCTGCAGCGAGATGTCGTGAAGGATGTCGTAGAGGGTCGGGTCGAAGAGCAGGTCCTCCGGCGTCTCGTGGTAGTAGCCGATCGACAGGCTCAACACGTCGATGATCTTGCCGCCGGCCTCGCCCGCCCGGCCGCGTCGGACCAGCTCGGCGATCTGGCTGAGGGCAGTGACCCAGTCGGACTCCACGATCGGGCCCACCGACGGCATGATCCGCCACGACACGATCTCCGCGTCCGGGCACGCCTGGTGCACCAGACCGGCGATGAACGTCCCGTGGCCCGACATCGGGTCGATGACCCCGTCGAGCGGGCCGGTCAGGTCGCCGAACACCTCGGGGTCGGTGGCGGGCGCGTGGTAGCCGATCTGCACGCCGTCGAGGTCGACGTCCTTGGTCACGACGCCGTCCAGCCAGTCGTGGTCACCGCAGCCGGTGTCGAGGATGGCGACCACGGGACGGCGGGTGGTCATCTCCGCGTCGGTGCACCGGCGAGGCGGCGGGCCGACGTACGCCACGGGCTGCCGGCCGCCGCTGCCCGCGACGGCGTAGCTGGCGATCGGGGAGCCCGAGTCGCCCCCGGAAGGGTGCCCCCAGTCGAAGGGGTGGCCCCAGTCGAACGGGTGGCCCCAGTCGAAGGGGTGGCCCCAGTCGAACGGGCTGGTGAAGACCACGTGGTCGAGGCCCACTCCCTTGACGCTGTCGACGCCGAACTGGGCCCGGGTCTGCTGCAGGAGCGTCCAGCCGTCCGGAGCGATCGCGGCGCGGTCGGAGGCCAGCTTGATGTCCACCGTGCGCAGCCCGTGCTTGAGCTGGGCCAGCCGACGGTCCTCGGGCTCGAGCTCGACGGTCCAGCCGAGCCGCTCCGCGACCTGACGCAGCACCTCCATGGCGGCGTCGATGTCGATCGACTTGGAGATCGTCAGCCGCGGCCCGACGTAGACGGTCGGCCGGGGCTCGACGCCCTCGACGAACAGCGCGGTGGCCGGGTCGAGCACCCGCCCCTGCACCACTGAGAAGGCGTCACGCGGCGGCGTGATGGGCTCGCGGTCGAGCGGCTTGCGATCGCTGGGCGGCTGGGGGGGCTGCGCTGGTTGCATCGGTCCTCAGATCTCGAAGGCGGGCGTGATGAACGGGGTGCTCTCGTCTACCGGCTCGAGCCGGAGCCGCAACATCCCAGGGGGCAGATCGGGAAGCTCGAAGCGGCCGGTGTCGCCGACCTCGAGGGTCGCGAGCACGTCGGCGTCGCGGAGCACCGTGACGTTGATCGGCGAGGGCGGGACCACCCAGCCGTCGATCCGCGAGGTGTCGCCGTCGCCGGAGACCCGGAGCAGGAGGTCGACGCCGTCGTGCGCGAAGCGCAGGGTGTACGCCGTGGTGGAGGCGCTGCGGGCGCCGGTCAGCTCCTCGGTCCGCTCGACCAGGAGCATCAGCTCCATGTCGAGGTCCGTGTCGGAGGCGGCCAGGGCAGCAGCCGTCTGGAGCCGGGCCGTCATGCCGTCCGGCACCGGGTCCCGGGACTCCCAGTGGGCGCGGATGCCGGTCAGGAGGTCGTCGTCGGTCAGGTCACTCATCATGGTCCCCGTTCGTCTCGATCAAGGTGCGGAGCTTCTGCAGGCAGCGGCCACGTGTGGGACCGATGCTGCCGACGGGCATGCCGAGGTTGGCGGCAATCGTCGTGTAGTCGGGTCGGTGCTCGAAGGCCACGATCCGCAACAGCGCCTGGCAGCGCTCGGACAGCCGCTCGACGGCGTCCCAGAGCCGCTCGTCGCCGTCGCGGCGCAGGACCTCCGCCTCCGCGGAGTCCTCGTCGGGTAGCCGACGGGACAGCTCGTCCTCCTCGACCGGGATGCCCCGGCCGGTGGCCTTCGCGACCTTCCAGGCCTCGCGACGGGCGGTCGTGGTCAGCCAGCCGCCCACGGCGGCGGGCTCCTGGATCGACGCCCGCGACTTCACGAGGGACAGCCAGGTGGTCTGCACGACGTCCTCGGCGAGCTCGGACGTGAGCCGGTAGGCGCGCACGACGTGCCACAGCACCGGGGTCATCAACCGGACCAGCTCGTCGAGGGCGACCGCGTCGCCCGCTGTCCAGCGCTCGAAGGCCGAAGCGGCCTGACCCCAGACCTCGCCGGGGCGCTCGGTCGCAGCACCTCCGATGGTCACGCAAGCCTCCGAGATCTCTGGGGGGTCGAGAACGGTCACGACTATCAGGAGCGAGGTTCGGGCTGCCTGATACACGAGATGTTGGCAGGTCACCGCCCCGAGGGCGAGGGGCATTCCCCGCTCGTGGTCCCGATAGCCTCGACGGGTGACTCCCACCGTGCGCGCGATCAGCCCGGAGGACCACCTCGCCTTCCTGCGCAGGCAGCGCTCGGCGAGCTTCCTGCAGACCCCTGCCTGGGGCGCGGTGAAGTCGGAGTGGCGGCACGAGTCCCTGGGTTGGTACGACGACAGCGAGCTGGTCGGCGCCGGACTGGTGCTCTACCGCCAGCTGCCGCGGCTCAAGCGGTTCCTCGCCTACCTCCCCGAGGGCCCGGTCCTGGACTGGTCGACCGACCGGCTCGGCGACTGGCTGGCGCCCCTGACGGCGTACCTCAAGGAGCAGGGCGCCTTCGGCGTCCGGATGGGTCCGCCGGTGGTGACTCGCCGCTGGAGCGCCGCCCAGGTGAAGGAGGGGCTCGCGGACCCGGCGGTGCACAAGCTCGCCGACCTGCCGCCCACCTGAGCGCGACCCGGTCGGCGCCCGCGTGGTCTCCCAGCTGACCTCGCTCGGGTGGCGGCCGCAGGGCACCGACGAGGGGTTCGCCCTCGGCCAGCCGCAGTACGTCTTCCAGGTGCCGCTCGCCGACCGGACCGAGGCCGACGTCCTCGCCGGCATGAACCAGCTGTGGCGCCGCAACATCAAGAAGGCCGACAAGTCCGGCGTCGAGGTCACCACCAGCTCCGGCCGCGGCGACGAGGAGGGCGACCTCAAGCTCTTCCACGACCTCTACGTGCACACCGCCGAGCGCGACCACTTCACCCCGCGCGGGCTGGCGTACTTCCGGGTCATGGCCGACGCGCTCGGCGCCGAGGAGCCCGACCGGTTCCGGCTCTACCTCGCCCGCCACGAGGGCGACCTCGTCGCCGCCACGATCATGGTCCGGGTCGGCGCGCACGCCTGGTACTCCTACGGCGCCTCCTCGACCGAGAAGCGCGACGTCCGCGGCTCCAACGCCGTCCAGTGGGCGATGCTCCGCGCCGCGATCGCGGCCGGCGCCGACGTCTACGACCTGCGGGGCATCACGCCGACGCTCGACGCCGAGGACAGCCACGTCGGCCTGATCCAGTTCAAGGTCGGCACCGGCGGCGAGGCCGTGGAGTACGCCGGCGAGTGGGACCTGCCGCTGAACAAGGCGCTCTACAAGGCGTTCGACCTCTACATGAGCCGGCGGTGACCTCGTGAGCCTCACGCTCACGGTCGACGGCGACCGCTGGCGCACCCACCTGCGCGACTTCGCCGAGGCCACACCGGGGCTCGTGCCGGTGGCGAAGGGCAACGGCTACGGCTTCACCCTCGGTCGGCTGGCCCGCAAGGCCCAGTGGCTGGGCGTCGACACGCTCGCGGTCGGCACCTACGAGGAGCTGCCCGAGGTCGCGCAGCGCTACGCCGGCGACCTCCTGGTGCTCACCCCGTGGCGGGCCTTCCACCCCACTCCCGACCCGGCCGTGGCCCGGCGGGTGATCCACACCGTCAGCCGCCCCGACGACCTGGCCGACCTCGTCGACGCGCAGCCCGAGGCCCGGTTCGTGCTGGAGCTCGAGACGTCCATGCGTCGGCACGGCATGACCGCGCAGGAGCTGTGGGCGGTCGCCAAGAGGCTCCGCGGTGGCAGCGTCGAGGGCGTCGCCCTGCACCTCCCCCTCGCCGCCGGCCGGCACCTCGCCGAGGTCGAGCGGCTGCTCACCGACCTGGTCGCCGCGGAGCTCCCGACCAGCACCGTCTGGATCAGTCACCTGACCGCCGACGAGCTGGCCACCCTCCGGTCGTCGTACGCCGACCTCACCGTCCGGCCCCGCATCGGCACCGACCTGTGGCTGGGCGACCGCGCCGCGCTGCGGGTCACCTCGACTGTCCTCGACGTGCACGAGCTCAAGCGCGGGGACAGGTTCGGCTACCGCGGCCGCAGCGCCCCGCGCGACGGGCACCTGCTGGTCGTCAGCGGCGGCACCGCGCACGGCATCGGCCTCGAGTCACCCATGGGCGACTCCGGCCTCAGGGCCCGCGCCGCGGTCGTGGCCCGTGGCGGCATGGACGCCATGGGGCTGACCCGCTCGCCGTTCTGGGTCGACGGCAAGCAACGACTCTTCGCGGAGCCCCCGCACATGCAGGCCTCGATGGTGTTCCTGCCCGCCGACGTCGCGGTCCCCGAGGTGGGCGACCGCGTCGACGTCCGGGTGCGCTACACCGCGACGACGTTCGACCGCGTCGACGTCAGCTGAGGCGGGTCCGGGACCTCGTTCTGGCGCACCGGGTCGTAGCGCGGGTAGAGCACGTCGCGCACGACCAGCGCCACGAGGTAGAGCTCGCCGAGCATCCGGATCAGGATCGCGACCCAGTACCAGCCGACGTCCTCGCCCTGGCCGGGCGCGAGGTCGCCGTTGAGGTACCACCACACCGACGCGAAGTAGACGATCTCGCACGACTGCCACACCAGCTGGTCGCGCCAGCGCGGCCGGGCCAGCACGGCCAGCGGCAGCAGCCAGAGCACGTACTGCGGCGAGTAGACCTTGTTCACCAGCAGGAAGCCGACGACCACGAGGAAGGCGAGCTGCGCCAGCCGCGGAGTGCTCGGCGCGCGGAAGCCGACCACCGCCACCGCCACGCACCAGAGGCCGAACAGCGCCCAGGACCAGTGGTTGACCGTGGTCGCGGTGATCGTGTTGTGGCTCCACTGGCTCAGCACCAGCCACGCCGACCCGAGGTCGGGGCCGCGCTCGGAGTTGAACGCCCAGAACCGCTTCCACTCGTCCTTGCCGGTGAGGTACGCCGGAGCGTTCAGCACGAACCAGGACGCCGCGGCCGCGAGCACGGTGTCGACCAGGTCGCGGTAGCGCCGCTCGCGCAGGCAGATGATCGCGATCGGGCCGAGCAGGAAGAGCGGGTAGAGCTTGGTGGCCGTGCCGAGCCCGATCAGCAGCCCGGTCGCCACCGGCCGGCCGCGCGCCCAGGTGAACAACGCACCCGCGACCATGACCACCGCGAGCATGTCCCAGTTGATGATGCCGGTGAGCAGCAGCGCCGGCGAGGCGGCGAAGGCGGCGGCGTCCCACGGCCGCCGCGGATTGACCCCGGCCAGGAGCCACGCCGACAGCAGCGCCATCGCCGCGAAGCCCAGGGCGTTGACGATGACGAACCCGCGGATCTCCTGCTGCACCTGAGGGGTGCCGGCCAGGTCGCCGGCCGGCTGGTCGGCGCGGGCGTTCACGTCACCGGCGCCGGTCGCCTTCTGGGTCACCCACGCGGCGCCGTACGCGAAGTACGCGATGCCGACGGGGTACTCCATCACCTCGTAGCGGGCCCGCACCTGGGGGTCGTCGGAGTAGGGCCAGTCCAGCTCGACCAGCCCGCGCCCGGTGTAGAGGTAGGGCAGGTCGGAGTAGCACATGTGCGTGTAGCGGTCGTCGTTGCCCCAGTAGCCCTCGTAGCAGCCGCTCTTCTGCACCATGCCGAGCGCGAAGAAGGCCGCCGTCAGCAGGAGCAGGACCCGGGTCGGCGTCCACCACGGGTGCCCCGCGGTGCGCGGCCCCATCGGCCCCCCGACACCCTCGCTGAGGGCGGTGACGACCGGATCGTCCAGGGTCGGGTGGACGTGGTCGTCCGCGGGGGGGCGACTCACGTCACCAGCGCATCTGGTTCCACCAGGCCCACAGGACCGTGGCGCGGCTCGCGCCCTGGGTGGCCGCCGCGCGGGTCGCCGTCGCGGTGGCGCTCGCCGTCGGCGTCGGGCAGCCCAGGACGTCGCAGCTCGACGTGGGGGTCGGGATGTCCGTCGGCGTCGTCGGCGGAGGAGGTGGCGGCGCCTCGGTCGTCGGCGCCTGGGTCGGCTGGGTCGGCGTCGGCACCGCGGTCGGCGTCTTGGTCGGCCGGCCGGTGTTGCTCGGCGTGTCGGTCGGAGTCGGCTTCTTGGTCGGCTGCGGCGGCAGGGTCGGCTGGTGGCCCTCGTCGGGCGCCTCGCCGTCGACGTTCGCAGGCGGCGGGAAGTCCGCCTCCTCGACGCCCTCCATGTCTCGGTTCATGACCGCGGTCCACGTGTCGGCCGGGTAGTCACCGCCGAAGTACGACGGCAGCCAGCCGTCGAGCTGCTCGTTGCCCTTGCCGCGGACGTACATGACCGAGGTCGACAGCTGAGGCGTGTAGCCGGTGAACCACGCCGAGTCGACCTGGTCGAGCGAGTTGGTCGCGGTTCCGGTCTTGCCGGCGGCCGGGCGGTTGATCCCCAGCGCGGCGGTGCCGGTGCCGGACTGGACGACCTGCTGCAGGGCGTAGCTGACGTCGGCGGCGATGTCCGAGCCCTGGTCGGCGTCGATGACCTGCTTGTCGCTCACCGAGTGGTCGTAGAGGACCTCGCCGTCCTTCGACTCGACCTTGTCGATGATGTACGGCTCGTGGAACCGGCCGCCGTTGGCGATGGTCGCGTAGCCGTTGGCCATGTTGATCGGGCTGATCGTCGCGCTGCCCAGCGTGATGCTCGGGTACGGGTCGAGCCCGGCGCTGGCCCGCGGGTAGCCGTAGTGCTTGCCCGGGCCCTTGTTCGGAGGAATGCCCATCGCGTTCATCATCTCGAGGACCTTCTGCGGCCCGTCCGGCATCGACACCGTCAGGTCGGTGAACGCCGTGTTGATCGAGTCCTCGGTGGCCTTGAGCAGGCTGACCGCCGAGCCGTAGTCGTTGTCGCCCTCGTTGCGGATCTCGTCGCCGTTCTCCAGCACGAAGGGCGAGTTGCCGTCGAACGTGTCCTTGAGCGAGTAGCCCGCCTTCAGACCGGCGGCCACTGCGAACGGCTTCACCGACGAACCCGCCTGCCCACCTGCGACCGCCCAGTTGATCTGGCTGTCGAGGAAGTCCTGGCCGGCGAAGATGCCCCGCACCGCCCCGGTGTCGACCTGCACGCTGGCCACGCCGATGTGCAGGTTCTTGTCGCTGAACTCCTTGCCCTCCGGCCGGACCTCGTTCACGCCCTCCTCGGCCGCGGCCATCGCCTTCTGGGTGAACGTCGTGGTCACCCGCAGGCCGCCGCCGTCGATCTCGCCCTCGGTGAACGGCTCCCCGGTCTCCTCGTTGGTGAGCGTCGTGAGCTCGTTCTTCACCATGGTCAGCACGTGGCCGTTCTGGCCGCCGTACCTGTCGTCGGTGACCTCGGCCTCGAACTTCGGCAGCTTCCGCCCCGCCTGGGCGGCGTCGGCGTCGCTGATGTCGTCGGTGGAGGCCATCCCGTCGAGCACGTACCGGTAGCGCTCGCGCAGCGCGACCTTCGAGTCCTTGCCGTTGGCCGGGTCGAAGTGGCTCGGGTTGTTGATGATGCTCGCCAGCGCCGCGCTCTCCTTGAGGTCCAGCTCGGAGGCGGACTTGCCGAAGTAGGCCTGCGCGGCCGCCTGGATGCCGTAGGCGCCGCGACCGAAGTAGATGGTGTTGAGGTAGCCCTCGAGGATCTCCTGCTTGCTGACCTGTCGGCCCAGCTTCAGGGAGAGGATCGCCTCCTTGAGCTTGCGCGTGTAGGAGCGCTCCTGGGTGAGGTAGAGGATCTTGATGTACTGCTGGGTGATCGTCGACGCGCCCTGAGTGGCGTTGCCCGAGGCGTTGTTGAACACGGCGCGGGCGATGCCCTTGACGTCGACGCCGTTGTCGCTCCAGAAGGTGCGGTTCTCCGCGGCGACCACGGCGTCCTTGACGTCCTGGGGCATCTCGGCGTACGGGATCGCGTCGCGGTTCTGGATCGCGTAGCGGCCGAGCTCGTTCTCGCCGTCGTTGTAGTAGACGAACGACGTGTTGGTCTCGAAGTCGGCGTTCGGGTCCGGCAGCTTGGTCGTCTTGTAGAGGTAGACGAAGCCGCCCGCGGCGACGAGCATGCCGGCCAGGCCGATCAGCAGCAGGTAGAGCAGCACCCGGCGGATCTTGGCGCCCCGGGTGCGGACCTTCTTGGGCTTGCCGTTCTTGCCCAGCGTGGTGCGCGTGGCGGTGCCGTTCTTGCCGTTCTTGCCGTTCGGCGCCTTCTTGGCCGCGCCGGCCGGCGCCGAGGCGGCTGCCTTGCGTGCGGGGGGTCGGCTGCGTCCGCCGCCTGAGCCCGCCTTCCGCTTGCCTGCCACGCTGCACGAGGTTACGCAACCGACCCAGGAAAGGCCGAGTTGGCGACGCGGTGTGCCCCGTCACGCTCTGACAGGTCAGTTCCGCATCCCCGATGTACCACCCATTCGCAATCCGTGGATATATCGCTACGATAGGTCCGTGGCACGACGCGCGGAGACCATCGAGCTGGCAGTCCTGGGGCTGCTGCACGAGGGACCCATGCACGGCTACGAGCTCCGCAAGCGCCTCAACCTGATGCTCGGATGGGGGCGGGTGCTGTCCTACGGCTCGCTCTACCCGACGCTGAAGAAGATGCTGCGGGGCGCGCTGATCGAGGAGTCCACCACGTCGACGCCGCTCTCGCGCCGCCCGAAGATCGTCTACCAGGTGACCGAGGCCGGCACCCGGGAGTTCGAGCGGCTGATGTCGGAGGTCGGTCCCACCGCCTGGGAGGACGACAACTTCGACATCCGGTTCGCGTTCTTCTCCTCGACCGACATGGAGATCCGGCTGCGCGTGCTCGAGGGCCGTCGGATGCGGCTCCAGGAGCGGCTCGACCGGATCCAGCGCGAGCTCAACATGACGGAGCAGGAGGTCGACCGGTACGCCGGCGAGCTCCAGCGCCACGGCGTGGAGTCGGTCGAGCGCGAGGTCAACTGGCTCTCCGACCTCATCAACGCCGAGCGCAACGACCCCACAGCCCACCATCACCCCCCCGCCCACCGCAGAAACGTCCTGAGGACAACCACTCAGCACCACACCGTCAGGTGTCAACGAGAAGGGAAACGCACCCCATGGGTTCGGTTCGAGTAGCAATCGTCGGAGTCGGCAACTGTGCGACGTCCCTGATCCAGGGCGTGCACTACTACCGGGACGCCGACCCGAGCGGCACGGTGCCGGGGCTCATGCACGTCACCTTCGGTGACTACCACGTCAAGGACGTGGAGTTCGTCGCGGCGTTCGACGTCGACGACATGAAGGTCGGCAAGGACCTCTCCGAGGCCATCAACGCCTCCGAGAACAACACGATCAAGATCTGCGAGGTGCCTACCCTCGGCATCGAGGTGCAGCGCGGCCACACCCTCGACGGCCTCGGCAAGTACTACCGCGAGACCATCGAGGAGTCCGGCGCCGACCCGGTCGACGTCGTCCAGGTCCTGAAGGACACGCAGGCCGACGTGCTCGTGTCCTACCTGCCGGTGGGCTCGGAGGAGGCCGACAAGTTCTACGCCCAGTGCGCGATCGACGCCAAGGTGGCCTTCGTCAACGCTCTCCCGGTGTTCATCGCCTCGGACCCCGTGTGGGCCAAGAAGTTCGAGGACGCCGGCGTCCCGATCATCGGCGACGACATCAAGTCCCAGGTCGGCGCGACCATCACCCACCGGGTGCTGGCCAAGCTGTTCGAGGACCGCGGCGTGGCGCTGGACCGCACCTACCAGCTCAACGTCGGCGGCAACATGGACTTCAAGAACATGCTCGAGCGCGAGCGCCTGGAGTCCAAGAAGATCTCCAAGACCCAGGCCGTGACGTCCAACCTGACCGGCTCGCTGGCCGGTGTCGGCGCCAACGACCGCAACGTGCACATCGGCCCGTCCGACTACGTCGCGTGGCTCGACGACCGCAAGTGGGCCTACGTCCGCCTCGAGGGCCGCGCGTTCGGCGACGTCCCGCTGAACCTCGAGTACAAGCTCGAGGTCTGGGACTCCCCCAACTCGGCCGGCATCATCATCGACGCGATCCGCGCCGCGAAGATCGCCAAGGACCGCGGCCTCGGTGGCCCGATCCTCTCCGCGTCGTCGTACCTCATGAAGTCCCCGCCCGTGCAGCTCCCCGACGAGGAGGGCCGCGCCCGCGTGGAGGCGTTCATCCGCGGCGAGGAGTAAGCGCCGCCGCTCGCGCTCGAGATGTGGAAGATGGCTGTCCTGGGGTGATGGGGGCAGCCATTTCCCACATCTCGATGGCTCATCCACAGGCACCGACGCCCCCTGGTTCGGGGCTGACCGGCCGGGAACAGCTCCGAGGTGGAGCATCACTGGAGCCTGGTCGCTCCGCCGGTGACGGGGCTGGTCGTCCCGGTGCGAGTCGATCCCTCGGGTAGGAGCGGTCCTACGCGAGGGCAGGCACGCGGACCGGGCTGGCGCAGCACGTCGACCGGGAGGTTCGTGCCGGCCGGCGTGACTGACGAGCTGGTCGAGCAGCGGATCGTCGAGGCGTACGCCGGCGCAGGCCCGCACGCCGTCGTCACGGGGTGGGCGGGGCTGCGCCTACTGGGCGGGGGCTTCTTCGACGGGTTGGCCAGAGACGGGGCGACCCGGCTGCCGGTGCCGATCGCGACGAACGGCCGGAGGATCGAGCCGCGCCCTGGTGTGCTCCTGACCCACGACCGGATACCGGCCGACGAGGTGGTGCTGGTCCACGGCATGCGGTGCGCGATCGCCGAGCGCGCACTCTTCGACGAGATCCGACGCCTTGGCCGGTTCGGGGACCAGGTGGTCGCCGCCGACATGGCGTTCGGCGGTGAGCTGACCTCGGCCCGCCGGATGCGCCGCTACCGCTGGGCCCGCTACTGGTACCGCGACGTACGCCGCCTCGACCGCGTGTTGCCGCTCTCCAGCGAGCAGGCCAGGTCGCGTCCTGAAGTCGACTTCCGCCTCGTCTGGGTCCAGGACGTGGGATGGGCAGACCCGATGGTCAACCGGGAGGTGCGAGACCTCGATGGTGGATTCGTCGGCATCCCTGACCTCCTCGACGTCAAGCGTTGCGTGGTCGGGGAGTTCGCCGGCGCCGGCCATCGGGACGCGACCCAGCACCAGGACGACCTCGGCCGGGCCGACCGTTTCCACCGCGTCGGTCTGCAGATCGTGGAGGTCGTGCGCCGCGACCTCGCCGACGTACCGCGGGTCCGGCTGCGGATGACTCAGGCCGCCGAGCGGGCCGCCCTCCTGCCCCAGCTCTGGCGACTGGGTCCTCCCCCCGAGAGCCTCGACAACAGGCTGGACCGCCGGGATCGTCGAGATGCGGATTCTGGTTGACCCAGCGGAGGGGATTCAGCCAATTCCCACATCTCGACGGTCATGACGCGACCGCCCACCACTCCTGGAGGGCGGCCTTGGCGGCGTCCTCGGACATCGGGCCGTTGTCGAGGCGGAGCTCGAGGAGGTACTTGTAGGCCTCGCCGACGTCGCGGCCGGGCGGGATGCCGAGCAGCTCCATGATCTGGTTGCCGTCGAGATCGGGTCGGATCGCGTCGAGCTCCTCCTGCTCGCGCAGTCGGGCGATCCGGGTCTCGAGGTCGTCGTAGGTACGACGCAGCCGCTCGGCCTTGGCGCGGTTGCGGGTGGTGCAGTCGGCGCGGGTCAGGACGTGCAGCCGTTCGAGCTGGTCGCCCGCGTCGCGCACGTAGCGGCGTACGGCGGAGTCGGTCCACTCGCCCGAGCCGTAGCCGTGGAAGCGCAGGTGCAGCTCGACCAGCTTGGCGACGGCGTCGATCTGGTCCTTGGAGAAGCGCAGGGCCTGCATCCGCTTGCGGGTGATCTTGGCGCCGACCACGTCGTGGTGGTGGAAGGTCACCGAGCCGTCGTCGAGGAACTTCCGCGTCCTCGGCTTGCCGACGTCGTGCATCAGCGCCGCGAACCGCGACACGAAGTCGGGGCCGCCGCCCGGGCAGCCGGTCCTCGAGGTCGATCGACTGCTCCAGCACGGTGAGCGTGTGGTCGTAGACGTCCTTGTGCCGGTGGTGCTCGTCGCGCTCGAGGGCGAGCGCGGGCAGCTCCGGCAGGACGCGCGCGGCGAGCCCGGTCTCGACGAGCAGGGCCAGCCCGCGCCGGGGGTACGCCGCCGAGATCAGCTTCACGAGCTCGTCGCGGATCCGCTCGGCCGAGATGATCTCGATCCGCTCGGCCATCCCCTTCATGGCGGCGACCACCTCGGGAGCGACCACGAAGCCGAGCTGCGCGGCGAACCGCGCCGCGCGGAGCATCCGCAGCGGGTCGTCGGAGAAGGAGTCGTACGGCGTGCCCGGCGTGCGGAGCAGCCCCTGCGCGAGGTCGATCACGCCGCCGTACGGGTCCTCGACGACCCGGCCGGGCAGCCGCACGGCCATCGCGTTGACGGTGAAGTCGCGGCGCCCGAGGTCGCCCTCGAGGGTGTCTCCGAAGTCGACGGTCGGCTTGCGCGAAGCCGGGTCGTAGGCCTCGGAACGGTAGGTCGTCACCTCGACGGTCCACTCCCCCTTGCGGCACCCGATGGTGCCGAAGTCGCGGCCCATGTCCCAGGTCGCGTCACCCCACTCCGCGAGCAGCCGCTCGGTGTCGTCGGGCCGCGCGGAGGTGGCGAAGTCGAGGTCGGTGTGCGGCCGGCCGAGCATCGCGTCGCGCACCGGCCCACCGACCAGCGCCAGCTCGTGGCCGGCGGCCGCAAACACGTGGCCGAGGTCGTCGACCACGGGTGCCATCCGCTCCAGCTCGAAGTCCGCATTGCGCTGGAGCTCCACCACGGTCAGCGGAGAGGACGCGGGTGCGGACACGAGGGTCAACTCTAGGGCGGGGAGGCTCGATCGACGGGTCTCGGGACGCACAGCCGCGAGGTCTAACCTCTACGCATGCTCCGCCGGTTGTCGTTCAGTGCTGCCCTGGCGGCGCTGGCGGTCCCGGTGCTGCTGGCCGGACCGGCGCACGCCGACCAGGGCGGTACGCCGAGCGAGGACCCGGCAGCGCAGGCCCAGCTGCGCAAGGAGCAGAAGGCGGCGCCCGCGCGGAAGCAGGCGGTGAGCCGACGCGCCAAGCGCGCCCGGGCCGAGACCGACGCCCCGCTCGCGGTGACCATCGACCAGCTGACCCCGTCGACGATCCCGGAGAAGGGCATGGTCAGGGTCTCCGGGACGATCACCAACAACGACACCGTCCCCTGGTCGACGATCAACGTCTACTCGTTCATCTCCGACGAGCCGCTGACGACCCCCGACCAGCTCAGCGAGGCAGCGGCCACGCCCGAGGACGCCGTGGTCGGCGTCCGGATCACCGACGAGCAGCACAAGGACACCATCGCGGAGCTGGCGCCGGGCGACCACGCGACGTACAGCCTGAGCATCCCGCGCAGGCTGCTCCACGCCGACACCCCCGGCGTCTACTGGTTCGGCGTGCACGCGCTCGGTGAGGGGCCGGACGGCCGGGACCTGGCGGCCGACGGCCGCGCCCGCACCTTCCTCCCGATGGTCCCCCCGGCCCGGCCCGGCCAGGAGCTGACGGCCGTGGTGATCCCGCTGCGGCACCAGCTCGTGTACACCGACGACGGCTCGCTCGACGACCTCGCCAGCTGGACCCAGACCCTCTCCCAGGGCGGTCGGCTCCGCTCGCTCGTCGACTTCGGGGCCAGCTCCGGCGACCGCACCGTGAACTGGGTCGTCGACCCGGGGCTCATCGACGCCGTACGTCGACTGGCGGACGGCAACCCGCCCAGATCGCTGGCCCCCAACCTGGAGGTCGGGCAGGAGGACGGCGAGGACGGCGAGGCGTCGGCCGACCCCTCTGCGAGCACCACCCCGACCGAGGCGCCGACCGAGACCCCGACGGCGGAGGCCGAGACCGCTCCCGACAGCCCGCTCGACCTGGACGAGCTCGACCCGGTCGTGCAGGCCGCCGCCCAGGCTGCGAAGGCCTGGCTGGCCCGGTTGGGCGAGGCGATGCGCCCCGAGGACCAGGTCATGGCGCTGCCGTACGGCGACGTCGACGTGGCCGCCGCGGCGACGCACGACCCGCAGCTCTACGAGCGCGCGGTGGCCCGCGCCGGCACGACGCTGCCGGGCTTCGACGTCACGACCAGCCCGGTGCTGTCCTCGCCGAGCGGCTACCTGACCGGGCAGGCGATCCGGAACGCCGTACCGGGCTCGACGATCCTCCTCACCGACGCGATGTTCGAGGCCCCTGCCCCCGCCCTCGCCAACACCGAGGGCCACAACGTGGTCGTCACCTCGACCGCCGCCGGCGAGGGCGGCCCGGGCCCGGGCAGCCAGACGTCGATCACCGCGATGCGGCAGCGGCTGCTGTCGGAGGCCGCGGTGCGGTTCCTCCGGGGCGGCCAGGAGCCGCTCACCATGGTGGTCCCGCACGACTGGAACCCCTCGGACGGAAGCGGTGCGTTCTTCAGCGGCCTCGACGCGGCCTGGCTCGACCTCACCTCGGTGCAGGCGGTGAGCCAGTCGGGCACACCGACATCGGTGGACGGCGCGACCCTGCGCTACCCGAAGTGGCAGCAGGCCGCCGAGCTCGACCAGCCGAACTTCAACTCGGCGAACGAGCTGATGCGCAGCGGGGTCGCCCTGCAGAACCTGCTCACCCTCAACAACGTCGTCTCCGGCACCGTCACCGACCAGGCCCTCGGCACCGTGTCGTACTACGCCCGCACCCGGCCCATCGAGAACCGCGCGTCCGCCGACGGATCCCGGGTGTGGATCGAGAGCCGGCTCGGGCGGGTGCACATCGAGGCTCCTCGCGCGGTCACCCTCTCCAGCTCGAGCGGGCGGTTCCAGGCAACGGTCACCAACGACCTCGACCAGCCGGTGACCGTCACCATCGACGCCCGGGCGGACGAGCGACTCACCATCGACGGCCCGGCCAGGATCGAGGTTGCGGCGAACCGCCGGGTCGCCGTACTGCTCACGGCCCGCACCAACGAGAACGGCATCCACGAGGTGACCCTGGTCGTCGCCGACAAGCGCGGTACGCCGCTCGGCGCGACCACCGGCCTCACCGTCCGGTCGGCCCAGGTCAGCAATGTGATCTGGCTGTTCGTCGGGATCGGCTGCGCCCTGCTCTTCGGGGCGATCGGCGTCCGCCTGTTCCGGCGGGTCCGCAACGCGCGGCGGGCGCCGCAGGATGCCGGCGACACCCCCGACGGGGACGAGCCGACCGACCAGAAGGAACCCGCGGGAGCGGCCACCAGGTGACCGACCAGCCGACCGACCCACCAGTCGACGAGGTGGCCGAGCAGTCGACCCTGCTCTCGAACAGCGCGGTGATGGCCGCCGGCACCACGGTCTCGCGGCTGACGGGGTTCGTCCGGGCCGCGCTGTTGTCCTACGCCCTCGGCAGGTCGTTGCACGCCGACGTGTTCAACGTCGCGAACTCGCTGCCGAACATGCTCTACATCCTGCTGGCCGGCGGCATCTTCAACGCCGTCCTGGTGCCGCAGCTGGTGCGGTCACTCCGCAACGACCCCGACCGCGGCGACGCCTACACCAGCCGGGTCGTCACCGTGGCCGGACTGTTCCTGATCGCGGTGACGGTGCTGCTGGTGGTCGCGGCGCCGTTGCTCGTCGACCTCGTCGCCCCGACGTACGACGGAGCGGTGCGCGACTCGGCGATCGCCTTCACCCGGCTCTGCCTGCCGCAGGTCTTCTTCTACGGGATGTTCGTCCTGGTGGGGCAGATCCTCAACGCTCGCGAGTCGTTCGGGCCGATGATGTGGGCGCCGATCGCCAACAACGTGATCTCCGTCGCGGTGCTGGTGATCTACATCGTCGCCTACGGCCAGGCCGAGGGCGCCGAGGTGCACGGTCCCTTCTCCTCCGGCCAGGAGCTGTTGCTCGGCCTCGGCTCGACGCTCGGGATCGTGGTCCAGCTGTTGATCCTGGTGCCGTACCTGCGTCGCGCCGGATTCGCCTACCGGCCGCGGCTCGACCTGCGTGGCAGCGGCCTCGGGCACACGCTGCGACTGGGCATCTGGACGGTGCTCTTCGTGATCGTCAACCAGGCCGCCTTCATCGTCGTGCAGCGGCTCGCCACGGGCGGTGCTGCCGAGTCGCCGGACGGCACCGGCTTCACCGTCTACTCCTTCAGCTTCCTCGTCGTCATGGTCCCCCACTCGATCGTGACGGTCTCGCTGGCGACCGCGATGCTGACCACGCTCTCGGCGCACGCGGCCGCCGGTGAACGCGCGGCGCTGGCGGGCGCGCTGGCGAGCACCCTGCGCGCAGCGCTCGCCGTGATCGTGCCCTTCGTCGCGCTGCTGCCCGTGATCGCGCCCGACCTGGCCCGGGTGGTCTTCGCGCACGGCGCCGCGGCCGAGGGAGGCGTGGACGCCTACGTGCCCACGCTCTCGCTGTTCGGCGTCGGCATCCTGTTCTTCACCGTCCACTACCTGGTGCTGCGCGGCTTCTACGCGCTCGAGCTGAACCGCACCGTCTTCTTCGTCCAGTGCCTGGTGGCGGCCACCAACATCGTTGCTGCGGTCGCCCTCGTCGCTGCGACGACGGCCAAGCAGACGTCGCCCGCGCTGGTGGCGGCGTACGCCGCGTCGTACGCCGTGGGTTCGGTCGTCTCCTACCTGCTGCTGAGCCGTCTGCTGGGTGGGCTGCGCAGCCGCCGGCTGCTGGTCTTCGGCGGCCGCCTGGCAATCGCCACGGGGCTCGCGACCGGGCTGACGTTCCCGGTGGCGCAGGTGCTGGACGGACTGGCCGACGATCCCGGGCTCGTGATCTCCGCGGTCCGGCTGGTCGCGGTGGGTGCCGTCGACGTGCTGCTCTTCCTGGTCTTCGCGCGGCTGCTCAGGATCGAGGAAGTCAGCCAGGTGGTCGCCACGCTGACCCGGCGATCTCGCGTCTGAACCGCCTTACGATGGGTGGCCTCGGGAGAGACTGGAGACCGGAGGGGAGCACGGTGCCGCACGCGACCCGGGCCGGCGACGTGCTCGCCGACCGGTATCGGCTGGTCGACCTGCTCAGCGAGAGCGGGGGCGGCCGGTTCTGGCGCGCGCACGACCGCATCCTCGAGCGGCACGTCGCCCTCCACGTGATCGCGGCCGACGACCCGCGGGCGGAGCTGCTCCTCGACGCGGCGCGCCGCTCCGCGACGGTCCTCGACCCGCGCATCCTCCGGGTGCTCGACGCCGAGCGGACCAGTGCCTGCTGCTTCGTCGTCAACGAGTGGGGGTCCGGCACCTCGCTCGACATCATGCTCGCGAGCAACGGGCCGCTGTCACCGCGACGTGGGGCGTGGATGGTGAGCGAGGTGGCCGACTCGATCGCCGCCGCGCACGCGCACGGCGTCGCCCACGGCCTGCTCTCGCCGGAGAACGTGCTGCTCGACAACAACGGCTCGGTCCGGATCATCGGCTTCTGCGTCGACGCGGCTCTGCACGGCCTGCCGCCGGGCGACCCGCAGCGTGACGTGGTCGACCTGGCCGGTCTCCTGCACGCGACCCTGACCGGCCGGTGGGCCGGGGTCTCGCCATCCGGCGTGCCGCGTGCACCCGAGAAGCACGGCCGGGTGCTCCGGCCCCGGCAGGTGCGGGCCGGCGTACCCAGCGGCCTGGACGACCTGTGCGACGAGCTGCTCAACCCGCGCGGCCAGAAGCTCGGGGACGCCCGCGACCTCGCCAGCGCCCGCGGCATCCAGAGCTTCCTGGCCGACTTCGTGGGCGACCCGACCGGGCTGGGCCCGGCGATAGCGGCGGGCAACCCGGAGAAGAACGAGACGGTCGTGCTCCCCGCCGTGCCCGAGATCCTGGCCCGGCCGCACCCGGACGACTGGGCGCCGCCGTCCGAGCCCGGCGAGCCGGACCCCGAGCCCGAACCAGAGCCCGAGCCGGAGCCGGACCCGATCGTGGAGGCCCCCACGCAGGCCGGCCTGCCGATCTTCGACGACGAGAACGACGAGGTCTCCTGGCTGCGCGCCCGCGACGAGCCGGCGCCACCGCCACCGCCGTTCGAGGAGCCGCCGGAGCGCCCGCTGTTCGCCGAGGAGGCCCGCAAGCCTCGCTACGCGCGCCCGGACGCCGGGCCGGTGGTGGCCCGCGGTGACGAGTACTGGCCCTTCGACAACGTCCGCTCGAGCGGTAGCGGTCTCCCGGCCGTGGACGAGCTCACCGACACCCGCGAGCAGGTGCCGGGCCGCAACTGGCTGCGGCTGGCGATGCTGGTCGCGGTGGTGCTGGTGCTGCTCGTGGCGGTGGCGATCGCGGTCAACCTCGGCCGCGGCAAGACCCCGCTGGGTGCCGAGCCCGACGACGAGCCCAGCACCTCGAGCTCGCCGACGGTCAACACGCCCGTTCCCTCGCCGACGCCGTTCACGGATCTGCAGGCCGCCGACCTCGACCCCCAAGGGGACGGCGAGGAGAACTCCGACGAGGCCGCTGGTGCCGTCGACGGCGACCAGAACACGGCGTGGACGACGTTGACCTACAAGCAGCAGCTCGGACCCGGCGGACTCAAGCGCGGCGTCGGTCTGCTCGTCGACCTCGGCCAGTCCAGAGCCGTACGTCGGGTCGAGCTCACCCTCGTCGGGCAGCCGACGACGCTCTCGCTCTACCTGTCCGACGACGTGCCGGACAACCCCGAGCAGCTGACCCCGGTCGCCAAGGTGCAGGCGAACAGCGCCGCGGCGAGCGTCGACCTCGAGGACGCGCCCACCGGGCGCTACCTCACGGTCTGGTTCACGTCCCTCCCGGCTGTCCCCGACGGCTACAAGGGTGGGATCGTTGACCTCGTGGTGGCCGGATGAACTCTCCTGCCGAGGCAGAGCCCACCGACCACGAGCTCCTTCAGGCTCACGTCGACGGCGACCCCGATGCGTTCGCCACCCTGTTCCGGCGCCACCGCGACCGGCTCTGGGCGGTGGCTCTGCGGACCATGGGCAACCCCGACGACGCCGCCGACGGCCTCCAGGACGGCATGATCGCGGCCTACCGCCGGGCGGGTTCGTTCCGTGGCGACGCCGCGGTCACCACCTGGCTGCACCGGGTCGTGGTCAACGCGTGCCTCGACCGGCTCCGGGCCGCCAAGGTGCGCCGGGCCGAGCCGCTGCCCGAGGACCTGGACGAGTTCGGCAACCGCGGCTCGCTGGTCACGTCGACGACCGAGGCCGCCGACCCGGCCGACCTCGCGGTCGTCGAGGAGCGGCGCCGGACGGTGCTGGCCGCCCTCGACCAGCTGCCCGCCGACCAGAAGGCCGCACTGATCCTGGTCGACATGGAGGGCTATCCGGTCGCCGAGGTGGCCGCGATGCTCGACTGTGCCGTCGGCACCGTGAAGTCCCGCTGCTCGCGCGGCCGGGCCCGGCTGGCCACCCTGCTCGGCGTTCTCCGGCCCGGTGGTGAGCCAGACCACGTGCCCCCGGGGAACCCCGACGCGTTCCCGTCCGTCCGAACCACGGAGGCGTCCCGCGCCCCGCCCGATCCTGGCTGATCCCGTCCCAGCCACACACTCCTGAAACCCCGAGAGGAGGCGTACCTCCCATGAGCGACCAGCATGATGCCGGCTCGCTGCCCGAGCTCACCCCCGAGCAGGAGTCGGAGGTACGCCGGCTGCTCGCCGAGGCCCGGCACGACGCGCCGATCCCGACCGACGTCGCCGATCGGCTCGACACCGTGCTCGCAGATCTGACCCGTGACGAGCCCGGCTCCCCCGGCGTCGCTCCGGTCATCGACCTGGCCGCCCGACGGCGGCGGCGCAACGCCGCGGCAGTGCTGGCCGGTGCCGCGGCGGTGATCGTGGCCGGCTTCGCCATGGGCCAGGTGATCGACGTCGGCTCGAACGACGACAGTGGCGACGCGACGAGCGCGGGTGTCAGCGCCGACCGCGAGGGTCAGGCGGAAGACAAGGCCGAGGCTTCGCCGGAAGCGGCCGGGGGGAGCGATCTCACCACTGACGCAGCGCCCCAGGCCGCGAACCCGCCGGTGTTCCAGCTGAGCTCGACGCACCTGGCGCGTGACGTCACCGACCAGCTCCAGAGCTACGAGGGCACGTCCGGCACGGCGGTGCGCGGCCCGTCGTACTCGACGTTCGTTGCTGTCGGCTGCGCGCCGCCGGCACCCCCGAACAAGTTCGGGGACGGCGAGTTCTTCCCCGCGCTCTTCGACGGCACGCCCGCCGTTCTCGCGCTCCGGCCACCGGCCGACGGCGAGCAGCAGGCCGACGTGCTGGCCTGCGACACGGCGGCCTCGTTGGCCAGTGTCACCATCGCGCCGCGCTGAGGCTCGGGCGGGAATCTTCCTCCCCTAGGATCGGTTGTTGTCGTACCGACCATTCGAGGAGACCTTCGGTCCATGTCCGAGCCCCGCAACGTGATCATCATCGGCTCCGGCCCGACCGGCTACACCGCAGCGGTGTACGCCGCCCGGGCCAGTCTGCAGCCGCTCGTCTTCGAGGGGTCGGTGACCGCCGGCGGCGCGCTGATGAACACCACCGAGGTGGAGAACTTCCCGGGTTTCCGCGACGGCATCATGGGCCCGGCGCTCATGGACGAGATGCGCGCCCAGGCCGAGCGGTTCGGCGCCGAGCTGATCTCCGACGACGTGATCGAGGTCGACCTCACCGGTGACCTCAAGATCGTCAAGACCCACACCGAGACCTTCACCGCGAAGGCCGTGATCCTGGCCATGGGTTCCGGCTACCGCAAGCTCGGGCTGCCCCGCGAGGAGGAGCTCTCCGGCCGCGGCGTCTCGTGGTGTGCCACGTGCGACGGCTTCTTCTTCCGCGAGCAGCACATCGCCGTCGTCGGCGGCGGTGACTCCGCGGTCGAGGAGGCGACGTTCCTGACCCGGTTCGGCTCCAAGGTCTCCATGATCGTGCGCCGCGACGAGCTGCGCGCCTCGAAGATCATGCAGGAGCGGGCCTTCGCCGACCCCAAGCTCGAGATCATCTGGAACTCCGCGGTCCAGGCGATCAACGGCGAGGACCGCCTGGAGTCGGTGACCCTCGAGGACACCGTGACGGGTGAGACGCGTGTGCTCGACGCGACCGGTCTGTTCATCGCGATCGGCCACGACCCCCGCTCCGAGCTGCTCACGGGCCAGGTGGACCTCGACGACAACGGCTACGTCCTCGTCGAGCACCCCTCCACGCGCACCAACCTGACCGGCGTCTTCGCCGCCGGCGACCTGGTCGACCACCACTACCGCCAGGCCGTCACCGCGGCCGGCACCGGCTGCGCCGCCGCGCTCGACGCGGAGCGCTACCTGGCGGAGCTGGCGCACGTCGGCGGACCCGTCTGAGGCCCAGGCGCGGGCCGACGCGGAGGTCGACGCGGAGGTCGTCATCGAGGCAGCGCAGGTCGCGGGCGCCTGAGCGCGAGACCCGGCGCGGTGCGGGAACATTCCCCAGCGACGTGCGGTTGACTTAAGCAGGCTTAGCGCTCGTCGATCCGGTCCGGGGTCGACCAATCATGAGAAAGGTGGCCACCGTGGCTCAGATCGAGTCCGTGACCGACGCCGAGTTCGACTCGCAGGTCCTCAAGTCCGACAAGCCCGTCCTGGTGGACTTCTGGGCGGAGTGGTGCGGCCCGTGCAAGCAGGTCCAGCCGATCCTCGACGAGATCGCCGGCCAGCACGGCGACAAGATCACCTTTCTGAAGATGAACGTCGACGAGAACCCGGTGACCCCGTCGTCGTACCGCGTCACCGGCATCCCGACCATCAACCTGTACAAGGACGGCGAGGTCGTGAAGTCGATCGTCGGTGCCCGTCCCAAGCAGGCGCTGCTCAACGAGCTCGCTGACTACATCGCCTGATTCAGTTCAGGTCTGACCGGCCCATCCTGCCCTCGGCAGGGTGGGCCTTGGCCGGGCGCACGGCTCCCACCAGGCGCTCCAGCGCCGCCTCGACCTCGTCCTTGAGGGAGAGCGCGCTGCGGAGGTCCATCCGCATCCGCGGGGTGGCGCCGTGCGCTCGCTGCGTCTTGAAGCCGACGCTGCCCAGGAAGTCCGAGGGCACCACGCAGCTGCCCCGCCGGCCCGGGCCGCGAGTGTCACCGAACGCCTCGACGGCCTTGATGCCGCCGCGCTTGATCAGGTCGCGGGCCATGCCCTGGACGAGCATCCGGCCGAGCCCGCCGCCGGCGTGCTCCGGGTGCACCCAGACGTTGGTGAGCAGCACCGCGTCGGGTGAGATCGGCGCGGTCGGGAATGCTCCCGCCCCGGGCACGAACGCCTCGGGCGCGTAGATCAGGTAGCCGACCGGCTGGTCGTCGACGAGGACCACCCGGCCGCAGGAGCCCCAGTCGCGCAGCACCTGGGAGACCCACGCCTCCTTCTCGGTCGCGGTCTCCTCGTCGTCGACCCGGTCGCGGCTGACCGGGTCGAGCTGCCAGAACAGGCAGGTGCGGCACGGCCCCTCGAGCTGGGCGAGGTGGTCGACCGTGAGCCGCACGACCTTGCGGGACATTCCCCCAGCGTACGGCGCCGAGCTCGGCGGTGTGACCGAGTCCGTGTGACCGAGTCGTGGCCCATCGCGGTGCCGTCGCCGTCGGTGATCGTTCACACTAGGAACACCATGGAGAACACGCCGTCGCGCTCGCAGCACCGCCTCGACCCCTACGTCGACCGGTACGCCGCACGCACGGCCGGGATGACCGCCTCCGAGATCCGCTCCCTCTTCGCGGTCGCCTCGCGGCCCGAGGTCGTCTCGCTCGCCGGCGGCATGCCCAACATCTCGGGCCTGCCCGCTCGACGTCGTCAGCCGCGCCATCGGCGACCTGGTCGCCCACCACGGTCCGGTGGCGATGCAGTACGGCTCCGGCCAGGGCGTGCCCGTGCTCCGTGAGCAGATCACCGAGGTGATGCGGCTCGAGGGGATCGAGGCGCACCCCGACGACGTGGTCGTCACCGTCGGCTCGCAGCAGGCCGTCGACCTCGTGACCCGGGTCTTCTGCGACCCCGGCGACGTCGTGATCTGCGAGGCGCCGTCGTACGTCGGCGCGCTGGGGGTGTTCAAGGCCTACGAGTGCGACGTGGTGCACGCCGAGATGGACGCCCACGGGCTGGTGCCCGAGGCGCTGCAGCAGGCGATCACGGCCACCCGAGCGGCCGGCAAGAAGATCAAGTTCCTCTACACGATCCCGAACTTCCACAACCCCGCTGGAGTGACGCTCTCGGCCGAGCGGCGCCCGGAGATCCTGGAGATCTGCCGGCGCGAGGACATCCTCATCCTCGAGGACAACCCCTACGGCCTGCTGGGCTTCGACGGCGAGCCGATGCGAGCGCTGCGCGCCGACGAGGCGGAAGGCGTCATCTATCTCGGGTCGTTCTCGAAGACGTTCGCGCCCGGCTTCCGGGTCGGCTGGGCGCTGGCGCCGCACACCGTGCGCGAGAAGCTGGTCCTGGCCCAGGAGTCGGCGACGCTGTGTCCGCCGCAGTTCTCCCAGATGGCGGTCTCGGCGTACCTCTCCAGCCACGACTGGCAGGGCCAGATCAAGCAGTTCCGCGAGATGTACCGCGAACGCCGCGACGCGATGGTCCAGGCGCTCCAAGACCTGATGCCTGCCTCCTGCCAGTGGAACGTCCCCGACGGCGGCTTCTACGTGTGGCTCACGCTTCCGCCAGGCGTCGACGCCACGGCGATGCTGCCGCGTGCGGTGACCGCCCGGGTCGCGTACGTGCCCGGCACGGCGTTCTTCGCCGACGGGTTCGGCTCCAGCGCGATGCGGCTGTCGTTCTGCTATCCGACCCCCGAGCGGATCCGTGAGGGTGTGCGCCGGCTCGCCGGCGTGATCGAGGCCGAGCTCGAGCTGCGGGCGACGTTCGACAGCTACGCGCCGCCCCGCCTGCTCGGGCTACAGGGCTACGACGGTCCCAGCAGCGACCTCACCTGATGCGCGACCTCACGTACCCGCCGATCATCCTGGCGGCCAAGACCGGCTTCCGGCTCCTCGGCCAGAAGATCCGGGTCGCCGGGGCGGACCACGTGCCCCGCGAGGGCGGTGTGCTGCTCGCGGTCAACCACATCGGGTACGTCGACTTCGTCTACGGCGGCCTGGCCGCCAACCCGTCGGGGCGCAAGGTCCGGTTCATGGCCAAGCGCGAGCTCTTCGACCATCGCTGGACGGGTCCGCTGATGCGCTCGATGCACCACATCGAGGTGGACCGCGCGGACGGCGAGGCGTCGCTCCGGACCGCGACCGACCTCCTGCGGGCCGGCGAGGCGGTGGGCATCTTCCCCGAGGCCACCATCTCCCGGGCCTTGGAGCTCAAGGAGTTCAAGACCGGCGCGGTCCGGATCGCCGCGAGGGTCGGCGTTCCGGTCGTCCCCGTGATCCTGTGGGGAACCCAGCGGATGATGACCAAGGACCACCCTCGTGACTTCTCCCGCGGCAAGACCATCACGATCAGCGTCGGGACGCCGCTGCACCCCACCGGCGACGACCCCGCCGCCGAGACGGCGGAGCTGCACCAGGTGATGTCCTCGATGCTCGACGAAGCGATCCGCGCCTACCCGTCGGCCGAGCAACCGGCCGGTTCCTGGTGGCTGCCCAGCCGGTACGGCGGTTCGGCCCCGACTCTCGCGGAGGCAGCGCGGCTCGACGCAGCCGAGAAGGCCGAGCGCGCGGCGAGACGAGCGGCCAGGGACACCGGCAAGAGTTGACCTAGCGATATGTCGGTTTGTCGACATATCGACTATACCGATATATCGCTACTGTGTTTGTGCAGGTCAACGCCTTGCGGGAGTCCGCAAGGCGTCAGATCGGGCGGTCCTCGCGGTTGCGCGGGTCCATGACGTCGACGATCCGGCGCAGGTCGTCGAGGCTCGCGAACTCGACGGTGATCCGGCCCTTGGTCCGGCCGAGATCGACCTTGACCCGGGTCTCCAACCGGTCCGAGAGTCGCTCGGCGAGCTCGGCAAGGCCCGGCGCGGTCGGCTTGGCCCGGGGCACCCGACGCACCTCCGGCGAGCCGGTGTCGCCGACCGCGACGATCTCCTCCAGGCCTCGGACGCTGATGCCTTCGGCGATCACCCGGGTGGCCAGCCGGTCCTGGAGATCGAGGTCCTCGACGGCGAGCAGCGACCGGGCGTGGCCCGCGGACAGGACGCCGGCAGCCACCTTCCGCTGGACGGCCGGCCCGAGCTTGAGCAGCCGGATCGTGTTGCTGATCTGGGGACGGGAGCGTCCGATCCGCGAGGCGAGCTCCTCGTGGGTGCAGCCGAAGTCCTCGAGCAGCTGCTGGTAGGCCGAGGCCTCCTCCAGCGGGTTCAGCTGCGCGCGGTGCAGGTTCTCGAGCAGGGCGTCCCGGAGCATGGCGGTGTCGTCGGTGTCGCGGATGATCGCGGGGATGGTGCTCAGCCCGGCCTGTTGGGAGGCCCGTAGCCGACGCTCCCCCATCACCAGCTCATAGCTGTCCGCGCCGGTGCGGCGCACCACGACGGGCTGCAGCAGTCCGACCTCGCGGATCGAGTGCACCAGCTCGGCCATCGCCTCCTCGTCGAAGACCTGCCGCGGCTGGGCCGCGTTCGGCCGGATCGCGTCGATCGGCAGCTCGGCGAACGACGCGCCCTCGACCGGCTCCAGCTCCGGACCGCGCTCCGCAGCAGCGGGCTCGGGCCCGTCGGTGGGCTCCTCGCCTGCCGGCGCGCTGGTCGGGATGAGGGAGCCGAGGCCGCGGCCCAGCCCCCGTCGCTGGGTCCGAGGTGCGTTCACGACTCCTGGCCTTCCTGGGGCCGTAGGCCCTTCTCCGCGAGCTCGCGCGCGGCGTCGAGATAGCTCATCGCGCCCGGTGAGCCGGGATCGTAGGTCATCACGGTCTGGCTGTACGACGGCGCCTCCGAGACGCGCACCGAGCGCGGGATGTACGTCTTGATCACCTGGTCGCCGAAGTGGTTGCGGACCTCCTCCGCGACGCCGGCCGCCAGCCGGGTCCGGGCGTCGTACATCGTGACGAGGATGGCCGAGATCGCGAGCTCCGGGTTGAGATGGGCGCGCACCATGTCCACGGTGGACAGCAGCTGGCCGAGGCCCTCGAGGGCGTAGTACTCGGCCTGGATCGGGATCAGCATCTCCTGGCCGGCGACGAGGGCGTTGATCGTGAGCAGCCCCAGCGACGGTGGGCAGTCGATGAAGACGAAGTCGAACCGATCGTCCCCCGCGGTCTCCACGGGCTCGGTGCTGATCCGACTGTCCGCGTGCAGCACCTTGTGCAGCCGCTGCTCACGGGCCACCACGCTGACCAGTTCGATCTCGGCGCCGGCCAGGTCGATGGTCGCGGGGACCACGAAGAGGTTCTCGACGTCCGGGCAGGTCGTGATCACCTCGGCCAGGGGCCGCCCCTCGACCAGCAGGTCGTAGGTGGACGGCGTGCCGCGGCGATGGTCGACCGCCAGCGCGGTGGAGGCGTTGCCCTGGGGGTCCAGGTCGACCACGAGCACGCGCTGTCCGAACTGGGCGAGCGCCGCGGCGACGTTGACCGTCGAGGTCGTCTTGCCCACCCCGCCCTTCTGGTTGGCGACCACGATGACCCTGGTCGCCTCCGGACGGGCCAGCGGCTGCCGCGTCAGGGCGCCCTGCCGGGCCAGAAGCATGTGCTCGGCCGCCTGCGCGAGGGGGGTGGGCTCGGCGCCGTACGGGTCCGCGAGTGACGGAGTCACGTCGCTGAGGTCCCGCACCCGCGTGAAAGTAGACGATCGGCGGGTCGGTTGTTTCACGTGAAACCGGCTCCTCTGGATTGGGCTCGGCCTGTGGAGAACTCGGGGCTTCCTGTGGAAGACCGCGCTCATCCGGCGGGTCTGGCTCGGTGGATAACTCATCCCGAGCCTCGGCCGGAGCAGAGTCCTCCGTCACGCGAACACCCCTTCCGCCGAGGTCAAGTCGTCACCCTATCCGCGTAGGTTCCGCATGGGCCACCCGGACCACGGTGGCTGTGGACGATCCGTCGGGTCCGACCAGCTGCAGGATCTCCGGCGGTGCACAGCGCAGCTCCCGCAACGACTTCGCTGCCCCCGCGACCTCCTCCGCCGCCGAGCTCCCCTTCATGGCGAGCAGCGCGCCGGCGCCCGACACCAAGGGCATCCCCCAGGCCACCAGCCGACCCAGCGGCGCGAGCGCGCGGGCGGTCACG
>CAVTHU010000019.1:0-162192 GCA_963734355.1 uncultured Actinomycetota bacterium
CCGCTGGCCCAGGTGGACGCCTGGCTGTCGCCGTTCCGCCCGTTCTGGGAGCAGCGGCTGGACGCGCTGGCGACCGAGCTCCGACGGGGGCCAGACTCGACCGTGTGACCGAACCCAACACTCCCCGTGTCCGCCAGCTCCGGCTCGTCGTGGAGGCCGCCGACTTCGACGCCGCAGTGTCGTTCTACCGCGACAGCCTGGGCCTGCCGGTCGAGCTCGACCAGGAGGGCGAGGGCGGCGAGCACGTGATGATCCTCGACGCCGGCCGCGCCACGCTCGAGCTCTCGAACCCCGCCCAGGTCGAGATGATCGACGACGTCGAGGTCGGTCGCCGGGTGGCACCGCCCCTACGCGTCGCCTTCGAGGTCGACGACGCCGAGTCGGCGACGCAGACGCTCGTCGAGGCGGGCGCCGAGCTGGTCGCTCCACCGACGCGTACGCCGTGGGACTCGCTCAACGCCCGCCTCGAGGGGCCGGCCGGCCTGCAGCTCACGCTCTTCCAAGAGCGATGACAGGCGCCGTGCCGCGCGTGACTCTGGCCTTGGCGGCGCCCGGTGCCATCTGCACCGGGCCGGCACCGAACGCGCAGTTCTTGCCCGGGACGGACGCGGGTAGGCGACCGAGACCGGGCCGGGGCTGCCCACGGCGAAGGTGGTCGGTCGCTCGAACAGCGGCGAATCGCCCGGAATGTTCAGCACGTAGTCCGCGTCCTCGAACTCGGGGCCGCTCGGCATGGTGGGCGTCCGCTCGAGCGCCTCCCTGTGGCGAGCAACATGGCCGGTCCGGGGCCGTCGTCGATCCGGCCGAGTCGTAGCCGGCGCGCCTTCGGGCTCAGGTAGGACGACTCGGGCATCGGGAAGTCGGGCACCGTGCCTTCGGGCGTCGGCACGAACTGGACGGTGGCGTCGATCCCGTGCTGGGCCAGCGCGACCTCGAGGCCGGCGGCGTCGTCGAGACGGAAGACAGCGACGTCGACCGACCCGTCCGGGTTGACGTCGACGGCGAACGCCGGCAAGGCCGTCGGCCCGCCACCGATCAGGCCGACCGCCGCAACGGTGGCCGCGGCCGTGGCCACGGCCCCCGCGACGACGAGCCTTCAGGCGGCGACGAGGTGCCCGCCTGGGGGCCGGCGCCGTCGCGCCGGGTGCTCGGCGACCTCGCGCCGGAGCTCGGAGAGCAGGGCGGTCTCGAACGTGTCGAGCTGGGTCGGGTCGTTCATGGTCGTACCTCCACAGGAAGAGCACGGTCAGGGAGCTCGGGTGCTCCCGCCTCGTGCAGGCGAGCGGTGACCCGGGCCCGGCTGCGGTGCAGCCGGACCCGCGCGGTGGCCGGCTTCACCCCCAGCACTCGGGCCGCATCGGCGATCGAGAGCCCGTCGAGCGACACGAGCTCCAAGAGGGCGCGGTCGTCCTCGGGCAGCTCGGCCATGGCCCGGTAGAGCCGGCGCGACTCGCGCTCGGCGTCGAGGCGTTCCTCGATCCGGGCCAGAGCGCCGCCGTCGACCAGACGGCGCCCCTCGATCCGGCGTACGGCGTGCAGCTCCCGAGCGCGACGACGCGCCTCCGCGGCGATGGCGTTGCGGCCCACGCCGTACAGCCAGGCGACCACGGTCCCCTGCTGCTGTCGTACGACGAGGCGCTGTCCACCGCCGCGAGGAAGACGTCGGCGGTCAGGTCCGCGGCCAGGTGCGGGTCGGAGACCCGGCGGGCCACGAACCGCTGCACCGCCTCCACGTGGTCGCGGTAGAACGCCTCGAGGGCGTCCGGCTCACGGGCGATCCGCCCGAGCGGGTCGTACTGCGCCGGGTCTCTGGGGCTCTCACAACCGTTATTGGGCCGCCGACCCGACCGTTACACGGTCAGACGATCTGGCGCATCCAGCCGAAGGTGTCCTCGGCCCGGCCGAACTGCACGTCGACCAGCGCCTGGCGGATCCGGAAGGTCAGGTCGGTCGACGCCGGCGCGGGAGCCGAGCCGCCCTCCCACTTGAGCTCGCCCACCGGGGTCACGACGGCCGCGGTGCCGCAGGCGAAGATCTCGGTGATGTCGCCGCTGGTCACGCCGTCGCGCCACTCGTCGATCGAGATCCTGCGCTCCTCGACCTGGTGGCCCATCTTCCCGGCCAGCTCGATGATCGAGCCGCGGGTGATGCCCTCGAGGATGGTGCCGAGCGCGGGGGTGACGATCCGGCCGTCCTTGAAGACGAAGTACATGTTCATGCCGCCGAGCTCCTCGACGTAGTTCATCTCCTCGCCGTCGAGGAAGACCACCTGGTCGCAGCCCTGCGCGATCGCCTCCTGCTGCGGCAGCAGCGAGCTGGCGTAGTTGCCGCCGGTCTTGGCCGCACCCATGCCGCCGCGGCCGGCGCGCGTCTACTCCTCGGAGAGCCAGAGGTTGACCGGCTTGATGCCGCCCTTGAAGTAGGAACCGGCCGGGCTGGCGATCACCATGAACGTCACGTGCTGGGCGGGCCGGACGCCGAGGAACGACTCGGAGGCGAACATGAACGGCCGGATGTAGAGGCTCTTCTCGCCCTCCTGGTCGGGCACCCAGCGCTGGTCGACCTCGACCAGCGCCTCGACGGCCTGGATGAAGTCGGCGACCTCGAGCGGGGGCAGCGCGAGCCGGTGCGTGGAGCGGACCATCCGCGCGGCGTTCTCCTCCGGGCGGAACGCCCAGATCGAGCCGTCGTCGTGCCGGTAGGCCTTCATGCCCTCGAAGATCTCCTGCGCGTAGTGCAGGACCGCCGTGGCCGGGTCGAGGCTCAGCGGGCCGTACGGCTCGATCGCGCGCGTCGTGCCAGCCCTCGGCGGGCGTCCACTCGACGGTGAACATGTGGTCGGTGAAGTGGATGCCGAAGCCGGGGTTGGCCAGGATCTCGGCCAGGCGGGCGTCGTCGACCGGGTGCTCGGTGCGGGTGGTGCTGATGTCCATGGACATCAAAGTAGTCGCTCTCAGCGGGGTTCAGAAACACTGTGGTCGAGTGACCGAGCAGGAGAGCCGACGGCCGCGACGAGCAGGACGGCGGCTCCAGCGACGCGCGGCGACGTGCAGGCCGTGGACGTAGGCGTCGCGGGCGACGGCGAGCACCTGTGCGCCCTGGCCGACAGCGCGCCGGGCAGGGAGCCCGCCGCGGGGCCGTGCACTGCCTCGGTCGGCAGGTGGTCGCCGGCGTACGAGCGGTACGCCGCGGTGCCGATGCTGCCGAGCAGCGCGATGCCGAGGGCGCCCCCGAGCTCGGTGCCGGCCTCGGAGACCGCGGAGCCGGAGCCGGCCTGCTCGGGCTTCACCGCGGCCAGGACGAGCTCGGAGCCGACGGTCATGGTGCCGACCAGGCCGCAGGCGAGGACACCGGCGCCGACCAGGACCAGCACCAGCGAGTCGGTGCCCGCCTGGGTGAGGGCCCCGAAGCCGGCCGCGGCGACCACCATCCCGCCGGCGGCGACCCGGGTGGCGCCGAAGCGGTGCGCGAGGCCGGACGCGAACGGTGCCGAGAAGCCGACACCCATGGTCGGGACCAGGCTCCACAGCGCGGCCCGCAGCGGGCTGTAGCCGAGCACCAGCTGGAGGTACGCGGTCATGAAGACCGCGTTGCCCACCAGGGCGAAGGTGCTGATCGTGTTGGTGCCGACCGCGGTCGTGAAGACCCGGTTGCGGAGCAGGTCGGCGTCGATCATCGCGTGCGGGTGGCGCAGCTGGCGGCGCAGGAACACCGCGCCCAGGGCGAGGCCGACGGCGATGCAGGCGATCCAGCGGGGCTCGGTGCCGTGCGCGGCCCACTCCTTGATGCCGTAGATGGTCGGGAGGATCGCCGCCAGCGACAGCACCGAGCTGAGCACGTCGAACGGCGCGCCGCGGCGCCGCTCGCCCTTCGGGAGCAGCACCGGCGCCGACGACCAGGAGCAGCGCCATCGCCGGGAGGTTCACGAGGAACACCGAGCCCCACCAGAAGTGCGCGAGCAGCACGCCGCTGAGCACCGGGCCGAGGCCGACGCCGGCGGTCATCACGCCGGTCCAGATCCCGATCGCCTGGCCGCGCTGGCGTCGTCGTGGAACAGGGTGCGGATCATCGACATGGTCGACGGCATCAGGGTCGCGCCGCCGATGCCGAGCAGGGCGCGGGCGGCGATGAGCTCACCTGCCGACTGGGCGTACGCCGCCACGAGGGAGGTGGCGGAGAACGCGACGGCGCCGATCAGCAGCAGCCGCCGGGCGCCGACCCGGTCGCGCGACGGCGCCCATGGTGACCAGCAGCCCGGCCAGGACGAAGCCGTAGACGTCGAAGATCCAGAGCTGCTGGGTCGAGGTGGCGTGCAGGTCGCGGGCGATGTCCGGGACGGCGAAGTAGAGGATCGAGACGTCCATCGAGACGAGCAGCAGGGGCAGCGCGAGGACGGCGAGCGCGGTCCACTCCCGTCGTCCCGCCAGCTGTGGGGCCGGGGCCTGGAGCGTCATTGTCATGTCCAACTCCTTTGCGTAGATCATAAACTGTTTTGACTCTACGCAGATGATGCACCAGAACTGTGTAGGATGTAAATGGTTTCTTGGAAGGAGCCCTCATGACCGATCTCCCCCGCGCCGTCCGAGCCCTGTGGGGCCTGGACGACGCCGCCGGCCGGCGGGGCCCGAAGCGGACCCTGTCGGTGCTGGCGATCGGCGAGGCCGCGGTCGGGATCGCCGACGCGGACGGGCTGGCCGCCGTCTCGATGGCCTCGGTGGCAAAGCGGCTGGGGACCACCGCGATGGCCCTCTACCGCTACGTCGACTCGCGTCAGGAGCTGGAGGTGGTGATGGCCGACGTCGCCATCGGCCCGCCGCCCACGCCCGAACCCGCGCCGGGCGTGGCGACGCGGGCTCGAGGACTGGGCCCGGGCCGAGGCCACGCAGCTGGGCAGCCACCCGTGGACCCTCGAGCTGCGCACCGGCGCTCCCCCGGTCAGCCCCAACCTCCTCGCCTGGTCCGACGCCGGGATGCAGGTCATGCTCCGGTCGGGGTTGACCGAGCAGCAGGCGGCCTCCGCGCTCCTCGTGGTCGACGGGTTCGTCCGGAGCCAGCTGCTGCTGGCGCTCCAGTTCGCCGACCCGGAGGCGAGCCGGCACTGGGCCGACCAGCTGCGCCAGGTCGTCGACGCCGACGTGATGCCCGGGCTGGCCCAGGTGCTGGCGGCGAACGCGCTCGAGGACGAGCCGGTCGACGCGGAGACCCCGCTGGGCGCGGAGTTCGAGTTCGGGCTGGCGCTCGTCCTGGACGGGATCGCGGCGCTGGCGGCCCGCTGACCCTAGGAGCTCAGGCGCGACGCGATCGCGTCGCCGACCTCGGCGGTACGGCGGACCGCCCCGGGTACTCGCTCGGCCAGGTCGGCGATGGCCGCGCGCTCGACGGCGGCCGCCGCGTCGGCGTACCCGAGGTGGTCGAGCAGCAGCGACGTGGACAGGATCGCCGCGGTCGGGTCGGCCTTCTGCTGGCCGGCGATGTCGGGGGCCGAGCCGTGCACGGGCTCGAACATGCTCGGGGCGGTGCGGTCCGGGTTGATGTTGCCCGAGGCGGCGAGGCCGATGCCGCCGGTGATGGCGGCGGCCAGGTCGGTGATGATGTCGCCGAACAGGTTGTCGGTGACGATCACGTCGAACCGCGACGGGTCGGTGGTCAGGAAGATCATCGCCGCGTCGACGTGGATGTAGTCGACGGTGACGTCCGGGAACTCCGGCGCCACGGCCTGGACGAGCCGCCACCAGAGCGCGCCGGCGTTGACCAGCACGTTGGTCTTGTGGACCAGGGTGAGCTTCTTGCGGGGCCGGCGCTGGGCCCGGGCGAACGCGTCGCGCACGACCCGCTCCACGCCGTACGCCGTGTTGACCGAGACCTCGGTGGCGATCTCGTGCGGGGTGCCGACCCGGAGCGCGCCGCCGTTGCCCGTGTAGGGACCCTCGGTGCCCTCGCGGACCACCACGAAGTCGACCTCTCCCGGGATTCGGCGCAGCGGCGAGGTGACGCCGGGGAAGATCCGGGACGGACGCAGGTTCACGTAGTGGTCGAGCTCGAAGCGCAGCCGCAGCAGCAGCCCGCGCTCGAGGATGCCGGGCGGGAGGTTCGGGTCGTTCGGCTTGCCACCGACCGCGCCGAGCAGGATGGCGTCGTGCTCCCGGATCTCGGCGAGCACGGAGTCGGGCAGCACCTCACCGGTCGCGAGGTAGCGCTCCGCGCCCAGGTCGTAGCGGGTCTGCTCGAACTTGACCTCGGCCGGCGCCGCGACCTCGAGCACCTTCAGCGCCTCGGCGGTCACCTCGGGACCGATGCCGTCGCCGGGGATGACCGCGAGCCGGAGGGATGTCATGGGCGCAGACGTTAGTTGTCGTCGGGGCGCTCGCCGCCGTTGTCCCGCAGGTCGAGCGACGCCTGGACGGCGGCGTTGGTGTTCTCGGCGCTGCGCGGGTTCTCGGGGTGGTGGCTGGCGGGGCCCCAGTCGGGATACATGTCGTACATCGGTCGGTCTCCTGGTGAGTGCGTGGTCTGAGTTGAGTCGGGTCTGGCCGAGGACGCCCCGCGACGGGGACGTACCGACTCGTGGATCACACGAGGGAGGAGCCATGCTGCTGGCGGATCACGCTGGCTGAGCTTGGTGTCCGCGTCGCGGGGGCGTCTCGACCTGGATGAGCTGGTCAGCTCGGGTGAGGGGCCACGCAACGCCGAACTCCGCGGCGAGGTGGCCTCTCGTCAGGCCTCGCCGCGGCGCTCGATGAGTACGAACACGCTCCGCATGGTGGTTCGATGGTAGGACGTCCGCGCATCGCGTGGCAGCGGATATCGCAGGCTGTTCGCCATGCGAGACGGCCGTTCCGAGATGAAAGACTCGACACCGTGAGCCACCCGCCTTCCCTCCCCGAGATCGTCAACCGCGCGTTCGACGTCTCCCGCCGGGCCGGCTACGTCTCCTTCTGCCGCAACGAGACCGGCCGGCTGCTGGCCATGCTGGCCGCGACCCGCGACGGGACCATGGCCGAGTTCGGCACCGGCTGCGGCGTCGGTACGGCGTGGCTGCGGTCCGGCGTACGCGGCGAGAAGGCGCGGATCGTCACCGCCGAGCTGGACCCGAAGCTGGCCGAGGCGGCCGCCGAGATCTTCCGCGACGACGACCAGGTCGAGGTGCTCGCGGCCGACTGGTCGACGCTGCTCGACCGCGGCCCCTACTCGCTGCTGTTCCTCGACTCCGAGGAGCCGACCGAGGTCTCGGTCGACGCGATCGCCGACCTGGTCGAGGACGGCGGCATCGTCGTGCTCGACGACTTCACCCCGTGCGAGCTCTGGCCCCCGATCACCCACGGCCGCGTCGACACCCTGCGCGAGCACTGGCTCACCGACGAGCGCTTCACCGCCGTCGAGGTGATGGTCGCCCCCGACGCCTCCACCATCATCGCCACCAAGCGCTGAGCGCTGACCCGAGCTGTCGATCCGGCGCTGCTGCGACGCGGTCCAGACGTCGACCGGCGTTAGTGCGCGGCGTGACGACAGACGCGCGAGTCAGCTCGTCAGCGGGACACGCCGAGTCGGCGGGCAGGTCGACGATCCAGGTGGGGAGCATCAGCTGGGTCAGCGGGCCGATGGCGAGGGCGTAGAGGACGGTGCCGACGCCGGCGACGCCGCCGAGCAGCAGGCCGATGACCACGACGGTGATCTCGAGCAGGGTGCGGACCAGGCGGAGCGAGAGGCCGGTACGCCGGGCGAAGCCGGTCATCAGGCCGTCGCGGGGGCCGCGGCCGAGCTGGGCGCCGATGTACATCGCCGTCGCGAGCCCGCAGATCACGACCCCGCCGACCATGAGCACGCCGCGCAGCCACATCGCTCCCGGCTGGTCGAGGACGGCCAGGAACGCGTCGGCGGAGACGCCGATGACGATCGCGTTCGAGATGGTGCCGATGCCGGGCACCTCGCGGAGCGGGATCCAGAGCACCATCACCAGGAAGCTCACGATCACCAGCGCCTCGCCGAGCGTGATCGGCAGGTGGCTGGCCAGCCCGGAATGCAGCACGTCCCACGGCGCGTTGCCGAGGTGACCGCGGACCATCAGCGCGATCGAGAGGCCGTAGAGCACCAGGCCGACGTACAGCTGCGGCAGCCGCCGCCCGAGCCGCCCGGCCCGCAGCTGCGCGATCGGGCCGAGGTCGGTGAGGACCCGGGGCGTGCGCGCGGGCAGGGCGGTGGTGGTCACGCGACCCATCCTCGCCGGCAAGTGGCCTTTCGATAAATAGCCAATCGTGCGAGAGTGGCCTGCATGGACCGCTCCATCACCGCCCGGCGCGTGGCCACCCTGGTCGGCGGGTTCGACCGCCGTCCGGCCTACGCCGGCCTCGCGGACGCGCTGGTGCTGCTGATCGGCGACGGCCGGATCCCGGCCGGCACCCGGCTGCCCAGCGAGCGCGAGCTGACCGAGGCGCTCGGCGTCTCCCGCACCACGGTGACGCGCGCCTACGCGACCGTCCGCGACGGCGGGTACGCCGAGGCGCGGCGGGGCTCGGGCACGTTCACCCAGGTGCCGGGTGGGCCGTCGCGCGCCCACGACCGGGCGCTGCTCCCCCGCCAGAGCGACCGGGCCGCGATCGACCTCAACTGCGCCGCGCCGTTCGCGCCGCCGGAGATCGCGACGGCGTACGCCGAGGCGGCGACCCGGCTCCCGGCCTACCTCGGCGGGCACGGCTACTTCCCGGCCGGGCTGCCCGAGCTGCAGTCCGCGATCGCCGCGCTGTACGACGCCCGCGGGCTGCCGACCGATCCCGGCCCAGGTGATGGTGACCCCCGGGGCGCTCGCGGGGGTCTCGATCGTGGCCCAGGCGCTGGCCGGCCGCGGCGACCGGGTGCTGGTGGACACCCCCGGCTACCCCAACGCCGCCGAGCGGATCCGCAACGCGGGCGCCCGGCTGGCGACCACCGAGGTGGACCCGGACGGCTGGGACCTCGACGCGACCGCGGCCCGGCTGCGCCAGGTGGCGCCGCGGCTGGCCTACCTGATCCCCGACTTCCACAACCCGACCGGGCTGCTGATGAGCGACGAGGAGCGGGAGCGGTACGCCGCCGAGCTGCGTCGCGGGCACGTGACGCCGATCGTCGACGAGTCCCACGTGATGCTGGCCATGGAGGGACAGCCGATGCCGCGTCCGTTCGCGGCGTACGCCCCGGACACGATCACGGTCGGCAGCGCGAGCAAGGCCTTCTGGGGCGGCCTGCGGGTCGGCTGGGTGCGCGCGCCGCTCGAGCCTGATGGAGCAGCTGACCAGGTCGCGGGTCACCCTCGACCTCGGCGTGCCGGTGATGGAGCAGCTCGCGACGGTCCGGCTGCTCGAGGACCCGGGCCCGATCCTCGATCGCCATCGGGCCCGGCTGCGCGAGCAGCGCGACGGCCTCGTCGCGGCGGTCCGCGCCGCGCTCCCCGACTGGACCTTCCGGGTGCCGACCGGCGGGCTCTCGCTGTGGTGCGAGCTGCCCGGCCCGGGCCGCGGTCTCGGCATCGCGCTGGCCGACGAGGCCGAACGGCACGGCGTGATCATCGCGCCGGGCCCGGTGTTCGCGCCGGACGGCGGCCTCGACCGGTTCGTGCGCATCCCCTGGACGCGCCGGGTCGACGAGCTGGAGCGAGGCGGTGGCCGGCATCGCCGAGGCGTGGGCGGTCGTCAGCGCCCGCCAGTCGACCGCGAGCCGCTCGAGCGGCCGCGTGATGGTGGCATGAGACGAGGTCCTGCTCACCGGCATAGTCGACCGGGACCGGCAAGTCGAGCGGTGGTGCGCGCGGTGGTGGCGTCGCGGCCGACCGGGCGGTCGACACCGGATGACGGCTGAGGGTGAACGGCTGGTCGAAGGGCTGCGAGCTGGTGAGTGGCGGCGCCGGCGCGATGTCGTGGTCGAGGCAGACGTTGCCGTCGTACGAGACGGTCACGTGGCCGAGCTCCTACTCGATGACGTAGCTGTGCATGGCGCTCGGGTCGTCGAGCAGGCAGTTGTTGTTCGTGTTCGTCCCATCGGGCACGGCGGGCTGGTAGTGCAGGAACGGGACCGCGCGGTCGGGTAGAGCGAGAAGAACTCCGCCAGGTCCATCTCGCCGGTGACCTCGGAGCCGTAGGCGAGGTCCTGCGGCCACAGCCAGAGCGCGGCGTGCACCCCGGCGACGTCGACGTCGGGGAACGCCGCACGCACTCGACGCGGCCGAACGTCGTCGTGTACTTGCCGTACGTCGTGACGAAGGCACCCGTCCAGCGCGAGGGAAGTCACCGCTGAGCGGCAGACCACCTCGTGGTCCAGCGCCCGCGCGGTCAGCTGGAGCACCCCGTGGCACGGACGTCGTCCGCGCCCAGCGGGCTCTCGTCGCCGAGGTAGCACTCGGGCCGTTGCGGTAGCCGCTGGCCAGGCTGGACAGACGTCCAGTGCGTCGGTCGAGCGCGTCGCCGCGAAGTCGTCGGAGACGCACTGCCACTCTGCCGTCGGCCTTGACGACCTCGGCCCGCAGTCGGCCGGCGTCGCATCGCCGTCCCACGGAGGTCCGCAGCCCGCAGCAGCGCGCGGACGCCGAGCACCGCGACCGGGACGCGCGGCGGTCATCGCTCAGACCAGGTCGGCGGCCCGCACCTGGACCGCGTCGATGGCGCTCTCGATCTCGAGCAGCGTCTCGGCCGGGATCGCGGAGTCGACCGACAGGGCGACCAGCGCGCGACCGCCCTTGGCATCGCGGGCGACCTGCATGCCGGCGATGTTGACCCCGGCCGCGCCGAGGATGCCGCCGACGGTGCCGACCATGCCGGGCCGGTCCTCGTAGCTGAAGAACGCGAGGTGCTCGGTGGGCTCGAGGTCGACGTCGAAGCCGTTCACCTCGACCAGCCGCTCGCGCTGGTGGATGCCGATCAGGGTGCCGCTCACCGAGATCTGGTCGCCGTCGGCGAGGGTGCCGCGGATCGTGATCAGGTTGCGGTGGTCGGGGCTCTCCGGGTCCGATGACGAGGCGTACGGCGGTGCCACGCTCGGCCGCGAGCAGCGGAGCGTTGACGTAGGAGACCTGGTCCTCGACCACGTCGGTGAAGATCCCCTTGAGCGCCGCGAGCTCGAGCACCTTGACGTCGAAGTCGGTGATCTCGCCGCGCACCTCGACGTCGACCTGCTGCGCCACCTCGCCGGCGAGCGCGGTGAAGATCCGGCCGAGCTTCTCGGTGAGCGGGATGCCGGGACGGACCTCCTCGGCGATGACGCCGCCCTGGACGTTGACGGCGTCGGGGACGAGCTCGCCCGACAGCGCGAGCCGCACCGACCGGGCGACCGCCAGGCCCGCCTTCTCCTGCGCCTCGTCGGTGGAGGCGCCGAGGTGCGGCGTGGCGACGACGTTCTCGAGCTCGAACAGCGGGCTGTCGGTGCACGGCTCCTTGGCGAACACGTCGAGCCCGGCCGCGGCGACCCGGCCCTCCTTCAGCGCGGCGTAGAGCGCGTCCTCGTCGACGATCCCGCCGCGGGCGGCGTTCACGAGGACGAGGTGGGGGCGCACCTTGTGCAGCTCCGCGTCGCCGATCAGGCCGAGGGTCTCGGGTGTCCTGGGCAGGTGCACCGACATGAAGTCGGAGTCGGCGAGCAGGGTGTCGAGGTCGACCAGGCGGACGCCCATCTGCGCCGCCCGGCCGGCCTGGACGTAGGGGTCGTAGGCGATGACGTCCATGCCGAACGCCGCGAGCCGCTGCGCCACGAGGACGCCGATCCGGCCGAGCCCGACGATGCCGACGGTCTTCTCGTACAGCTCGATGCCGGTGTACTTCGACCGCTTCCACTCGCCCTCGCGGAGCCCGGCGTGGGCCGGGCTGACGTTGCGGGCGGCGGCGAGCATCAGCGCGACGGCGAGCTCGGCGGCGGAGACGATGTTGGACGTCGGGGCGTTGACGACCATCACGCCGGACTGGGTCGCGGTGCGGACGTCGACGTTGTCGAGCCCCACACCGGCGCGGGCCACGACCTTGAGCCGCACGGCGGCGGCGAGCGCCTCGGCGTCGACGGCGGTGGCGCTCCGGACCAGCAGCGCGTCTGCGTACGGCAGCGCGGCCAGCAGCTCGGCGCGGTCGGCACCGTTGCAGTGCCGGATCTCGAAGTCGGGCCCGAGCTCCTCGATCGTCGCCGGGCTCAGCTCCTCGGCGATCAGGACGACCGGCCTGCCCATGTCAGTCAGAGCGCGAGTCGGAGCGTCATCGAGAGCGTCAGTCACAGCGGTCCTCGCTTGTCGGGATCAGAGGCGCACGACGCTGTGCGACGGCCCACACTACCCCGCGGGCGCCGGGTAAATGGCGTGCGTCTGGCGGCTGGTCGGACCTAGCCTGCCTCCGTGGAGTGAACCGGTGACCGCCCTGCCCGCCCTCTCGTTCGGGAAGTCCCGAGGAGTCACCGTGCCTGCCACCGCCCCCTCCGTCCTCACCTTCTCCGCCGTCGGCCTGACCTGGCCCGACGGCACGGTCGCGTTCGACGGGCTCGACCTGCTGGTCAGCCCCGGGCGGGCCGGCCTGGTCGGCGCCAACGGCTCCGGCAAGTCCACGCTGCTCCGGCTCGCGGCCGGCGTGCTGAAGCCGACGCCGGGGCTCGGTGTCGGTGGCCGGCGAGGTGGGCTACCTGCCGCAGGACCTCGTCCTCGACCGGTCACGCCGCGTCGACGACGTGCTCGGGATCGGTACGGCGCTCCGGGCGCTGCGCGCGCTCGACGCCGGCTCCGGCGACCCGCGAGACCTCGAGGCGGTCGGCGACCAGTGGGACGTCGAGGAGCGTGCCGTCGCCGAGCTGGAACGGCTCGGCCTGCCCGCCTCGGTCCTGGACCGGAGCCTCGGCGAGCTGTCCGGCGGCGAGGCCGTCCGGCTCGGGCTGGCCCGGCTGCTGCTCCGCCGGCCCGACGTCCTGCTCCTCGACGAGCCGACGAACAACCTCGACGCCGCTGCGCGGACGCGGCTGCACGACGTGCTCGGGTCGTGGCCGCGCACCCTGCTGGTGGTCAGCCACGACCGCGAGCTGCTCGAGAGGGTGGACCGGATCGGCGAGCTCCGCGACGGTGCGGTGCGGTGGTACGGCGGCGGCTTCTCGGCGTACGCCGACCAGGTGCGTGCCGAGCAGGAGGCCGCCGAGCAGGCGGTGACCGCCGCCAGGTCCGACGTCCGTCGCCAGCAGGCGGACCGGGTCGAGGCCGAGCGGGTGGTCGCGCAGCGAAAGCGGCAGGGTGAGCGCAACGCCGTCCGCACCAACATGGGCAAGGCGGCCCGGGACTACTACAAGAACCGGTCGGAGAAGTCGGCATCGTCGTACCGCAAGGTGCACGAGGAACGCCTCGACTCGGCCCGCAACCGGCTCGAGGAGGCCGAGGCCCGGCTGCGCGAGGACCGCGCCATCCGCGTCGACCTGCCTGCGACCCAGGTGCCGCGCGGCCGCGTCGTGCTGACCACCGACTCGCTGGTGATCCGCACCGGCGCCGCCGTCGAGCTGGACCTGCGCGGCCCCGACCGGATCGCGGTCGCCGGCCCCAACGGCGCCGGGAAGACCACGCTGTTGGAGACCATCGTGGGCGAGCTGCCTCCGCTCGCCGGGTCGGTCCGCACCCATGTGCCGACCGCGCTGCTCCCCCAACGACTCGACCTGCTGGACCCCGCACTCTCGGTGGTGGACAACGTCGTCGCCCGCGCACCCGGCCTCGACCTGAACCCGATCCGCGCGCAGCTGGCCCGCTTCCTGTTCCGGGGCGCGACCGCCGACCAGCTGGCCGGCACCCTGTCGGGCGGCGAGCGGTTCCGCGCCACCCTGGCGGCGCTGCTGCTCGCCGACCCGGCACCTCAGCTGCTGTTGCTCGACGAACCGACGAACAACCTGGACCTGGCGTCGTACGACGCGCTCGTGTCGGCGCTCTCGGCGTACCAAGGTGCGCTGCTGGTGGTCAGCCACGACGCCCGGTTCCTCGAGGAGATCGGCGTCGACCGAACGCGTCGATCTCTAGGCCGGGCAGCGGAGCGAGCCCTGCGAGCGACAGCGAGCGCTGCCCGCCGCGATCGGCCACGGTGGCCGCGACGACTGCGAAGCCCGCGCAGCGGAGCGAGCGTCGTCGCGGTCCCGGGGCCGAAGCTCGCGAGGGTCAAACAAACAGCGCCTGACCGACGTACTCGCCCTCGCCGATGCCGGGGGGTACGGCGAAGAGCGCGGAGCCGTTGACCTTGAGGTACTCCATCAGCGCGTCCTGGGACGCCATCTTGTTCTGGATCGGGATGAAGTGGGTGTCCGGGTTGCGGACGAACGCCAGGAAGAACAGCCCGGCGTCGAGGCCGCCGAGGGAGTTGCTGCCGTCGACGAAGTTGTAGCCGCGGCGGAGCATCCGGGCGCCGCCGTTGAAGTCCGGGTGGACCAGGCGGACGTGCGCGTCGGGGGCGATGATCGTGAGGTCGTTGCTGCCCGGCATGTCGAAGTCGGGCTCGGTGAACTCGCCGCCACCCGAGAGCGGTGCCCCGGTGTCCTTGGTGCGGCCGACGAACGACTCCTGGTCGCCGAGGGACTGCCGGTCCCAGACCTCGATGGTCATGTTGAACCGCCGGGCGACGAGGTAGGAGCCGCCGGCCAGCCAGTCGGCCTTCGGGTCGTCATCGGCCGCGACCCAGACATGCTCGTCGATCTCCGAGGTCTCCTCGGCCTTGAGGTTCTTGGTGCCGTCCTTGAACCCGAACAGGTTCCGCGGCGTGGACTGGCTGGTCGAGGTGGACGAGGTACGGCCGAAGCCCAGCTGCGACCAGCGCACCGAGACGGTGCCGAAGCCGATCCGGGCCAGGTTGCGGATCGCGTGCACGGCCACCTGCGGGTCGTCGGCACAGGCCTGGATGCAGAGATCGCCGTACGACCGCTCCGGGTCGAGCGCGTCCACCGGGAAGTGCGGCAGCGTGCGGAGCGCCGCGGGCTGCCGGTCGGCCAGGCCGAAGCGGTCCTTGCCGTCGTCGGTGCGGAACAGCGACGGCCCGAAGCCGAAGGTGATCGTCAGCCCGTTCGGCGAGAGCCCGATCGCCTCGCCGGTGTCGTCGGGCGGGGTGTTGGAGGGGCCCTCGACCGGACCGACCGGGCCCGCGGGCTTGCCGGCGGCCATCCGCTCGGCCGCGTCCGTCCACTGCTGGAGCAGGGTGACGAGCCGGTCGCGGTCGTCGGTGGTGACGTCGAACACCGCGAAGTGCAGCCGGTCCTGGGCCGGGGTGACGATGCCGGCCTGGTGCTCCCCCCGGAACGCGTACGACGCGGGGCGGGTCGCCGGCTCGCCGGGTGAGCCCTGGCCCTCGCTGGCCCGGCCGACCACGAACGCGCCCGCCACCCCGGCGGCGGCCGCGCCGCCGCCGAGGAGTGAGCGTCTCGAAACGTGTCCCGGCATGTTCCTAGGACAGCACGGCGGCGGTGAGCTGCGACAGCGGCTCCGAGAGGGCGTTGACCGCGTCGGAGAGCTGCTTGACCTCGTCGGGCGTGAGCTGGTCGTAGGTCTTGAACCCGTCACCGACCCGCTGCGCGTCCAACAGGGCCTGCAGGTCCGCGAACCGGGCGTCGAGCTCGGTGGCCAGCTCGGGATTCTTCTGCTCGAGGATGGGACGGACACCCTCGTAGCCGACCCGGGCGCCGTCGACGTTGGCCTGGAAGTCCCACAGGTCGGTGTGCGACCAGTACTCCTCCTCGCCGGTGACCTTGCCGAGGGCGACCTCCTCGAGCAGGCCGCGCGAGCCGTTGGCGATCTGGTCGACGGTGTAGGTCAGCGTCTGCACCCGCTCGTCGAGGGTCTGGGTGTTCGTGAGCAGGTCGTCGGCGTACGTCGCCCGCTCCTCGGGCGTCAGCGGCGTGTAGTTCTCCGCGCGCTGCGGCCACAGGTCCTTCTCGATCAGGTGCCAGCCGGTCCACTTCTGACCGGGCTCGAGGTCGGCCTCGCGGGCGTCCATCATCGGGTCGAGGTCGCCGAACGACTCGGCCACGGTCTCGATCCGCTCCCAGTGGACCCGTGCGTCCGGGTAGAGCGTGCGGGCGGCCTCGTCGTCGCCGGACTTGTAGAGGTCGACGAACTGCTGGGTCTTGGCGAGCAGCTGGTCGGACTGGTCCTGGACGTAGGCCGCGTAGTTGGCCACCGCCGCGTCGATGAGCTGCTGCTCGTCGGCGCTCGCCGTCGGCGCGTCGTCGTCGGACTCGGTCACCGTGAAGTCGGCGCGGATGCCCTCGCCCTTCATGCCCGGCTTGCAGGCGGTGAAGTAGGCGCCGGCGGGCGCGTTCACCGTCATCTCGCGGTTGAGGTTGGGGCCGATGTTCTCGACCTCGGAGACGATCCGCAGCCCGTCCTCGCCGAGCAGGTAGAACTCGGTCACCTGCGAGCCGGTGTTGGTCACGTCGAAGGTCAGCGTGCCGGCCGGCGCCTCGGCCGCCGACACGTTGCAGTCGCTGTCGGTCGACTCGACGCTGAGCGCCCGCGGGTTGCCGCCGTCCGCCGCGCCGTCGTCACTGTCGGCGTTCTCGGTGCAGGCGGCGAGGAACGGCACCGCGACCACGAGGGCGGTCACGACGAGGGTCTTGCGCATGGCGGGTGCTCTTTCTGCAGACGGGACGGGTCGAGGTGCTCAGTGCGAGCGGACAGGGCTGGCCGGCGGAGCGGACGCGCCCTGAGGGGGCGACGCACGGCGGCGGACACTGATGAGGAACAGGGTCATGACGGGCACGGCGTAGAGCAGCCAGGCGGCCAGCTCGAGCTTGGTGGTGGCCGGGCTGAAGTTGAAGATCCCCTTGAGCAAGGTGCCGTACCAGCTGTTGAGGTCGATCGTGTCCGAGACGTCGAAGGCCAGGTTGTTCAGGCCCGGCAGGACCCCCGCCTCCTGCAGGTCGTGCACGCCGTAGGCCAGGACGCCGGCGGCGACCAGGATCAGGAACGCGCCGGTCCACGTGAAGAACTTGCTGAGGTTGATCGAGATGGCGCCGCGGTAGATCAGGTAGCCGAGCACGACCGCGGTGGCGATGCCGAGCGCGGCGCCGAGCAGCGGCTCCCAGGTCGGCGTGATGGTGCCGACGCTCTCGCGGGTGCCTGCCTTGGTCGCGGCCCACAGGAACAGCGCGGTCTCGAGCCCTTCGCGGCCGACGGCCAGGCTGGCGACGATGACCAGCGACCAGCGGGTGCCCTCGGCGGCCTCGTCGATCTGGCCGCGCAGCTCGCCACCCAGGCCGCGCGCGGCGCGGGCCATCCAGAAGATCATCCAGGTCACGAACGCGACCGCGATGATCGAGAGGCAGCCGCCGATCATCTCCTGGGCCTCGAAGGTGAGTCCGCGGGGACCGAAGGTCAGCGCCGCTCCGAAGGCCAGGCTGATCGCCACCGCGAGCGCCACGCCGGCCCACACCCTCGGGAGCAGGTGTCGCCGGTCGGTCTTCACGAGATAGGCGACGAGGATGCTGACGACCAGCGCAGCTTCGAGCCCCTCACGCAGACCGATGAGGTAGTTGGCGAACACAGCCGGTCACTCTACGCCCACCAACTTAGGCATGGCTAACCTAGGTGAGGTAAGCCTCAGATAGCGCACCCGTCGGGGCCGCAGGCGTCGGCTCCGCCGACGACCTCGAGCGCGGGCTGGCGCTCCGCCCAGGCGCGCTCCAGCAGCTGGCTGAACACCTCGGTCGGCTGGGCGCCGGAGACACCGAACTTCTGGTCCACGACGAAGAACGGCACGCCGGTGGCACCGTAGGCGCGGGCCTGGGCGATGTCCTCGTGCACGGCGTCGAGGTACTCCTCGCTCGCCAGCACCTCATCGACCCGGCCCGGGTCGAGGCCCACGTCGACGGCGATCGCTCGGAGCGTGTCGTCGTCGCCGACGTTCGCGCCGCGGAGGAAGTACGCCGCGAGCAGGGCCTCCTTCAGCTCGCCCTGCTTCGCCGTCCCGCCCTCGTCCGCGGCCAGGTGCAGCAGGCGGTGCGCGGTGATCGTGCGGGCGTGCGGTGCGTCGGCGTGGTGGAACTCGAGGCCGACCGAGGCAGCCACGCCGTCGGCGCGCGCCATCAGCTCGCGAGCACCCGCAACGTCGGTGCCGAACTTCTTCGCCAGTGACTCGACGGTCGTCTCGACCGGGACCTCGGGGGCACTGGGATCCAGCTCGAAGGAGCGGTAGACGACCTCGACCGCGTCGGCGTGCTCGAACGAGTCCAGCGCCGCCTCCAGGTGCCGCTTGCCGATGTAGCACCACGGGCAGACGACGTCGGACCAGATCTCGATGCGCACAATGGATGACAACGCGACGCCGTCGGTGGATGTTCCGGAGCCTGCCGGTGCGTGGCGATCACCTCGACCACCGATGACAGGGTCAACCCCGAGATCTCCTCAGGGTCCGACAAGGGGTCCGTGGGGACCGCTCCCCGATGTGGCCGACCCCCGGTTGCCGCGAACGTTGACCCCATGATCGACGTGACCGCACTCACCAGGACGTACGGCGGCCTCCGGGCCGTGGACGGCGTCACCTTCACCGCCCAGCCGGGCCGGGTGACCGGATTCCTCGGTCCGAACGGCGCCGGCAAGTCGACGACCATGCGCGTCATGGTCGGACTGACCCCGGCGACCTCCGGGTCCGCCACCGTCCTCGGCCGGAAGTACTCCGACCTCCCCAACCCCGGCCGCGAGGTCGGCGTCCTCCTCGACGCCTCCGCGCAGCACGCCGGCCGCACCGGCAAGGAGACCCTCAAGGTCGCCGCCCGCACCATGGGCCTGCCCATGAGCCGGGTCGACGAGCTGCTCGACCTGGTCTCGCTGACCGGCACCGAGTCCGAGCGCCGGGTCAAGAACTACTCGCTCGGCATGCGCCAGCGGCTCGGCATCGCCACCGCCCTCATCGGCGACCCCGAGGTGCTGATCCTCGACGAGCCGGCCAACGGCCTCGACCCGGCCGGCATCCGCTGGATGCGCGACCTGCTCCGCGGCTTCGCGAACAAGGGCGGCACCGTGCTGCTCTCCTCGCACCTGCTGCACGAGATCGAGGTCATCGCCGACGACCTGGTCGTCATCGGCCAGGGCCGGATCGTGGCCCAGGGCACCAAGGCCGACCTGCTGGCCTCCGCCGGCACGCTGGTCCGCTCCAGCGCGATCGAGGAGCTGGCCACCGCCCTGGAGCAGAACGGCATCCACGCCGTCGCCTCCGGCCGCGACGCCCTCCGCGCCGAGGCCGAGGCCGACCAGATCGGCAAGGTCGCGCTCGCGGCCGGCGTACCCCTCACCGAGCTGCGCGCCGCCGACGGCGCCGGCCTCGAGGAGATGTTCCTCGAGCTCACCGCAGACACTTCCCGAGAAGGAGCAGCAGCATGACTGCCACCACCATCGACCGCACCGTGCCGGCGCCGGTGGCCCGCACCGCCCCGGCGCCGATCCCGTTCCGCCGGCTGATGACGGTCGAGCTGGTCAAGATGTTCGACACCCGCGCCGGCTTCTGGCTGATCATGTCCATGGCGGGCACGGCGTTCATCGCGACCGTGTCGGTGATCCTCTTCGCGCCGGACAGCGCCATGACCTACGACAACTTCGGCGCAGCGATCGGCGTGCCGATGACCCTCCTGCTGCCGGTGATGGCGATCCTGTCCGTCACCAGCGAGTGGAGCCAGCGCAGCGGGCTCACGACGTTCACGCTGGTGCCGCACCGGAGCCGGGTGATCTGGGCGAAGATGATCGTCTCGATGGCGCTCGGCGCCGTCTCGATCGGGGTCGCGCTCGCCATCGGCGCCCTCGGCAACATCGTCGGTTCCGGCATCGCCGGGGTCGACACGGTGTGGGACATCTCCGGCAACCAGATCGTGCTGCTGGTGTTCGCCAACGTGCTGAACCTGCTGATCGGCTTCATGCTCGGCGTCCTGATCCGCAACTCCCCCGGCGCGATCGTCGCGTTCGTCGTCTACTCGTTCGTGCTCCCGACCCTGTCGATGGTGCTCGGCAACTTCCAGCAGTGGTGGGAGGACATCCGCCCCTGGCTGGACTTCAACTGGGCACAAGGTGAGCTGTACGACGGCCACCTGACCGGGACCGAGTGGGCGCAGCTCGGGACCTCGGGCCTGATCTGGCTGGTCGTCCCCCTGGCCGTCGGCCTGGTGATGGTGATGCGGTCGGAGGTGAAGTAGCACCTCCGCGGCCACCAGGCCGCACGACGAGGACCCTCGGCGGGCACAGCGCCGGGGGTCCTCGCACGTGCGCCGCCGCTCGGTGCGACGTCGGTCACATCCGGCCGACCTCCGACCGTGGTCGGACGCGGTGGCCAGGGCGCCTTGGCTAGCGTCGAACGGTGCTCCCCCTCCGCCGTCTAGCCCTGCCCGTCATGCTCGCTGCCGCCTCGCTGGCCGTGGCCGGGCCCGCCTCCGCGGACGTGAGCGGGTCGACGTCGACCCAGGACGTCGTCCTGTTCGACCACTGCCAGCAGCACCCGATCTCCTACGACCTGCGGGTCAGCCCGGGCACCCTGCTGTGGCGGCTGGAGATCCAGGTCGCCGATCCCCAGGGCCAGGTCTCGGAGGGCACCGTCGTGAACTCCGCCACCAACCCGACCTCCAGCGGCACCGTCCAGGTGACCTTCTGCGGCTCCGAGCGGGCCGGCACCTACACCGTCCGCGGCACCGGCTTCTACCAGATCATCCCTGCGGTCCAGCTCCCGTTCGCCCTTCCCGAGACCTCGTTCCAGGTCCGGCCGGCGGCCACTCGCACCGCTCTCGCCGAGAAGTCGCTGGGTCGCGGTCGCTACCAGCTCACCACCCGCGTCCGCGAGGAGAGCGAGACGGGGTTCAGCCGTGCGAACGGCGTTCCGGTCCGGCTGGAGCGGCTCGTGTCCGGAGCAGTGGAAGCGGGTCCGAAGCGTCACGCTGACCACCGTGCACGGCCGGGCCGTGGCCCGGATCGACGGGCATCCCGGCCAGCGGCTGCGCGCCGTCGTACCCGCGCTCAACAACATCGCCGGGTCAACATCGAGAACCGTCACGCTCTGACGGGCCTGGTGTGGAATCGTTCGCCCAGCCATGACGAACCGTTCCCTCCCCGCTCCGCTGCGCCGACTCCTGGTGGCGCTGGTGACACTGCTCTGCCTGGCCGCGCCCACTGCGGCTGCCCAGGCCTCCACTCCGGAAAGGTCCGCTGCCGGCGCCGGTGGTGCTGCGGCGTACGACGACAGCCTCCACGAGGCCGACTGCACCCTGCTCGGTCGGGAGTTCGTCAAGCAGCGTGGCTGTTCGCGCACGACGTGCTTCGAGGGCGCCGTGCCGTGGCGGAAGACGTTCGGCGCCGAGGCCTGCACGCTGAGGGGCGCGCCCGAGGGCTACGGGTTCGTCTCGACCGTCGACGTCCGCCAGTGCCGGGCCCTGCACCGGCGCTGGATCTCGCAGGTCAACTACTGCGCGTCGGAGCCCGACCGGTCCCCGGGCGCCGTCTTCAACGCCCCGCAGTGCACCGGCGCGGCGACCGTCTACGTCAACCTGCAGGAGACCGAGGGCTACTACGACGAGTGCCTGACCACGGAGCGGGCGGTGGAGCTGGTGCAGCGGTCCGCCGTCGAAGGCTCGACGCTGGAGGCCGAGGTCTCGGTGCGGTCGAGCACCCAGTGCCCGTACCGCCCCGGGCACGTGTTCGTGGACGGCGCGTGTGTGGCCGACCCGAGCTTCCGGCCGTCCGGCGGCGGCGTGGTGATGATCGGTGACTCGCTGACCTGGCGGGGCTCCGACGAGCTGGGCCGGCTGCGTCCGTCGTTCACGCTCGACGGCGAGCCCGCCCGGCCACCGACCGAGCTGGCGTCGCGGCTGGCCTCCTTCCGGGCCGGCCACGGCGATCCCGACGGGTTGATCATCGAGCTCGGCACGGTGCCGGCCAAGACGTTCGGCCGACACGACCTGGAGAAGGCGGTCCGAGGTGTCCCGCGAGGGACGAAGGTGATGTTGGTCCTGCCTTACTACGAGCTGAACAGCGACCCGATCGTCGTCACGCCCCAGTCGCGGAAGGTCGACGGCTGGATGCGGGACCTGGCGCGGTCCCGCCCCAAGACCTGCGTCGCCGACTGGCCGGCGTACGTCCGGTCACATTCGGGGGTCCTGCAGGACGGCGTGCACACCACGCACGCCGCCGAGGGCCGGTGGGCGGGTTGGGTCTCCCAGCAGTGGGGCCACTGCTAGCCCCTCTGGACCAGTCGCGGCCGAGACCGGCGATTGTCGGTGATCGGCAGCGGGCAAGGCGTCGCGTGCCTAGCGTGGTGAGCGTCGAAGGGGGCCGGCGTCGGTTCCGGGTCACGCACATCTGCACGGGGAACTCTCGCAATGCCACACGCACGTCAGCACGCCCTCCGGCGTCGCCTGGCGGTGCTCGTGCTCGGCGTGGTGACCGTCATCGCGGCCGAGGTGTCACTGCCCGTGTCGAGCCTTGCTCCCGGGACGGCGACCGCGGTGGCCGACAGCGGCGGCACGTACGACCGCAGCCTCCGCCCCGGCGAGTGCGCCCTCCTCGGACGGACGTATGCGACGGGCCTCGGGTGCGCCCGGGACCGGTGCGTCGAGGGCGCCGTGCCGTGGCGCAAGGTCGCCGGCGCGGAGGCGTGCGCCCGGGTGGGGCAGCCGAAGGGGTTCGGGTACGCCGCCACGGTCGGCGTGCGGCAGTGCCAGGACCTGCATCGCCGGTGGATCCCGGCGGTCAACTACTGCGCCTCCCAGCCAGATCGCTCGCTGGCGGCCGTCCGCGATGCACCTCAGTGCGCCGGCCCGGCGAGCATCTACGTGACCCTGTCCGAGACTGAGGGCCGCTACGACGAGTGCCTGACGACGGCCCGGGTCGCGGCGCTGACCCGGCTGGCCGCCGAGCACGGCACGACGCTGGCCGCCGAGGTCGCGGCCCGGCAGCGTCGTGCCTTGCCCGGCTCCGGTGGGGTGCTCCTGGTCGGCGACTCGGTGAGCTGGCGGGGCGGCGACGAGCTGGCCCGGCTCCGACCGGAGCTGACGGTCGACGCCGAACCGGCGCGCCGCCCGACCGAGCTCGCCGTCCGCCTCGACGCCTTCCGGGCCAAGCACGGCCAGCCGGCCGGGCTCGTCGTCGAGCTCGGGACCAACCCCGCCCCTGGCTTCCGGCGCCGCGACCTGGCGAGCGCGGTCCGCAGCCTGTCGCCCGGGACGCCCGTCATGCTCGTGCTGCCGTACGTCGAGGTGAGCAGCGACCCGGCTGGTCGTCTCGTCGTGGTCGCAGCAGTTCGACGGCTGGATGCGCTCCGTCGCCGCCGGCCGGGCGCACACCTGCGTCGCGGACTGGCCGGCGTACGTGCGGTCGCACCCGGGCCTGCTCCAGGACGGCACCCACCCCCGGAACGACGCCGAGGCCGTCTGGGCCCGCTGGATCCTCGGCCAGTGGTCCCGCTGTGGACCCGTCGAGTGACGTGAAATGGCTGTCCGTAAACGTTTACGGACAGCCATTTCGCGCATCTCGACGCGAACGGGGGGTCTGTCAGCGCGCGGACGAGCCCTCGACGTAGTCGGAGTCGTGGGACTTCACCCAGGCCATCAGCTTGCGGAGCTCGCGGCCGGTCTGCTCGATCGGGTGCTGCTCGGACTTCTGGCGGAACGCCGTGAACTCCGGGGAGCCGGCGTCCTGGTCGGCGATGAAGCGGGCCGCGAAGGAGCCGTTCTTGATGTCGGCGAGGACGTCCTTCATGTGCTCCTTGACCTGCTCGTCGATCACCCGCGGGCCGGAGACGTAGTCGCCGTACTCCGCGGTGTCGGAGACCGACCAGCGCTGCTTGGCGATGCCGCCCTCGTACATCAGGTCGACGATCAGCTTCAGCTCGTGGAGGCACTCGAAGTAGGCGACCTCGGGCTGGTAGCCGGCCTCGGTGAGGACCTCGAAGCCGTACATGACCAGCTGCGAGGCGCCGCCGCACAGGACGGCCTGCTCGCCGAACAGGTCGGTCTCGGTCTCCTCGGTGAACGTGGTCTTGATGCCGCCGGCGCGGAGGCCGCCGATCGCCTTGGCGTAGGACAGCGCCAGCGGCCAGGCGTTGCCGGAGGCGTCCTTCTCCACGGCGACGAGCACGGGTACGCCGCGGCCGTCGACGTACTCGCGGCGGACCAGGTGGCCGGGGCCCTTGGGGGCGACCATGAACACGTCCACGCCCTCGGGCGGGGTGATGTAGCCGAACCGGATGTTGAAGCCGTGGCCGAAGACCAGGGTGTCGCCGGGCGCGAGCTCGGGCTCGATCTCCTCGGCGTACAGCTTCCGCTGGTGCTGGTCGGGCGCGAGGATCACGATGACGTCGGCCTCCTCGGCCGCCTCCCGCGGGGTGAGCACCCGCAGCCCCTCGGCCTCGGCCTTCTCCCGGCTCTTCGACTCGGGCTGCAGCCCGACCCGCACGTCGACGCCGGAGTCGCGCAGCGACAGCGCGTGCGCGTGGCCCTGGCTGCCGTAGCCGATCACCGCCACGTTCTTGCCCTGGATCAGGGCCAGGTCGGCGTCGTCGTCGTAGAACATCTCAGCAGCCACGGGGGCTTCTCCTTCTGTTGGTGCTCTTGCTGGGTCTGTGGGTCGAACTTGTCGAGCGTTTCGTGGGGTTGTCGGGGCTTGCAACAGCCGACAACCCTCAGCATCCCCGGTCAGCCGGGGATGCCGAACACCCTCACCCCACCGCGGGCGGGGTGGGCACGGCGACCGGACGCAGCGACCGCTCGGAGATCGAGCGGGAGCCGCGGCCGATGGCGACCATGCCGGACTGGACGAGCTCGCGGATCCCGAAGGGCTCCAGGATCTTGAGCACGTCGGCGATCTTGGCGGAGTTGCCGATCACCTGGATCGTGACCGCGTCGGTGGCGACGTCGACGACGCTGGCGCGGAACAGCTGGACCACGTCGAGGATCTGGCCGCGGGTCTCGGCGGTGGCCGCGACCTTGACCAGCACCAGCTCGCGGTGGACCGAGGCCTCGTGGTCGAGCTCGACGATCTTGATCACCTCGACCAGCTTGTTGAGCTGCTTGGTGACCTGCTCCAGCGGTGAGTCCTCGACGTTGACCACGATCGTCATCCGCGAGACCTCGGCGTGCTCGGTCGGGCCGACCGCGAGGGACTCGATGTTGAAGCCGCGGCGGCTGAACAGGCCGGCGATCCGGGCCAGGACGCCGGGCTTGTTCTCGACCAGGACCGAGAGGGTGTGGGTGCTCACAGGTCGTCCTCGTCGAACTGGGGCGCGAGGTCGCGCGCGTACTTGATCTCGTCGTTGCTCGTGCCCGGCGGCGACCATCGGCCAGACCATGGCGTCGCGGTGCACCCGGAAGTCGACGACGACGGGGACGTCGTTGATCTCCATCGCCTTGGTGATGGTCGCGTCGACGTCGCCGGGGTTGTCGCACGACAGGCCGACGCAGCCGTAGGCGTCGGCGAGCTTGACGAAGTCGGGGATCCGCTTGGAGTGCAGGTCGGTGTTGGAGTAGCGCTGGTTGTAGAACAGCGTCTGCCACTGGCGCACCATGCCGAGCGACTCGTTGTTGATGATCGCGACCTTGATCGGGATGTTGTTGATCGCGCAGGTGGCGAGCTCCTGGTTGGTCATCTGGAAGCAGCCGTCGCCGTCGATCGCCCAGACCACCTGGTCGGGGCAGCCGACCTGGGCGCCCATCGCCGCCGGGACCGCGAAGCCCATCGTCCCGAGGCCACCGGAGTTGATCCACTTCCGCGGCTGCTCGTAGCCGACGTAGTGCGCTGCCCACATCTGGTGCTGGCCGACGCCGGCCGTGTAGATGGTGTCCGGGCCGGCGAGAACGCCGAGCCGCTCGATGACGTACTGCGGCGCCAGCGAGCCCTCAGGGGTGTCGTAGCCGAGCGGGTAGGCGTCGCGGACGCCCTCGAGGAACTTCACCCAGCCCTCGTAGTCGCCGGTGTGGCCCTCGTCCGCGTCGGTCTTGAGGGTCAGCAGCAGGTCGAGCAGCACCTCGCGGACGTCGCCCACGATCGGGACGTCGGTGTGCCGGTTCTTGCCGATCTCGGCCGGGTCGATGTCGGCGTGGATGATCTTGGCGCCGGGGGCGAAGGTGTCGAGGTTGCCGGTCACCCGGTCGTCGAAGCGGGCGCCGAGGCTGATGATCAGGTCGCTCTTCTGGAGGGCAGCGACCGCCGCGACGGTGCCGTGCATGCCCGGCATCCCGAGGTGTTGCGGGTGGCTGTCCGGGAAGGCGCCGCGGGCCATCAGCGTGGTGACGACCGGCATGCCGGTGAGCTCGGCGAGCTCCTTGAGCTCCTTCGAGGCGCCCGAGCGGACGGTGCCGCCGCCGACGTACAGCACCGGGCGGCGCGACTCGAGCATCAGCCGCGCGGCCTCGCGGATCTGCTTGGAGTGCGGGCGGGTCACCGGGCGGTAGCCCGGCAGGTGCAGCTCGGCCGGCCACTCGAACGTCGTCTTCGCCTGCAGCGCCGACTTGGCGATGTCGACGAGCACCGGGCCCGGACGGCCGGTGCTGGCGATGTGGAACGCCTCGGCGATCCGGCGTGGGATCTCGTCGGGGTCGGTGACCAGGAAGTTGTGCTTGGTGATCGGCATCGTGATGCCGCGGATGTCGGCCTCCTGGAACGCGTCCGTGCCGATCGCGGCGGCCCCGACCTGGCCGGTCACCGCGACCATCGGGACCGAGTCCATGTGCGCGTCCGCGATCGGGGTGACGAGGTTGGTCGCGCCCGGGCCGGAGGTCGCCATGCACACGCCGACCCGACCGGTCGCCGCGGCGAACCCCTGCGCGGCGTGGCCGGCCCCCTGCTCGTGCCGGACCAGGATGTGCCGGATCTTGGAGTCCATCAGCGGGTCGTACGCCGGCAGGATCGCGCCGCCGGGGATCCCGAAGATGTCGGTGACGCCCGCCGCCTCCAGGGCGGTCACCAGGCTCTGCGCTCCTGTGATCTGCTCAGCTCATCGGTGCGTCCAATGCGTCCTCTTCTTCCCTCCAGTGCCCGATGCGTGCTCGGGCTGCTCCTCGACCAACAAAAAACCCCTCTGCTGCGCTGGGCAACGAGGGGTGACGCGCTGACGGACTGGGTCAGCCGGCGCGTCGCATGCGTACGAGAAGGTCCTGGCGCATGCAGCCACGGTAGTCGGTCGCCCGAACGCCCGTCATCCCGTAGCCCAGCCGTCCCAGAATACGGGACGGCGGTCTCACCGGTTGGCGGCGACCTCCTGCGGCGGCGCCGTGGGGTCCACCCCGGCCAGGAAGCCGCCGACCTGGCCGGCCAGCCGGGTCGCCCCGAGCTGCTCGGCCCATCGCAGCGTCTCGGCGGCCAGCGCCCGCGCGCCGGCCTCGTCCCCGGCGTCGCGGGCGAGCACGGCGAGCAGGACCTGCTGGGCCAGGACGCCGAGCACGTGTCCGCCCCGGGCCGCGGCCGCAGCCGACTCCTCCCAGGCCGCCAGCGCCCCCGCCTGGTCGCCGTCGTCGTGGGCGTGGTCGCCGAGGTGCCGCTGGGCCTCGAAGACCAGCAGCGGGTCGCCCACGGCCCGGCCGGCGGCGAGCGCCGCGCTGTAGTGACGGGGCGCCTCGGCCCGGTCGCCGCGCAGGTTGTCGGCGAACCAGCCCAGGCACATGCAGGCCCAGCCGCGTCGGCCGTCCTCCGGCGCAGTGTCGCGCAGGCGGACGGCCTCGACCGTCATCGCGTCCACGACGGCCTCGTCCCGTCCGGCGGGCCCGATGCCGTCGACCAGCTGGTCGGCGTACTGCCGGCGCAGGTGCTGCATGGCGAGGTCCCAGGCCACGGTCGGCCCGGTGCCGATCCGGGCCGCCAGCTCCTGGGCGGCCTCCAGCGGGTGGTCGCCGGAGGAGCGGGTGCCGCGGGTGTAGTCGCGCCGGGCGACCACCGACGCGCGGGCCATCAGCAGCTCGAGCCGGTCTCGCTCGTCGGCCACCCGGGTCGCGTCGACCAGGGCGAGCGCGTCGTCGTAGCGGGCCGCGTTCTCGAGCGCGGTGATGGCGGTGAGGAGGATGGGCAGGTCGGTGGTGGCCGTCGTCATGCCTGCAAGATAGTTTGGAACAAAACTATTCTCTAGAAAACTATTTCGGAGGCGGCATGGTCGGGTCTCGGCAGGACTCCATCGACCGACACGTGGCGCGCTGGCGCGACGAGCTCGACTACCTCGACCCGGTGCACGAGGCGATCATCGCCAGGCTGATGGTCCTCAGCCGGCACCTGGCCGGCGCTCGCGACGCCGCGTTCACGGACGCCGCGCTCCCCCGCCCGTCGTTCAAGATCCTGCTGGCCCTGCGCCGGCTCGGTACGCCGTACACCGCCAGCCCGTCGGACCTCGCCGACCACCTCGGCCTGAGCCGGGGCGCCCTGTCCGCGCGGCTCGGCCCGCTCGAGGACGAGGGGCTGGTGACCCGGAGCGTGGACAAGCACGACCGGCGCCGCGTGCACGTCCGGCTCACCGCGGCCGGCCGGCGGGCGTTCGACCGGCACGCCCGCCTCGAGGGGCGGGAGGAGGCCGCCCTGCTCGGCGCCCTCTCCCCCGCCGACCAGCGGCGCCTGGCCGACCTGCTGCGCGAGCTGGTGCTCGTCGCCGAGGGCTAGGTCGGCTCCCGCCCGTCGGCGGTGCAGATGCAGACCTTGTTGCCGTGCTGGTCGGCCAGCACCCAGAACGCCGGGACCGCGTCCGTGCTGACCAGGGTGCCGCCGGCGTCGAGCGCGGCCTGCAGCCGCTCCTCGGCGACCTCGCGCGGCACGACGATGTCGAGGTGGAAGCGCTGCTGGACCTCGCCGGTGGCCTCGGGTGCCTTCTGGAACCACAGGGTGTTGTTGCGACCGCCCGGGTCGAAGACCTCGGGCCACGTGCCGCGCTGGTCGTAGCCGAGCACGGCCGCCCAGAACGGCCGCACCTCGTCGGAGTCGGGTACGTCGAGGGCCAGCTCGAGCGTGGAGACCTCGCGCGGCGCGGCGTCGACGCCGAGCTCGGCGGCGATCGCGCTGATCCGCCGGGCCAGGTCGAGGTCGCGGCTGGTGACGCCGTGCACGTCGTGGCTGTGCAGGTCGACGTCCACCTGCGGGTAGGTGAGCACGACGTCGGGGTGGTGGTTGGCCTCCTCGGCGGCCTCGGTGATCCGGGTGACCAGCTCGAGGCCCTTGACGAAGCTGCCGGTCTTGAACCGGGCGTGGAGCTTCATGAGGAAGAAGCGCCAGTCGTCGAGGCCCTCCTCGGCCATCACCTCGTGGTAGCGGAGCGTCTTCTTGGGGTCGGTCACGGCAGCACCTTCTGTCCGATGGGTCCGGGGTTGGTGGCGATCTCCCAGCGGTAGCCGTCGGGGTCCGCGAAGTAGCCGGTGTAGCCACCCCACTCACGCTCGACGGCGTCGTGCACCGGGTCGGCGCCCGCGGCGCGGGCGGTCGCCAGGACGGCGTCGACCTCCTCGGGGGTCGCGACGTTGTGGGAGATGGTGAACGGCGGGACGCCTTCCCCGACCGCGATGCGACCGACCTCGGCCTGGAAGTGCTCGCGGTCCCACAGCGAGAGCACCAGCCTCTCCCCCGCCATGATCATGATGACGTCGCCCTCGACCTCCAGGTCCGGCGTCCACCCGAGCCCGTCGACGTAGAACCGCCGGCTCGTCTCGAGGTCGCGCACCGCCAGGGTCAGGAAGCTGATCCGCTGATCCATGTCCCTCAGCGTGCCATCACTCGTCGACATCGCTCCCGTCGCCATCGCGCGCATCGGCTTCACTCGCGTCGGCCTCACCCCCGTCGACCTTGCCCGCGGCGTCCCCCTCCTCGGAGTCGTGGTCGGGGTCGCGCCCCAGCCACGTCGTGACGCACGCCTTGTTGCCGTGGCTGTCGGCCAGCACCCAGACGGTGGGAGCACGCTCGTCACTGACCAGCGTGCCGCCGGCCTCGAGGGCCGCCTTGACCCGCTTCTCGGCCACCTCGGGCGGGACCCGCACGTCGAGGTGGAAGCGCTGCTGGACCTCGCCCTTGGCGGAGTCCGCCTTCTGGAACCACACGGTGGGCCGGGTGCCGTTGGGGTCGTTCAGCTCCTCCGCATGCGCCTTGGAGGTCTCGTAGCCGAGCACCGCGGCCCAGAACGGCTTCACGTCGTCGTAGGTCGGAGTGTCGAGCGCGATCTCGATCACCGACAGCTCCCCGGGAGCGGGCTCGGCGCCGACGTCGGAGGCGAAGCCGCTGATCTGGCGGGCGAGGTCGACGTCGCGCTCGGTGACGCCGCCGGCGTCGTGGCTCGACAGCCGCACGTCGACCTGCCCGTAGGAGAGGTCGACGTCCGGGTGGTGGTCGGCCTTCTCGGCGGCCTTGCCGATCTTCTTGACCAGCTTGAGGCCCGTCGCGAAGTCGTCGGTGCGGAACCGGGCATGCAGCGCATCGAAGAGCACCCGCCAGTCCTCGAGCTCGGCCTGCTCGATGTCGTTCGGGGAGAGCGTGGTCGTTGCGGCGTCGTCGGTCATGCCGACGCGGTACCCCGTGCCGACGGCCACACCGACGACAACGACGTCCGTTGCCCGCCGTCCTCGTCGAAGTTCGCCGGGTCGAGCCACCGCTCGTGCACCGCGCGTACGTCGGGCCACTCGGCGTCGGTGACCGAGAACCAGTCGGTGTCGCGGTTGCGGTCCTTGGTCACCATGTGGTGTCGGAACCGGCCCTCGTAGGTGAAGCCCAGCCGGGCGGCCGCGCGCCGGGACGGCTCGTTGAGCGAGTCGCACTTCCACTCGAACCGGCGGTAGCCGAGCTCCTCGAAGGCGTAGCGCATCAGCAGGTGGATCGCCTCGGTCGCGGCAGGGGTTCGCTGCAGCGACCGGGCGTAGAGCACGCCGGCCACCTCGACCTGTCCGGTGGCCGGGTCGATCCGCGTGTACGACGCGATGCCGGACGGCGCGCCGCCTCGCGGCACCACGACGAAGGTGAGCAGGTCCGGCGTCGCCAGCGTGCGCGCGATCAGCTCGGTCATCTGGTCCAGGTCCGCGGGCGGCTCGGTCGGCCGGTAGGTCCACAGCGACCGGTCCTCCGGGCCGCACAGCGAGCCCAGCAGCGCGGCTGCGTGCTCGACTGCGAGCGGCTCGACGACGACGTACCGCCCCTCGAGGGTGACCGCGTCCGGACGTGGCCGCGGTGACCACCCCGCGAGGAGGTCACCGACGGCCTGTCCGAACTCGTTGGTCTCGGGCACGGCTCGACCCTAAGGTCCGCGTCCTAGTCTCAGCACCGTGACGATCCGCAGCGCCCGCGTCTGGCACGGGCTGACCGCCGTCGTGGCGATCGGTGCGCTGGTCCTGCAGCTGGTGCTGGTCATCCAGGGCGGCCGGGTGCTCGACGACGCCTCGCAGCCGGCGCTTCCGGTCCGGCTGGGTCGGCTCGTCTCCTACTTCACGATCCAGAGCAACCTGCTGGTCGCGATCACGGCCGCGCAGCTGGCCCGCGACCCGATCCGGGACGGGCCGGCGTGGCGGGTGGTCCGGCTGGCGGCGGTGGCCGGGATCTTCGTCACGGGTGTCGTCCACTTCGTCCTGCTCCGGCCGCTGCTCGAGCTGGACGGCGCGGACTGGGCGGCCGACAAGCTGCTGCACATGGTCGTGCCGCTGCTCGCGACGGTCGGCTGGATCCTGTTCGGACCTCGGCCGAGGATCGAGGGCCGCGAGATCAAGTGGGTGCTCGCCTGGCCGATCGTCTGGCTCGTCTGGACGCTCGTCGTCGGCGGGGTCAGCGGCTGGTACCCCTATCCGTTCCTCGACCACCGCGAGGAGCACGGGGTCCCGGGCGTCATCATCTCCATCGTGGCCATCACGGCGTTCTTCCTGGTCGTCCTCTGGCTGGCCAGACTCGTCGACCAACGGCTCCAGCCCGCGCCGCAGGCGTGGGACCCCTACCGCGGAGGTACCGCACGCACATGACGGATGCCATCGACCCCACCGTCCCTCCGAGCGGGACCGGCTGCGCCGAGTGCGACCCGGCCGGCGGCTGGTGGGTGCACCTGCGCCGCTGCGCCCAGTGCGGCCACGTCGGCTGCTGCGACTCCTCCCCGGCGCAGCACGCCACCGCGCACTTCAGGGCCACCGGGCACCCGGTGATCCAGAGCTTCGAGCCCGGTGAGGACTGGTTCTGGGACTACCGCAGCGACGAGCCCGTCGCCGGTCCGGAGCTCGCGGGCCCCACCGCGCACCCCGAGGACCAGACGGTGCCCGGCCCGGCCGACCGCGTCCCGGCCGACTGGCGGGCGCACGTCCACTAGCCCAGGGTCTGGGTCACCTCGCGGACGCCGTCGCGCACGACCACCCGCGCCGAGGCGCCGTTGACCAGCGGCAGGAACGGCTGGGTGTGGCCGATGTCCATCTCGGCGACCACCGGGATGCCGAGGTCGCCGAGCGCGTCCTCGACCGCCTGAAGCTGGGTGAGATCGGGCTTGTCCTCGGCCGGCGTGCGGCCGACCAGGACGGCGTTGGCGTTGTCGAACCAGCCGGCGTACCGCAGCCCGTGGAACAGCCGGCACGCGTCGTAGGCGCCGTACTCGCAGACCTCGAGGTAGACCAGCAGCCCCTCGTCGGCGTGTGCGCGGCCGTACGCCGGCACGTCGGCGTACGGCGTCCCGGCCAGCGGTGCGAGCACCTCGAGGCAGCCGCCGATGAGCCGTCCGGAGACGTCCACGTCCCCACCCCCGAGGACCACCCAGTCGGTCGGCTGGTCGAGTGACATCTCCACCGTGTCCGCGGCGCGCCAGTCACCCCAGCCCTCGCGGGTCAGGCCGGGGCTGCGCTGGACGACGTCGCCGGTCGCCGCGACCAGGTCCGTCCAGTGCAGCAGGCCGTCGGGTGGGGCCAGCGCGGTGTCGATGAGGTTCCAGCCGTGGGCCGTGGCCCAGCCGAGCCTGGTGGTGAGCGGCACCATCAAGCCGGAGATGTCGCTCCAGCCGACCAGCCACGTCGGCTCCGCCGCGGCCAGCCGGTCCCAGTCGAGCTGGTCGAGGAGGTCGATGGCCAGCTCACCGCCGAACGGCGGTACGACGGCCGCCACGGCGGGATCGCACAGGAACTCGACCAGCTCGGCGGCCCGCTGCTCCTTGGATGCGGAGCGCACGGTGTCGCCGGACATGCACTCGCCGACGACGACCTCGAAGCCCCGGTCGCGCAGCCACTGGAGGTCGAACTCCAGCCGGGGCCGCAGCTCCGACCCGACGCCACTGGACGGCGACGTGACCGCGATCCGGTCACCGGGCACCAGCGGCTGGGGGAAGCGGGTCATGGCCTCAGGTTGTCAGCCCGGTGAGCACGTCGCGAACCGATTCCAGCCCGGCCCGCACCTCGGCGTACGACGTCGAGAGGGGCGAGAGCCCGATCCGCAGCCCGTGCGGGTCGCGGTAGTCGGGGATCACGTCGCGCTGCCACAGCGCCACCGTGGCCTCGCGCATCAGCGGGTGGTTGAGGGTGACGTGCCCGCCGCGCCGGTCGGCCTCGAGCGGCGAGGCGAGCACGACCCCGAGCGGAGCGAGCAGCTCGGCGGAGACCTCGGCGGCGTGCTCGGTCAGCCCCACCGACTTGGCGCGGATCGCGCTCAGCCCGGCCTCCGCGACCAGGTCGACCATGTCCTCGAGCGCCAGCATGCCCGACGACCGCAGGCGTGCCGGAGAGGAACCGGCGGATGCCGGTGGCGGGGACGTACGACGGCCCCATCAGGAACGGGTCGTCGGCACCCATCCAGCCCTGGATCGGCTGGGTCAGCTCCTCCTGCAGCCGCGTGGCGACGTACAGGAACGCCGGCGAGCCCGGGCCGCCGTTCAGGTACTTGTAGGTGCAGCCGACCGCGAGGTCGACCTCCCACGCGTCCAGCTCGACCGGCACCACGCCCGCCGAGTGGCACAGGTCCCACAGCACCAGCGCGCCGGCGTCGTGGACGATCCGGGTCAGCTCAGGGTACGTCGGCCAGCCAGGCCGAGCGGTAGGCGACGTGGTTGAGCACCACGAGCGCGGTCTGCGGGCCGACCACCTCCGCGAGCTGCTCGGCCGTGACGCCGGCGCTGGTGTCGACCTCGATCCAGCGCAGGCTCAGCCCGGTCTCGGCGGCGACGCCGTCGGCGACGTACCGGTCGGTCGGGAACTGGTCACGGTCCAGCACGATCTCGGAGCGGCCGGGACGGGCGGCGACGGCGGCCCGCATCAGCTTGTAGAGCAGCACCGTGGTCGAGTCGCCGATGGCGACCTGCCCCGGCGCGGCGCCGAGACACACCTCGCCGAGCCGGTCGCCGAGGGTGCGCGGCAGGTCGAACCACCGCTCGTCCCAGCCCCGGATCAGCCGGCCGCCCCACTCGTGCTCGACGAACTCCGCGAGCCGCGGCCCGGTCACCTTGAGCGGGCGGCCGAGCGAGTTGCCGTCGAAGTAGACGAGGGGCGACTCGGCGCCGACGAAGCGGTCGCGGTAGGCCGCGAGCGGGTCGGCGGCGTCCAGCCCAGCGGTGTCGGCCACCCCGGCGACACTAGTGGCTCACTGGAAGCTGACGAATCGGACTTTCGGGTTGATCCGGCGCACGTCGGCTGCCCTCATCCGGTGGGTGTCCTCGTCGTAGAAGAGCTTGAACCCCATGAAGAACTGCCGCGGTCTCGCGACGGCGTGGAAGGTGGCGAGCTTCTGGCGCGGGGTGCCGAAGCCGTCGACGTGCTGCACCATGACCAGCCCGCGGCGCGGCTCGATGGTGCCGATGCGGTCGATCATGGAGGTGCGGAACTGGTGCAGCACGAACAGCTTCTGCGGCAGCGCGTTGCGGGCCACCAGGTCGCGCAGCCAGGCGGAGACCCGGTTCACCTCGGCGGCGCCGACCGAGCCGATCCGGGTGCCGGGGACCCCGTGCTTGCCCATCCGCCACTCGGGGTCGAGCGCGAGGCCGACGTACGGGTCCTTGAGCGCCCAGGCCCAGCGCTTGGCGACGGTGAGGAAGTCGGAACGGCCGGGCTGGATGTCCAGCAGCAGCAGCGCGTCGTGGCGGTGCGCTGCGTCGATGTACTTCTGCACCTCGGCGCGCGCGATGTCGTGGGAGTAGTCGTGGCCCGGGCCGGCGTGCCGGTCCGCGATGCTGACGATCAGCTCGTAGACGACCTGCACCGGCTGGCGCTTGCGGGCGAACGGCTGGGCGGCACGGTGCACCCGGCGCTGCATCGCGTCGGGGCTGGTCTCGCCCAGGACGCCGAGCGCGCCGGTCTCGGCGGTGCCGTAGTAGGCGACCAGGAACCTGCCGTCACCGAAGATCGTCGTGGCGCCGTGCGGGAGGGTCTGGCTGGGCGCCGGTGGCTGCAGCGGCTGCCCGGCTGCCCAGCCTGCCCGGTCTGCGGGTCGACGACGGTGGTGCCACTGCCGCCGGGCGAGGTGTCCGTGTGCGCGGTGCCCGAGAGCCCCGATGTCGAGGAGACCGTGGTGGCGCTGCTCCCGCTGGCGGGCATCGCGCCCCAGGCGGGCAGTGACGAGGCGTCGGGTACGACGGCCGCCAGGCTGATCAGGGCGACCATCGCCACGAAGACGGCGACGAGGACGGGGCGTTCGGACTTGTCCATCGAGAAGAAGACGATAGGCGATGCCCATCGGTTGCGAGGCAACCGCCTCCCCGTGTCCGGCGGGTCTACAGCTCTCCCGCCGCCAGCACGCGGTCGAGCTGGGCGTAGCCGTCGATGACGCCGGACCTCCATGGAGGTGAGCATGAAGTCGCGGGCCTCGAAGCTCTCGTACAGCGAGTCGCGACCGGAGCAGGGTGCGGCCGTCGCCGAGCTCCTCGAAGGTGAAGGTCTCCAGGCAGACCGCGTCCGGCATGCCCTCGAAGGTGAAGGTCCAGACGATGCGGTCCTCACGCACGGTGTGGAAGCAGCCGTGGAAGCCGAACTCCTCGGTGCCCATCGACGCCCACGTAGCGCCAGCTGCCGCCGGTGCGCGCGTCCCACTGGTCGATCTTCAGCGAGCTGCCGTCCGGGCCCATCCACCGGACGAACAGCTCGGCGTCGGTGTGCGCCCGGAACAGCTGGGCGGGCGTCGCCGCGAACTCGCGGGTCAGCCGGATCACCGGCAGGTCGGCCGGCGCCTCGACGGCGGTGGTGCCGTCCTTGAGCGTCTTGGTCGTCGTGGTCGTCATGCGGTCTCTCCTTGCTCGGATGGTCTCTTGTTCCGGCTGCTCGTTCATCTCGGCGAGGACGGCGTCCAGGCGCTGGTAGCGCGCCTCGGCCTCGAGGCGGTAGCGCTCGATCCACTTCGTCATCAGGTCGAACACCTCCGCCTCGAGATGCACCGGCCGCCGCTGCGCGTCCCGCCCCCGGGTCACCAGCCCGGCCCCCTCGAGCACCTTGAGGTGCTTCGAGACGGCCTGCAGGCTCACGTCGTACGGCGCCGCCAGCTCGCCCACGGTCGCGTCGCCCGCGCACAGGCGGGCCACCATGTCGCGGCGGGTCGGGTCGGCCAGGGCTGCGAACACCTGGGACAGCGGATCGGGCATCTCGTTCCTCAACTGATTGGTTGAATACGAGGAGCCTGCCAGACGCCGCACGCCTTTGTCAACCATTTGGTTGAGAACGCGGTGGGCGTGTGCGATCACCGGTTAACCGGTGAATCCGTGCGCTTCTACAGCGACGTTGCAATGCCGGAGCGAACTCACCGGGTAACCGCTCGATCAGTACGCCGCACGCGAGCTCGCGCTCAGCCGGTGACGGCTCCGTCCGCAGCCGAGGAGACGAGCTTGCGGTACTTGGCCAGGACGCCGGTGGGGTACTTCGGCGGCAGCGGCTCCCAGCCGTCCTTGCGCGACTCCCAGTCCTCCCCCAGCTCGACCTCGAGCGACCGGTTGAGCACGTCGAGGGTGATCTGGTCGCCGTCGCGCAGGAACGCGATCGGGCCGCCGTCGACGGCCTCGGGCGCGATGTGGCCGACGCAGAGCCCCGTGGTGCCGCCGGAGAAGCGGCCGTCGGTGATGAGGAGGACGTCCTTGCCGAGCCCGGCGCCCTTGATCGCCCCGGTGATCGCGAGCATCTCGCGCATGCCCGGACCGCCCTTGGGACCCTCGTAGCGGATCACCACGACGTCGCCGGCGGTGATCTGGCCGGCCTCGAGGGCGTCCATCGCGGCGCGCTCGCCGTCGAAGACCCGGGCGGTGCCGGTGAAGACCGAGTCGTCGAAGCCGGCGGTCTTCACGACCGCGCCGTCGGGCGCCAGCGACCCCTTGAGGATGGTGAGGCCACCGGTCTTGTGGATCGGCCGGTCCAGGGACCGGATCACGTCGTCGTCGATCGCGGGCGGGGCGAGCTCCTCGAGGTTCTCGGCCATCGTCCTGCCGGTCACCGTCAGGCAGTCGCCGTGCATCAGCCCGGCGTCGAGCAGTGCCTTCATCACGACCGGGATGCCGCCGATCTTGTCGACGTCGTTCATCACGTAGCGGCCGAACGGCTTGAGGTCGCCGAGGTGCGGGACCTTGTCGCCGACCCGGTTGAAGTCGTCGATGGTCAGCTCGACCTCGGCCTCGCGGGCCATCGCCAGCAGGTGCAGGACCGCGTTGGTGGAGCCGCCGAGCGCCATCACGACGGTGATGGCGTTCTCGAACGCCTCGAGGGTCATGATCTGGCGCGCGGTGATGCCCTGCCGGAGCAGCCCGACCACCGCCTCGCCGGATCGGTGTGCGAAGCCGTCGCGGCGCCGGTCGACCGCGGGCGGCGCGGCCGAGCCGGGCAGGCTCATGCCGATCGCCTCGGCCACGGCGGCCATCGTGTTGGCGGTGTACATGCCGCCGCACGCGCCCTCGCCCGGGCAGATCGCGCGCTCGATCCTGTCGACCTCCTCGCGGCTGATCTTGCCGGCCAGGCAGGCACCGACCGCCTCGAACGCGTCGATGATCGTCACGTCGTGGCCGTCGACCTGGCCGGGCATGATCGACCCGGCGTAGAGGAAGACGCTGGCGAGGTCGAGCCGCGCGGCGGCCATCATCATGCCGGGGAGCGACTTGTCGCAGCCGGCCAGCAGCACCGAGCCGTCGAGCCGCTCGGCCATCATCACCGTCTCGACCGAGTCGGCGATGACCTCGCGCGAGACCAGCGAGAAGTGCATGCCCTCGTGGCCCATGGCGATGCCGTCGGACACCGAGATGGTGCCGAACTCGAGCGGGTAGCCGCCGGCCGCGTGCACGCCGTTCTTCACCGCCTGGGCCAGCCGCTGGAGCGAGAGGTTGCAGGGCGTGATCTCGTTCCAGCTCGACGCGACGCCGATCTGGGGCTTGGTGAAGTCGTCGTCGCCCATGCCGACGGCCCGGAGCATCCCCCGTGCGGCGGCCTTCTCCAGGCCGTCGGTGACATCGCGGGACCGTGGCTTGATGTCGGGGCTTTCGGTCATGGCGCGAGCGTACGACGTGCGGAGGGTCTCTCCGGTCGGAGCATCACCATGCGGCCGGTCACGGTGCTTCGGCGGCCGCCTTCAGCCTCGCGAGCCCCTTCTCGAAGTCCTTGCCGATCAGCCTGTCCATCGAGACCACCTTGCTGAACACGGTCATCATCAGCCCCTCGTGCTGGCCCGACATCCGCCACGTGAGGTCGGAACCGCTGCTGGTCGGCGTGATGACGAACTCGACCTGCTGGGTGCTCCGCATCGGCTTCATGAACGACAGCTCGATCTCGACGCGGTCGGGTGCGGAGCCGGTGATCTCCATCCAGCCCTCGCCGGCCTTGCGGTTGCCCTTCCAGGCGTAGTGCGCGCCGACACCGGTGCTCGGGCCGGTGTAGGTCCGGGCCAGGGTCGGGTCGAGGTCCTCCCACGGCGACCACTCGGTCCAGTGGTGGAAGTCGTCGATGAGGCCGTGCACCCGGGCCGGATCGGCCTTGATCGTGGTCGAACGCGTCACCTCGAAGGGGCTACCCATGCGCGGATTCTGTGACTCGGCTGTGAGCCGGCGCAAGGGTCAGTAGGCCGCGGCCCGCACCACCATCACGTCCGGCAGGTTGGCCACGACCTGGCGCCAGCTCTCCCCCGAGTCGGCGGACGCCCACACGGCGCCGTTGCGGGCACCGACGTACAGGCCCGCGGGGTCGTGGTCGTCGGCGCACATGGCGTCGCGCATGACGGCCACGAAGAAGTCGTCGGGCAGCCCCTTGCCGAGTTCGTCCCATGACTCGCCGGCGTCCGTCGACCGCCAGACCCGGGCCTTGCCCTCGGGCGGGAAGCGACCGCCGCTGCCGCTGAGCGGGAAGACGAAGACCGTGTCCGGCTCGTGCGGGTGCACCACGACCGGGAACCCGAAGTCCGCCGGGCAGCCCGTCAGCGATGTAGTTCCACGACGCGCCGTGGTCGTCGGACCGGTAGACGCCGCCGTGGTTCTGCATGAACAGCCGCTCGGGACGGGACGGGTGCCGGCTCATCTTGTGCACGCACTGGCCGAACTCGGGGTACTGCTGGCCCTCGGGCAGGAACTCGGCCCGGACGCCCTGGTTGCGCGGCGCCCACGAGGCACCGTCGTCATCGGTCTGGTAGACCCCGCCCGAGGAGATGGCGACCGTGACCGAGTCCGGGTCACTCGGGTGCGGCAGGATCGTGTGGAACGCCTGCCCGCCGTACCCCGCGCCCCACTCCTTGCGGTGCGGGTGATCCCAGAGCTGCTGCTCCAGGCGGAACGTCGCCCCGCGGTCGGTCGAGCGCCAGACGGCACCGGGCTCGGTGCCGGCCCAGACCGTCCCGTCCTCGAGGCCGGGCACGAGCTGCCACACCCGCTCGACGCTCGCGTCCGTCGCCCTCGGGGAACTTGATGGCGCCCCCCGGAGTCTCCTGCCAGGTCTCGCCGAGGTCGTCGGACCACTTCACCTGCGGCCCGAGCCAGCTGGACGACGCGCCGGCGAAGAGGCGGACCGGGTCGCTGCGCGTGTCGACCATGCAGGAGTAGACCTCCTCCATGTTGTGGTGCGGCCCCGTGAACTTCCACTCCTCGCGGGCCTCGTCGGAGGTCCCGATCCAGAGACCCTTCCGGGTCCCGACCAGCAGCACTGTTCCACTCATGCTCGCATCCTCGTCTGCTCGTTCACGCACGTCGATAGGTTGACCCGGTGGCGGCGCAGGACTCATCGGTGCGCACCGCGCGGGTCTCCCCCGTCTGGCTGGTCCTCTTCGGGATCCTGTCGGTCCAGTTCGGCGCCGGCATCGCCAAGACGCTGTTCGACGAGGTCGCGCCGACCACGATCGTCTGGCTCCGCCTGGCCACCAGCGCCGTCGTGCTGCTGGCGATCGCGCGACCGGCGCTGCGCGGCCGCACCGGCCGGGACTGGCGGGTCGTGGTCGCCTTCGGGTTGACCCTCGGGCTGATGAACTGGTCGATCTACCAGTCCTTCGCACGGATCCCGATCGGCCTCGCGGTCACGCTGGAGTTCGTCGGCCCGCTGACCCTGGCGGTGCTCGGCTCGCGGCGGGCCCGGGACCTGATCTGGGTGGGGCTGGCCGGCCTCGGCGTGCTGCTGCTCGGCCTGCAGCCCGGCGACCTGACCTGGGCCGGGGTCGGGTTCGCGCTGCTGGCCGGCGCCTGCTGGGCGGCGTACATCCTCCTGAGCGCACAGACCGGCCGCCGCTGGCAGGGCATCGACGGGCTGGCGATCGCGAGCGTGGTGGCGGCGCTGCTGCTCACGCCGCTGGCGCTCGGGCGGTACGCCGACCAGCTGGCCGACGCGCGGATCCTGGTGATCGGCGCGCTCGTGGGGCTGCTCAGCTCGGTCATCCCCTACACCTGCGAGCTGGTGGCGCTGCGCACCATGCGGCCCGCGGTGTTCAGCATCCTGATGAGCCTCGAACCCGCCGCCGCCGCACTGGCCGGGCTGATCGTCGTCCACGAGCTGCTCAGCCCGGTGCAGCTGGTGGCCATGGCCTGCGTGGTCGTCGCAAGCGTCGGCGCCACCCGGAGCGGCGCGACGATCTCCGATCCGGTGCCGGACTGACCGATCCTCAGGTTGTTCTCACCCTTCTGTTCACGCACTCTTTACAAAGGGGTGATGACTCGCGGCGGCGGGGTGGCTAACGTCGGGTCCACTCCCCTTTCCCCAAGGTCCGGAGTAACACCATGACCTCGCTCAATCCCCTGTTCGCCGTACCGTCCGCCGTGCTCGACCGGGTGCGTGCCTGGAGCGTCGAGTCACAGCAGGGCGCCCGCCGCAACGCCATGGTCGCGAACACCGCGCTGGCCGCCCGCCGCGCCGAGCGACAGGACGTGGACGCCTACTTCGCGGCGTCTGCGTCCCAAGGCCCGGGCCCCCCGGCTTCCGACTGCAGTGCGCCGGTAGGCGACACGCGCTCCACGCCACCCAACGGGAGGGACCGCCCTTCCTCCGGCAGAATCGACCCATGCCGATCTCTGCGGCGCGGGTCGCGCCCGCGCCGAGCATCACCTACCGCGACGTGCTGTCCGACGACGGCACCCGCCTCACCGCGTGGACCAACGACCCGGACGGGGCCATCGACGGTCCCACCGTGGTGCTCTGCAACGGACTGGGCACCGGGCCATGGGCCTGGCCGGCACTGCTGCGGCCCGACTGCGGCGTCCGGATCATCTCCTGGAACCACCGCGGGACCGGCGGCTCGGACCGTCCGGCGGACCCGGCCCACTGCGGCATCGAGGCGTTCGTCGAGGACACCCTCTCGGTGATGGACCACTTCGGCATCGACCGGGCACCGGTCATGGGCTGGTCCATGGGGGTCAACACGATGTTCGAGCTGGCCTTCCGGCACCCCGAGCGGGTGTCCGGGCTGTTCGCGGTCGCGGGAGTGCCCGGCGACACCTTCGCGACGATGCTGGCGCCGTTCAAGCTGCCCCGCCTGGTCGCGCACGAGCTCACGGTCAACATCGCCCGGGTGCTGAAGCTCACCGGCCGAGCCCTCACCCCGGTGACCACCCGGCTCCCGGTCGGCCCGCGCACCATCGCGGTGCTCACCCACAGCGGCTTCATGCTCCCGGTGCCCGACCCCGAGGGTGCCGCCAACGCCGTGCGCGAGCTCCTCGAGACCCCCGTCGAGTGGTACATGCACCTCGCCATCGCCACCTCCGAGCACGGCCGGGTCTCGCTGAGCAAGATCAAGGTGCCCACGGCGTTCGTGGCGGCCAAGTGGGACGTGCTGGCCGGCTCCCGCGACATGGCGTCGGCGGCCGCGCGGATCCCCGACGCGACGTACGTCGAGCTGGGCGGCAGCCACTTCGTCCAGATGGAGCAGCCGGAGACGGTCCACGAGCTGCTGCTGGAGTTCCTCGGCCGGATCGCCTGATGCGTCGCCCCGCCCTGGCTGCCGCCGCGCTCGTTCTCCTGGCAGCAGGCTGCTCGCAGGGCGGCGACGAGGTGAACGTCAACGTGGACAACGACGGCAGCGCAGCGGTCGACACCCCGTCGGTCGGCACCACGTCCGCCGGCGCGTCCGAGCAGGCGTCCGGAGAGCCCGCGGTGATCGGAGACGGTCGCGACCGGGCTCGAGGTGCCCTGGGGGCTGGCCTTCCTGCCCAACGGCGACGCCGTGGTCACCGAGCGCGACTCGGCGAGGGTCCTGACGATCTCCGGGCCCGACCACGAGGTCACCGAGGTGGGCACCATCGGCGACGCGGCGCCGCAGGGCGAGGGCGGGCTGCTGGGGGTCGCCGTCTCGCCGGCGTTCGACCAGGACCACACGCTGTACTTCTACGTGAGCAGCGACGACGACAACCGGATCGTCACCGCCACCCTCACCGACGGCCAGCTGAGCGCCACCAAGCCGATCTTCACCGGCATCCCGCTCGGCGCCGATCCACGACGGAGGCCGGCTCGCGTTCGGCCCCGACGGGATGCTCTACGCCTCGACCGGCGAGACCGGCAACGGCGAGCTCGCCCAGGACCGCGACTCGCTCGGCGGCAAGATCCTGCGGCTCACCCCCGAGGGCAAGCCCGCGCCCGGGAACCCGTTCGACACCGCGGTCTGGTCGTTCGGCCACCGCAACGTGCAGGGGCTGGCGTTCGTCGGACGGCCAGCTGTGGGCCTCGGAGTTCGGCCAGAGCACCTTCGACGAGCTGAACCGGATCGACGCCGGCGCCAACTACGGCTGGCCGTTGTACGAAGGCACCGGCGGCGCCTCGGAGGGCTACACCGACCCGCAGGCCACCTGGGGCACCGACGTCGCCTCCCCCTCCGGGCTGGCCTACGCCGCCGACGCCCTCTGGATGGCTGCCCTCCGCGGCAACCGGCTCTGGAAGATCCCGGTCGCCGACCAGACCGCCGGCCAGCCCGAGGCGTACTTCGTCGGCGAGTACGGCCGGATGCGCACCGTCGTCACCGCCCCCGACGGCAACCTCTGGCTCACCACCAGCAACCACGACGGCCGCGGCTCACCCTCGGACGACGACGACCAGATCCTGGTGGTCAGCCCGACGGGCGGCTGACCGGGGTGGGGTTGGTTTACCCGGGTACCCGGGTAAACCTGACGATCTGGGCTGTTGCAACGGCCCAGATCGTCACGGATTGGCCGAGATCCCCTGCGTGGTTCCGACCACCGTGGCGCGCTTGGCGGCCCGGCGCAGCGTGGTCAGCACCGCGGGGCCGACGACGACGATCGCGACGGCGTTGGTGAGCGCGCGGCCGGTGTCGAAGGAGCCGGTCGAGGTGATCAGCGAGTACGCCGCGAAGCGGGACAGGTTCTCGGTCAGCGGCGCCTGCGGGTCGAACGACAGTGCGGTCTGCTCGTGGCCGGGGACGACGATGCCGAGCAGGAACGGCCAGCCGGACAGGTTCATCAGCAGGCCGTAGGCGTACGCCGCGAACACGCCGTACACCGCGAGCATCGCGATCTCCGCGCGGCCGGTGACCCGGCGCGGCAGCAGCCCCGCACCCATGCCGACCCAGGCCGACACCAGCATCTGGAACGGCAGCCAGGGGCCGACGCCCGCGGTCAGCAGGGCGGAGGCGAACAGCGAGGTCACGCCGAGCACGAAGCCGAACCCGGGGCCGAAGACCCGCCCCGCCAGCACCAGCAGGAAGAAGACGAGCTCGACGCCGCCGGTCCCGGCGGACAGGCCGCGCAGGATCGCGATCACCGCGCTCAGCACCCCGAGCACGGCGAGCACGCGGGTGTCGAGACCGCCGTCGCTCAGCTCCGCCAGCACCACCGCGATCACGATCGGCAGGAGCGCGAGGAACAGGAACGGTGGGTCGACCCGGTCGTTCGGCTGCACCCGGAGCAGCAGCGGCCAGACCAGCATCATCAGCCCGCCGAGCGAGGCGACGCCGAGGATGACCGCGGAGCGACGGGAGACCGGGACCGCGTTCATCGGAGCGCCCCCAGGGCTTGGACGACCTCGTCGACGAGCAGCCACGGAGGGCCGAGCACCTTGGTCACCTGCGGTGCGAACGCCGGCGACTCGGCCACCACCCGGCGTACCGGCCCGGACGAGACGATCTCGCCCTCGGCGAGGACCACCACCTCGTCGGCGGCCTGCGCGGTGAACTCCACGTCGTGGGTGGAGACCAGCACGGTCCGGCCCTCGGCGGCGAGGCGGCGCAGCGCCTGGGCCAGGACGCGTTTGGCGCGGTAGTCGAGACCGCGGGTCGGCTCGTCCAGCAGTACGACGGACGGCCCACCCGCCAGCACCAGCGACAGGGCCAGCGCCAGCCGTTGCCCCTCGGACAGGTCGCGCGGGTGCTGGTCACCGGGGATGCCCGGCGCCAGCGTGTCGAGGATGGCGCGGGTGTCGGGGCCACTGGCCGCGCACTCCTCGTCGACGGTCTCGAGGTAGAGCAGGTCGGACGCCTGTTGGGGCAGCAGCCCGACGAGACTCCGCCGGTCGACCGGCTTGAGGACGGCCGGGTCGGCGCCGCCGATCGTGACCTGGCCCGCGCGCCGAGGCCCGCTCCCCTGCAGCGCCCACAGCAGCGAGGACTTGCCCGAGCCGTTGCGGCCCATCACCGCGGTGACCCGGCCGCGCGGCAGGGACAGCGACACGTCGCGTACCGCCACGGTCCGGCCGTGCACCACCGTGAGTCCCCTGACCACCACGTCCGGCGGCTGGGGGGCCGGTGCGGCCTCGCTCGGCGGTGTCAACGCGAGCGTGCCGGCCCGGCGCCGGGCGTCGCGGACGCTCAGCGGCAGCGGGCTCCACCCCGCCGCCCGGGCGAGCTCGACCAAGGGCGGAACGACGGGCGAGGTGGCGAGCACCTCGGCCGGGTCACCGACCTGCAGGCGTCCCTCGGGGGTGACCAGACAGATCCGGTCCGCGAACGGGATCACCCGCTCCAGCCGGTGCTCGGCGAGCAGCACCGAGACGCCGACGTCGTGGACCAGGCGGGTGAGCGTGGCGAGCACCTCCTCGGCGGCGGTCGGGTCGAGTGCGGAGGTCGGCTCGTCGAGCACGATGAGCCGGGGGTGCATGGTCAGCACCGAGCCGATCGCGACCCGCTGCTGCTGCCCGCCGGACAGGGTGCGCAGGTCGCGCGAGCGCAGGTCTGCGATGCCGAGCAGGTCGAGGGTCTCCTCGACCCGGCGGCGCATCGTCTCCGGCAGCAGTCCGAGCTGCTCCATGCCGTAGGCCAGCTCCTCCTCGACCGTGTCGGTGACGAACCCGGCCAGCGGGTCCTGTCCCACGAACCCGATGGCGTGCGCCCGCTCCCGCGGGGGTGCCTCCAGCACCGACGTCCCGTCCAGCAGCACCTCGCCGGTGAGGTGGCCGCCGGAGAACCGCGGCACGAGCCCGGTCACGATCCCGAGCAGGGTGGACTTGCCCGACCCGGTCGCACCGGTGACGAGCACCAGCTCGCCCTCCTCGACGGCCAGGTCGACGCCGGCGAGGACGGGCGCGTCGGCGTACGCCAACGAGATCCCGCGCAGCTCGAGGAGGCTCATGCCGTGGCCATCCGTGGCTCGGGCGCGGCCACCGCCGGGACCAGGCCGAGCAGCGACGCCCACCAGCGCGACCAGCGTCACCTCAGGGAACGTCGCGAGACCCGGGTAGGCGACGACGAGCTGGTTGCCCGCCACCCACCAGGCGACAGTCGCGGTGGCGATGCCGGAGAGCATCACCACGAACTCCGGCCAGTCCCACGGATCGGGGCGGTAGCGGGTCCGGTCGATCCGGCGGCCGGCCAGGACCAGGCCGCTCACCGCGGCGGCCACGCCGAGCAGCAGCATCGGAGTCGCCAGCACGCGTGGCGCGGTGTGGTCGAGGCCGGCGTACACCCCGACGCAGACACCACACAGGCCGAGGAGCATCAGCGCACCGGTGAGCCGGCGCTCCGCGGGCGGGACGCCGCCCGAGCGACCGTAGCCGCGGGTGTCCATGCCGGCGGCCAGCCGCAGCGACCGCTCGAGCGAGTCCTCGAGGACCGGGACCAGGTAGCGGCGGAGCCGCTGGGTACGCCGGGTGTCCCCGGCGCGAAGCGCCTGCGCGGACCGGACCCGGCGCGCGCTCTCCACCAGCAGGGGCAGGATGGTCACCGCCACGACGAGTGCCGTGCCGACCTCGTGCAGCGCCGCCGGCACCGAGCGGAGCAGCCGCTTGGGGTTCGCCAGCGCGTTGGCCGCACCGACGCAGACCACGATCGTGCCGAGCCGCAGCCCGTCGTACAGGCCGGCGAGCAGCGACTCACGGGTCACCGGTCCGAGCAGGTGCAGCCCGAGCACCCAGTCCGGCAGCGGGACCTCGGGCAGGTCGACCAGGACCAGGCCGCCGTCGGCACCGCCGCCCAGCAGGACGCGGAAGAGCACCCGCATCACCACGATCACCACGGCGACCATGACGTAGACCTTGAAGGCGTCCGCCCACGGCTGCTCCGGGCGCCGAGCCATCACCACGAGCACGGCCACCCCGTCGATGGTCAGCAGCATCAGGGGGTTGGTCGTGAACGACGCCGCGGTCGCCAGCCCGAGCGCCCACACCCACCAGGCGACGGGATGCAGGTCGCGGGGCAGCCGCGAGGACGTCACCGGGAGAGTCTCCCGGACGGAGCCGCTGCTACGAGTCGGCGGGCTCGTCGCCCTCGTTGGAGGCCTTGACCGGTGCCAGAGCCGGGCGCGAGCCACGACCCAGGACGCCACCGAGCAGCGCCAGCATCGAGGTGAGCACGAGCAGGATGCCCGGCACCACCCAGACGGGGGCGGTCTTGGTCTGCACCGGCTCCGAGCTGGTCAGGTAGGTGTCGTAGGTCTCCGCGTCGTCGACGCCCGGGTCCACCGTGCTCGTGTCCTCCGTGACCGGCTGTGCTTCCGGAGTGGGGGCTTCGGTGGTCGGCGCAGCGGTCGGGGTCTTGGTCGGGGTGTGCTTGGTCGCCGGCGCGACCGGCGTGGTCGGTGCCACCGGCGGGACGTACGGCGCGCTGGTCGAGACGGTGGTCGAGTGCGTCGCCGGCGGGTTGGTGTTGTGCGACGAACCGCCCGAGCTGTGGTTGTTGCCGCCGCTCGAGCCGGCGTTGTTGTGCAGCGTCGTCGGGCTGTGCCCACCGTTGGCGAGCCACCGTTGTGGTTCGGCTTCTTGGTCGGCTTCTTGGTGGGCTGCGCGGGAGGCGGGGCCGGGGGCGGTGCGGCCACCGTCGGCGCGACGGTCGCGGTCGGGTTCGGATTCGCGGTCGGAGTCTTCTGGGTCGGCGCGGCGGCCGCCGGAGAGGAGACCACGACCGCATCGCCCGATCCGGCCGCGCTCTGTGGCCACCAGGCGACCAGGCACGCGGCAAGGCCCAGCAACGCCGCAACGGCGAAGCGGACGAAGTTCGCCCCGGTCCTGCTCACCATGTCCTCCTGAGGTCCCCACGACGGAAGATGGCTCCGGGTCCTTCATGAAAAATACAGCACCTACGTCTCGTGCGGAGAAGTTCGCGAACTATGGGCTAGTCCGCTGCCGCCGGCGCAGCAGGTACGTCGCGCCGCCTCCTGCGGCGAGCGCCAGCAGGACCAGCGGGACCACCCACGCCGGCAGTGCACCCTCAGTGTCGTCGGCGCCCGCGTCCGGTGCGTCCACAGGAGTGGCGGAGTCGGACGGTGTGGCCGCCGCACTCGTCGAGTCGGACGCCGTGGGCAGGGCGCCGTCGGACGGGGGCAACGTCGGCGTCGCCGCGGTGCTGGCGCCGGCCGAGTCGTTCGTCTGGGCCGGGCCGACCGTGTCGGGAGCCAGGCTGCTCGACGGCGCCGTCGGCGTCGGCGGGCCCTGGGTGTCGACGAGGCCGGCGGCTTGGACGACGGCTTGACCGTCGGTGTGGCGGAGCCGTTCCCGGCGCCGTTCCCGTGACCGCCGCCGTTCCCGTGGCCACCGCCCCCGCCGCCACCGGAGGTCGGCGTCGCGGTCGCCGTCGGGGCCGGCGGCGTGCTGGCGTGTGGTGAGGGGGCGACGTTCGGGGCGTTCTGCGACCCGGACTGCCAGGCGAACGCGACGTAGCCGCCGTCGGGGACGCTCAGCGACCCGACGCCCAGCGAGGAGTAGGTCCACGACCCGGACTTCCCGTCGGACCACCACAGCCCCCAGTAGGCGTCCGACGGCGGCGTGTTGACGCACGGGTCGGACGCCGGCTGGCCGTTGATCCGGCAGACGAAGCCGGGCTGGCGCTGCACGTAGGTCAGGGAGAAGCCCGCACCCGTGAACAGTGAGTTCGCGTCGTGGCCGCCGCCCCCCGCGTTGCAGACCTGGTCGACGCCACCACCGAGGGAGCCGTGGTCGACCACGACGGTCACCCCGGTCGCGCCCGAGCAGGCGGCCGCGGCGGCCGGCGCCGACGACCCGACGACGAGGCCCAGCCCGGCCGCCGAGATCGCAAGGGTCGCGGCGGCCAGGCACGAGAGACGGCGCATGTCAGCGGGTGATGCGGTAGCGCACCTTGCCGGTGCGGTCGGCGAAGGCACCCACCACAGTGATCTTGTGCTTGCCGACCTGCCCGGACTTGAGGCGCAGGGTGATCTTCTTGCCGGTCGCGGTGCCCTTCTTGGCCTTCTTGCCGTCGATGAGGACCTTGAACGCCTCGTGCTGCGCGAGCCCGGAGATCTTGATCACCAGCACCTTGCCGCGCTTCACGCTCTTGGGCGCCTTGACCTTGAGCTTGGCCTTGTCGAGCACGTTGTAGACGTACGTCGCCACCTGACCGCTGGAGTCGATGACGTTGTAGGTCCGGGTGTCGTCACCTGCGGGCAGCGTCACCGTCGTGGCCGCGGCGCCGCTCGCGTCCGCGAGCAGGCTCGCCACCGGCGCTCCGCCCCGGAGGGAGATGCACATGGCGTCGCCCGGATTCGCCGAGGTCGCCGAGATCGTCACCGCGGTCCCCGCGTGGGTGAACCGGCCGGCGGCCTGCTTGACGTCCGCCACCGTGCTGGGGCCGAGTGGGGCCCACCGGAGGGCCGGGAGGGCCTGCGCGGTAGCCCGGACGTACAGATCGCGGGTGCTGACCGTCAGCGGCGTGCTCGCCGCGGCGGTCCGGGCGGCGTCGTCGTACGACACCGCACCGCGGTCGGCGGCCGCATAGTTCGTGCAGCCGCCCGCCCTGGCGAGCTGGTGCTGGCGCAGCCAGATCGCGGCCTGCTCGGCATCCGCGGTGGCCCCGCTGTCGCCGAGCGCCCAGCCGGCCAGGCCGGTGCTGTTGGCGTTGGGGGCCGCCGTCGGGCCGCCGCCACCGAAGGAGCCATCGGCCTTCTGGTTGGCCTGCAGCCACGCGACCGCCTTGGCCAGAGCCGTGTCGACCGCGGGGCTGCCCACCTGGCTCCGCAAGTTGAGCACAGCGAGCGCCGTGACGTCGGTGTCAGGGGAGTTGTTGTCGGCGCACTGGGCGTCGCCGATGGCGAGCCGGAAGAAACCGGCCGGGCACTGCTGAGTGAGGAGGAAGGTGGTCGCGGCTACGGACTCAGCGCTCCCGGCGGTGGTGAGTCCGCGGGCAGCGAACGACTGGCCGATGGTGTTGGCGAAGTCGCCGAACGTGCTCACGTCGGCGATCCGTCCGCTGGCACCGGTCACGGACTCGAGCCGGGTGACCAGGTTGACGCCGCCGAAGGACGTTGGCGTCCCGCCGCTGGCTTGCGCGTACACCAGGGCCTTCGCGGTCGGACCGGCGTACGTGCTGCCTGCGTCGCCGAAGGCCTCGCCGGTGATGTAGTCGTTGATGTGCACGGCGACCGCTTCGCGGATCTGTGTGGCGACGGCGGTGTTGCCCGTCGAGAGCTCAGCAAGCCCGGCGTCGATGCTGAGCCCGTAGTCGTCGAAGTCGACGCCGCCGGAGCGGATCGACAGCAGGCCTCCGGCGTTCAGCTGTCCGGTGAGCCACGAGGCGCCGGCGGCGACAGGCGCCGGGTCGTACGGCGGAGCAGCGACGGCGCTCGGAGCGGCGACGAGACTCAGGCCGCTCAGGACCAGGGCGGGCGCGGCGACGGCCGCGACCCGGCGGAGGGTGGTGTGCATGGAGTTCCTTCCCGCTGCGACAGCGGGAGGCCTCGGGGCCGACCCGCTGTTTTCCTCGACAGCGTGAGGTCAGGACGCGACGCAGCAGGTGCTCCGGCTCGCGCGCTCTTCCTCCCCCGAGTGGGGAGGAGCGCGCCTACGGTTGCGGGTCAGCGCCGGACTTGGACCGGCTTCCCCCGCGGCGGGCGTGATGAATGAAGTTGTGCCCGGGCACAGTACCGCGCCCGGATCAGCTCAGCTTCTCCAGGATCAGCTCGCGGACCCGGCCGGCGTCGGCCTGGCCACTCATCTCCTTCATCACCGCGCCGATCAGGGCACCGGCCGCGGCGACCTTGCCCTCGCGGATCTTGTCCGCGACGTCGGGGTTCGCGGCGATCGCGGCGTCGACGGCGGCCGAGAGCGCGCCCTCGTCGGAGACGATCGCCAGCCCGCGGGCCGCGACGATCTCGTCGGGCGTCCCCTCGCCGGCGAAGATCCCGTCGAAGACCTGGCGGGCCAGCTTGTCGTTGATCGCGCCGTCGTCGACCAGCGCCTGGATGCGCGCGACGTCCGCCGGTGTGACGCCGAGCTCGGCGATCTCGACGCCCGAGTCGTTGGCCCGGCGGGCCAGCTCACCCAGCCACCACTTGCGCGCGGCCTGCGGCGTGGCCCCGGCCGCGATCGTCTCCTCGACCAGCCCGAGCGCTCCGGCGCCGACGGTGTCCCGCATCTCGAGGTCGCTGAACCCCCACTCGGTCTGCAGCCGGGTCCGCTTCTCGGTCGGGTTCTCCGGCAGCGTGCCGCGCAGCTCCTCGACCCACTCGCGCGGCGGCGCGATCGGGACCAGGTCCGGCTCGGGGAAGTAGCGGTAGTCGTCGGCGTCCGACTTCTCCCGGCCACTGGTCGTGACCCCGGTGTCCTCGTGCCAGTGCCGGGTCTCCTGGAGGATCGAGCCGCCCGCGTCGAGGACGCCGGCGTGCCGCTGCATCTCGTAGCGCACCGCGCGCTCGACCGACCGGAACGAGTTGACGTTCTTGGTCTCGGTGCGGGTGCCGAGCACCCCTGAGCCCTTCGGCGCCAGCGAGAGGTTCACGTCCGCGCGCAGGTTGCCCTGGTCCATCCGGGCCTCCGAGACGCCGAGCGCCACGATCAGGTCGCGGAGCTGGCTGACGTACGCGCGGGCGACGGCCGGCGCCTTCTCCCCCGCCCCGGTGATCGGCTTGGTGACGATCTCGATGAGGGGGATGCCGGCGCGGTTGTAGTCGACGAGCGAGTAGTCGGCGCCGTGGATCCGGCCGGTGAGGCCGCCGACGTGGGTCGACTTCCCGGTGTCCTCCTCCATGTGCGCGCGCTCGATCTCGACGCGGAACGTCTCGCCGTCCCACTCATCGGACAGAGTGACGTCCATGTAGCCCTCGAAGCAGATCGGCTCGTCGTACTGGGACGTCTGGAAGTTCTTCGGCATGTCCGGGTAGAAGTAGTTCTTCCGCGCGAACCGGCACCACTCGGCGATCTGGCAGTTGAGCGCCAGCCCGATCCGGATCGCCGACTCCACGGCCTTGCGGTTCACGGCCGGCATCGACCCGGGCAGGCCGAGGCAGGTCGGGCAGACGTTGGTGTTGGGCTCGCCGCCGAACGCCGCCGGGCAGCCGCAGAACATCTTCGTCGCGGTGTTGAGCTCGACGTGCACCTCGAGGCCGAGGGCCGGGTCGTAGCGCTCCAGCACCTCGTCGAACGGGACCAGGGTGTCGGCGGTGGTGGTCATGCGCTCGCTCCGTCCAGGGCCGGGGCCTGGTCGAGCAGCGGGCCGCCCCACTGCTCGAGCAGCAGCGACTCGAGCGCCGCGCCCACCCGGTAGACCCGGTCGTCGGCGAGCGCCGGCGCCAGGATCTGGAAGCCGGCCGGCAGGCCGTCCTCGTCCGCGAGGCCGCTCGGCACCGAGATGCCGGGCACGCCGGAGAGGTTGGCCGGGATGGTGGCCAGGTCGTTGAGGTACATCGCCATCGGGTCGTCGACCTTGTCGCCGATCGGGAACGCCGTGGTCGGCGCGGTCGGCGAGACCAGCACGTCGGCCTGCTCGAAGGCCCTCTCGAAGTCCTGCGAGATCAGGGTCCGCACCTTCTGGGCCTGCCCGTAGTAGGCGTCGTAGTAGCCGCTCGACAGCGCGTAGGTGCCGAGGATGATCCGGCGCTTGACCTCGTCGCCGAAGCCGGCCTCGCGGGTGGCGCGCATGACGTCCTCGGCCGACGGCGCCTCGATGCCCTCGGGCAGGACCCGCAGGCCGTAGCGCATCGCGTCGAAGCGGGCCAGGTTGCTGGACGCCTCGGCCGGCAGGATCAGGTAGTACGTCGCCAGCGCGTGCACGAAGTGGGGGCACGACACCTCGACCACGTCGGCACCGGCCTTGACCAGCAGGTCGACCGACTCCTGGAACCGGGTCAGCACGCCGGCCTGGTAGCCCTCGCCGCCGAGCTCGGTGACCACGCCGATCCGCACGCCCGGACAGGTCGCCGGTCGCGCCCTGCTTCACCGCCTCGACCAGCGCGGGCAGCGGCTGGTCGATCGAGGTGGAGTCCTTGGGGTCGTGGCCGCCGATGATCTCGTGCAGCAGCGCCGCGTCGAGGACGGTGCGGGTCACCGGGCCGGCCTGGTCGAGCGAGTTGGCCAGCGCGACGAGGCCGTAGCGCGAGACCCCGCCGTACGTCGGCTTCACGCCGACGGTGCCGGTGACCGCGCCGGGCTGGCGGATCGAGCCGCCGGTGTCGGTGCCGAGCGCGATCGGCGCCTCGAACGCGGCCACCGCCGCGGCCGAGCCGCCGCCGGAGCCGCCCGGGATCCGGGTCAGGTCCCACGGGTTGTGCGTGACGCCGTACGCCGAGTGCTCGGTGGAGGAGCCCATCGCGAACTCGTCCATGTTGGTCTTGCCGAGGATCGGCAGGCCGGCCGCGCGCACCTTGGCGACCACGGTCGCGTCGTACGGCGGCACCCAGCCCTCGAGGATCCTCGAGCCGCAGGTGGTCGGCAGCCCCTTGGTCGCGAGCACGTCCTTGACCGCGATCGGCACGCCGTCCAGCGCGGAGGCCGGCCGCCCGGAGGCGCGCCGCTCGTCGGACGCGCGGGCGGCCGCGAGGGCGCCCTCGGTGTCGACCTGGAGGAACGCGTGCACCGCGCCGTCGACCGCGCCGATCCGGTCCAGCGCGGCCTGGGTCAGCTCGACACTGGTGGTGGCGCCGGCCGCAAGGTCGTCGGCCAGCTCGGCCGCCGTCCTCCTGAGGTCCGCGGTCACTGCTCGTCCCCGAGGATCCGCGGGACGGAGAACCGCTGCAGCTCCTGCTCGGGGGCTCCCGACAGCGCCTGCTCGGGGGTCAGGCAGTCCTCGACGACGTCCTCACGGAAGACGTTGGTCAGGGGCAGCGCGTGCGAGGTGGGCGGCACGTCGGCCGAGGCCACGCCCTGGATCGACGCGACCGACTCGAGGATCACCGACAGCTGGGGCGCCAGGTGGTCGAGCTCGGCCTCGGTGAGGTCGATCCGGGCGAGGTCGGCCAGGTGGGCCACCTCGTCACGGGACAGCGATGCGGACATGCGCTCAATCCTAGGGAGCGGCCGCGCCGGGGTTCGTGTCGACCTCGCAGATGCCAGCTAGGTCATCGACGGTGCTGGCGCCGAGTCGACGCAGCTGCCCGGCGAGGCGGTCGTTGTGCTCGTGCTCGGTGACGTACGCCGCGTAGGCGGCCCACCGCTCCGCGAGGCCGCAGAACTCCACGCGGATCGTCGACGAATGGGCGTTCCGCGCTCCCAAGTACGCGGTCACCAGGCCGAAAGCCTTGGTGAAGCTGTCGATCTGCTCTCCGGCGTGCGCCGCCCCGCCCTGGGACCGCGCGTTGATCGCGATCGCCTGCTCGAACTCCGACTCCACCTTCGAGGGGTCGCCGCGCTCGGCCGCGACCCCGCCCAGGACTCGGTGGGCGAAGACGACCTCCGACGAGTCGGACGTCGAGACGTCGATCACTGCCTGGGCCGTCGTCGTGGCGACGGGACCGATGAGCCGGTAGGCGGGGTCCCAGCGTCTGCGACTCCGCGATCCGGGCGACGCCATGCCTGATCTCATGCTGCTTGCGGCCACGCGCTGGCCATCCTGACCGACCGCCAGCTTCGACGGTCGTCCCCGGCGCTCCGTCGGCGACCAGTCCGGCCGGACCGACGAGGCGGAACGGCTGATCCGCGAGGCCGACGAGCGTCCTCGCGCTCGCAGGACGACGCCGTCCTGCGCGCCATTCACGAGCGCTACGGGACGGAGATCCTCGGTCCCCCGCCCGCACTGGGAGGCTCGGAGCGCCACGACACGCCGACACAAGATGTGGTCCCACATCTCTCCCTGACCACTACATACGGTGGCCGACGCAGCTGGTTCCCGGCGCCATCCAGGCGCCGGGAGGCAAGAGGGAACCCCGGTGAGAGTCCGGGACTGCCCCGCAGCGGTGAGTGGGAACGACCGCCGTCAGACGCACTGGGCCGACACCCGAGATATCGGGCAGAGCCTGGGAAGCGACGGCCAGTAGGGATCGAGCTCGGCCACAGCCGAGCCCGGTGTGCCCACGAGTCCGAAGACCTGCCAGCGCGCCGCACCCGTCGGGTGCGGTGGTCCGAGGCCTCGTGGGACGGCCGACGGCGGTACGGCGCGGCCCCTACTCCTCGTCGTACGACCGTCTCCCCCTGCGCGACCTCGGACCTTCCAGGACCGATCTCGCGAGGAGAGAGACATGACGGTCACCACCGCACCCAGCCCTTCATCGGGACGCACGTCCATGCAGGTGCGCAAGCGCAACGGCGACGACGAGCCCGTCGACGTCAACAAGATCGTCCGGGCCGTCGACCGGGTCTGCGACGACCTGGCCGACGTGGACCCGATGCGGGTCGCCACCCGCACCATCAGCGGCCTGTACGACGGGGCCACCACCGCCGAGCTGGACCGGCTGTCCATCCAGACCGCCGCGGAGATGATCGGCGAGGAGCCGCAGTACTCCCGGCTCGCCGCGCGCCTCCTGGCCGGCTACATCGACAAGGAGGTCCGCAACCAGGGCGTCATGTCGTTCAGCCAGTCGATCGCGCTCGGCCATGCCGAGGGGCTGATCGGCGAGGAGACCGCGCGGTTCGTCAAGGACAACGCCCGCAAGCTCGACTTCGCGATCGACCCGGACGCCGACCGGCGGTTCGAGTACTTCGGGCTGCGCACCGTCTACGACCGCTACCTGCTGCGGCACCCCTCCAGCCGGCTGGTGGTCGAGACGCCGCAGTACTTCCTGCTCCGGGTCGCCTCCGGCCTGGCCAGGACGCCGGCCGAGGCGATCGAGTTCTACCGGCTGATGTCCTCGCTGGCCTACCTGCCCAGCAGCCCGACGCTGTTCAACTCCGGCACCCGGCACACCCAGATGTCGTCGTGCTACCTCGTGGACAGCCCGCGCGACGACCTCGACTCGATCTATGCGCGCTACCAGCAGGTGGCCCGGCTCTCGAAGTTCGCCGGCGGCATCGGCATCGCGTTCTCCCGGGTCCGCTCGCGCGGCGCGCTGATCCGCGGCACGAACGGCGCCTCCAACGGCATCGTGCCGTTCCTGCGCACCCTCGACTCGTCGGTGGCCGCGGTCAACCAGGGCGGCCGGCGCAAGGGTGCGGCGTGCGTCTACCTCGAACCGTGGCACCCGGACGTCGAGGAGTTCCTCGACCTCAAGGACAACACCGGCGAGGACGCGCGGCGCACCCACAACCTCAACCTGGCCAACTGGATCCCCGACGAGTTCATGCGCCGGGTCGAGGCGGACACCGAGTGGTCGCTGATCGACCCCGACCAGGCACCGGAGCTCCCGGACCTGTGGGGCGAGGCCTTCGACGCGGCGTACCGCCGGGCCGAGGAGGACGGGCGCTACGTGCGCCAGGTCAAGGCGCGCGAGCTGTACGGGAAGATGATGCGCACCCTGGCGCAGACCGGGAACGGGTGGCTGACCTTCAAGGACGCCGCCAACCGCACCTGCAACCAGACCAGCGACGCCCCTGGCGGGCCCGTCGTCCACCTCTCCAACCTGTGCACCGAGATCATCGAGGTCTCCTCCGACACCGAGACCGCGGTCTGCAACCTCGGCTCGATCAACCTCGCCCAGCACCTCACCGGCGGCGGCATGGACTGGGAGAAGCTGCGCGCGACGGTGCGTACGGCGCTGCCGCTGCTCGACCGCGTGATCGACGTCAACTACTACCCGAGCCCGGAGGCCGCGGCGTCCAACCCGCAGTGGCGCCCGGTCGGGCTCGGGCTGATGGGGCTGCAGGACGTGTTCTTCGCGCTCCGGCTGCCGTTCGACTCCCCCGAGGCCCGGGAGCTGTCGACCCGGATCCAGGAGGAGGTCTACCTGACCGCGCTCGAGGTCTCGTGCGAGCTGGCCCGGGCGCACGGCCCGCACCCGGCGTACGCCGGCACCAGGGCGGCCGGCGGGAAGCTGCAGCCGGACTTCTGGCCGGACGCGACCCCGGAGCAGACCGAGCGGTGGGACGCGCTGCGCGCGCAGGTCGCCGAGCACGGGCTGCGCAACTCGCTGCTCATCGCGATCGCGCCGACCGCGACGATCGCCTCGATCGCCGGCTGCTACGAGTGCATCGAGCCGCAGGTGTCGAACCTGTTCAAGCGCGAGACGCTCTCCGGCGAGTTCCTCCAGGTCAACGCGGCGCTGACCCGCGAGCTCAAGGAGCGCGGCCTGTGGACCGCCGAGGTCCGCGACGCGATCAAGCGGGCCGAGGGCTCGGTCCAGGGCGTCGCGGCGCTGCCCGAGGACGTCCGGATGCTGTTCCGGACCGCCTGGGAGCTGCCGCAGCGGGCGCTGATCGACATGGCGGCCGAGCGGGCGCCGTACATCGACCAGAGCCAGTCGCTGAACCTGTTCATCGCCGGCCCGTCGATCGGGAAGCTCTCGTCGATGTATCTCCACGCCTGGAAGTCCGGGCTGAAGACGACCTACTACCTGCGGTCGCGACCGGCGACCCGGATCCAGCAGACGACCGTCAGCGCCGTCCCCACCGAACTGCCCGTCGTGAGCCGATCGAGGCCGTCGCCTGCTCGCTCGAGAACCCCGAGAGCTGCGAGGCCTGCCAGTGACCACCACGACCGACACCGAGACCCTGTCCAGCACCAAGAACCTGCTCGACCCCGGGCTCGACCTGACCCTGCGGCCGATGCGCTACCCGCACTTCTACGACCGGTTCCGCGACGCCATCAAGAACACGTGGACGGTCGAGGAGGTCGACCTGCACTCCGACCTCAAGGACCTGCAGCGGCTCACCGACGCCGAGCGGCACCTGGTCTCGCGGCTGGTGGCGTTCTTCGCCACCGGCGACACGATCGTGGCGAACAACCTGGTGCTGAACCTCTACCAGCACGTGAACTCCCCCGAGGGGCGGCTCTACCTGTCGCGCCAGCTGTTCGAGGAGGCCGTGCACGTGCAGTTCTACCTGACCCTGCTCGACACCTACGTCCCCGACGAGGCCGAGCGGCACCAGGCGTTCGCGGCGGTCGAGAACATCCCCTCGATCAAGGCCAAGGCCGACTACTGCTTCAAGTGGATCGACTCGGTCTTCGAGCTCGACCGGCTCGAGACCCGCGAGCACCGGCGGGCGTTCCTGCTCAACCTGATCTGCTTCGCGGCGGTGATCGAGGGGCTGTTCTTCTACGGCGCCTTCGCCTACGTCTACTTCCTCCGCTCCCGCGGCCTGCTCAACGGGCTGGCCTCGGGGACCAACTGGGTCTTCCGCGACGAGTCGATGCACATGGCCTTCGCCTTCGACGTGGTCGACACGGTCCGCGAGGAGGAGCCGGACCTGTTCGACGACGAGCTCGGCGAGCAGATCAGGCAGATGCTGGTGGAGGGCGTGGACGCCGAGGCGCTGTTCGCCGAGGACCTGCTCGGCCAGGGCGTGGCGGGCCTGTCCACCGCGGACATGCGCAGCTACCTCGAGTACGTCGCCGACCAGCGGATGCAACGACTCGGACTGCCGAAGATCTACGGTTCGGCCAACCCGCTGGCCTTCATGGAGCTCCAGGACGTGCAGGAGCTCTCGAACTTCTTCGAGCGCAAGGTGTCGGCCTACCAGGTCGGCGTCAGCGGCTCGGTCGGGTTCGACGAGGAGTTCTAGGGCCTCGGCGGCTTTTCGCCGCCGGACCCCGGTCGGTCACGGGTAGCTGCTGCTGCGGCTACCCGTGACCGACCGGGGCGACGTACTGACTAGCTGCCGTTGACCGCGGCCTTGAACTTCGCGCCGGCCTTGAAGCCCGGCACCGTGCTCGCCGCGATCTGGATCTCCGCGCCGGTCTGCGGGTTGCGACCGGTGCGAGCCGAGCGCTCCCGCGGCTCGAAGGTGCCGAAGCCCGGGATCGTCACCTTGTCGCCCTTGGCAACGGTCTTGGTGATGGTGTCGAGCACCGCGTCCAGCGCTCGCTCGGCGTCGGCGCCGCTGAGCCCTGAGGCCTCGGCCACCGCGTCCTTGAGGTCTCCCTTGTTCATTTCACGTCCCAATTCGTCGGTCGAGGGTTCGGTTTGACTGCGGTTGCACCGTACATGCGGTGGACGCCCAGTGCGTGCGCGGGCCGCCGCGTCGGGCCGACTTTCACCCCACGAAGCGGTCCAGCTCCTCCAAGAGCGCCGGCCAGGCGGGCTCCTGGGCGGTGAGGATGTGGTTGCCGCTGTCGAGCAGCCGCAGCGAGCTGTCCGGGATCAGTCGGGCCAGCTCGCGGGCCTGCGCGGTGGGCACCCGGCGGTCGTTGCGGGCGTGCAGCACGAGGGTCGGACACTGCACCCGCGTGGCCTGTTCGTCGACGTCGATGTTGGCGAAGGTGTCGAGGAAGCGCACCACGTTCTCCGTCGAGGTGGTGGCGCGCTGCAGGGCGTTGAACGCATCCCAGGTCGCGCGCCCCTCGCCCGGGAAGAACTGGGCCGCGAAGACCTGCCGGAACGCCGGGTCGTCGCGTCGCCAGGCGACCCGCCCGATCTCCAGGTCCATGGCGGCGTCCTCGCGCTCCTCGGCCGTCTTCGCCCGGGCCAGCCGACCCCGCGCGTAGGCGCCGACCAGGACCAGCCGGGTCACGCGCTCCGGGTGCCGCACGGCGTACGCGATGGCCACCGCGCCGCCCTGCGAGAGGCCGATCAGCGGGAAGCGCTCGAGCCCCGCCGAGTCCACCACCAGCTCGAGGTCCTCCACCCACGTGTCGAGGTCGAAGGACTCCACGTCCCAGTCCGACAGCCCGCAGCCACGCTCGTCGTACCGGACCAGGCGGTGTCGAGCCGAGAGCGCGTCGATCCAGTGCGACCAGATCGGGCTCTCCCACTCCAGGTCGAGGTTGGTCAGCCAGTTCGCCGCCTTGACCAGAGGAGGCCCGGCTCCCGACGTGGCGTACGCGATCTCAACGCCGTCCTCGGACCGGCAGTACCGGATCTCCTGCGACCGCCCTTCAGGAGCCCGCTCCTCAGGCGGCGCCGTGGCTCCGGCGACCGGATCGACGGCCGGTTCGGTGACGTCTCCCACGAAGCGGTAGCCGACGCCGTGCACGGTCGCGATCAGCCGCTGGCGCGCACCGTCGTCGCCGATCGCGCGGCGCGCGGCCTTGACCCGGCTGGTCAGCGTCGAGTCGCTCACGAACCGGTTGCCCCAGACCTGGTCGAGCAGCTCGGTCTTGGTGACCACCCGGTCTCGATGGACCAGCAGGAAGGCGAGGACGTCGAAGACCTGTGGCTCGACGTGCACCGGCTCGCCGTCCCGACGCAGCTCGACCCGGGCGGGGTCGAGGCAGCAACCGTCGAACGCGTACACCAGAAACACCTTCCGAGATGACCCTTGCATTGTCGGAGCCTCCGGCTGACCCGACAACCACCCAGATGCGCCATGGTCAGGTGGCATCGGGCGGTTTGCTCTCCACGGGCCCTCCACGCGATCTCCACCCGGTCTCCATGTCTGGTCGAGCGCCTGTCGGCACCCTCCTCGGAACAGTCAGCACGACGAGGAGCCAGACATGAGCAGAACCTCCCAGCGGTCGACCACCGGACACGCGGTGATCCTGGGCGCCGGAATGGCGGGCCTGTTCGCGGCCCGGGTGCTCAGCGAGCAGTACGCACGGGTGACGCTGATCGACCGGGACCCGCTGCCGGCCGGACCCGGCGTACGCCGCGGGGTGCCGCAGGCGCGGCACGTGCACGGCTTCCAGGCGCGCGGCGTCCAGGTGGTCGAGGAGCTGTTCCCCGGTCTGGTCGCCGAGCTGGTCGGGGCCGGCGCCTCGAAGATCGGTGACCTGTCCGAGGCGCACTTCAGGGTCGGCGGCCACCTCCTCAGCCAGCGCCCGCAGCCGATCGCGCCGGTCCTGCTGGCGAGCCGGCCCTACCTGGAGTACCGCATCCGCAGCCGGGTGGAGGCACTGCCGAACGTCCGGTTCCGCGACTGCCTCGAGGTGGCCGGACTCATGCACGAGCCCGCCTGCGACGGCGACGGCGCCGTGGTCACCGGAGTCCGCGTCGTCCCGCCCGGCGGAGGCGCCGAGGACGAGGTGCCCGCCGACCTGGTGGTCGACGCCAGCGGCCGAGGGAGCCGGACGCCGGCCTGGCTGGAGGAGCTGGGCTACCAGCGTCCGGCCGAGGAGCGGATCGCGGTCCGGGTGCGGTACGCGAGCCAGACCCTCCACCTGGAAGCGCCGGCCGCCGGCCGGCGGTTCGTGATCGAGGGCCGAGCGCCGGGCCGCGACCTGGGCGTCGCGCTGTTCGGATGCGAGCGGGGGACCTGGACCTTCACGGTGATGGGCGCCGAGAAGGCCTTCCCGGACCAGCCGAGCCGCGAGTGGATGCTCTCGGTGGCCGAGGAGCAGCTGCCGGACTGGGCGATGGACGTCGTGCGCGCCGCCGAGCCGCTGGGCGCGGTGGCGACCCACGGGCATCCGGCCAGCGTCCGGCGCCGCTACGACCTGCTCACCCGGATGCCGGAGGGGCTGGTCGTGACCGGCGACGCCGTGTGCGCCTTCAACCCGATCTACGGCCAGGGCATGAGCGTGGCCGCGGAGGAGGCCCTCGCGTTGCGAGCAGCTCTGACCGAGGGCACCCACGACCTGGCCCGTCGTACGCTCCGCGGCTCCCTGGCCACGATCGCCACCGCCTGGGAGCTGGCCGCCGGGTCGGACCTCGCCTACCCCGAGGTGACGGGTGACCCGACCCGGGCGATGCGGATCGCGAACCGCTACGTCGACCGGGTGCTCGGCGTGGCCGAGCGGAACCCCGAGGTGGCTCGGCGGTTCATGGCCGTGGCGGGTCTGGTGGAGCCGCGAACGGCGATCTTCCACCCGCGCGTGCTCTTCCCGGTGCTGCGGTCCCTGGTCCTGCCCACGCCGCCGACGCCGGCGACGGTGGGAGTGGCTGCGCCGGTCCCGACCGCCTGACCACCGGCGTCCGCGGGAGCTCTAGGCTCCTGCCTCGTGACCGAAGCCGACTACCTCAGCGAAGCACACCCTCATCGGCAGCGAGCGAGCCCAGCTGCTGGCGTTCGTGCACGACAACCGCACCGAGGTCGTGGCGCTGCTCGACGGCCTCACCGACGAGCAGGCGCGGGCCCGGCTGGTGCCGTCGGCGACGACGCTGCTGGGGATCGTCAAGCACTGCGCGTTCGTGGAGCGGGTGTGGTTCCACGTCTCGCTGGCCGGGCGCAGCCGCGAGGAGGTCGGCATCCCCGAGAGTGGCGACGACAGCTGGGTGCTCGAGGACGACGACACCATCGCGTCGGTCCTGGCCGACTACCGCGCCGCCTGGGCCGAGGCGGACGAGATCGCGGCGCCGTACGACCTCGACGACCTGGCCACCCACAACCGGCGCGGGCCGCTGACCCTGCGCTGGATCTACGTCCACATGGTCGAGGAGCTGGGCCGGCACGCCGGCCACGGCGACATCCTGCGCGAGCAGGTGCTGGCCGCGGGCTGAAAGTCGGCGGAGACTTTCTCGCACCAGCTGTCGATTTCCGACCTCGACCGGCGACGAGTCGGTGACCAGGCCCCAGCCCGGGGCCGCACGAGAGAGGCCAGAGCCATGAAGTACGTCCTGATGTTCACCTCCCGCCCCGACCTCGACGCCCAGGTCGACCCGGAGGTCATGAAGGCCGACTACGCGAAGATCTACGCGTGGTTCGAGGAGAACGCCGCCGTCATCGCCGACGGCGGCGCCGAGCTGCTCGGTGTCGAGACCGCGACCAGCGTGACGTACGGCGCGGACGGCCCCGTCGTCGTGGACGGCCCGTTCAACGAGGCCAAGGAGATCGTCGGCGGCTTCTCGATCATCGACGTCCCCGACATGGACGCCGCGATCGCCCTCACCAAGTCCTGGCCCAGCCTGAAGTTCCCGGGCTCCACGGTCGAGATCCGGCCGATGGTCGAGGACTACTCGCAGTTCGAGTGACGTCCCCCGAGTGAGCACGGCTCCGACGGACGGCCTCCTCGCGCACACCCTGCGCGAGGAGGCTGGTCCGTTGGTGGCCCGGCTCTCGCGCCGGTACGCCGACTTCGACCTGGCCGAGGAGGCGGTGCAGTCCGCGGTGGTCGAGGCGCTCACGACCTGGCGCCGGGACGGGCCGCCGGACAACCCCGGCGCGTGGCTCCAGGTCGCAGCGCAGCGCAACGCCGTCGACGGCGTACGCCGCAGCACGCGTCAGCGGAACCTGGCCGCCCGGGCCTCGTCTCCGGCCCCAGCCGGGTCCGGCACCGACGACCGGCTCGCGCTGCTCTTCGCCTGCTGCCACCCGGCACTGGCGCCCGAGGCGCGGCTGGCGCTCACCCTCCGCGCCGTGGTGGGCCTGACCACTCCGCAGATCGCCCGGGCGTTCCTGGTCAACGAGAGCACGCTGGCCCAGCGCATCGTCCGCGCCAAGCGCAAGATCGTGGACGCCGGCATCTCGCTCGCCGTGCCCCCGCCCGACCGGGTCGAGGAGCGGCTGGGCGACGTGCTGGCGGTGGTCTACGTGATGTTCAACGAGGGGTTCGTCTCCTCGACCGGTGCCACCCAGGACCGCGACCTGGCCGCCGACGCGGTCTGGCTGGCCGGCGTGGTGTCGACCGCCGTGCCCCACGAGCCCGAGGCGTGGGGGCTGGCCGCGCTGCTGACCATCCAGCACGCCCGCGCGGCCGCGCGGTTCGACGAGCACGGCGGGCTGGTGCTGCTGCGCCACCAGGACCGGTCGCGCTGGGACCACGCCGCCATCGCCGACGGCGAGCGGCTGATCGAGCGGGCGGGCGCCCTGCGGCGGCCCGGCCGCTACCAGCTGCAGGCCGCGATCGCCGCGCTGCACGCGACGGCGCCCTCGTGGGAGGAGACCGACTGGCTGCAGATCGTGCTCCTGTACGACGCGCTCGCGCGGCACGACCCCTCCCCCGTGGTGCTGCTCAACCAGGCCGTGGCCCGGGCCCAGCTGGGCGAGCCCGCCGCCGCGCTCGCCGAGCTCGACGGGCTCGCGGACGCCCTGGCGTCGTACCACCTCTTCCACGCCGCCCGCGCCGAGCTGCTCACCATGCTCGGCAGCCACGACGAGGCCCGCGAGGCCAACCGCACCGCCCTCGGGCTGACCGCCAACGACGCCGAGCGCCGCCTGCTCACCACCCGCCTGCACCGGCACCCGCTGGCGGACGGGTCGTAGGGCAGCTCTCGCCGACCGCGGTGACATCACCTGCGAACTGGGCGGCTGACCCCGGCTGTCGGGCGGCTAGCCACCTGGGGCGCGCGGTGCGGTGTCCCTAGCGTCGGAGCATGACCACGACCACCCTGCCGCCCGCCCCGGCGCCGACCGTCGACCACCCGCAGCCGGTGGCTGCCGAGCGACGAGCGCTCGCTGTTCCTGCTCGGCACCGCGCTCGTCGCGCTCCACGTGCTCGACGACACCCTGCTGCAGCCCCCGGCGGGTACCACCGCGGCCGACCACCTGGTCAGCGCCCTGGTCCCGACCGTGCTGCTCGCCGCGGCCGCGGTGGGCTTCGGGCGGGTACGCGCCGGATGGCGCGCGGTGCTGGCGCTGTCGGTTGGCGTGTTCGGGATCGGCATCGGCCTGATCGAGGCCGGCTACTACACCACCGCCGTCGGGCCCTCCGGCGACGACTTCACCGGGCTGCTCGCGATCCCCGCGGGTGCGCTGCTCGTCGGCCTCGGCCTGTGGAGGCTGTGGAAGTCGCGACGCCGCACCGGGCGGCTCTGGCGACGTGTGGTCCGGCGCACGATGTACGTCGCGGTGGCGGCCTTCGCAGCGTATTTCGTCGCGCAGCCGGTGCTGTTCGCCTATGCAGTCACCCATGTGCAGCGTGCCGTGGTGCCGGAGGACGAGCTCGGCGTCGAACACGAGGACGTGACCTTCACGACCTCGGACGGGCTGACGCTGCACGGCTGGTACATCCCGTCCCGCAACGGCGCGGCGATCGTCGACTTCCCCGGGCGGCTCGGCACCCAGGCGCACGCGCGCATGCTGGCCCGGCACGGCTACGGCGTACTGCTGTTCGACCGACGCGGTGAGGGCCGCAGCGAGGGTGGCGGCAACATGCTCGGCTGGGGCGGCGACAAGGACATCATCGCCGCGGTCGACTGGCTCAAGCGGCGCCCGGACGTCGACCCCGACCGCATCGGCGGGATCGGCTTGTCGGTCGGCGGCGAGCTGATGCTCGAGGCCGCCGCGAAGGACCCCGACCTCGCCGCCGTGGTGTCCGACGGTGCGGGGGCGCGGCAGTTCCGGGAGCAGAAGAGGGCCCTCCCCGGTGCCGGGTTCTGGGCCATGAGCCCGGCCTTCGCACTGTTGAACGCGTCGGTGGCGACATTCTCTGACACGGCGCCGCCCGAGTCGCTGTTCGATCTGGTCCCGCGCATCGCGCCCCGCCCGGTGCTGTTCATCCACGCGCCCGACGGCGGCAACGCGACCGAGGTCCTGACGCCGGACTACGCGCGGATCGCCGGGCCGGAGGCGTCGCTGTGGACCGTCCGGGACGCCCCGCACATCAAGGCGATCGAGACCGCACCGGCGGAGTACGAGCGGCATGTCGTCGGCTTCTTCGACGAGGCGCTGCTCGGGCGCTGAGGTCAAGCTGCGCTAGGGACCGCTCGCGCGCGTGCCCTATCCCGGGGTGGCGGTGGCCTGGCAACCGTTCTCCACGTGGACAACGGTTGTCGACCCACCGCCACCCTGTGGAGGGCGGTTGCTCACCCACCGCTCCCCGGCACCCAGCGGACCTGGCGCGCCTTGCCCTCGTCGTACGCCGCATGGCCGGACAGGGACGCGGGCGTGCCGGTCTCCCACCAGGCGCCGGACTCGGTCCAGGCGGACTGGGCCACGCGACAGACCACGACGGCGGGCCGCTGCTCGGCGACGGCCGCGGCCCGCGCGGCGGCGTACGCGGTGCGCAAGCCGTCGAGGTCGCCGTCGGCGACCTCCTCGACGTGGCAGCCCAGCGAGCGGGCGTGCGCGGCGAAGTCGACGGTGAGGCCGGCCGCGGCGCCGGGGCCGCGAGAGTCGGCGAGCAGGTTGTTGAACCCGTCGGCGCCCTGGCCGGTCTGCAGCCGGTGGATCACCGCGAAGCCGGCGTTGTCGCAGAGCACCGCGACGTACGGCACGCCCGCGAACGCCGCGGAGTAGAGCTCGGAGTTGAGCATCAGGTAGGAGCCGTCGCCGAAGATCGACGTCACCACGCCGTCCGGGTGGGTGCGGGCCCGCGCCATCGCCGCGCCCCACGGCGCGACGACCTCGTAGCCCATGCAGGAGAAGCCGTACTCGAGGTCCATGGTCGCGCCCGAGGTCGCGCCGGGCGTGACCTTGCCGGTGCGCCAGCCGCCGTGCAGCTCCCCCGGCATGCCGCCGGACGCGGTGAGCACGTAGTCGTCCGGCCCGGAAGCGTCGTTGACGGCACCCGTCACCTGGGCATAGGTCAGCGAGCCGTCCGGGGTGAGGCCGCCGGCGCGGAGCCGGTCGATCTCGGCGTCCCAGTCGGCCTTCACGGCGCGGGACCGGTCGGCCCATGCCGACGGCGCGACCCAGTCGCCCAGGCCTGCGTCGAGCTCGACCAGCACCTCTCGAGCGTCGCCGACCACCTCCTGGGCGCCGTGCTTGACCGCGTCGAAGCGGGCGGCGTTGACGGTGACGACCCGCACGTCACCGGAGAAGCCGGTCCACGACGACGTGGTGAAGTCCTGAAGCCGGGTCCCGACCGCGACCACCACGTCGGCCTCGGCGGCCAGCGTGTTGGCCGAGGCGGACCCGACGATGCCGAGCGCCCCGCCGTACAACGGGTGGTCGTGCGGCATCAAGGTGCGGCCGGCGACGGTCTCCACGACCGGTACGCCGTGCGCCTCCGCGAAGGCGACCGCCTCGGCGGCGGCACCCGAGTAGCGCACCCCGCCGCCCAGCACGAGCAGCGGCCGCTCGGCGTCGCGGATCGAAGCGACCGCACCCGCGAGCGCGTCGCGGTCCGCCCGCGGCCGAGGCACGCGGTGCACCCGAGGCTCGAAGAACGCCACGGGGAAGTCCCACTCCTCGGCCTGCACGTCCTGCGGCAGTGCGAGCGTCACCGGTCCCGCGTCGGCGGGGTCGGTCAGGACCCGGGCGACCTGCGGCAGCGAGGCCAGCAGCTGCTCGGGCCGGGTGATCCGGTCGAAGTAGCGCGAGACCGGCCGGAAGGCGTCGTTCACCGTCGTCGTCGGGTCGCCGAAGTGCTCGACCTGCTGGAGCACCGGGTCCGGCGCGCGGCCGGCGAAGGTGTCGCCTGCCAGCAGCAGCACCGGCAGCCGGTTGGCGTGTGCGACCCCCGCAGCGGTGACCATGTTGAGCGCGCCCGGGCCGATCGAGCTGCTCGCCACCATCACCTGGCGGCGGTCGGTCGCCCGCGCGTACGCCACCGCGGCCAGCGCCATGCCCTGCTCGTTCTGGCCGCGCCACGTCGGCAGCTCACTCAGTCCCTCGAAGCTGGCGGCCTCCTGCAGCGCCGTACCGAGGCCGAGCACGTTGCCGTGGCCGAAGATCGCGAAGACCCCGGCGAACAGCGGAACCTCGGTGCCGTCGAGCAGCTCCGAGCGCTGCGCGGTCATCCAGCGCACCAGCGCCTGCGCCGTGGTCAGGCGTACGGTCGTCTGCGTCATCGCGGGGGCTCCTCCCGACCCGCCGCCGAGGTCATCGGGCAGCGGGGATCCGTGGGCAGGTCCGCCCAGGTGTCACGCACCCAGCCGTGCGCCGGGTCGTCGCAGAAGGCCAGCTCCCGGCCGGCCGGTCCGGCCATCACGTTGAGGTAGTACATCTCGTAGCCGGGAGCCGCGACGCACGGACCGTGGTAGCCGTGCGGCACCAGGACCACGTCGTGGTCGTGGACCCGGTGGTCCTCGTCGATCGGTGCGAGGCCGGCGGCCTCGTGCTCGGGCCCGGTGTACGTCGTGTGGTAGCCGAAGCCGCCGCCCCCGTCGATCCGGTAGTAGTAGATCTCCTCGTTGACGACCTCGCACGGGTCGCTGGCGTCGTGCTTGTGCGGTGGGTAGCTCGACCAGTTGCCACCGGGTGTCAGCAGCTCGCAGCAGATCAGCTTGTCCGCGTGGTCCCAGACCCCGGGCACACCGAAGTTCGTGACCTGGCGGGTCGCCGGTCCGGCGCCGCGCACCTCCACCGGGACGTCCTCGGCGGCGCCGTACGCCGCGGGCAGGACGGCCTCGCACCGCGCCGACGGCAGCGCCACCTCGGCACCCTCCTCGGAGACCAGGAGCGCGACGCTGTCGCGGCCGACGTAGCAGAAGTCGGTGACCCGGCTGAACACCGACTCCCGGCCCTGCAGGTCGAACCGCTCGCCACCCACGGTCACGCGGAGCGACCCCGCGAGGGGCAGCACGAAGAGCTCCGACTCCCCCGTCTGCACGGTCTGCGGCTCCCCCGGCGCCAGCCGCAGCACCCGCAGGCCCGTCCAGTCCCAGCCGGCGCCCTCGGGCGTGATGTCCACGATGCTGCCCGAGCCACCGGGGTCCGTCGCCTCACGGAGCAGGCTCACGGTAGGTCTCCCGCCGCGCGCAGCACACCGGCGGCCGCGTCGACCGCGGCGAACACCTCTCCGTCGGGCGGGTAGAGCAGCGCCCGGCCCACGACCAGGCCGCGCACGGCCGGTTGGGTGAGGGCGCGGCCCCAGGACGCCAGGTCCTCGGCCGGGTCGGGGTGCGGCACCCCGCCGAGCACCACGCACGGCAGCGTCGTCGACGCGAAGACCGCGTCCGGCTCGTCGCAGGACGGCATCTTCAACCACGTGTAGGCACTCGTCGTGCCGAGCCCGCTCGCGATCGCCATGGCGCGGGACAGCGAGGCGACATCCTTGAGCAGGCGCAGCGACCCGTCCGCCTCGCGGTGGTACGGCAGCGGCTCGACCATCGCCACCAGCCCACGGTCGGCGAGCTCGCTCACTGCCTTCGCGCAGCCCTCGAGGGTCTCGGCGGTGCCGTCGTCGCTGTCGTCGATGCGGAGGAGCATCTTCCCGCCCTCGAGACCGCACTCGGCGATGGTCGCGGCGTCGTAGCCGGTGAACCGGTCGTCCATCGTCCAGGTGGCGCCGTCGAGGCCGCCCCGGTTCATCGAGCCGATGACGACCTTGTCCTCCAGGGCACCGAGGAGGAGCAGCTCCTCGACGACGTCGGGCGTGCCGAGCACGCCGTCGACGTCGGGATGGCTGAGCGCCTCGGCCAGGCGCGCCAGCAGCGAGCGCCGGTCGGCCATCGCCATCGGGTCGTCGCCGGAGGCCAGGGCACCGCGGGCGGGGTGGTCGGCCGCGACGAGGAACAGGGTGCCGCGATCGTTGATGATCCGGCCGGGCCGGCGTCGGGCGGCGTACGCCTTGGCGATCGCGCCGGGGTCGGCCGCGCGGGTCGCGAGCAGGTCTCGCCACTTCTCGTCGGAGAGGGTCGGGACGGTCACGCCGAGGCTCCTCGGGTCGAGATCATCGCGTCGAGCTCGGCGACGGTGGGCATGGCGTCGGCGCAGGCCAGGCGCGAGGCGACCAGCGCACCGGCGGCGTTGGCGTACTCCGCGCAGCGCGCCGGGTCCCAGCCGGACAGCAGCCCGTGCACCAGTGCGCCGCCGAACGCGTCGCCGGCGCCGAGACCGCAGACGACCTCGACCGGGTGCGGGGGTACGACGGTGGCGCCGTCTGCCGTGGCGACGAGCACGCCTTCGCCACCCATCTTCACGAGCGCCAGCTCGACGCCGCGAGCGAGCAGCCGTGCGGCAGCCTCGTGCGGGTCGCTGGTGCCGACCGCGACCTCGACCTCGGCCCGGTTGCCGACGGTGACGGTCACGTGGTCGAGCATCGCGTCGTACTCGGCGCGCGCCTCCTCCGGCGAGGGCCAGAACATCTCGCGCCAGTCGAGGTCGAGGATGGTCCAGCGGCCCGAGCCGGGCTCGGGACGCGGCCGTCGGGCCAGCATCTCGAGCTGCGTGGTGCGGGCCGGCTCGACGCTCACGCCGGTCCCGGTCACCCAGAGGACCGGCACGTCGGGCACGACGTCCCACGGGACGTCGTCGGCGGTGATCGTCAGGTCGGGGGCGATCGGCGCCCGGTAGAACGTGAGCGGCGGGTCCTCCGGCGGGTTGAGCTCGCAGAAGACCACCGGTGTCTGCAGGCCGGCGGCCGTGCCGACGTACGACGCGTCCACGCCGAAGCCGGTCAGCGCCTCGCGGACGAAGTCGCCGAAGCCGTCCGGGCCGACCTTGGTGAGCACGGCGGTCCGGTGGCCGAGCCGGGCGGCACCGACCGCGACGTTGGTCGCGGTGCCGCCGAGGGACTTCGCGAACGTCGCGACGTCCTTCAGCGGTACGCCCGACTGCTCCGGGTAGAGGTCGACCCCCACCCGGCCGACGGTCAGCAGCTCCAGCATCGTCACTGGCCGGGTCAGCTGGAGGTCGGGAAGTGGAGGCTGGCGCCGCTGGCCTGCGACTGCTGGGGCCAGCGCGCGGTCACGACCTTGGCGCGGGTGTAGAAGCTCACGCCCTCCGGTCCGTGCACGTGCTTGTCACCGAAGAGCGAGTCCTTCCAGCCGCCGAACGAGTAGAACGCCATCGGCACCGGGACCGGCACGTTGATGCCGATCATCCCGACGTTGACGCCGCGCTGGAACCGCCGCGCGGACTCGCCGGACGAGGTGAAGATCGCGGTGCCGTTGCCGTAGGGGTTCGCGTTGATCAGGGCGATCGCCTCGTCGACGTCGTCTGCGCGCACGACCGACAGCACCGGGCCGAAGATCTCCTGGGTGTAGACGTCCATCTCGGTGCTGACCTGGTCGATGACCGTCGGCCCGACGAAGAAGCCCTCCTCGTGGCCGGGGACCACGAGCTCCCGGCCGTCGACCGCGATCGCGGCACCCTGCTTCTCTCCGCTGTCGATCAGGCCGAGGATCCGCTGCTGGGCCTCGCGGGTGACGACCGGACCCATCTCGCTGCCGGCGTCGCGGCCCGGGCCGACCTTGACCGCGTGGGCCCGCTCCGACACCGCCCGGACGACCGCATCGGCGCCCGCGCCGACGGCGACGGCGGCCGAGATGGCCATGCACCGCTCGCCCGCCGAGCCGAACGCCGCCGCGGCCAGGTGGTCGGCCGCGAAGTCGATGTCCGCGTCCGGCATCACGATCGCGTGGTTCTTGGCACCGCCGAGGGCCTGGACCCGCTTGCCGGTGGCGCTGCCGCGTTCGTGGATGTAGCGCGCGATCGGCGTCGAGCCGACGAAGGACACCGCGGCGACCCTGGGCGAGTCCAGGATCGCGTCCACCGCGACCTTGTCGCCCTGCACGACGTTGAACACGCCGTCCGGAAGCCCGGCCCGGCGCCACAGGTCGGCGATCAGCAGCGACGCGGACGGGTCCCGCTCGCTGGGCTTGAGCACGAACGTGTTCCCGCAGGCGATCGCGACCGGGAACATCCACATCGGCACCATCGCCGGGAAGTTGAACGGCGTGATGCCGGCGACGACGCCGAGCGGCTCGCGGAACGAGAACGTGTCCACGCCGCCCGACACCTGGTCGGAGTAGTCGCCCTTGAGCAGGCTGGGGATGCCGCAGGCGAACTCGACGACCTCGAGGCCGCGCTGCACCTCGCCGAGCGCGTCGGAGAGCACCTTGCCGTGCTCGTCGGTGATCACCTCGGCGAGCCGCTCGGCGTTCGCGTTCAGCAGCTCGCGGAAGGCGAACATGATCTTGGTCCGGGCGCTCACCGAGGTCTGCGACCAGCCGGGGAAGGCGTCCCAGGCTGCGGCGATGGCGCTGTCGACGTCGGCGGTCTCGGCGAGCAGCACCTCCGCCGCGACCTGGCCGGTGGCGGGGTTGTAGACGTGCGCGGTGCGCGTCGAGCCCGCCGAGCTCGGGGCGCCGGAGATCCAGTGCTGGATCGTGGTCATCGTTTGCCACCTGTCAGGTAGTCGAGGCACTGCCGGACGTCGGCGACCGGACCGTCGCCGTCGGGAACGCCTGGGAGCATCACGTCCTGCTCGAGGACGTACCAGCCCTGGTAGCCCGCGCTCTCCAGGATGTCCACGATCCCGGTGACGTCCACGGAACCGCTGCCGAGCGGCACGAACAGCCCGGCGCGGACGGCCTCGGCGAAGGTGAGCGAGCCGTCCACCACCCGCCCGGCCAGCACGCTGTCGACGTCCTTCAGGTGCACGTGCCGGACCCGGTCCGGGCTCGCCGCGACGATCGCGCCGGGGTCGGAGCCTGCGGCGGCGAGGTGGCCGGTGTCGACGCACAGGCCGATGTGCGAACCCTCGATGACTCGCAGCGTCTCGGGGCCGCTCTCGATCATGGTGCCCATGTGCGGGTGCAGGGAGGCCTCGACCCCGCGGCTCGCGGCGTGGTCGGCGATCCGGTCCAGGTTGGTGAGCAGGGTCTGCCAGCCGCTCTCGTCGAGCTCGGGACGGGCGTCGTACCCGGCCTGACCGGTCCCGGCCGCGAGGACGACCATGCCGGCCTTGGCGGCCAGGCACTCGTCGATGAACGCGTCGACGCCGGGGACCGGGTCGTGGCCGGGGTCGTGCAGGACCGCCACGTGGAAGCCGCCGACGGCACCGAGGCCGTACGACGCAAGCTGCGCGACGCGGGACTCGGCCTCGGCTTCGAGGAAGCCGGGTGGACCGAACTCGGTGGCCACGAGCCCGAGGCCCTGCATCTCGGAGAGCACTCGCTGCGGCGTCAGCTGGTAGCCCCAGCCGGGCACCTCGCAGAGGCCCCAGGAGATGGGCGCCCCGGCAATGCGGTCAACGGGCAGGGAAGTGGTCACGACACCGATCCAATCGAAGGTTCGAACTGACTGTCAAGACTTTGTCCTAACATTAGATCATGTGACATACTGGCGCCCATGTCCGCCCCCGTCCGGTCCCCCGACGACGTGCTCACGGCGCTGGCCGTCGACAGGTCCAGCCCCATCCCGCTGTGGTTCCAGGTCGCTCAGCACTTCGAGCAGTCGATCGCCGCCGGCACCCTCCCCCAGGGCACCCTGCTCGACAACGAGATCGTCCTCGCCCAGCAGCTGGGGATCTCCCGGCCGACGATGCGACGGGCCATGGAGCAGCTCGTGGACCAGGGGCTCATCGTCCGCCGGCGCGGCATCGGCACCCGCGTCGTCCAGCCCAAGGTGCGCCGGCCCCTGGAGCTGACGAGCCTCCACGACGATCTTGCGAACACCGGTCAGGAGCCGACCACCACGGTGCTCCGCTTCGAGACGGTGGGAGCCGGCGCGGACGTCGCCGGGCGACTCCGGCTCGAGGAGGGCGACCCGGTCGTCCTGGTCGAGCGGCTGCGCAGCGCCCGGGAGCAGCCCATCGCGCGGATGACGAACTGGCTGCCCGCCGACATCGTGACCTTCGAGGCGGACGCCCTTGCGGCGACCGGTCTCTACGACCTGCTCCGGCGCACCGGGGTGCACCTGCACTCGGCGACGCAGGTCGTCGGTGCCCGCACCGCGACCGCCGCCGAGGCCCGTGAGCTCGGCGAGCCGCGTGGCTCGGCGTTGCTGACCATGGAGCGCGAGACGCTCGACGACCACGGCACGGTGGTGGAGTTCGCGAGCCATCTCTACGCCGCCAGTCGCTACACCTTCGAGATCAACCTCGTCCGCGGGCTAGGACGTCCCCCGAGCCGATCATCGTGAGCGGCGCCGGGGCGCCCTGCTCGAGCTCGGCCTTGAGCGCACCGAGCTGGGCCTCGATGGGGTGGGCGGTGGCGCCGAGCCGGGCCATCGTCGTGCCGGCGGCCATGCTGGTGTCGTAGGGCACCGGGGCCGGGAGCCGGGCCTCGTCCGGAGGCGGCCCGAAGTCCAGCTGCCCGGGGTCGAGGCCGAAGACGTCGCAGGTCGCCAGGGCCAGCTCGCGGCGGGTGACCGGCGTACCGCCGGCGAAGTGCAGCACGCCGTCGACCTGCTTCTCCACGGCCAGGCCGAGCAGGGCGCCGATCTCGGGCGAGACGATCGGGGTGGCGACCGAGTTGATGTCCGGGTCCTCCCAGACCGTGAACCGTCCGCCGCCGCGCAGCGCGTCGACCAGCGAGATCACGAAGTAGCCGAAGCCGACGTCCTGCGACCGCGGGCCGGAATCCTGGGTCTGGTGCAGCCCCTGGACACCGCCGACCCGCGCCACGAAGCCGGCATCGGCGCGCTCGAGCACGACCAGCTCGGACGCGGCCTTCATGAACCCGTAGAAGTTGACCGGGTTCGGCGGCTCCTCCTCGTCGACCAGGTGGCCGGTGCCGTCGAAGACCCAGTCGCTCGAGACGTAGCCGACCCGGGCCCCCGTCTGGTTGGCCGCGTCGACGACCCGACGGGTCAGCCCGACGTAGCCGTCCTGGGCCGCCCTCCGGTCGGCGTACATGCCGTGGAAGTCGTTGAAGATCGCCAGGTGCGCGACGGCGTCGCAGCCGTCGAGACCGTGGGCCAGCGACTCGGTGTCCTGCATGTCGACGAGCCGGGTCGGCCACGGGAAGTCCGGACCCGGGTCGCGGCGGACCAGGCAGACCACGTCGTGCCCCTTGCCCGCGAGGACGGCCGCGACGGTGCCGCCGACGAAGCCGGTCGCCCCAGTCACCGCGATGCTCGACACGGCTAGCCGATCTCCTTCACCTGGACCGGCCGGCCCTCGCGGAGCGACCTGCCGGCGGCGAGGGCGACGGCGGTGCAGTGCCGCGCGTCGGCGGTGCCGACCGGCGACGGGCCGCCCTCGACCAGGTAGGTGTGGAACGCGGCCCACTCCTGGCGGTACGACTCGGCGTAGCGGTCCAGGAAGAACCACGGCAGCGGCTCCCCGGTCCGGGCCTCGCGGCCCACGTGCCACCCGGCGTGCCGGGCCGGGTTGTCGGAGACCGCCATGCCTCCGTTGCCGAACGCCTCGATCCGCTGGTCGAACCCGTAGACCGCCTCGCGGCTGTTGTCGATGGTGGTCAGCGTGCCGTCCTCGTGGGTCAGCACCGTGACAGCGGTGTCGACGTCGCCGGCCTCGCCGATCCGCGGGTCGACGCGCACCGCGCCGCGGGCGAACACCTCGGTCACCGGGCTCTGCACCACGTACTGCGCCATGTCGAAGTCGTGGATCACCATGTCGAGGAAGATGCCGCCGCTGACGGCGATGTACTCCGGCGGCGGGGCCGCGGGGTCACGGCTGGTGATCCGCAGGACGTGCAGGTCGCCGACCGAGCCGTCGGCCACCCGGTCGCGGACCGACTTGTGGCCCGGGTCGAAGCGCCGGTTGAAGCCGATCATGAACGGCACCCCGGCCTCCTCCACCGCCGAGAGCGCGCGGTCGACCAGCTCGAGGTCGAGACTGACCGGCTTCTCGCAGAAGATCGCCTTGCCGGCCCGCGCCGCCGCGATGACCAGGTCGACGTGGGTGTCGGTGCTCGTGCAGATCGCGACCGTGTCGACGTCGTCGGAGGCCAGCAGCTCCTCGATCGACCTGACCGGCGCGCCGATCGCCGCCGAGACGCCCTCCGCCGCGGCCGGTACGGCGTCGGCCACCGCGGCGACCACCCAGCCCGGGACCTCGCGAGCCAGCAGCGAGGCGTGCATCCGCCCGATCCGGCCGCAGCCGATCACGCCGATCCGCCGGGTCGGCAGCTCCGGTCCGGTGTCGACCGCGAACCCTGCGTCCTTGCTCATACAGATACCCACTGTCCGGTCTCGTCCGAGGTGACCATGGCGTCGAGGACGCTCGCGGAGGCGACCGCGTCGTCCAGGGTCGCCAGCTCGGCGGCCTCGCCCGAGATCGCCCTGACGAAGTTGCGGGCCTCGACGACCTTGGTGTCGTCGTAGCCCATCGCGATGCCGGCGCCCGGCTGGAACGCGGCGTACTCGCCGTCTCCCGGCTCGCTGAAGACGGTGCTGGTCGGCTGGCCGGCGTACTGGTCGCCGGCGGAGACCTGGAGCTCGCCCGGGCGCCGGAAGTCCCACCGCACCAGCCCCTGGGTTCCGTGCACCTCGAAGGCGTAGTTGTTCTGCTCCCCCACGGCGGCGCGGTTGGCCTCGCAGACCGCGAGCAGACCCCCAGGGGTGCCGGAGGTCATCTTCAGGATGGCCACGACGTAGTCCTCGTTCTCGACCTCGCCGAAGGTGAGCCCCGGGTCGGTCACGTCGAGCACGGCGTAGTGACCCTGTGCGTCGGCTATCGGACGCTGCGGGATGTGGATCGCGGTCTGGGCCATCACGCCGGACACCTCGCCGAGGACGAACCGGAGCAGGTCGACGCCGTGCGAGGCCAGGTCGCCGAGCGCGCCGTGGCCACCGTGGTCGACGGCATAGCGCCACGACAGCGGGCTGCCCGGGTGGGCGGCGTAGTCGGTGAGCAGCTGCACGCGCGCATGCGTCGGCACGCCGATCTGGCCCGACTCGACGATCCTGCGGGCGCGGGCCACGGCCGGAACGTTGCGGTAGTTGAAGCCGACGCAGCCCACGACGCCGCTCGCGTGCACCGCGTCACGGACCGCCACCGCGTCGTCGGCCGTCAGCCCGACCGGCTTCTCGATCCACAGGTGCTTGCCGGCCTCGGCGACCGCGACACCGATCTCGCGGTGCAGGAAGTTGGGTGCGGTCACGCTGACCGCGGCCAGGTCGGGGTCGGCGACGAGCTCACGCCAGTCGGCGTACGTCGCAGTGCCGTGGGCGCGGGCGAACGTGTCCGCGGCCGCGGGTGACGACTCGGCCACCGCGACCAGCTGCGGACACACGGCCAGGTCCGGCCAGTGCTGGGCCAGCCGCTGGTAGGCGCGGGCGTGCACATGGCCCATCCAGCCGGCGCCGATGATGCCGACCTTGAGCGTCTCCATGGGTGTCCTCGGGGTGTGGGTTCGGACGGCTGACGGCGCGGTCGGCCGGCGTACGGGCGTCCACCCGTACGCCGACCGGCCGCTCAGTGGGCGGCGGTCGAGCCCTCCAGCTCGTGGGCCAGCGCCTCGAGCTCGGCGCCACCCGACATGGCCTTGACCAGCTCTTCGCGGGTGACCGTCTTGCGCTCGAACTCGTCGGTCATCCGGCCGCGGTTGAGCAGGTAGAAGCGGTCGCCGACCATGTGCGCGTGGTGCGGGTTGTGGGTGATGAACACGACCGCGATCCCGCGCTCACGCGCCTGGAGGATGTACTTCAGGACGACGCCCGACTGCCTGACCCCCAGCGCGCTCGTGGGCTCGTCGAGGATCAGCACCTTGGCGCCGAAGTAGACCGCCCGGGCGATCGCGACTGCCTGGCGCTCACCGCCGGACAGCGTGCCGACCGGCTGCTCCATGTCGCGGAGGTCGATCCCCATCGCCAGCAGCTCCTCGCGACAGACGCGTCTGGCTCTGCCGGTGTCGAGGAACTTGAACGGCCAGAATCCCACCCGGGGCTCGTTGCCGAGGAAGAAGTTCCGCCACACCGACATCAGCGGGACGGTGGCCAGGTCCTGGAACACGGTCGCGATGCCGGCGGCCAGTGCGTCGCGCGGCGTGGAGAACGTCGTCGGCTCGCCGTTCACGAGGAGCTCGCCCTCGCTGGGCTGGTGCACGCCGCTGAGGATCTTGATCAGCGTCGACTTGCCGGCGCCGTTGTCGCCGAGCACGCAGGTGACGGTGCCGGGGTCGACGTGCAGCGAGATGTCGCGCAGCGCGATCACGCTGCCGAAGCTCTTGCCCACGTTCTTGAGCTGCAGGGCCGGCACCACGGTCCCCTCGGGTGGCGGCGGGGTCAGCTCGGGCTCGGGGATCTCGTCGAAGACGGTCTCGTCGGTCATCTCTTTGCTCCTGCCGCCCGCTTGCCGATGAAGGTGTTGACCAGCACCGCGGCGAAGAGGATCACGCCGAGGAACAGCCAGGTCCAGTCGGTGTTCCAGCCGGCGTAGGCGATGCCGATGAACGCCATGCCGATGATGCTGGCGCCGATGCTGGCGCCGATGGCCGAGCCGTAGCCGCCGGTCAACAGGCAGCCGCCGACCACTGCGGCGATGATGAAGGTGAACTCCTCGCCGATGCCCTGTCCGGCCTGCATGGACCGGAGCCGGGTCAGGCTGATGATGCCGACCAGCGCGGCCGCCAGCGAGGTGCACACGAACAGGCTGATCTTGGTGCGTCGGACCGGGACACCGGTGTTGCGGGCCGCGTTCTTGTCGCCACCCACGGCGTAGATCCAGTTGCCGAACCGGGTGCGGGTCAGGACCACCGTGGCCACGATCGTGATGCCGATCCACCAGACCACTGCGATCCGGTAGTCGTAGGGGTCCCAGAACGTGATCGCGAAGACCTTGACCGCGGAGTCGAAGCCGTCGACGTCGCCCATGCCGGAGACACGCACGGTGTCGGTCAGCGCCTTGGTGACGCCGAGGTTGATGCCTCGCAAGGAGAAGAACATCGCCAGCGTGACGATGAACGACGGAAGGCCGGTCAGCATCACCAGCCAGCCGTTGATGAGGCCGATGCAGGCCGCGAAGGCGAAGGTGAGCAGGATCGCCGGCCACATCGGGATGCCGTACTCGGTGGTGAGCAGGCCGCACAGGAGGCCCGAGGTTCCGACCATGACGCCGGCACTGAGGTCGAACTCGCCGGCGATCATCAGCAGGGCCACCGGGACGGCGACGATGCCGGTGGTGGCGGCGACGTCGGTCCAGCGGGCGGTGCCGTTGATCGTGGCGAAGACGCCGGTCTCGTCGACGATGGCGAACATGGCGTAGATGACGACGGCGCCCATGAGTGCGCCGAGCTCGGGACGTCGGAGCAGGCGCGTCAGCCGCGAGGCCGTCACCATGCGCTCGTCGGTCGGTGCCGCAGTGGTTGCGGTCACGTTTCCTCCCTGGGGTGTCTGCTGCTGCCCGGGTCCGGGCGGTGCCACGTCAGCCGGGGGTCGGCCGTGGCGGGATGCGGTTCGGGGCGAGCGGCGGCGGTGCCGCCCGCCCCGAACCCGGGATCAGCGGGTGCCGTCCTCCGCCAGCTGCTGGACCAGCTCGGCGTTCTCCTGCGTGACGAAGCCGGGGCCGGTGTACATCGGCTGACCGCCACCCAGGACGTGGCCGTTGAGCTTGTTCAGGTACAGCAGCACGATCGGGAGGTAGCCCTGGGCGAACTGCTGCTGGTCGATCGCGAACGCGAGGTCGCCGTCAGCGATCGACTGCACCGCGTCGCCGGAGAGGTCGACGGTGCCGTTGATGATGTCTCGACCAGCCGCCTCGGACGCGGGCATCGACGAACCGGTGGCGATGTCGGCGTTCAGCGAGAACACGGCGTCGATGTCGGGGTCCGACTCGAGCTTGGCCTGGATCTCTGCCTCGCTCTTGGACAGGTCGGCAAGACCAGCGGAGAGCTGGAGGTTCTCGACGTTGCCGAAGGTGTCCGCCGCGCCGTCACAGCGCTGCTGCAGGCCGATGTTGTTGGCCTCCTGGATCGGGCACAGCACCTTGGTCGCGCCGAGCTCCTTGAACTTCTCGCCGGCCGCCTGGCCGGCGATGAACTCGTCCTGGCCGACGTGGGTGAAGGCGTGCAGGTCCTGGAACACATCGGAGCCGGAGTTCATGGTCACCAGCGGGATCCCCGCCTCGTCGGCCTTGTCCATCGCACCCTGGATGGCGTCCGGGTTGGGGGCCGAGACCGCGATGCCGTCGCAGCCCGCGTCGACGCCCGCCTCGATGAACTGGGCCTGCGCCTCGGGGTCGTTGTTCGACTCCTGGTAGTCCAGGTCGACGCCCAGGTCGTCGGCGGCCTTCTCGGCGCCCTTCTTGGCGACCGACCAGAACCCGCCACCGTCACCGTGGGTGTACATGCAGATCTTCATGTCGGCGTTGTCGCTGCTGCTGCCGTCGCCGCCGCCGCTGTCTGAGTCGGTGCCACTGCTGCACGCGGTCAGAACCATGGCAGCCGCCACCGCAACTGCCAGACCCAACTTCGGAGCCTTCATGCTTCCTCCTTGGTTGCGGGCCGGGCCCGCCTGCGCCCTTTTGCGCATTAGCGCGCGCTACTGATTAGCGCGCGCTAATCAGGTACTGTGGCCGCAGTCACACCGCTGAGGCAAGACGCCGTTATCGAACCGTTACACAAAGTCCTGACATTTCTCGGATGAGGGGGTGCCGGGTTTGGGTCCGACCCAGGAGGACGTCGCCAAGAAGGCGAAGGTGTCGCGCGCCCTGGTGTCCCTCGTGATGCGGGGCTCGCCCAACGTCTCCGAGCAGCGCCGCCGTCGCGTGCTGCGGGCGGCCGAGGAGCTCGGCTACCGTCCCAACGCCTACGCGCGATCGCTGGCCAGCAAGCGGCTGGACACGATCGGCGTGCTCATCAACGACGTCACGAACCCCTACTTCGGCGGCGTCTACTCCTCGCTCGCGACCGCGGCGGAGGGGGCTGGTTTCGACCTGCTGGTGGCACCCGGGACCCGCTCGGCCACCAAGGAGTCCGCGCTGGTCCGGACCCTCCTCGAGCACCGGGTCGCGGGGCTGGCCCTGATGAGCCCGATGATGTCCACGAAGGAGCTGCGCGCCCTCACCACCTCCTGGCCGACCGTCCTCATCGGACGGGAGGCTTCGATCCCGGGCGTGGACGTCGTGACCACCGACGAGCACCAGGCGGCCCGCCTCGTGCTGGGTCACCTGATGGGCCTCGGTCACCGCGACATCGTCCACGTCACCGGCGGCGCGAACCGCTCGGCCAAGGACCGGGCCAAGGCCTACCGCGCGGTGATGCTCGAGTTCGGACTGGAGCCGCGCGAGGTCGCCGGTGCGTTCTCCCACGAGGCCGGCCAGGTGGCCGCCCAGGAGATCGTCGAGATGTCCCCACTCCCCACCGCGGTGGTCGCCGCCAACGACCTGGTCGCGGTCGGTGCGATGGGCGTCTTCGAGTCCCACGGGCTACGGGTGCCCGACGACGTGAGCGTGGTCGGCTACGACGACTCACAGATCGCACGTCTCGACCTCGTGCAGCTCACCAGTGTCTGCCAGGGCATCGATCGCTTCGGCTCTGCCGCCATCGAGCTCCTGGTCAAACGCATCGACGACCGGAACACCCCCCGTGTGGTCGAGCGGATCGAGACGACGCTGGTGGAGCGACGGACCACCTGTCCGCCGACTCAGTCGAAGGTGAACGCGGTCCGGAACCGCTCCAGCGCCTGATCGTCGTCCCCCGACGCGAAGGCCTCGAGGCCGACCACCCCGGTGTATCCCGCTTCCGCGAGCGCCCGAGCCACGGCGGGATAGCTGATCTCGCCGGTCCCCGGCTCGCACCGCCCCGGCACGTCGGCCACCTGGACCTCGCCGAGGAGGTCCACGCTCTCGCGGACCAGCTGGATGAGGTTCCCCTCGCCGATCTGCGCGTGGTACAGGTCGAGGTTCATCCGCAGGTGGGGGCTGCCGACCGCCGCGACGAGGGAGCGGGTGTCCGCGGCCCGGGCGAACGGCGTACCCGGGTGATCCACCTCGGTGTTGAGGTTCTCCAGGGTGAACACCACCCCCGCGCGCTCCCCCAGCTCAGCCACCTGAACCAGCGTCTCGACGGCCGACACCCACATCGGGCCGGTGACCACCTCGACCGGTCGCACCGGCAGCCCGTCGCCGTCGAGGCCGGTGCCGTGCAGGTTGAGGTTCGGCGCGCCGAGCCGACGCGAGGCCTCGATCGAAAGTGCGGCCGAGGCGAGCAGCGCCTCGGCGCCGTAGGGGTCGACGAGCTCGCCGTCGACGTACCCGGTCATCGAGGTGAACCGGACGCCCGACTCGGCCAGCCCGGCCAGCTCGTCGAGGTCCTTGGTGGTCCAGTCCCAGATCTCCGCCGCGAAGCCGAGGTCGTGCACGTGCCGGATCCGGTCGGCCAGGGGCAGGTCGCGCAGGACCATCTCGACGCAGACCGCGAGGGTGAAGGGGCTGCTGGGCACGCCGACAGGATGGCCTACCTCGGAAGCTGCGACACACTCTGTCTCGTGGCCCGCTCCCCACGCCGACCGCGGGTCTCCGACATCGCGGCCCAGTCCGGGCTCAGCCGCGCCACCGTGGACCGCGTCCTGCACGGTCGCGAGGGGGTCCGCGCGGAGACCGTGGCCCAGGTCGAACGGGCCGTCGCCGAGCTCGAGCGGCAGCGCACCCAGGTGTCGCTGTCCGGACGGACGCTGCTGCTCGACCTCGTCATGCAGGCTCCGGAACGGTTCTCGACCGCCTCGCGCCAGGCACTGGAGGCCGAGCTCGCGTCACTGCGTCCCGCGGTGCTGCGCAGCCGGGCCCAGCTCAGCGAGCAGAGCGACCCGGAGGCCGCCGCGGCAAGGCTCGACCGGATCGCCGATCGCGGCTCCGACGGCGTCATCCTCAAGGCGCCCGACCATCCCCTCGTCGCGGCCGCCGTCGCGCGGCTCGCGGAACACGACATCCCGGTCATCACCTTCGTCACCGACCTGCCCGGCAGCCGGCGGGCGGCGTACGTCGGCGTGGACAACCGCGCGGCCGGTGCGACCGCGGCGTACCTCGTCACGAGCTGGGCGCGGAGCCAGGGTCCGGTGCTGGTGACGCTGAGCAGCTCGTCGTTCCACGGCGAGGAGGAGCGCGAGGCCGGGTTCCGGGCGGCGATGGTGGACCTCGCGCCGCGCTGGACGGTCCACGAGGTGACCGACACCGACGGCCTGGACGCGACGATGCGCGCCGCGGTCCGCGGGACGCTCGAGGCCGAACCCGGCATCGCCGCCTGCTACTCGATCGGCGGCGGCAACCGCGCCATCCTCGACGTCTTCGACGAGCTCGGCCGGACCCCCGAGGTGTTCGTCGCCCACGACCTCGACGCGGACAACCGGCGGCTGCTCCGCACCCGACGGATCTCGGCCGTGCTCCACCACGACCTGCGGGCCGACATGCGCCGCGCCTGCCGGCTGCTGCTCCAGGCGCGCGGGGTGCTGCCGGGCAGCCCGGCCAGCGTGCCGTCGCAGATCCAGGTGGTGACGCCGTTCAACGAGCCGTCGACGCTGTTGGTCGACCGCGACTGATCCACCAACCCGCTAGGTGCGCCGGCGCGCGGAGTAGTCGGCGATCGCGGCCGAGAGCGCGGTCGGCTCCCAGCCCTCGTCGAGGGCGCGGTGCACGAGCTCGGCCTGGGAGACCGGGGTCAGCCCGTCGACCGGCTGGTCGAGGTCGAGGTTGGTCGGGAACGGGTAGCCCTCCGCGGACGCGGCCACCGCTGCCGCCAGCCCGGTGGCGCCGAGCGAGCTCTGTCGGAGCGCCGGGTAGACGGCGTTCACCACCCGCGCCCGGTCCACCTGCTCCATCGCCCGGCCGAACGCCGAGGAGACCTGCAGCAGGTTCGCCATCCGCTGGATGTCGGTCGAGACGTTCGACCCGGCGCCGTGGAAGAGCGCGGGGTTGAAGAACCCGGCGTCGCCCTTGCGAAGTGGCAGCTGGACGTGGTGCTCGGCGAAGTAGGCCTTGAAGTCCTCGCGCCGCCAGGCGAGGTAGCCGGGGAGGTACTGGTGCGAGTACGGCAGGTAGAGCGTCGGCCCGCTCTCCAGCGGCATGTCGGTGTGCGCGACCGCGCCCTGGAGGGTCAGCACCGGCGACAGCGCGTGCACGTGGGTCGGGTAGCGAGCGGTCACCTCGTCGCTGAGGAAGCCGAGGTGGTAGTCGCGGTGCGGCTCCTGGGCCTTGCCGCCGGGCCGGACCACGTTGACCTGAGAGGTGACCTGGTAGCCCGGGCCGAGCCAGGCCGACGACGCCAGCGCGATCACGTCGTTGGCGTAGTAGTCGACGAACGCCTCGGGCGCGCGCACCGCGAGCTTCTCCAGCGCGTTCCAGACCCGGCTGTTCGCGCCGGGTGCGGCGAAGTGGTCGCCGGCGGCACCGCCCGCGGCCGCCTCGTCGGCGATGATCTCGTCGAAGACCTCGGTGACCCGGTCGATCACCGCGTGGTCCGGGAACGCGCCCTCGAACACGACCACCCCGGGGCCGTCGGTGAACGCGCGCACCAGCTCGGCCGAGACCTCGTCGCGGCCGGTCTCGGACTTGGTCGCGGCGAGGAGCCGGTCGGCGTCGTAGACGAGCACGTTGCGCTCGACCCGGTCCGCGTGCGGGTAGGCCGCGAGGTCGGTGGTCTGCTCGACGACGGCGACGAAGTCCTCGAGGCGAATGTCCATCATGGCGCTGACGCTAGCCCTGGCCGGGGCGGGTCGAGGAGGCGAAAGTCGCCTCAAGAACGCCTCATGACGGCCCGCTCTCGAGGAGCGCCTTGAAGCCGTCCTCGTCGAGGACCGGCACCCCGAGCTGCTCGGCCTTGTCGGCCTTGGAGCCGGCGTTGTCGCCGACCACGACGTAGTCGGTGCTCTTGGAGACCGAGCCGGCGGCCTTCCCGCCGCGGGCGAGGATCGCCTCCTTGGCCGAGTCGCGGGAGAAGTCGACCAGCGAGCCGGTGACGACCACGGTGAGCCCCTCGAGGGTCCGCGGCACCGACTCGTCGCGCTCGTCGGCCATCGAGACCTCGTCGCGCTCCCACTTGTCGACGATCTCGACGTGCCAGGGCTCCTTGAACCACTCGATCACCGCCTCGGCGATGGTCGGGCCGACACCCTCGGCCGCCGCGAGCTTGTCCTCGGAGGCCTCGCGGATCGCCGTCATCGAGCCGAACTCCTGGGCCAGCGCCCGGGCCGCCGTGGGACCGACGTGGCGGATCGACAGCGCGACCAGCACCCGCCACAGCGGGACCGCCTTGGCCTTGCCGAGGTTGGCGAGCAGACGCTCGCCGTTCGCCGACAGCTGCGGCCCCTCCTCGCCCTTCTTGGGAGCGCGGGTGAACAGCGGGGCCGTGAGCAGCTTGGCCTCGTCGAGGTCGAACAGGTCGCCCTCGTTGTCGATGACCTTCGCGTCGAGCAGGGCCACCGCCGCCTCGTAGCCGAGCCCCTCGATGTCGAAGGCCCCGCGGCCGGCGACGTGGAAGACGCGCTCGCGCACCTGGGCCGTGCAGAACTGGTGGTTGGGGCAACGCAGGTCCTTGTCACCCTCCTTCTGCTGCGCGAGCTCGGTGCCACACGCCGGGCACTTCGTCGGCATCTTCCAGGCGCGCAGCCCCTTGGGCCGCAGCGGCAGCACCGGGCCGAGGATCTCCGGGATGACATCGCCGGCCTTGCGCAGGATCACCGTGTCGCCCGGCCGGACGTCCTTGCGCTTGACCTCGTGGGCGTTGTGGAGGGTGGCGTTCTCCACGGTCGAGCCGGCGACCAGGGTCGGCTCCATCACGCCGTACGGCGTCACCCGGCCGGTGCGGCCGACGTTGACCCGGATGTCGAGGAGCTTGGCGTTGACCTCCTCGGGTGGGTACTTGAACGCGATCGCCCAGCGCGGCGCGCGGCTGGTCGAGCCGAGCCGGCGCTGGAGGGCGACGTCGTCGACCTTGATCACGACGCCGTCGATCTCGTAGGGGACGATCGTGTGGCGGTGCTCGCCGGCGTTGGCGACGTACGCCTCGACCTCCTTGAGCGTGGGCAGCACCTTGACCTGCTCGGAGGTCGACAGGCCCCAGGCCGCGAGCGCGTCGTAGGCGTGGGACTGCGCCTTCGGCTCGAAGCCGGTGCGGGCGCCGATGCCGTGGCAGACCATGCCGAGGGCACGGCTGGCGGTGACCCGCGGGTCCTTCTGGCGCAGTGATCCGGCGGCGGCGTTGCGGGGATTGGCGAAGACCGGCTTGCCGGCCTCGGTCATCGACTCGTTGAGCCGCTCGAAGGCCACCTTCGGCAGGAACACCTCACCGCGCACCTCGAGCAGCTCGGGCACCGGGAACTCGTCGGTGCCGGTCAGCCGGTGCGGGACACCGTCGATCGTCTTGACGTTGGGGGTGACGTCCTCGCCGGTCGAGCCGTCGCCGCGGGTGAGCGCCCGGACCAGCCGACCGCCTTCGTAGAGCAGGTTGATCGCCAGGCCGTCGACCTTGAGCTCGCACAGCAGGTCCGGGTCGGACACGCCGTCGCGCGCCAGCCGGGCGTGCCAGGACTCGAGCTCGTCGAAGGAGAAGGCGTTGTCGAGGCTCTCCATCCGCTGCAGGTGGGCGACCGCGGTGAACTCGGTCGAGACGGTGCCGCCGACCTTCTGGGTCGGCGAGTCGGGCGTCTGCAGCTCGGGGAACTCCTCCTCGAGGACCTGCAGCCGCCGCATCCGCTTGTCGTAGTCGGCGTCGTCGAGCGTGGGGGCGTCGAGGACGAAGTAGCGCCACCGCGCGTCCTCGATGTCGTCGACGAGCCGCGCGTGCTCCTCGCGGGCCTCGGGAGTGGCGGCAGACGGGGCCTGGGGCATGCGCACATACTGCCAACCGGCGCCGACGGACCCACTGGTCCAGACCGCCTCGAGAAACTCGATTTGGTTGGAATGCCCTGCCGTGCCACTCTGTTCTCGATGAAACGAAACCGTTTCGTTTCATGCAGGTTAACGAGGAGCAGAGCGCAGATGTCACCGCAGACCGAGACCGCCACCCCCCGTCCGCGGGTCGAGGGCGTCCGGGAGGCCGAGATCCTCGAGGCCGCCCTCGAGGTGCTCGCGGAGGTCGGCTACGACCGGTTCACCATGGATGCAGTCGCCCTCCGGGCGAAGGCGTCCAAGGCGACCCTGTACCGCCGCTGGAACGGCAAGGTCCAGCTCGTCATCGACGCGCTGCACCACGACCACCAGCAGCACCACTACACCGAGCACGGTCCGGTCGACACCGGCACGCTCCGCGGCGACCTGATCGCCGCCTTCTGCGGCACCGGCGGCCTCACCGACAAGCCCGAGGTCGACACCTTCGGCGCCATCCTCACCGCGATCACCCGCGACGCCGAGTTCGCCGAGGCGTTCCGCCGTGAGGTGCTCGCCCCCAAGCTGGCCGGCTCCAAGGCCCTCTTCGAGCGCGCCAAGGAGCGCGGCGAGATCCGTGCGGACGTCGACATCGAGCTGCTCGCCCCGGCCCTGGCCGGGATCGTGCTGCACCGCTTCTTCCTGGTCGGCGAGGCGCCCACCAAGGAGCTCGTCATCAGCGTCATCGACCAGATCATCCTTCCTGCCGCGACCGCGGCCGGCTGACCGACATCCCTCCCACCCAAAGAGAGATCACCCATGACTGACACCCGACCCGACGTCGCCGTCGAGGAGGTCGCCGAGACCAAGGGCAACAGGCGCCTCCTCTGGGCGCTCGTCCTCATCTCGGTGGCGCAGCTCATGGTCGTGCTCGACGGCACGATCGTGAACATCGCGCTCCCCTACATCCAGAGCGACCTCGACATCTCGATCGACAACCTCCGCTGGGTCGTCACCGGCTACGCGCTGGCCTTCGGCAGCCTGCTGCTGCTCGGCGGCCGGCTCGGTGACCTCTACGGCCGCCGCAAGGTCTTCATGACCGGCCTCGTCATCTTCGGCGTCGCCTCCCTGCTCGGTGGCCTGGCCACCAGCGAGGGAACGCTGCTGGCCGCCCGTGGCCTCCAGGGCCTCGGCGCTGCGCTGGCCTCACCGGCAGCGCTTGCTCTGATCGCCACGACGTTCCCCGCCGGCCCGGCGCGCAACCGCGCCTTCGCGGTGTACGCCGCGATGTCCGGCGTCGGCGCCGCTGTCGGCCTGCTGCTCGGCGGCTGGCTGACCGGCACCGACCTGAGCCTCTTCGGCACCGACATCGACGGCTGGCGGCTCACCCTGCTGATCAACACCCCGATCGGCATCGCCACCGCGATCCTGGCGCCGCGCTTCCTCGCGGAGTCCGAGTCCCACCCGGGCGAGCTGGACCTGCCTGGCGCCGCAGCCGGTACGTTCGGCCTGCTCGGCCTGGTCTACGGCATCAGCCGCGCCGGCCAGGACGGCTGGACCGACACGTGGACGCTCGCGAGCCTGGCCGCCGGCCTCGTGCTCCTCGGCCTCTTCGTGCTGATCGAGAGCCGGGTCGCGCACCCGCTGCTGCCGGTCCGGGTGTTCACCAACCGCACCCGAGCGGCGAGCTTCGTGGCGATGTTCTTCGCCCCGGCGGCGATGTTCGCGATGTTCTTCTACCTGAGCCAGTACATCCAGGTCGTGATGGGCTACACCCCGCTGCGGGCCGGCGTCGCGTTCCTGCCGTTCTGCGTGGGCCTCGTGCTCGCGGCCGGGATCTCCTCCAACCTGGTCAGCCGCATCGACCCGAGGTACCTGGCCGGTGTCGGCACGTTGATGGCCGCGGCGGCGCTGTACGGGTTCTCCCAGCTGCCCTACGACACCACGACCCCGGTGAGCGACATCCAGGGCAGCTACCTCACTGACCTGCTGCCGTTCATCCTGATGATGTCGTTCGGCATGGGCCTGACCTTCGTGCCGCTCACCCTCACCGCGGTGCACCACCTGCGGAACGAGGACACGGGGATCGGCTCCGGCGTGCTGAACACCATGCAGCAGGTCGGTGGGGCGCTGGGCCTGTCGCTGCTGGCGACGCTGGCCACCCAGACGATCACCGACCGGAGCAAGGAGCTCGGGCAGGCCATGGCCGACCCGATCGTTCAGCACCAGGTGTTCACCGAGGGCGCGACGGACGCGTTCCTCCTGGCCTCCGGCCTGATGATCGTGGCGTCCCTCGTGACGTGGATCTTCCTCCAGGTCAAGCACGAGGAGCTGGCCACCGACGGCCCGGAGGTCGCGCCGGCCGTGGTCTGACCCGCACCACCGACGATTCGTCTGCGGTCTCGCGTCGCTGTCCCAGCGGGACCGCAGACGAATCGTCGTCAGGTGGCTTCGAGAAGGCACTTGGCGAGAGTGCGTCCTCGTGCCACGCTGTTCCCGATGAAACGGAACCGTTTCGTTCCGTGCGGGCAACCAGGAGCACGAGCCCATGTCACCTCAGGCCGAGACCGCCCACCCCCGTCCGCGGGTCGAGGGCGTCCGGGAGGCCGAGATCCTCGACGCGGCCCTCAAGGTGCTCGCGGAGGTCGGTTACGACCGGTTCACCATGGACGCGGTGGCGTTGCGGGCCAAGGCGTCCAAGGCGACCCTCTACCGCCGCTGGAACGGCAAGGTCCAGCTCGTCATCGACGCGCTCCAGCACGACCACCAGATGCACCACTACACCGAGCAGCGCCCGGTCGACACCGGCACGCTGCGCGGCGACCTGATCGCCGCCTTCTGCGGCCACGGCGGCCTGACCGACAAGCCGGAGGTCAACACCTTCGGCGCCATCATGACCGCCATCGCCCGCGACGCCGAGTTCGCCGAGGCGTTCCGCAACGAGGTGCTCGCCCCCAAGCTGGCCGGCTCCAAGGCGCTCTTCGAGCGCGCCAAGGAGCGCGGCGAGATCCGAGCGGACGTCGATATCGAGTTGCTCGCCCCGGCCCTGGCCGGGATCGTGTTACATCGCTTCTTCCTCGTCGGCGAGCCGCCTACCAAGGAGCTCGTCGTCAGCGTCATCGACCAGATCATCCTGCCCGCGGCCATGGCCACCGGGCAGTCCAACCTCCCAGAAAAGGACGTCACATGACCGAGCCCACCGGCCAGGACGGGGTCGTCGTCGAGGAAGGCCCGGCCGATGCCCCGGCCCACGCCGCCTGGGCACTGGTCCTGATCTGCGTGGCGCAGCTGATGGTGGTGCTCGACAGCACCATCGCCAACATCGCCCTGCCCTACATCGGCCAGGACCTGTCCATCGACGCCACCAGCCTGTCGTGGGTCGTCACCGGCTATGCCCTCGCGTTCGGCGGCCTGCTGCTCCTTGGTGGGCGGTTGGGCGACCTCTACGGCCGCCGCCGCATCTTCATGGCCGGTGTGACCTTGTTCGCCGTGGCCTCCGCCCTCGGTGGCGTTGCGCAGAACGAGGCCATGCTGCTCGGCTCCCGAGGGCTGCAAGGAGTCGGAGCCGCCATGGCCTCACCGACCGCGCTCGCGCTGATCACCACGACGTTCCCGGCCGGGCCGCTGCGCAACCGCGCGTTCTCGGTGTTCGCGGCCATGTCCGGCGTCGGCGCGGCCATCGGCCTGATCCTGGGCGGCTGGCTCACCGGCAGTCGACCCGAACTGGGGCTGGCGCCTGACCTTCCTGATCAACGTCCCGATCGGGCTCGCGGCGGCGTACTTCGCACCCAAGGTGCTGCCCGACTCCGAGCACCACCCCGGCCAGCTCGACGTGCCCGGCGCCGCTGCTCGGCACCGTCGGCCTGCTGTCCCTGGTCTTCGGCATCACCCGGACCGGCAACCAGGACTCCTCGGGCCAGACCTACGGCTGGGGCGACCCGCTGGCCGTCACCGGCATGGTCGGCGGAGTCGTGCTGCTCGTCGCCTTCGTGCTGCTCGAGAGCCGCACCGAGCACCCGATCATGCCGCTGAGCATCTTCGCCAACCGCACCCGCGCGACGGCGTTCCTGGCCATGATGATCACCCCCGCGGCCATGTTCGCGATGTTCTTCTTCCTCTCGCTCGTTCATCCAGAACGTCATGGGCTACTCGCCCTCTCAGGGCGGGGTTTGCCTTCCTGCCGTTCTGCTTCGGCATGGTCTTCGGGGCCACCCTCGGGTCGAAGCTGCTGAGCCTGATCGACCCACGGTTCATCGCGGGCACCGGCACCCTGCTCGGCGGCGTGGCGCTCTTCATGTTCCACCGCGTCGACGCTGCCACCGGTGCCACCGACGTGCTCAACGCGGCCGAGGGCGGCGACAGCCTCGGCCACTCGGTGAACTACTGGACCGACCTGATGCCGTGGATCGTGCTGATGTCCTTCGGCGATGGGTCTCACGTTCGTCTCGATGATGATGGCGGCGGTGCACCATGTCCGGGAGCAGGACGCTGGCATCGGCTCGGGTGTGCTGAACACGATGCAGCAGGTCGGCGGTGCCCTGGGCCTGGCCGTGCTGTCGACGGTCGCGGCGCACTACACGACGTCCCACATCGGCTCGATCGCGGGCGCCGTCCAGTCACTCGGGCGGCGGCAGCTGGCCGGCGTCGACCAGGCGGCGCTGCAGCAGCAGACCTACTTCGCGGCGTTCTCCTACGGCGCCACCCAGGCCTTCCTGGTGGGCGCTTTCATGATGTGGGCGGCCTCCGCGATCGTGTGGATCTTCCTCAACGTCAAGCACGAGGAGATGGCCAACGGACGCGGCGCCCGAGGGAGTGGCGGTCTAGGACCATCCACCGATGCCGGACGACCTGGGCGGCGCCGCCGGAGCAGCGCGAGTGACTGCTGCGCCCACGCCGGCGAGGCGCCCGCCAGGCCGCAGGCCGGGGTCAGCACGAGTCGGTCGACGACCTGGTCCAGGTCGAGGCCGAGCATCTCGGTCCAGCGCAGCACCACCTCGGTGACCTGGCCGTCGGTGGGCGCCGTCGCCGGGTCGGTCGACGGTACGACGCCGAGCGCGACCGTCTCCCCGGCCTCGAGCGCCGCGGCGAGCTCGTCGTGGTCGCGGGCCGAGAGCTGAGCGTGGTCGACGGAGAGTCCCGCGGCGCCCGCGCCCCGGAGCAGGTCGAGCGGCGCGCCGGCCGCGCACGAGTGCACCCAGGGCTCGGCGCCCGCGCCGGAGATCGCGTCGAGCACCCAGCCGAGCGCCTGCGAGGCCTCGGGCGGGTGCACGGTGCGGTGCCGGCCGAAGCCGGACGCGGTCGGCACCGCACCGGCCAGCACCGCGGTCAGCGCGGGCTCGTCGACCTGGACGACCATCCGGTGCCCGCCCGGCAGCCGGCGGCGCAGGTCGGCGACGTGGACGGTGAGCCCCTCGGCCAGCGCCTGCGCGAGCTCGCGCCGGGCGCCGAAGTCCGCCAGCACCTTGTCGCCGCGGGGCCGCTCGACGGTCGCCGCCAGCGTCCACGGTCCGGCGACCTGGACCTTGAACGCGCCGTCGTACCCCTGCGCCTGCTCCTCCAGTCCGTCGAGGTCCTGGGCGAGCAGGCTGCGGGCCCGGCGGTGGTCGATGCCCGGTGCGTCGGTGAGCCGCCAGCCCGCCGGCTGCAGGTCGGCGCCCAGCTCGGCCATCACGGCGAGCGCGCGGCCGGTCATGGACGCGGGAGCGCCGCGACCGGGCAGCTCAGGGAGGTACGGCAGGTCGGGAAGCTCGCCGAGGACGAGCCGGACCGCCTCGTCGAAGTCGCGCTGGTCGTCGCCCGGGTGCGAGCCGACACCGCTGGCGATCGTCATCGGGGCAGCCGACCGGCGCCGAGCAGCGTGGCCCGACGCTCGTCGGGCATCGGCTCCTCGACCACGCCGACGGCCTGGCTCGCGTGCAGCAGGCCGCGCTCGGTCACGAACCCGACATGGCTGACCTTCTCGTCGGGCCGCCCGAAGAAGTAGAGGTCGCCCGGTCGGGGGTCGTCGACCGGCACGGCCGCGGCCGCCTGGTCGGCCGCGTCCCGCGGCACCCTCGACCCGATCGCGCGGAAGCTCAGGTGCACCAGCCCCGAGCAGTCGATGCCGTCGCGACCCAGCCCGCCCCAGACGTACGGCGTGCCGAGGAAGCCGCGAGCCACGGCGAGCGGGTCGTCGTGCGCGAGCGCGTCGCTGTGGACCCAGCCCGGGTAGCCGGCCGGGTCGAGGTAGGAGGGCTGGTCGGGCACGAGCACCCGGGTCCACTCGCCCTGCGACTCGACGACGAACACCTCCTCGCCGATCACGAGCGACGTGACCCGCTCGGACGACCCGTCGGGGTCGCGGTGCACGCTGACCTCTCTGACTGCCCTCACGTGCCCATCCTGACGACCATGCCGTCGACGTACGTCACCCGGTCGGCGTACGGCGCGCCGGGCGCCAGCCACCACGCGCCGTCCAGGTCGGGATCGACGTCGCAGTCGAGCTCGGCTGCCAGCGCCGCCGCGGCGCTCACCCCGACCGCCGACTCGAGCATGCAGCCGACCGAGACACCGAGTCCGTGCGCCCGCGCGACCCGGGCCAGCTCGAGGGCCGGGGTGCGGCCGCCGGCCTTGGCGATCTTGATGTTGACCAGGTCGGCCGCGTCGTGGCGGACCAGCTCCACGAGGTCGTCGAGGTCGAACACGGACTCGTCGGCCATCACCGGGGTCTCCACGTGCCGGCGCACGTGGGCCAGGCCGAGCAGGTCCCGGCGCCCGACCGGCTGCTCGACCAGCTGGACCCCGACCCCGGCGTCCTCGAGCGCCGTGATGACGCGGACCGCCTCGAAGCAGTCCCAGCCGGTGTTGGCGTCGACCCGCAGCGCCACGTCCGGACCCGCACCCTCGCGGGCGGCCCGCACCCGGGCCACGTCCGTGGCCGCGTCGGTGCCGACCTTGAGCTTGAGCGTCCGGAAGCCCTCGGCCACCCGCGCCCGCGCGGCCTCCGCGATCTCGTCCGGCTCGCCCACCGGGACCGTGACCAGGGTCGGCACCGTGAGGGACGGCGACCCCGCCAGGTCGTGCAGGGCGCAGTCGAGGGCAGCCTTGGCCGCACCGTTGCCCGCCACCGCCCGGTCGATCACGGGCCAGGTCTCGACCGGGTCCGAGGACCGGCCCAGCACCGCCTCGCGCAGCGGGCCTTCCAGGCAGGCCGCGGAGCCGGCCACCGACGTGCCCAGCACCTGCCAGTTCTGGGGCGCCTCGCCGAGCCCGACCCGGCCGTTGCTGTCGGTCACCCGCACCACCACGCTGTCCGCGGTGGTGGCTCGCCGCAGCGCGGTCACGAACGGCGTGTGCAGCGGCAGGCTCAGCCGCTCCACCTCGACCCGCTCGATCGTGGTCCCTGAGCTCACGGCCGCCGCCCCCACGCCTCGCGGGCGACCTCGGCGATGCGGGCGCTGCCCTCCTCGGTCGGTACGCCGGCCAACCGGGTCAGCACGACCAGCGCGAACGGCGTCCCACCGTCGGGGCGCACGATCGCCATGTCGTGGGTGTGGTCGTCGATCCAGCCGGTCTTGTTGGCGATCGGCGTGCCCGGCGGCAGCCCGGCCGGGATGCCGGACCGGTAGGTCTGGCCGCGCATCACGTCCTCGACCTCGGTCGGGACCCGGCCGAGGAGCAGCCCCCAGTCGCGGGCCGAGGCGGCGTTGACGATGCCGGCGTCGGTGGCCGGCAGGTCGCCGATCATCCGGCGCACCTGCGGCATCACGTCGGTCACCGCGGCCACCCCGGTCTGCTCCATGACCAGGTTGGTGGCGAGGTTGCCGGAGAAGACGATCGAGCGTCGCCGCAGCTCGCGCAGCGTCTGCTCGCCCCCGACCTCGGCCCACGTGTCCGGGTCCTGGTCGCCGTCCTCGTCGAGCTCGAACCGCTCCCCCGTCACCACCGAGTCGAAGTCGGGATGCACGACCACCGACCGGTCGAGGTCCAGCGCCAGCGCCGCCATCGCGACCGGCACCTTCATCAGGCTGGCGGCCAGCACCGGCTCGTCGGAGTCCTGCTCCCACCACGTCGTGCCGTCGAGCGCTGCCGAGCCAGACCCCGACGACGTCACGCACCGCGACCGTAGGCGCGTGCCTGATCGGTCCCGGGTCGGCCTACGCCTGGACGGGTCCGCCCGCACCGGTTCGCCGCGGAGGACGCGCCGTTCGTTGTCGCGGAAGCGCGGCTCGTAGTGCGTGTAGAAGATCTTGCCGACGAGGTCGCGCCGGCTCCGGACGGTCTTCTCGAAGACGTTCTTCAGGTGGTTCTGGACGGTCAGCGGTGAGACGACGAGGGCATCGGCCATCTCGGTGGTCGACGCACCGGCCAGCACCAGAGCCACGATCTCGCGCTCGCGTTCGGTCAGCTCGTAGGCCGACATGAGCAGCGGGAAGATACGAGCCGGCTGCGCGGGCTCGATGATCACGGCGACCCTGCGCTGGTCCTCTCCCTCCAGCGGTGCCCCGTGCAGCAGCAGCCAGGTGCCGTCGGAGGCCAGCACGCGAGAGAAGGCCACGGTCGAGGGATCGTCGCCTTGGCGCTCCCGCATGCCCTGGGCCGCCACCGACAGCACCGACGTCGGCAACGGGCCGTTGGGGACATCGCCGTCGGGCAGTCGCGACATCCAGTGGTCGGCGCCCGCGGTGGCCGACCTGACCTGCCACTCGCTGTCGATGACCACCAACCCGGGGCCGTCGGGAATTCCGGATCCACAGCCTCACCGAACGTCATGGCGCGCCGCGCGCCGGCCGCGAGATGGGGGCCGACCGCTCGGAAGAACTCCTTGTCGCTGTCGGCGAACGTGGCGGCGCCGGGCTCGCGATACAGGCTGACCGCGCCCAGGTCTCGCCTGACGGGTGCGCAGGCGGGCGATCATCTCCTGGTCTCCGCCCATCGACATGTTGAACTGCCAGCGCGGGCTGCCGCTCGGATCGCCGCCGGCCGCCTCGTGGATGGTCGACACTCCGGCCGGGGACTGCACGACTCGACCAGCTTGTGCACGTCGTCGCCGTAGTACTCACGCGCGAGAGCATCGGCGGGGAACTCGTCGAGGCCCTCGTGGAAGTGGCTGGTGACCAGCAGTGAGGCCGGGTCGAAGGTGAAGAAGCACGGAGCCCAGTAGTGGGGTACGACGGTGGAGATCACCTCTGTGCAGGAGCGCCAGAACGTGACGAGGTCCGTCGACCGGTCGGCGAGGGACGCGACCTTGTCGACGGCACGTGTCCGCACATCGGAACCCACGCCTGATGTTATGTCGGCTGATCCCCCGGACGAACATGACCGATTTCTGGCATCGGCAACGGCGCGTGGCGACCTACGGTCTCTGGACACGACAAGAGGGGAGACCGGCATGAGAATCGCAATCTTCGGCAGCACCGGGATGGCTGGGGCGGCTGTGACGCGACTGGCGCTCGAGCACGGCCACGAGGTCCGAGAGCTCGTCCGGGGCAGACGGTCACAGGCGAGTGCCGTCACCGGGGTCGACGTGGTCCAGGGAGAGCCCTCGACCCGGATGCGGTAGCACGAACGATCGACGGCGCCGACGCAGTCGTGTCGACCTGGGTGGCTTTCGCGGACCCGCAGAGCATCGCCACCGGCACGCAGCACATCATCACCGCCATGCGCGAGAGCGGAATGCGACGGCTCGTCGTACTGCAGGGCTTCCACGTGGACTTCCCGAGCGATCCCCACAACGTGGGCAGGCACCTCGTCAACACCTTCCTCACCCTGCGCTGCCGGACCTGGTGTCCTGCGGTGCCGAGCTGGGGAGCTGCTGCGCTCGGCAGACGACGTGTCTTGGACCCTGGTCCGGATTCCACGCATGGTGGATGCCGGACCCTCTGGACGAGCACTGGCCGGCATCTTCGAGCTCGGACATGGAGCTCCGTGACGTTCAGGAGACGTTGCCGCCCACCTGCTCGCGCTGGCCGAGAGCGACGCCTCGGTCGATGACGCCCCGATGCTGTACACGCCGAGGACCACCCGGAAGTCGCCCACCGACATCCGGGCTGGCGCCACGCCAGCTGAGTCGCCAGACACGCCACGGAGGTCCACGATGGAACGACACCGCATCAGCCCAGAGATCACGGTGCTCAGCGATCAGCGGAGGTGCCGGGTATCGGCTTCCTGCCGGTCAACACCTTCGTGCTCCACGCTGAGCAGCCGTGGTGGTCGACACCGGCCTGAGCAACCCGGGCAAGGACTACCTGGCCGCGCTCGCCGAAGTGATCGATCCGGCGGACGTGCGCTGGATCTGTCTCACCCACCCTGACCGCGACCACACCGGCGGGCTCTGGTCGACTGCATGGACGCGGCGCCTCGAGCACGCTTGATCACGACCTTCGGCGGCGTCGGGGATCATGTCGTGCGAGTGGGACGTGCCCCTGCACCGCGTCCAGCTGCTCAACCCCGGCGAGCAGCTCGACATCGGTGACCGCACCCTCACCGCACACCGGCCACCGCTCTTCGACAGCCCGGTCACGGTCGGCTTCCAGGAGAGCCGCGAGCGGAGCCTTCTTCGCCTCCGACTGCTTCGGCGGGCCGATGAACAGTGCCGAGCTGGCCAGCGGGCCCGACCTTCGCGACGTCCCCGACGACGATCGCCGTGCAGCGCAGCTGTTGTGGGCACGGTGGACAGCCCTTGGGTGTCCCTCGTGGACCCGGCGGCGTACGGGCACGCCGTGGACGAGGTCCGCAAGCTCGAGCCCTGCCGCGATCCTCAGCACCCACCTGCCGCCAGCGATCGACATGAACGACAAGCTGTTCGACGCGTTGCTGGAGGCGCCGAGCGCGCCAGCGTTCTCGTTCCCTGACCAGGCATCGCTCGAAGCCCTCCTGGCCAGCTTCGAACCGGCCCAGGGATGACGGTGAGGTCAGTGTCGGTGGTGTGGCGATCGTCGCCGACCCGACCACCCGGGTGCCGTCGTAGACCACCGCGGCCTGGCCGGGCGCGATGCCGTACGCCGGGTCGAGCAGCTCGACCTCGACGTCCTCGCCGGCCACGGTGACGACGGCGCGGTGCTCGTCGCCGTGCGCGCGCAGCTGCACCGTCGGGCCCCTCGAGTCGTGCCGGCGGCGTGCCGCACCAGCGCGGCTTGATCCCGGTCAGCCGGTGGACCGCCAGCCGGTCGCGCGGACCGACGGTGACCGTGCCGGAGACCGGCTCGATGTCGAGGACGAACCGCGGCTTGCCGTCCGGCGCGGGCCGTCCGAGCCGGAGCCCCTTGCGCTGGCCGATCGTGAACCCGTAGGTGCCGTCGTGCTGCCCGAGCTCCTCGCCGGACTCGTCGAGGATCGCGCCGCCCTGGTTGGGGGCGCGCTCGCCGAGCTTCTCGCGCAGCCAGCCCGGGGGTGTCGCCGTTCGCGACGAAGCAGATGTCGTGGCTGTCCGGCTTGTCCGCGACCAGCAGCCCGCGCTCGGCGGCCTCCGCGCGCACGTCGGCCTTGGTCGAGCCGCCGAGCGGGAACATCGCGTGCCGCAGCTGCTCCTGGTCGAGCACGCCGAGCACGTAGGACTGGTCCTTGCCGTGGTCGACCGCGCGGTGCATCTCGATCAGCCCGTCGGCGCCCGTGCGCAGCTGGGCGTAGTGGCCGGTCGCGACCGCCTCGAAGCCGAGCCCGAGCGCCCGGTCGAGCACCGCGGCGAACTTGATCTTCTCGTTGCACCGCAGGCACGGGTTGGGCGTGCGCCCGGCGGCGTACTCGTCCATGAAGTCCTCGACCACGTCCTCGTGGAACCGGTCGGAGAGGTCCCAGACGTAGAACGGGATGCCGATCACGTCGGCGGCCCGGCGGGCGTCGTTGGCGTCCTCGATGGTGCAGCAGCCGCGGGCGCCGGAGCGGTACGACGCGGGGTTGCGGGAGAGGGCGAGGTGGATGCCGGTGACGTCGTGACCGGCATCGGCGGCCCGGGCCGCGGCGACCGCGGAGTCCACGCCGCCGGACATGGCGGCGAGGACCTTCATCCGGTCACCGTCTTCGCCGCCCGCGGCGCGTTCGACGCGGGCCCGATCGCCTCGACGACCGCGTCGACGTCGGCCTGCGTGGAGGTGTGGCCGAGCGAGAACCGCAGCGAGTGCCGCGCGGCCTCCTCGTCGCAGCCCATCGCGAGCAGGACGTGCGAGGGCTGCGGCACGCCGGCCGAGCAGGCCGAGCCGGTGGAGCACTCGATGCCGCGAGCGTCGAGCAGCATCAGCAGCGAGTCGCCCTCGCAGCCGGGGAAGCCGAGGTGGGCGTTGCCGGGCAGGCGGTGCACGGCGAGCGGGTCGATGGCGCGCCGTGGACGTGCGCGTCGGGCACCACCTCGATGACCCGGCGGACCAGGTCGTCGCGCAGCGCGCCGACCCGGGTGGCGTGGACGGCCTGCTCCTTGACCGCGAGCTCGACCGCGGCGGCGAAGCCGGCGATCGCGGGGGTGTCGATGGTGCCGCTGCGGATGTCGCGCTCCTGGCCGCCGCCGTGCACGAGCGGCGGTGACCACGACCTCGCGGCGCACGATCAGCGCGCCGACGCCGTACGGGCCGCCGAGCTTGTGCGCGGTCAGGGTCAGCGCGTCGACGCCGGAGCGCCGCGAAGTCGACCGGCACCGCGCCGACCGCCTGGATCGCGTCGGTGTGCACCGGGATGCCGTGCGCGGCGGCGATCGCGACGACCTCCTCGACCGGCTGGATGGTGCCGACCTCGTTGTTCGCCCACATCACCGAGATCAGCGAGACCGAGTCCGGGTCGCGCTCGACCGCCTCGCGCAGCGCGTCGACGACGAGCCGGCCCTTGTCGTCGACCGGCAGCAGCTCGACCTCGGCGCCCTCGGAGTCGCGCAGCCAGTCCAGCGGGTCGAGCACGGCGTGGTGCTCGATCGCGGAGGCCAGGATCGCGGATGCGGCGCGGGTCCTCGGCGAGCCGGGCCCAGTGGATGCCCTTGATCGCGAGGTTGTCGGCCTCGGTGCCGCCGGAGGTGAAGACCACCTCGCCGGGGCGGCAGCCGAGCGCCTGCGCGATCGTCTCGCGGGACTCCTCGACGACCCGGCGGGCGTGCCGGCCCGGAGGCGTGCAGCGAGCTCGGGTTGCCGACCTCGAGCAGGTGCGCCGTCATCGCCTCGACCGCCGCCGGGCAGCATCGGCGTGGTGGCGGCGTGGTCGAGGTAGACCGTGCGCTGGGTGAGGTCCATAGCCTTCCCAGCGTACGGCGGCCGCGATGTTCCGGGCACCGCCGAAGCGGCGCTACCTCAGATCGGCCGGGCTACCTCAGATCACGGCGCAGCCACGGGTGGTCCGGCCCTCGGTGGCCGTGATGGCCTCGTGCAGCCAGGCCCGCCGGTCCTCGGTCAGCAGCGGCCAGCGTCGACCTCGAGGTCGCGCTCGTCCTTCGGCCGCTGGAACCGGGCCTTGAAGTGCAGCGTGATCTCCGGGCGCAGGTAGCGGATCCCGTCGTCCGCCACCCAGGTGACGTCCTCGACCGGCGCGACGTGCGCGGTCCAGCGCTTGCTGGTCCAGAGGCCGTCGCGGTCCGGCGTGATGGGGCAGGTCGACCTCCCACGGCGACGCGGCGTCGCGGCGCAGCCAGATCTGGGTCTCGGCGTCGAACGGCTCCGGGAACCGGTCGCTCAGCGGCCGCAGGGTGCCGCCGTCGTTGCTCCACGGGGTCCACGCGTCGCCGAGGTGGGCGCGGAACGCCGGTACGTCGCACGCCAGGATCGAGAGGTCGACGTCCTCGTGCTCGCGGGCGGACGCCGGTGAACGCCTCGATCGACCAGCCGCCGACCAGCCACCACGGCCGGTCGAAGCCGGCCATGCAGCGCGGCGAGCCCCGGGCGGGTCGAGCGGCCGCCAGTCGCCGTACCAGCGGTAGAACTCGGCGTCCTCCGGATCCGCATCGGGCAGCGTATGGGCCTGCGTTCACTAGCTGTCAGGACGCGAGCTGGGCTGAGTCGGTGCGGCGTGGCTGGATGGGTCCGACCGAAAGCCGACTGCAGGGTATGGATCGTCGCGACCTCGCGCCGGACCCGAGCTTGCCGCAGGATGCGGAGCCGAGGTGAACCGTACTGGGCCTGGACGGCGAGGCCGGGCGTGCCGAGCGGCACGGCCTCGTCCCAGCGGGCGCGGACCAGCGCCCGATAGCAGCCGCGGCCGCGGGCCCTCCGTCAGGCGTCGATCCCCCTGCGAGGAACAAGCCGGCGGAGGTGCGGTCGGCATGGCTGCAGGCGAACCGGCCTCCCCTCGAGCGAGGCGAGCCACTGGAAGCCGCCGCCATGTGTACGCCGTGTGTAGGCTCTCCTCGGCCCTGGCCCGCCCGGCGGCCGCGGCGCTCTCCGCCCAGGGTGGCTGCGGCGAGCATGATCTCCATGCCCCGCGAGGTGCTCCTCCAGGCTCTGGATGCCATGATCCTCGATGCCCTCGACGGCCGGTGGTTCCCGGTCGAGGGCCATCGCGGCGCACACGGCGTCCATCGGAGGATCCGGGTCGCGCAGCCCCAGCTCGCGCAGCCGATCGGGCAGGTCGGCCGGTGTCGCAGAGCTTCCGACGTTCCACACCACTGGCTCGACGCCGGTGACCAGCTGCCGGATCTCCGGCGACCAACGCCCGCCAGCTGCGCCGGGGCGGAGGGAAGTCGCAGCCGGCACACCCCGGCCCATCTGCGCTCTCGGCCCGATGACGACGCAGCAGCCCTCCTCGACGACCCGCTCCGAGACCGTCGGGCGGCTCGATGAAGAGCTCTGGGTCCTCCGCGAGGGCGACCAGCGCGGTCGAGGTCATGGTACGGAGCATCGCAGGACTCGTCAGGCCGCGCAGCACGCCGCCGGGCCATGCCTGGTGCTGCTCGGCCCACCGCTCGATCGCCGTGATCGGAGCGGGGACGGTCCAGGCGCGGTTCTCCCAGCGGCCAGCGAGCCAGTGGCCGAGGCCGGCAGCCGGCGGCGAGGCCACCCAGGGCGTCGACTCAGGTAGTGGTTGGCCGTGGCCATCACGATCAGAGTCATCAGCGCCGGGATAGGCGAAGACCCACTGGCGGAAGGCGCGGTTGCGGATGTTCGAGGACAAAGCACCAGGGCGACCCACATGGCCCACCCCACGTGCAGCGACGGGAAACGCCGCGAACTGGTCGCCGAGCGCCTCCATGCCCCGGGGCGCGCTGGCCGCCTCGCCCCACCAGCCGACGCCGCTGAAGTGGGCCATGACGTCGGTGAACCCGGCGTCGAGCAGCCGCGGTGGTGCCTGTGGGGAGCAGACCCCCCCCCCCCCCCCCCCCCCCCCCCCCCCCCCCCCCCCCCCCCCCCCCCCCCCCCCTTTTTTTTTTTTTTTTTTTTTTTTTTTTTTTTTTTTTTTTTTTTTTTTTTTTTTTTTTTTTTTTTTTTTTTTTTTTTTTTTTTTTTTTTTTTTTTTTTTTTTTTTTTTTTTTTTTTTTTTTTTTTTTTTTTTTTTTTTTTTTTTTTTTTTTTTTTTTTTTTTTTTTTTTTTTTTTTTTTTTTTTTTTTTTTTTTTTTTTTTTTTTTTTTTTTTTTTTTTTTTTTTTTTTTTTTTTTTTTTTTTTTTTTTTTTTTTTTTTTTTTTTTTTTTTTTTTTTTTTTTTTTTTTTTTTTTTTTTTTTTTTTTTTTTTTTTTTTTTTTTTTTTTTTTTTTTTTTTTTTTTTTTTTTTTTTTTTTTTTTTTTTTTTTTTTTTTTTTTTTTTTTTTTTTTTTTTTTTTTTTTTTTTTTTTTTTTTTTTTTTTTTTTTTTTTTTTTTTTTTTTTTTTTTTTTTTTTTTTTTTTTTTTTTTTTTTTTTTTTTTTTTTTTTTTTTTTTTTTTTTTTTTTTTTTTTTTTTTTTTTTTTTTTTTTTTTTTTTTTTTTTTTTTTTTTTTTTTTTTTTTTTTTTTTTTTTTTTTTTTTTTTTTTTTTTTTTTTTTTTTTTTTTTTTTTTTTTTTTTTTTTTTTTTTTTTTTTTTTTTTTTTTTTTTTTTTTTTTTTTTTTTTTTTTTTTTTTTTTTTTTTTTTTTTTTTTTTTTTTTTTTTTTTAAAAAAAAAAAAAAAAAAAAAAAAAAAAAAAAAAAAAAAAAAAAAAAAAAAAAAAAAAAAAAAAAAAAAAAAAAAAAAAAAAAAAAAAAAAAAAAAAAAAAAAAAAAAAAAAAAAAAACCCGCCGCCCGACGCTCGGGCAGGTCTTACGCCGGGTCGTCCTGACGTCGACCGTCACCGCCGCGATCGCCGGCGCGGCGTTCGCCACCGTCGCAGTCCTGGCCGACCAGGCCACGCTGGACATGACCTACGAGCCGTCCAGCTCCATCTCGGTGGAGGCCGACACGCCCGACCCCACGGCCATCGACCTCGCCGACGACGTCCAGCACCTCGTGGAACAGCACGACTGCTGGACCGTGGCGGCCGACGTGCCCAGCGACATGCAGGGCCAGCTGCCGGGCCACGTGGTCGTCACCACGGCTGCCTCGCCGGCCACGCCGACGTACTCGGCCGACCTGGTCGGTCCCGCGCTCGACACCGTCTTCGGTACGGGCGACGACGACTCCGACCTGGCCGTGCACGCCTTCTGTCGCTGAACCAACCATCCGATAACAACGAGGAGTCTCATGTTCACCCTGCACCTCCATCCCGACGACGTTCGTGCTCCCCGTCGGACAGCCCGTCCGGCGACGCGGTCGTCGTTTCTGACTGCACGTTCGCCGCGGCGACAACACGGTCCTCGATGACATCTCGTTCCGGATACGCCGCGGCTCGGTCACCGGGCTGCTCGGACCCAGCGGCTGCGGCAAGTCGACCCTGATCCGCGCGATCATGGGCGTCCAGGATCGTCGAGGCCGGCGGAGTGACGGTGCTCGGCGCGCCGGCCGGGGCGCCGTCCCTGCGCTCCCGGGTCGGCTACGTCACCCAGGCGCCGGCGCTGTACGACGACCTGACCGTCCGCGAGAACCTCGCCTACTTCGCCGCGCCTCCTCGGCGCGCGCCGTCCCGCGTGGACGAGGTCCTCGCGACCGTCGACCTCGAGCGGGCGCAGCGCAGCTCGTGCGAGACCTGTCCGGCGGCCAGCGGGCCCGGGTCTCCCTGGCCACCGCCCTGCTCGGCGACCCCGACCTGCTGGTCCTCGACGAGCCGACCGTCGGCCTCGACCCGGTGCTGCGCCGCGGGCTGTGGCAGACGTTCCAGGAGCTCGCTGCGCGCGGCACGACGCTGCTCGTCTCCAGCCACGTCATGGACGAGGCCGCCCGCTGCGACGAGCTGCTGCTGCTGCGCGACGGCACCTGCTCGCGTCGGGGACGCCCGGACGGCCTGCGCGCACGGACCGGTGAGCACGACCTGGAGACGGCGTTCCTGCGGCTTGGCAGAGGAGGTCGCGTCATGAGCCTCCGAGCCACCACTGCCACCGCGCGCCGGGTCGCCCTGCAGCTGCGCAACGACCACCGCACGCTGGCGTTGCTGCTCGTGGTGCCCGTCGTCCTGGTACGCTGATCCGGTTCGTCTTCGACGACGGCACGACCTTCGACCGGATCGGCGGACCGTTGCTCGGCATCTTCCCGTTGCTTCGATGTTCCTGGTGACGTCGATCGCGATGCTGCGCGAGCGGACCAGCGGAACCCTGGAGCGGCTGCTGACCATGCCGGTCGGCAAGCTGGACATCCTGCTCGGCTACGCGGTGGCCTTCGCGGCCGTCGCCGTCGCTCCAGGCGGCGCTGGTGGCCGCGGTGTCGTTCGGCCTGCTGGACCTGCAGGTCGAGGGCCCGACCTGGGCGATGCTGCTGCTGGCCATCGCGAACGCCGTGCTCGGCATGGCCCTCGGACTGTTCGTGTCGGCGTTCGCCCGAACCGAGTTCCAGGCCGTGCAGTTCCTGCCGGCGTTCCTGCTGCCGCAGATCCTTCTGTGCGGCTTGCTCGGCCCCGCGGGACGCCATGGCTCCGGTCCTGGAGGCGATCTCGCAGGTGCTGCCGATGACCTTCGCGTACGACGCCCTGGACAAGGTCACCCGCGGCACCGGCGACGGCGCCGGTCCGCGGCGGTCGTCGTCGGCTGCGCGGTGCTGGCGTTGGTCGCCGGCGCAGCACCCTGCGGCGTAGGTCCGCCTGACGCGCAGCACCATGCGCCCCGCCGGACCGCCGGCGGGGCTGGCCGGTCGTGCTTGGTCGGCCCGGCAGGCCGCTATTGTGACCGGTGCTCATCGGTCGTGCCGCCGAGTGGGCGGACATCGAGAGGCGCTGCGGCGCTGCCCTCGAGTCCCGGGGCGGCGTGCTGCTCCTGCGGGGAGGCCGGCGTCGGCAAGACCGCGCTGCTCGACGGGCCGCGGCCGAGCCGGGCTCCGGGTGCTCCGGCCACCGGGGTCGAGGGCGAGGCCGACCTCGCCTACGCGACGGCGCATCAGCTCCTCCACCCGCTGCTTCCGCTCCTCGCGAGCTGCCGGATGGCCAGGCGACGCGGTCCGGATGGCGCTCGGGATGCCGGGCGACGCCGGACCGGTTCCTGGTCGCGCTCGGCTTCCTCTCGCTGGTCAGCGAGGCGGCGCGCGAGGAGCCGCTGCTGCTCGTCCTCGACGACGTCCAGTGGTGCGACGCTGCCTCGCTGGACGCGCTGCTCTTCGTGGGCCGGCGGCTCGCGGCCGAGCCGGTGGCGCTGCTCATGGCGGCCCGCGAGGAGCCGGGCACCGGGGACGAGGCCATCGCGTCCGTCGGCGCGGCTTCCCGGGGTGCGCGAGCTTCGGCTCGCCGGGCTGCCGGAAGCCGACGTCGGCGCCCTGATGGCCGAGCTGGCCGGCGTGCCCCCCGGACCCGGTGAGCCACGTGCTCGCCGAGAGCACGCACGGCAACCCGCTGGCCCTGGTCGAGCTGGTGCGCTTCCTGACCCCGGACCAGATCGCCGGCGCAGCCGCTCCCGGAGACGCTGCCGGTCGGGCAACGGATCGAGCGCTCGTTCCTCGCCCGGGCCGCGCGGCTCTCCCGTCCGCCCGGGAGCTGCTGCTGGTGGCCGCGGCCGAACCCGGCGGCTCACTGGACCTGCTCGTCGACGCCGCCGGGGTCGACGGCCTCGCGCGGCTGGTCGAGGAGATCGAGGCGCGTCGGCCTGGCGCGGTACGAGGCGACGGCTCGAGTTCCCCCACCCGCTGGCCCGGTCCGCCGTCTACGGCGACGCCGGCGAGCGCACCGCGAGGCGCACCTGCCGCTCGCCGCGGCGCTGCCGCGCGCGGTGACGAGGACCGGTCCGTGTGGCACCGGGCGGCCGCCACACTGGGGGCCGACGACGGCGTGGCGGCTGCCCTCGACGGGTCGCCGAGCGGGCCCGGGGGCGCAGCGCTCATGCCGCGCGCCGCGGCGGCGTACGAACGCGCTGCCGAGCTGTCGGCGACGGCGCCCGCCGGGTCCGAGCGGCTGTCGCGGCCGCCGACGCCGCCTGGCTGGCCGGCCAGCCGGCCCGGGCCGGGCTGCTGCTCGACCGGGCCGACCGGGCGCCGACCACTCCGGCGGCGCGCGGCCGGCTGCTGATGCTGCGCGCGCGAGTGGCCTCACGCAGCGGCGAGGTGAGCGAGGCGCACCGGCTGTTCCTTGCCGCCGCCGAGCTGCTCGCGCGACGACCGCCCCGGCCGAGCGCTCGAGGTGCTGGCCGAGGCCGCCGAGGCGGCCGTCCTACACCGGCGACATCGCCCGGCTCGCCGAGATCGCGGAGGCGTGACGTCGGCCTGCCTGCGGGCCCGACCGCGAGAGCGCTTCCTCGTCACCTGGCTCCGGTCAGCACGCCGGCGATGCGCGGCGGCCTCGCGCAGGACGCCGAGCAGCCTGCGGCGCGGAGCTCGGCGTCGGCGAGCGGCTGGACGACCCGCGGCTGATGGTCTGGGCAGGCATCGCGGCGCTGCAACCTGGGCGACGTGGCGGGCATGCAGCGGTGCTACGCCGGGCGCTGGAACAGGCGCGCAAGCCGGCGCCGCGGAGCCTGCCCTACGTGCTCGAGCACTCCGCGATGAGCCTGGCCTTCGCGGTGAGTACGCCGCCGCCGCGCCGCCGCCGAGGAGGGCCTGCGGCTTGCTCGCGAGACCGGGCAGCAGCGGTCGGCCAGCCAGCTTCTCGCCGTGCTCGCCTTCATCGCCGGCGACCACGGGTGACGAGAGCCAGTGCCTGCGGACGGCCGAGGAGGCGCGGCAGATCGCCATACCCCGCGGCCTGGGGCTCCCCACCGCCACGGCCACCTGGGCACTGGCCCGGCTGGACCTGGTGCTCGGGCGCTTCGACCAGGCCGTCGACCGGCTGGTCGGCCTGGCGCGGCCCGCCCGGGACGGCCACCCGGTCGATCACCGTGTGGTCCGCCGCCGACCTGGTCGAGGCGGCCGCCCGGGCACGCCGTACGGACGAGGTCCGGAGGCCGCTGGACCGGGTCGCAGCGCTGGCGCGGATCGGCGGCCAGCCCGGAGCGGTGGCCATCGCCACGTGGTGCCGGGGGCTGCTCGGCGGGCCGGAGCCGGCGGCGGACCTGGCCACGGCGGCCGACGCCTTCCGCGGCCTGGGGCTGCCCGCTGGCCGAGGCTCGTGCCCGCTGTCGCTCGGCGAGCTGCTGCGCCGCGACCGGCAGCCGCGGGCGGCCCGCGAGCACCTCCGCGCTGCCCTCGAAGGGTTCCGCCAGCTCGGTGCGCAGGTGTGGGCCGACCGCGCGGCGGCCGAGCTGCGAGCCAGCGGTGAGGCGGCGCAGGCTCCGGAGGGCAACGGGCTGGAGAGCCTGACCGCCCAGGAGCTGCAGATCGTCCGCTACGTCGTCCCAGGGGGCCTCGAACCGGGACGTCGCAGCCAAGCTGTTCATCAGCCCGCGGACCGTGGAGTACCACCTCTACAAGGTCTACCCGAAGCTCGGCATCACCTCGCGGACCCAGCTGATCACCGGTTCGCCGGCGTGCTGACGACGACGGCGTCTGACCAGCGATAGCCCGGGAGAGGGCCCGACCTGCTCGAGACGCGCGTGCTCGAGATAGCGACGTAGGCTGGCTGCCCGGCCGCGCCACCAGTCCGCCAGCTCGGGCTTGCCGGCTCGGTCGAGCGCCTTGGCCCTGAGCTCTGCCTCGCAGATCTCGTCGGCGAGCAGGTCATGGAAACGCTTCATCGGTACTCCTCTACGATGGCGCGTGGCCCACACGACGTACTGGACGCCGTCGGGCCACGCGGTTTGGTCACGTGGATCAGCCGACGGGCACAGGTCCTGGTCCGCCTCGGCATCGGCGGGCTCGTCGGCTCGCTCGGACTCGCCGTCGTGCTCCGGCGGCTCGATGGTCAGAGCCGGGAGCGCGCGGTCGAGCCAGCGCGGGATGTACCACGCGTGCCGTCCGAGCAGGTGCATGACCGCGGGGACCAGCACCATCCGGACCAGGAGGGCATCCACCAGGATGGCGACTCCCAGGCCGACTCCGAACGCCTTCACCGTCCGGTCGTCACCGATCACGAAGGCCCAGAAGACCGAGCCCATGATCAGCCCGGCGGCGACGATGACCTTGCCGATGGCGCCGACCCCGGTGCGGACCGAGCCTCGAGCGTCGCCGGTCCGGACGTACTCCTCGCGGATCCGTGAGACCAGGAAGACCTCGTAGTCCATCGAGAGGCCGAACAGGATCGACAGGACGATCATCGGGATGAACGACTCGGTCGGGCCCGGTGACGTCCAGCCCGATCTGCTCGCCGAGCCAGCCCCACTCGAACACCGCGGTCATCGCGCCGAACGCTGCCGCCGCCGACATCAGCGTGGTGATGGCTGCCTTGGCCGGCCACGACGATCGAGCGGAACGCCATCGTGAGGATCAGGAAGGTGATCCCGACGATGTAGAGCAGGAACCAGCCCATCCGGCCGTCGATCTTGGTGGCGATGTCCTCGTACGACGCGGTCGCGCCGCCGACGTACGCCTCGGCACTCGAGCCTTCGAGAGCCTCGGGGATGACCTCGGTCCGCAGCCGGTCCAGGGTCTCGGCGGTCTCCTCCGACTGCGGGGAGCTGGTCAGGATGACGGGCACCTGCGCGGTGTCCCCGGCCTCGTTGACCAACGTGGGCGCGACGGCCGCGACGCCCGGGTCCTCGGAGATGGCGGCTGCCACCTTGTCCGCGGCCTGCGGGTCGTCCGTCTGGTCGACGGCGACGAGCAGCGGCCCGTTGAAGCCCGGGCCGAAGCCCTCGGCCAGCAGGTCGTACGCCTTGCGGGTCGTGGTGTCCTGCGGGTTGGTGCCGGCATCGGCCGTCCCGAGCCGCTGGTCCGTTGCCGGGATCGCCAGCAGGAACACGACGGCGAGCGCCGCCACGACCAGGCTCTTGGGGTGCCTCGAGACGAAGCCGCCCCAGCGGTCGAAGGCACCAGCGCTCGGCGCGCTCGGTGCCTCGCCTGCTTCGCGCGGCGGCTCGGCAGCCGTCCACGGTTGATGCGGTGACCGATGAGCGCCAGCAGCGCGGGAAGAAGCGTCACGGCGGTGACCACCGCGCCGACCACCGTCATCGCCGCGCCGAGGCCGAGCTTGGTCACGAAGGGGATCCCGACGACCGCGAGGCCCGAGATCGACACGGCGACGGTGAGTCCCGCGAACAGGACGGCGCGTCCGGCGGTGCTGGTCGCGGTGATCGCAGCCTCCCGGGGTGTCTCTCCCTCGTCGAGCGCCTGACGGAACCGGGTCAGGATGAACAGCGCGTAGTCGATGCCGACGCCCAGGCCGATCATCACCGCCAGGATCGGCGTGACCTCGTTGAAGTCGGTGAACGCCGCCGCGAGGGTCAGCAGGCTCATGCCGAGTCCGACGGAGACCAGCGCCGACCGTGATCGGGATGGCCATCGCCATCGCAGAGCCGAGGACGATCAGCAGGACGATCATCGCCGCGACCATGCCGACGATCTCGCTGGTGTGGCTCTCCGGCTGGACGCTGTCCATGACCGTGCCGCCGAACTCGACCTGGAGCGTCGGAGTCGTCGAGGGCTGCGCGTACGTCGTCCTCGAGCTGCTCCACGACCGCGTCGTCGATCTCTGCGGCAGGCTGGTCGAACTGCACGTCGACGAACCCGATCTTGCCGTCCTCGCTGATGCCACCGCCCTTGCCGGCGTACGGGTCACCGACGCTGACCACGCCTGGTACCTCGCTGGCCGCCTGCCGGGCGGCCTCGACGTCCTGGCGCGCAGCGTCGCTCGGTGAGGGGCTCGTCGTCGGTGAACACGATCTGCGCCGCGTCACCGGCGCGCTCGGGGAACTTCTCCTCGAGCAGGTCGACCGCGCTCTGCGTCTCCGACCCGGGAATGGTGAACTCGTTGACGAGTGCTCCGCCGAACAGGTTGGCGGAGAGGGCCACGGCGACGAACGCCGTGACCCAGACGATGAGAGTGCGGACCGGGTGACCGGCGCAGGCGCGCGCGAGTGCTGCGAGCGCGCCTAACTTCGTCTCCGGCGCCTGGGTTGGGCTCGACATTGTTTGCTCCTTAGGTCGATGGCTGTCGGGCATGGACAACCCTCGTCACGAACGCGCTCGGATGCGGCATCCGAGAGATCACTGGGCCGGGTTCTGGGAAAACCCCAGTAGTATACGAGGGTTACCGGTATCTGGTCACCTGCGGGCCACCGTAGCGACCAGGGCCAGGTGGTCGGAGCCGCCGATGTCGACGGTGTGGGTGCCGAGCGAGGCCATCGAGTCGCCGAGCAGCACGTGGTCGATCCGGATCAGCGGCGGCAGCAACGGGACGATCCCGACGTGGTTGGCCGGCCAGGTCGGCTGCCAGCCCTCGTTGGCGAGCTCGCCGGCGTCGCGGAACCCGGCGTCGTCGAGGCTCGCGCATCACGTCGTGGTCGGGGGTGGCGTTCATGTCGCCGACGATCAGGTCGGCGTCGTCGGCCTCGGCCTGCTCGAGGATCGCGCCGTGGTCGGCGCGCCAGCCGGCCGGGTCGACCGGGGCGACGGGGTGCACGCCGAGCAGGGTCAGCCCGCCGTACTTCGCCTCCCAGCCGTGGAACTGGTGCGCAGCCGGACGGGTCGGTCAGCGGCTCGTTGGCGAGGATCATCGTGCCGGCGACCATGTGGTCCGGCTCCCCGACCCGCTCGGGCAGCAGCTCGGCCAGGCCGGCGCGCGTCCAGCCGCTCGAGCAGGTCCGGGGTGATCTCCTCGAGCACGAGGAGGTCGACGTCGTTGTCGCGCACGGCGTCGACGACGTCCTGGGCGTCGGCCCGGCCCTCGTAGAGGTTGGCGTTCATCACCGTGACCCGCGCCGCGCCCTGGGCGGGCGCCGGGTTGTCGCCGGTGACCTGGGGCGCGAACCACCACACGTGCAGCCCCAGCCCGGCCACGGCGAGCAGCGGCCGCCGCGACCCGGGGCTTGCCGGCGCGGCCGGCGGCGGGCCGCACCGAAGCCGAGCAGCACCAGCAGCACGGCGTAGAGCGGCAGCGCCGAGCGGCGTGAACGACTCGATCCGGATCATCGAGCCGACGTCGCTGTCGAGCAGCCGGGCCAGGGTGAGCGTCAGCGCGGGCAGCGCGAGCGCGGCGGCGACTGAGCCAGAACAGCGACCCGCCCATCAGAGCAGGACCAGGTCGTCGCGGTGGACGACCTCGCGCTCGTACGCCGCGCCGAGCTCGCGCTTGAGGTCCTTCGAGGAGCGGCCGAGCAGCGCGGGCAGCTCGGCGGAGTCGAAGTTGACCAGCCCGCGGGCCACCGGCACGCCGTCCGGGCCCGGCGATGTCGACCGGGTCGCCGGCGTGGAAGGTGCCGAGCGACGCCGGTGACGCCGGCGGCCAGCAGCGAGGCGCGGCGCTGGGTGACCGCGCGCGACCGCGCCGTCGTCGAGCAGCAGCGTGCCGACCGGCTCGGTGGCGTGCGCCAGCCACAGCAGCCGGGTCGGGCGGCGCCGGCCGGTGGCGTGGAACAGGGTGCCGACCGGCTCGCCGGCCAGCGCCTCGGCGGCCCGCTCGGCCGAGGTGAGCACGACCGGGATGCCGGCGCCGGTGGCGATCCGGGCCGCCTCGAGCTTGGTCTGCATGCCGCCGGTGCCGAGCCCGGCGCGCGCCGGCCTTGCCGACCCGGACGCCGGCGAGGTCGGCCGGCGTCGCGGACGTCGGGCACCAGCGCGCTGCCCGGCGCGCCCGGGTCGGCGTCGTAGAGCCCGTCGACGTCGGAGAGCAGCACCAGCAGGTCGGCGTGGACCAGGTGGGCGACCAGCGCCGCGAGCCGGTCGTTGTCGCCGAACCGGATCTCGGTGGTGGCCACCGTGTCGTTCTCGTTGACGATCGGCAGCACGCCGAGCTCGAGCAGCTTGGCGAAGGTCTGGTGGGCGTTGCGGTAGTGCGAGCGCCGGGTCACGTCGTCGACGGTGAGCAGCACCTGGCCGGCGACGACGCCGTGCCGGGCGAGCTCCTCGGTGTAGCGGTGCACCAGCAGCCCCTGGCCCACCGACGCCGCGGCCTGCTGGGCCGGGCAGCGCCCGCGGCCGGCGCTTCAGGCCGCAGCGGCGCCAGGCCGGCGGCGATCGCGCCGGAGGAGACCAGCACGACCTCGACGCCGCGGGCGCGGCGCGGCCAGGACGTCGACGAGCGCGCGGACCCGGCCCGGGTCGATGCCACCCGCGGCGGTGGTCAGCGACGACGAGCCCACCTTGACCACGACCCGGCGGGCGGCGGCGACCTCAGTCGCCGGTCATCGTCCTCGGCTCACGGTCCGGGTCGTCGTCGGAGCCGATCTCGTACGACGTGGGCCCGGTCGGCATCGCCGGGCCGGTCTCGCCCGGTCGAGCCGGCGGGCCACGTCGGCGCGGGTCTCGCCCTCGGCCCGCTCGTCCATGCGCCTCCTGGATGGCGCGGCGGCGCCGGGCGGCGGGGCGCTTCTCCGTCGAACCGCTGGTCCTCGCCGCGGCGGGCGAGGTTCTCGGCGCCGGCGTCGATGCCGGGCTTGAAGTCGAAGACCACGGCGTCGTCGGGGTCGCCGATCAGGACCGCGTCGCCCTCGACGGCGCCGAGCTCGAGCAGCCGGGCCTCGACGCCGAGCCGGTTGAGCCGGTCGGCGAGGAAGCCGACCGCCTCGTCGTTGCTGAAGTCGGTCTGCCGCACCCAGCGCTCGGGCTTGGTGCCGCGCACCTGCCAGCCCGTCGTCGGTCGCGGTCACGGTGAAGTCGTCGCCGCCGTCGGCGGACGGCGGGCGGAGCACGATCCGGGTCGCCTCGGCGACGCGGCTTGGCCGCGCGGGCCGCCGCCACGATCTCGGCCATCGCGAAGGTGAGCTCGCGCAGCCCCTCGCCCGAGGCGGCGCTGACCGGGAAGACCCGCAGCCCCTGCTCGCGCAGGTCGTCGATGACGATGTCGGACGAGGTCGCGGCCGTCGGGGACGTCGATCTTGTTGAGCGCCACCAGCCGGGGCCGGTCCTCGAGGCCGCCGTAGCGGCTCAGCTCGTTCTCGATCACCGCGAGGTCGTCGACCGGGTTGCGGCCGGGCTCCATCGAGGCGGTGTCGACGACGTGCACGAGCGCGGCGCAGCGCTCGACGTGGCGGAGGAACTCGTGGCCGAGGCCGCGGCCCTCGCTGGCGCCCTCGATCAGGCCCGGGCACGTCGGCGACGGTGAACGTCGTCTCGCCGGCGGTGACCACGCCGAGGTTGGGGACCAGCGTGGTGAACGGGTAGTCGGCGATCTTGGGCCGGGCCCGCGAGATCGCGGCGATCAGGCTGGACTTGCCGGCGCTCGGGAAGCCGACCAGGCCGACGTCGGCGACGACCTTGAGCTCGAGCACGATCTCGAGCTCGTCGCCGGGCTCGCCGAGCAGCGCGAAGCCGGGCGCCTTGCGCTTGCTGCTGGCCAGCGCGGCGTTGCCGAGACCGCCGCGGCCGCCCTGGGCGACCACCAGCTCGGTGCCGGGGCCGACCAGGTCGGCGAGCACCTCGCCGTCGCGGTCGGTGACCACGGTGCCGTCGGGCACCGGGCAGCACCAGGTCGGCGCCGTGGCCGCCGTTGCGGTGGCCGCCCGCGCCGTGGCCGCCGTGCTCGGCCCGCCGCTTGGGGCTGTGGTGGTAGTCGAGCAGCGTGGTGACGTCGGGGTCGACCCGCAGGATGACCGAGCCGCCCGGGCCGCCGTTGCCGCCGTCGGGGCCGCCGAGCGGCTTGAACTTCTCGCGGTGCACCGAGGCCACCCCGTTGCCGCCGCGGCCGGCGCTGACGTGCAGCGTCACCCGGTCGACGAAGGTCGGGACGGCCATGGCGTGGTGCTCTCTCGAAGTGGGCTGAAATCACGAAAGGCGCCCCGGAACGGGACGCCCTTCGTCAAGTCTGGTGGGGACGACGTCAGGCGTCGTCACCCGGGACGATGTTGACGACCCGGCGGCCGCGGCGGGTGCCGAACTGACCGCGCCGGCCGACCAGCGCGAACAGCGTGTCGTCGCCACCGCGGCCGACGCTGGCGCCCGGGTGGAAGTGGGTGCCGCGCTGGCGGACGATGATCTCGCCGGCGTTGACGACCTGGCCGCCGTAGCGCTTCACGCCGAGGCGCTGGGAGTTGGAGTCGCGGCCGTTCTTGGTGGACGCGGCGCCCTTCTTGTGTGCCATCTCTCTGTCTCCTGCTGCGCTGTCGGAGTCGGCGGCCGTCAGGCCTTGATGTCGGTGATCTTGACCTGGGTGTACTTCTGGCGGTGGCCCTGGCGCTTCTTGTAGCCGGTCTTGTTCTTGAACTTCTGGATCACGATCTTGGGGCCCTTGGTGCCGCCGAGGACCTCGGCGGTCACCGACGCCTTGTCGAGCTTCTTGGCGTCGGAGGTGACGTCGTCGCCGTCGACCACGAGCACGACGGGCAGCGTGACCTCTCGCCCACGGCGGTCGAGATCTTGTCGATCTCGATGACGTCGCCGACGGCCACCTTCTGCTGCTTGGCGCCTGCGCGCACGATCGCGTACACCGCGGTCTCCTTGGTCGTCTGAGCTTGCTGGGTCTGCGGCGCGCAACGCTCGGGCGGCGCCGCACAGGAGGGCGCGCCTGACGCGCACCAAGGGTCAATGGTACGGATCGCCGCGCTGGCCCGCAAAACGTCACGCTCAGCGCTTGCGGGAGCCCTTGCGCTTGATCGGGACGTGCTCGACGTGCGGCGGCGGTCGCGCCGGTCGCTCGTCGTGCCCGGCTCGCCGTCGGCGCCGGCGTCGACGCAGCGCCGGCTCGGTCGGCCGTGCGCGGGCGCCTCGCCGTCGCCGGCGCCGGCGGGCCGGCCGGGCGGCTGGCGCTGCGGCGGCGGGTCCGGGTGACCACGGTGGGCTTCTCCGGCTCGGCCGGCTCGGGCTCGGGCTCCGGCTCGGGCTCGGGCTCCGGCTCGGGCTCCGGCTCGGGCTCCGGCTCGGCGGGGCTCTCGCTCGGCGGACTCGTCCCGGTCGTCGACGGCCTCGACGACCTCGGCGTGAGGCTCTCGAGGTCCTCCTCGACTCGGCTCGTCGCCGGCGTCGTCGGCCGTCGTCGACCTGGTCACGTCGTCCTGGTCGTCGCCGTCCTCGCTCGGCTCGTCGGCCGGCGGCCGGGCCATCGCGGCGACGTCCTTGGGCGAGGGCGCCTTGGCGCCGTTGCCGTTGCCGTTGTCGCCCGCGTCGCCGTCGCCGCCGGCCCGGCCCCGGCCACCGCGGCTGCGACGGCCGCCGCGGCCGCGGCCGCCGTCGTCGTCGGCGCGCTTCGGCTCGACCGGGTGCTCGTGGACGATCAGGCCGCGGCCCTGGCAGTGCTCGCAGGTCTCGCTGAACGCCTCGAGCAGCCCGGTGCCGATCCGCTTGCGGGTCATCTGCACCAGGCCGAGCGAGGTGACCTCGGCGACCTGGTGGCGGGTCCGGTCGCGGCCCAGGCACTCGACCAGCCGGCGCAGCACCAGGTCGCGGTTGGACTCCAGCACCATGTCGATGAAGTCGACGACGATGATGCCGCCGATGTCGCGCAGCCGGAGCTGGCGGACGATCTCCTCGGCCGCCTCGAGGTTGTTCTTGGTGACGGTCTCCTCGAGGTTGCCGCCGGAGCCGGTGAACTTGCCGGTGTTGACGTCGACGACGGTCATCGCCTCGGTGCGGTCGATGATCAGCGAGCCGCCCGAGGGCAGCCAGACCTTGCGGTCCAGGCCCTTGGCGATCTGCTCGTCGAGGCGGTAGGTCGCGAACAGGTCGGTGCCGCCGTGCTCGGCGGGGTCGTACTTCTCCAGCCGCTCCTCGAGGTCCGGCGCCACGTGCGCGACGTACTGCTGCACGGTCTCCCAGGCGTCGTCGCCCTGGATGACGAGCTTGGCGAAGTCCTCGGTGAACAGGTCGCGGACCACCTTGAGGGTCAGGTCCGGCTCGCCGTAGAGCAGCTGCGGGGCGCTGCCCTTGGCCTTCTTCTCGATGTCCTCCCAGCGGGCCTTGAGCCGCTCGACGTCGCGGGTCAGCTCGTCCTCGCTGGCGCCCTCGGCCGCGGTGCGCACGATCACGCCGGCGGTGTCGGGGACGATCTCCTTGAGCAGCGTCTTGAGCCGGTTGCGCTCGGTGTCGGGCAGCTTGCGGGAGATGCCCGGAGGTGGTGCCGTCGGGCACGTAGACCAGGAACCGGCCGGCCAGGCTGATCTGGCTGGTCAGCCGGGCGCCCTTGTGGCCGATCGGGTCCTTGGTGACCTGCACCAGCACGGACTGGCCCGAGGAGAGCACCGACTCGATCTTGCGCGGCTGGCCGTCCTTGTGGCCGAGCGCGGACCAGTTGACCTCGCCGGCGTAGAGGACCGCGTTGCGGCCGCGGCCGATGTCGATGAACGCCGCCTCCATGGAGGGCAGCACGTTCTGGACCCGGCCGAGGTAGACGTTGCCGATCAGCGAGGTCTGCGACTCGCGGGCGACGTAGTGCTCGACGAGGACCTTGTCCTCGAGCACGCCGATCTGGGTGAGGTCGTCGCGCTGGCGGATCACCATGACCCGGTCGACCGCCTCGCGGCGGGCCAGGAACTCGGCCTCGCTGACGATCGGCGCGCGGCGGCGGCCGGCCTCGCGGCCCTCGCGGCGGCGCTGCTTCTTGGCCTCGAGCCGGGTGGAGCCCGAGACCGCGGTGATCTGGTCCTCGGCGGAGCGGCTGCGGCGGACCCGGGTGACGGTGTTCTCCGGGTCGTCGGAGCTGCCGCCGCCGCCGTCCTCGCCGGTCCGGCGCCGGCGCCGGCGGCGGCGCGAGGAGCCCTCGCCGGACTCGTCCTCGTCGCCCTCGGCCTGCTCGCTGTCGTCCTCGGTGTCGTCGGACGACGTCGCCGTCGGCGTCCCTGTCGGAGGACTTGCGGCGGCGGCGGCCGCCGCGGCGGCGGCGCCGCCGCGGCACCCTGCCGTCGCCGTCGCGGCGTCGTCGCCGTCCTCGGACTCGGCTCGGGCGCCTCGTCGGTCCTCGGCCGGCCTCGTCGGCGCTCGGCGGCCTTCGTCTGCCGTCTTCTTGCGCGGCCTTCTTGGCGGTCTTCTTGGCCGGCTTCTCGCCGGGCGCCTGCGTCCTCGGCCATCTCGTCCGCGGGCGGCTGGTCCGCCGCCTTCTTGGCGGCCTTCTTGGCCGCCTTCTTCTTCGGCTTCTCGGCGCGTCCGGCACCTGGAAGAGCACCGCCGGCGCGGGACGCCGCCGCTCGTCGGCGGCTCGTCGGCGGCCTCGGCGGGCTCGGCGGCCTTCTTGGCCGCGGTCTTCTTGGCGGCGGCCTTCTTGGCGGTGGTCTTCTTGGCCGCGGTCTTCTTCGCGGCGCCTTCTTGGCGGCGGCCTTCTTCGCCGCGGCCTTCTTGGCCGGCGCTTCTTCGCGGGCGCCTCGTCGTCGCCGGGGTCGCTCCGGCGGGGTTTCCGGAGAGGTGGTGGTCTCGTCCTCGGGCATGTACTGCTCCTCGACCCGGCTGCCTCGGCAGCCGGGTGGTCATCGCCGCGGCCCGGTGTCCGGGCGCAGCATCAAGCCTTCATGGCGACGACACCCTCGTGGTGTCACACCGAGTCCGGCCGATCCCTGCCGCGGTCGCCTGCCCTGGGCTCCGGTCGCTGTCACCGACCGGCCGGGCCGCGTCGCGGTCTGGCACGATCGACGAGCCTCGGCTGGGTCGAGAGAACGTCGTCGGGTCGACATGTGGTCGACCATGGCGAGTATCGCACAGCCGCTCCGCAGGCAACCGATTTCACGGTCGCAGCGGGTCGCCGATCTCGCCGGTCGGCCGGGTCCAGGGGCCCCTGGGCCAGCCGGGTCAGCAGCGGTACGCCGACCAGCTCGAGGCCGGCCACCGAGCCAGCCCGGAGAGCACGTCGTCGGGGCGGACCGCCGGCTCGAGGTGCCGCAGCAGCAGGTCGAGCACGCGCCCTGCCGTCCTCGGCCGGGACCACCAGCGAGAGCACCGCGGCCCGGCTGTCGAAGTCGCGCAGCCCCTTCTTCGTCATCCGCTCGCACCAGCACCGTCGTCGGTCGCCAGGAAGGCCGCGACCGCTGCCTCGGCCTCCGCGACCGGCACCGGCAGCTCGATCGGCCAGTGGCTGGCCTGCCAGCAGGTCGGCGAGCGCCACCGCCGGGCGACTCGACGACCTCGACCACGTCGAGCCCGTCGGGCATCGCCTCGTCGAGGGCGGCGTGCACCGAGGCCGGGTCGACGACCTCGGCCAGCGCGAGCTCGAGGTACTCCGCCTCGCTCGCGGAGCCGGTCGGCGCCGCGCCGGCGTAGGAGATGCGCGGGTGCGGGTTGAAGCCGGAGGAGTAGGCCATCGGCAGCCGCGCCCGGAAGACCGCCCGCTCGAAGGCGCGGCTGAAGTCGCGGTGGCTGGTGAACCGCAGCCGGCCGCGCTTGGCGTAGCGGACCCGCAGCCGCTGCACCGGCGGTGGCGCCTGCTCGGGCTGCTCCCGAGTCACGGCAGCTCAGGGCTGACCAGCGGCGGCCTTCATGGCCGTGAAGGGTAGACGGTGAGATCCGGACGCCGTCCAGCCAGGCGGTGAGCCGCTCGGCCTCGGCGTCGAGCGCCGGCGGGGCGGCCCTCGGGCAGCTTCTCCCGCGGGCGGACCTCGACCACGCCGGCGTCGTCCTGGACCCAGCAGCCGACGACCCGGCCGTCCCACCAGGCCGTCGTGCCGGCGTTGCCGTTGCTGTCGAAGAGGTGCGGCGCGTGCTCGCCGAGGTAGAAGTCGCGCTCCTTCCAGCCCATCACCGTCGGGTCGAGCACCGGCAGCAGGGCCGCCCAGGGCTCGACGGCGGCGCACTCGGTCGACGTCGTCGGGCAGCAGCCAGCCGGTGCCGCCGCCGTCGAGCGACACCGCGACCGCGCCGAGGTCCGCCAGCGCCGCGCGGACGCGCGTCTTGGTCGCGCCCAGCCACCAGACGATGTCGTCCTCGGTGCCCGGGGCCGAAGGAGCGCAGCCAGCGGCCGACCAGCTCGGCGTAGCCCTCGTCCGGCTTCGGCCGGTCGGCAGCGTCGCCGAGCCAGCTCGCATCCGGGTCCACGCGGGCTTGCGAGAGCCGCCAGTGGCCGGCGTTCTGGCCGCGCACGATCCGCCGTCGACCCCGAGCTGGGTGAGCACCCGCGGCGCGATCGGCACGTTGGCGCCCTACTTCTTGCCCGGCGCGAGGTGAGCCGCGCCGCCAGCCGGGCACCGGTCCGGAGCTCCGGCGCGGGCAGCCGGCGCCCGCCGGCGAGCCCGTCGAGCGCCGCCCGCACGCGCTGCTCGAGCCAGCCGTCGCCGTCGTCGGCCAGGCCGCCGGCTCGAGCGTCCTTGGCGATCCGGGGCGCCGCGTGCCGGCCACCCGGGCGGACGCGCTGCCCCAGGCCGCCGGCAGCAGGTCGCGCGGGAAGACGAACAGCGTGCGCCGCATCGCCAGCTGCTTCACCAGGGTGCGGTCGTCGTACAGCGCCCGGTCGACGTCGGCGACGGTCAGCCCGTCGACCCGCGCCCACACGAGAGGTAGACGGTGGGCGGCTCGGTCGCGTGCAGCACGGTCATCGCCCGGGTCGCGGCCACCGGGTCGGCGACCCGTGACCCGGGCGGCAGCGCGTGCCGCCGGGCCAGCCGCGCACGGCGCTCGTCGTCGTCGATGTGGCGCACGGCGCCATCCTGCCCGACGCCCCGAGGGGCGCCGGGCGGGTGGCAACCGAGCCGCCGTCCTTGAGACAGCCCTTCGATCAGCCCTCGAAGCAGGCCCCGTCGAACTCGTAGCTCCTCGGCGGTCGGGCCGTCGAAGAAGTCCTTGACGATGGTCACGCCGGTCGGTGCCGCCGGGTCGACCTTGTTGATCACGGTCTGCCGGAAGATGTCTCGTCCGGGGTCGCCGGCGTAGTTGCCGGCGCCCTCGGGCAGCATGCCCTCGTAGTCGACCGAGGCCAGCGACTTGGCCGCCTCGAGCAGACCGGCCCGGCTGTCGAGTCGCCGTCGGCCCCTTCTCCAGCGCCGCCTTCAGCGGGTAGGACCAGACCCAGCCGGAGGTGTAGCCGTCGTTCGGCGTGCTCGAGCCGCCCAGCGCGTCGCGCATCGCCTTGTGGCCGGGGGTGTCGGTGCCGCACGGCCCCCACGGCGCGGTCTGCAGGTAGAGCGCCTTCAGCGCGGGCGCGGCCGGGCTGGAGCAGGGCCGGGTTCCACGTCGGGCTGGTGCCGATGAACTGGCCCGGTGAAGCCCTGGCGCGGCCGCCGCCGACGATCGACGGCGGTCTCGGCCGGGCCGGTGGTGAGGATGACCAGGTCGGGCTTCTGCGCTGACGATCGCGCTGATCGCGCCGGCCTGCTTGTCCTGGCCGGGGTCGGTCTTGACGTCGGTGAACGTCAGGCCGTTGGCCTCGGCGGCGAACTTGGCGCCGGCCGCGGCGTCGTCGCCGTAGTCGCCGGCGTAGTGCACGGCCATGACGCTCTTGAGCTGCTTCTCGCTCGATCGCGTAGTCGACGGCGTTCATCGACTCGATGCAGTAGTTGGCGCCGGACTCGATGATGACGTCCTCGAACGCCCAGGCCGACGTCCAGGACGCCGGCGCGGCGACGATGTTGTTGCTCTTCATGTCCGGCGAGGATCGCGGCGGTGGTCGGCGAGCCGAGGGTCTGCGCCAGCGCCAGGACGTTGCCCTTGATCTCCTGGTACACCTGGTTGTGCGTCTGCGGGTTGTACTTGTTGTCCTTGACGTACTTGGTGACGTCGATCTCGTAGTCGCCGATGCCGCCGGCCTCGTTGACCCGCTTCCAGAACGCCTTCTGCGCGTCGGTGATCGGCACCGCCAGCGGCGCGAACGGGCCCCGGTCAGGTCGGAGATCGTGCCGAGGTAGATGCAGCCCTTGTCCTTGTCGACGGCCTCCGGGCAGGCTCGCTGGTGACCCGACGTCGGTCTTGATGCCGCCGCCGCCGCCGTCGTCGGCGTCGCCGCCGCGGCAGCCGGTCGGCGCAGCCAGGACGCAGCGCGCCGCGAGCAGCGCTCCTGTCTTGTGTACCTTCATCGGCGTTCTCCTTCGGTGCTGCGGCTGCTCAGTAGGAGAAGGGCCAGGCCTTCCAGTAGTTGCGGATGCGGATCCAGATGCCGAACAGGCCGCGGGGCTCGAAGATCAGGAACACGATGATCAGCAGCGCCGTAGAGGACCGTCTCGCAGCTGGAAGACGTTGGGCGTGTCGGTGAGCGGCCGCTGATGAACGGCACGAAGGCCGGCAGCTCGCGGGTGAGCCGCGGCAGCAGCGTGATGAAGAGCGCGCCGAGGATGGAGCCGGAGATCGTGCCGGCGCCGCCGATGAGCACCATCGCGATGAACTGCACCGACAGCAGCAGGTTGAACGAGCTCGGGCTCGAAGAAGCCGGTGACCGATGTAGAGCAGCGCGCCGGCGCAGCCGGCGTAGAACGACGAGATCCGCGAACGCGATCGTCTTGTAGCTGGCCAGGTTGACGCCGATCACGCCGGCCGCGATGTCGCGGTCGCGGATCGGCGGTGAACGCCCGGCCGACCCGCGACCGGGCGAGGTTGCGGGCGCCGAGCGCGAAGATGACCAGCAGCACGAGCATGAGCCGGTACAGCTTCTGGTCCGCGGTGAACGACGCGCCGGTCGCGTCGAGCGCGTAGCCGAACAGCTCCGGCCCGCGCGCCGCGCGGCCGACGCCGGCGCCGCCGGTGAGGTCGGTCCACTCGCTTGAAGACGTGCTCGCCGATGAAGACCAGGCCGAGCGTGACGATCGCCAGGTAGAGGCCGCGCAGCCGGGTGGCCAGCGGCGCGACGATCACGCCGGCCAGCGCGGCGACGAGCCCGGCGGCCGGCAGCCAGACCAGGATCTCGGTGATCCCGAAGCCGATCGTCCGCCCGTCCGGGTCGCCGCGAGATCGCGGCCGCGGTGTAGGCGCCGATGCCGAGGAAGAACGCGTGCCCGAGCGAGACCTGGCCGGCGTAGCCCGGTGACGAGGTTGAGCCCGATGCGCGCCGATCGGCGACGACGCACGCCGATCGCGAGCAGCTGCAGCAGGTCGTCGGTCGAGCACGAACGGCAGCGCGAGCGCCGACGCAGCAGGAGCACGCCGACCGCACACCTGCTTGGCCGGGTGTTGAGCAGCGCCATGTCCTGCGCGTAGGAGGGGTAGAGCAGCGGCCGGCCGCGCACGGCCGGCTCCGCCGCGCCGGGTCGGCAGCGTCGTCGTGCTCATACGCGCTCCACCTCCCGGGTGCCGAACAGGCCGTAGGGCCGCACCAGCAGCACGAGCAGCATCACCACGTACGGCGTGACGACCGACGAAGTTGCCGCCGAGCCACGGCGCGAGGTCGCGCTGGTAGCTGGCGACCAGCTCCTGCACGACGCCGACGGCGAGCCCGCCGACCACCGCGCCGCGGCAGCGAGTCGAGCCCGCCGAGGATGATCACCGGCAGCGCCATCAGCGCGATGATCCAGAGCTGCTGGTCGACGCCGGCCGCCGGCGGCCGACGAACGTGCCGGCGACCGCGGCCAGCGCGCCGGCGAGCGCCCAGGACAGCGCGAACACCGCGCCGACCGAGACGCCCTGCGCCAGCGCGGCCTCCTGGTCGTAGGCGGCCGCCCGCATCGCCAGGCCGCATCCGGGTGTACCGGAAGAACACGAACAGCGCGGCGACGAGCACGGCGCGTGGTGACGACGATCGCGATGTGCCGCTGCTGCACCGTCGAGCCGCCGAGCAGCGTCGACGCGCGTCGAGCCCCCACGGGTCGCCGACCTGGCGCACGTCGAGGCCGATGAAGCCGTTGGCGACGACCCGGACGACGATGTCGACGCCGAGCGTGATGATGGCGACGACGAACACCGGCCGGCCGACCATCGGCCGGACGCGACCCGCTCGACGCCCAGCGCGAGCACGCGCGGTGACCAGCGCGGCCAGCGGCACGACGGCGAGGAAGAAGCCCGAGCGCGGCCGACCAGGTAGCGTGACCAGCACCGCGCCGGCGAGCATGAACGCCGGCTGGGCGAAGCTGATCACCCGGGTCGCCTTGTAGATGATGACGAAGCCGAGCGCGAGCAGCGCGTAGACGCTGCCGGTGCCGAGGCCGCGCAGGACGCTCTCGAGGAACTCGGTCATCGCTCGCTCCCGGCGTACATCGTCGTCGACCAGGTCGTCGAAGATCGTCGGCGATCGCCGACGCGCTTGACCTTCTGGGTCGCGGTCAGCTCGCCGTCCTCGTGGTCGAGCTCCTTGGGCAGCATCCGGAACTTCTTGACCTGCTCGACGCTGGCGAAGCGCGGCGTTGACCTCGTCGACGATGCCCTGCACCAGCGCGAGCACCTCCGGCTTCTCGGACAGGTCGCGGTAGGTGGTGTAGGCGAGCCGCCGGCGCTGCGCCCAGTCGCCGACGGTGTCCAGCTCGATGCCGATCAGCGCGGTCAGGTACGGCGCCGGTCGCCGATGACGATCGCCTCCTTGATGTACGGCGAGGCCTTGAGCGCGTTCTCGATCTCGCTCGGCGCGATGTTCTTGCCGCCGGAGGTGATGATGATGTCCTTGGCCCGGTCGGTGATCCGCACGTGGGTGCCGTCGACCCACTCGCCGACGTCGCCGGTGTGCAGCCAGCCGTCCGTCGGTCATCGCCCGCGCGGTCGCCTCGGGGTCGCGGAAGTAGCCCGACGAACGCGCCGGGGTGCCGGGTGAGGATCTCGCCGGTCTCCTCGTCGATGCGCAGCTCGACGCCGGCCTGCGGCTCGCCGACCGTGCCGAGCTTGACCCGGCCGGGCCGGTTGCCGGTGGCGACCGCGGTGTTCTCGGTCATGCCGTACACCTCGTGCATCGGCACGCCGATGCCCATGAAGAACCGCAGCACGTCGGGCGCGATCGGCGCGGCGCCGGACGCGGCGTAGCGGACCCGGCGCATGCCCGATCCGCTCGCGCAGCGCGCGGTAGAAGAACAGCCAGCCGACGCGCGTAGCGCAGCCGGGTGCCGGCGGTGTGCCGGCCGCCGGTGCGCGACGAGGCGTGGCGCCGATCCGGTCGGCCACGCCGAGCCAGAAGCCGCGGCGTTGGCCGCTTGAGCCAGCGAGGCGCCGGCCAGCCGGATGCTCGACGCCGGCCAGCAGCTTCTCCCAGATGCGCGGCACCCCGAACAGGATCGTCGGCTGCACCTCGCGCAGGTTCGGCTGCACGGTGGCGATCGACTCGGCGAAGTTGACCTGGACGCCGGCGCCGGCGTTGAACCAGGTCGTGAAGATCCGCTCGGCGACGTGGCACAGCGGCAGGTAGGACAGCGTGCAGGTCGTCGCGGGCCGGGCGGCGGGGAGGTGAACCCGCCGCCGTCGACCAGCGTCCGGATCGCGAACTCCACGTTGGCCACCGACAGCATCGCGCCCTTGGGCGGCCCGGTCGTGCCGGAGGTGTAGATCAGCGTGGCGATGTCGTCGGGCCGCTGGCCGGCCATGCGCTCGCTCGACCGCGCCCGGGTGCTGCGGCCCGGTGCTCGCGCGCCCAGCTCGAGGAGGTCCTCCCAGGCCAGCAGCTGCGGCGTGCGTCGTACCGGTACCGGATGCCGCGCGGCTCGAGGTAGACGATCCGCTCCAGGTCGGGGCAGCTCGTCGAGCACCTCGAGCGCCTTGTCGACCTGCTCCTGGTCCTCGGCGATGAGCACCTTGGCGCCGGAGTGGGACAGCAGGTAGCCGACCTCGGCGGCCGGGTTGGTCGGGTAGAGCCCGACGGTCATCGCCCGCGACGGCGACGCGTCGCCACGTCGGCGATAGAGCCACTCGCGCCGGTTCTCCGAGTGGATCGCGACCCGGTCGCCCGGCTCGACGCCCGAGGGCCAGCAGGGCGTGCGCCGACGGTCTGCGACGGTGTCCCAGTACGCCGCCCAGGTGACCTCCTGCCAGATGCCGAGGTCCTTCTCGCGCATGCGCGACCGCGCCGCGGCGTGCGCGGCGCGCGGTCGCGTACCCGGGTCGCGATCGTCGTGGTCGACGCGGCGCTCGTCGACCGATGCGTCATGCACGCTCACCTCCCCGAGGTAGGCCCGGATCACGTCGGGGTGGTGCTGGATCTCGGCCGGGCGTGCCGGTGGCGATCGGGACGCCGAAGTCGACGACCATGCACCCGGTCGGCCAGGTCCATGACCAGGCCCATGTCGTGCTCGACCAGGATGATCGGGATGTCCAGCTCGTCGCGGATGTCGAGGATGTAGCGGGCCATGTCCTCGGTCTCCTCGAGGTTCATGCCGGCCGACCGGCTCGTCGAGCAGGAGCAGCTTCGGCTCCATGGCCAGCGCCCGGCCGAGCTCGACCCGCTTCTGCACGCCGTACGGCAGCAGGCCGACCGGCAGCCGGCGCCACTGCTCCAGCTCGAGGAAGTCGACGATGTCCTCGACGCGCGGCGCGGTGCGGCGAGCTCCTCCCGGCGGGCCCGGCCGCAGCCAGGCGATCGCGGCGAGCGGTGCCGTAGCGCGATGTGGTGGTGCCGGCCGAGCATGAGGTTGTCGAGCACGGTGAGGTTGCGCGAACAGCTCGACGTTCTGGAACGTGCGGGCGATGCCGCGCGGCGGCGATCCGGTGCGGGCGCCGGCCGAGTGATGCTCGTCGCCGACGAAGTCGACCCGGCCGCGCTGCGGCCGGTAGACGCCGGAGAGCACGTTGAAGATCGAGGTCTTGCCGGCGCCGTTGGGCCCGATGATCGCGAACAGCTCGTCGCCGGCCGACGGTGAAGCTGACCCCGTCGATCGCCTTGACCCCGGCGAAGGACGAGGCTGGACGTCGCTCGACGGCGCGATCGGAGCGTCGCCGGCTCGTCGCTCATGACAACCACCGCTTCCTGCGCTTGTAGTGCTTGACGTCGCGGAACGACTTCGCGCGTCGCCCTCGCCGGGCCGCAGGCCGAGGTAGAACTCGCGGATGTCCTCGTCGGCGAGCAGCTCGGCCGCCGGCTTGTCGAGCACGACCTTGCCGGTCTCCAGGACGTAGCCGTGGTCGGCGATCGACAGCGCCATCGTCGCGTTCTGCTCGACCAGCAGCACGCCGGTGCCCGGCCTGGTTGATCTCGACGATCAGGTCGCGGATCTGCTCGACCAGCGTGGGCGCCAGCCCGAGGCTCGGCTCGTCGAGCAGCAGGTAGCGCGGGTCGGCCATCAGCGCCCGGCCCATCGCGAGCATCTGCTGCTCGCCGCCGGACAGGTAGCCGGCCGTCTCTGCGCCGGCGCTCGGCGAGCACCGGGAACAGGTCGAAGACGCGGTCGAGGTGCCGCGCATCGCCGCGCGGGCGGTGTGCGCGCCGACCCGGAGGTTCTCCTCGACGGTCAGCTCGGCGAAGATCCGCCGGCCCTCCATCACCTGGCTGACGCCGCGCCGCACGATCGGCGCCGGGCGCGAGGCGGTGGATCGGGCGCGTCGTCGAGGCGTGACCGCGCCCTTGGTGATCTCGCCGTCGTGGACGTCGAGCAGGCCGGAGAGGGCCCGCAGCAGCGTGGTCTTGCCGGCGCCGTTGGCGCCGAGCAGCGCGACGATCTTGCCGGCCGGGACGTCGAGGCTGACGCCGCGCAGCACCAGCATCACGTCGTCGTAGACGACCTCGAGGTTGCGCGCACGCAGCATGACGCTCCACTGCACCCGCTCGACGCTGTGACCCGAGTCACACGGTGCCTCAGCGTCCCGATCGCCGCGCGGCCTGTCAACCTGCCGCCGCGGGTCGAAGGGTCGAGGAACGCGAATGGATCTCGGCGCAGGCGCACGTGGTCATGACCGGGAGCAGGCGGTTCATACGTGGGTGATCCACCAGGTGTTGAGCAGCGGAATAACTATTCCGGGAACCTAGCGGAATAGGTATTCCGTGTCCAGTAGTACCATCCCTGTGTGGGTCCCACGCCGAATCGGCGGTCCGGGCGCAGCCTCGACGACACGGGCGGCGACCCCTCCGAACAAGCAGTTGTCTACAGCGGCCGAGGCGGTCTTCGCCGAACACGGCCTGGGCGCCCCCCTCGTCGAAGTCGCGCGACGAGCCGGCGTGGGTGTCGCCAGCGTCTATCGGCGATTCGCGAACAAGGATGAGCTGATCTCAAAGGTCTATGAGCCACGGCTGGCGGCCGCTTATGTGGCCCTGCGGAAAGCCCTGGAGAACCCCGATGCCGGGGCCGCGTTCGAGGGCTACTTCCGCAACAGCCTGCGTGACGTGGTCGAGGACAAAGGTTTCCGGGAGCTCACCCTCGGCGCGTACGCCGGGACTCTCGGCTGGTCGCGCAGCGGGCCGCCCGTCCGGCTCCTGGAGACCGTGGCGCGCACCGAGCAGTCCATGGTGCCTCTGCACATCCAGCTGGTACGCCGGGCGCAGGCGAGCGGTGACCTCCGCGCGGACATGGAGCCCTCCGACATGTTGATCCTCACCATGGCGGCACTCTCGACCGCCGAGTTCGCAGGAGGAGGCTTCCCGGGACTGCCCGACCGCGTGGCAACCGTGATTCTGGACGGACTTCGACCCGCCGCAGCCGCGACGAGCGAGCTACCCCCGTCGCCGGTCAACGACGCCGCCCTGGCGGCGGTCAGGTCCAAGGAAACGCGAAACGCTCAGGCGTGACCAGGCGACCGGCGCGCGCCGCGGCCCTGCAGCAGGCCCTCCTGCTCGGCGGCCTGCTGCTGCTTGTCGCTGAACCTGCGGCCCGCGGCGGTGAGCGTCGGTCCGGTCCTCGAGGAGCTGCGCGACGGGCTGGACATGGGGCCCGCGCTCGGCCGGGCTGCTCACCTCGTTGCCGGTGCTGGCGTTCGCGGTCTTCGGTGCGCTGGCGCCCGCGGCGGCGGCGCGACTCGGGCCGCACCGGGTCACCTTCCTGGCGCTGCTGGCCGTCGTCGTCGGGCTCGCCGGCCGGGCGGTGGTGCACCACGAGGCGTCGTTCCTGGCCCTCTCGCTGGTCGCCGTCGCGGGGATGGCGATGGCCAACGTGCTGATCCCGTCGCTGGTCCGGCTGCACTTCCCGGACCGGATCGGGCTGGTCACCGCGCTCTACACGACAGCACTCGCGGTCGGGCTGACCGCGTCGTTCCTCCTCACGGTTCCCGTGGCCGACGCGTTCGGCGGCTGGCGCTACGGCATCGGGATCTGGGCGGTGCTGGCGGCGGTCGCTGCGGTGCCGTGGTTCGGGCTGATCCGGCACGACGAGCGGCTCGACGCGCCGGTCCGCGACGTGAGCTACCGCGACATCGCGCGCACCCGGATGGGCTGGGCGATGACGCTGTTCTTCGGCCTCCAGTCGCTGAAGGCGTACGCCGTCTTCGGCTGGTTCGCGACGCTGTGGCGCGACGCCGGGTTCGGGGCGGGACGGCCAGTGCACTGGTCGGCATCGTCGCCGCGATGTCGATCCCGCTCTCGCTGTGGGCTCCCCAGGTCGTGGCCCGGCCCGGCGACCAGCGCTGGGTGCTGGTGCTGGTGATGAGCTGCTACCCGGTCGCCTACATCGGCCTGATGGTCGCGCCGCACGGGCTGGCGGTGCTGTGGGCGCTGGTCCTCGGCGCCGCGCTGGCGACCTTCCCGATCGTGCTGACCCTGATCGGGCTGCGCACCCGGACGGCCGGCGCCACCGCGGCACTGTCCGGCTGGACCCAGTCGACCGGCTACCTGATCGCCGCGATCGGGCCGTTCGGCGTCGGCGTGCTGCACGAGGCGACGGACGGCTGGACGGTCCCGCTGCTCGTGCTGATCGCGCTCAGCGTGCCGCTGTTCTTCGTGGGGCTGTACGTCGGCAAGCCGGCCCACATCGAGGACCAGCTCCCGACCGTCCGGAAGCCCGGACGAGCACCGCCTGAGGCACCTACGCTCGGCTCGACCACCACAGATCACGCGCGGGGAGGCGGGATGACGACTCCGTCGACGCCTCCGGGCGCGGAGCCTCCCGATCCGACACCTGCACCCAGCACGCCACCGCCGCTGCCGCTGCCGAAGTACCCGACCGCACCGCGGCGTTCCACGGCTACCCGGCGGCGGGCCTCGGGCTGGCCGGTCCGCCCCGTCGAAGACGATGGCCGGCTGGGCGCTCGGCCTGGCCGTCTTCGGCTGCTCGGTCATCACCTGGGTCCTCGGCGCGATCTTCGCCATCCAGGTCCTTGTCGAGAGCCGCCAGGAGCAGCGCGACTACGGCAAAGGGATGGCCATCGCCGCGCTGGTCTCCTCGCGGGCGGCTGTCGTGGCCGTGTCGTGCTCACCTCGGGAGCGCTGGGCCGGCTCGACTCACCGACGAGTCGGACCCCGTCGACAGCGGGCGGGTCTACCCCTCCCGCCTCGAGGTGGGCGACTGCGTCGACGACGCGACCCTCGCGGACGTCCCCGACGAGGGGGACACGGTCGACTCCGGTCTGGTGACGTTGGTCGCCTGCGAGCGGCCGCACGACCTGGAGGCCTTCCTGGCCACGGACCTGCTGGGCAGGGCCTATCCGGGACTCGACGAGCTGCAGCGGCGGTCGGCCGAGGCCTGCGACCCGGCGTTCAAGGCGTTCGTCGGGAAGGCCCTCGGCCGGTCCGAGCTGGCGTACTGGGTCTACTACCCCAAGCAGCAGGCCTGGGAGACCCTGGCCGACCTCGGATCACCTGCGTCGTGGGCGCTCCGGGGCAGAAGACGTCGGGCACGCTCCAGGACTCCCGCCGGTAGAACGGTCCTGAGCGCACCGCTCGAGCCGCCGATGTGGAACGCTGTCTCGCGCACCGACCACGGCGGCACCCGAGGGGAACCCGATGACGACACCGCAGAACCCTGGCGACGGCGACACGCCGCAGGATCCGAGCGACCCGCAGAACCCGTACGGCACGCCTCCCCCACCGCCCCCGCCGCCCTCGACGCCGAGCGACCCGGGGCTCGACCATCCGCACGCCACCCGCGACCCACCTCGGAGGCTCCTCGGCGACGCTCCGTTCGCGTCCGCCGCCCCCCCGCCACCGAGCGACCCGACTCCCCCGACCACGCCGATCCCGGCCGCGCCCGCCCCGCCGCTACGGCGAGCAGCGGCCCCGCCGCCGTACGGCGAGCAGCCGACCGAGTCCGCGGTGCCACCGGCCGCCGCCGCCGTACGGCCAGCAGGCTGCGCCCGGTCAGCCGGCGTACGCCGCGCCCGGCTACTCCCCCATGCCGGGTCCCGCCGAGCCCAGCAAGGGCATGGCGATCACCGCCCTGGTCCTGTCGATCCTGGGCTGCACCTGCATCGGTGCGCTGGTCGCGATCCCCCTCGCGATCGTCGTGCTCGTCCGCGGCAAGGACGGCCGCAACCACGGCAAGGGGCTCGCCATTGCCGCGCTGATCATCAGCGTCCTCAGCCTGATCGGTCGTGGCGATCGGCGGCTACTTCGTCTACGACTACGCCAAGGACTTCAAGGACGTCGACAGCCTCACGGCCGGCGACTGCTTCACCGCCAAGGGCCTCACCGACGAGTCCCAGACCGGCGTCACCCAGATCCGGTCCGTCGGCTGCTCCACCAAGCACGACGGCCAGGTGCTGTCCACGGGAAGCCTGACCGCCGACGAGGCGGCCAGCTACGGCGATACGTCGCCCGTGACATCTGCACCCCGTCGGTGACCGAGGCCGGCAATGTCGACCTGCTCTCCGACCCCGAGCTGGTCCTGATCGCTCTGACCCAGGACTCGTCACCGGCCTCCGGCGACAAGCTGGTGTGCGTGATCGCGAACGCCGACGGGTCGAAGCTGACCTCCAAGCTCGGATCCTGAGCCCTTGCGGCGAGCCGTCCTGACGGCGGTCGCGGTGGCCCTGGCCGCCGTGGCCGTCGCCGTGGTGGTCGTCGTACGCCACCACGCCGACCTGGCCAGCGTCGCCGACCTCGACCGCGGCGACTGCGTCGACGGCGCGCCGTTCCTCGCGGGCCAGCAGCCCGCGCTGGCCGACCTGACCCGCGCGGACTGCGAGGGCCTGCACGACGCCGAGGTGCTGGTGCTGGTCGACCTCGATGCGCAGCAGGCCGCGGCCTACCGACCGGTGGTGCCCGACGCGATCTGCCTCGACGCGCTGGACGGCCGGGCCGATGCCGCGGTCAGCGACGAGCGGCTGCTCGTGGCGGGTGTCACGGACAAGACCAAGCCGGCCGAGGGCGACACCCTGGCCTGCTTCGGCTTCGCCGCGGACGGCACCCGGCTGGACGGCCGGGTCAAGCCTCGCTGAGCCTGGCAGCTCAGTGGCGGCACGATCCCGGTCCGCCCGTCCCAGGCGCCGTGCTCCGAGAGCGGCCGGAAGCGATACGTCGCGAACTCGTGGTGGAAGTCGCGGCGTGCTCGCTCGGCCATCGCGGCGGCGTGCCGCTGCGGATCCGGGACGGCCGATCGGCCGCGCACCATCTCCTCCATCTCGCGCACCGTGCGCCAGACCGAGAACGTCGAGATCGTGTGGGGCGGCCGGCAGGCCGCGAGCGCGAACGTGGCGCCCGGGTGGTCGCGGACGAGTCGCTCGACCGGCTTGCCCCACCGCAGGAACCGCGGCACCTCACCCAGGCGCATCCGCGCGACCGTGACGGCGACGACCGGCTCGTCCTGCTCCCACGCGCCGGCGCGCGCCGGCAGGCCGGGCAGCGCGGCCAGCGTCGACCACCGGCGCAGGAACTCCAGACGGACGTGCCAGCCCCCGGCGAGCTGGCGGCCGAGCGGGTCCTCGCGCCAGGAAGCGCTCGACGGCCTCCTCGTCGCGCCACTGCGCGAAGACGGCCAGGCGACGCAGCTGCATGCGGTCCGGCGACACGGTGGGCGCACCGAGCCGCATCAGGGCCAGGCACTCGGCGTGATCGAGCCCGGGCACGGTGGTGGAGGTCGGTGGGCGCACCAGCGCTCGCGCGCCGACCGAGCGCGGGACCTCGGCGAGGTGGAAGGTGTGGACGGTCATGCCGCGCGCTCGAGCTTGTAGTGGAGACGCACCGCCGACGCGTTCCAGAGCCGCAGCTCGTGGTCGGTGCGCAGCACGCCGTGCCGGTCCACGTACACGCGGAACGTCTCGTGCAGCGGCACGCGGGCCGCGTAGTCGCGGCCGTCGCGCACCACGACGTACGCGCCGTCCTGACCGAAGCGGCCGGCCGGCGACTCGAGGACGAGCCCGCCGTCGTCGGTGACGGACGGGCGCAGGAACACCTGGACGTTGCCCGACTCGAGCGGGAACGCGACGTGGACGCTCGGGCGGTCGGCGCCGGGCAGGGTGCGCACCGAGTAGCTGCCGCTGAACACGTGCCGCCCGCTGCTGCGCAGCGTGCGCATCCACGCGGCCGCCACCTGGCTGCCGTCGCGGTCGCGGATCAGCGTGACCTGGCTGTCCATGCCGGGGGCGACGTCGAGGGGCCGCATCGGAAGGGCGAGCTGCTCGACCCGTCGGCCGTAGAGGCGCGCGACCAGCTCCCCGGCGGGCCAGAACAGCGGCGACCAGCCGGTCCACACCTCCATCTGCCAGGCCGCCGTGTGCTCGTAGAAGTCACGGATCTCCGGCCGCAGCCGTTCCGCGTCGAAGCCGGGGCCGTCCAGCACGCGCCATGGACGGCAGCAGACCGGCGCTCGGATCGTCCGGGTCCAGGCCGCCGCCGTGCCGCGTCGCCTCGGCCTCCAGCCACCCGTCGGTGACCCTCGGCGAGCGGCTCATCGGTGCGCTGCAGCCACGACTCACGACCGTCGAGATCGACAACGCGGCCGGTGAGCCGCCAGAACTTCCGGGACCCGAGGTCCAGCAGATGGGGCACGGCCGTGGAGTCTGGCACAGCGCCAGGGGCTCAGACCAGCGCGAGCGGTAGCAGCTGCCGGCCGGTGGGGCCGATCTGGATCTCGGTGTTCATCTCCGGGCAGACGCCGCAGTCGTAGCACGGCGTCCAGCGGCAGTCCTCGACCTCGACGTCCGCGCTGCCGTCGGCGACCGCGAGGGCGTCCTCCCAGTCGGCCCACAGCCAGTCCTTGTCGAGGCCGGAGTCGAGGTGGTCCCACGGGAGCACCTCGTCGTAGTCGCGCTCGCGGGTGGTGTACCAGTCGAGGTCGACGTCGACCAGGGCGCGCTCGCAGGCCTCGAGCCAGCGGTCGTAGGAGAAGTGCTCGCTCCAGCCGTCGAACCGGCCGCCGTCACGCCACACCTGCTCGATCACCGCACCGACCCGGCGGTCGCCGCGGGAGAGCAGTCCTTCGATCGTGCCGGGCTTGCCGTCGTGGTAGCGGAAGCCGATCGCGCGGCCGTACCGCTTGTCGGCGCGGACCACCTCGCGCAGCTTGCGGAGCCGCTCGTCGGTGGTGTCGTGGTCGAGCTGGGCGGCCCACTGGAACGGCGTGTGCGGCTTGGGCACGAAGCCGCCGATGGAGACCGTGCACTTGATGTCGTTGCGGCCGGAGACCTCACGTCCCTTGGCGATGACCTGCTTGGCGAGGTCGGCGATCGCGAGCACGTCCTCGTCGGTCTCGGTGGGGAGGCCGCACATGAAGTAGAGCTTCACCTGGCGCCAGCCGTTGCCGTACGCCGTGGCGACGGTCCGGATCAGGTCCTCCTCGGTGACCATCTTGTTGATCACCTTGCGCATCCGCTCGGACCCGCCCTCGGGCGCGAAGGTCAGTCCGGAGCGGCGGCCGTTGCGGGAGAACTCGTTGGCGAGCGTGATGTTGAAGGCGTCGACCCGCGTGGAGGGCAGCGAGAGCGAGACGTTGGAGCCCTCGTAGCGGTCGGCGAGCCCCTTGGCGATGTCGCCGATCTCGGTGTGGTCGGCGCTCGACAGCGAGAGCAGGCCGACCTCCTCGAAGCCGGTCGTGCGGATGCCGTTCTCGACCATGTCGCCGATGGTCTCGATGGACCGCTCGCGCACCGGCCGGGTGATCATCCCGGCCTGGCAGAACCGGCAGCCGCGGGTGCAGCCCCGGAAGATCTCGACGGAGAACCGCTCGTGCACGGTCTCGGCGAGCGGGACCAGCGGCTTGGCGGGGTACGGCCACGCGTCGAGGTCCATCAGCGTGTGCTTGCGGATCCGGAACGGGATGCCGGGCCGGTTGGGTACGACGGCCTCGATGGTCGCGTCGGCGGCATACGTCACGTCGTAGAAGCGCGGGACGTAGACGCCGCCGCTGACCGCCAGCCGGCGGAGCAGCTCGTCGCGGCCGCCGGGCCGGTCCTCGCCCTTCCACTCGCGCACCACCTCGGAGATCGCCAGCACGACCTCCTCGCCGTCGCCGAGCACGGCCGCGTCGAGGAAGTCCGCGATCGGCTCCGGGTTGAACGCCGCGTGGCCGCCGGCGAGCACGATCGGGTGGTCGTCGGTGCGGTCCTCGGCATGCAGCGGGATGCCGGCCAGGTCGAGGGCGTTGAGCATGTTGGTGTAGCCGAGCTCGGTCGAGAAGCTGAGGCCGAAGAGGTCGAAGTCGCGGACCGGCCGATGGGCGTCGACGGTGAACTGCGGGATGTCGTGCTCCCGCATCACCGCCTCCATGTCGGGCCACACCGAGTAGGTGCGCTCGGCGACGATCCAGTCGCGCTCGTTGAGGACCTCGTAGAGGATCTGCACGCCCTGGTTGGGCAGCCCCACCTCGTAGGCGTCGGGGTACATCAGCGCCCAGCGCACGGTCTCGCCCTCGGGTGCGCAGTCCCACTCCTTCAGCGTGGAGTTGAGCTCGCCGCCGACGTACTGGATCGGCTTCGAGACCGTCGGGAGCAGCGGCTCGAGACGGGCGAAGAGCGACTGAGGGGCGGTCGCGACGGGCGGGCATGCAGGACTCCGTGACTAGCGGGGCGGGTCAGCCCACAAGGGTACGCGGGACCGGCGCCATCGACCGCATGCACGGTGGCGCCCGACATGCCGCTGAGTCGGGCCAGACTCGAGTCCGTGCAGGCGCTCCGGGCCGCCGAGGCCTTCGACGGGTCGGCGTTCCTGGGCCGGCGACGGTGCTGGTCGAGGGCGAGTCGATCGTCGGCGTCGAGCGCGGCCACCCCGACGTGCCCGACGGCACCGGGGTCGCGACGTACGACGGCACGGTGCTGCCGGGGCTGATCGACTGCCATGTGCACCTGGTCTCGAACGGCGACGTCGGCAGTCTCGAAGCGCGCCGGAGCGGCGTCCGACGACGTGCTGGACGCCGCAATCGGGGCGTCGCTGGCGGCGGAGGCTGGCCGGCGGCGTCACCACCGTCCAGGACCTCGGGGACCGCGGTTACCGGACCCTCGAGCACCGCGCCGACGCCGGGACTGCCGCGGGTGGTCGCGGCGGGCCCGCCACTGACGATCCCGGAGGGCCACTGCCACTACCTCGGCGGCGCGGTCTCGGGCGTCGAGGGCGTGCGCCGCGCGGTCGAGGAGCACGCCGAGCGCGGCGTCGACGTCATCAAGGTGATGGCGAGCGGCGGGATGGTGACGCCGGGGACCGACGTGTACGCGCCTCAGTTCAGCGACGACGAGCTGGCGGCCTGCGTCGCGGCGGGCCACCGGGCCGGGCTGCGGGTGCTGGCGCACGCGCATGCGCTGAGCGGCGTCCGGCAGGCCGTCAGCGCCGGGGTGGACGGAATCGAGCACTTCACCTGCCTCACCGAGACCGGCGTGGTGACACCGGATCAGGTGTTGGCTGACGTGGTCAGCGCCGGGATCACCGTCGACCTGACCCTCGGCATCGATGCCAGCCAGGTCGCCGCCACCGGAGCAGATGGCGCCGGGAATCAAGGCGGTGCTGGAGCGGCTCGGGCTGGATCTGGAGACGTTTCGGACCACCAGGATCGCTCAGGCGCGGCGGCTACGTGAGTACGGCGTCCAGGTGGTCACCGGCACCGACGCCGGCGCGGCCCCGACCAAGCGGCACGGCGCCGCCTGGCGGGCGGTCGTGGAGCTCGTGGCCGCTGGATACCCGGTCGCCGGACGCGCTGGCCACCGCAACGTCGGTACGCGGCGGACGACCTCGGCCTTGGGGACGTGACCGGGCGGCTCCGCAGCCGGCCTGGCCGCGGACCTGCTCGTGGTCGACGGCGACCTGTCGACGGAGCCGGAGTCGCTCGGCCGGCCGGTCGCCGTACTGGTGCGCGGCGCTCAGGCCTCCTGATCCATCGGCGCGGCGGGGGCCGCGCCCGCCTCGGCGCGTGCTGCGGCCGCGGCGGAGGTGGCGCGCAGCTCGACCTTCGGCATGAACAGCAGGAGGAGGAAGGCGATCAGCCCGACTCCTGCTCCCATCAGGAAGACGAGATCCATCGACGAGGCGAACCCCTGCTTGAAGGGGTGCGCCAGCGCCGGGGACAGCGTCTCGATGAACGACGAGTCGTTCTGGACCTGCGCGGCCGCCGCCGGGCCGCCGTTCAGGATCGCGGCGTCCGCTGGAGTCGGGTTCGCGACGACGGCCTGGAACGCCGGGGTCTGGGCCGCCTTCTCGAACTCGTCGGCGATGTGGCCGCCGACGGTGCTGAAGAGGATCGACAGGAACACCGCCACACCCAGCGTGCCGCCGATCTGGCGGAAGAACGTCGCCGAGCTGGTGGCGACGCCGATCTCGGACGGAGGTACGGCGCTCTGCATGATCAGCAGCAGCGGCTGCATGCAGTTGCCGAGCCCGACGCCGAGCACGAGCATGAACAGGTCGATGACCAGCAGCGAGGTGTCGGCGGAGGTGGTCGAGAGCAGCAGCAGGGCGATCACCAGGAGCGCCGAACCGACCCGCGGGAAGACGCGGGTGCGCCCGGTCCGGGCGATGATGTTGCCGGAGACCAGGGCGCCGGACATCATCCCCAGCACCATCGGCAGCATCAGCAGGCCGGCCCTGGTGGGTGAGGCGCCGTGCACGATCTGCATGTAGAGCGGCAGGATCAGGATGCCGCCGAACATCGCGGCGCCGATCGCGACGCTGGCCAGGATCGTGATCGTCGCCGCGCGGATGCGGAACAGCCGGAGCGGGATCAGGGCATCGTCGCCCATCGCGCGCTCGGCGAGGTAGAACGCGATGAGACCGAGACCGCCGACGACGTACGCCGTGACCGAGCGACTGGATCCCCAGCCCCACTCACGGCCCTGCTCGGCCACCGTGAGCAGCGGGACCAGGGCCACCACGAGGGCGATGGCTCCCCACCAGTCGATGCGGACCAGGCGCGGAGTGTGGCGGAGGTGGAGCGTGCGGAACACCACGATCAGGGCCGCGATGCCGACCGGGACGTTCACCAGGAAGACCCAGCGCCAGCCGGTCACGCCGAGGATCTCCTCCTGGCCGGCGAAGAACCCGCCGATGACCGGGCCGAGCACGCTCGAGGTCGCGAAGGTGGCCATGAAGTAGCCGGTGTACCTGGCCCGCTCCCGCGGCGACACGATGTCGCCGATGATGGCCAGGACCAGCGTGAACAGTCCGCCGGCGCCGATGCCCTGGAACGCCCGGAACGCCGCGAGCTCGTACATCGACGTCGCGAACGCGCACAGCACCGAGCCGACGACGAAGACCGAGATGGCGAACATGAACAGCTTCTTGCGGCCGTAGAGGTCGCCGAGCTTGCCGTAGATCGGCGTGGTGATGGTCGAGGTGATCAGGTACGACGTGGTCACCCAGGCCTGGATGGAGAGGCCGTCGAGGTCGTCGGCGATGGTGCGGATCGACGTGCTGACGATGGTCTGGTCGAGGGCGGCCAGGAACATCCCGAGCAGCAGCCCGGTCAGGATCGTGAGGACCTGGGCGTGGGTGTACTCACCGGTCTCTTCTGGGGACAGCGCCGCTGCCGTCCGATCGTTGGTTGCCATCTGCAACGAGTCTAGAGGGGGAACCAGCGCTCCGTAGGGTCTCCCCCATGAGCGCAGCGACCCGGGGCCGGCTGTCCTGGACCGTGGCGGCGCCGGTCGCTGGGCTGGTGGTGCTGGCCGCCGCGTGGGGTCGTCATCCCGCAACGGCGGTCGCCGCGGTGATCGCGGTGTTCCTGGTGGGCGCCGTGCTCGCCGGCGTCCACCACGCCGAGGTGGTCGCGCACCGCGTCGGCGAGCCGTTCGGCTCCCTCATCCTGGCGGTCGCGGTGACGGTCATCGAGGTGGCGCTGATCGTGACGCTGATGGTCGGTGGCTCCGGCAAGGACACCTCCACGCTGGCCCGCGACACGGTGTTCGCCGCGGTGATGATCAGCGCGAACGGCATCGTCGGGCTGGCCCTCCTGGTGGGGGCGCTCCGTCATCACCTGGCGACGTTCAACCCGGAGGGAACCGGCTCCGCGCTGGCCACGGTCATCACGCTGGCCTCGGTGACGCTGGTGCTGCCGCGATTCACGACGGGCACCCCCGGGCCGGAGTTCTCGGCGTCGCAGCTCGCGTTCGCCGCCGTGGCGTCGCTGGCGCTGTACGCGCTGTTCGTCTTCACCCAGACCGTCCGGCACCGCGACTTCTTCCTGCCCGTCGAGCCCTCGGACGACCTCGACGGCGACGGCCATGCCGACCCGCCCTCCTCGCGCGCCGCGCTCGCCTCGCTCGGGCTGCTCCTCGCCGCACTGGTCGCGGTCGTCGGTCTCGCCAAGGTCGAGTCACCGGCCATCGAGGACGGCGTCGCCGCGCTCGGCTTCCCCGCTGCGTCGGTCGGCGTCGTCATCGCGCTGCTGGTCCTGCTCCCGGAGTCGATCGCCGCCGTGCGCGCGGCCGGACGGGACGACGCCCAGACGTCGTTCAACCTCGCCTACGGCTCGGCCATGGCTTCGATCGGGCTGACCATCCCGACCATCGCCCTGGCGACGATCTGGCTCGACGACCCGCTCAAGCTCGGCCTCGAGCCCATGCAGATCGTCCTCCTCGCCGTCACCGCGGTCGTCTCGGTGCTCACGGTCGTCCCCGGACGCGCCAAGCCGCTCAACGGCGGTGTGCACCTGGTGCTGCTGGCAGCGTTCTTGTTCGTCTCGGTCAAGCCGTAGTCACCGGATGGGGAGCAGCTCGACGCCGGCCGCCTCCAGCGCCGCCCTGGTCTTGCGGGCCATCTCGACCGCTCCCGGGGTGTCGGAGTGCACCGTGAGGGCCTCGGCGCGGACCTCGACCTCGCTGCCGTCGACGGCGGTGACGCGGCCCTCGGTGACCATCCGGACCGCGCGGGCGGCCGCCTCGTCGGCGTCCCGCAGCAGCGCGTCGGGCTCGGTGCGGGGCTGGAGCAGCCCCTCGGCGGTGTAGGCCCGGTCGACGAAGGCCTCCGAGATCAAGCCGGAGCCCGGCCTCCTCCCCCAGCCGCCACGCCTCGGTGCCGGCCTGGCAGAGCAGAGGGAGGCTCTTGTCGAACTGCACGGTCGCATCGACGAGGGCCTGGGCGTGCTCGGAGTCCTTGGCCGCGACGTTGTAGAGCGCACCGTGCGCGCGGACGTAGCCGACCTTTCCGCCGGCCAGCCGCGCGAACACCTCGAGCGCACCCAGCTGGTAGAGCAGGTCGTCGGTGAGCTCGGGGCCGGGGACGGCGACGTACCGGCGCCCGAACCCGTGCAGGTCGCGATAGCTGACCTGGGCCCCGATGGCCACGCCGTTGGCGACCGACGTGGCGCAGGTACGACGCATGATCACCGGGTCGCCGGCATGGAAGCCGCAGGCGATGTTGGCGCTGGTGACGATCTCGAGCAGCGCGTCGTCGTCACCGAGGCGCCAGGGGCCCAGCCCCTCGCCGATGTCGGTCGCCAACGCCACCCGTGCTGCCACGCTTCGAGTATCACGCACAGCTCTGGTGCCCCGACGCACACGAGCGCAGACTCGAGCCATGGCGAAACAGGTCAACCAGGGCCGGCGCGGCGCGAAGATCGAGGGTGACTTCGTCGTCTTCCTCATCGGCGCCAGGCCCGACAAGCTGCACCCGATCCGGTCGTTCCGCGACCTCGGCGCGATGCGCGGGATGCCGTACATGCTCAAGTACCTCTCCGAGCAGCCCGAGAAGGGACTGCTCGGCTTCGAGAGCTACGGCATCTTCATGAACGTCCAGTACTGGCGCTCCTTCGAGCACCTCGAACGGTTCGCCAAGGACGACTCCGACCCGCACCTCAAGGTCTGGCGCACCTACTGGAAGCGGGTCGGCAAGGACCCCCGCTCCGGCATCTGGCACGAGACGTTCCTGGTCCGGGCCGGCGAGTACGAAGCCGTCTACGGCAACATGCCGCCGCACGGGCTCGGCAAGGCCACCGAGGTGGTGCCGATCGGGGCCGACTCCTCGGCCCGGGGACGGATCGGTCGGCTGCCCCAGGGATGAGCGCCGCCGCGCCTACGCACCGGGTTCATCGCGTGGCGGGTGCCCGCGCAACTGTGGGAGTGGTTCGTCAGAGCTGTTGAGCCAGCCCCACCACGTGGCCCAGGGGGTCGGAGATCAGCGCGAACTGCACTCCGGGGACGTCGACCGGCTCCTGGACGACCTTGCCGCCGAGGCGGGTGGCGTCCGCGATCGACGTGGCCATGTCCTCGACGCCGATGAAGAACGTGACCAGGTCGCTGTCGCCCTGGAGCGGGCTGATCGCGGTGTAGAGCGCGTCGGGAACGCCGGTGTCGACGAACGTGTAGCCGGGGTAGGCGCCCTCCGACGGGTAGGTCCAGCCGAACAGCTCTCCGAAGAACGCGCGCGTGGCGTCGGGATCGCTGGAACGGATCTCCGCGTGCACGATGGGGTGACTCATGATGACCTCCGTTTCATGGGCCACCGGACTGTGACCTCGACAAGATGACGGTCGAGCTCTCCGCAAATCGACAAGGGCGTGGCGCTGGCGCGCCCTCCCTCCAGTTTCTGTCCACAACCTCGGTGCCGGAACCCCTTGTCCACAAGGGATTCCGGCGTCGCTCGACCATCGATGGTGGCTGCTTGACTTGACCCATGCTCGGGACGCTGGCGTTGGACGAGATGGGCGAGGAGGACCTCCTCGCCTACGCCGCCCAGCGCGCCGACACCATCCGGGAAGCCGAGGCCGACCTGCTCCGGATCGCCTACCAGTGGGCGATCATCCACCACCCCGACCGACTCGACCCCGACGACGCCGAGCGGCCCGGCCGGGAGCGAGCTCCGTCGGCTGGGCGGCGACGGCACCCCCGAGGTCTGCGAGTTCGCGGCCGCCGCGCTGGGCGCCCGGATCGGGCGCTCGCCGTACGCCGCGGCGAAGCTGATGGCCGACGCCCTCGACCTCAAGCACCGGCTCACGGCGCACTGGGCCCGAGTCGAAGCCGGTGAGGTCCGCGCCTCCTACGCTCGACACGTGTGCGCGAAGACCCGCGACCTCACCCAGGAAGAGGCGGCCTACGTCGACGCCGAGGTCGCCGAGTCCGCCGACGGACGCATCCCCTGGTCCAGGTTCGAGGCCCTCGTCGAGGGCAAGGTCGCCCAAGCCGCACCCGAGGCCGCCCGCGAGCGCGAGGAGACGGCCGCGAAGGCCACGTTCGCCAAGAAGCTCCGCACCGAGGCCTACGGGATGGCCACCTTCATGGTCCGCGCCGACGTCGCCACCATCGACGCGATCGAGGCCGCCGTCACCGCGAAGGCCACCACGCTCGAGGCCACGATGCCCGACGCCGGCGTCGATGCCCGCCGGGTCCGCGCCGTGCTGCTGCTGGCCCACCCCGGCGCCACCCCCGAGACTCCCGTAGGCGACCTGCTGCCGACGGTCCAGCTCTACCTGCACAGCTACGTGGGACCCGACGCCGAACCGATCGCCCGCCTCGAGGGCCACGGCCCGGTCACCGAAGCCTGGATCACCCGCGTCCTCGGACCCCACGCGAAGTTCAAGATCCAACCGGTCCTCGACCTCGCCGGACAGGCACCCGTCGACGCCTACGAGATCCCCCGCCGACATAGACAGGCCGTGCACCTGATGACGCCGGCCGACACCTTCCCCTTCGCCTCCAGCCTGTCTCGCAAGAAGCAGGTGGACCACACCGTCCCGCACGACCAGGGCGGTGAGTCAGGCATCGGCAACTACGGGCCGATGACGATCCGCCACCACCGGATCAAGACCCATGGCGGATGGCAGGTGAAGCAACCCTTCCCAGGCATCTATGTCTTCCGAGACCCCCTACGGCGCGTTCTACCTCGTCGACCACACCGGCACCCGCCGCCTCCGCGGCGCGACACCGCGCGACTTGGCTGCCTGAGCTCCTGGTCGGCCGGCCGCTGACCCGGATCCGATCAGGAATCGAGAAGCAGCACGCGATGGCCGCGCCTAGCCTTTCGCTTGGGGCCGGCAAGACGCCCCATCCCGAACCTCGATAGGAGTCCGAACATGCCCGCCAAGAGCGCCAAGTCCGAGTCCGACGGCTTCACCGCCGAGGAGCGTGCCGCGATGAAGGAGCGCGCTGCCGAGCTGCGCGCGGAGGGGAAGAAGGGGGCCAAGAAGGCCGATGGCCTGCAGGCCGTCCTCGACAGCATCGAGAAGATGACAGGGGACGACCGTCTGCTCGCGGAGCGGGTGCACGTGGCCGTCACCGAGAACGCCCCCGGGCTGTCGCCCAAGACCTGGTACGGCATGCCCGCGTACGCGGACGCCGACGGCAAGGTCGTCGTGTTCTTCCAGAACGCCGGCAAGTTCAACTACCGGTACTCGACCCTGGGCTTCCAGGACGTGGCGAACCTCGATGACGGCGACCTGTGGCCCGTGGCGTTCGCGCTGCAAGGATGGAGCGCCAAGGTGGAGAAGCGCGTGGTCGAGCTGGTGAAGGCCGCTGTCTCCTGACTCGGGCGGGCCCGGCTCGGGTCTCGGTCGGGACCGCGGCAGGGCACCTGCTGCCTCACGGCAGGGGTTGCTGCCGCGATCCCCCGAGATGTTCACGATCCCCCGATTGTGAACCCCCGAGACGAGCCCACAGATGGTGCGAACCCGTCACTTATTAGTTCCCCGGAACGGGGCGCGAACATGCTCACCCGTACGGGTGAGGCCGACCACCGGCCGACGAGGACGTATCGCTAGCCGGGTTCGGCACCGACGGCGACGATCGGCCTGATCTCGGCCTCTTCGCGCACCACGCGGCGCACGATCCGGGCGATCACAGCCCCAGGCGTACGTCGTACCGCCCCAGCTGGTCGCCAGGATCCAGCAGCTGGTGCCGATCCCCACGGTCACGATCCCGAGCCAGTCGATCCGGGTGCGCGCCTCCTCGGCGACGCTCGGGATGTACCTGCCGGCCGCGATGATCACGATCAGCGCGAACGGGACGTTGATGTAGAAGGCCCAGCGCCAGGACAGGTTGTCGGTGAAGAAGCCGCCGAGCAACGGTCCGAGCACGGTGGTCACGCCGAAGACCGCGCCGAGCGACCCCTGGTAGCGACCGCGTTCGCGCAGCGGGATGATGTCGGCGATCAGCGCGGTGGCCGTGACCGTCAGCCCTCCGGCCCCGATGCCCTGGATCGCGCGGGAGGCGATCAGCCAGCTCATGCCCTCGGACACACCGCACAGAGCCGAGCCGATGATGAAGATCGTGACGCTCGTCTGGAAGACCCGCTTGCGCCCGAACTGGTCGCCGAGCTTGCCGACCACCGCGGAGGTGATCGTCTGCGCCAGCAGGTAGGCCGTGACCACCCACGACACGTGGTTGCCGCCCCCGAGGTCGCCGACGATCGTCGGCAGCGCCGTCGACACGATCGTCCCGTCGAGGGCGGCGAGCAGCATGCCGAGCGCGATCGTCGCGAAGGCGATGTTGCGCTCCCGTCCGTACAGCACGTGCTCCCGCGGACCGATCTGGGCGGGCTCCGCGAGAGCAGTCACCCGGTCACGAGACACCCGGCTCCGAGTGTGCGCGGCACCCCCGGAAACGGGTGAGGCCGCTGATCAGCGCCCGACCAGCACCCGCCGCTCGGCCAGCGGGGCGACGTACGTCCGCGTCTGCGAGCGCACATGGATGTTCTGCAGCAACCCGACGGCGAGCATCCCGGCGAACAACGACGACCCGCCGTAGGACACGAACGGCAGGGGTACGCCGGTGACGGGCATGATCCCGAGGCACATGCCGATGTTCTGGAAGGCCTGGAAGCCGAACCAGCAGGCGATGCCGGCGGCGGCGACGCGGCCGAAGACGTCCTCGGCGTGGCGGGCGATGACCAGGGCGCGCCAGATGACGAGGGACAGCAGCAGGATCACCAGGCCGGCGCCCACGAGGCCGAGCTCCTCTCCCGCCACCGTGAAGACGAAGTCGGTCTGCTGCTCGGGCACGAAGCCGGAGCGCGTCTGGGAGCCGTGGAACAGGCCCTGCCCGAACAGGCCGCCGTTGCCGATCGCGATCCGGGCCTGCTCGACGTTGTAGCCGGCGCCACGGGGGTCGAGGTCGGGGTTCACGAAGGCGAGGAAGCGGTCGACCTGGTAGGCCTTCAGCACGCCACCGGCCAGGGCGAGCGCGGCGACCGAACCGGCCGACAGCAGCACGACGACCAGCCAGCGGCGCCGAGCGCCGGACACGGCGAGCACGCCGAACACCGTGGCGGAGAGCACGAGCATCGTCCCGAGGTCCGGCTGGAGCAGGATCAGGACGGCGGGTACGCCGGCGATCACCAGCATCAGCAGGACGTCGACAGAGCCGACGCGGCGGCGCCAGCGCCCCTCGGAGCGCTCGGCGAGCACCAGCGCCATGCCGATGACGACCGCGAGCTTCGCGAACTCCGACGGCTGGATCGAGAGGCCCAGGACCCGGAGCCAGGACCGTGAGCCGTTGATGGTCGAACCCATGGTCAGGACGAGCACCAGGCCGGACACCGACAGCAGGTAGACGATGGGCGCCACGATCCGCACCCACCGGTGGTCGGCGACCGTGACCCCGACGAGCAGCACCAGCGCGATGACGATGTTGGCCAGCTGCTTGCGCAGGTACGCCGTCGAGTCGCCGTCGGTCAGGTCCACCCGGTGCGAGGTGGCCGACCAGATGAGCAGGGCGGACAACGCGACCAGCGCGAGCACCGAGCCAAGCAGGATCCAGTCGAGACGACGCAGAGAGAGAGTCACGATCAGTCCCCCTTCGAATCAGCAGAGCGACCCGGAGGCAGGATCGAGCCGTCGTCCATGAACGTCGGCAGACCCGCGGGCGGTGTGACGCCCCGGATCGCGGACGCAGACGGCGTGACGGTCGTGCCGGAGATGCCGTACAGCGACTCCCAGATCGCGCGCACGGCCGGTCCGGACGTGCCCGAGCCGGTGCCGCCCTGCGACACCATCATCACGACCACGTAGTTCTCGTCGTAGGTCGCGACCCACGACGTCGACTGCTTGCCGTAGACCTCGGCCGAGCCGGTCTTGCCCCGGATGTGCACCTTGTCGAGGGGGAAGTCGGTGAACTTCCACGCGAGCGTGCCGACCTTCGGCGTGCCCTGGAGCGCGGTGTCGACGTACTTCAGCGCAGACGCGGACGACGGCACCTGGCCCGAGGCGACAGGCTGGAAGCGACGCAGCACGGTCCCGTCCGGCGAGACGATCGCCTTCGCCACCCGCGGCTCGTAGAGCGTGCCGCCGTTCGACAGGGCGGCGTACGCACGAGCCAGCTGCAGTGGCGTCACGATCGTGTCGCCCTGGCCGATCGCGAAGTTCACCGAGTCGCCGGCGCGGTAGCGGTTCCCGTCGAGGCAGAACTCGTGCGCGAACAGCTGCAGGTAGTCGTTCTTCGCGGAGCCCTCACGGTCGATCTTGCAGTAGTAGGCGCGCATCGACTTCCAGTACGACAGCTTCCAGGCCCGGTCCGCGATCCGCCCGGGGGCCTCCCCGGGGAGATCGACCCCGGTCCTCGACCCGAAGCCGAAGGACTTGGCTTCGGAGACGAGCGGGTCCTTCGCGTTCACGTCGGTCTCGTCGGAGCCGTACTGCTGCCAGAACTTCAGCCCGACCCGGTAGAAGAACGTGTCGCACGAGAGCTGCAGCGCCTGGTCGAAGCCGATGTAGCCGTACGCCGCGGACTCGTAGTTCTTGAACCACCGGTTGCCGACCTGCAGCCCCGACGAGCAGTCGAGCCGGGAGTCCGGGGTGAAGCCGTTGTTGAGGGCACCGACGGCCATGATCGGCTTCCACGTGGACCCGGGCGCGAACTGACCCTGGGTCGCCCGCCCGAGCAGCGGCGTCCCGGCCTTCTCGGAGTAGAGCCGCGCGAGCTGCTTCTTGGAGATGCCGCCGACCCACACCGAGGGGTCGTACGTCGGCTGGCTGGCCATCGCCACGATCCGCCCGGTCTTGGCCTCCATCACGATCGCGGCGCCGGAGTCGGCGACGTAGTTCTTGTGGGTGACCTTGTCGTAGGTCTGCCGCGCGGTCTGGATCGTCGCGGCCAGCTGCTGCTCGACCGTCGACTGCACCCGCGCGTCGATCGACGTCACCAGCGTGTCCCCGGGCTGAGCGGACACCTCGGCCTCGTCGCCGATCACCCTGCCCATCGAGTCGACCGCCACCTGCTGGTAGCCCGGCATCCCGCGCAGCCACGCGTCGTACTCCTTCTCGACGCCGGCCCGGCCCACCACCGACGCGCCGTTGACGGACCGGTCGCCGTCCTGCTTCGCCTGGTCGTACTCATCGCCGGTGATCGGGCTGAGGTAGCCGAGCAGGTGCGCGGCGTTGATGCCGTACGGCGCCGGGTAGGCGCGCAGGCTCTGCTGCTCGGCGGTCACGCCCGGGAAGTCCTCGGGCTGCTCGAGCACCCGCAGCGCCATCGGCTGGGGCACGTCGACCGCGACCGGCACCGGCTGGAACGGCGACCCGTTCCAGCAGTCCCCCTGCACGGCCTTGTCGTCGCCGCAGGTCGTGAGCAGCCGGTGGATCCGCGGCACGGCCACGTCGGTCACCCGCGCGACGCGGTGCAGGAGCGCTCGCTGCTCGTCCTCCGGCAGCTTGGCCAGGGTGCCGCGGTCGATCGAGACCACCCACGAGGTGCGGTTCGCGACCAGTGGCCGGCCCTCGTCGTCGACGATCAGCCCGCGCTGCGGCTGGACGACGATCTCGCGGATCGACTGCGAGGCGGCCTGGGCGGCGTACTCGTCACCGCTGACGACCTGCAGGTAGTAGAGCCGGACCAGCAGCGTCGCGAACAGCGAGAACACCAGCGCCTGGATCACCACCAGCCGGAGCCGGCTGCGGTTCTCGCCGGTCGAGCCGGACGAGCCGGTCACGCCAGGACCCGGTCGGGCTCGACCTTCGCGAACAGTCCGAGGGTGAGGGGTACGACGACCAGGGCCAGGGCGATGTCCCAGCAGAGGGCCACCACCTCGACCCGCAGCAGCTCACCGACGCCGACGGCCGGGTCGCGCAGCAGCACCCCGGTGAGCGCGAACACCGACGTCCCGACGAACGCCGCCGCCGCGGCCACCGGCAGCCACTGGCTGACCCGCGGGCGTCCCGAGGCCCCGAGCCGTCCGGCGACGTACCCCACCACCATCAGCGCGAGCGCCCACCGCCCGGCGTAGTGGTCGGCCGGCGGCGCGAGGTCGAGGAGCAGACCGGCACCGAAGCCGAGCACCAGCCCGAGCTCAGAGCCGTAGGCGAGTCCGGCGGCCACCACGACGAGCAGGACCAGGTCGGGCACCACGCCCTGGACCGCGAAATGCGAGAACACGGACGCCTGGAGCACCAGCCCGACCGAGACCGCGAGCAGGGCGGCCATCGCGCGCGGCAGGGTGAACAGCGAGTTCATCGCAGGCCGTCCACGTCGATGAGGCCGCGATCGCTGTCGGTGCCCGACGGCACCACGACGCCGACCACGTCGAGGGCGGAGAAGTCCACGAACGGCGTGATCACGGCACGCTGGGTGGTCTCGCGGAGGCTGGAGTAGACCGAGTCGACCCGCCCGACCGGGATGCCCGAGACGTACGGCGCGCCGTCCTGGCTGCCCCAGGTCACCACGTTCTCGCCCTCGGCCGGCACGTAGGTCTGGTCGACCAGCTCGAGGTCGAGCCGGGCTCCTTGGCCGAGGTCGCCGCGGCCGTGCAGGAAGCCGACCTTCATGCTGCGGCCGACCCGGCCGCCCACCGTCGAGTCGGCGTCGACGACGAGCAGCACGGTGGCGGTGGTCGAGGTGACGCGGAGGATCCGGCCGACCAGCCCCTTGCCGTTCACGACCGTCATGTCCGGCGCCAGCCCGGCGCGCGCGCCGGCGTCGATGGTGACCGTCCGCGAGAACGACTGCGCCGGCCCGATCCCGATCACCCGGGCAGGCACCAGCGCGTAGCCGATCGACTCCGCCGTGGCAGTGAGGTCGTCGTACTCCTGGAGCCGGTTGCGGTCGTAGTCGCCGGTCGCGAGCTCGGAGTGGAGCTGGTCGTTCTCGTTCTCCAGCCGGTCGATGTCGGAGGCCAGGTCGTGCTTGCTGCGCAGCCAGTGCGGGACCGCGACGACCGGGTCGACCACGCTGCTCACGCCGGACTCGACCGGTCCGTAGATCTCTCCGACGAGCCGGCGCAACGGGTCGATCGCGGCGCCGTCGTTGACGTGATCGAGGGTCATCAGCGTCACGCAGGCCAGCACCAGCGCGACCACCAGCGAGCGGCGCGGCCGCCCCGGCTCGCGCGGCTCGAGGCTGCCGCGGCGGTTGAGGCGGTCCTCGACGACCGGGCGCCGCGGCGTACGTCGGGCCGGCCGGGTCTGGAGGTCGGTCATGGCTCGATCACGCCGTCCGGGCCATCCCGCGCCGTTCGGTCACCAGCACCTGCTGGAGCGCCTCGAACTCCTCCACGCACCGGCCCGCGCCCAGCGCGACCGACTGCAGCGGGTCCTCGGCCACGTGCACCGGCATCCCCGTCTCGTGACGGAGCCGGTCGTCGAGGCCGCGGAGCAGCGCGCCGCCGCCGGTGAGCACGATGCCGCGGTCCATGATGTCGCCGGCCAGCTCTGGTGGCGTCTGGTCGAGGGTGACCCGGACCGCGTCGACGATCGCGTGCACCGGCTCCTCGATGGCCGTGCGTACGTCGGCGCTGGTGAGCGTCACGGTGCGCGGCAGGCCGGACACCAGGTCGCGGCCGCGGATCTCCGCCTCGCGGTCGAGCGGACCGGGGAACGCCGAGCCGAGGGTCATCTTGACCTCCTCGGCCGTCGCCTCGCCGACCAGGAGCGCGTGCTCCTTCTTCATCCAGTTCGTGATGGCCCGGTCGACCTCGTCGCCCGCGGTGCGGACGCTCAGGCTGGTGACGATGCCGCCGAGGCTGATCACGGCGACCTCCGTCGTGCCGCCGCCGACGTCGACGACCATGTTGCCGGTGGCCCGGTGCACGGGCAGCCCGGCGCCGATCGCGGCGGCCATCGGCTCCTCGATGATGTAGACCCGGCGCGCGCCGGCCTGGTAGCCGGCCTCCTTGACCGCCCGCTGCTCGACGGCGGTGATCCCGCTCGGCACGCAGACGACCATCCGCGGCTTGGCCAGGTAGCGACGGCGGTGCACCAGCGCGATGAAGTGGCGCAGCATCTGCTCGGTGGCCTCGAAGTCGGCGATCACGCCGTCCTGCAGCGGCCGGATCGCGGTGATGCCCTCCGGGGTCCGCCCGACCATCTGCTTGGCGTCGTGCCCGACGGCGACCAGCTCGCCGGTCTTCTCGTTGATCGCGACCACGCTCGGCTCGTCGACCAGGATCCCCCGGCCACGCACGTAGACGAGCGTGTTGGCGGTGCCCAGGTCCACGGCCATGTCCCGGCCGACGAAATTGTTCGCCATCCGTCCTTGTCCTTGCGCGGGGAAGCGTGCGGGGAAGAGATACCGGCAGGACACACCGGTCTCGCCCTCCGAGGCTATGGAACGAGCGGCAGATCCCCCGGCAGCCACGCCGGGACAGGAGTGACGGATGTGACGAGGGAGATTTTCTCCATTCGCCGGAGGCGCGGCCCCCTGGCGTCCTACCCTCGAACGAACCCAACCTGTGGATGGCAAGGATGAAGCACGTCGCCCGAGCCGGCCTCGCGGTCGCCCTCCTGGTCGGTTTCTACCTGCTCGCGGTCGGGCTGGCCGTCGCACTCCTGGTGGCCCTGGTCCAGGTGCTGCGGCTCGGGTTCGCCGGCCTGCCCATCGCCCTCCTGTTCGCGCTGGTCGTCCCAGTCGTCTTCGCCGTGCTGTACGGCGTCTTCGGCCGGTCGCGGGACGGGGAGCCGCCCGGCGTCCTCCTGACCGAGCAGGCGCAGCCCCGGCTGTGGGCGGTGGCGCGGGAGCTGGCGGACGTCGCGGAGACCCACTGCGCGGACGAGATCCGGCTGGTGCCCGACGCCAACGCCGCGGTCTCGGACTCGGGAAGCTGGCTCGGGCTCCGGGCCGGCACCCGGCGGCTGTACCTCGGCGTACCCCTCCTGCACGGGCTCGACGAGGCCCAGCTGCGGTCCGTGCTCGCTCACGAGTTCGGCCACTACGGCGGCCGGCACACGGCGCTGGCCGGCGTCACCTACCGCGGCACCGAGACGATCCGGCGCACCATCAGCCACCTCGGTCCGCGACACCTGGCATCGCGGTTGTTCCGGCTCTACGCCCGCCTCTACTTCGCGGTGTCGCACAGCGTGAACCGCCGCCAGGAGCTCGAGGCCGACCAGCTCAGCGCCCGCTCCGTCGGACCGGAGGTGGCCGCGTCCGCCCTGCTGGAGATGGCCCCGTTGGCGGTGGCGTGGGAGCACTACCTGCATGGCTTCGCCGCGATGGGCCGAGAGATCGGCCGCCGGCCGACCGGGCTGCTCGCCGGCTTCGCCGACCATCTCGCGAGCCCCGACGTCATCCGGGCGCTGCAGGAGCTGCGCGAGACACCCGACGAGGGGAAGACGTCGGTCTTCGACACGCACCCGAGCACCAGCTCACGCGTCGCGGTGCTGCTCGGCGGAGCCGCTCCTGCCCAGCGGCAGCCCGGAGCCTCGGCGCTCGGCCTGCTCACGACCCCCGAGCGCGCGTTCGCTGATCTCGAGGACTCGCTGTACGACGAGTCCGGACTGGCGCCGACCCCGTTGGCGGAGCTCGCTCCGTTGGCCGGCGCCGACCTGCTCGCCCGCCGCTCCGGCGCGTTCGACAAGGTCATGCTGGAGCAGGGCCGACCTCCGGGCATCAGCACCGTCTACCAGTCGCTCGGCAACGGCACCGCCGCCCGGTTGCTGCGCCAGCTGGTCCCCGAGGAGCAGCGTGACCTCCCCAAGGTGACGGCACGAGTGCTGGCCGACTACCTCGGCGCCGCCCTGCTGGCCATCGACCAGGCGCGGGTCGAGCTGGACTGGGCTTCCGGCTGGGCGATCGTCGACCCGGCCGGGATGCCGCTCGAGCTGACCGCCCTGGTCGAGGAGGTGCTCGCGGATCCGCTGCTCGCGCCCGAGCTGCACGAGCTGATGCGGCTGAGCGGAGTGTCCGACAGCTGGCGCGCGCCGGAGGTCACCGACCCCAGGACCCTGACCGACCACGCCCACGTCCAGGGCGTGCTCTCCCCCGTGAACGTCGCCAAGACGCTGGTCGTCACCGACAGCGGGCTGCTCTGGCTGACGCAGAGCTGGGCCGACAGGTTCTCGATCGCGTTGCGGATGAACGGGCAGGAGGCGAGCCAGCTGTTCGAGCGCTACTCCGACATGACGCCAGAAGACCTGGCCCACACCAGGCGCGCCCGGATGATTCCGTGGTCGGCGGTGGCCGAGCTGCGCGTGGTGCCGAGGTCGAGGAACCGGGTCTGGCTCGTCGTTGCCGTGGCCGGCGGCGCCCCGCTGATCGTCAAGGTGCAGAAGAACTCGCAGGAGGCCGGCCACCCGTGGGCGGCGCTGGTCCATCACCTCGACGACCGGTTCGTGGCCGAGGTGCGGATGCCGTCCCGGGTCTGAGCTTCAGAGCGCGAGCTGGGGAAACCAGATCGCGATCTCGCGCTCGGCGGACTCGGGCGAGTCCGAGCCGTGCACGAGGTTCTCGCGGTTGGACAGCGAGAGGTCGCCCCGGATCGTGCCCGGGGCCGCCTTGCGGCCGTCGGTGGCGCCGTTGAGCGCGCGGACCACCTCGACCGCCTCGTCGCCCTCGAGGACCAGGGAGACGAGCGGACCGCTGGTCACGAAGGCGCGCAGCGGCGGGTAGAAGTCCTTCGTGACGTGCTCGGCGTAGTGCTGGTCGGCCAGCGAGTCGTCGATGGCGCGGTGCTGCATCGCGACGATCGTCAGCCCCTTGGCCTCGAAGCGGGACAGGATCTCGCCCACCAGCCCACGGCGGACGGTGTCGGGCTTGAGCAGGACCAGCGTGCGTGACATGGGCCAGACCCTACTGACAGCCCTAGCCGCGCAGCTGGGCCGCCCGACGAGCGACGTCGGCCGGCACGGGTGCCGACGTGAGCGGGTCGACCTCGAGGTCGCGCGCGACCGTCCGCAGCGGCAGCACTCCCGCCCAGATCCCGGCCTCGACGTCCTCCGGCTCGTCGCCGACGCCCTGGTCGCGGAGCTTCAGCGACGCCTCGTGCAGGGGTACGGCGAGCACCGCGGTCGCGACCAGCTCCTTGCGGGTGTGCGGGCGCAGGGTCGCGGCCCGGCCGGGCACGATCTGGTCGACCACGAGGTCGAGCGCTCGGGCCCGCTCCTCCTCGGACTCGACCAGCCGCGCCGTACCGATGACGACCGCGCAGCGGTAGTTCATCGAGTGGTGGAACCCGGACCGCGCCAGGACGAGCCCGTCCAGCGACGTGACGGTCACGCAGACGGTCGAGCCGGGCGCGTGGCGCATCCAGCCGGCGCCCACCGAGCCGTGCAGGTAGATCGTGCCGTCCTCGTCGGGCCCGTCCGGGTCCACGCCGAACGCCACGGGGAGCGCGACCGGGTGGTCGCCCGCGTCCACGGCGACATGGGCGATCAGCGCCTCCCCGAGGAACGCCAGCAGCTCCTCGCGGTCGCTGCGGCCACGCTCGCGCAGCCGCGTGATCGTGGTCCGGACGGTAGGCGACAGGTCGCTCACGGCTGCTCCGCCTCGAACGCGGCGTACGCCGCCGCGCGCTCCCGCTCGATCTTGCGGCCGAGCAGGTCGGCGGTCGCCCACAGCAGCGCGAAGACCGTCCCGAGGAAGAACATCAGGCTGATCACGAAGCCCAGGCCGATGGCGCCGAGCTGCACCAGCCAGCCGAGCGCGTAGGCCCACTCGCTGCGCAGCATCCCGGCGATCAGCAGGCAGAGCACCGCCAGCCCCAGCCCCACGGCCAGCGCGATCGGCGTGTCCACGCCCGACACCTTGATCATGACCGGCGTGGTCAGGCCGAGGGTGATCGCCTCCAGCGACAGCACCGCGGCGCACATGCCCCGCCGGGGGGACCGCTCGGGCTGGTTCGTGCTCACGACCGTCTCCGGCGCAGCATCGACCGGGCCTCGCCGACCGTGACGACCGAACCGGTGATCAGCACGCCGCCGGCACCGATCGACGAGCCCGACTGCGCCTCGGCCAGCCCGGCCGCTGCGTCGATGGCGTCTGCCAGCCGCGGCTCGACGGTGACCCGGTCCTCGCCGAACACCTCGGCGGCGACCACGGCGAGCTCTTCGGCCGGCATCGCGCGCTCGGTGGAGTTCTGGGTGCAGACGACGTGCGCGAGGTGCGGCTCGAACGCCGCCAGCAGCCCCTCGGCGTCCTTGTCCCCCATCACGCCGATCACGCCGATCAGCGGGTCGAGGGTGAACGAGTCCTCGAGCGCCGCCGCGACCGCCTCGGCCCCGTGCGGGTTGTGCGCGGCGTCGAGCAGGATCGTCGGACCGGTGCGCACGATCTCGAGCCGGCCCGGCGAGGTGACCTGGGCGAACGCCGCCCGCACCAGCTCGTCGTCCAGCGTCTCGCTGCCGCCGACGAACGCCTCGACGGCGGCCAGCGCGATCGCGGCGTTCTGGGCCTGGTGCGCGCCGTACAGCGGCAGGAACAGCTCGTCGTAGCGCGCCCGCAGCCCCTGGAGCGAGACCACCTGGCCGCCCACCGCCGGCACCCGCGACACCACGCCGAAGTCCAGGCCCTCGCGCAGGACGCTCGCCCCGACCTCGGCCGCCCGCGCGAGCAGCACCTCGGCCACGTCGGGCTGCTGCTCGGCCAGCACCGCCACGGCGCCGGGCTTGATGATCCCGGCCTTCTCGATCGCGATCTCCGCGGGCGAGTTGCCGAGGTAGCGCGTGTGGTCGACCGCGATCGGCAGCACGACCGCCACCGCGCCGTCGGCGACGTTCGTGGCGTCCCACGAGCCGCCCATGCCGACCTCGACCACCGCCACGTCGACCGGCGCCTCCGCGAACCTCGCGTAGGCCATGGCGACGACCGTCTCGAAGAAGGACAGCGGGTGCGTCTCCTCGGCGTCGACGATGGCGATGTACGGCGCGACGTCGTTGAACGCCGCCACGAACTCCTCGTCGCTCAGCGGCTCGCCGTCGACCGAGATCCGCTCGCTCATCCGCTCGACGTGCGGGCTGGTGAACCGGCCGGTGCGCAGGTCGAGCGCCCGCAGGAGGGTGTCGATCATCCGCGAGGTCGAGGTCTTGCCGTTGGTCCCGGTCAGGTGGATCACCGGGTAGCCCGCCTGCGGGTTGCCGAGCAGGTCGAGGAACGCCGTGATCCGGTCCAGCGACGGCTCGAGCTTGGTCTCCGGCCAGCGCGACAGCAGCGCGTCCTCGGCCTCGGCGTAGGTCTCGGCGAGGCGCGGGGCACGGGCAGGAGTCGTCGTCGGGCAGGTCGGTCATAGGGTCCAGCGAGCTAGGGGCCCGTCGTACGCCCGGACGCGTGCCGGGATCTCAGGTGATTCGCAGAGTTGTCTGGGGCGTTGCAACGGGCCAGACGTCCTGGGATTACCCGGGTCACCCGGGTAACCCCGCCCCGGTGACCAGAACCTAGAACACGTTCTACACGACGGCTAGGTTGGCGCCATGCAGACCAGAGCCGCCGTCGTCGAGGGTCAGGGCCAACCGTTCACGATGGCCGAGGTGGAGCTCGACGAGCCCCGTGACGACGAGGTGCTGGTGCGGATGGTGGCCACCGGGCTGTGCCACACCGACATCACCATGGGCCACTTCCTGCCGGCCGAGATGTTCCCCAACGTCTTCGGCCACGAGGGTGCGGGGGTCGTCGAGACGGTCGGAGCCCAGGTGAAGGGCCTCGAGCCCGGCGACCACGTGGTGATGAGCTTCCGCTCCTGCCGCGACTGCGCCAAGTGCCGGGCGGGCCAGGTGGGCTACTGCGACCAGACCCTGCTGCTCAACTACATGGGCATGCGGATGGACGGCAGCACCTCGCTCCAGCGCGACGGCAGCCCGGTGTTCGGCAACTTCTTCGGCCAGTCCAGCCTGGCCGCGCACGCGCTGGCGTACGCCGACAACTGCGTGAAGGTCGACCCCGAGCTCGACCTGACCCTGCTGGCGCCGTACGGCTGCGGGTTCCAGACCGGCGCCGGCACCGTGCTCAACGTGATCAAGCCCGCGAAGGACGACAGCCTGGTCGTCTACGGCGTGGGTGCGGTCGGGCTCGCGGCGATCGCGACCGCGGCGGCCGAGGGCGTCGAGTCGATCATCGCCGTGGACCCGCTGGCCGCGCGCCGAACGGCCGCCGAGAAGCTCGGCGCCACCACGGTCGACCCCACGGCGGTCGAGGACGTGGTCGCCAGGGTCAGGGAGCTGACCGGCGGCGGCGCGGCGTACGGCATCGACACCACCGCGATCCCCGAGGTGGTCAAGCAGGCGCAGCAGTCGCTGGCCGCCCGCGGCACCCTGGTGGCGCTGGGCCTGGGCGCCGAGGAGTACGTCCTGGACGCGATCGACCTGCTCCAGGGCGGCAAGACCGTGACGTCGTCCATCGAGGGCGACTCCGACCCGCAGGAGATGGTGCCGCGGCTGATCGAGATGCGGGCCGCGGGCACCTTCCCGATGGACGACCTGGTGACGACCTACCCGGCCGACCAGATCAACCAGGCCGTTGCCGACGTGACCAGCGGCGCGGTCGTCAAGCCCGTGCTGGTGTGGTGATGACGAGGTTGGCCATGTCGACCACCCGCTCGTAGCCGATCGCGGCGTAGATCTTGTTGGACGTCGGGTTCGCCTGGTCGGTGAACAGGCAGACCCGCGTGCCCGAGTCCCGCAGCAGCCGCGACACGTGCGCGGTGAGCACGCTCGCGTACCCGTGCCCGCGGTGCGCGCCCGGCGTGTAGACCGGGCCCACCCGGGCCACGCCGAAGCTGGGCGCGTTGAACCCCACCAGGCTGACCGGCGTCCCGAGCGCGTCCTCCCAGAGCCAGATCCGGCCCTCGGCTATCCGCTGGGCGATCTCCTTCTCCTCGAACCGCTCACCCGCCTCGGGCTCCAGCCGGCCCGCCTGCTCGGCGGCGTCGGCGTGGAAGGCCCGGAACCACGCCGAGCGCGAGCTCGACGTCCGCCGGTACGGCGGCCCGGGGCCGGCCGTCCGGAGCCACGCGCGGCTCGACCAGCTTCTTGAGCACGTGCAGCCGGGTGTGCTCGTGCACCCGCGCCCGGCGGCCGGTGCGCCGGGCCAGCTCGGCGGCGAGGGTCCGGGCGGCGGGCAGCGCGCCGTTCAGCCCCATCACCTCCTCACCGCGGTCGACCAGCGCGGCCGCCACCTGGCGCGCAGCGGCGTCGGGCATGGGCATCACGAACAGCGGGTGCGGCGCGAACGGCGCGGTCCGCATCACGACGCTGATCGGCTCCCCGGTCTCGTCGGTCACGGTCAGCCACCAGCGCGGGTGCGGCGGTGCCGGCTCGCCCGCCTCGACCTCCGCCACCGCGCGGGCGGTCACGGAGGCGACGACGGTGCTGAGCACCGGGTCGGCCTCCAGCAGGCCACCCGCACGGACCAGGAAGTCGCGCGGGTCCTCGGTGAACTCGAGCGCGAACTTCACCCGAGCGACGCTAGCGCCACCCGCCAGACGACCTCGCGCTCGACCCCCGAGTCCGTGACCAGTCGGGCCTGGACCCCGGCATGCTGGGGCGGACCGAAGCGGTAGGCGTACGTCGTGTCGGCGAACCGGCCGAGCAGCGCCTCGACCCCGGCCACGTGGTGTCCGTGCGCCGGGACGGTGAGCCCGACCTCGGCCGACTCGCCCAGCGAGCCGTCCTCCCGCAGCAGCCCCACCGTGAGCGTGCCTTCGAGGGGCTCGGGCCCGTCGTTGGCGACGTGCAGGTCGAGACCGTTGAGCCCCTCGTCCACGAACCAGACCGCGCTCGCTTGCAGGGTCGGCGCGAGGGCCAGGGCGGCCGGCTTCGGCCGGCCCTCGTGGTCGAGCAGCCCCCAGCCGGCGCCGGGGACGACGTCGCGGAGCCAGAGCACGATGCCGCCACCGCAGCCGGACTCCGGACGCCGCCACTCCCCGAACACGTCGGCCATCACCTCGCCCGTGACCCGTTGCGCGTCGGCCTCGGTCGCGTCCGCGCCGTACCGCTCGCGCAGGTAGTGCTCCCGCACGTCGGCGAAGTCCCAGTCCGCGCCGCTGTCGCGGGGTACGCCGCCGGGGACCACCGGGTCGGTGAGGTTGCTGAACGCCAGGCACTCGGCGGCGAACCTCACCTGGCTGTGCCGCGCGTCCGGCAGGTCGCGGAGGTAGGCGCCGACGCCGAAGTACTGCGCGATCCCGGTGTCGACGCGGATCACCGGGTCGCCGCCGGACGGCGACGAGTCCACCCACACCGCGTCGAGGGCGGACCGCTGCACCAGAGGCTTCAGGAGCGCGGCGAGCTCGGCGGCGTACCCGGTCGACGGGCTGACGCCGAACATCGCCGCCTGCTGCTCGTGCTCCGCCGAGCCGCAGACCACTGCCGTCGACGGGTGCGACCTGAGCCGGCGGCACTGGTCCCCGACCTCGACGCCCACGTCCTCGACGAAGTCAGGGTCGGCGAGCGGGTAGTCGAAGGTCGCGAACATCAGGTCCTGCCACACCAGCAGCCCGAGCTCGTCGCAGCGGTCGTGGAAGGCGTCGGACTCGTACGCCGCGATGCCGGGCACCCGGACCATGTTCAGTCCCAGCCCGACCGCCTCGTCGAGCGCAGCCAGGTCGCCCGGCGTCCACACGGCTCCGCGGCAGAACACCCGGACGCCGTTGACCCAGAGGTCCAGGGAGTCCTCGGAGCGGTTCTCGATGGTCCGGAACCCGACCCGCCCGACCACCTCGCCGTCGACCGTCACCTCGTGGAGCCGCGGCGTGCCATGGGTGTGCGGCCACCACAGCTCGACGTCGGGGAACTCGACCCGTTGCCCCCTGACCTCGACCACGCCGGTCGTTCCTTCGAGCCGAGCACTCAGGTTCGTGTCCAGCCGCGGTCCGGTGACCAGCGTGACCGGCCGGTACGGCCCCACCACCGGTGGGCCGGGTGAGAAGCCGGGAGCGCGGCCCAGCAGCTGGGTGCGGACCCAGCGCAGTCGCGCGTCCTCGACGAGCCTGGTCCGCCAGCGCTGCCGTGGCTTCGTGGGCATGGTGTCGAGCAGCTCGGTCAGCGGGTGCACCAGGATGCGCACCTCGTGGTCTCCAGCCGCGATCGGCACCTCGTGCCGCTCGAACATCGACCGCCCGGAGCGCACCACCTCGCCGTCCACCAGCAGGTCCCAGACCGTGGCGATACCGCCGACCTCGAGCACGCCTGCCGCGTCGGCCACGCAGCGCGCGACGAACTCGTGGGTGACGGCATCGGCGTCCAGGCCCGGCTCCGGAGTGACCCGCTGGAACTCCAGGACGGTGCGCACGGCGCCTAGACAACCAGAGAGTCGAGCTCGGTGACCGCCGCGGCGTACGCGTCGGCCATCGGGGCGACCACGCCGGCGACGTCGAAGGCGCGCTGCCGGGCCAGCCGGAACAGCAGCATCTTCGAGCCGCCGACCACATCGTCGAGCTGGGCCGCGGCCTTCTCGCCCTCCTCGGCGAACAGCCACCGCACATGCCCGGCCAGCAGCTCCATCGAGGCGCCGACCATGCGCGGGTTGTGGAAGGCGTAGGCGTGGTAGTCCGCGGTCGACCCCTCGAGCAGCGCCGGCAGGTCGGCCTCGAGCTGCCCGGAGAAGCGGGTGAACGGGTTGTCGGACGGGCGGCGGGCCAGGTAGCCCGCCAGCAGCTCGCGCGCGACTCCGCGGAGCTCGTCGCCGGTCGGGGTCGGGCCGGCGCCGAGGCGGAGCAGCTCGACGTAGGTCGGGAGGTGGCCGTCGCCGGAGTAGGTCGCGAAGAGCTTGTCGTAGTCCTCACCGGACAGCTCGTGGTAGCCGGTGTTGTGGAAGTACCGCAGCACCTTGGCGTCCTCGTCGATCGACTCCGCGACGATCGTCGACTTCACGTGGTCGGTGCGGTACGACGTCGCGGCGACGTCCGGCAGGTAGTACGAGTCGACCTCCGGCATCACCGTCTGACCGGCCGCGAGCCGGGTGGCGATCAGCGTCGGGAAGCCGCGGTAGGGCTGCACCTCGTGCAGGTCGATGCCGTAGAGGCGGAACAGGTCGTCCGGGCTCGGCTTGAAGAACGTCCACTGGTCGAGCTCGAAGTCGGCCGCGACCGCGCCGCCCATCATCGCGTCGGCCTCGAGGCCGGCGGCGTGCACGAGCTCGACGAGGCAGTCGACGTAGCAGTTGGTCTCGGAGTAGGTGCGCTCGTCGCCGTGGATCGGGTGGGCGACGTACGCCGCCGGGTCGAGGTCGAAGAGGCTGATCAGCCGGGTCACGAGGGCGCCTTCCGGGTCAGGTGCCGGTCGAGGAACTCGGTGGCCAGGTCGTAGCCCACGAGCTGGGCGGGTCGCGAGAGGAGCGAGTGGTCGACCACCGGATCGGCGGCGAACCGGAACCGCGGGCTGCGCTGCATCCACCAGAGCAGCGGCCGCAGCGCGTAGACCTCGGTGAAGTGCTGGGCGTCGTCGGGGCAGGCGATCACCTGGACCGCCGTCCCGCGCCGCTGCACCCGCCGGAGCACGAGCAGCGGCGCGTGCCAGAGGGCGAACTCGCGGTAGATCCGCCACAGCCCGCCGGCCAGGATCCGACGGCGCCTCGCGAGGCGTGCGAACGGCTTGTTGGGCAGCATCGCGGCCCGCCGCCGGTCGGTGTAGACGGGTGAGCCCTTGGCCGCCGGGTAGAGGGTGAGCCGCGGGTTGATCGCGAAGACCGCGTCGACGTGCTCCCACATCGCGACCTCGAACGCCGAGTAGGAACCCGAGCAGAGCCCCACGATGCCCACCTGGGCGCCGTCGGCGGCGAGCTCGGTGACGACGTGTCGCATGTCGTCGATCCATTCCGGTGCGAAGGCCCGGTCGTCCACGCTGCCCGGCCTCGTCGGGCTGTCCCCCACGCCACTCTGATCGATCCGGACCACGCGGTAGCCCGAGGCGGCCCATCGCCTGGCCCACTCGACCCAGCGCCGACCGGGCCCGATGTGGTGCTCGGCGGCCACGTTGACCAGGACCACCCACGGCACCGGACCGCTCCGGCTGCGCTCGGCCAGGTCGGTCGGCTCGTCCATCAGTCCCACGATCCCGTCGGGGCCGAGCCTGGTGAGCTGCTCGCGCACCGGCGCGGACCCGCGCAGGCCCGAGCCGACCAGGACCACCTGGTGCCCGTCCGGCGCCTTGACGGGCACGGCGGGCTGGTCGTCGACGCCCTCCGTCAGCCAGCCCACGACCTGGCGCAGTGCGGCCTCCGGCACGACGCTGAGCTCGGGTGGTACGTCGAGCAGCTGGCCCTGTCCGGTGGCCGGACCGGTCTCCAGCCGCTCCTGCTCGAGGCGGGCCGCGATGCCGGGCAGGACCGGACGGTCGACCCGGGTCAGCAGCAGCACCCGGTCGGCGAGCGGCCGATCGGCCGGGAGCTTGCCGAGGTCGAGACCGCGCAGCTCCGTGGCGGTCGCCGCGTCGTACTGGAACCCCGGGGTGTGGCGCAGCCCGTCGTCCGGCGCCTCGAGTGCGGTCTCCCCGAAGCCGTAGAGAGCCTCACCCTCGCGGAGGAAGGTGCGGCCGGACAGGCACGGGTCCCAGCAGACGAGGGAGGAGAACGGCCCGGACGACCCAGGGGCGGCGGCCGCCTGCGCCGCAGCCAGGGTGGCGCCGAGCCGCATGCCGACCGCGGCCACGGTGGGCGCGCCGAGGTCGAGGAGGTACTGGCGGGCCGCCTCGATGCTGGCCTGCCAGGCCGGCACCCGGTCGGGGTCGTCCTGCAGCCCGGCGGAGTCACCCGTGCCGTCGTAGTCGAAGCGGAGCGCGACGATGCCCGCCTCGGCCAGCTCCTCGGCCAGCCGCCGGAAGGTGCGGTGCGCGGCGCGCCCCTCCTCCCCCATCGGCGGGCAGAGGATCGCGCCGCCGCGGGCCACGCCACCGGCCGGGCGGGACACCCAGCCGTAGAGCGGACGCGACTCCGGCCCGAACCACACCTGGGTGTGCTCGGGCCGGTCGACGTTCCTACTTCCCCCCATGGTTCTGGTCAGCGCTACAACGCCAGCGCGGACCGCACCCCCTCGGGCCAGTCCTCGACGTCGGTGCCGTGCGTGGCGAACAGGGCCAGGGTGATCCGGTCGAGCCCGAAGCCGATGCAGGCGCTGTGCGCCGGTGTGCCGTCGGTCAGGTGCAGGTCGAAGGAGTGGCCGAAGTGGTCCTCGTGGTAGTTGGAGGACCCGATCGCGGTGGGCCTGACCTCGGTGAGGTCGACGCACAGCTCGTACTTCAGCGACGAGTCCAGCTGGTTGGCGGCCAACATCTTGCCGACCCGACCGAAGAACGGGTCGTTCGCGGCCTCGGACCGGACCGGGAGCCCGAGCTCGGCCAGCGCGGCCAGCCCGCGCTGCAGCCACTCGTCGCGGTGCGCCAGCGACTGCGCCGGCGTCCCGATCCTCACGAACTCGTAGATCCTGAAGATCTGCATCCGCGCCGGGTCGAGGCTGGGCTCGTGGCGGAACGACCAGCCGCTGCACTCCTCGTCGAGCCCCTCGGCCGGGATGTCGTGCGGCAGGTTGCCGTAGAGCGGGTGGCACACCGACGACGGCAGCACCACCTCGGCCGGCGTGAGGTGCGAGGTCCAGTCGCCGCCTGCCTCCAGCACCTCGAGGAGGGCGCGGTGCTCCTTGTCGCCCCCGGTGAAGACATCGATCGAGCCGACCAGGTCGGGGAACGATCGGACGTAGTCGGTCTTGAGGAACTCCTCCCGCGGCATGATCGGCGGGAACCACCGCTGCGGGGCGTGGGTGGCGACCCGCTTGCTCATCACGTGTCCCTCGACCCCGCGCAGCACCCGCTCCCAGTCCCAGGAGCGGTGGTGGACGCCGTCGACGGCCGTCAGGTGCACGACCCCGCCGTCGACCAGCGCCTGGCGCAGCTCGTCGGGCGTGGCGTACGGCGCGGGGGACGCGCCACCTCCGGGTCGTCGGTGGTCGTCATGTCACGTCTCTCGCTGCATCAGCGCCAGCTGGGCGGTGTTGCCGGCGATGCGGTCGTTGTTGACCATGACCGCGGCCCCGTGGGCGTCGCGCAGGATGCGGCCGAGGGAGTACTCGGAGTCCTCGCGGTAGCCCTGGATGCCGCAGATCAGCATCGCCTGGTTGACCACGTCGACGACCTCGGTGGACGCCGAGATCTTGAGCGTGTTGATCGCGACCATGAAGTCGACCGCGCTGGTCGCCTCGGGGTCGTCCATGATCGACAGGTAGCGGGTCATGAGGGAGTCGACGGTCGCCGCGAACTCCTGCCGGGTGACCATCAGCGCGGCCAGCCGGATGGCCCCGGGGGGCATGGTGCCGGGGTCCTTGCGGGCGGCCTTCTGGACGAACCGCTGGGCCCGCCACGAGGCCTCCTCGGCCAGGCCGAGCCACAGCGAGGACCACAGCAGGTGCGCGGTCGGCAGCATCGTCTGGGCGGAGATGTCGCCGAACGGGTCGTCGAGGATGAGCGCGGCGTCACCGCTCGCCTCGAGGGTGAAGCCCAGCGAGCAGGTGCCGCGGAAGCCGAGGGTGTCCCAGCCACTGAGCGGGGTCAGGGTCACCGCGGGGGTCTCGCAGACCGCGAGGACCTGGTCGCTCGGCGGGCTCTCCGCGTCGCGCCGGGCGGTGGTGAAGATCGCGTCGGCGTACTCACCGTAGGAGA
>CAVTHU010000020.1:0-27326 GCA_963734355.1 uncultured Actinomycetota bacterium
TCCCTGTCCTGTAGTGCGACCAACCTCTACGGGACGGGCTCCGGGTCGGTCTCGTTCAAGATCGACGCCACCGCGCCCACCGGGATCAAGTTCCACGGGATCAAGAAGAAGTACAAGAACGGCAAGAAGCCGAAGAAGAACAAGGTCTCGTGCACGGCCACCGACGCGGTCTCGGGCGTCACCAGCTGCGTCATCAGCGGGTTCAGCAAGAAGAAGGGCAAGCACACGCTGACCGCTACCGCCACGAACGGCGCCGGCCTCACCAGCACGGCGAAGTTCACGTACAAGATCCTGTGACCTGGCGGCCACGCACCTCGGCGCTAGCGCTGTGGGTGCGTGGCCAGCCAGCGGGCGACCGGCACCGGCCGGTCCCGGTCGTAGCCGACGGGCAGCCGTACGTCGCCGCGCGCGGTCAGGTAGTAGATGTCCCAGTGGTAGTAGCCGTAGAACGCCCGCGGCCGTCGTTCCATGACCTTCGCCAGCAGGGTCACGCCACGCACGTAGTGGTCGGAGTTGTTGTAGCGGAACAGCGCGTCGTCCAGGCGTGACGGCCGCGCGCCACCGTCGTGCGCCAGGTAGCGGGCGGCGGCCATGATCGCGTCGGCCGGGTCCTGGATGTCGCCGCGGCCCCACTTGGCCCACGTCGTCGGCAGGAACTGCATCGGCCCCTGCGCGCCCGCGACCGACGTACCCCGGATCCTGCCCATGCCGGTCTCGACGAGGTTGATGGCCGCGAGGTACTCCCAGCCGATGCCGAACGCGCGCTCGCCGCGCTTGTAGTAGCGCAGCAGGTCCTCGGCCGGCGCCGGCGCCAGGATCCGCCAGGCCGGCAGCGTGTCGGCGAGCTCGCTGTGCATGGCCCGGAACTCCCGCCGAGAGGCGACGTTGTCGCGAACCACGTCGCGCAGCGGGCGGGGGAGCCCGGCCCTGACCTTCGCGTCCCACGCCGGATGCGCGCCGAGCTCGCGGTAGGCGAGCTGCTGCACGCGGGCGGCGCGCACGAGCTCCTTCGGCCGGGTCGCCGGATCGCCGATCGCCGCCTCGGCCGCCACCAGGGCGCTGAGCGCCTGCTTCGCGGTGCCGGGACGGCCGGCCCCGGGCCGCGCCTTGCCGTTGCCCGCGACCTCCGGGGTGGCGCTCGGCGCCGCTGAGGCGGCGGGGGAGTCGTCCGGCCCGGGTCGCGACGAGGGCTCCGGTTCGTCGGTGCACCCCGCGAGCGCCGTGGCCCCGAGCGCGGCCACGGCGGCCAACCGCGACACCCGGCGAGCTACCACGCGCACCAGCGTAGGCATGGTGTGATCACGAGCCCGACGCCCGACCGCGACGAACGGACCGCAGCAGTAGCGGTCAGAACTTCTCGTCGAGCAGGCCCGTGTCGACGTCGTACATGAACCCGCCGACGAGGACCGACCTCGGGATCAGCGGGTGGGTCCGCACCCGCTGCACGTCCTCCTCGAGCGCGGCCAGCTGGTCCTCGACCACGCTGAAGAACTGCCAGTCGGCATCCACGCCCGCGGACTCACCGACCTGGTCGCGCAGCTCCTGCTGGGTGCTGGCCGTCATCGCGCACCGGGTGTGCGGCACGATCAGGATCCGCTCGACGTTGAGCAGGTGCGCGCCGAGGACCAGAGCCTCGAGGGCCTGCTCGGTGACTCGGCCCCCCGGGTTGCGGAAGATCTTCGCGTCGCCGGGCTTGAGGCCGACCATGGCCAGCGGGGCGAGCCGCGAGTCCATGCACGTGATGATGGCGATGCCGGCGTGGGCGATGCCGTCGAAGCCGGCCATGTCGAAGTGCGCGGCGTACTCACGGTTGGCCGCCAGGAGGTCGTCGAACGCCGATTCTTCGCCCACGGGCCCGAACGCTAGCGGGTGCGCCGGGGCGTCGAGGCGATCAGCCCACGGAGCGGAGTGCCTCCGCCACGTCGATGGAGCGCGTCGCGACGCCACGGAAGAGGAGCAGCGCCAGCACGCCGGCCGCGACCGCGCAGAACACGGCGCCCAGGAAGACGGTCTGCTCCTGGGCGACGCCGGCCGCCTTCTGCAGGTCGCGATAGGCCGAGCACATCTTCGGCTCGCCGCAGACCTCGGACACGGTCTTGAGGGCGTCCTGCTTCGCGTAGTAGCGGTGCAGCCCGATCGTGGTCAGCGCCGAGATGCCGACCAGCATCCCGACCATCCGGGCCACCACCACCATCGCGGTCGACACGCCATGCACCTCGGGATCGGTCGAGGCCAGGATCGCGGCGTTCACCGGCGCCAGCGCCAGGCCGAACCCGAAGCCGCAGATCACCAAGGCGATGTTGGAGGACGCATCGTGCAGGGTGTCCACGTCCCATCGCGACATCAGGGCGAAGCCGACCGCGGACATCGACATGCCGACCGCGGTCACCAGGCCGGCGCTGCGGGCGCGGATCAGGTAGCCACCGACGATCGCGCCGATCGGCAGGGCGACCAGGAACCGGACCAGCACCAGCGCCGCCATCAGCTGCGCGTTCGAGCCGGTCCGGTAGATGGTGGTCCGGGCGAAGATCGGGATGTCGATGAGCGCGGCGATCAGCGCCGCTCCCACGAAGAAGCTCACGACCACGGCGCCCCAGGCCGGCGTACGACGCAGCGTGCCTCGGGGGAGCAGCGGCGCCTCCGCGCGACGCAGGTGGAGGACGAAGGCGACGGTCGCGATCGCCGAGCCGAGGAGGTACCAGAGGCCCTGGTCGGAGAAGACCTGCACGGCCGGATCGGCCGTGGCGAAGGCCAGGATCACGCCGCCCAGGGCGATCGCGAGCAGGAAGGCGCCGGCGAGGTCGGCCTCCCGGGCGCTGCGGCCCCAGCCGCGCAGGTCGACCAGCGGCCGCTTCGCCGTGGCGCAGCGCACCACGAACAGCACCAGGGCGACCATCGCCACCACGCCGACCGGCGTGAGCCAGCGGCCGTCGCCGGCGAACGGGATGAAGTACTCGCCCCAGGTCAGGTCGCGGACCAGGTCGGGCGGCCGGATGAAGACGATGGCCCCGAAGACGAGGGTGATCAGCAGGAGGCCCGCTCCAATGAAGTCCCAGCGTGGCCTGCGGTCGTGCGGTGGTGACGTCGACCCGTCAGAAACTGTCGGCGGCGCTCCGCGCGGGGGACGAGTTTCTGACGGGTCGACGGCCCTCGCTGACGTTGCCCTGATGGCTGCGGCGAGCACCAGCCCGACCGCGAAGTTGATCAGGAAGATGGCCGGCCAGTCGGCCAGGGCCAGGACCACCGCGCCGAACAGCGGACCGATCACCGAACCCAGCTCCTGGACGGCGGAGACGATGCCCAGGGGCACACCCCGGCGCTCGACCGGGTAGAGGTCGGCGACCAGGGCCAGGGTCGCCGGGACCAGCCCGCCGCCACCCACGCCCTGCAGGAACCGACCGACGACCATGCTCGGCAGGTCGTAGGCCAGGGCCGTGACCAGCGAGCCGATGGCGAACACCACGAGAGCGGCGGTCAGCACCGGCAGCCGGCCGCGCAGGTCCGCGATCCGTCCGATCAGCGGCAACATCGCGACGTACCCGAGCAGGAAGCCCGAGACGATCGGTGCGGCGCGTTGGAGCTGGTCGATGGGGACGCCGACGCTGCCCATCATCTCGGGCAGCGCCAGGACGACGACGTAGGTGTCGGCCGCCGCGAAGGCCACCGCCACGGCGGCCAGGGTGAGCAGCAGCCGCGGCGAGCGGGCTACCGCCGTACCGCTCACGGCGCGGTGATCTCCTTCTGGGTGCCGTAGTCGTCGAGGTTGAGGGTGTAGGTGACCTCGCCCTCGTCCTCGCCGTAGAACGCGCCCTTGAGCACCGCCTCGCGCAGCTCGTCGTCCTCGCTGATCGTGTAGGTGAAGTCGAAGTCGCCCTCGGCCGTCGGGATCAGCGCTTCCACGGCGTCGCTGGAGATGGTCCCGGTGTACTCGGTGAAGATCTCCTTGTTGTCCTCGCCGCCGCGCACGGAGTCGCCGACCTTGACGTCCTCGGCGGCGGCGAGCAGCCCGGAGAAGCCGCCGTCGGGGTCCATCAGCTTGGCCGGGTCGGGGGCGCCGTAGTCGCTGGGGTCGATCGGGGTCCAGTCGGGCAGCAACAGCGAGTTCTTCGCGTACGTCGTGCCGTCGACCGCAATCACCTCGGCGTCGGCCGGGAGACCGCTGACGCTGAGCTTGAAGGTGCCCTCGAACGCCGAGGGGTGCACCCCGGTGCCCTCGGCGGAGGTGATGCCGGTGACGCCGTTGGGCAGGTCGTCGGTGGACATCGTGATCTTGACGCCGCTGGTCTCGTCGAGCGTCTTCTTCGCCGCGGCGAGAGCCTCCGTCGCGCTCGCGTCGTCCCCGCCGCCCTCGTTGTCATCACTGCACGCGGAGAGGCCACCCAGAACCAGGCCGAGCACCACGGGTGCGGCAAGGAGCCGCAGGCGGCCGGGAGCTGGGAGCGTCACGGCAGCAGCCTCGCACACGCGGTCACGGCTGTTCGGACGCGAACCGGGCCAGCCGCGCTCCCACGGGACCCGCGACAGCGGCAATCGGCTGGCTGCCCGGCGTACCGGACCCGTCGCGCTTGCCGGTGGCCTCGGGCAGGTCGATCGGGGCACCGCTCGCGGCCGCGGCGCGGGCCGGAGCGTCGCCGGCCCACGCCGTCACCAGCACGTCCTCGCCCTTGAGGAACCGGTGGCACCGCACGCCGCCGGTGGCCCGGCCCTTGGCGGGGTACTCGCTGAACGGCGTCACCTTGACCGCACCCGGCTCGGTGCCGGGCAGGGCGGTCGAGGAGCCCGATGCGGTGACCACGACGTTGTCGTCGCCCGACAGCGCGCCGAACCACGCGACCCGCTCGCCGGCGGCGACCCGGATGCCGGCGATGCCACCGCCGGAGCGGCCCTGCGGCCTGACCGTCTCGGCGCCGAAGTGCAGCAGCTGGGCGTCCGTGGTGATGAAGCAGAGCGTCTCGGTGCCGGTGGCCAGCTCGACGGCGCCGACCACCTCGTCGCCGTCGTCCAGGCGGATCACCTCCCACTCGTCCCTGCCCAGGACCTCGGGGTTGACCCGCTTGACGGTGCCGTTGCGGGTGCCGATCGCGAGCCCGGGCCCGTCGGTGGCGAGCCGACTCAGGGCGAGGGCCCGCTCGCCGGGCTCCAGCGAGGCCAGCTCGCTGACCGGGTAGCCGCCCTGGAGGTTCGGGTCGTTGGCCGAGGCCGGCAGCCCGGGCAGGTCGAGCACGGACAGCTTGATCAGCCGGCCGCGGCTGGTGACCAGGCCGACCTCGCCGCGGGCCGTGGTGGGCACCGCAGAGACCACCACGTCGTGGTTGGCGCGGCCACCGCCCGCGCCGACCGGCTCGTCGCTCGACGTGCGGGCGAGCAGGCCGCTGGCGGACAGGAACGCGAAGCACGGGTCGTCGGCGACCTCGAGCGGGGCGGCGGTCGGCGTGACGGTGGTGCCCGCGGACTCGAGCAGGACCGTGCGACGCGGGGTGCCATAGGTCTTGGCGACCTCGGCCAGCTCGTCGGAGACGACCTTCTTGAGCAGTGCCTCGTCGGCCAGGATCGCCTCGAGCTCCTCGATCTCGCGGCGCAGCGTCTCCTGCTCCTTCTCGAGCTCGATCCGGCTCAACCGGGTCAGCCGGCGCAGCTGCATGTCGAGGATGTTGTTGGTCTGCTCGATGGTCAGGTCGAAGACCGACATCAGCCGCTCGCGGGCGGTCGCCGCGTCGTCGCTGGTGCGGATCACCTGGATGACCTCGTCGATGTCGAGCAGCGCGATCAGCAGGCCGTCGACCAGGTGCAGCCGCTCCGCCTTCTTGTCGCGGCGGTACGTCGACCGGCGGCGTACGACGTCGTAGCGATGCTGCAGGAAGACCTCGAGCAGCTCCTTGAGGCCCAGGGTGCGTGGCTGCCCGTCGACCAGGCAGACGTTGTTGACGCCGAAGGACTCCTCCATCGGGGTGAGCCGGTAGAGCTGCTCGAGGATCGCCTCGGGCACGAAGCCGTTCTTGACCTCGATGACCAGGCGCATGCCGTTGGCCATGTCGGTGAGGTCCTTGACGTCGGAGATGCCCTGCAGCTTCTTGCCCTGGACGAGCATCTTGATCCGTTCGACGACCTTCTCCAGCCCGACGGCGTACGGCATCTCGGTGACCACGATGCCCCTGCGCCGTCCGACCGTCTCGAGCCTGGCGGTCGCCCGCATGCGGAAGCTGCCGCGGCCCGTCTCGTAGGCGTCGCGGATGCCGTCGAGTCCGATGATCTTGCCGCCCGTCGGCAGGTCGGGCCCGGGGATGAACCGCATCAGCCCGTCGATGTCGGTGTTGGGGTGCGAGATCAGGTGGCGCAGGGCCTGGATCACCTCGACCAGGTTGTGCGGCGCCATGTTGGTGGCCATGCCGACGGCGATGCCGGTGCTGCCGTTGACCACGAGGTTGGGGATCGCCGACGGGAGGACGACGGGCTCGAGCTCCCGGCTGTCGTAGTTGGGCTTGAAGTCGACGGTGTTCTCGTCGATCGAGGCCGTCATCGCAACCGCTGCGGGCGCCATCCGGCACTCGGTGTAGCGCATCGCCGCCGGCGGGTCGTCGCCGCCGGGGGACCCGAAGTTCCCGTGCCCGTCGACCATCGGCAGCCGCAACGACCAGTGCTGGGCCATGCGGACCAGGGCGTCGTAGATCGCGCCGTCACCATGGGGGTGCAGCCGGCCCATCACCTCTCCGACCACCCGAGCGCTCTTGACGTGCCCGCGGTCGGGGAAGAGCCGCATCTCGTTCATCGTGTGCAGGATCCGGCGCTGCACCGGCTTCAGCCCGTCGCGGGCGTCGGGGAGGGCGCGGGAGTAGATGACCGAGTAGGCGTACTCCAGGAACGACGCGCGCATCTCGTCGCCCACGTCGATGTCGAGGATGTGCTCCTCGAAGTCGTCGGGGAGGTCCTGCTTGGTGGTACGCCGCGCCATGGCCCCATCCTCTCCCGCGGTCCCTCACGATCCTGCGGGGGCACGCCGCGCCGCGGCCCGCAACCCCGCCTGCCGGGACAGTCCCTGACGGTTGTGTGGGTCATTTCAGCTCCAGACCCACACAAACGTCACGGACTATCGCGCCGGAGCCACCAGGACGGGCGGTAGATTGCCGGGAGTGAGTGCCCCGCCAGATGCCCCGCCGCGCCACTGGGAGGCGGACGTCGTTCTGCGCGACGGCAAGACCGCGCACGTCCGGCCGATCCGGCCCGAGGACGCCGAGCTGCTGGTGGAGTTCTACGAGCGGGTCTCCGACCGCTCGAAGTACTACCGGTTCTTCTCGCCGATGCCGCACCTGTCCGACCGCGACGTGGCCAGGTTCACCCAGGTCGACCACGACCAGCGGGTGGCGTTCGTGATGACCCTGCAGGGGCAGATGATCGCGGTCGGGCGGTACGACGTCGTCGAGTCCGGCGAGGCCGAGGTCGCCTTCCTCGTCGAGGACCAGCACCAGGGCCGCGGGATCGCCCAGATCCTCCTCGAGCACCTCGCCCAGGCCGCCCGGGAGCGCGGCGTGGACCGGTTCGTCGCCGAGGTGCTCCCCGACAACCAACGGATGATCCAGACCTTCCGCGACGCCGGCTACCGGGTCGTCAGTGCCTACGACGAGGGCGTGCTCCAGCTCGAGTTCCCGATCGAGCCGACCGACACGGCGATCGGGATCATGCAGGGTCGCGAGCACGTGGCCGAGGCGGCCTCCATCCACCGGTTCTTCAACCCCACGTCGGTGGCCGTGATCGGGGCCAGCCGGCGCCAGGACACCATCGGCCAGGCGCTGGTCCGCAACCTGGTCACCGGCGACTTCACCGGTCGCGTCTACGCCGTGAACCCCAGCGCCCGCGCGGTGTCCGGCCTGCCGACGTACAAGAACGTCAGCGACATCCAGGACGACGTCGACGTCGCGATCGTCGCTGTGCCGGCCGAGTCGGTCGAGGACGTCGTGCTCGACTGCGCCGCCAAGGGCGTGCACGGCCTGGTCGTGATCTCCTCGGGCTTCGCCGAGACGGGCGAGGAGGGCCGCCAGCGGCAGCGCCGGCTGGTCGGGCTGTCCCGGTCGTACGGCGTCCGGCTGATCGGCCCCAACGCGCTCGGCATCATCAACACCGACCCGGCCGTCTCGATCAACGCGTCGCTCGCCGGGCTGATGCCGCCGCGCGGACGGGCCGGGTTCTTCTGCCAGTCGGGAGCGCTGGGTTCGGCGATCCTCGAGAAGGTCCGCAACCGTGGCCTCGGCCTCTCGACGTTCGTCAGCGCCGGCAACCGCGCGGACGTGTCCGGCAACGACCTGCTGCAGTACTGGGAGGAGGACGAGTCGACCGAGGTCGTGATGATGTACCTCGAGTCCATCGGCAACCCCCGCAAGTTCTCCCGGATCGCGCGCCGGGTCTCGCTGCGCAAGCCGATCATCGCGGTCCGCTCCGGCCGCACCACCCAGGGCGTCCCGATGGGCCACGCGGTCCGCAAGATCGCAGCGCCGCCGCAGGCCGTGGACGCGATGTTCCGGCAGGCCGGGGTGATCCAGGTGGACACCCTGGAGGACATGTTCGACGTCGCCCAGCTCGCGGCGCACCAGCCGCTGCCGCGCGGCCGCCGGGTCGCGATCGTCGGGAACTCCGACGCGCTGGGGCTGCTCGCCGCGGACGCCGCGTCCGCGGTCGGGCTGGTGGTCAACAAGCAGGTCGCGCTGAGCGCCGAGCCCTCGCCGGAGGACTTCGAGGACGCCCTCGACGACGCCATCGACGACCCGGACGTCGACGCGGTGGTCGTGGTCTACATCCCGCCGCTGAGCGTCGCCGGCGAACCGATCGCCAACGTGCTGGCGGCGGTGGGGGAGCAGTCCGACAAGCCGCTCGTCTCGACCTTCCTCGGCACCGAGGGCATCCCCGAGCTGCTCCGCGTCCCGGACGTCGCCGGCTCCACCGCGGGCCGCGGCTCGGTGCCGTCCTACCCCGCGGTCGAGGCCGCCGTCCGCGCGCTGGCCCGCGTGGTCGAGTACGCCGTGTGGCTGCGCACCCCGGACGGTGCGGCGCCCGACCCCGATGCCGTGGACCCGGCCACCGCGCAGCAGGTGATCGGCCGGGCGCTCGCGGCGAGTCCGGACGGCGTCGACCTCCAGGACGACGCGCTCACTGAGCTGCTCGCGGCGTACGGGATCGAGCTGTCGGAGGCCCGACCCGTCGCGTCGCTGCGCGAGGCGCAGAAGGCCGGCCGGGAGCTGGGCTGGAACGTCATCCTCAAGGCCACCACGGAGCGCGTTCGCGAGCGGCCGGACCTCGCGCACGTGTGGCGCAACATCGACTCGTCCGCGGAGATGCGCGACGCCTGGGAGAACCTTCTCGAGATCGTCGGCGAGTCCGAGGAGGCCGGCTACGTCGTCCAGAAGAACGCGGCGCCCGGCGTACCGGTCGCGATCCGGAGCCTCGAGGACCCGCTGTTCGGGCCGGTCGTCTCCTTCGGCATCTCCGGGCCGATCATCGAGCTGCTCTCGGACGTGTCCTACCGGATCCCGCCGATCTTCCAGCACGACGCGGCGTCGATGGTGCGTGAGGTCCGCTCCTCACCGATGCTGTTCGGCTACCGCGGCAGCGAGGTGGTCGACATCGACGAGGTGGAGCGGCTCATCCAGCGCGTGGCCCAGCTGCAGAACGACCTGCCCCAGGTCCGCGCCCTCGAGCTCTCGCTGGTGCTGGCCGGGGCGCACGGCGCGACCGTGCTGACCGCCGCGGCCCGGGTCGAGCCGGTCATCGACCCGCGCTCGGACTGGTTCGTACGCCGGATGCCCGCGGTCCCGGGTGACACCATCCCGGGCTAGGGCCTGACCCATCTCGCCACCCGCGTGCCAGACTCCACACCATGTCCCTCCGCACCACCGATGACCAGGACCGCAGCCTCGAGCTCCGGGACGCGATCGACCACACCGGCTACTACCCCGAGGTGGTCATCGACAGCGTGTCCGCCGCGGTCTCGGGGGAGCGGGTGGTGTCGTTCTACGTCCACCACGAGCCGACGTTCGATCGCGACGAGGTACGCCGCCACCTGTCGGTCATGGTGCTCACGCCGAGCCGGCTGATCATCGTGCACACCGACGAGCACGCCGGGGACGACCTGCTGCCCGAGCCGTACACCTCGACGTCCTCCGAGGCGATCCGCCTCAGCTCGGTGACCTCCGTGGTGGTGACCCGCATGGTCGCCAACCCGACCAAGGGGCCGACCACGCCGGCCGAGGCCGTCATCACGCTCGGCTGGGGCGGGGTCAGCCGGGTCGACCTGGAGCCGGCCGGCTGCGACGACCCGCAGTGCGAGGCCGACCACGGCTACACCGGCGTACTGGCCTCCGACGACTTCTCGCTGCGGGTCTCGGCCGCGGCCGACGGCCAGGACGCGGTCCCGCGCCTGCTGTCGTTCGCCGAGCAGCTCTCCGCCAGGACCCACACGAGTTGAGCACCGCCTTCGTCGAGCCCGCGTACGGCCACCGCGGGCTCGGTGACGTCGTACCGGCGATCGGCGTGGCGCTCGGCAGCGACGTCCTCGCGGCGCCCACCGGGCTGGTGCTGCCGGAGGCGCCGGCGTACGTCCTGTTCCTCGTCGACGGGCTCGGGTCGCGGCTGCTCGAGCGGTATGCCGCCACGGCGCCGTACCTCTCCTCGCTGCTGGCCGACTCGGCGCCCGGGACCGCCGGGGTGCCGTCGACGACCGCGACCAGCCTGACCTCGCTCGGCACCGGGCTGACCCCCGGCACCCACGGCCTGGTCGGGTTCACCAGCCGGGTGCCGGGCACCGACCGCCTGCTCAACGCCTTGTTCTGGGACAAGTCGGTGGACCCGCTGGAGTGGCAGCCGCACCCGACCGCCTTCTCGCGGCTCACCGACGCCGGCGTGCGGGTGGACGTGGTCAACAAACGGGAGTTCGACCGCAGCGGGCTGACCATCGCTGCGCAGCGTGGCGCCGGCTACATCGGCGCGGACCGGATCGGTGAGCGCATCGCGGGCGCAGTCGTGGGGTCCACGCACCGTCCCTCGCTGACCTACCTCTACGACGGTGACCTCGACTGGACCGGCCACAAGTACGGCGTCGACTCCCCCCAGTGGCTCCAGCAGCTCGCCGCCATCGACGCGGAGACGGTGCAGCTGCGCGAGGCGCTCCCGGACGAGGTGCGGCTGGTCGTCGTCGCCGACCACGGCATGGTCGACTCGACGCCGGCAAGCCGGATGGACGTCGACCAGCACGACGACCTCCGCGACGGGATCGTGCTCCTCGGCGGCGAGGCGCGGTTCCGGCACCTCTACTGCGCGGACGGTGCCGCATCGTCGGTCGCGGGCTGCTGGGCCGAGGTGCTGGGCGACCGGGCCGATGTCCTGCTCCGCGAGGACGCCATCGCCCGTGGCTGGTTCGGTCCCGTCACCGAGCTGGTCCTCCCGCGGCTCGGCGACGTGATGGTTGCGGCCCGCGACGACCTGGCGCTGTTCTCGAGCAAGGACTTCGGCTACGAGATGAGCCTGATCGGCCTGCACGGTTCACTGACGTCGGACGAGATGCTGATCCCGATCCTGGTGGGGTGAGGCGCCGGCCTCAGGACACGCGGACGAGTCAGTCACTCCGGCCGGTTGCCCGGCTCGCCGCCGACCAGGTACGACGACTCCACGCCGGTGTACATCAGGTGCGCGACCAGCCCCTCCGCCGCGTGCACCAGGTTGTGGCAGTGGTCCATCCAGATGCCGGGGTTGTCGGCCACGAACGCGATCTCGTAGCTCTCGCCGTCCTTGACCTCCAGGGAGTCGACCCACCAAGGACTGCCGCTGGCCGGCTCGCCGTCCCGGGAGAGCACGACCGCGTGGTGCCCGTGCAGGTGCATCGGATGGTTGTCGCCACTGCCGTTGTCGATCTCGAAGACGACGATGTCGCCCTCGCTGACCATGTACATCGGGACGTCGGGGAACAGGTGGCCGTTCACCGTCCAGAACAGGCCGGGCCGACCGTCCAGGAAGCCGGGTCGCCTGCCGATCCGGTAGTCGAACCGCCGGTCCGGCTCGCTGGTGTGGAAGCCGATCTCGGCCGGCTCGCCGTAGGTCAGCAGGTCGACGACCGCATCCGGCGCCCGTGGCTCGTCGCCCGGGGTGGGGTCGGCGTGGAGGAGGAGGGTGGTGGAGCCGCCGAAGTCGACCCGGATCCCGTCCTCGGGAACCACGAGCCCCAGGTCGACGCGGCCGCCGGCCGGCAGGCCGTACTTCTCGTCGACGATCTCGCCGGGCTGGTTCACGTCCCTGCCGTCGACGGCGAGCACGCGGTACGGCGCCCCCGTCACCCACAGCGACGCCAGGCCGTTGTCCGTGTTCACGACCCGGAGCCGCACGGCCTGGCCCGGTTCGGCATCGACCGTGGTCGTGCCCTTCTTGCCGTTGAGCGTCGCCCCGTCGGCGTACCGGTGCAGGACGGCGAGCGCCTCCTGGGTCTCCGGGTCAGCCACCTCGGGATGGATCACCAGGGCACCGAGGAGACCGCGGCGCACCTGCTCGTGGGAGACCTGGTGCGAGTGGTACCAGAAGGTGCCCGCGTCCTCGGCCACGAAGCGGTAGACGTACTCCTCGCCCTCGAGCACCGCGTCCTGGGTCACGCCGGCGACGCCGTCCTCGGCGTTCGGGACGTCGACGCCGTGCCAGTGCAGCGTGATGCCGTCGCCGACGTTGTCGTTGACCAGGGTCACCTCGACCAGGTCGCCGACGGTGGCCTCCAGCGTCGGCCCGGGAGAGGTGCCGTTGACCGTGTAGTGGTTGTCCTCGACATGGACGGTCAGGGTCTCGCGTACGTCAGCCGGCCGATCGGGATCGGCGACCAGGTCCTTGACCGGCGTGCCGTGCCCCATGCCGTGGTGCTCGTCCACGGGGCCGCCGCCCCAGTCGACGTACCCCATCTCCGCCATGTCGTACCTGTCCGGCAGCAGGCTCGACTGCCACATCCAGCCGAGTGGCAGCAGGATCGCGAACGTGCCGGCCAGCGCCAACAGCACCCGTCGGCGCGTCCGCACGAACGCCCACGTCCGGGCGCGCAGCTCGGCCCAACGAGTGCTCGCGGTCACCCGTCAGGTGGCCGCGGGGACTGGCGCCGAAGCACCCATCGCCGCCGAGGCGCGCTGGCCGGCCATGATCGCGATGCCCATCATCACCAGCGCGTTGATCCCGTGCAGCGCCCCGAAGCCGGAGCCGACCTCACGAGAGAGCGCGGGCAGCACGAAGACCTGCAGGATCACCAGGACGAAGATGGTCGCGGCCAGCGTGATGCCCTTGGGGACCTTGGCGAAGAAGGACACGATCAGCAGCACCAGCGAGCACAACGGGATCAGGATCAGGCCGTTGAAGAACATGTGGATGGCGAAGCCCGCATCGGCGCTGCCGATGGACTCGCAGTCCTCGGTGCAGTCGAGGAACTCCTCGTCGACGACGCCGCCGTCGGTGATGAAGTTGCTCACGCCGAAGAACCCCCAGGCGATCGCTCCCGCCTGCACGACGATGAGTACGGCGATGGCAATCGCCAGGAATCGGTAGGCCTTCACAGTTCCCCCCTGTGGCTGTGGTGTCGGTACGGCGCCCCGAAGCGTTCCTCGGAGTGTCACTGAGGCACGAGCATCCGCCGAGTAGACGCGCCGGGCAATGGGCTTGCCGGGCCATGTGATGACTAGATCTGACGGCTCAACCGAACGGCAGCGGCTCGGCGCCGAGCGCCACGGCATGCGCCCGTGCGGCGGTCATCCGGCGACGGTGGTGCTGGCGGCAGAGCACCTCGTAGGCGACCTCGGGTGCGGCCTCCTGGCTGCCGGCCTGCTCGACGTCGCCGACCACGATCACCTCGCCCTCCACGACCATCACGCCGTCCTCGGTGCGGGCGTTGTGGGTGGCGCGCTTGCCGCACCAGCACAGCGCCTCCACCTGGAGGACGTGGGTGCGGTCGGCGAGCTCGACCAGCCGCGCGCTGCCCGGGAACAGCTCGCTGCGGAAGTCGGTGAGGATCCCGAACACGAACACGTCGAGCTGGAGCTCGTCGACCACCTTGGCCAGCTGGTCGACCTGGTCGCGGGTGTAGAACTGCGCCTCGTCGCAGATCAGGTAGTCGACCCGGGCGCCGCGGGTGAGCTCGTCGACGACGTACCGCCAGAAGTGGAAGTCCTGGTCGACCTCGATCGCGTCGTGCTGCAGGCCGAGCCGGCTGGACAGCATCGCGATGCCGGCTCGGTCGCGGCTGGTGAAGATCCGGCCCACCAGGCCGCGCTGGACGCGGTTGTGGTTGGTCTGCAGCGCCAGCGTGCTCTTGCCGGAGTCCATGGTCCCGGTGAAGAACTGGAGCTCGGCCACGCGGACACCCTAATGAGGGAACCGCCGGTCACGGATGGAGGCGCGACCCTTTCACCGTCTTGTCGACGCCGTTCTTCGGGCCGTGCACCGCGATCCCCACCAGGTCGAGGTCGTCGCGGGCCACCGCCCGCACCACCGCACGGTTGTCGAGGTCGTTGCCGGTGGAGAACATCTCCCGGGTGTAGACGCTCATCGGTAGCTCGCGGCCCAGCGCCCTGGCGTGGGCGGCCTTGACCGTGGCGGCGTCGGCCTCGAGGACCACGACCGGCTGGCCGAGCAGCGGGAGGTACGGCGTACCGTCCGCGTCCTCGTAGTGCTCGCCGATCAGCTGGGGGTACGCCGCGACGATGCCGCTGACAAGGAAGGCTGTCACGTTGAGCCGCTGCCAGCTCTCGAGGTCGTCGCGGACCAGCACCGCGATCTTGGTGTCGAAGCGGATCCCGGCTTCCGTGTCTCCAGCGCCCATGCGTCCAGAGTCGCGGCACCGGCCTGGTGCGTCTTGTACGTTCCTGACGTGGAGCGGGTGCGAGCGTGGCGGCCGGCGCTCGCCGGTGTCTCGGAGGTCCTGCACGCGCACTTCACCCGGCACAGCTACCCGGCGCACGTGCACGAGCAGTGGACAGTGCTGCTGGTCGACAGCGGTGGCGTGGACTACACGCTGGACCGCACCCGGCAGCAGGCGGTCGCCGGGCGGGTGACCGTGCTGCCGCCGTACGTCTGCCACGACGGTCGGGCGGCCAGCCCCGGGGGCTTCGACAAGCGGGTGCTGTACGTCGACGGGCGTTGGCTGCCCGAGCGGCTGACCGGCGCGACGCTTCGGTCGCCCACGCTCACCGACCCGGCGCTGGCCCGGGCGGTCTCGGGCCTGCACGACGCCCTCGACTCGCCGGGGGACGAGCTCGAGGCCGAGTCCCGGCTGGCGCTCGTCGCCGAGCGGATCACGGCGCACCTCGACCCGATCGCCCCGCCCGGACTGCCCGCCCCGGATGGCCGCGACGCAGGCCTGGCGCGGCTGGTGCGGGACCGGCTCGACGACGACGGGCCGAGCCTCGAGCGGATCGCCCGCGAGGTCGGGACGCATCCGTCTCACCTGGTGCGGGTGTTCCGTCGTGAGTACGGCCTCCCACCGCACCGCTACCTCGTCGGCCGCCGGCTCGACCGGGCGCGCCCGTTGCTGCTGGCCGGCATGCCGATCGCGGACGTGGCGGTGGCCACCGGCTTCCACGACCAGTCGCACCTGACCCGGCACTTCCGGGCTCTGCTCGGGACCACCCCCGGTGCTTTCAGGAGCGCCGCCTGATCCCCGCTTTCGCGGCTGCAGGGATACCCGGGTACCCGGGTATCCCTGACGATCTGGGCCGAAACTTCACCCCAGATCGTCTGGTTTCCCCGGGTACCCGGGTATCCCGACCGCCGCCAGGTCACCAGGTCGGCACCAGGACCTGCCACAGGTGGCCGTCCGGGTCGGCGAAGGCCGCGCTGTAGCCCCACGACTGGTGCTGCGCGGCCGAGACGACCTCTCCGCCCGAGATCGCGGCCCGCGCCACGAGGTCGTCGACGTCGGCGGCCGTGCTGACCTGGAGGGTGACCAGGCACTCCGACGTGCCCCGCTCCGCAGTCGCGCGCCCGGCCGTGACCCAGCCGAAGCCACCCGTCGGGATGTACATCACCGCGGTCCGCTCGTTGAGCACCACGCGCAGCGGTTCGGGGACGCCGTCCTCCGCGAGGTCACCGGGGGTGTCGAGGCCGAGGGTTCGGGCGAACGCGTACGCCCGGCCCCGGTGCTCGGTGGGCAGGGCGAGGACCACGTCGAAGCTCATGCGCGGACAGACCTGCCGGGGCGCTCGGACTCATCGGTGAGGATGTCTGGGTGACCTCCCCGCTGATCTCGGTCCCGGAGCTCCGGTCGCGCCTTGACGCAAGTGACCGTGCTTGACGTCCGCTACCGGATGGGCGGGCCGCCCGGCCCGCCCGAGTACGCCGCGGGGCACCTCCCCGGCGCGGCGTACGTCGACATGGACACCGCCCTGGCCGCGCCTCCCGGCACGGGCGGCCGGCACCCGCTGCCGGACCCCGAGGTGTTCGGGGCCGCGATGCGGCGGGCCGGGGTGTCCGCCGATCGCCCGGTGGTCGTCTACGACGACTGGAGCGGCCACGCCGCCGGTCGGTGCTGGTGGCTGCTCCGCCACCACGGACACCCCGACGTCCGGGTGCTCGACGGCGGCTGGTCGGCCTGGGTGGCCGAGGGCGGCGAGGTCGAGACCGGCGACCCCGACGTGGCCGAGGGCGACTTCCGGCCCGGCCCGGGTGTGCTGCCGGTCGTCGAGGCCGACCGGGTGCTCGACGTACCCGTGCTGGTCGACGCCCGCGCGAGCGAGCGGTACCGCGGCGAGACCGAGCCGATCGACCCGGTGGCCGGCCGCATCCCGGGCGCGGTCAACGTCCCGACCAGCGCCAACCTGGGCGCCGACGGCCGGTTCCGCAGCCCCGACCAGCTGCGCGCGCTCTACGAGGCCGCCGGCGTACCGACCGACGGCTCGCAGGAGGTCGCCGTCTACTGCGGCTCGGGCGTCACCGCCGTCCACGACCTGATCGCCCTCGAGCTCCTCGGCGTCCGGGCCACGCTCTACCCGGGCTCGTGGTCCGAGTGGATCACCGACCCGGAACGGCCGGTCGAGTCCGGGTAGGGCTGTTAGGAAGGACCATGCAGTCCACCCAGATCGTCCTGGCCGCTCGTCCCGACGGCGAGCCGACGGCCGCAGACTTCGAGACGGTCACCGTCGACCTCCCGCCGCTCGAGGACGGGCAGGTGCTGCTGCGCGTCCGCTACCTCTCGCTCGACCCCTACATGCGGGGCCGGATGAGCGAGGCCGAGTCGTACGCCGCCCCGGTCAGCATCGGCGACGTGATGGTCGGCGCCACGGTGTGCGAGGTGCTCGAGTCGCGGTCGTCGCATCGGGCGGTCGGCGACCTGGTGCTGTCCTACTCCGGCTGGCAGACCCATGCCGTCGCGGACGCGCGGGCGATGCGGAGCCTCGACCCGGCCGCCGCTCCCGTGTCGACGTCGCTCGGGGTGCTGGGCATGCCCGGGTTCACGGCGTACGCCGGGCTCCTGCTGCTCGGCAAACCGGCTCCCGGCGAGACGGTCGTGGTCGCCGCCGCCACCGGACCGGTCGGCTCCGCGGTCGGGCAGATCGCGAAGATCAAGGGCGCGCGGGCGGTCGGGATCGCCGGCGGGCCAGAGAAGTGCCGGGCGCTGGTGGAGGAGTTCGGGTTCGACGCGGCGGTGGACCACCGGGCCGCCGACTTCCGCGACCGGCTGGCCGAGGCGGTGCCCGACGGCATCGACGTCTACTTCGAGAACGTCGGGGGAGCGGTGGCCCGCGCCGTGCTGCGGCACCTGAACCTGTACGCACGGATCCCGGTCTGCGGCCTGGTCGCCGGCTACAACGCCACCGGGGCGGCCGAGGGCCCGGACCGGCTCGACGGGTTCATGCGCCGGGTGCTGACCAAGAGCCTGACCATCCGAGGCTTCATCCAGAACGAGTTCGAGCGCGAGCACCACGCGCAGTTCCTCGAGGAGATGTCCGCGTGGGTCAGGGACGGGCAGGTGCGCTACCGCGAGGACGTCACCGTGGGACTCGAGAACGTCGTCGAGGCGTTCAACGGCATGCTGGCCGGCCGCAACTTCGGGAAGGTCATCGTCCAGGTGGCTGACTGACTGAGGGCGGGTCCTACCAGTGGATGCCCTTGAACACCTTGGCCAGCATGATCTGCTCGGTCTCGCGGGCGCCGGTGGAGACCTGCTCGCCCTTGGCGGCCGCCGAGTCGGGGAAGACGTGGTAGGCCATGTTGAGCACCCGGAACGCCAGCTTCGGGGCCAGGGTGTGCGCGATCGCGCCGGCGTTGCCGAGCATGGTGTTGATCTCGTGGGGGCGCTCGACCATCGCCTTGATGACGAGGTCGGCAGCTTGCGCGGGGGAAATTGTCGGGAACTTGTCGTAGATCTTGGTCGGCGCGATCATCGGCGTCCGCACCAGCGGCATGTGGATGCCGGTGAAGGTGATGCCGTCGCCCACCAGCTCGGACGAGACGACGTTGGACCAGGAGTCGAGCGCGGCCTTCGACGCGACGTACGCCGAGAACCGGGGCGGGTTCGTCTGGACGCCGATGGAGCTGATGTTGACCACGTGGCCGCGCTTCTGCTTGCGCATCGTGGGGATCAGCCCCATCACCAGCCGGATCGCGCCGAAGTAGTTGAGCTGCATCGTGCGCTCGAAGTCGTGGAACCGGTCGTGCGACAGCTTGATCGACCGACGGATCGACCGGCCGGCGTTGTTGACGACGAAGTCGATCGCCGGCAGCTCGGCAGTCATCTCCTTGCACAGCGTGTCGATGGCGTCGAGGTCGGAGAGGTCGCACGGGAAGACGTGGGCCGTGCCGCCGCGTCGCTCGATCGCGGCCCGGGTCTCCTCGAGCTTGTCCTTGCCGCGGGCGACCAGCACCGGGATGCCGCCGCACTGGGCCACCTTGAGCGCGGTGACCTGGCCGATGCCCGAGGAGGCGCCGGTGATCACGACGTACTTGCCCTGGAGCGCCTCGCGGTTGCGCGAGTCGCGGCCGGTGGCCTCGTCGAGGTTCTCCTCCCAGTAGCCCCACAGGGTGCGCGCGTACCCCTCGAGGTCGGGCACGGCGATGCCGGAGCCGGCCAGCGCCTTCTCGGTCAGCCGCGAGTCGAAGACCGCGTTGAACGAGGTGTGCGACAGCACCTCGGCAGGTATGCCGAGCCGACCGACGGTCTGGTCGAGCACCGTCTGCGCGGGCGCGGACCTCACGACGCCGTTCATCAGCGTCAAGGGACGCAGCGCGCGGGGGAGCAGTCCGAGGGCCGCCGTGGTCTGCCGGTCCATCGGCGTCGAGAACGTCGGCGCGCCGGCGGCCGTGCAGAACGCGTTGATCACGTCGACGACCGGCTGCGGGTCGGGGTTGACCAGGTGGAACGCCTCGCCGTCGCGGTCGGGCAGGTGGCCCAGGTGGTCCATCGCCTTCGCGACGTAGTCGACCGGCACCACGTTGGTGTCGCCGAGGTCGACGACGGCCATGGGCAGCCAGCTCGGCAGGCTGTCCCGCATCCGCTTCAGGAGCGGGAAGACGTAGTAGGGGCCGTCGACCTTGTCCATCGCGCCGGTCTCGGAGTGGCCGACCACGATCGCGGGCCGATAGACCCGCCACGGGACGGTCGCCTCGGTGCGGACGATCTTCTCGGACTCGTACTTCGTGCGGTGGTACGGCGAGGGCAGGTGCTGCCCCTCGTCGAACATCGACTCGTCGAAGGTGCCGTGGTAGTCACCGGCCGCGGCCACCGACGACACCTGGTGGAAGACGCCCACCTGGAGCGCGTCGGCGAGCGCGAGGGCATGCCGGGTACCGCCGACGTTCAGCTCCTCGTTGGTCGCGGCGTCGGCGGTCATGTCGTAGATCGCCGCGAGGTGGAAGAAGTGGTCGATGCCGCCGCGGTGCTCGCTGATCCAGCCTTCGTCCACGCCCAGCCGGTCAGTCGCCAGGTCTCCGATCACGGGGACCACCCGGCTCGAGCCCCAGGACTGGATGAGGGACTCCATGCGGGGCAGGGACGACTCGCGGCACAGCACGAAGATGGTGCCGTCCCGGTGGTCGACCAGCTCCTGCACGAGGTGCCGGCCGATGAATCCAGTCGCGCCGGTCACGAAGTACGCCATGCGGCGGAGACTAGCGGCCGGCAATCACCTTGGGCAGTCCCGTGAGGGCTACTCCGGCTTGCCGCCGAACATGATCTCGTCCCAGCTGGGGACCGAGGCCCGGCCGCGGGTCTTCTTGACCGGGCGGCGCGGCGGTTCCGGTGCGAGGTCGTCGTCGGCGTCCTCGTCGAGCGCGACCGCGTCTGCGGCCTCCTCGACCAGCTCGCTCTCGTCGACGCCCGGCTCGTCGTCGAGGAACGCCTCGATCGGCTCGTCGGTGATGCCGAGCACGTCGTCGCCGAGCGTGAGCTGGTCGGTGTCCTCGACGGGGACGGCCGCGAGCCGGCGGACTCCCGGCTCCGGCTCCTGCTCGGCGATCGGGTCGGGGACGTCGCCGACCAGCCAGCGGGCGTCGTCGTTGTCGAGGACCACGAAGTTGCCGGGCTGGTCGAAGGTGAGCTCGGCGAGGCCGTCGCGACCCTGGATGGAGAAGCGGCCCGTCAGCGCCCAGCGGCCGTCCTCGCGGCGCCAGGCGTCCCAGGCGATGATCTCGGGGTCGATGTTGCGCTCGTGCAGGTGGCCGGTGATCGCCTCGCCGAGGGTGCGTGCGCCGTGCGGAGCCTCGCTCGAGGGCCGGCGGATCGACGAGCGCAGGGAGCGCTCGGAGACGTGCTCGCGCTCGGCGAGCACCGGGGCGGCGTACGGCATGATCTTTTCCACGGTGGTGTGGGCAGCGGCCGCGACAGATTCGGGGGTCTCGCCGGCCCGGATCCTGGCCTGGATGTCACGGGGTCGCAGCATGCTGTCCATCTTGGTCTCCACCTTGGGCACCGGTTTCTCGGGTCGGGTCGCTGGCTGTACGCCGAGGGCCGCCCTCAGCCGGGCATCGATCTCGACGGCGAACTCGCGTCCGGCTGGATCGTGGGGGTCAGCCAGCCGCAGCCAGCGGCCGTCCGGCGTCACCCCGACGAGGGTGAGGTACTGGCCCGTCGAGCTCTCAGGGCGCGCTTCGACCAGCGGTGGGCTGGGAGTGCGTTCGGGTGCCGACATTCCTCGTCGTGGTCCTCTGTCCGGATGCGGCGAGCCTACGTCAGCGAGCCGCGTCTGAGCGGGACCGCGAGCGTGCGCCACGCCGGGGATGGGCGTGATCGTCGTCGCAGGTCAGTCGCCCAGCACCCGCCGCAGGTAGTCGTTGGCGAAGACCCGCTGCGGGTCCAGTCGGTCGCGCATCGCGAGGAAGTCTCCGAACCGCGGGTAGGCGGGCGCGAGGTCGGCCGCGGTGCGGGTGTGCACCTTGCCCCAGTGCGGACGGCCGTCGTGCGCCCTCAGGATCGGCTCCATCAGCGCGAAGTAGTCGCGGTGCTCGGCGTCGCGGTGGGTGTGGAAGGCCAGGTAGAAGGAGTCCCGGCCGCTGGCCGTCGAGAGCGGCACGTCGTCGGCGGGCGCCACCCGGATCTCGACCGGGAAGCTGATCCGCAGGTCGGAGCCGTCCAGGGCGCGGCGGCACTCGCGAAGTGCGTCGAGACCGGCCTCGCGCGGGACGGCGTACTCCATCTCCCGGAACACCACCCGGCGCGAGGCGGTGAAGACGCGGTGCGGGACGTCGGAGTAGGTGCGCGGGCTGAGCAGCGACGCGCTCATCCGGTTCATCCGCGGGATCACGCCGGGCACCCGGTTGGCGCCGGCGGTGAGCACGCCGAACGCGGTGTTCTGCAGGAACTCGTCGTCGAACCAGGCCCGGCGGCGGGAGAGCGGCCTCGCGGTCGACAGGTCGGTCCCGCGACGGGTGTTGCGCTTGGTCAGCATCCGGTCGGTGTGCGGGAACCAGTACATGTCGACGTGGTCGGCCGCCGCGGTCATGTCGTCGAAGCCGTCGAGTGCCTCGTCCCACGACATCGGCTGCTCCGCCGCCTCGAGCACGAAGACCGGTTCGACCCGGAAGGTGACCGTGGTCAGGATCCCGAGCGCGCCGAGCCCGACTCGGGCCAGCTCCAGCACCTCGGGGTTCTCGGTCCGGGTGGCGGTCAGCAGGTCGCCGGTCCCGGTGACGAGCTCCAGCCCGACGACCTGAGCCGCCAGCCCGGCCGCCAGGCCGCCGGTGCCGTGGGTGCCGGTCGAGATGGCGCCGGCCAGCGTCTGGTCGGCGATGTCGCCCATGTTGTGAAGGCTCAGGCCGAGCGCCTCGAGCTGGGCGTTGAGCACCTTCAGCGGCGTGCCGGCCCGGGCGGTGACCGTCAGCGCGTCGCGATCGACCGCGACGATCCCGGTGAGGCCCTCGGGCCTGAGCATGGTCGCCTCGGGTGCCGAGATAGCGGTGAAGCTGTGGCCGGTGCCGACCATCTTGACCGTGCTCGCGGTCTCCAGCGCGCGGCGTACCTCCGCGACGACTTCTCCCGCGTCGGCCGGGGTGGCCTCACGCGTCGGTCGGGCCGTCTCCAGACGGGACCAGTTCGTCCAGGTGCTCACTCCGCGAGCCTATTGACCTGCCCCCGCGTGTCCCGATGGCGGCCAGCACGCCGAGGAGCCCGGAGCCCAGCGGGACGAGGTACGCCGCGTGCGGGCCGTGCGCGTCGACGACGACACCGGCGATGGCAGCGCCCGGGGCGATGCCGGCGGCCATCGTGGTGTGCAGCATCGCGATGCCCTCGGTGAGCCGGCTCGCGGGCACCGTCTGCTCGATGAAGGAGACCGCGGCGATCAGGGTCGGCGCGATGGCGAAGCCGGCCAGGAACAGCAGCACGCCCATCGCCACCGAGCTGCCGATCAGCGGCGTCGGTGCCATGAGCACGGTGAGGGCGACCACGCCGAGCCGCATCCGGGTCGCCGGGGGGCTCCGCCACGCGACCGCGCCGGTGATGACGCCGGCGACGAGCGAGCCGAGCGCCCACAGGGCGAGCAGGACGCCGGCGATCGCCTTGTCGCCGAGCGAGTCCGCGAAGGCGACGGTCACGACCTCGGTGGAGCCGAACAGGCCGCCCATCGCGAAGCTGATCAGCGCGACCGGGAGCAGTCGCCGCCACGGCATCGCCACCTTGACGCCATCGGTGTGGCCGGGGTGCGGTGGTGGCTCGGTGCCGCGCAGCGCGCAGAAGATGAGGGTGCCGACCAGTCCGAAGACGATCGCGGCTACCAGGCCGGCGGCCGGGTCGACCGTGGTGGCGAGCACGGTGGCGAGCGGCGGGCCGGACAGGAAGATGCACTCGTCGACCACGGCCTCGAACGCGAAGGCGGTCTGCCGCTCGGCCGGGTTGGTCAGCACGTAGGTCCAGCGGGCCCGGACCGCGGCGCCCACCGCGGGCATGGTGGCTCCGGCCAGGGCGGCGAAGATGTAGGTGAGCGGAGCCCGGTGGCCGGCCTCGACCGCCCAGACCAGCAGCGAGAGGCTGACCGTGCAGATCGTGACGCCCGGGACGAGCACCCGGGCCTGGCCCAGCCGGTCGATCAGCCGGCCTTGCAGCAGGGCCGCCAGGCAGGAGGCGACGACGAACGCCGCCGAGATGCCGCCGGCCAGCGCGTACGAGTCGGTGCGTGCCGAGATCAGCAGCACGATGCCGAGCGTGACCATCGAGATGGGCAGCCGAGCCAGGAACCCGCTCGCCGAGAACGCGGCCGCGCCCGGCGTGGACAGGACCTTGCGGTAGGCGGAGAGAACGGGCATAGCCTTCTGAGGTTAGTGTCCGGGCGCCGAGATCCGCACACTCATTCCGCGGCCCAGGCACGCACCTGGCCACCACGGCCTGAGCGAACGCATCTCGGCGCCCGGACACTAGGCCCGACGTGCCGCGGCCCCCAGCTCCATATCGGCCGCTCGCCCGGGCAGCGCCCGCGCGGCCAGGGCCGTCAGCATCGCGGCCCCGAGGGGGACGAGGTAGGCCGGCGAGGCACCGGCGCGGTCGACGACGATGCCGGCCAGCGCGGCGCCCGGAGCGACACCGGCGACCAGCCCGGTCTGGAGCAGCGCCATCCCCTCCGTGAGTCGGGCCGCCGGCGTGACCTGCTCGATCATCGCCGTGGTCGCAATCAGTGTCGGCGCGATCGCGAAGCCGCCGACCAGCATCAGCCCGGCCATCACCGCCCGCGAGTCGACCAGCGCGAGTGGTGCCATGGCCGCGACGAGCCCCAGGGCTCCCCAGCGGACCCGCTGGGTGAGCCCGCGACGGAAGGTCAGCGCCCCCGTGATCGCGCCGGCGAGCAGGCTGCCGAGCGCCCACAGTGCCAGGAGCAGCCCGGACGCCGACTTGCTGCCGTGCTCGTCCGCGAAGGCGACCGTGATGACCTCGGCCGCCCCGAACATCAGGCCGAGCGCGACGCAGACGACCGTGAGCGGCCCCAGGGAGCGCCAGGGCAGCGGCACCCTGGCCCCGCGCGTGCGGTCGTGGGGGTGGGCGGGTGGCTCGGTGCCACGCTGGGCGGCGAACACCAGGCTCCCGCCGACGCCGGCCACGACGGTGGCTGCGATGCCGGCGACCGGGTCGACCAGGGTGGCCAGCAGGGTGACGACGATCGGTCCGACGATGAAGACGGACTCGTCGACGACCGCCTCGAACGCATAGGCCGTCTCGATCTCGTCGGGCCGGTCGAGCACGTGGGCCCAGCGGGTGCGGACGCAGGCGTCGATCGGCGGCAGGGTGCCGCCGGCCACGGCCGCGGCGGCGTACGTCGACCAGAGCGGCAAGTCGGCCCGCACGGTGAGCACGAGGGCGACCATGGCCGCGCCGAAGACGATGCTGCCGAGGGCCAGCACCCGGCCCTGCCCGCGAGCATCGACGAGGCGGCCCAGGGGGAGGGCGGCAATCGCGTTGGCGACCATGTAGACCGCCGAGACCGAGCCGCCCACGCCGTAGGAGCCGGTGTCGCCCTGCACCAGCAGCAGCATCCCGAGCCCGGCCATGGACAGCGGCAGCCGCCCGACCAGCCCCGCGGCGGAGAAGGCCAGGGCCCCGGGCCGGGAGAGCACCGAGCGGTACTTCGAGAGCATCAGGCCAAACCTAGGGGCCGCCACCCCCTCCCTAGACTCGCGATGTGGAGGGTCCCGATGTCGCGCCGTACGACGCCCTGCTCCTCGTCTCTTTCGGTGGCCCCGAGAAGCCCGAGGACGTCGTGCCGTTCCTGGAGAACGTCACGGCCGGCCGGGGTATCCCGCGCGAGCGGCTGGTCGAGGTCGGAGCCCACTACGAGCTCTTCGGCGGCCGTTCGCCGATCAACGACCTCAACCGCGACCTGGTCAAGGGCCTCGAGGTCGACCTGGCCGCGGCCGGCATCGACCTGCCCGTCTACTGGGGCAACCGCAACTGGGACCCCTACCTCACCGACGCCGTGCAGCGCATGAAGGACGACGGGGTGACCCGGGCGGCCTGCTTCCTCACCAGTGCCTACTCGTCCTGGTCGTCCTGCCGGCAGTACCGCGAGAACCTGTTCGACGCCGTGTCGGCTGTCGCTGCAGCTGGGGGAGGCGCGCCGGTGCTCGACAAGCTCCGGCACTACTTCAACCACCCGGGGTTCGTGGAGCCGGTGGTCGACGCGGTGCTGGCCGCGCTGACCGGGCTCGGTGACGAGCTGCGCGCCGGGGCCCACCTCGTCTTCGTCACCCATTCGATCCCGCGCTCGATGGCCGACACCGCCGGCCCCGACGGCGGGGCCTACGTCGCCCAGCACCTCGACGTCGTGGCGGCGGTGACGGCCAGGATCACCGAGGAGACCGGGATCGCTCATCCCCACGACCTCGTCTACTGCTCCCGGTCGGGGTCGCCGCAGGTGCCCTGGCTGGAACCCGACGTCAACGACCACCTCGAGGAGCTGGCGAAGGATGGCGCGCCGGCCGTCGTCCTCGTCCCGGTCGGATTCGTCTCCGACCACATGGAGGTCGTCTACGACCTCGACACCGAGGCGTTGGCCACGGCCGAGCGGCTGGGCCTGCCGGCCCGGCGCGCGGCCACCGCAGGGACCGATCCCCGCTTCGTCGCGATGGTCCGGGACCTGCTGCTCGAGCGCGCCGCGGTCGAGCGAGGGGAGGACGTCGTCCGGGCCGGCGTCGGCGCGATCGGCCCGCTGTGGGACCGCTGCCCGGTCGGCTGCTGCCCGAACCCGCGTGGCGACCGCCCCGCTCTCTGCGGGGAGGCCCCGTGACGATCCCTCCGAATCTGGCCGACGACCTGCTCGAGCTCGGCGTACGCACCGCTCGCCAGGCCGGTCGGCTGATCCAGTCCGGCGCGGCGCGCGGGGTGACGGTCGCGGCCACCAAGTCCAGTGACGTCGACGTGGTCACCGAGTCCGACCGGAGCGCGGAGCGGCTGATCCGCAAGGCGCTCCTCGACGCACGCCCGGACGACGCGGTCGTCGGCGAAGAAGGGGACGACGAGCCCGGGACCTCCGGCGTCCGCTGGATCGTGGACCCGATCGACGGGACCGTGAACTTCCTCTACGGCATCCCGCAGTACGCCGTGTCCATCGCCGCCGAGCTCGACGGCGAGATCGTGGCCGGAGTGGTGCTCAACGTCGCGACCGGTCACGAGTACACCGCCACCCTGGGCGGGCCGGCGCAGCGTGACGGCGTGCCGATCCGGGTCCGCGCCGTGGTGCCTCTGGCCGAGCGGCTGATCGGCACCGGCTTCTCCTACGAGGCCCACCAGCGCCAGATCCAGGCAGCGGCGTTGCTGCACCTGCTGCCGCGGATCCGCGACATCCGTCGGTTCGGCTCCTGCGCGCTCGACCTGTGCGGGGTGGCCCAGGGCTCCCTGGACGGCTACCTGGAGGAAGGCGTCAACCTCTGGGACCACGCCGCCGGCGGGCTGATCGCGACCGCCGCCGGGGCCCGGGTGGAGTCCGCCCGCGGGGTCGGTGGCCGGCCGATAGTCATCGCCGCTCCGAAGGGTGGCTTCGACGAGTTCAGGTCTGCGATCGCCGAGGCTGGGTACCTCGCGGTCTCGGGCTCGTGAACCCGCTCCCGAGCGGGGAATAGCCGCCCGTCACCAGATGTTCAACCCCCGCATCGTCCGCCGGTGTGACCGTTCCCGGGCCAATGGTGCACAATCCTCCCCTGCCGACGACGTACCACGTCGGTCTCGGGGGATGACAGACGTGAGGAACGGCCGAAGGGAGTGAAGAGACATGGCGACTGACTATGACGCCCCGCGCAAGAGTGAAGAAGACCAGTCCGAAGAGAGCATCGAAGAGCTCAAGGCGCGTCGCCACGACAAGAACTCCGGCAAGGTCATCGAGGACGAGGCCGAGGCGGCCGAGTCCTTCGAGCTCCCGGGT
>CAVTHU010000021.1:0-81762 GCA_963734355.1 uncultured Actinomycetota bacterium
GACCCGGATCACCCAGTCCTTCCGGATCCTGAAGTTCCCCCGGTTGATGGAGCTGGCCACCGTCCTGTTCAACCCACCGCATCGCGATCGCTCGCTCGCTCTGCGGGGCGACCTGGCCAAGCTGGGAGAGGTCAGCGCGACCGCGGGTCAGAGAGGGGGAAGCCCCGCCGTAGAGTCGACCCCGCACCCCCTGCCATTCGTGGCCGGGGGCTGCCGTGTTGTCCACACCTCCCAGGAGGCCTCGTGTCGCTCGCCGGCCTCCGGTTTGGCCGACGCCGTCCTCGCCGACCCCACCCTGGACGAGGCGATCGCCGATGCCCGCGGCGGCACGGTGCGCGCCCTCGACCTGACCGGGCCGGCCGCGCTCCGGCCGTTCGTGGTCGACGGCCTGGTCCGCGCCGACCGCACCGTGCTCGCCGTCACCGCCACCGTCCGCGAGGCCGAGGACCTCGTCGAGGAGCTCGGGTCGCTGCTCGACCCCGACACCGTCGCGCTCTACCCGAGCTGGGAGACGCTGCCGCACGAGCGGCTGAGCCCGCGCAGCGACACCGTCGGCCGCCGGCTCGCGGTGCTGCGCAGGCTGTCGCACCCCGACGCGCACCACGGCCCGCTCAAGGTCGTCGTCGCCCGGTCCGCTCGGTGCTCCAGCCGCAGGTCAAGGGGCTCGGCGACCTCGAGCCGGTCGAGCTGGTGGCCGGCCAGACCGCGCCGATGGAGGACGTCGTGCAGCGGCTGGCCGACGCGGCGTACTCCCGCGTCGACCTGGTCGAGCGGCGCGGCGAGTTCGCGGTCCGCGGCGGCATCGTCGACGTCTTCCCGCCCACCGAGGAGCACCCGCTGCGGGTGGAGTTCTGGGGCGACGACGTCGAGGAGATCCGCAGCTTCTCGGTCGCCGACCAGCGCACCCACGAGCCGGTCGACCGGCTGTGGGCGCCGCCGTGCCGCGAGCTGCTGCTCACCGACGACGTACGCCGCCGCGCCTGGGAGCTCGGCGAGCAGCACCCCCAGCTGGTCGAGCTCACCGACAAGATCGCCGCCGGCATCGCCGCCGAGGGGATGGAGGCGCTGGCGCCGGCGCTGGTCGACGAGATGGAGCTGCTGGTCGACCTGCTCCCCGCCGAGACCCACGTGCTGGTCCTCGACCCCGAGCGGGTCCGCCGCCGCGCCCACGACCTGGTCGCGACCAGCGAGGAGTTCCTCGGCGCGAGCTGGGCGGCCGCGGCCAGCGGGGGCGAGTCGCCGATCGACCTCGGCGCCGCGTCGTACCGCGCCCTCGGCGACGTCCGCGCGCACGCGCTCGCCGCCGGCCAGAGCTGGTGGACGGTCAGCCCGTTCGGCCTGGCCGACGACACCGAGGCACTGCTGGCGGACGACGAACGACATGCGGGCGTCCCGACCCGCACCCTGCCGATGCAGGCCGCCGACGCCTACCGCGGCGACGTCGACCGCGCGTTCGCCGACCTCGCGCGGTGGCGCGCCGAGGGGTTCCGCACGGTCGTCGTGCACCCCGGCCACGGCCCGGCCCAGCGCACGGTCGAGGCGCTCGGCGAGCGCGACGTCGCGGCCCGGCTGGTCGACCTGCTCGAGGACGCGCCCGCCACCGACGTGGTCACCGTGGCCTGCGGCGCGCTCACCCACGGCTTCGTCGACGAGACCAACCGGCTGGTGCTGCTCACCGGCGAGGACATCTCCGGCCAGCGCGCGTCGACCCGCGACATGCGCAGGATGCCGGCCCGCCGCAAGCGCCAGATCGACCCGCTCGAGCTCTCCGCCGGCGACTACGTCGTCCACGAGCAGCACGGCGTCGGGCGGTTCGTCGAGATGAGGCAGCGCGAGGTCGCCGGCGCGGTCCGCGAGTACCTCGTCCTCGAGTACGGCGCCAGCAAGCGCGGCGGTCCGCCGGACCGGCTCTACGTCCCGGCCGACGCGCTCGACCAGGTCACCCGCTACGTCGGCGGCGAGCAGCCCAGCCTCGACCGGCTCGGCGGCGCCGACTGGGGCAAGCGCAAGGGCCGGGCCCGCAAGGCGGTGCGCCAGATCGCGGCCGAGCTGATCAAGCTCTACGCCGCCCGGCAGGCCACGAAGGGCCACGCGTTCGGCCCCGACACCCCGTGGCAGCGCGAGCTCGAGGACGCGTTCCCGTTCACCGAGACCCCCGACCAGCTGACCACGGTCGACGAGGTCAAGGACGACATGATGAAGACCGTCCCGATGGACCGGCTGGTCTGCGGCGACGTCGGCTACGGCAAGACCGAGATCGCGGTGCGCGCGGCGTTCAAGGCGGTCCAGGACGGCAAGCAGGTCGCCGTGCTGGTGCCGACCACGCTGCTGGTGACCCAGCACCTCTCGACGTTCCAGGAGCGGATGAGCGGCTTCCCGATCCGGATCGAGGCGCTCAGCCGGTTCCAGACCGACAAGGAGGCGCGCGCGGTCGTCGAGGGTCTCGCCGACGGCACCGTCGACATCGTGGTCGGCACGCACCGGCTGCTCAACCCGGACATCCGGGTCAAGGACCTCGGGCTGATCGTCGTCGACGAGGAGCAGCGGTTCGGCGTCGAGCACAAGGAGCAGATGAAGCGGCTCCGCACCTCGGTCGACGTGCTGTCCATGTCCGCGACCCCGATCCCGCGCACGCTGGAGATGGCGATCACCGGCATCCGCGAGATGTCGACGATCACCACCCCGCCCGAGGAGCGGCACCCGGTGCTGACCTACGTCGGCGGCTACGAGGACCGCCAGGTCACCGCCGCCGTCCGCCGCGAGCTGCTGCGCGAGGGCCAGGTCTTCTACATCCACAACCGGGTGCAGTCGATCGAGAAGGCCGCCGCCAAGATCCGCGAGCTCGTCCCCGAGGCGCGGGTCGCGGTCGCGCACGGCCAGATGGGGGAGCACCAGCTCGAGCAGGTGATGCTCGACTTCTGGGAGAAGACCTTCGACGTGCTGGTCTGCACGACGATCGTCGAGTCCGGCCTCGACGTCTCCAACGCCAACACGATGATCATCGAGCGGGCCGACACCCTCGGCCTCTCCCAGCTGCACCAGCTCCGCGGCCGGGTCGGTCGCTACCGCGAGCGCGCCTACGCCTACTTCCTCTACCCGGCGGAGAAGCCGCTCACCGAGACCGCCCACGAGCGGCTGGCCACGCTGGCCCAGCACTCCGACCTCGGCGGCGGCATGGCGATCGCGATGAAGGACCTCGAGATCCGCGGCGCCGGCAACCTGCTCGGCGGCGAGCAGTCCGGCCACATCGCCGACGTCGGCTTCGACCTCTACGTCCGGCTGGTCGGCGAGGCGGTGCACGAGTTCCGTGGCGACGCGGAGCCCGAGCTCAACGAGGTCCGCATCGAGCTGCCCGTCGACGCCCACCTGCCGCACGACTACATCCCGAGCGAGCGGCCGCGGCTGGAGATGTACAAGCGGCTGGCCGAGGTCCGCAGCGACGACGACGACGTCGACCTGCTGCTCGAGGAGCTGAAGGACCGCTACGGCGAGCCGCCGGTCGAGGTCACCTGACGGCGGGACCCGGATCACCCAGTCGTTCCGGATCCTGAAGTTCCCGCGGTTGGTGGAGCTGGCCACCGTGCTGTTCAACCCGGCGCATCGCGATCGCTCGCTTGCCCTGCGCGGAGACCTCGCCAGGCTGGGCGAGGTCTCGGCCACCGTCGACGCCTAGGAATTGGGCTGGACGGCCCGCCGTAGAGTGGAGCACCGCACCCCCTGCCATTCGTGGCCGGGGGCTGCCGTGTTGTCCACACCTTCCCAGGAGCCCTCGTGTCACTCGCCGGACCCTCCCTTTCTGGCTTGGCCGACGCCGTCCTCGCGGACCCCACCCTCGACGAGGCGATCGCCGATGCCCGCGGCGGCATGGTGCGCGCCCTCGACCTCACCGGGCCGGCCGCGCTCCGCCCGTTCGTGGTCGACGGCCTGGTCCGCGCCGACCGCACGGTGCTCGCGGTCACCGCGACCGTCCGCGAGGCCGAGGACCTCGTCGAGGAGCTCGGTTCGCTGCTCGACCCCGGCACCGTCGCGCTCTACCCGAGCTGGGAGACGCTGCCCCACGAGCGGCTCAGCCCGCGCAGCGACACCGTCGGCCGCCGGCTCGCGGTGCTGCGCAGGCTGTCGCACCCCGACGCGCACCACGGCCCGCTCAGGGTGGTCGTCGCTCCGGTCCGTTCGGTGCTGCAGCCGCAGGTCAAGGGGCTCGGCGACCTCGAGCCCGTCGAGCTGGTGCCCGGTCAGACCGCGCCGATGGAGGACGTCGTGCAGCGGCTGGCCGACGCGGCGTACTCCCGCGTCGACCTGGTCGAGCGGCGCGGTGAGTTCGCGGTCCGGGGCGGCATCGTCGACGTCTTCCCGCCCACCGAGGAGCACCCGCTGCGGGTGGAGTTCTGGGGCGACGACGTCGAGGAGATCCGCAGCTTCTCGGTCGCGGACCAGCGCACCCACGAGACGGTGGACCGGCTGTGGGCGCCCCCGTGCCGCGAGCTGCTGCTCACCGATGACGTACGCCGCCGCGCCTGGGAGCTCGGCGAGCAGCACCCGCAGCTGGTCGAGCTCACCGACAAGATCGCCGCCGGCATCGCCGCCGAGGGCATGGAGGCGCTCACCCCGGCGCTGGTCGACGAGATGGAGCTGCTGGTCGACCTGCTCCCCGCCAACACCCACGTGCTGGTCCTCGACCCCGAGCGGGTCCGCCGCCGGGCCCACGACCTGGTCGCGACCAGCGAGGAGTTCCTCGGCGCGAGCTGGGCGGCCGCGGCCAGCGGGGGCGAGTCGCCGATCGACCTCGGTGCCGCGTCGTACCGCGCCCTCGGCGACGTCCGCGCGCACGCGCTCGCAGCCGGCCAGAGCTGGTGGACGGTCAGCCCGTTCGGGCTGGCCGACGACACCGAGGCACTGCTGCCGGATGACACAGACATGTCGGGCGTCCCGTCGCGCACCCTGCCGATGCAGGCCGCCGACGCCTACCGCGGCGACGTCGACCGCGCGTTCGCGGACCTCGCGCGCTGGCGTGCCGAGGGTTTCCGCACGGTCGTCGTGCACCCCGGCCACGGCCCGGCCCAGCGCACCGTCGAGGCGCTCGGCGAGCGCGACGTCGCGGCCCGGCTGGTCGACGTGCTCGACGACGCGCCCGCCACCGACGTGGTCACGGTGGCCTGCGGTGCGCTTCACCCACGGCTTCGTCGACGAGGTCAACCGGCTGGTCCTGCTCACCGGGGAGGACATCTCCGGCCAGCGCGCGTCCACCCGCGACATGCGCAGGATGCCGGCCCGCCGGAAGCGCCAGATCGACCCACTCGAGCTCTCCGCCGGCGACTACGTCGTGCACGAGCAGCACGGCGTCGGGCGGTTCGTCGAGATGAGGCAGCGCGAGGTCGCCGGCGCGACCCGCGAGTACCTCGTCCTGGAGTACGGCGCCAGCAAGCGCGGCGGCCCGCCGGACAAGCTCTACGTCCCCGCCGACTCGCTCGACCAGGTGACCCGCTACGTCGGCGGCGAGCAGCCCAGCCTCGACCGGCTCGGCGGCGCCGACTGGGGCAAGCGCAAGGGCCGCGCGCGCAAGGCGGTCCGCCAGATCGCCGCCGAGCTGATCAAGCTCTACGCCGCCCGGCAGGCCACGAAGGGCCACGCGTTCGGCCCCGACACCCCGTGGCAGCGGGAGCTCGAGGACGCCTTCCCGTTCACCGAGACGCCTGACCAGCTGACCACGGTCGACGAGGTCAAGGACGACATGATGAAGACCGTCCCGATGGACCGGCTGGTCTGCGGCGACGTCGGCTACGGCAAGACCGAGATCGCGGTGCGGGCGGCGTTCAAGGCGGTCCAGGACGGCAAGCAGGTCGCCGTACTGGTGCCGACCACGCTGCTCGTGACCCAGCACCTCTCGACGTTCCACGAGCGGATGACCGGCTTCCCGATCCGGATCGAGGCCCTCAGCCGGTTCCAGACCGACAAGGAGGCCCGCGCGGTCGTCGACGGTCTCGCCGACGGCACCGTCGACATCGTGGTCGGCACGCACCGGCTGCTCAACCCGGACATCCGGGTCAAGGACCTCGGGCTGATCATCGTCGACGAGGAGCAGCGGTTCGGCGTCGAGCACAAGGAGCAGATGAAGCGGCTCCGCACCTCGGTCGACGTGCTGTCCATGTCCGCGACGCCGATCCCGCGCACGCTGGAGATGGCGATCACCGGCATCCGCGAGATGTCGACGATCACCACCCCGCCCGAGGAGCGGCACCCGGTGCTGACCTACGTCGGCGGCTACGAGGACCGCCAGGTCACCGCCGCCGTCCGCCGCGAGCTGCTGCGCGAGGGCCAGGTCTTCTACATCCACAACCGGGTGCAGTCGATCGAGAAGGCCGCCGCGAAGATCCGCGAGCTGGTCCCCGAGGCCCGGGTCGCGGTGGCGCACGGGCAGATGGGTGAGCACCAGCTCGAGCAGGTGATGCTCGACTTCTGGGAGAAGACCTTCGACGTGCTGGTCTGCACGACCATCGTGGAGTCCGGGCTCGACGTCTCGAACGCGAACACGATGATCATCGAGCGCGCCGACACCCTCGGCCTCTCCCAGCTGCACCAGCTCCGCGGTCGGGTCGGCCGCTCGCGCGAGCGCGCGTACGCCTACTTCCTCTACCCGGCCGAGAAGCCGCTCACCGAGACCGCCCACGAGCGGCTGGCCACGCTGGCCCAGCACTCCGACCTCGGCGGCGGCATGGCGATCGCCATGAAGGACCTCGAGATCCGCGGCGCCGGCAACCTGCTCGGCGGCGAGCAGTCCGGTCACATCGCCGACGTCGGCTTCGACCTCTACGTCCGGCTGGTCGGCGAGGCGGTGCACGAGTTCCGCGGCGACGCGGAGCCCGAGCTCAACGAGGTCCGCATCGAGCTGCCCGTCGACGCCCACCTGCCGCACGACTACATCCCGAGCGAGCGGCTGCGGCTGGAGATGTACAAGCGGCTGGCCGAGGTCCGCAGCGACGACGACGTCGACCTCCTGCTCGAGGAGCTGAAGGACCGGTACGGCGAGCCGCCCGTCGAGGTCACCTCGCTGCTGCTGGTCGCGCGGTTCCGGGCCCGGGCCCGGCGGGCCGGCATCGGGGAGGTCACGATCGCGGGCAAGAACGTCCGGTTCGCCCCGGTCACGCTGCCCGAGTCGCGCGTCGTACGCCTCCAGCGGCTCTATCCCAAGTCCATCGTCAAGGCCCCGGTCTCGACGATCCTGGTGCCGCGGCCGCACATCGGTGGCGTCATGGGCAAGCCGCTCGACGGGATCGCCCTGCTCCAGTGGGCGCACGGTGTCATCGACGCGGTCGTCGACCCGGTGGAGGCCACGGCGGCCAGCTGAGGAGCTTGGGCCGTGACCCAGAAAATTTCGGTCCGGTCCGTGTATCAGCGCAGCCTGGCGGCGCTCTTGAGGGGCAATCGTCCTGATCCCGTCGACGAAGGCCCGCCAGATGACCAAGCAGCCGAAGCCCCGTTCCACCCGACGCCTCCCGGTCCGGGAAGCTGAGCGCAGAGCCGCTCTCGTCGCGCAGGTCCAGCGCACAACCCGGCAGCGGCGGCGCACGCGCATGCTGACCCGGCGGGCCGCCTGACCACCTGACCGCCGGCGCACGGCCGGACCCGGGCTCGGGGGATGCCCGGGTTCGGTCGTGTGCCCGGCACCGGTGTTCAATGGGCGCGTGCGGTTCGTGCGTGTCCTTCCGGTCCTGTCCGTCGTCTTCCTCGCCGGGTGCGGCGTGGCCGGCACCCAGTTCCACCCGGGGATCGCGGCCGAGGTCGGCGACCAGACCATCACCACCCGCCATGTCGACCAGGTGACCGACGACTACTGCGGCGGCTACGAGACGCTCAGCAAGGCCGACCCGCAGCCGGGCGACGAGCCGGTGCCGTTGCGCTACGTCACGAACCAGTTCACGACCTTGCTGGTCGAGCGCGCCGCCGCCGAGCAGCTGGCCGACGAGTACGACGTGGCGCCGGGCTCGGCGACCAAGAGCGCCCTGGCCTCGTTCGAGCCGCAGCTCGAGTCACTGACCGACGAGCAGAAGGACGCGTTCCGGGAGATCCTCGGTGCGCGCGCGTACACCAACGACGTGCTCACCCAGATCGGCGAGATCTCGCTGGAGGACCAGGGCACGACCGACTCCACCCAGGACGACCAGCTGGCCGAGGGGCAGAAGCTCCTCAAGGCCTGGACCGCCGACAACGACGTCGAGGTCAACCCCAAGTACGCCGTCGACCTCGACGCGCCCGGCCAGGCCGACACCGACCTGTCCGTCGCGGTCGGATCGAAGGCCAAGGACGGCCTGAAGGCCGAGCCCGACCCGGCCTACACGAGCTCGCTGCCCGGCCACCTGGTCTGTCTCGACTGAGCCGTGACGAGCGAGCAAGCAGAGCCGCTGCTGGAGTTCCTGGCGGTGATGCGGCGGCTGCGCGCCGAGTGCCCGTGGAAGCGGGAGCAGACGCACCGCTCGTTGGCTCGCTACCTGCTCGAGGAGACCCACGAGACCCTCGAGGCCATCGACACCGGCGACGAGACCGGTGACTGGGACCACCTGCGCGAGGAGCTCGGCGACCTGCTGCTGCAGGTCTACTTCCACGCCGTGATCGCCGAGGAGTCCGGCGCCTTCACCGTCGACGACGTCGCCCGCGGCATCACCGAGAAGATGTACCGCCGCAACCCGCACGTCTTCGGCCCGCCGTCCGACGACCCGCCCGCCGACGCCGCCGCCGTGAACGAGGTCTGGCAGGCGATCAAGGAGCAGGACAAGCCGCGCGCGTCGCACGCCGACGGCCTGCCCGACACCCTCCCGGCGCTGCTGTACGCCGCCAAGGTGGTCGAGCGCGGGGCGGCTCCTCCCGCCGAGCCGACCGAGCTCGGCGACCGGCTGCTGGCCCTGGTGGCGGAGGCGGTCGGCGAGGGGATCGACCCCGAGCAGGCCCTCCGCGACGCCGTACGCCGCCTCGGCTGACCACCTCCCGAGATGGGTGCCGGACCAGCACTAGGCTGGCCGGCGCATCAACTTCCTCGACTTCCCCACACCCAGGAGCACCGACCCGTGGCATCCATCGAAGCTGTCGGCGCCCGCGAGATCCTCGACTCGCGCGGCAACCCCACCGTCGAGGTCGAGGTGCTCCTCGACGACGGGACCTTCGCCCGAGCGGCGGTCCCCAGCGGCGCGTCCACCGGCGCGTTCGAGGCGGTCGAGCTGCGCGACGGCGGCGACCGCTATCTCGGCAAGGGCGTGCAGACCGCGGTGGACGCGGTCATCCAGACCCTCGGCCCCGCGGTCGAGGGCCTCGACGCCGACGACCAGCGGCTGGTCGACCAGACCATGCTCGACGCCGACGGCACCCCCAACAAGGCCCAGCTGGGCGCCAACGCGATCCTCGGCGTCTCGCTCGCCGTCGCCCGCGCCGCGGCCGACTCGGCCGGCCTGCCGCTCTACCGCTACGTCGGCGGTCCCAACGCGCACCTGCTCCCGGTGCCGATGATGAACATCGTCAACGGCGGCGCGCACGCCGACTCCAACGTCGACGTCCAGGAGTTCATGATCGCGCCGATCGGCGCGCCGACGTTCAAGGAGGCGCTGCGCTCGGGCGCCGAGGTCTACCACGCGCTCAAGTCGGTGCTGAAGAAGAAGGGGCTCTCGACCGGCCTGGGCGACGAGGGCGGCTTCGCGCCCAACCTCGACTCCAACCGGGCCGCGCTCGACCTGATCGCCGAAGCCGTCGAGGCGTCGGGGCAGAAGCTCGGCACCGACATCGGCCTCGCGATGGACGTGGCGGCCAGCGAGTTCTTCAAGGATGGGTCGTACGAGTTCGAGGGGGTCACCAAGTCCAGTGCCGAGATGACGGCGTACTACGCCGAGCTCTGCGCGGCGTACCCGATCGTCTCGATCGAGGATCCGCTCAACGAGGACGACTGGGACGGCTGGAAGACCCTCACCGACCAGCTCGGCGACAAGATCCAGATCGTCGGCGACGACCTGTTCGTCACCAACGTCGAGCGGCTCCAGCGCGGCATCGACGGCGGCCAGGCCAACGCCATGCTGGTGAAGGTCAACCAGATCGGCTCCCTCACCGAGACCCTCGACGCGGTCGAGCTGGCGCACCGCGCCGGGTTCCGCAACATGATGAGCCACCGCTCCGGCGAGACCGAGGACACCACGATCGCCGACCTGGCGGTGGCCGTGAACTGCGGCCAGATCAAGACCGGCGCACCCGCGCGTTCCGACCGGGTGGCGAAGTTCAACCAGCTGCTGCGAATCGAGGACGAGCTCGGCGATGCGGCGCGGTACGCCGGCGCGGGCGCCTTCCCGAGGTTCAATCGTTAGGACATGTCTCCCGACAAACGCAGACCTCGCGGGCGCACCGGACCGGGCCGACGTCCGGGGGCGCCCCGGCAGGCGCGCCCGGCGTCCGATCCGACCGGAGGCGGAGGGTGCCGCGAGCGCCGAGGCACCGCGCTCACGGTTCACCGGCCGCGCCGCGGTCCTCGTGCTGGTGCTCGCCGTGCTGACCGTGTCCTACGCGTCCTCGCTGCGCGCCTACCTCGAGCAGCGCGGGCACATCAACGACCTGAAGACCCAGATCGCCGAGCACGAGGCCAACATCGACTCGCTGGAGTCGGAGAAGGACCGTTGGGAGGATCCGGCCTACGTCGCGAAGCAGGCCCGCGAACGGCTCGGCTACGTGATGCCGGGCGAGAAGACCTACCTGGTGCTCGGCGAGGACGGCAAGCCGCTCGAGCCCGCGTCACAGCTGCAGGACCCCAGCACCGTCATCTCGACGACGCAGACGCCCTGGTGGAGCGACGGCTGGGCGTCGGTCGAGCTGGCCGGCGACCCGCCGAAGACCGGCCGGCCGCCCGCCTCGGAGATCGACGGCACCAAGAAGGGCACCGGCGGCGAGGGCTCCGCGGGGGAGACCCCGGAAGCCCCGTGACCTCGTCGTCCGCCCCCGCCGGGTCCGACCTCGCGGCGGTCGGTCGGCAGCTCGGGCGTCCCGCGCGCGGGGTGCACGCCGTGGCGCACCGCTGCCCCTGCGGGCTGCCCGACGTGGTGGCCACCGAGCCCCGGTTGCACGACGGAACGCCGTTCCCCACGACCTTCTACCTGACCTGCCCGCGGGCCGCGTCGCGGATCGGCTCGCTCGAGGGCTCCGGCCTGATGAAGGACATGGAGGCGCGGCTCGGCACCGACCCCGAGCTGGCGGCGGCGTACGCCGGTGCGCACGAGAGCTACCTGGCCGCCCGCGCCGAGCTGGGCGACGTACCGGAGATCGACGGCATCTCGGCCGGCGGCATGCCGGACCGGGTCAAGTGCCTGCACGTGCTGGCCGCGCAGGCGCTCGCCCAGGGCCGCGGGGTGAACCCGCTCGGCGACGAGGTGCTCGACGAGCTGGGGGACTGGTGGTCATCCGGACCGTGTGTCGACGCTGATGAGTGACACCGATGGGTGAGACCGTCGCCGCGATCGACTGCGGCACCAACACGATCAAGCTGCTCGTCGGCGCGCTCCCCGAGGTTGCGGTCCGCGAGACCCGGATCGTCCGGCTCGGCCAGGGCGTCGACGCGACCGGCCGGCTGGCCGAGGAAGCGCTGGCCCGCACCTTCGAGGCGCTGGACGAGTACGCCGTGCTGATCAGGGAGCACGGCGCCACCAGGATCCGCTTCTGTGCCACCTCGGCCACCCGCGACGCGGAGAACGCCGCGGTCTTCACCGAGGGAGTCCGCGCGCGGCTGGGCGTCACCCCGGACGTGCTGTCCGGTGCCGAGGAGGCCGAGCTGTCCTACGACGGCGCGGTGCGGCACCTGCGCGACGACCCCGCGCTGCCCGTGCTGGTGGTCGACATCGGCGGCGGCTCGACCGAGCTGATCCTCGGCGCCTCGCTCACCGCCCCACCGTCGGCCGCGCACTCCATGGACATCGGCTCGGTCCGGCAGCACGAGCGGCACCTCCGCTCCGACCCACCGACCGCCGCCGAGGTGACCGCCTGCGTCGCCGACATCGACCGGCACCTCGACGCCTGCCCGGTCTCGCCGGCGCGGGCGTCGACCGTGGTCGGGGTGGCCGGGACCGTCACGTCGTTGGCGGCCGGCGTGCTCGACCTGCCGGCCTACGACCGCGACGCGATCGACCAGGCGGTGCTGCCGGTCGACCAGGTGCACGCGATGGCGGACCGCCTGGTGGGGATGTCCGTCGCCGAGCGCCTGGCGCTGCCCTGGCTGCACCCCGGCCGCGCCGACGTGATCGGCGCCGGCGCCCTGATCCTGTCGCGGGTGCTGCGGCGTACGCCGGTCGAGGTGCTCGTCGTGTCCGAGTCAGACATCCTGGACGGGATCGCCTGGTCGCTCGTTTAGTGGTCCTTGGCATGGGGCACCGCGCAGCCCACGAGCTCGGCGAGCGGACGGCCTCGACCAATCCGGGTCGTCGCTGGTCTCGCGCATCGTCGTCCGCCGTCGTCGATCGTTGTGAAGAGGAGAAGGTCATGAGCAAGCTGTCACTGCTGGCCGCCGCCGCTGTCGGATACGTGCTCGGAGCCCGGGCCGGCCGTCAGCGCTACGACCAGATCGCCGACACGGCCCGCAAGGTCGCCGGCAACCCGAAGGTGCAGCGGGTCGCGCACCGCGCCCAGGATGCCGCGGCTCAGCAGGCGACTGCGGCGGCAGAGCTGGCCAAGGACAAGGTGACGTCCGCGGCGTCCAGCGCGGCTGACAAGGTCCGCGGCAACGACTCGCAGATCGGGATGCAGGCCACTCCGTAGCGCTCCGCCCTATCTTGGGCAACCTGACCGAGCTGCCGCACCCGGCGACCGGACAGCCGTTCGTCTCGCCGGTACCGCCCGGCACCGGCTGGCCCGGCGACCCGGCCACCCCCGCGACGCCGGTGGCACGGACGGCGGCGCAGGTGCGCCGCCTCGCCGCCGGCGCCGGCCTGGACGAGCTCGGGGCCGACGTCTCGATGTGCCGCGCCTGCCCGAGACTGGTCCTCTGGCGCGAGGACGTCGCGGTGGCCAAGCGGGCGTCGTACGCCGGCGAGCCGTACTGGGGCCGGCCGATCCCCGGCTGGGGGTCGCCTGCCCCGGCGGTGCTGATCGTGGGGCTCGCACCCGCAGCCCACGGAGCCAACCGGACCGGCCGGGTCTTCACCGGTGACCGCTCCGGGGACTGGCTGTTCGCGTCGCTGCACCGCGTCGGGCTGGCGAACAAGGCCACCTCCGTCGACGCCGCCGACGGGCTCGAGCTGGTCGACACCCGGATGGTGGCGACGGTCCGCTGTGCGCCGCCGCAGAACAAGCCCAGCACCGCCGAGCGCGACACCTGCGCGCCGTGGATCGAGGCCGAGCTCCGGCTGCTGGTCGAGCACGTCCGCGTCGTCGTGGCGCTCGGCTCGATCGGCTGGGACGCGACCCTGCGCTCGTTCCGCAGGATCGGCTGGCAGCTGCCCACACCCAAGCCCAGGTTCGGCCACGGCGCCGAGGCGACGCTCGCCGGCGCCGGCCGGGAGATCGTCCTGCTCGGCTGCTACCACCCGAGCCAGCAGAACACCTTCACCGGCCGGCTCACCGCGCCGATGCTCGACGAGGTGCTCGGGAGGGCGGCGGCTCTACGCTGACCGGGCCCCCGTGTCCCAACCGGCAGAGGAGGTCGCCTTAAAAGCGACTGGTTGTGGGTTCGAGTCCCACCGGGGGCACCACGTCGGCCGTTCCGCCCCGGCGAATGACAGCACTGGTCACTCCTGCACTGGTCCGAATGCGCGCACGGACCTTTACATCGCGTGACACGGCGGGGGACTGGTTCGCTCAACCGCTTCCGGGTTGGCGGGGACATGGGCGGGCTCGGCCTGCACGCAACCGAAGAATGGGAGCCCATTACATGCAGTTCAGGAAGCTAGTCGACAACCGGCTCGTCGCGGTGGTGGCCGGGGCGACAGTCGTCGCGCTGATCGGCGCCGGGGCGGGCTACTCCGCCGGCACGATCACGTCGGCGGACATCAAGGACAAGACGATCAAGATCAAGGACCTCAAGGCCGGGACGGTCACGAAGCTGAAGGGCCAGACCGGCCCGGCCGGCCCGGTCGGGCCGCCGGCTGGTCCGGCGGGCACCTCCGGCAGGTCGGTGGCACGGTCGTCAGCGTCCTGGGCAGCACCCGCGCGTGGGACGCCACGAACGCCTCGGTGAGCCTGACGCCTGACGGCGTCGAGTTCGGCCCGTACGCCGACGGCGGCGCCACGGGTCGGCTCGATCTACTTCAACGGGATGAACGGACATGCACCTGTCGCGAGCATCAAGAACCTCGTCTACTCGACATGCGGTGTCAGGCTCGACGACGAGCACCACGCAGGCAGGAGCCGTACCTGCGACGTGTTCCTGACACAACGACAACAACGACGTGATCTTCTCGCCGCAGCACCCAGAGTCCTCGACGCCGGACAACGACGCAGGGTGAGTTCAACGAGTACGTCGTGACGCAGCGGCTCCGTCCGCTCGACGACGACGGCCAACGCGACCGGTCCAGACTCGCCGTGGTCCACGGTCGTCGCCGCCCACGGTCCGACGATGATCACCGACATCTACATCTCCCAGGGCTTCAGTGGTGGCACAGAACGTCACCGGCCTGCTGCGCTGGATGCAGATCAATGGGGTGACGTACAACTTCCGCAGCTGACAAACGCACGACAGTGGGGTCGGGGCTCGGGTCCCGGCCTCGCTGCTGTCTCGTCGACCGAGGGATAGTGGGGCGATGCACGAACCCGAGGAGCCGGACGAGGCGCACGTCTTCAGCCAGGAGTTCTGGGACGAGCGGTACGCCGCACACGACCACGTCTGGTCGGGCCGACCCAACCCACCCCTGGTCGAGCACGCCACCGGGCTGTCGCCGGGGGTGGCGCTCGACGTCGGGTGCGGTGAGGGCGCCGACGTCGTGTGGCTGGCCGAGCGCGGCTGGCACGTCACCGGTGCCGACCTCTCCGTGGTCGCGCTCGAGAAGGCCAGGAAGCACGCCGACGAGGCCGGGGTGGCAGAGCGGACGGACTGGGTGCACGTCGACCTGCTCGCCGGTGATCCGCTGCCGGGGGACGCGGACCTGGTGTCGGCGATGTTCGTGCACGTGCCCGAGGCCGACTTCGACCGGGTCTACGCCACCATCGCCGGGGCCGTCCGGTCGGGCGGCACGCTCCTGGTCGCGGGCCACCACCCGGCCGAACGCGACACCGACCTGCGCAACCCGCGCCTGAGCCACCTGCTCTTCGCGCCGGAGCGGGTGACGTCGCTGCTGGACGACGGCTGGCGGGTCGACGTCGCAGACGCCCGCACCCGCGACGTTGTCGGGCACGACGGCGAACCGCGGGTCGCGACAGACACGGTGGTGGTGGCGCGGCGGGCCTGACCTGACGCCTGCTAGACCCGGATCACAGCGAATCCACGGCCCCAACGGGAACGCCCAGCCGCGCGCCTGCGTTTTATCTGTCGAAGGTCCGTAGGATGGACCCTCTCACCCCGGCCTCCAAGGAGGAGACCATGCAGAGCAACAACCCCATCTTCCGTCGTTCCGAGGAGTTCAACCGCGGCGGCGCCAACCTGTACGGCAACCAGACGTACGCCGGCAACGGGGCGCCGATGGCCGGCTACGGCCAGACGACCGACCCGTCCCAGTGGTCTGTCGGCACGCCGGGTGACACCGGTCGCGCGCCCGTCACCACGCGCCCCATGACCATCGACTCGGTGGTCCAGAAGACCGCGATCACCCTCGGTGTGGTCATCGTGACCGCGATGGCGACCTGGATCCTCACGCCGGACGTCACCGACGAGTCCGTCGCCGCCGACCTCGGCCCGCTGTTCGCGCTGGTCACGATCGGCAGCCTCGGCGCGTTCGCGCTCTCGATGGTCAACTCGTTCAAGCGGGTCATCAGCCCGGCTCTTGTCCTCGCCTTCGCGGCCCTCGAGGGCGTGGCCCTCGGTGGCATCAGCAAGATCTTCAACCTCGCCTACCCGGGCGTGGTCACCGGCGCGGTGATCGGCACGTTCGGCGCCTTCGCCGGCACGCTCGCGGCGTACAAGGTGCTGAACATCAAGGTCGGCGACAAGTTCCGCCGCGGTGTCATCGCTGCCGTCTTCGGCATGGTCGGGATCAGCCTGATGTCACTGGTGCTGAACCTGTTCGGCATCGACCTCGGCATCTTCGGCACCGGCGGCCTGGGCGTGCTGTTCGCCATCGCCGGCCTGGTGCTCGGCATCTTCATGCTGATCCTGGACTTCGACTTCGTCGAGCAGGGCATCGCCAACCAGATTCCCGAGTCGGAGTCGTGGCGGGCGGCGTTCGCGATGACGGTCAGCCTGGTCTGGATCTACACCAACCTGCTCCGCCTGCTCGCGATCTTCGGCGACAACTAGCGATCAGCTGAGCTCGTCTCTCACGGGGACCAGCTCCGGCGGCCTCGGGACCTCGGTCCCGGGGTCGTCGTCATTTTCCCGTCGAGTGACCCGATCGGCAGGTTTCCACTGTGGAGAACCGGCCATCTGGGTCACTCGACGGAAGTCAGCTGGCCCTGCGTCCTCGTCCTCGCCGGGCGCCTCGCCCTCGGGCTGCGGGTGCCGGCGGCGGTGTCGCAGCTCGACCCAGAGGCCGCGCACGCCGCGGGTCCGACCGGCGACCTCGGTGCCGTCGAGCTCGGTGCCCGGGATGCTGACCGCCTGCAGCGCCGCGGTCGTGATCGGCAGCACGCCCTCGCCGCGGAGCGCCTCTGGGGCAGCCTCGTCGTCGGGGATCAGGCCGAGCGCCGCGAGCATCGATGGCACCAGCACGGCGGCGAGCGATCGGTAGCCGGCTGCCGAGGGGTGGAACTGGTCGGGGCCGAACAGCAGCGCCGGCGCCGCCGCGAACTCCGGTCCGAGGACCGAGCCCAGCGAGACGGTCCGACCGCCGCCCTCGATGACGGCGATGGTCTGCGCCGCGGCCACCCGCCGCGACCAGGTGCGCGCCACCTGCTTGAGCGGCGGCGGGATCGGCTTGACGGTCCCGAGGTCGGGGCAGGTGCCGACCAGGACCGCCACGTCCGCGTCCTTGAGCCTCCGCACGGCCTCGGCGAGGGCGCCGACGGAGGCGGCGGGCCGGACCCGATGGGTGACGTCGTTGACGCCGATCAGGATCACCGCGACATCGGGCTCGATCGGCAACGCCTGGTCGAGCTGGCCCTCGAGGTCGGAGGAGCGGGCGCCGACCTTCGCGAACGCGCGCAGGTAGACCCGCCGGTCGGCGCGCTCCGCGGCCCCACTCGCGAGCAGCGCGCCGGGAGTCTCCTCGACCCGGTCGACGCCGTACCCGGCCGCGCTCGAGTCGCCGAGCAGCACGATCTTGATCGCCGGGCCGGGCCGGCCGCGGCCGTACCAGCCGGTCGCATCGGGCGGCCGCGCGTCCGTGGCGTCCCCGATCGTGCGTCGCGCCAGCTGCGCCTCGGCCCTCAGCACGCCGTAGAGACCGGCGCCGAGCACGGAGAGCCCGCCGCCGCCGTACGCAGCGGCGGAGGCAAGCTTGCGCGCTGCGCCGGCCTTCCCCACGGATCCATGCTACGGACGGGTAGGTGCATAGATTGTCCGGGTGCAGTACGCGAACTCACTCCTCGACCTGATCGGCAACACTCCGCTGGTCCGCCTCCACCAGACGCTCGACCTTGCCCCCGTTGGAACAGGGAGCGAGGACGGACCCCTCGTCCTGGCCAAGGTGGAGTACCTCAACCCCGGCGGCTCGGTGAAGGACCGCATCGCCACCCGCATGATCGACGCGGCCGAGGCCTCCGGCGAGCTCCAGCCCGGCGGCACGATCGTGGAGCCGACCTCCGGCAACACCGGCGTCGGGCTGGCGATGGTCGCCCAGGCCCGCGGCTACAAGTGCGTCTTCGTCTGCCCCGACAAGGTCAGCGAGGACAAGCGCAACGTGCTCAAGGCGTACGGCGCGGAGGTGGTCGTGTGCCCCACCGCGGTCGCGCCGGAGCATCCCGACTCCTACTACAACGTCTCCGACAAGCTCGCGTCGCAGCCGGGCGCGTGGAAGCCGGACCAGTACTCCAACCCCCAGAACCCGGCGTCGCACTACGAGACGACCGGCCCCGAGATCTGGGCGCAGACCGACGGCAAGATCACCCACTTCGTGACCGGCATGGGCACCGGCGGCACCATCACCGGCGTCGGCCGCTACCTCAAGGAGCAGAACCCCTCGGTGCAGGTCATCGGGGCGGACCCCGCGGGCTCGGTCTACTCCGGCGGCACCGGCCGGCCGTACCTCGTCGAGGGCGTCGGCGAGGACTTCTGGCCCGAGACCTACGACCGCACGATCGCCGACCGGGTGATCGAGGTGTCCGACGCGGACTCGTTCGCCTTCACCCGGCGGCTGGCCCGCGAGGAGGCGCTGCTGGTCGGCGGCTCGTCGGGCATGGCGGCGTTCGCGGCGCGCCAGCTCGCCCAGGAGCTCGCCGCCGAGGGCCGGACCGACGCGGTCATCGTCGTACTCCTCCCGGACAGCGGCCGCGGCTACCTGACCAAGGTCTTCAACGACGAGTGGCTCGCGCAGTACGGCTTCCCGACCGAGGCGCTGCGCGACCAGACCCAGACCGTCGGCGAGGTGCTGCGCGGCAAGGACGGCCGGCTGCCCGACCTCGTGCACACCCACCCCAACGAGACCATCGCCGAGGCGGTCGCGATCCTGCAGGAGTACGCCGTCTCGCAGATGCCCGTCGTCCGCGCCGAGCCGCCGATCGTGGCGGCCGAGGTCGCGGGCTCGGTGTCCGATCGGGCGCTCCTCGACGCGCTGTACGCCGGCACCGCCCGCCTCACCGACCGGGTCGAGGACCACATGAGCCCACCGCTCCCGACCGTCGGCTCGACCGAGGACGCCCGCGACGCGGTCGCGCTGCTCGAGAACGCCGACGCGGTGCTGGTGCAGGAGGACGGCAAGCCGGTCGGCGTGCTGACCCGGCAGGACCTGCTGGCCTTCCTGTCCCGCTGACCTACTCCCGCGAGCTTCGGCCCCGGGTCCACGACGACGCTCGTCTCCGCTCGCTAGATGGGTGCGGCGCCCACTAGAATGAGAACACGTTCTAGTTCGGAGGCGGGATGAGCGCGAGTCCAGCGGTCGACGGGTGGTTCACCACCGGGCCGGAGCCGACGCTGCTCGGGTCGCGGTGCACCACCTGCACGACCGTCTGCTTCCCGCCCGTGCCGTCGGAGGGCGCGAGCTTCTGCCGCAACCCGGCCTGCGACGGCGAGGAGTTCGAGACCGCCGAGCTGAGCCGGCGCGGCACGGTGTGGAGCTACACCGACGCGCAGTACCAGCCGCCGGCGCCGTACGTCGCGCGCACCGACCCCTACGAGCCGTTCGCCCTCGCCGCGGTCGAGCTGGCGGAGGGGATCACGGTGCTGGGGCAGGTCGCCGACGGCTACGGGGTCAAGGACCTCAAGGTCGGCGCCGAGGTCGAGCTGGTGGTCGAGCCGCTCGACGACGACCTGCTCGTGTGGCGGTGGAAGCCCGTCACCGAGCTGGGCGAGGAGGCCGACCAGTGAGCACCGACGTCGCGGTGCTCGGCGTGGGCATGCACCCGTGGGGCAAGTGGGGACGCCCGTTCACCGAGTACGGCGTGGTCGCGGCCCGGGCCGCGCTGAACGACGCCGGCATCGACTGGGGCCAGGTGGACCTCGTGGTCGGCGGCGAGACGGTCCGCAACGGCTATGCCGGCTACGTCGCCGGCGCGACGTTCGCCCAGGCCCTGGGCTGGAACGGCGCCCGGGTCGCCACGTCGTACGCCGCCTGCGCCACCGGCGCCCAGGCGCTCGACACCGCCCGGGCCCGGATCCTGGCCGGCCTGTCCGAGGTCGCGCTGGTGGTGGGCGCGGACACCACGCCCAAGGGCTTCCTCGCGCCCAACGCGGGGGAGCGGTGGGACGACCCGGACTGGCTGCGGTTCCGGCTGCTCGGCATGACCAACCCCGCGTACTTCGCGCTCTACGCGCGGCGCCGGATGGACCTCTACGGCGCGACGCCGGAGGACTTCGCCGCGGTCAAGGTGAAGAACGCCCGGCACGGGCTGGAGAACGCCAACGCCCGCTACCGCAAGGAGGTCAGCGTCGAGGACGTGCTGACCAGCGCGGTCGTCTCCGACCCGCTGCACCTCCTGGACATCTGCGCGACCTCCGACGGCGCCGCGGCGGTGGTCGTGGCGAGCACCGAGTACGCGAGGAAGATCGGCCTCGACCGGCCGGTCCGGGTCAGCGCGGTCAGCACGGTGACGCCGACGTTCCCCAACACGGTCATGGACATGCCCAACATCTCGACCGACTCGTCGGCCGACAGCGAGCCCGAGCGGACCTTCAAGGAGTCGATCGCGCACGCGGCCTACGAGGAGGCCGGGATCTCGCCTGAGGACGTCAGCCTCGCGGAGGTCTACGACCTCTCCACCGCCCTCGAGCTGGACTGGATGGAGGACATCGGCCTGTGCAAGCGCGGCGAGGCCGAGGTGCTGCTCCGGGCCGGTGAGACGACGATCGGCGGCCGGATCCCGGTGAACCCGTCCGGTGGGCTGGCCTGCTTCGGCGAAGCGGTGCCGGCGCAGGCGCTGGCCCAGGTGTGCGAGGTGACCTGGCAGCTGCGCGGCCAGGCGACCGGACGCCAGGTCGAGGGCGCGACCGTCGGCATCACCGCGAACCAGGGGCTGTTCGGGCACGGCTCCTCGGTCCTGTTGAGCCGCTGAGATGAGCGAGTTCGTCCTGGTCGACCGGCCGGTCCCCGAGGTTGCCGTCGTCACCCTCAACCGGCCCGAGCGGCTGAACGCGATGGCCTTCGACGTGATGGTGCCGCTGCGTGACACGCTGCGCGAGCTCGGCGACGACAACGCCGTCCGCGCGGTCGTGCTCACCGGCGCCGGCAAGGGGTTCTGCTCGGGCGCCGACCAGGAGTCCGCCGGTACGCCGCCGGGCGCGGCCGGGGTGACCCGGCCGACGTACGCGCTCCGAGCCATGGAGGCCCTCGAGGACATCGTGCTCACGCTGCGCCGGCTGCACCAGCCGGTGATCGCCGCGATCAACGGCGCCGCGATCGGCGGCGGCCTGTGCCTCGCGCTCGCCTGCGACCTGCGGATCGCCGCGCCGGCGGCGTACTTCCGCGCCGCGGGGATCAACAACGGCCTGACCGCCAGCGAGCTCGGCCTGAGCTTCCTGCTGCCGCGGGCGATCGGCTCGACGCGGGCGGCCGACCTGATGCTGACCGGCCGCGACATGGGTGCCGAGGAGGCCGAGCGGGCCGGTCTCGTCTCGTCGCTCCACGACGACGTGGTCGCCGCGGGCGTCGAGCTCGGCCAGCGGGTCGCGACGTTCTCCCAGCCCGGCATCGAGCTGACCAAGAAGTCGTTGTACGCCGGGATCTCGGCCACCTCGCTGGAGACCTACCTGCACAGCGAGGGGCTCGGCCAGCTCTACCTGCGGCTGCTCACCGACAACTTCGAGGAAGCGACGCGGGCCCGCAAGGAGGGCCGGCCGGCGGTCTTCCGCGACGACCGCTAGAAGTTCACTCTCCTGCCCTTCCGTCTGTCGGTGGCACGAGGCAAGGTGGCGGTATGGCCATCCTCAACCCGTACCTCAACTTCGACGGCAACGCCCGAGAGGCGATCGAGTTCTATCAAGGCGTGTTCGGCGGCGAGCTCAACGTCATGGCGTTCGGCGACATGGGCATGACCGAGCACGAGGGCACGCCCATCCCCGCCGACGGGGTCATGCACGGACAGCTGACCACTCCCGAGGGCTTCACCCTGATGGCCGCGGACAACGTGCCCGGCATGAGCGAGGGCCAGACCCCGAATGGTCACCTCAGCCTCAGTGGTGACGAGTCGGAGCTGCTGCACGGCTACTTCGACGCGCTCGCCGAGGGCGGCCACATCGACGTGCCACTCGAGAAGGCCCCGTGGGGAGACGAGTTCGGCCAGGTCAAGGACAAGTTCGACGTCAACTGGCTGGTCAACATCTCGGGTGCCTCTAGCTGACGTCCCCGTCCACGTAGACCCAGCGGCCCCGACGGCGCTCGAACCGGCTGCGCTCGTGCCGACGGCCCGCGCTGCCGGCGCGGTCGTACGTCGCCTCGAACTCGACCTCCCCGGTCTCGTCCCCGGGGCCGCCGTCGACCACGTCGAGCACGTTCAGCCCGGTCCACCTGAGCGCCGGGTCCGGCTCGAGGGTGTCGGGTCTCGTGCGCGGGTGCCAGGTGCGGAACACGTGGTCGAGGTCGCCCACGGCGTACGCCGCGTAGCGGGAGCGCATCAGCTCCTCGGCGGTCACCGCCTCGGCCTGGCGGCGGTGCAGGCGGCCGCAGCATGCGTCGTAGCGCTGTCCCGAGCCGCAGGGGCAGTCCACCGTCAGCACGCCCGGACCATAGCCGCCGGGTCTGGTCGGCGCCGGCCCCAACGGAACGGTGTAGCCGGACCAGAACCGGAGACGCCGTCCAGTTGTTGTGGCGCTGGGTAGCGTGGAGGCGTGACTTCTGCTCCCACGGCTCGGCCCACCGCTGGCACCCTCGGCGAGCTCCGCGCGTCCGGCCACGTCCAGAAGACGTTGCGGACCGAGCTGCGCGACAACCTGCTCGACGCCCTGCGCGAGGGCAGGGACCCGTGGCCCGGGCTGCACGGCTTCGAGGACACCGTCATCCCGCAGCTCGAGCGGGCGCTGATCGCCGGCCACGACGTGGTGCTGCTCGGTGAGCGCGGCCAGGGCAAGACCCGGCTGCTGCGCACCCTGGTGGGCCTGCTCGACGAGTGGACCCCGGTGATCGGCGGCTCCGAGCTCGGCGAGCACCCCTACGAGCCGATCATCCACGAGTCGCGCCGGCGCGCGCTCGAGCTCGGCGACACGCTGCCGGTCGAGTGGCGGCACCGCGACGAGCGGTACGCCGAGAAGCTGGCCACGCCCGACACGAGCGTGGCCGACCTGATCGGCGACGTGGACCCGATGAAGGTCGCCGAGGGCCGCTCGCTGGGCGACCCGGACACGATCCACTTCGGGCTCATCCCGCGGAGCCACCGCGGCATCGTCGCGATCAACGAGCTCCCCGACCTGGCCGAGCGGATCCAGGTCGCCATGCTCAACGTGATGGAGGAGCGGGACATCCAGATCCGCGGCTACGTGCTGCGGCTGCCGCTCGACGTCCTCGTCGTCGCCAGCGCCAACCCGGAGGACTACACCAACCGCGGCCGGATCATCACGCCGCTCAAGGACCGGTTCGGCGCCGAGATCCGCACCCACTACCCGACCGAGCTCGAGGACGAGATCGCGGTGATCCGGCAGGAGGCGCACCTCGTCGCCGACGTACCCGACCACCTCGTCGAGATCCTGGCCCGGTTCACGGGCAACCTGCGGGAGTCCTCGTCGGTCGACCAGCGCTCGGGCGTCTCCGCGCGGTTCGCGATCGCCGGCGCCGAGACGATCGCGGCGGCGGCCCTGCACCGCTCCACCTCGCAGGGCGAGGACGAGGCGGTCGCGCGCGTGGTCGACCTCGAGACCGCGATCGACGTGCTCGGCGGCAAGATCGAGTTCGAGACCGGCGAGGAGGGTCGCGAGACCGAGATCCTCACCCACCTGCTCCGCACGGCCACGGCCGAGACGGTCCGGCACACCTTCCGCGGCCTCGACCTCGCGCTCCTCGTGGACGCCCTCGAGAGCGGCATGATGGTCACGACCGGCGAACAGGTCACCGCGCGTGACTTCCTGACCGGGCTGCCGGTGCTGGGCGAGTCCGAGCTGTACGACGAGATCTGCGACCGGCTCGGCGCCACCAACGACGGCCAGCGGGCCGGCGCCATCGAGCTCGCCCTCGAGGGGCTCTACCTCGCGCGCAAGATCAGCAAGGAGAGCGGCGGCGGAGAGACCGTTTATGGCTAACCGGCACACCTCCAAGCAGGCCCGTTCACGCTACGGCCGCTACGACGGCGGCGACCCACTGGCGCCGCCGGTCGACATCGCGGAGGCGCTCGACGCGATCGGCCAGGACGTGATGGCGGGCTACTCGCCGGAGCGTGCGATGCGGGAGTTCCTGCGCCGCGGCGGCCAGAACCAGCGCGGCCTCGACGACCTGGCCCGCCGGGTCGCCGAGCGGCGCCGCGAGCTGCTGCAGAAGCACAACCTCGACGGGACGCTCCAGGAGATCAAGGAGCTGCTCGAGCACGCCGTGCTCGAGGAGCGCAAGCAGCTGGCCCGCGACGTCGACCTGGACGACGGCGACCGGGCGCTGCGCGAGATGCAGCTGGAGAACCTCCCGCCCAACACCGCCGCGGCCGTGAGCGAGCTGTCGTCGTACGACTGGAAGAGCCGGGAGGCTCGCGAGGACTACGAGAAGATCAAGGACCTGCTCGGCCGCGAGCTGCTCGACCAGCGGTTCGCCGGCATGAAGCAGGCGCTCGAGAACGCCACCGACGAGGATCGCGCGGCGATCAACGAGATGCTCGGCGACCTCAACGACCTGCTCGAGAAGCGGTCTCGCGGCGAGGACTCGCAGGAGGACTTCGACGAGTTCATGGCCAAGCACGGGGACTTCTTCCCGGAGAACCCGCAGAACCTCGACGAGCTCCTCGACGCGATGGCATCGCGCGCCGCCGCCGCGCAACGGATGCTGAACTCGATGTCGGCCGAGCAGCGCGCGGAGCTGATGCAGCTCTCGCAGCAGGCGTTCGGCTCGCCGGCCCTGATGGAGTCGCTGTCCCGGCTCGACTCGAACCTCCAGTCCCTGCGGCCGGGCGAGAACTGGGACGGCTCGGAGCGGATGGACGGCGACGACGGGCTCGGCCTCGGCGACGGCACCGGCGTCTTCCAGGACCTCGCCGACCTCGACCAGCTCGCCGAGCAGCTGTCGCAGTCCTACGGCGGCGCCCGGATGGACGACCTCGACCTCGACACGCTGGCCCGCCAGCTCGGCGACGACGCCCGGGTCGACGCCCGGACCCTCCAGGAGCTCGAGCGGGCGCTGCGTGACGGCGGCACCCTGCGCCGCGGCTCCGACGGCAACCTCCAGCTCACCCCGAAGGCCATGCGCCAGCTCGGCAAGGCGCTGCTGCGCGACGTGGCCGAGAAGATGTCCGGCCGTCAGGGGCAGCGGGAGCTGCGCCGGGCCGGCGCGGCCGGCGACCTGTCGGGGGCCACCCGCCAGTGGGAGTTCGGCGACACCGAGCCCTGGCACGTGCCGCGCACGATCACCAACGCCGTGGTCCGGAGCGCCGGCGAGGGGCTCGACCCCGGAGCGGGCGTACGGCTGACCGTGGACGACATCGAGGTCCAGGAGACCGAGGACCGCACCCAGGCGTGCGTGGCGCTGCTCGTCGACACGTCGTTCTCGATGGCGATGGACGGCCGCTGGGTGCCGATGAAGCGGACCGCCCTGGCCCTGCACACGTTGATCCGGTCCCGGTTCCGCGGCGACGCCCTGCAGCTGATCGGCTTCGGCCGGCACGCCGAGGTCATGGAGATCGAGGAGCTCACCGCACTCGACGCGATGTGGGACAAGGGCACCAACCTGCACCACGCCCTGCTGCTCGCGAACCGGCACTTCCGCAAGCACCCCCACGCCCAGCCGGTGCTGCTGGTCGTCACCGACGGCGAGCCGACCTCGCACCTCGAGCCCGACGGCGAGGTCTACTTCAGCTACCCGCCGCACCCGCTGACCGTCGCGTACGCCGTCCGCGAGCTCGACAACGCCCGACGGCTCGGCGCCCAGACGACGTTCTTCCGGCTCGGCGACGACCCCGGCCTGGCCCGGTTCATCGAGTCCATGGCGCAACGCGTCGAGGGCCGAGTGGTGGCCCCCGAGCTCGACGACCTCGGCGCCGCCGTCGTCAGCTCCTACCTCGGCTCCCGCGGCAACGCGAGCACGGCCATGCCCTACCGCGGCGGCTACGGCGACTGGTTCGGCGGCCGCGGGTTCTGGGTCGGCGACTGACTGACGTAGCGGCTGCCCCATGATCGTGGGGTGGACCTGACCGTCATCCTCGTCAACGTCGTCGGCTGGATCGGGATGGTGCTGCTCATCAGCGCGTACGCCCTGGTCACCACCGGGCGGATCCTCGGGCCCAGCCTGACGTTCCAGCTGATGAACCTGGTCGGCGGCGGCGTCGCTGATGGTCAACTCCGCCTACTACGGCGCCTGGCCGTCGGCCGCGCTCAACCTCGTCTGGGTGGTGATCGGGATCGTCGGCCTGACCCGGGCCCGCCTCAAGGCGGCCCCCATTGCCGCTCGAGCCGCGGGCGTCGCCAGCTGCCCCACGGTGCAACGAGGTGACCACATTGGTGGGCGAGACGTAGTTGACGACCCCGAGCATCGGCCGCGGAGACGCGGTGGTGCTCTGCCAGGGTGCCAGGTAGGCGTTGTAGACGACGTACACGTCCGCCCCGTCGGGTGAGATCGCCACGGCGGGCTGGTTGGCCCGATCGCCGGCCGAGGACACGGTTGCGGGCGCCGAAAGGTGTTGCTGCCGTCCGTCGACCGGACCAGGTAAGCCCTCTCGTTGTTGGTGCCCGCTCGGTCGTCGGACCACGTGACCACGATCTCGTCGGTGGCGTCGGCTCCCGTGGGTGATCCGTTGGCGATGTCGATGCTCGGGAACGTGTTGGTGCGTGCCCCAGCGACTCCGTCGATGGTGAGGCGTCCCTGCGCCGGGTCGAGCTGCCCGATGCTGGCGACAGCGACGATCGGCCGCGGTCGCTCGAAGTTGTGCCCACCGTTGAACGACCGCATCTGGTAGAAGACGTCGGTCTGGCGCTGCTTGTCGAAGCCTGCGTAGATCACGTACACAACGCCATTCGAGTCCGTGCGGATCGCGCAGCCCTGACGGCCTCCGGTCCGGCCGTTGTTGGTCGCCGCAGTCAGCTGACGCGCGGTCCACGAGTCGCCGCCATCGGTCGAGCGTGCGAACAGCACCGGTTCGGAACCGGCGGTGCCGCGGAACCCGACGTTGCAGACGTACACGTTGCCGAAATACGGACTGGACTCGGCGTTGTCGGCCCAGAGCTGCTCCTTGTCGCTGAACAGCGCGCTGTTCTGCTTGGTCACGATCACCGGGTCGGACCAGCCGGAGTTCTCGCCGGCCATGGCGTCATCGAGGTCGAGAGTGTGCGAGACCGTGATGGCCGCGTCGCCGTTGAAGCCGGGGTTGCCCGGGAACGGCGTCGAGATGTTGGCGTAGTAGAGACGCTGTTCGTCCCACGAGAACGAGCCGTCGGCTTCTGGCGACCTTTTCGCGTCACTCGACGAGAAATGACGCCAAGGGCCTCCGAAGCAGGCCTTTGCGCATCGCTCGACTGATCCCCTGCCGGCCAGGACCGAGGCCAGCTCCTCGAGCGCTCGAGCATCTCGGCGGCACCACCGCCCAGCGTACCACCGTAGGTGCAGCTGGACGAGGGGCGTTGGACCGTCGAGATGGCCCCCGCGTGGGGCGGTGGCCCGCCCCGCAGTCACGGCGTCACCGCCACTGGCCCGGTCGGGTTCCGCCGCCTCGGCGCCTCGCGGCTCTTCCGCTACGAGGTGCGCGTCTGGCGCGACGGAGCCGTACCGGATCTCGGCTACGCGGTGGGGGACCCGGTGCACGTCGCCACCGACCACACGCGCACCCGTCGGCTGCTCGCCGCTGGGTCACGAGTCCCCGGGCTGACCTGGGGTCGTGATGAGCTGGGGCTGGGTGACATGTGGAACTCGAACTCGCTGGTCGCCTGGCTGCTGGCCACCAGCGGCCACGAAATCTCGTCGCTGGCGCCCCCGGGCGGTGGCCGGGCACCGGGTTGGACGGCGGGCCTGGCACTGGCCCGGCGCGCGGGTCAGGCCGGGTGCAGCATCTCTGCGAGCTCTTCGACACCGTCGACCAGCCGCGGACCGGGGCGGGCCCACATCCCGTCGGCGTCGACGGCGTGCACGCGGACGCGCGGCCGGGAGCAGCGTCGCCGATCGCGTCCGCCTGAGCCTGCGCACCCGCGCGGTCGTAGCCGCACGGCGCCACGACCACGACGTCCGGGCGGGCGGCCGCGACGTCGTCCCAGGTGACGCGGACCGACTTCTGGCCCGCGGCGCCGAGCACGTTGGTGCCGCCGGCGAGCTCGACCATCTCGGGAATCCAGTGGCCGGGGGCGTACGGCGGGTCGGTCCACTCGAGCACGGCGACGCGCGGGCGGCCGCGGCCCATGGTGCTGCGCCAGACGGCGGCCATCCGCTGCCGTAGCGACTGGACGAGCTCGGCGGCGACCTCCTCGTGCCCGGTGGCCTGACCGAGCAGCAGCACCGAGCCGAGCACCTCCTCGAGCGTGTGCGGGTCGACGGTCAGCACCTCGGCCGTGCACCCGAGGTGGGCGAGCGCGTCGTCGACCGTTGCCACGTCCACCGCGCAGACGGCGCAGAGGTCCTGGGTGACCACCAGCGTGGGGTCGAGGGAGCGCAGCGCGTCGGCCTCGAGGTGGTAGAGGTCGACCCCGTCGGCGACCGCGCCCACGACGTACGCGTCGATCTCGGCGGGGCTCATGCCGGACGGCATCGCCGACGTCGAGACGATGGTCCGGGTGCGGGCCTCTGCCGGGGTGTCGCACTCGAAGGTCACGCCGACCACGGAGGGCCCGGCGCCGAGCGCGAACAGGATCTCGGTCGTCGAGGGGAGCAGCGAGACGATCCGCACGCTCCCCAACCTAGGGCCAGTCCCTAGGGTGTCCTCGATGAACGACCCGACGCTGACCGTGCTGGTCCTGCTCGGGCTCGCGGCCGTCGCCGCGGGGTTCGTGGACGCGGTGGTCGGCGGCGGCGGGCTGATCCAGCTGCCGGCGCTGCTGCTCGGGCTGCCGCACGCGGCGCCCACCCAGATCCTGGCGACCAACAAGCTGGCCTCGATCTGCGGCACGACGGTGAGCTCGGCGACGTACTACCGGCGGGTCAAGCCGGACCCGAGGACCTTCCTGCCGATGATGGTGCTCGCCTTCGCGGGCTCGATGTGCGGTGCGGCGGTGGCGAGCCACATCCCGCGGGACGCCTTCGAGCCGATCGTCCTGGTCGCGCTGATCGTGGTCGGTGCCTACGTGCTGCTCAAGCCGGAGCTGGGGGAGGCGACGGCGCTGCGGTACGCCGGCCACCGGCACCTCGCGGCCGCGCTGGCCGTCGGCTTCGTGATCGGCTTCTACGACGGCGCGCTCGGCCCGGGCACCGGCAGCTTCTTCGTCTTCGCCCTGGTCGGGCTGCTCGGCTACTCCTTCCTCGATGCCTCGGCCAAGGCCCGGCTCGCCAACTGGGCGACCAACCTCGGTGCGCTCGTGATCTTCATCCCGCAGGGTGCGGTGCTCTGGAAGGTCGGGCTGGTGATGGGCGGCTGCAACCTGGTCGGCGGCTACATCGGCGCCCGGGTCGCGGTCTCCCGCGGCACTCGGTTCGTGCGGGTCTTCTTCATCGTCGTGGTGAGCGCGTTCATCGTGCGGATCGGCGGAGACGTGGCCGGGCTGTGGTGACTAGCCTCGGCACATGAGCATCCCTGTCGACGTCGGCGACCTCGCCAAGGCGCTGGAGGGCTTCGGCGCCGGTTACCTGCTCACCAACCGCTCGGGCTCGGTCAAGGTGGTCACGGTCGAGCCGACGGTCACCGACGGCATCGTGCTGGTCGAGGGGCCGGGCAAGGGCACGGTCGCCAACCTGGCCGACAACGCCGCGGTGACCCTGGTCTTCCCGCCGCTGGAGCCGAGGGGTTTCACCCTCCTCGTGGACGGCACCGCGGAGGTGGCGGGCGACGACGTCCGGATCACGCCGGCCACTGCGGTGCTGCACCGTCCGGCCAGCCACTCCGACGGTCCGCCGGCGCCCGACGGCTGCGGCAACGACTGCGCACCGCTGCCCAGCACCGCATGACCCCGCTCTGGATCGTCGCCTTCCTCGACCTCCCCGGCGACACTCACGAGGCAGGCGCGAACTTCTGGTCCGAGGTGACCGGCTTCCAGCGCGGACCGCAGCGGGGGGAGCAGGGCCAGTTCGCGACGCTGGTCCCACCCGCCGGCACCGACTACCTGCGCGTTCAGCGGCTCGAGGAGCACACGCCGCGCGTGCACCTCGACCTCCACGTGGACGACCCCGCGACCGCCGCCACCGAGCTCGAAGCGCTCGGCGCCGAGGTGCTGGAGTCGCCGTACGACGACCTCAGGACCATGAGCTCGCCCGGCGGCTTCGTCTTCTGCCTGGTCCCCGAGCCCGGCGGCGTGCGCCCGCCGCCGACCACCTGGCCCGACCCTTCGACAGGCTCAGGACAAGGCGCCCGCACGTCGTACGTCGACCAGGTCTGCCTCGACATCCCGCCCAGCCGCTACGACGACGAGCTGGCGTTCTGGGCGGCCGTCACCGGCTGGCGGCGGCGCGAGCCGTCGCCCGGGTCGGAGTTCGGCCGGCTGACGCCGGGCCCGGAGCAGCCGCTCCAGCTGCTCCTGCAGCGGCTCGACGACGAGCAGAGCACGGTCACCGCCCACCTCGACTGGGCCGCGTCGGACCACGAGGCCGAGCTGGCCGCGCACGAGGCCGCCGGCGCCGAGGTCCAGGCCCGCTTCGAGCACTGGACCGTCCTGCGCGACCCAGCCGGCCTGACCTACTGCGTCACTCGTCGTCGACCGGGAGACCGGCCCGAGTGAACGACGAGATCGGGAACCTGATCCGCCCGATGACCGAGGAGGACTGGCCGCAGGTCTGGCCGTTCTTCGACGAGATCGTCCAGGCCGGGGAGACCTACGCCTACCCGCCGGACCTCACCTCGGAGCAGGCCCGCCGGCTCTGGACGATGAGCGCGCCCGGCCAGACCGTCGTCCTCGAGGAGGACGGCCGGATCCTCGGCAGCGCGACCATGGGCCCGAACCGGCCCGGCCGCGGCAGCCACGTCGGCACCGCGTCGTTCATGGTCTCCTCCGAGGCCCGCGGTCGTGGCGTGGGCCGCCGGCTGGGGGAGTACGTCGTGCAGTGGCACCGCGACCAGGGGTTCCGGGCGATCCAGTTCAACGCGGTCGTCGAGACCAACGAGGCGGCCGTGCGCCTGTGGGAGGCGCTGGGCTTCCGGATCATCGGCACCGTGCCGGCGGCGTTCGACTCAGCCGGGCACGGGCTGGTCGGCCTGCACGTGATGTACCTGCCGCTTGACTGACGTCACGCCGACGCGAAGCCCGGCAGGTACTCGGTCAGGATCGCGTGGAACGGCGCCTCGGCCTCGAGCTGGCTGAGCACGCCGATGCCACCGAGCCAGGTGCGGTGGATGAGGAGGTACGACGGCGGCAGGTTCAGCTTCATCGCGATCGTGTACGTCGGCTCCCTGGGGTTGTTGATGCGCTGGAACTGCGCGCGCATCCACTCCCGGTTGAACCGGAACCTCTCCACCTTGGTCGGCTCGACGAACGGCGAGAGGTAGTCGAGCAGCAGGTCGGGGTCGAGCCGGATCCGGTCCTTGATGAACCCCTCTTCACGCAGGCCGTCCAAGAGCGCCGCGCGGTCCTCGAGGGCGGCGAGCCGGATCAGCGAGCCCATCGCTGTCGGGAGGCCGCCCGGCCCGAGCCGGGCCACGGCGCCGAAGTCGAGGATCCCGAGCCGTCCGGGGGAGCCGTCTTCGTTCGGGAGGATGCGGAAGTTGCCCGGGTGCGGGTCGGCGTGCAGCATGCCGGTCCGACGCGGGCCGTCGAAGAGGAACCGCACGAACAGCTCGCCGTAGTGGTCGCGCTCCTCCTGGGTGCCGCTCCGGATGATGCTGGCCAGGCTGGCCGGGCTCTCCAGCCACTCGGTGACGAGGACCTCGGCGCCCTGGGCGACCACGTCCGGGATCACGATGTCGGGGTCGTCGCGGAACGCCTCGGCGAAGGCTCGCTGCGCCTCGGCCTCGAGCTCGTAGTCGAGCTCGTCGACGGCGCGCGCCTGCATCTCCTCGACCAGGGGCTTGATGTCGACGCCCGGCACCAGCGGCGCCACGGTGCGGCCGAGCCGGCCGATCTGGCGCAGGTCCGACATCAACGCCTCGCCGGCGCCGGGGTACTGCACCTTGACCGCCACGTCCGTCCCGTCGTGCCAGCGGCCCTTGTGCACCTGGCCGATGCTCGCCGCCGCGGTCGGGCCGCCGTCCAGCCAGACGAGCTGGTCCTGCCAGTCCGGGCCGAGGCTCTTCGCGATCTGGTCGCGGACGGTCTGGGTCGGCATCGGCGGTGCGGCGTCCTGCAGCCGGGTGAGCTGTTCGCGATAGGGGCCGGCGATCTCCTCGGGCAGCGCCGCCTCGAGCACGCTCAGGGCCTGGCCGAACTTCATCGCCCCGCCCTTGAGCTCGCCGAGGGTCCGGAACAGCTGCTCAGCGGTCCGCTGCTGGATGTCGGTCAGCACCGTCTCCGCCGACGCCCCGCCCAGTCGCTTGCCGAGCCCGAGCGCCGTACGCCCGGCGTACCCGAGCGGCAGGGCCGCCAGTCGCGCCGTGCGCGCCGCGGCCTTGCGGGGAAGGTCACGGTCGGGCATGGCGCCATTGTCCCCGACCCGTCCATGGGGGTCGGCGCGGACGTTCCACAGGCGCCAGCCAGCGCCGTCGGTACAGACAGGTGCGAGGTCCGCTGGACAGGCGGCGCGACCCTCGCACACACTGCCCGAACGCACATTGTGGGACCGGTGTGGAGGCACCACCGGCGAGCTCGGGGCGATCGGTCCAGGTCCCAGTCATGTGCGTGGCGGGTTCGCCCGCGTGAGGGGGGAGACTCATGAGCAGCATTTACGACGACCTGACGATGGAGCCGGCCGAGGCCGACCCGGATGTCGACGCGGAGCGGGACGCCGAAGCCGGCCTCGATCCCGACCCGGTCGTGGACGGGGTGGCACGGCTGCTGGAGCTCGCGGTGCAGAACGCCGACGAGCTGTTGGCGGAGGCGAACACGGAAGCCGACAAGATCAGGGCGCGCGCTCGGACCCACGGCGACGAGCTGCTGGCGAAGTCCCGGTCAGAGCGGGACGGGCTGCTGGCGGAGGCCCGTGGCGAGGCTGAGCAGGCGAAGGCCGTCGCCGGGGCAGAGGCAGACCAGATCCTGGCGGAGGCCCGCGACCAGGCCGAGCGGGTGACGGCCCAGGCTCGGTCGGAGGCGGACCAGCTGCTGGCGGAGGCTCGGGACGAGACGGAGCGGCGAAGGACAGTCGCGGCATCGGAGGCGGACCAGCTGCTGGCGGAGGCCCGCGCGGAGGCCGAGCAGGTGACGGCGCTGGCAGAGGCGAATGCCCGGGACCAGGCCGAGCAGGTGACGGCCACCGCCCAGGAGAACGCCGCACAGCTGTGGACGCTGGCCCGCGACGAGACCGAGCAGGCGAAGCGCGACGCTCGCGACGACGCCGAGCGGCTCCTCGACGAGGCTCGCGCGGGGGCCGACGAGCTTTCGGCGAAGGCCCGGGAGGAGGCGGTGCGCGTCAAGGCCGTCGCCCGGGCGGAGGTCGACGCCCTGCTGGCAGCCGCCCGCTCGACGTTCGAGCAGGTCCAGGCGGACGCCGAGGAGCTGCAGGAGCAGACCCGGGACGAGACGGCGGAGCTGCGGTCCCGAGCCGAGGCGGAGGCCCAGCAGATCCAGGACGCCGCACGCCAGGAGGTGCAGCGGGTTCGCGTGGCCCTGGCGGAGACGCGTGCCCGGATCGACGAGGACATCGCGAGGCTCCGGCAGGCCCGGCAAGAGCGCCACGAGCGGATCCGCAAGGACTCCGGCGCGCCGCCGGCGGAGGTCGAGGCGACCGAGGTCGGCTGACCAGGGCACGGTCATTCGCCCCCAAATGCGCGACAACAGGGCCCACTTGGCACACACTGGTCTGGACCCGGGGCGGCGCGAATGCGTCGCCGGGAGGTCAGGGAGCCCGGACCTCGCTTCTAAGATGGTGTGTGAGCCACGGGATAGACCCCTGGGGGACGCAATGAGTGCTTACGACGAATTGATGGCGCAGCGTGGCGACGCGGCCGAGCCGACGGGCGCGGCCGAGCCGGTCGAGCAGCCAGACGCGGAGCCGGTTGCGGAGTCAGACGCGGAGCCCGGCGCGGAGTCAGGCGCTGGTCCGGACGCGACCCCCGACGCCGCCCCCGACGCGGAAACCGCCTCGAGTGGCATGGCTCGACTCCTGGAGCTCGCCGCGCGCAACGCGGACGAGCTCGTGGCCGAGGCTCGCGCCGAGGCAGAGGAGCTGACGTCGACCGCGCGCGCGGAGGCCGAGCAGCTGACGTCGACGGCCCGCGAGGAGGCCGATCGCCTGCTGAGCGAGACTCGCGCCGAGGTGGAACGAATGAAGGCGGAGTCCGAGGAGGCGCGGGACAAGGCGAACGGGGAGATCGCCGACCTGCGGCACACCGAGCGGGAGCACCGTGAGCGGATGAAGTCCCACCTCGAGGAGATGCTGGCGAAGGTGGAAGCAAACTCCATCGGCTGACCGGTCCGAGGCTCGTCCAGCACCAGACGACCGAGGTCGTCTGATCTCGGTCGAACCCACCGTCAGCTGTGTCGGTTGCCCCACGCCCGTCTGGGCGTGGCAGCGGTAGCCGAACGGGTGCACTTGGCACCGATTCCGGCATTCCGGGGACGGGTGAAGCCCCATACCACACACTTGCCAGCAATCACACATCGGACCGGTGCGGAGGGCACCACCGGCGGTTCGCGAGCCGGGCCATGCCGTCGTCGCACAGTCGGCGGCAGGGGACCACAACGTTGGGGGAAACATGAACATGAGCAGCACCTACGAAGACTTGATGGTCGTTCCGACGCTCGCGACCGAGCTGCCCGAGGCCGAGGTCACCGAGCCGGCCGGTAGGCCGAGGTCACCGAGTCGAACGAGGCAGCGGTCGCCACGCCGGCGCCGGCCCCGGACAGCTCGAGCGCCGCCGCCCGCCTCCTGGAGATCGCGGCGCGCAACGCCGACCAGCTGTTGAACGAGGCCCAGGCCGAGGCCGAGGAGATGAAGGCGACCGCCCGCGACGAGGCCGACGAGGTCCTGACGGAGGCCCGGACCGAGGCGGAGCGCGTCCGCGCCGAGCTCGAGCAGTCGCGCAACGAGGCGAACGACGAGATCGCCAAGCTTCGGGAGACCGAGCAGGCGCACCGGGACCTCATGCGCGAGCACCTGCACGAGGTGCTGGCGAAGGTCGAGGCGACCTCCATCGTCTGACCCGCGAAAGGGTCAGTCAGTCTCGGGAAACTTCACACCGACTGACCCGATCGCGGGCTGGCCGTACTCAGTGGGTCCGGGCTACCCGGACTGACGCTGCGGTTTGAAGCGGCGAACCTCGTGGGGCCAGCCGCATGCCTCGGCGACCTTGCCCGCCCACACCTTGGCGGCCTCGTCATCGGCGACGGACACCAGGGCGAACCCGCCCAGCCACTCCTTGGTCTCGACGTACGGTCCGTCGGTGAGCATCACGGTGCCGCTGGTGGGGTCGGCGCTGTAGATCGGGCCGTCCTCCTCCTCCAGCCCTCCGGCGAAGACGTACACGCCGGCAGCCTTCATCTCGTCCACGACCGCCATGGCGAGTGGCCCGCGCCCAGCGGAACCACTCCTCGGTATGGTCGCCGACCCACTGCTGGTTGAAGTAGATGAGGTACTCGGGCATGTCTGCTCCCTCGGCTCGGGCGGACCCGGTGTCCGCCTCCACCTACGCTACGAACGGCGTCCGGCGGTAAACGACACCCTCGGGCGAGAAGTTTCACGCCCGTGTTCGCGTGGCAGCGATGGCCGAAGGGGTTTGTCCTCCTCCTACTCCAGCAGGTGGTCGAGGGCGCGGCCGATCACTGCGTTGCGTTCGGCTGCAGTCGAGACGCCCTCCAGGCCGAACCCCAGGAGCAGCGAGTGCGGCGTGGCGATCGCGTTGCCGACCGGGAAGCCGGACGCGTCGGTTTGAATGAAGTTGTTGACGTTGGGCGCGCTGCCCGGCGGCGGGCCCGGTGATCGCCCAGCCGTCCAAGCCGGTCTCGAACGAGGTGCTGGTGCCGTCCGGGAGCGTGATGTCGTCGAGGAAGACACCGATGCCCTGCGATCGCCCAGTCGCTGGCGTAGGCGATGGAGATCTCGACGCTCTTGCCGGCGTACGCCGAGAGGTCGATGCTCCACTGCTGCCAACCTCCTGAGTTGCCGCTCGCAGCGTTCCATGCGCCGGTGGTGCCGGTCGCCGTGCACGCGTCGACGCCGTTCCACGTCTGGTAGTGCGCGAGCTGCGGGTGCAGCGCGACCCAGCCCGCGGGGCAGCTCTGGCCGGTCGACGTCGTCGTGTGCCCGTTGGCGTCCGGCAGCGTCGTCCAGTTGTCACCGCCGGGAGTGCGCGCCTCCACGAACAGGTGGTCCCACTGCGGCCTCGGTGTCGTACGACGTCCAGAACGTCATCGACCCGCCAGTCGCCGGCACCGCGATCTCCCGGGTGAGCCTCTTGTAGGAGACGTCGGCGATCTGCGAGTAGACGTACTGCGTGCCGGTGTGCGGGTCGAACGGACCGCCCGGCTTGTCGTACCGCGCCGGCGGCCCAGCTCTCGAACTGCTTGAACTGGTCGGTCGGCAGGATGCCGCTGGTCGCGAGGAACGACGACCTCCGGAGTCGTGTTGCCCGCGAAGACGGGATCGTCGAGGCTCCACGAGAGGCCGGTGAACGGGTCGTCGACGCCTGTCGAGTCGAACGCCGCCGCCATTCTCGTCGAGACCGTCTGCGGCCACGGCGACGTAGGCGCCCAGGTAGTACTGCAGCACGTCCTGGGTCTGGTCACCACCGCCGAACGAGCCCCACAACGGCAGGCACCGCCGCGGGTCGATACCTGCGGGCGGCGGGTTGCACGCGACCTAGCCCCTTGGGGTCGTACAGCTGGTCGCCGACGGTGTTGGTGTATTGCTGGCCGGCGGAGTCGCCGGCAAAGAGCACCTTGCCGCCCTCGTTCAGATACGAGCGGAAGTTCAGGATCTCGTCGAGGGCCAGCCGGTCCGCGTTGCCGGCGCCTCGGCCGGCGGTGCGGGTCACCAGGTCGTTGCCTGTCTCCCAGATCACGGCGTCGTAGTGGCTGAGCACCCCGAGCGCGTCGGGCGCGAGCCGCCCTGCGGCGTCGACGTCGTAGACGTCGGCCTGCTGCCCGTTGGCCCCCAGGGCCTCGACGTACGTGCCGCGCGAAGCTGGGGCCCGGCCGGTCCTGCACCGGAGAGGCCCCGGTGTAGTCCTCGGCGGCCACGACGAGAACGCGGTTGCCACTCTCGGAGACGGCCTGGTAAGTGAACGAGTCACTCTTCTGGCCGCCGCCCTCGAACCAGACCTCGACCGAATCGCCCGGGTCGGTGCCGGTGACCACGCCACGCATCTGGTGGTAGTAGACCGACGCCGGTGTTGTACCTCGACCCGCCCGGCCACTCGGAGGTGGCCGCGGACTGCACCGGACCACCGTTGATGCTGTACTTCGCGGTCACGGCGCCGAGGCTCCGCTTGGCGATCACGGCAACCGGCTGGGGGTCGCCGTACGACGTGGAGAAGCTCAGCTGGGTGCCCGGGTTGCTGCTCTTGTACGGGTCTTCGCTGTCGAGGTAGAACGGCTTGGTCTCGATCCCGGTGACCGTCTTCGGGTCGTCGGGGTCGCCCGCCGATTGGGCCACGGACTGGGCGAACGGCAGGTTGCGCTCGAACTCCGCCTGCACCAGCGCCTCGTCGTCCGGGAAGACGAACCCACAGCCGTCGCAGCCCTCGGACAGCTCCGGGGTCCAGGCGAGGGCCCCGGTCTTGGCGTGCGCGTAGTCGGTGGTCTCGCCGTTGGTGACGTAGAGGACGTCCGAGCTCAGGCCGGGATGGAAGTCCGCGATCGCCGGGTCGTCCAGGTTGCCGGACATGGCGTAGTAGATCGGGTCGTCCGCGGTGGGGGTGCTGGTCTGCCAGCCCTCGGCGTAGAGCAGCCACTGGCCGTTGGAGTGGTAGTTGACCTGGAACGCGAAGCCGATCCGGTCGAGCAGGCCGACCATCGCCTGGGTCTCTGGCTCGGACATCGGCGCCGGTCCGCGGTAGGTGTCGCTGGACTGGATGGACGACGATCCCTCTTCGTCCCAGCCCCAGTGGTTGGGGAAGTTGCGGTTGGGGTCGACGCCGTCGCCGACCTGGGTCTGTCCGTCCCCGTTGTTGTCGCGGAGGTTCTTCCGCCACAGCCGCTCGTGCTCGAACGTGTACTGGTAGCCGTCGGGGTTGGCCACGAGGATGAACCAGAGCTCGGTCTTCTGGAGAAGCTTGCGGACCTCACGGTCGTTGGCCCGCCACCGGTCGATGTAGTAGTTCATCAGCCGCCGGTCGACCTCGGTGGCGATCCATTCACGCGCGTGCTGGGTGGCGCTGTACAGGACCGCCGGACGCGTGCCGTCCGGTGTTCCCCGAGCGCCTTGGGTCAGCTTGACCGCGATGATCTCGCGACCCTGGCCGGTGTGGCCGAGGACCTCGAGCTTCACCAGCTGGGGATTGCTGCGCGCCGCGGCGTAGAGCTGGTCACGGATGCCGCCGGGCTCGTCGTACGAGCGCCAGACGGTGAAGCCGTTGGCGGCCTGCGCCGCCGCGAACTGCTGGACGGTCTGGCCGCCCTTGACCCGGGTCAGCTTCAGCTCGACTCCCCGGCCCCGTAGCCGGTCGGCCTGCTCCCGGTCGAGCACCACGTCGAGCTGGATGCCGCCCGCGACCGGACGCGCGCCGCTCACATCGATGCCCTGCTCGGAGATCGCGGACATCTCGTCGGGCTCGACGACTGCGGTGTACGCGTCCAGCCGATCCGGATTTCTGCCTGGACTGGCGCTCGGCGTGGCAGACGCCGTCGTGAACACCATGCAGAGTGCGGCGGCCACCGCCGCGACCAACGAAATGACAAGTGATCGACGCATGACAACCCTCCCGAGGCAGTCCCTGCAAACTACTCTGGCACTGCCGCACTGATGTGACAACGGTCACACCAACGGAGTGGGGCCTAGTGGCCGCTGTCGTGTGCAGCGGCCGCGCGCAGGGCGTCTTCGGTCTCGGCGACGAGCCTCGCGACCAGCGTGGCTGCGGGCACGATGTCGTGCACCAGGCCAACCGACTGGCCCGTGAAGGGAAGCTCCTCGTGGCCGGCCCCCGCCCTGACCGCCTGGAGCAGCCGCGGGCCCCAGGTCGCGGGGTCGACGGTTTCCGGAGCCGCCTCGAGCGCCTCGGTCAGCGGCGTGCGCAGGCTCCTCGGCGAGAACGGCTGGCCGACCTGGGGCAGGTTGAACGGCGGTAGGACGCGCTCCGCGTGCTGGACCTTGATCGCGTCACGCGCTGCGGCCAGGACGATCCGGTCCTTCCAGGCCGGGTCGATCGACATCTCGTGGGTCGCGAGGAACCGCGTACCCAGACACGCGCCCTGGGCACCGAGGGCCAAGGCCGCGGCGATCCCACGGCCGTCGGCAATGCCGCCCGCGGCCACCACCGGGGTGTGCCCCGCGAGATCCACAATGCTCGGGACGAGCACCATGGTCGCCACCCACCCTGCGTTCCCACCAGCTTCCGTGCCCTGGGCCACCAAGACATCAGCGCCGGCCTCGAGTGATGCCTCAGCCGCGTCGACGTCACCAACGGTCTGGATCCAGAGAATGCCGCGGTCGTGCGCACGGACGATGAGGTCCTCGGGAACGCCCATGTGGAACGAGATCGCGGCGGGGCCGAAGTCCAGGGTGGCCTGAAACGCGTCGTCGTCGAGCGGTCGCCCGGTGTGGTTGATCGCGAACGGCTTGTCGGTGAGGTCGCGCAGTCGGCTCCACTCCTGCACGAGCTCACTCCGTGAGCGGGTGGCCGTGCCCACGCTCCCGAACGCTCCAGCGTTCGAGACGGCCGCCGCCAGCTCCACCTCATCCCAGGGACCGAAGGGCGCCAGCACGATGGGCAGGTCCACCCCGAGGAGGTCACACAGCTGGGTCCTGATCATCGCTCGCCCCTTCGCCCGCGAACCCCTTCGCCCGCGAACCTCTTGACCTTCCATGGTCCCTGACCGGGACCCGACCGGCCAGAGGAGCTGTCTGCCTACCGGCCGGGGCCTGTGGCAGTGGCGGGACCCGCACGTATCCAGCGGGGTGGTGCCAGCCTCAGTCAGTCATCGACCTAAGACCTCGGCCGCAGGGCCCATGAACGGGTACGAGAAGCGGCCAACACCAGGCGGCCCCGCGAAGCGACGTCCGGACGCATCGCTCCGCGGGGCCGAACCTGGCGTGCCAAGCCCGCGACGTCACTACGGCTAGGCCGGGAACTTCACGCCGGTGTTGGCGTGGCAGCGGTAGCCGAACGGGTTCTTCGCGAGGTACTGCTGGTGGGCGTCCTCGGCGTAGTAGTACGGCGTCTCGCTGGCCGGCCGGATCTCGGTGGTGATCTCGCCGAGGCGGCGCTTGGTCAGCTCGGCCCCGTAGGCCGCGGTCAGCTCGCGCGCGACCTGCTCCTGCTCGGGCGTGGTCCAGTAGATCGCCGAGCGGTACTGGGTGCCGACGTCGTTGCCCTGGCGGAAGCCCTGGGTCGGGTCGTGCACCTCGAAGAACTTCTTGACCAGGTCGGCGTACGAGACGACCTTGGGGTCGAAGACGATCCGCACGGCCTCGGTGTGGTTGGTGCGGCCGCTGCAGACCTCCTCGTACGACGGGTTGAGCGTGGTGCCGCCGGCGTAGCCGACCGACGTCGACCAGACGCCGGGGGTCTTCCAGTAGATCTCCTCGGCGCCCCAGAAGCAGCCGAGGCCGAAGATCGCGACCTCGTAGCCCTCGGGGACCTCGTCGGTGACGACGGGAGCGTCCAGCACCTTGTGCTGGGCGGCGATCTGGAACATCCGCTCGGAGCGGCCGGGCAGCGCCTGCTCGGGCTCGACGAGGGTGGAGTTGTGGCGGGAGAAGATGGACACGGGATCTCCTTCTGTTCTGCAGGGCCCACGATCGGGTCCCATGCACAGTGTCCAACACCCCCCGTGAGCGTTACGTTCCCTCACTTGGGCCGCAGTCCACAGGGTGGCGGTGGCTGGGCAACCGTTGTCCCCGGGGAGGACGGTTCCAGGCCACCGCTCCGCGGTCGATACCCTCGCGGGATGACCCAGGAGCACCGCGAGAAGTCTGGCTTCGAGACGCGTGCGATCCACGCGGGCTGGGAGCCGGACCCGATGACCGGGTCGGTGATCCCGCCCATCTTCGCGACCTCGACCTACAAGCAGGACGGCGTCGGCGGCCTGCGCGGCGGCTACGAGTACAGCCGCTCCGCCAACCCCACGCGCACCGCCCTGGAGGCCACCATCGCGGCGCTGGAGGAGGGGGAGCGGGGGTTCGCGTTCGCCTCCGGCCTGGCCGCCGAGGACACCGTGGTCCGCGGGCTGCTCGACCCGGGTGACCACGTGGTGCTCCCGAACGACGCGTACGGCGGCACCCACCGCCTCTTCGACAAGGTGCTCCAGCGCTGGGGGCTGACCCACACCCCGGTCGCGCTGTCCGACCTCGACGCGGTGCGGGCCGCGATCACCGACAAGACCAAGATGATCTGGGTCGAGACCCCCACCAACCCGCTGCTCGGCATCGCCGACATCGCCGCCCTGGCCAACCTCGCCCACGAGGCCGGCGCGCTGCTCGCGGTCGACAACACCTTCGCGACGCCGTACCTCCAGCGCCCGCTGACCCTCGGCGCCGACATCGTCGTCCACTCCACGACCAAGTACGCCGGCGGCCACAGCGACGTCGTCGGGGGCGCCGTCGTGGTGCGCGACCTCGACCTCGCCGAGAACGTCGGCTACCACCAGAACGCCATGGGCGCCGTGGCCGGCCCGTTCGACGCCTGGCTCACCCTGCGCGGCCTCAAGACCCTGGCCGTCCGGATGGAGCGGCACTGCGACAACGCCGAGCGGGTGGTGGAGTTCCTCACCGCCGACGAGCGCGTCGAGCAGGTCTTCTACCCCGGGCTCGAGGACCACCCCGGCCACGAGCTCGCGAAGGCCCAGATGAGCCGGTTCGGGGGCATGGTCGCCTTCCGCGCCAGGGGCGGCGAGGAGCAGGCGCTCGAGGTCTGCAACCGGACCCGGGTGTTCACGCTGGCCGAGTCGCTCGGCGGCATCGAGTCGCTGATCGAGCACCCCGGCCGGATGACCCACGCCAGCGTCGCCGGCACCGAGCTCGAGGTGCCCGCCGACCTGGTCCGGCTCAGCGTCGGCATCGAGACCGTCGACGACCTGCTGGCCGACCTCGACCAGGCACTTGGCTGAGCATTCGGGGGGCCAGCTCGCGGTCTGCGCCGACTTCGGCTCGACGTTCACCAAGGTCCTGCTCGTCGACCTGGTCACGGGTGCAGTCGTCGCGGGCGCGGAGCATCGCACCACGATCGACACCGACGTCCTCGACGGGTACGACGTGTGCCTGGCCGAGCTGGCGCGTGCCGACCCGAGGGCGGCGGACGCCGAGGTGCTGGCCTGCTCGAGCGCCGGCGGCGGGCTCCGGGTCGCCGTGGTCGGCAACGAGGAGCTGGTCACCGCGGAGGCCGGACGCCGGGTCGCGCTCTCCAGCGGCGGCAAGGTGGTCACGGTCCGCGCGGTCGCCCAGGGGCACGACCTCGACCTCACCGCGGACGCGCCCGACGTCGTGCTGCTCACCGGCGGCACCGACGGCGGCAACCACGAGCCGATCCTGCGCGCGGCCCGTGGACTGAAGGACAGCGGGTGGCGCGGTCCGACCGTCGTGGCCGGCAACGTCGACGCACGCGACGAGGTCAGCGCCATCCTCGGCGAGCGTTCCTCACGTGCTCGCCGACAACGTGGTCCCGCGGATCGGGGTGCTGGCCCCGGGGTCGGCGAGGTCCGCGATCCGCGAGGTGTTCCTCTCCCACGTCATCGGCGGCAAGCACCTGAGCAAGCGCCTCGACTTCACGGCAGATGGTCAGGGGCGCGACGCCGGACGTCGTCCTCACCGGCGTCGAGCTGCTGGCGCGGGCGGTCGGCGAGGTCGTGGTCGTCGACGTCGGCGGCGCCACCACCGACGTGCACTCGGTCGTCGAGGTCGACCCGGAGCAGGCGGAGCTCGCCCGGGACGTCGTGGCGCCCGACCCCGGTCACCCGCACGGTCGAGGGCGACCTCGGCATGCGCTGGTCCGCGGTCTCGACCGTCGACGAGGCCGGGCTGGCGGACCTCGAGGAGGCGGCCCGAACCAGGCGCGAGAACCCCGGCTTCCTCCCCACCACCGACCGGGAGCGCGACGAGGACGAGGCGATCGCCCGCGCCGCGGTGGCCCTGGCCCTGCGTCGGCACGCCGGCCGCTCGAAGGTGGTGGTCAGCCCGGAAGGCCGGGTGGTCGAGCGCAGCGGCGTCGACCTGCGCGAGGTCGATCTCGTGGTCGGCTCCGGCGGGGTGCTGCGGCACGGCCGCGAGGGCGTGGCCGACCGGGTCCTCGGTCCGAGCATCGGGCGCGACGGCGACTGGCAGCTCCCCGAGCGCGCCCGGGTCGTGGTCGACTCCGACTACGTGCTCGCCGCCGCCGGGCTGCTGGCCGCCGACCACCCCGACGCGGCGTACCGCCTCGTGACGAGCCTGCTGGATGAGTCGTGGATAGATTGACGGCGTGAGCGACCACGGCGGTGCCCCGGCGGGTCGCGACGACGTCGAGGAGGAGGCACCCGAGCACAAGGAGAGTGTCGCCTCGCGGCTGGCCCACCAGTGGGCGGCGATGCGCCGGCAGGAGCGCGAGCACGAGCTCGCGCCGGTCGAGATCGCGGCCGGGACCTCGAACTTCAGCCGCGCCGAGGTGCCGTACGGCGTCGACCTGGCCGCCGCCTGGTCGTGGCGGCTGCTGGTCATCGCCGCCGCAGCCGCCCTGCTCGGCTACCTGATCTCGTTCCTCGCGGTGATGGTGATCCCGGTCGTCGTCGCCCTGCTCATCTCTGCGCTGGTCGTGCCGGTGGTCGACTGGCTGGTCCGCATCGGCGTCCGCCGGAGCATCGCCGCGATCCTCGTCGTCATCGTCACGATCGCGCTCGGTCGCGGCACTGCTCACGTTCGCCGGCCAGCAGGTCGCCAACGGCGCCAGCGACCTGGCCGACCAGACCGTGGCCGGGCTCCAGGAGATCAAGGACTGGCTGCGCGACGGGCCGCTTGCACGCCAGCGACTCGCAGATCAACGACGTACATCAAGAGCATCCAGGACGCGATCAGCGAGCAGTCCGGCGACAGCGGCATCCTCACCCGCGTCACCGAGGTCGGCGCCGCGGTCGGGCACATCCTGGCCGGCTTCTTCATCGTGCTGTTCTCGACCTACTTCTTCCTCTCCGACGGCAACCGGATCTGGGCCTGGGTGGTCCGGCTCTCGCCGCGTGCGGCCCGCGAGCGGGTGGACAGCTCGGGCCGGGTCGCCTGGATCTCGCTGACCCAGTTCGTGCGGGCCACCGTGATCGTGGCCGCGACCGACGGCATCCTGATCGGCGCCGGCGCGGCGATCATCGGGGTGCCGTTCTCGCTGGCCATCGGCGTGCTGGTCTTCCTCGGTGCCTTCGTGCCGATCGTCGGCGCCACCGTGGCCGGCACCGTCGCCGTCCTGGTGGCGCTGGTCGACCAGGGGCCGGTCAAGGCGCTCGATCATGCTGGCCATCGTGATCGGCGTGCAGCAGCTCGAGGGCCACGTGCTCCAGCCGTTCCTGATGGGCCGCTGGGTCTCGGTGCACCCGCTCGGCGTGATCCTGGCCATCGCGGCCGGCGTGCTCACCGCGGGCGTCGCGGGTGCCCTGGTCGCGGTCCCGCTGGCGGCCGCCGTCAACGCCGTCGTCCAGCACCTCGCGGCCTACACCGAACCCGGCGACGATCCGGTGGAGGAGCTGGCCGAGGACTACGTGGAGACGGGAGAGCTCTCTCACGTCGAGGAGGACGATCCGACGCCGCCCCACGACTCCGACGACCCCGAGGACGGTGCGGTCGGTGGCTGACCAGGACGCGTGCATGGTGACCCTGGCGGACGTCGAGGCGGCCCGCGAGGTGATCCGCGACGTCGCGATCGTGACGCCGATGGAGCAGTCGCGCTGGCTCTCCGCCCTGGTCGGCGGGCCGGTCTGGCTCAAGTGCGAGAACCTCCAGCGCACCGGCTCGTTCAAGATCCGCGGCGGCTACGTCCGGATCTCCCGGCTGACCCCCGAGGAGCGGGCGCGCGGCGTGGTGGCGGCCTCGGCCGGCAACCACGCCCAGGGCGTCGCGCTCGCCGCCCAGCTGCTCGGCATCAAGTCCACCGTGTTCATGCCCGAGGGCGCGCCGATCCCGAAGGAGCGGGCCACCCGGGCGTACGGCGCCGACGTGGTCTTCGAGGGAAGCGTGCTCGAGGAGTCGCTGGCCGCGGCCCGACGGTTCGCGGAGGAGACCGGGGCGGTGCTGATCCACCCGTTCGACCACGTCGACATCGTGGCGGGGCAGGGCACCCTCGGGCTCGAGGTGCTCGAGCAGGCGCCCGACGTGCGGACGGTGCTGGTGCCGACCGGCGGCGGCGGGCTGCTGGGCGGCGTCGCGCTCGCGATCAAGGCGCTCCGCCCCGACGTGCAGGTCGTGGGCGTCCAGGCGGCCGGCGCCGCGGCGTACCCGGACTCGCTGGCGCACGGGTCGCCGGTCCAGCTCCCGGCGATGAAGACGATGGCCGACGGCATCGCGGTCGGCCTGCCCGGCGACATCCCGTTCACCGAGGTGCGCAACCACGTCGACGAGATCCGCACCGTCTCCGAGGAGTCGCTCTCGCGGGCCCTGCTGGCGCTGGTCGAGCGGGCCAAGATGGTGGTGGAGCCGGCCGGGGCCGCGGCCGTGGCCGCGCTGCTCGACTCCCCGCACGACTTCACCGCACCGGTGGTCGCCGTGCTCTCGGGCGGCAACATCGACCCGCTGCTGCTGGGCAAGGTGATCCGGCACGGCATGGCCTCGGCCGGCCGCTACCTCAACCTGCACGTCACCATCCCGGACAGCCCGGGCGGCCTCGCCCGGCTGCTCACCGAGGTGGGCGCCAGCGGCGCCAACGTGCTCGAGGTGATGCACGAGCGGATCTCGCCGGCCCTGCTGCTCGACGAGGTCGAGGTGCAGCTGCAGCTGGAGACCCGCGGCCCGCAGCACTCCGAGCAGGTGCTGGCCCGGCTCCGCGAGCGCGGCTACCGGGTCATCGAGTGAGTCCGACGGAGCGTGTCGAAACCTCCGTCAGCCCGCGCTGGGACCGAACTAGGCCTGGTAGGGCTTGGCCGAGACGACCTCGACCTTGTTGGTGCGGCCGTTGGGGCCGGTGAACTCCACGACGCTGCCGGTCTCGGCGCCGAGCAGCGCCGCGCCGAGCGGGGCCTGGGGCGAGAAGACGGTGAGGCCGTCGACGTACTCCTCGTTCTCGCGCGCGCCGAGCAGGATCGTCTCCGCCTCGTCGTCCTTGTCGCCCTCGAACTTGTAGGTCACGACCTTGCCGGCGGCCACGACGCCGTCGTCGTCCGGGACCGTGGTCTCGGCGTTCAGCAGCACGTGCTCGAGCTGGCGGATCTGGCCCTCGAGCTTGCCCTGCTCCTCGCGGGCGGCGTGGTAGCCGCCGTTCTCGCTGAGGTCGCCCTCTTCGCGGGCGGCGCTGATCCGGCCGACGATGTGCTGGCGGCGGGGACCCTTCATGTCCTCCAGCTCCGCGGTCAGCTCGTCGAACGCCTTCTGGGTCAGCCAGATGGGGCCCTGCTGCTGATCGGTCTGCTGAGTCATGGGTGTACTCCTGCGTGGTGTCTCGGATCGGTAGGGCGTACCCGTTCAGACGGGGGTTCACGCCGGTCTCGCTGGGTTCGTCCTGACGGCTTTCGGTGCCTGAAGCGGGGGCGTCGCGGGACGACCAGATCGGCAAGTCTAGCCGTGAAGCGCCGCTGGGCTAAGTCGAAGCCTGAATACGGGGCCTCATCGGGGCCGGTCCTGGCCCGGGGCGGTGCACCCGATCTTCTCCACGGACGTCGCGCGGCGCTCGGTCCGGATCGTCTGCACCTGGCGCCGACCCTTGCTCGGATCGGGGGTGAAGGTGAGCTCGCCGACCGTCGTGTGGTCCTCGGCGTACGCGCGGAGCGTGCAGGACGCCTTCACGTCGGAGCTGTCGAGGCTGACCACGAGCACCGCGGTCACGGTGTGGTCGTCGTCGACCGAGAACGTCTCGAGCTCGGAGGTCACCTGCGGGGTCGCGTGCTCGTAGACGCTCCAGGCGAGCCAGGTCAGGAACACGAGAGCCAGCGCGACCGAGGCGATGACGAGCGCGCGGCGCCGCCAGGGTGCGGGCGCGCCGTACCGCTGCGCCAGAGTGTCCTGCCCGCTCACCCCCTCAGCCTGACACCCGACGCGAGACCTAGGCTTGCGGGGTGACCGCAGGAGCCCGGGCCGGCCAGCCTCGAGCTGGTTTGCGGCTGATGCACGTGCACGCCCACCCCGACGACGAGTCGAGCAAGGGCGCGGCCTCGACGGCGATGTACGTCGCCGAGGGCGTCGACGTCCACGTCGCGACCTGCACCGGCGGCGAGCGCGGCTCCATCCTCAACCCGAAGATGGACCGCCCCGAGGTGCTCGAGAACATCACCGAGATCCGCCGGCAGGAGATGGAGCGGGCCCGCGACATCCTCGGCGTGCGGCAGGACTGGCTCGGCTTCATCGACTCCGGCTGGCCCGAGGGCGACCCGCCGCCGCCGTTGCCCGAGGGCTGCTTCGCGCTGGTGCCGCTGGAGGAGGCGGCCGCGCCGCTCGTCCGGCTGATCCGCGAGTTCAAGCCGCACGTGATGACGACGTACGACGAGCGCGGCGGCTACCCGCACCCCGACCACGTGAAGTGCCACGAGATCTCGGTCGAGGCCTTCGCGGCCGCCGCCGACCCGGACCGCTACCCCGAGCTCGGCGAGCCGTGGCAGGTGCAGAAGCTCTACTACCACCACTCGTTCAACCGCCCGCGGATGCAGGCGATCCACGACGCGATGATCGCGCACGGGCTCGAGTCGCCGTGGGAGGAGCGCCTCAAGGAGTGGAAGGAGGAGCCGGAGTGGGACGCCCGGATCACCACCCGGGTGCCCTGTGCCGACTACTTCGGCGTCCGTGACCAGGCGCTGCTCGCGCACGCGACGCAGATCGACCCGGACGGGTTCTGGTTCGCGATCCCGCGCGAGCTCCAGGCCGAGGTCTGGCCGACCGAGGACTTCGAGCTCGTGACGTCGTACGTCGAGAGCCCGGTGCCCGAGGAGGACCTGTTCGCCGGCATCGTCGACCCGTCCTGAGAGACTGGACCCATGTCCGTCGCAGTCGTCCTGCTCTCAGCCGCCAACACGGTCGCCGAGCTGGTCGTGCGCGTCGCGGACCAGACTCCGAAGGACGAGGACGTGAAGGCCGGCTGGACGGCGTTCGTGCTGTTCCTGCTGCTGATCGCCGCCGTGGTGGTGCTCGGGTTCAGCCTGGTCAAGCAGCTCCGCAAGGCGCAGGCGGCCGAGGACGCCGGGGTCTACGGCAGCGACGACGAGCCGGCCGCCTCGGACCCGGACGCCGACTCGGACTCGGGCGCAGACGCCGAGCCCGAGAACCACACGACCTAGTGGAGGCCGCGCCCACCCTCGTGCCGGTGCACGAGCCGGCCTCGGCCGAGGGCGTCGTGCTCGTGCTGCACGGCGGTGCCTCCCGCGGCGACGGCGTCCGGGTCAGTCCGACCCAGCTCTCGGTCGTCCGGATGATCGCGACCGCGCGGGCCTGCGCGCGGGCGGCCCCCGGGCGGTTGGCCGTCTACCGGCTGCTCAACACCTTCCGCGGCTGGGACACCACGCACACCCCGGTCGCCGACTGCGACTGGGCGATCGAGCAGGTGGCGGCCCGCTATCCATCGGCTCCGGTAGGGCTGGTCGGCCACTCGCTCGGTGGCCGCGCCGCCCTGGTCGCCGGCGACAACCCGGCCGTCCGCTCGGTGGCGGTGCTCAACCCATGGCTCTACCCGGCCGACGACCCGACCTGTCCGGCCGGTCGGTGCTGTTCGTGCACGGCGGCCAGGACCGGGTCGCCTCGATCGACAAGGCGGAGGCGGTCGCCCGCCGCCTCACGCGTCGTACCTCGGTCGGCTTCATCCGCATCCCCGACGGCAAGCACGCGATGCTCCGCCACGGCTCGGCGTACGACCGGTACGCCGCGACGTTCACGGCCGCGGTGCTGCTCGACGAGCCGTCCCTCGCTCAGGGGCCGGTCGCGCGGGTGCTCTCCGGCGAGTCCTGGCTGACTGCCTAGAGCCTCGAGCGTCAGGCGGCCCAGCGGGTGGCGTCGGAGATCAGGTCGGCCAGCTTGGAGACGCCCTGGAGGTCCGCCCGGCGGCCGAGGAGATCCTGCACGTGCCGTCGGTAGCGCAGGCTCGCCTCGCGGCGGCGCTCCTCGCGGGCCTGGGGGGTTTCGGTCAGGGCCTCGGGGGTCAGCATGGCTTCCTCCTAATACTGTAGTGATCTTATTGACATACAGTACTAGACGAACCTAGCGCCTGCTGACCAACAGCGGTTGAGCGACGTGCGCGAGCACGCCGTCGCGGTCGGACATCGTCGCGTGGGCCACTCCGCGGCCGTGTGGGACCGGTGCAGGGGAGCGGTCGTCTCGCCGGCGACCAGCGGGATCCGGGGTCGGGTCCACAGCCTGGCCCGACCCGTGGGCGGGCCGTGGAATCCGCCCTCGACGAACCGCCACTCGACCGACGGCCCATAGCCCCACTCCGGCGGCACGCCCTCGAAGTACGACGTCACCCCGGCGTCGGGGATCGGCGGCAGCTCGGCCGGCGGGTCGACCAGGTGCCGCGTCGACTCCGCCTGCTCCCGCACCCGCCAGGCCGTCGCCGTACAGGCCAGCACGTCGTTCGTGAACAGCCGGGCGGCCACCAGCTCCACCCGCCGCCCCGGCCGCACCACCTCGGCTTCGGTCCGGACCACGCCCTGCGCGATCGGACCGAGCATGTCGACGGTCAGCCGCGCGACCGTGAACGCCGGGTCGTCCGTCGTCCGGTCCACGGCCCGCGCCAGCAGCGCCGACGGTGGGCCACCGTGCTGGGCGGCCAGGTCCCACGGGCTGGTGGTCGCCGCGGTGGACTCGAAGGTGTCGTGGCCGACGGGGAGGTAATAGGCCTCGGGCAGCTCCACCGCCCCAGCATCGCCCAGCCGAGGTCACGCCGGCGCACTAGCCCGCGTCGTCGAGGCTGAGCCCCTCGCGCTCGTCGTCCCAGGCGGCTCCGCTGATCTTCCACCCGGCCGCTGTCCTCACGAGCTGCAGCGTCTTCATGCCGCGGCCCGTGATCGGAACGCCGGACTGCACGCCCTCCTTCGCGTAGCTGCAGAAGTGCTGGGCGATGTCGCCGAAAGCTCGGTGTGACCGGACAGCTCCCACTCGTGGAACTCCTCGAGGGTGCCGTCCGTGAGGATCGCCTGCCGGGGGGCGATGAAGCCGTCGACGTCGTAGACGGCGGGCTCGCCGCCACCCGTGCGCACGATGACCGCCTCGGGGAGGAAGGTCGCGCGGAGTGCGGCCATCCGCTCATCGCAGCCGGGCCCGGAGGTGAACGCGGCGAAATAGGTGCGGACGATCTCCGCGATCTCGGCACGGTCTGCGGGGACGTCAGCCACGCCACTCATCATCCAGGTCCGTCAGGCGGGGCGAGATCAGGGGCTGATCGCTGCCCGTCTCAGGGGTCTCCCCGAGGAGGACTGTCGGTGCTCGGTGCTTGAGTGATGAGCAACGGTTCGACAGCTCGGTGGAAGGAGGCGATCACGATGTGGGACACCGCCGAGACCACTTCCGGGGCCACGGTCCACCTGTCGCACGACCTCCCGTGCCCACGCTGCGGACACGCAGTGCACACGTTCCTGGCGTGCAGCGACCGGTGTGACTGCGAGCCCGCTCCCATGCCCGGCATCGTCGCCCGCGCTGCCTAGTGGGCCTAGTGGGTTGGTGGGCCTAGCGTGGCCTGATGGCCAACCGGCTCAAGGACGCGACCTCGCCGTACCTCCTCCAGCACGCCGACAACCCGGTCGACTGGTGGGAGTGGGAGCCGGCGGCGTTCGAGGAGGCGCGGCGGCGCAACGTGCCGGTGCTGCTGAGCGTCGGGTACGCCGCCTGCCACTGGTGCCACGTGATGGCGCACGAGTCGTTCGAGGACGACGGCGACGGCGGCGTACCTCAACGAGCACTTCGTCAGCATCAAGGTCGACCGCGAGGAGCGGCCGGACGTGGACGCGGTCTACATGGACGCGACCACGTCGATGACCGGGCACGGCGGCTGGCCGATGACGTGCGTGCTCGACCACGACGGCAACCCGTTCTTCGCCGGGACCTACTTCCCGGACCAGCCGCGGCACGGGCAGCCGAGCTTCCGGCAGGTGCTGGAGGCGCTGACCGACGCGTGGCAGACCAAGCCCGAGGACGTCCAGCGCGTGGCCGGCAAGCTGCGCGAGCACCTGGGGCGGGCGACCGCCATGGCTGCCGGCGCGATCACGGAGGAGACGCTGGCCGAGGCGGTGAGCCTGCTGGAGCGGGAGTACGACGGCGTCAACGGAGGCTTCGGCACCTCGCCGAAGTTCCCGCCGTCGATGGTCCTGGAGTTCCTGCGCCGTCGCGGTGCCCGGTCGATGGTGCTGGACACCCTCGAGGCCATGGCTCGCGGCGGCATCTACGACCAGCTCGGCGGCGGCTTCGCGCGCTACTCCGTCGACCCGTCCTGGGTGGTGCCCCACTTCGAGAAGATGCTCTACGACAACGCCCAGCTGCTCGGCCTGTACGCGCGGGTGGGTGGGCCGCTCGGCGACCGGGTCGCCCGCGAGACCGCGGAGTTCCTGCTCCGCGAGCTGGGCACCGCCGAGGGCGGGTTCGCGTCGGCCCTGGACGCCGACAGCGAAGGGGTCGAGGGCAAGTTCTACGCCTGGTCACCGCAGGAGCTCGCCGAGGTGCTCGGCCCGGACGACGGACCCTGGGCGGCCCGGGCACTCGAGGTGACGGCGGCCGGCACCTTCGAGCACGGCAGCTCCACCCTGCAGCGCCTGGTCGAGCCGGAGACCCTCGAGGATCTCGCGCGGCTCGACGACGTGCGCCGACGGCTGTTCGAGGCGCGTGCGCAGCGGGTCCGGCCGGCCCTCGACGACAAGGTGGTCGCCGCCTGGAACGGGCTGGCGATCACCGGCCTCTGCGACGCCGGGCTGCGCCTCGGCGAGCAGGCGTACGTCGACGCCGCGGTCGCCGCGGGTGAGCTCGTGTGGCGGGTGCACGTGGTCGACGGTCGGCTGCGGCGCGTCTCGCGGGACGGCGTCGTGGGCGCGCCCGCGGGCGTGCTCGAGGACCACGGCTGCGTCGCGTCCGGCTTCCTCTCCCTCGTGCAGGCGACCGGCGACGCGGTCTGGCTCGACCGCGCGCGGCTGCTGCTCGATGCTGCGATCGAGCGGTTCCGCGCCGAGGACGGCGGCTTCTTCGACACCGCCGCCGACGCCGAGGTGCTGGTCGCGCGGCCGCGCGACCCCGGCGACAACGCGTCGCCCTCCGGCCTCTCGTCGATGGTGCACGCTCTCGTCGACGCCCATGCGCTCACCGGCGAGGGCCGCTATCGCCAGGTCGCCGAGGAGGCCCTGGCGACCGTGGCGACGCTCGCCGAGAAGGCCCCTAGGTTCGCCGGCTGGTCGCTCGCCGCCGCCCAGACGATGGTGGCCGGCGGACCGCTCGAGGTCGCCGTCGTCGGCCCGGCCGGCGAGCAACGTGCCGCGCTCGCCCGCCGCGCCCGGCAGCACCCCGGCGCCGTGGTGATCGAGGCGGACGGGCCGCGTGACGACGTACCTCTCCTGTCCGGGCGTACGCCGGTCGACGGCCACGCCGCGGCGTACGTCTGCCGCGGCTTCGTCTGCGAGCGCCCGGTCACCACCGTGGAGGCCCTTCAGGCGGCGCTTACCGGGGAGTAGGTTCGGCCCATGCCGGCTGAGACCTACGACTACGTCATCGTTGGCGCCGGGAGCGCCGGAGCCGTCCTCGCCGCGAGGCTGTCCGAGGATCCAGGCACCTCGGTGCTCCTGCTCGAGGCGGGCGGCGAGGCGGATGCCGACGAGGTGATGATCCCGGCGGCGTTCGCGAGCCTGTTCAAGACCCGCTGGGACTGGAACTACTCGACCACCGAGCAGAAGCAGCTGCACGGGCGGCGTGCGTACTGGCCGCGGATGAAGGCGCTCGGCGGCTGCTCGTCGATGAACGCCATGATCTACATCCGCGGCAACCGGGCCGACTACGACGCGTGGCGCGACCAGTACGGCGCGGACGGCTGGGCCTTCGACGACGTGCTGCCCTACTTCGTCAAGGCCGAGCGGAACTCCCGGCTCGGCGCCCCGCTGCACGGGCAGGACGGCCCGCTGCACGTCGAGGACCGGGTCTACACCCACCCGCTGAGCCACGCGTTCGTGGACAGCGCGGTCAGCGCCGGCCACAAGCCGACCGACGACTTCAACGGCGTCACCCAGGAGGGCGCCGGGCTCTACCAGGTCACCTGCCGGAAGGGCCGGCGCTGGTCGACCAACGAGGCCTACCTCAAGCCCGCCCGCTCGCGCAGCAACCTCACCGTCGAGACCGGCGCCCTCGCATCGCGGGTCGAGCTGGAGGCAGTGGTGGATCAGCCGCGCGACCGGCGTGACCTTCCGCCAGGGCGGCACCGAGCACACCGTGCGAGCCACCCGCGAGGTGCTGCTCTGCGGCGGCTCGATCAACAGCCCGCAGCTCCTGCTCCTCTCGGGCATCGGTCCGACCAGCCACCTGGGCGAGGTCGGCGTCGAGACCAAGGTGGACCTCGCAGGGGTCGGCGCCAACCTGCAGGACCACCCCGTGGTGCCGATGCTCTGGCACACCCACGGCATCACCGACCTGGCGCAGCTCAACAACGTCCGCAACTTCGCCCGCTGGAAGCTGCGCGGCACCGGCCCGCTCGCCTCCAACATCGGCGAGGCCGGCGCGTTCTTCGCCAGCCGCGACGGGCTGCCCGCGCCCGACGTGCAGATCCACATGGCGCCGGCCGGCTTCTACGACAACGGGCTGCACGAGCCGACGCACGCGATGGTCACCGCCGCGCCGACCCTGGTCTCGGTCGCGAGCCGTGGCCACCTGAGGCTGCGCTCGGCCGACCCGACCTGGCACCCGGAGATCGAGGCGGCGTACTTCGACGACCAGGCCGACCTCGACGCGATGCTCGCCGGGCTGCGCCGGACCTTCGAGATCTGCACCCAGGGCGCGCTCGCGGCGTACGTCGACCGGCCGTGGGAGCTGCCGGCCGACCCGTCCGACGACGACCTCGTCGAGCACGCGCGCAAGTGGGGCCAGACCCTCTACCACCCGACCTCGACGTGCGCGATGGGCTCGGGCGAGGACGCCGTGGTCGACCCGCAGCTGCGGGTGCGCGGTGTCGACGGGCTGCGGGTCGTCGACGCGTCCGTCATGCCGGCCGTCCCGCGCGGCAACACCAACGCACCCACGATCATGATCGCCGAGAAGGCCGCCGACCTCATCAAGGAGACCCGATGACCGCCACCTCCGACCGTACGGCCACCGGGACGACGTTCGAGTCGCTCAACCCACGCACCGGCGACGTCGTCGGCACCCACCCGGTCAACACGCCCGAAGAAGTGCAGGCCGCGGTCGACCGCGCCAAGGAGGAAGCCGCGTGGTGGGGCGCCCTGTCCTTCGACGAGCGCGAGAAGCACCTGCAGACCTGGAAGGGCGCGATGACCCGGCGCGTCGCCCAGCTCGCGGAGGTGATGCACCAGGAGACCGGCAAGCCGCACGGAGACGCGACGCTGGAGGCGGCGCTCGCGATCGACCACCTCGCCTGGGCGGCGTCGCACGCCGAGAAGGTGCTGAAGCGCCGCAAGGTCTCGAGCGGGCTCGTGATGGCCAACCAGGCGGCGTACGTCGAGTACCAGCCGCTGGGCGTGATCGGCGTGATCGGGCCCTGGAACTACCCGGTCTTCACGCCGATGGGCTCGATCGGCTACGCCCTCGCGGCCGGCAACGCGGTCGTCTTCAAGCCGTCGGAGTACACCCCCGGTGTCGGCGAGTGGCTGGCCCGGACCTTCCTCGAGTCGGTCGGCCGCCCGGTCCTGCAGGTCGTGACCGGCTTCGGCGAGACCGGCCACGCCCTGTGCACTGCGGGGGTCAGCAAGATCGCGTTCACCGGCTCCACCGCGACCGGCAAGAAGGTGATGGCCGCGTGCGCCGAGACCCTGACGCCTGTGGTGATCGAGGCCGGCGGCAAGGACGCGCTGCTGGTCGACGAGGACGCCGACCTCGAGGCGGCGGCCGACGCCGCGATCTGGGGTGCGTGCTCCAACGCCGGCCAGACCTGCGCCGGGGTCGAGCGGGTCTACGTGCACGAGCGGGTCTACGACGAGTTCCTCACCACGCTGACCGACAAGGCGCGCGAGGTGACCGCCCACGAGGGGCGGGACTCCAAGATCGGGCCGATCACGATGCCCAGGCAGCTGGACGTCATCAAGCGGCACATCGACGACGCGCTCGCGCGTGGCGGCCGGGCCGTGGTCGGCGGCGCCGAGGCCGTGGGGGAGCGGTTCGTGCAGCCGACCGTCCTGGTCGACGTCCCGGAGGACTCGGAGGCGGTCCAGGAGGAGACGTTCGGGCCCACCGTCACGGTGGCGAAGGTGCGCGACATGGACGAGGCCATCGAGCGCACCAACGCCACCCGCTACGGCCTCGGCTCGACGGTCTTCTCGAAGGCGCGCGGCATGGAGCTGGCCTCCCGCATCCGCTCGGGGATGACCGCGGTCAACGGCGTGATCACGTTCGCCGCCATCCCGTCGCTGCCCTTCGGCGGCGTCGGCGACTCCGGCTTCGGCCGGATCCACGGCCCGGACGGGCTCAAGGAGTTCACCTTCGCCAAGGCGATCGCCCGCCAGCGGTTCAAGCCCCTGCTGGCGCTGACGACGTTCGGCCGCACCGAGAAGGCCGACCAGCAGCTCGCCTCGATGATCACCATGCTGCACGGCCGGGGGACCACCATCCCCGAAGCCTTGACGCTGACCCGTCATTGTCTGGCCCTTGGCTGGCGCGCCGACCCGTCAGTTCTGCCCTTGTTGGAGGGCCAGAAATCGACGGGTCAGCGCTTACCGCAGCGCGTAGGTGGCCATCGAGATCCCGACGTAGTGGGACACGAAGGCGAGGACCGTGAACGAGTGGAACACCTCGTGGAAGCCGAACCAGCGCGGCCACGGGTTGGGCCGCCGGAAGCCGTAGACCACGCTGCCCACGGTGTAGAGCGCACCTCCGGCGAAGATCAGGACGAAGACCGCGATCCCGATGCCGAGGCCGAGCGCCGTGGCGCCCTCGAAGAACGCCGGGACGAAGAAGATCGCCGCCCAGCCGAGCGCGATGTAGATCGGCACGTAGAGCCAGCGCGGCGCGTCGGTCCAGAAGATCCGGAACAGCACGCCCAGGACGGCGCCGGTCCAGACGGTGGTGAGCAGCACCACCTGTGCCGTCCCGTCGAGGAGCAGCAGGCTGAACGGCGTGTAGGTGCCGGCGATGAGGATGAAGATGTTGGCGTGGTCGAAGCGCCGGAGGAACGCCCAGACCCGGGGTGACCAGGTGCCCGTGTGGTAGATCGCCGACACGGTGAACAGCACCAGCGCGGAGGCGATGAACACGGCCGAGCCGATCCGCGTGGTGGCGTCGGGGGACAGGCTGATCAGCACGATCCCGGCGGCGAGCGTCAGGGGTGCGGTGGCGAGGTGGAGCCAGCCACGCAGCTTCGGCTTGACGTTCTCGAGCCTCTCGGCGACCTCCGCGACGGAGTCGTGGAGGCTGTCGATGCCTGCACGCACAGCGTCGGAGACCGGATGGCTCATGTTGCGAAGGTACCCAGCCCACCTGAGGTTCCGTGCCGGATGCGCCGAACATCACCCGAACGGCTCGTTACCATCGTGCACGTGGCGGACTGGAAGCGTGGCCTTCGACGGGTCATCTATCCCGTCTACGAGGCACGGATGCTGCGCCGGATGCCCGACAACCTGCCCAAGCACGTCGGGGTGATGCTCGACGGCAACCGCCGCTGGGCGCGTTCGGTCGGCCTGGAGAGTGCCCACGGCCACCAGGCGGGCGCGGACAACATCGAGCCGTTGCTCGGCTGGTGTGACGAGGTCGGCATCGAGGTGGTCACGCTGTGGCTGCTGTCGACCGACAACCTCAACCGCCCGCCCGCCGAGCTCGCCCAGCTGCTCGAGATCATCGAGACGGTGGTCGAGTCGCTGGCCGAGCAGCGCCGCTGGCGACTGCACCCGGTGGGCGCGCTCGACCTGCTGCCCTCGTCGACCGCCGCGAAGCTCAAGGCCGCCGAGGAGGCCACCCGCGACGTCGACGGGATGCTCGTCAACGTCGCGGTCGGGTACGGCGGCCGCCGCGAGATCACCGACGCCGTCCGGTCGCTGCTCAGCGAGCACGCCAGCCGTGGCACCTCCCTCGAGGAGCTGGCCCAGATCCTCGACGTCGAGCACATCGCCGAGCACCTCTACACCAAGGGGCAGCCCGACCCCGACCTGGTGATCCGTACGTCGGGGGAGCAGCGGCTCGGCGGCTTCCTGCTCTGGCAGAGCGCGAAGTCGGAGTTCTACTTCTGCGAGGCCTACTGGCCCGACTTCCGCCGCGTCGACTTCCTCCGGGCGATCCGGGCGTACGCCCAGCGCGAGCGCCGCTTCGGCGCCTGAGGCCCGCCGTCCAGTCGGTCTGGACGTCACCCGCTCTTCACCTCGTGGTCGGGCGTGTCGCACGTGACCACCGCTCCGAGCGGCGTACGTTCGCGACATCGGCGAGTGGGGAAGCTTGCCGTATCGGGAGGCCCGAATCTTGCGAGAGCACGATCCACAACTGACCGGCGACTCTGTGATCAGTGTCCAGCCGGTCTCACGTGGGGGCCGGGCACTCCGGCCTTCGGGCTCCCTCCCGGTCCGTCTGCAACTGAGTTCAGGACCGGGCGAGGAGTGCGCGTGCCGGTCTGCGAGGGGTGACCGTGCCCACTTCGGCCTCGTCCAGCAAGGCGTCCTCCCAGACTGACCCGTCCTCGGGGAAGGCCCGCACGTACGTCCTCGACACGAGCGTTCTGCTCTCCGACCCGGGGGCGCTCAGGCGCTTCGACGAGCACGAGGTGGTGCTGCCCGTCGTGGTCATCACCGAGCTCGAGGGGAAGCGGCACCACCCGGAGCTGGGCTACTTCGCCCGCACGGCCCTGCGCATGCTCGACGAGCTGCGGATCACCCACGGCCGGCTCGACGAGCCGGTCTCGATCGGTGACCAGGGCGGCACCATCCGGGTCGAGCTCAACCACACCGACGCCGACTCCCTCCCGTCCGGCTTCCGGCTCGGCGACAACGACACCCGGATCCTCGCGGTCGCGTGGAACCTCGCCCAGGAGGGCGACCGGGTCACGTTGGTCAGCAAGGACCTGCCGCTGCGGATCAAGGCGTCCGCGGTCGGCCTCGACGCGGAGGAGTACCGCGGCGAGACCATGGGCGACTCCGACCCCGGCTACTCCGGCATGGCCGAGCTGGAGGTGGAGGCCGCCGAGCTCGACGGGCTGTACGACGACGGCAGCCTCGACCTCGCTGCGGCCCGCGAGCTGCCCTGCCACTCCGGCCTGGTGCTGCTCTCCGACCGCGGCACGGCGCTGGGCCGGGTCGGCCCCGACAAGCTGGTCCACCTGGTCCGCGGCGACCGGGAGGCGTTCGGCATCCACGGTCGCTCCGCGGAGCAGCGGATCGCGCTGGAGATGCTGCTCGACCCCGAGGTCGGCATCGTCTCGCTCGGCGGCCGGGCCGGCACCGGCAAGTCCGCGCTCGCGCTGTGCGCGGGCCTCGAGGCGGTCCTGGAGCGCAACCAGCACCAGCGGGTCGTGGTCTTCCGGCCGCTGTTCGCGGTCGGTGGGCAGGAGCTCGGCTACCTGCCCGGCTCGGAGTCGGAGAAGATGGCGCCCTGGGCGCAGGCGGTCTTCGACACCCTCGGGGCGCTCACCTCGCGCGACGTCATCGACGAGATCCTCGACCGCGGCATGCTCGAGGTGCTCCCGCTGACCCACATCCGCGGCCGTTCTCTGCACGACGCGTTCGTCATCGTCGACGAGGCGCAGTCCCTGGAGCGCAACGTGCTGCTCACCGTCCTGTCCCGGATCGGCGCCGGCTCCAAGGTGGTGCTGACCCACGACATCGCCCAGCGCGACAACCTCCGGGTGGGCCGTCACGACGGGGTCGTCGCGGTGGTGGAGAAGCTCAAGGGCCACCCGCTGTTCGCGCACGTGACGCTCACCCGCTCCGAGCGTTCGCCGATCGCAGCATTGGTTACCGAGCTGCTGGAGAACGTGACGCTCTGAGTTCGGGCTCGGGGCTGGTGTGGCTGGTGTGACTCCTGAGTCATACGAACGCACATGGTTTCTTCGTTCGGTTTGCAACCACTTGGAGTCTCGGGCAGGGTGATCGAGATTCCCGAGCGCCCTCGTCACCCGCGGAAGGTCACCCCCAACTCGTGTCGTCGCAGCAGCCACAGGCCGGTAAGCACCGCGCCTCCAAGGCCCGACGTGCGCCCAAAGCCGCGCTCAAGACCTCGCTGACGCTCTCGTCGATGGCGGTCGTGGCGACCGGGTTCGCGGTCGGCAGCGGCGCGCTCTCACTCAGCGCCGACGGTCCGGACTCGTCGAGCACGACCCTTGCCGACCTGGGCGCAGCGGCGGCCGGAACCGGTTCATCCGCTCTGTCGGCCGCGACCGGTGCGCAGACTCAGCCCGAGGTCGCCGAGGCCGAGGCGGATCGCACGCAGGAGCCGGTGACCCGCTCCGACAGCCGGGCCAAGGCCGACCCGTTGAAGAAGGACACGCTCTCGCTGGGCGCCGGCAACACCATGTCCCGCACCGAGGACCTCTCGGACGAGGACCCGCGGACGATCGCGCGGGCCCTCCTCTCGGCGTACGGCTGGGACGCCGACCAGTTCGGCTGCCTCGACTCGCTGTGGGAGCGCGAGTCGCACTGGAACCCGCACGCCGACAACCCGAACTCGTCGGCCTACGGCATCCCGCAGGCCCTGCCCGGCTCCAAGATGGCCTCGGCCGGAGCCGACTGGGCCGACAACCCCGTCACCCAGATCAAGTGGGGTCTCGGCTACATCCAGGACCGCTACGGCTCACCGTGCGGCGCCTGGGGCCACAGCCAGAGCCACGGCTTCTACTGATTGTCTACCCCCGCAAGTTTCGGCCCGGCACCCCGTGACGACGCTCGCTGCGCTCGCGGGCTTCGCCGTCTCACGTGGCGCGAGGCCGAATCGCGGGGCGCGCTCGCTGCGCTCGCAGACCGCTCGCTGCGCTCGCACCGCTCGCGCGTGCGGCGGCTAGCTCGCCACGAATACCGTCACGTGGCCGGCGTACTCGCGCGGCCAGCCGTCCTCGGGCAGGGTCCAGTCGACGTCCTCGTGGGACGAGCCCAGGTAGGCGAGCGCGGAGTCGCGGTCCGGGAAGGCCGCTCGGGTCTCGACGTCCTGGCGGGTCACGGTCTCGAAGTGTCGGCGCAGGGACTGCTCGCCGTTCTCGCTGCTGAACGTCGTGGCCGCCGGCGCACCACCCGCCTCGCGGCGCAGGTCGGCGACGTGCTCGGCGCCGTTCGTGACCGCCACCAGGCGGCCGCCGGGGCGCAGCACCCGGCGCAGCTCGCCGAGGCCGCGGTCGAGGTCCGGCACGTGGTAGAGCATCCAGAGCGCCAGCACCACGTCGTACGACGCGTCGGGTGCGAGCAGGTGCTGGACGTCCTGGACCTGCGCAGGGACGCCGCGCTCGCGGGTCAGCTCGACCATCCGCGGCGACTGGTCGACGGCCAGCAGCGCGACGCCGGGCAGCTCGTCGGCCAACCGGGCCGCGAAGGCGCCGGTACCGCAGCCCACCTCGAGGACGTCGGGCATGCCCCGGTGGGTGGGCAGGGCCTCGCGGGCCGTGGAGACGACCAGGTCCAGCGGGTCGACGCCCGAGGGTCCGGGTCGCCAGACCGCGCGTCGGGTCTCGAGGTTGGTCTCGTCGGCGTACTGGGTCCGGACCTCGTCGGCGCTGTTGCTCACGGGTGCGTCATCGACTCGACGTCGAGCGCCTCGTCGAGCTGTTGCTCGGTGAGCTCCCCCCGCTCGACGTAGCCGAGCCTGACGACGGTCTCGCGGATCGTGGCGCCGTCGGCGAGGGCCTGCTTCGCGATCTTGGCGGCCGCCTCGTAGCCGACGTACTTGTTGAGCGGGGTGACCACCGAGGGAGAGGACTCGGCGTACTGGCGCATCCGGTCGGTGTCCGCGGTGATGCCGTCGACGCAGCGCTCGGCCAGCAGCCGGGAGCAGGCGGCGAGGAGCCGGACCGACTCGAGGACGTTGCGGGCGATCACCGGCATCGCGACGTTGAGCTCGAACGAGCCGCTGGCGCCCGCGACGGTCACGGTCGCGTCGTTGCCGACCACCTGGGCGCAGACCATGAGCGTGGCTTCCGGCAGCACCGGGTTGACCTTGCCGGGCATGATGCTCGAGCCCGGCTGCAGGTCGGGGAGGTGGATCTCGGCGAGGCCGGTGGTCGGGCCGGACGACATCCAGCGCAGGTCGTTGCAGATCTTGGTCAGGCCGACGGCGTAGGTCTTCAGCACGCCGCTCAGCTCGACCAGCGAGTCGCGGGTGCCCTGGGCCTCGAAGTGGTTGCGGGCCTCGGTGAACGGCTCGCCGGTGGACTCGGACAGCGCCTCGATGACCTTGCCCGGGAAGCCGTCCGGAGTGTTGATGCCGGTCCCGACGGCGGTGCCACCCAGCGGCAGCTCCCGCACCCGGGGCAGCACCGACTCGAGGCGCTCGGCGGCGTAGCGCACCGTCGCGGCGTACCCGGAGAACTCCTGGCCGAGCATCACCGGCGTGGCGTCCATCAAGTGGGTACGGCCGGACTTCACCAGGCCGGCGAACTCGGTCGCCTTCGCCTCGAGCGACGTGGCCAGCACGTCGATCGCGGGCAGCAGGTCGCCGGTCACCGCTCGGGACGCGGCGACGTGGATCGCGGTCGGGAAGGTGTCGTTGGACGACTGGGAGGCGTTGACGTGGTCGTTGGGGTGCACCTCGACGCCGGCCCGGGCCGCCAGCGAGGCGATCACCTCGTTGGCGTTCATGTTGCTGCTGGTCCCGGAGCCGGTCTGGAAGACATCGATCGGGAACGCGTCGTCGTGCTCGCCGCCGGCGACCTCCCGGGCCGCGCCCTCGATGGCGGCCGCCGGCTCCGCGTCGAGGACGCCGAGGGCGCCGTTGACCTTCGCGGCCGCGGCCTTCACCTCGCCGATGGCGTGGATGAGGGCCGGCTCGATCGGCGTACCGCTGATCGGGAAGTTCTCCACCGCGCGCTGGGTCTGCGCGCGCCACAGGGCGTCGCGAGGCACCTGGATCTCGCCCATCGAGTCGTGCTCGGTGCGGAACTCCTCATCAGCCATGGTTCGAACGTACCCAGCGAAACCCCTTTGCCGGGGGGCGCGCCGTCGGTGACGCTCATCGCATGGATGCCCTCGACCAGCTCTGGCCGCCGTTCGCCCTACGGGTCACGTGCGGGCCGCTGGTCATGCGGCCGCTGCGCGACGCGGACTTCCCCGAGGTGCTCGCCGTCGTGCACGCCGGGATCCATGCGCCCGACTTCATGCCGTTCTCCTTCCCGTGGACCGACGCGACAGGTGCGGAGATGGACCGGCAGTTCCTGCAGTACCACTGGCGCGCGAGGGCCGAGCTGACACCGGAGCGGTGGCAGCTGGACCTCGGTGTGTGGGAGGAGGGGCGGCTCGTCGGTGTGCAGGGCGTGAGCACGCGCGACTTCCCGGTCACCCGCACCGGCGAGACCGGCTCGTGGCTCGGCCAGCAGTTCCACGGGCGGGGGATCGGGACGCTCATGCGGCAGGCGATCTGCGTGCTGTGCCTCGACCACCTGGGGTTCGAGGAGGTCACCTCCGCTGCGTTCGCCGACAACCCGGCCTCACAGGGGGTGAGCCGCAAGGTCGGCTACCGTCCCAACGGCGAGGAGCGGTGGGCCCGCAAGGGCGAGCCGGCGACCATGGTGCGGCTGGTGCTGCGCGAGGAGGACCTGGTGCGGCCACCGCACGACGTCGAGGTCGAGGGGGCCGACACGTTCGTCGAGTTCGTTCAGGCGCGGGCGACGTAGAGCCAGTAGTGCTCGTCCCGCTCCTGCAGGCGTACGGCGTGCGGCTGGGCCTCGACGTCGCCGAACACGGTCCGCAGCGAGTCCTCGAGCTGGGGAGCCTCCGCGGCCGACCACACGACCAGCGCTCCACCCGGCCGCAGGACCCGTCGCGCGTCGGTGAGCGCCGGCGGCTCGTAGAGCGCCGCGTTGGCGGCGTGCACGAGGTAGCCCGGACCGTTGTCGACGTCGAGCAGCACCAGGTCGTAGGACGCCTCACCGGCCTCGGCCAGGGCGATCACGATGTCGGCGACCACGACGGTCACCCGCTCGTCCGCCAGCAGCGCCGGTCCGTCCGGAACCAGCCCGGCGCGCAGCCACTCGACCAGGGCGGGCTCGATCTCGACCACGGCGCACTTCTCCACGCGGGAGTCGGCCAGCAGCTCGTGCATCGTGTAGCCGAGCCCGAGGCCGCCGAGCACCACCGCGCGCGGCTCCTGGACCAGCTCCAGCGCCGCTTGCGCCATCGCCCGCTCGCTGCTGACCTCGACGGTGTCCATGACGAACACGCCGTTGGCCCGCAGCTCCAGCGAGACCGGCCCGCCGTCGACCGGACGTCGCTCGCGCAGCACGAGCTCGCCGCGCTCGCTCTCGGCGCGCGCGACCTCGACGTACTCCACGTCAGGCGTCACCCGACCAGCCTGTCAGGTGCTGACCGGCACGCCCGACGACGGGTCAGTCGAAGAGCTCGCTGAGCCAGCTCTCCTTGCGCTTCTTCTTGTACGGCGCTCCTTGGCCCTGCTGGTCGTACCCGCGGTCGTAGCCCTGCTGGGCGGGTGCCGGGGGTGCGGCAGGAGCCGTCGGCGCTTGGGTGAGCGAGCGCTCGATGATCTTGTCGAGCTCGCCGCGGTCGAGCCAGACTCCGCGGCAGGTCGGGCAGTAGTCGATCTCGATGCCGCTGCGCTCGCTCATCGTGAGCGTGGTCCCGTCGGTGGGGCACTGCATTGGACCTCCAAGGTCGGTTGCTTGGAGAACGGTCCGTACCCCGCCGAGGTTCCTGCCCTGCGCGAACCTGCGAGTCGGCGTACCGTCCAGGCATGTATCGCCTCGTTGCGCTTGCCGCCGCCCTCGCCGCCTCGGTCCTGCCCGCCGGGACCTCCTCGGCCCAGCAGGTCCCCGGCCGCGACTGGGAGTACTCCAACGACGCCCGGCAGGTGCTCATGCAGGACACCGAGCCGACGGCGGCGGACCCGTATGTCCACGTCAAGTTCAAGCGGTACGGCGGGGAGGGTCAGCGCCAGGTCCGCATCGCCGAGCGGCACAAGAGCCCGACCAAGGCGTTCCACTACTCGAAGGCGGTCAAGCTGCAGGTCGGTCAGAAGGTGGTGTTCACCACCGAGGGGTTCCTCCCGTGCGAGCCCGCCAGGGACCCGCTCCAGGTCGACAAGCAGATGCGGATCAAGCTGCCCGGCAAGCCGTGGCAGGAATGGGTCACCTGGTCCTCCTCGACCCAGTTCATCATGGAGTGCTGAGGGCGCTCACTCCCTCACGGCTGGGCCGAGCGCACCCTGATGCCGGTGATCGGGACGGTCACCGAGCCCGACGGGTCGGTGAAGAAGTCGTTGCCCTTGTCGTCGACCACGATGAACGCCGGGAAGTCCTCGACCTCGATCTTCCACACCGCCTCCATGCCGAGCTCTTCGTACTCGAGCACCGACACCGACTTGATGCAGTCCTGTGCCAGCCGGGCCGCCGGGCCGCCGATCGAGCCGAGGTAGAAGCCGCCGTGGGAGTGGCAGGCCTCGGTGACCACCTTGGACCGGTTGCCCTTGGCCAGCATCACCATCGACCCGCCGGCGGCCTGGAACTGCTCGACGTAGGAGTCCATCCGGCCGGCGGTGGTCGGGCCGAACGACCCCGACGCATAACCGGCCGGGGTCTTCGCCGGGCCGGCGTAGTAGACGGCGTGCTCGCGCAGGTACGCCGGCATCTCCTCGCCGGCGTCGAGCCGCTCCTTGATCTTGGCGTGCGCGATGTCGCGAGCGACGACCAGCGGGCCGGTGAGTGACAGCCGGGTCTTCACGGGGTGCTTCGTCAGCTCGGCGAGGATGTCGGCCATCGGCCGGTTGAGGTCGATCCGCACCACGTCTTCCCCAGAGCCGGATCCCGCGTCGGCGGGTTGGGTGGCCGAGGTCGCGGGCAGGTACTTCGCCGGGTCGGTCTCGAGCTGCTCGAGGAACACGCCGTCCGCGGTGATCTTGCCGAGCGCCTGCCGGTCGGCGGAGCACGACACCGCGATCGCGACCGGGCACGAGGCGCCGTGCCGGGGGAGGCGCACGACGCGGACGTCGTGGCAGAAGTACTTGCCGCCGAACTGCGCGCCGATCCCGAACGACTGGGTCAGCTTGAAGACCTCCTCCTCGAGCTCGAGGTCGCGGAACCCGTGCGCGGCCAGCGTGCCCTCGGTCGGGAGGTTGTCGAGGTAGTGCGCCGAGGCGTACTTCGCGGTCTTGAGCGCGAACTCCGCCGACGTACCGCCGATCACCACGGCCAGGTGGTACGGCGGGCACGCGGCGGTCCCGAGCGAGCGGATCTTCTCGTCGAGGAACTGCAGCATCCGCGTCGGGTTCAGGACGGCCTTCGTCTCCTGGTAGAGGAAGGACTTGTTGGCCGAGCCGCCGCCCTTGGCCATGAAGAGGAACTTGTACTCCGGGCTCCCCCGTCGAGGGCGTGGTCCGGCGTCGCGTAGAGCTCGATCTGCGCCGGCAGGTTGGTTCCGGTGTTCTTCTCGTCCCAGGTGGTCAGCGGCGCGAGCTGGGAGTAGCGCAGGTTGAGCTTCGTGTAGGCGTCGTACACCCCGCGCGAGATCGCCTCGGCGTCGTCGGCACCGGTGAGCACGCCCTCCGACTTCTTGCCCATCACGATCGCGGTGCCGGTGTCCTGGCACATGGGCAGCACGCCGCCCGCGGAGATGTTCACGTTCTTCAGCAGGTCGAGGGCGACGAAGCGGTCGTTCGCAGACGCCTCCGGGTCGTCGATGATCCGGCGGAGCTGCGCCAGGTGCGCGGGCCGCAGGTAGTGAGCGATGTCGTGCATCGCCTCGGCGCTCAGCCGCTGGATCGCCTCGGGAGCCACCTGGAGGAAGGTCCGGCTCAGCCCGTCGACGACCGCCTCGAAGGTCGAGACGCCCTCGCTCGTGACCAGCCGGTACGGCGTCTCGTCGGGCCCGATCGGCAGCAGGTCGGAGTAGCGGAACTCGGGCTCACTCACGGCGCCGAGCGTACGCGGACGTATCCCCGGGCCGCCTCACGGATCTGTCTGCTGACCGCACCAGCGGTCCGCGACCCCACACCGAGAAGGATTCCCCATGAACACCAAGAGCACGACCTCCCGCGTCGGCATCGCCGCCGCCATCGCCGGGATCGCCCTGGCCGCCACCGCATGCGGCACGGAGCAGTCCCCCGAACCCGACCGAGCGGGCCAGCCCCCCGCGAAGACCTCGCTGCCGCCGTCCCGGATCTCGCCACGGGCCGCTGAGCAGGAGGCCATCGCGAGGGCGCGGGCCGAGCACGCCGACGCCCTGCGCTGGGCGCAGGGACACCGGACGGCCGGGCACCCGACCGCCGGCCAGCGCGCCGCCAGCGACCGTGCCGCGGAAGCCGAGCGCGCCGCTCGCGCCGAGCGGGCCGACGCCCTGCGGTGGGCACACGGCAACTGAGCGGTGGACCGCACTACGGAAGGGCCCGGTGCATGCCGGGCCCTTCCAGCGCGTCCGGAGCTCGGGCTCGCTCACGGCTCCGGCGCCGCGGACGTATCCCGACACCGCCCCACGGATCTGTGTGCTGACCGCACCAGCGGTCGCGACCCACACCGAGAAGGATTCCCCATGAACACCAAGAGCACGACCTCCCGCATCAGCATCGCCGCTGCCATCGCCGGGATCGCCCTCGCCGCCACCGCATGCGGCACCGAGAAGGCCCCCGAACCCGACCGGGCGGGCCAGCCGCCCGCGAAGACCTCGCTGCCCCCGCAGCAGTCCCTGAGGTCCCCGGACGCCATCGAGCGGGCCGCCAAGGCCCGGGCCGAGCACGCCGACGCCAAGCGTTGGGCGCGGGGCCACGGCGCGACCCAGTGCCGGCGCGAAGGCCACCCGGCGCACGGCATGATCAGGTGCCCGTCAACCTCGCAGAGCGAGCGGCAGGTCGCCATCCGGCGCGGCAGCGAACTAGCTCCGAGAGGTGCTGCCCTGATCGAGCGCTGACTGCGAGCCCGGGGTGCCGACGTGCCCCGGGGCTGCCTGGCTCGAGAACGGCTCTCGTCAGCACCGGGCACCGCGCGTACTGTGAGCGGCGCCGGACACGTCAGCCCGTCCTTCACCGGTCGGAACCGCCTGGTCCCCGCGGCGTTCACGTGCCCGGTGTCCGGAGCCGCGACGGTTCGGGAGCGCAACGACGCGCAACGACTCAGGAGGTCCTGTGAAGGTTCGGAGCTGGTTGGTCACCTTGGTCGCGCTGAGCGCCGCCACTGCACTCGCGGCGTGTGCGCCGCCCGACGACGACGATGACGCGGACTCCGGCAGCGGGACGGATGCCAAGTCGGCCACCTCGGCCGAAGACTTCGGCGGCATGGAGGACCTGGTCAAGGCCGCTCAGAAGGAGGGCAAGCTCAACGTCATCGCGCTTCCCCCGGACTGGGCCAACTACGGCGCGATCATCGACGCGTTCTCCAAGAAGTACGACATCGAGGTCCAGTCGGACCAGCCCGACGGTGCCAGCCAGGACGAGATCAACGCCGCCGACCAGCTCAAGGGCACCGATCGTGCTCCTGATGTGTTCGACCTCGGCCAGTCGGTCGCCCTCGCCAACACCGACATGTTCGCGCCGTACAAGGTGGCGACCTTCGACGACATCTCGGACGGGCTCAAGGACCCCGACGGCACGTGGGTCAACGACTACGGCGGCTACATGTCCATCGGCTACGACTCCAACGTGGTTCCGGACGTGACCACGATGGATGACCTGCTCACCAAGGAGTTCAAGGGCAAGGTCGCGCTCAACGGCGACCCGACCGCCGCCGGTGCGGCGTTCAGCGGCGTGCTGATGGCCTCGCTCGCCTACGGTGGCTCGGGAGACGACATCGCTCCCGGTGTGGACTACTTCCAGAGGCTCAACGAGGTCGGCAACTTCCTGCCGGTCGACCCCACCGCGGCGACGATCGAGTCCGGTCAGACCCCGGTGGTCATCGACTGGGACTACCTGAACGCCGCCGAGACCGCGAAGCTGCCGACCTGGAAGGTCGTCGTCCCCGCCGGGGCCGTGGTGGGAGGCTTCTACTTCCAGGCCATCAACGCCGATGCGCCGCACCCGGCGGCGGCCCGGCTCTGGGAGGAGTTCCTCTACAGCGACGAGGGGCAGAACCTCTGGCTCGCCGGGGGCGCCCGGCCGGTGCGCGCGGACGCGATGGTCAGCGAGGGCACCATCGACGAGGACCTGTACGACGCCCTGCCGGCGGTCGACGGCACACCCTTGATCCCGACCAACGAGCAGACCGAGCTGATGGCCGCGTACCTGGCCGAGAACTGGGCCAAGGCCGTCGGCTGAGCACGACCGCACCGGTGGCGGCCACGACCGCCACCGCTCCGCCCGCACCGCCGGGCCGGCGCTTCAGCGTCGGCCCGGCGGTCGGGCTGCTCCCGTTCCTCGCCTTCCTCGGGATCTTCCTGATCATCCCGACCGTCACGGTCCTGGTCGGGGCCTTCCAGGATGACGAGGGCGGCTTCTCCCTGGAGAAGGTCAGCAAGCTCACCGACGAGACCCCGTTGCACGTGCTGCGCGAGAGCCTGGTGCTCTCGCTCTCGTCGTCCGTGGTCGGCGCCGTTCTGGGCGCCCTGTTGGCCTACCTGGTCGTCACGGCGTCGCCCACCAGCCTGCTTCGGCGGGTGGTCACCGCGACCTGCGGGGTCCTTGCCCAGTTCGGCGGGGTGACCCTGGCCTTCGCGTGGATCGCGACCCTCGGCTTCAACGGGCTGCTCACGAAGGTGCTCGCGGACACCTTCGGCACCGACCCGAACGGGATCTCGCAGCTCTACGAGCTGCCCGGACTGGTGCTCGTCTACACGTACTTCCAGATCCCCCTGATGGTGATCGTCTTCCTGCCGGCGCTGGAGGGGCTGCGGCCGCAGTGGCGCGAGGCCGCGGTCAACCTCGGCGCCACCACCTGGCAGTACTGGACCCAGGTGGCGTTCCCGCTGCTGCGGCCGGCGTTCCTGGGCTCGATGCTGCTGCTGTTCGCCAACGCCTTCGCGGCGTACGCCACCGCGGCGGCGCTGATCAGCCAGGGCTCGCCGATCCTGCCGCTGCTGATCCGCAACTCGATCACCAGCGAGATCGTGCTCGGCCAGCAGAACTTCGCCTACGCCCTCGCCCTCGAGATGGTCGTCGTGGTGGCCATCGTGATGGCGCTGTACGCCTGGCTGCTCAAGCGCACCTCGAAGTGGTTGTCGTGACCGGCACAGGTGCAGGCGCGGTCGTGTGGCGGGTGCTGCGCTGGCTGCTGCTCATCGCGTTCGGCACCTTCTTCGCGATCCCGCTCCTCGCGCTGCTGAACTTCAGCACCAAGGACCCGATCACGAAGGAACGGACCGCTGCGGCCTGGAAGGCGCTCTTCCAGGACCCGACCATGACGGACGCGATCATCACCTCGCTGCTGCTGGCCCTGTTCACGGTGGTGGGCATGGTCGTGCTGCTCGTGCCGACGATGGTCTGGGTGCGCCTGCGAGTACCCGGCGCGACGCGGCTGATCGAGTTCCTCTGCCTGCTCCCGCTCACCATCCCCGCGCTGGTGATCGTGGTCGGCCTGAAGAACGTCTACGCCTGGGTCAACTACCTCGTCGGCGACTCGGCGCTCACGCTCGCGTTCGTCTACGTCGTGCTGGTGCTGCCCTTCGCCTACCGAGCGATCGACTCGTCCCTGTCCTCGCTCGACGCGACGACGCTCGCCGAGGCGGCGCGGTCGCTGGGGGCGAGCTGGTTCACCGTCATCGCCCGCGTGGTCGTGCCCAACCTCTGGCCCGGCGTGCTGGGTGCGGCGTTCATCAGCGTCGCGCTGGTGCTGGGGGAGTTCACCATCGCGTCGCTGATGCACTACAACACGCTGCCCGTGGTGATCGTCCAGATCAGCAAGAGCAACGCCCCCGAGTCGATGGCGGCCGCCCTCGCGTCACTGCTGTTCGCCGGGCTCCTGCTGGCGGCGTTGTCATTGCTCGACCGCCGCCGGAGCACGACCCCAGAAGGGAGCTAGGCATGTCCGCCACAGCACACGAGTCCACCAACGGGGTCGCCGTCGAGATGACGGGGCTGCGACGTTCGTACGGCGACGTGCACGCCCTCGACGGGCTCGACCTGCACATCGCGCCGGGCGAGATGGTGGTCCTCCTCGGGCCGTCCGGCTGCGGCAAGACCACGGCGCTGCGGATCCTGGCGGGCCTGGAGCGGCAGGACGCCGGCACGATCAGCGTGGGCGGCAAGGACCTCAGCAGCGTCCCCGCGAACAAGCGCGACATGGGGATGGTGTTCCAGGCCTACAGCCTGTTCCCGCACCTCACCGTCCTCGACAACGTGGCGTTCGGCCTCAAGCTGCGTGGCAAGTCGCGGTCGGACCGTCGCCAGCGCGCGGGGGACATGCTCGACATGGTCGGCCTCGGCGAGCACAAGGCCCGCTACGCCAACCAGCTCTCCGGTGGGCAGCAGCAGCGCGTCGCGCTGGCGCGAGCCCTCGCCATCGAGCCGGCGGTGCTCCTGCTCGACGAGCCGCTGTCGGCACTCGACGCGAAGGTGCGGGTCCAGCTGCGCGACGAGATCCGCCGGGTCCAGCTCGACGTCGGCACGACCACCCTGTTCGTCACCCACGACCAGGAGGAGGCCCTCGCCATCGCGGACCGGGTCGGCGTCATGAACGCCGGGCGGCTCGAACAGCTGGCGCCCCCTGCGGAGCTCTACGCCGCCCCGGCCACGCCGTTCGTGGGCCAGTTCGTCGGGCTCAGCAACCGGATCCCCGCGACGGTGTTCGAAGGAAAGGCCAACGTCTTCGGTGTCGCCGTACCGGTGCTGCCGGGCTCGGCCGTCGGGTCGGGCGCCGCGCTGGTGCGACCCGAGTCCGTGCGCGTCACCGCGGACCCGGCGGGCACCGCGACCGTGGCGGCGGTCGCGTTCCTCGGGCCGGTGTCGAGGGCGACCCTGACGCTCGCGGACGGCACCCTCGTCCTCGCCCAGCTGCCGAGCTCGGAGGCTGCGGGCCTGGAGATCGGCCAGCGCGTCGGGGTCTCGGTCGCGCCGGACCCTGTCCTCGTCGTCGCCGACTGAGCCCTCCGGTCACGGCGCGGTCCGACCCGGCGCCTACCTGCTCGTGAAGACGCCGATGCTGCCCTGAGCGGGCGTGCCCGTCGCCGTCATACGCTGTGCGCATGGCGGGCGAGCTCCAACAGCCGAGCGGTGGGACCGACCCCACCCGGCTGCGCATCTCTGACTCCGAGCGGCACCAGGTCGCCGAGATCCTGCGCGAGGCCGCGGGGGAGGGCCGGCTGGACATCGACGAGCTCGACCAGCGGCTCGAGGCGACGTACGCCGCCCGGACGTACGCCGACCTGGTCCCGATCACCCTCGACCTGCCGGCGCACCCGCACCAGCGACCGGTCGTCAAGCCCGCCGTCGCGTCGCCCGACGTGGTGCCGGGCGCCGACAGGGAGAGCCACTTCGCGATCCTGAGCGGGTCTGAGCCGCAAGGGCGTGTGGGTGGTCCCGAAGCAGATGACGATCCTGGCCATGATGGGTGGTGCCGAGCTCGACCTGCGCCGCGCCAAGTTCGCGGCCCCCGAGGTCGTGATCACGATCAACGCCTTCATGGGCGGCGCCCAGGTCATCGTCGGGCCGTCCACCCGGGTGCAGATGGAGGGCACCGGGATCATGGGCGGCTACTCCGGCCCGTCGGGTCTGGTGGACGCCACCCTGGACGAGAACTCACCCGTGGTGCGCATCAAGGGCTTTGCCATCTGGGGAGGCGTCAGCGTGGAGCGCAAGCACCTGTAGGCCCGCGTCTGCGCCCGCTCAGCTCGGTGGCGGCGGCCCGGTGCTGCCGCGCTGCAGCAGGGTCGTCGGCAGGATCACCTGTTCGGGGTGCCAGCCCGCCTCGGTCGACGAGGCGGCCAGCGCGTCGAGAACCTGCCGGGCCGCCACGCGGCCCTGCTCGAGGACCGGCTGGGCGACCGTCGTCAGGTCGAAGAAGGCGGCCAGCTCGTGGTCGTCGACGCCGATGACGGACACGTCCTCGGGGACCCGGAGGTGGAGCTCTCGGGCGGCGCGGAGCACCCCGATGGCCATCTCGTCGGACGCGGCGAAGATCGCGGTCGGTCGGTCGGGGCGGACCAGCAGCTGCCGCCCCGCGTCGGTCCCGCCGGCCAGCGTGAACGCCCCGTCGACCTCGAGGCTGGGGTCGTACGGCAGCCCCGCCGACACCAGCGAGGCGCGGTAACCCGCCTCACGGGCGTTGGGAGCGGTGAAGTCGAGCACGCCCGGACCGCCGACGTAGGCGATCCGCCGGTGGCCCAGCTCGATCAGGTGCTCGGTGGCCATCCGCGCGGTGCACTCGTCGTCGATGCGGACCGTGGCCCAGCCCGGCACGTCGGCGCCGACGAAGGTGACCGGCCGGTCGAGCGCCGCGAGTCTGGTCAGCTCGTCGGCGCTGGGCTGCAGGCTGAGCACGAGCACGGCGTCGACCCGCTTGGTCAGCCGACCGCCCTCGAAGACGCGGTGCCGGACCGCCGCCGACCCGGCCAGGTTGTAGAGGAGCAGGTCGTAGCCACCTTCCCGCAGGACCTCCTCGGCGCCCTGGACCACCGAGGCGAAGAACCACCGGGTGACGAAGGGGACGACCACGGCGACCGTGCGGGTCTGCCCGCTCGCGAGCCCGGCCGCGCTCGGCGACGGGACGTAGCCCAGCTGCTGTGCCGCCTGCTGGACGCGCTGCCGGGTCGCGTCGGAGACCCCGGGCAGCCCGCGGAGGGCCCGCGAGACGGTCGCGGTGGACATCTCCAGCTCGCGCGCCACGTCCTTGATTCCGGTCATCGTGGGAGCGCTCCCGCGAAGTGGGCTAGGTTGGCGTGGTGCCCAGCAGCCTGCCGAACGGACCGTCCCTCGCCTACGGAGTCGCCACGGCGTCCTACCAGATCGAGGGGGCGGTGGCCGAAGACGGCCGCGGCCCGTCGATCTGGGACACCTTCGCGGCCCGCCCCGGCACCGTGCGCGACGGACTCGACGGGTCGGTGGCCTGCGACTCCTACCACCGGTACGAGGAGGACCTGGACCTGGTGGCCGGCACCGGAGCCGGGTGGTACCGGTTCTCGATCGCCTGGCCGCGGATCCTGCCCGAGGGAGTCGGCCGGGTCGAGAGCCGCGGACTGGACTACTACGACCGGTTGGTCGACGCGGCCCTGGCGCGCGGAGTCTCGCCCACCGCCACGCTCTACCACTGGGACCTGCCGCAGCCGCTCGAGGACCGCGACGGCTGGCTGAACCGCGACACCACCGAGGCGTTCGCGGACTACGCGACGATCGTCCACGACCGGCTCGGCGACCGGGTGCGCGTCTGGGCCACCCACAACGAGCCCTGGTGTGCGGCCTACCTGGGGTACGCCGCCGGGGTCCACGCGCCGGGTCGACGTGAGGGCGGCAGCGCCCACCGGGCGGCGCACCACCTGCTGCTCGGGCACGGCCTGGCCGCCGCGCGGCTGCACGAGGCCGGCGCCACCGACGTGGGCATCGTGCTCAACCTGGCGCCGTTCTGGCCCGAGGACCCCGCGGACGCCGAGGTGGTGGCTGCCACCGACGACATCGACGCGCTGCGCAACCGGCTGTGGCTCGGCCCGCTGGTCGACGGCCGGTACGACGACCGGCTGCTCGCCGTGGCGCCCGAGCTGGCCGACCCGGCAGTCGTCCGGGACGGCGACCTCGACGTCGTCCGCGGTTCGGCCGACTGGCTGGGCGTGAACTACTACACGCCCTTCCGCACCGCGGCCCCCGACGCCGACGCGACGCCGCACCCCGAGGCGGACGCCTACCCCGGCGCCCGACCCGTGTCGTTCGTGGTCCGGGAGCCCCGCACCGACATCGGCTGGGAGGTCGACGCGGCCGGCCTGCAGGAGCTCCTGGTCGACACCCATCGACGCACCGGCCTGCCGATCCTGGTCACCGAGAACGGCGCGGCCTACCCGGACGACGCGGTCGACCCGAACTCGGCGAAGACCGTCGACGACCAGGACCGCATCGCCTACCTGCGCGACCACATCGACGCCACCCTCCGGGCGCGTGAGGCCGGGGCGGACGTCCGCGCGTACATCGTCTGGACCCTTCTGGACAACTTCGAGTGGGCCGAGGGCTACACCAAGACCTTCGGGATCGTGCACATCGACCCGGCCGACCAGACGCGGACGCCCAAGGCGTCGTACGACTGGCTGGGCCGACACATCTCTAGCCCTTGACGCTTCCGGCGAGCAGGCCGCGCACGAAGTAGCGCTGCAGCGCCAGGAAGACGATCGAGCGGGACGACGAGCGACACGAACGCCCCGGCCGACAGCAGGTGCCAGTCCTGGCCGCGCGTGCCGGACAGCTCGGCCAGCCGCACCGTGAGTGGCGAGACGTCGAGGCTGCCGCCGCCGAAGACCAGCGCCACCAGCAGGTCGTTCCAGACCCAGAGGAACTGGAAGATGCCGAAGGCCGCGATGGCGGGCCCCATCAGCGGGAGCATGATCCGAGTGAAGATCTGCACGTGCCCCGCGCCGTCCACCCGGGCCGACTCGATCAGCTCGCCCGGGATCTGCGACATGAAGTTGTGCAGCAGGTAGATCGCCAGCGGGAGCGCGAAGATCGAGTGCGACAGCCAGATCGTGTAGAAGCCGCCGCCGGGGGCGTCGGCGCCTGCCAGGGGCTGCAGGTTGAACGGCGGCTGCACGTAGAACTTGAGCAGCGGGATCATCGTGACCTGGATCGGCACGATCTGCAGCGCGAAGACGCAGACGAACAGGAAGTCGCGGCCGGGGAACCTCATCCAGGAGAACGCGTAGGCAGCGATGACGGCCAGGCAGAGCGGGATGATCACCGCGGGGATGGTGATCACGATCGTGTTGACGAAGTAGGTCCCGAGGTCGACGTCGCCGCCCTCGATCACCGTGCGGTAGTTGTCCAGGGTGAAGCTCGGATCGGTGAAGACCGTCCACCACCCGGTGCTCTTGACGTCGTCCTCGGGGCGGAACGACGAGATCAGCAGTCCGGCGGTCGGAATCGTCCACATGATGGCGATGACCACGGCGGCGAGGGAGGCCCACGGGGACGACAGCTTCTTCTTGGCGGCAGAGGAGGCGGTCTCCTTGGCGACGATGCTCTCGACGGAGACGTCGGGGTCGGCGATGGTCATCGGGCCTCCAGCTTTCGCATCTGACGGACGTTGTAGATGACGATCGGCATGACGAGCACGAAGATCATCGTCGCGAGCGCCGCGCCGAGCCCGGCGTTGTTGGAGCGGAAGCTCTGCACGTAGAACTCGTAGGCCAGCACGCTGGTGTCGAAGTTGCCGCCCGTTGACGTGCGCACGATGTCGAAGGCCTTCAGCGTGGTGATGCTGATGGTGGTGAGGACCACGATCAGGGACGGCCGGATGCTCGGGATCGTGATGTAGCGGAACATCCGCAGGCCGCCCACTCCGTCGAGGCGAGCCGCCTCCACGATGTCCTCGGGGATGGCCTTGATGGACGCGGAGAGGAGCGTCATCGCGAACCCGCACTGGACCCAGATCATGATGACGATCAGGAACAGGTTGTTCCACGGCTCGTTCAGCAGGAACTGATAGGTGTCGAAGCCCATCGTCTTGAGGGTCTGGTTGGCTATCCCGATCTGGGAGTTCGTCTCGTCGCGGTAGTCGTAGACGAACTTCCAGATGATCGACGCGCCGACCAGCGAGATGGCCATGGGCAGGAAGATCAGCGCCTTGGCGAACTTCTCGAACCGGGAGCGGTCGACCAGCACGGCGTACACGAGCCCGATGCCCGTGGACACGATGGGCACCAGCACCACCCACGCCGCGGTGTTGCGCAGCACCTTGAGCTGCTGATCGTCGGTGAAGACCGTCTGGTAGTTGTCCAGGCCCACGAACGCGCTCGAGGTGTTGTCCCTGAACGAGGAGTAGATCGTGTTGATCGCGGGATACAGCAGACCCAGCGCGATGAGCAGCAACGCCGGCAGGACGAACGCGACGAACTGGATCTTCTCGCCGCGCCGCGACCGGAGTCGCGAGGTCAGCAACAGGATCAGTGCGACGACACCGAAGAACAGAATGATGCAGATGAACATCTGCACGAACTTCTCACCTGAGGACAATGGACTCTCCCGAGGGACGGGCGGCTGGGCCGCCAGGACCGGTGATGGGACGCGACGACTCGCTGGCTCAGCCGTGCGCGCTGTGCGAGCCCGGCCCGGCCCGGCCGGCACGAGGCCGGCCGGGACGCGGGTCAGGTCAGGCGTCGATCAGGACGGCCAGGAACTCTCGATGTTTTCGAGGGTGTCCGTGGTGCTCTGACCGGTGATCCAGGCCACCATCTCCTTCCAGAAGGAGTTGGCGCCCACCTCGCCCGGCATCTGGTCCGAGCCGTCGAAGCGGAACACCGCGTCCGGGTCCTGCAGGATCTGGGCGGAGAGCTGGTCGATCGGGCTGACCAGGTTCTCGACCTGCAGGCCCGTGTTGGCGCTCACCCAGCCGCCGCCAGGAGTGGCCTTGGCCTTCTCGTTGGCCCACACGTCGGTCGACAGGTAGGTCTGGAGTGCCTGAACCACGGTGTCGTCCTTGAACGCCGTCACGAACTCACCGCCGCCGAGGACCGGTTTGCCGAAGTCCTCGCTCATGGTGGGCAGGTAGAAGGCGAAGACGTCGCCGTCCGAGGCCACGTTGGTGCCCTCGGGCCAGTTGGCGGCGTAGAAGCCCGCCTGGCGGTGCATGGCGCACTTGCCGTCGAGGATCGGCAGGCCGCCCTCCTGGAACGCCGTGGTGGCGATCGACTTCACGTCGCCGATGCCGCCGTTGACGTACTCGTCGTTCTTCAGGATGCCGCCGACCTCGTCGAGCGCCGTGGCGACCTGGTCGTCGTTGAACGGGATGTCGTGGTTGACCCAGTCGTCGTAGACGTCGGGACCTGCCGAGCGGAGCATGACGTCCTCGAGCCAGTCGGTGGCCGGCCAGCCCGTCGCCTCACCGGACTCGATACCGGCGCACCACGGCTTGATGCCCGTGGCCGCGATGGTGTCGGAGAGGGCCAGCATGTCGTCCCAGGTCGAGGGGACCTCCCAGCCGTTCTCGGCGAACATCGATGGGGAGTACCAGACGAACGACTTGACGTTGGCGCCCAGCGGAGCGGCGTAGAACTTGTCGTCGACGCTGCCGTAGGTCTTCCAGTCCTCGCCGAAGAACTCATCGACGTTGTCGGACACCTGCGAGGGGGCCTCGACCACCTTGCCGGTCGCGACCAGGGTCTTCAGCAGACCTGGCTGCGGGACGTAGGCGATGTCCGGGGGGTTGCCAGCCTGCACACGAACCGGCAGCTGGGCCTCGAACTCCTTGGAGCCTTCGTAGTTGACCTTGGCTCCCGTGCACGTCTCGAACAGCTTGTAGGAGTCCTTCTGGGCCGTGTCCTCGGGGGCCACGATGGAGGTGTAGACACCCACCTCTTCTCCGGACAGGTCGCCGAAGTCGGCCAGCTGCTCCAGGTCCGCGCACTCGGTCTTGTCGGCTCCGGGCCAGGTGCCGCTCGCGGCACCCCCGCCGGAGCTGTCGTCGGCACAGCTCGCCAGAGCAAGCCCCGCGCCCAGCACCGCGGCAGCCAGGGCCGCCACTCGACGCGTGTTGCGTGTTCGCATGCCTTTTCCTCTCGTCATGTCTGCAGGTTCTGTCGCTCTCCCTCGACCGCCCGCCCGCTCCATTACGAGCATGTAAACGCTTACTCCCAGGGCGGTCAATAACTGCGGATAACGTTTCTGTAACGTAGGTCACATCCGTGGGAACGCTCCCACTCCGAGGCCGTCGGCGTCAACCCATAGGTCGAACCGGCCGTCGACGGACGCCCCTTCCGCGAACCTCGTCGCCGCGCCTAGGGTGACCGGCGTCACTTCACTACGGATCGTCCGGCACGTACCTGCCGGTGAAGGGAGCACATCAGCATGGCCACAGTGACTTTCGACAAGGCACAGCGCTGGTATCCGGGGGCGGACAAGCCCGCGGTGCCCGGGATCAGTCTCGAGATCGGTGACGGGGAGTTCATGGTCCTGGTCGGGCCGTCGGGTTGTGGGAAGTCCACGACGCTGCGGATGCTCGCGGGGCTGGAGGAGGTCAACGAGGGGAAGATCTTCATCGGGGACCGTGACATCACCAACCTGCCGCCCAAGGACCGCGACATCGCGATGGTCTTCCAGAACTACGCCCTGTACCCGCACATGTCGGTGGCGGACAACATGGGCTTCGCCCTGAAGATGGCCAAGGTGCCGGCCGAGGAGCGCAAGAAGCGGGTCGCCGAGGCGGCGAAGATCCTCCAGCTCGAGGACTTCCTGGAGCGCAAGCCCAAGGCGCTCTCGGGTGGTCAGCGGCAGCGCGTGGCGATGGGCCGCGCGATCGTCCGCAGCCCGCAGGTGTTCTGCATGGACGAGCCGTTGTCGAACCTGGACGCGAAGATGCGGGTCGCGACCCGCACCGACATCGCCAAGCTCCAGGCCGACCTGGGGGTCACCACCGTCTACGTCACCCACGACCAGGTCGAGGCGATGACGATGGGCGACCGGGTGGCGGTGATGAACCTCGGTGAGCTGATGCAGGTCGACACGCCGCTGAAGCTCTACGACAAGCCGGTCAACCTGTTCGTCGCCGGCTTCATCGGCTCGCCCCAGATGAACCTGCTCAAGGCCAAGGCCGTCGAGGGCCAGGCCAAGATCGGGGACTACCTCGTCCCGGTCGACCCGACCGCGGCGAAGAAGATGAGCGGCAACATCACGGTCGGGGTACGCCCGGAGTCCTGGCGGCTGGTGTCCAACTCGGAGGGTGGTCTGCCGATCACCGTGACCGTCGTGGAGGAGCTCGGCGCCGACGAGTTCATCTACGGCCACTGCGACGTCGAGGGCACGCCCAGCAACGTCATCGTCCGGATCTCCGCCCGCGACACGGTGCACAAGGGCGACACGATCTTCGCGACCACCGACCCGCACCACGTGCACGTCTTCGACACCGACACCGGAGAACGCCTCTCCGACTGACCTGGTCGCTGACCCGGCGCAAACTTTCGGCCCGGGTCAACTGTCCTAAGTCTCCAAAAGGTCCGAAGTCTGCGCGGGTCAGCGCGCGCGGGAGGCGGTACGCCGGATGCCGTCGGCGAAGGTCTCGAACAGGGCCGGTGGTAGGTCGTGGCCCATGCCGTCGATGAGGAGCAGCTCCGCGCCGTGGATGGCGGCGGCCGTGGCGCGCCCGCCGGAGACGTGCACCATCTTGTCGCCGAGGCCGTGGACGACCAGCGTCGGCATCGTCAGCGCGCGCAGCTTCGGCGAGCGGTTCGGCTGGGTGAGGATCGCCATCATCTGCCGCAGCGTGCCGCTGGCGGTGACCCCGCGGTCGTAGGTCTCGCCAGCGCGGACGCGGATCTGCTCCTCGCTGGTCGGGTAGTTCGGGGAGCCGATGATCCGCCAGGTCCGGTAGCTCATCTCGATGTAGCCGTCGCGGCCCGCCCGTCGGCCCAGGAAGTTCGGCAGCAGCGAGGGGTGCTGCCAGCCGACCGTGCGCTTGCCGGTGGTCGACATGATGCTGGTCAGCGACCGCACCCGCTTCGGGTGGGCGATCGCCATGGTCTGGGCGATCATGCCGCCCATCGAGACGCCACAGACGTGCGCGGACTCGATCCCGAGGTGGTCGAGGAGCCCGAAGGCGTCCTCGGCCATGTCGGCCAGGGAGTACGGCGCCCGCACCCGACGGCCGGCGGCGGCCCGGAGCAGCGTCGTACGAGTGACCCGGCCGACGCCCCGGCTGGAGCGGCCGGAGTCGCGGTTGTCGAAGCGGATCACGTAGAAACCGCGGTCGGCCAGCAGCCGGCACAGGTCGGGCTCCCACCACGTCATCGGGCCGCCCAGCCCCATGACCAGGAGCAACGGCTCGCCGTCCGGGGTACCGAAGGTCTGGTAGCAGAGCTCCACCTCCCGCCCCACCGGGGCGAACAGCTCCTCGGAGGCGGTGACCGTCATACCGAAAGTCAACCAAAGGCCGGCGATGAACGACGACCCCGGGTTACCGGCACGTAACCTTGACGGTGTGAGCAGGTCAACGGCGACGAGCTCCCGGGAGGAGAATCCGACCCTGGGTTCCTTTCTCCTGCCGGAGGGGTTCCACCGCCCGCGCGCGCTCGAGGTGCTGCGCGAGGGCAGCGTGGTCCTCGAGGCCGGCCGGTACGCCGTCGAGTCGCTGGACGAGCGGCGCCGGCGCTGGGCGACGTCGTACGCCACCCGACACCAGCCGCGCACCGAGGAGCCGGTGATCCTGGTCCCGGGCTTCATGGCCGGCGACGCCACGCTCCGGGCGATGAGCCAGACCCTGCGCCGCCGCGGCTTTCGCACCTACCGCTCCCACATCCACGCCAACGTCGGCTGCACGCTCGCCGCGGCTGCCGAGCTCGAGACCCGCATCGAGGCGATCTCGATCAAGCGCGGCAGCCGGGTCCGCATCGTCGGGCACAGCCTCGGCGGCATGCTGGCCCGCGGCCTGGCCGTACGCCGGCCGGACCTGATCTCCGGGATCGTCACCCTGGGCAGCCCGGTGCTCGCGCCGGGCGCCCACCACGTGCTGCTCACCACCAGCGTCGACATGCTGGTGCGCCTCAGCCGGGCCGGCGTACCCGGGCTGATGTCGGAGGAGTGCGTGGCGGGCAGGTGCGCGCGACAGAGCTTCGACGAGAGCCGGGAACCCATGCCGGCCGGTGTCTCGTTCACGGCGGTCTACAGCAAGCGCGACGCCATCGTCGACTGGCGGGCGTGCGTCGACCCGGAGGCGCACGCGGTCGAGGTGACCTCGTCGCACGTCGGCATGGCGCTCGACCCGCGCGTGATCGACGTCGTCACCGACGCGCTCCACCTCCCGGCCCACGCCGGGCGGCCTGGCCTCCGGTCAGTGCTCGAAGTCGATAGCGGAGAAAGCGCGTAGCTTCGACAGCTGGTGCTCGCTCTTGATGGAGCGGATGGTGCCGCTGCGCGACCGCATCACGAGCGAGTCGGTGGTGCAGCCCCCGGCCCGGTAGCGCACGCCGCTCATCAGGTCGCCGTCGGTGATGCCGGTCGCGACGAAGAAGCAGTCGTCGCCGTTGACCAGCTCGTCGGTGGTGAGGATGTGGTCCTGGTCGAGGTTGTGGCCGGCGTCGAGGGCCTTCTGCCGCTCCGCGTCGTCCTGGGGCCACAGCCGGCCCTGGATCACCCCGCCCATGCACTTCATCGCGCAGGCCGCGATGATCCCCTCCGGCGTACCGCCGATGCCCAGCAGCAGGTCCACGCCGCT
>CAVTHU010000022.1:0-230110 GCA_963734355.1 uncultured Actinomycetota bacterium
TCCGCGCGGGCCGACCTCGTGAACCGGGGTGCTCACCTACTTCGGTAGTTGAGAAGACGACTGACAGGAGCGGCACGGCCCGGGCTCACTACGCGCAGTCCGGCTCGAGGGTGGTCATCCACACATGGATACCGTGTCGGCATGGCCCTGGCGACCACCCCACGCCAGCTCAACGACGGCACGACGCTCCCGCCGATCGGCTTCGGCACCTACCCGCTGAAGCGGCGACGACGCGGTCGCGGCGATCGTCAGCGCGCGATCGAGGCCGGCTACCGGCTGCTCGACACGGCGGTGAACTACGGCAACGAGAAGGAGGTCGGCGAGGCGATCCGGCGCTCCGGCGTCCCCCGCGACGAGATCATCGTGGCCAGCAAGATCCCCGGCCGCCACCACGCGTACGACGACGCGATCGCCAGCATCCAGCGGGTCGCTGGAGCGGCTCGGCCTCGACCACCTCGACCTGCACCTCATCCACTGGCCGAACCCCAGCGTCGGCAAGTACGCCGAGGCCTGGCGCGCGCTGGTCGACCTGCGCGAGCAGGGGCTGGTCCGCTCCATCGGCGTCTCCAACTTCACCGAGGAGCACCTCGACGCGGATCATCGACGAGACCGGCGTGACCCCGGCGGTCAACCAGATCGAGCTGCACCCCTACTTCCCGCAGGCGGAGATGCGCGCGGTCCACGAGCGGCTCGGCATCCGCACCGAGTCGTGGAGCCCGCTGGGCAAGCGGCAGGCGCCGTTCGACCGAGCCGCCGGTGGCCGAGCGCCGCCGAGGCGCACGGCGTCACCCCCGGCCAGGTGATCCTGCGCTGGCAGGTCCAGCTCGGCTCCGTGCCGATCCCGAAGTCGGCCACCCCGGAGCGGCAGCGGGAGAACCTCGACGTCGTTCGGGTTCGAGCTCACCGACGACGAGATGGCCGCGATCACCGCGCTGGGCGAGGCCGGACGGCCGGCTCTTCGGCGGCGACCCCGACACCCACGAGGAGATGTGACGGCGGCAGCCCGGCGACGCCGTACCTCCGCGTCGACCTCGAGCGGCTGCGCGCGCAACATCCGCACGGACCGCGGAGCGGGCCGCCGACGCCGGCGTGGCGCTGCGGCCGCACGCGAAGACCCACAAGTCGCCCGAGATCGCCCGGCTGCAGCTCGACGCCGGGCGCCGTCGGGCTCACCGTCGCCACGATCGGCGAGGCCGAGGTGTTCGCCCGGCACGGGTGCGACGGACATCTTCATCGCCTATCCGCTGTGGCTCGACGACGGGCCGCCGAGCGGCTGCGCGACCTGGCCGGCGCGCGACCGGGTCGCGATCGGCGTCGACTCCGTCGAGGGCGCCGCGCGGGCCGGGCGGCTGCTCGGCGCCGACGGCGTCGAGGTGCTGGTCGAGGTCGACTGCGGCCAGCACCGCACCGGGTGTCCGCCCGAGGAGGCGGGCGCGGTCGCGGTCGCCGCCGCCCGGGCCGGGCTCGACGTGCGCGGGGTGTTCACGTTCCCCGGCCACAGCTACGCCCCCGACGCGATGGCGGCCGCGGCGGCACGACGAGGCCGCGGCGCCCTGGCCGCCGCGCGCGCGGCCTGTCGCGGGCGCGGGCCTCGAGGCCGACGTCGTCAGCGGCGGCTCGACGCCGAGCCTGGCCCACCCCGACACCGACGTGCTCACCGAGCTGCGGCCGGGCGTCTACGTCTTCGGCGACGCCCAGCAGTGGGAGCTCGGCACGATGCCGCCCGAGTCGATCGCGCTGACCTGCCGGGCCACCGTCGTCAGCCACGCCGGCGGCCGGCTGGTGCTCGACGCCGGCAGCAAGGCGCTCGGCGCCGACCGGGCGCCGTACGCCACCGGCTGCGGGCCGGCTGCTCGACCACCCGGACGCCCGGATCGTCCTGCTCTCCGAGCACCACGCCGTCGTCGACCTCGCCGGCGCACCGCTGCCGCCGCTCGGCAGCCAGCGTCGACGTCGTGCCCAACCACTGCTGCGCCGCGGTCAACCTCGCCGACGACCTGTGGGTCGAGGAGCACGGCGAGCTGCGGCCCTGGCCGGTGGCGGCACGCGGCCAGAACGGCTGAGCGCCTCCCCTACGATCTGCCGCATGCGCCAGCGCTTCCTGCCCGTTGCTCCTGCTGCTCGCCGCCGCCGGCCTGGCCGGCTGCGGCGGCGACGACGAGGGCGACGACACCGCCAACGACACCGGGCGAGACGGCTCCGCGAGCGGCTCGGCTCCGGCCGCCGGCGTGACCTGCGACTACCCGCGACGACCCGGCCCGGCCGCCAAGGAGGTCGACGCCGCCGCCGAGCGACGCCGACCGTCGCGGGCGAGGTCGACGGTCACGATCGAGACCACGCTCGGCGACCTCGAGGCCACCCTGGACGCCGACGAGGCGCCCTGCACCGTCAACTCGTTCGTGTCGCTGGCCGAGCAGGGCTACTTCGACGACACGCCGTGCCACCGGCTCACCACTGAGGGGCATCTTCGTGCTCCAGTGCGGCGACCCGACCGGCACCGGCACGCGGCGGCCCGGGCTACTCCTTCGACGACGAGCTGACGGCGACGAGACCTACCCCGCGGGCACCCTCGCGATGGCCAACGCCGGCCCGAACACCAACGGCTCGCAGTTCTTCATCGTCTACGACGGACACCCAGCTGCCGCCGGCCTACACCGTGTTCGGCACCGTCGACGAGGCCGGCGTCGAGGTCGTCGAGGAGGTCGCCGAGAAGGGCACCGACACCGGCGCCGGCGACGGCGCGCCGAAGCGACGCCGGTCGAGATCGAGTCCGTCACCGTCGGCTGACGGTCGCGTCACGCGACGTTCACGCGCTGACGCCGTCGACGAAAGTCTCCGACTGGCGGTCAGCCCGGCACAGCGGGAACGACACGCCGGTCAGCTGCTCCGACGCGGCCCACAGCGCCTTGGCCAGGTCGGGGTCGCGGGCTCGCGGCTGCGGCCGACCCGGTCGGCCAGCCGAGCATCTCCCCCGGCCGGTACGGACCGACGTAGGTGTTGCCGGGCAGGTCCATCGTGGCGGCGTACACCGTGGTCAGCGCGCCCTGCCACGCCGGCATCCCGACCAGCGTGTTGCCGAGGTTCCGACGAGCCACGTGAGCGCGGTTGCCGGTCGAGCTGGTGATGCCGGTCGGCGGTAGCCGGGGTGCGCGCCGGTCGACGCGCAGCGTCGAGCCGGCCGCGGTCAGCCGGCGCTGGAGCTCGGCCAGGAACAGCAGGTTGGCGAGCTTGGACTGGGCGTACGCCGCGTACGGCTGGTAGCCGCGCCGCTCCCAGTCCAGGTCGTCGACGTCGAGCTCGCCGGGCCGGTGCGAGGCCGAGCCGACGACGACGACCCGGTCGGTCAGCCGCGGCAGCAGCAGGTTGGCCAGCGCGAAGTGGCCGAGGTGGTTGGTGGCGAGCTGGGTCTCGAAGCCGTCGGGCGACGGTGCCGAACGGCAGCGCCATCACGCCGGCGTTGTTGACCAGCACGTCGACCGCGCCGACTCGTCGGCGAACGCGCGCACCGACGACAGGTCGGCGACGTCGAGCCGGCGGACCTCGACGTCGCCCGGCAGCTGCGCCGGCGGCGGCCTCGCCCTTGTCGGGGTTGCGCACGGCGAGCACGACGTCGGCGCCGAGCGCGGCCAGCGACCCTGGCGGTCTCCAGGCCGATGCCGCCGCTGGCGCCGGTGACCACGAACCGGCGCCCGTCCTGCCGCGGCACCTCCAGCCAGGGCTGGCCGTCATCCGTCGGACGGGCGGTGTCGACGCCGGCCGGGTCGGCGCCGGGCCGAGCACCGGCGCGGGTCGACCTCGCCCTCGACGTACTCGACCGGCTCGCCGAGCGCGACCGTGCGGCCGACCGTGCAGAGCCGGTCCTGGATCTGCTGCGATCGTGCGCGGCAGGACCTCGCGGGCCCGGTCGCCGTCCTCGCCCTCGGGGAAGGTGATGTCGAAGGTGAGCTTCAGCTGGACCATGTGGTTGCCCTGCTCGTCGCGGATCTTGTGGCCCTCGGCGCGCGACGTCGAACGACTCGAACGGCGCCCGCTTGCCGGTGATCAGGTCGAGGTCGATGGCCCCGCAGCCCGGCCAGCGCGGCCAGGAACAGCTCGACCGGCGTGAAGTCGGGGTCGTCGCCCGGGGCCGATGGAGACGCCGCCCCGCGGCGGTTGGTCGCCTTCCAGCGGTGCTCACCGATCTGGTGCAGGTCGATGCTGCGGTGGGTCTGGTCGCTCAGTCGGGTCCGGGCTCGGCTGCCATGGCGTCAGCCTGCCAGACGCCTTCGACGGACGACACGCCCGGGTCCCTTGAAAGCGTGGCCCTCGGCGACTTGCGTGGAGGGTGCGGGATCCCTTCCCCCGCAACACGACGGACCCCGAGCCACGTGGGCTCGGGGTCCGTCGCTGGACGTCACCCACGGGGGGCACCGTCCGACCGCCGCCCGCTCGGGGGTGCGGGCTCGGCGGTGGTCAGGCGAGAACGCGGGCTCAGTGCTTGCGGTCCTCGAGGGCGCGGCGCAGGCGCCGCTCCTGCCGGGTGAGCCCACTGGTCCGCAGCGAGGCTCGCGTGGACCCCCGGTCGGCACGTCCTTCGTCGACCAGACGGGCCAGGTACAGCTGCGCGGACATGGTGGGACTCACTCCTTCCGCCCCGGTCGCGGGCGTCAGATTCGTGTAATCGCTAGATCGCGGTTGCGACTCTTACAGCGTACTGACGGGTACGGCCGTCCCAAACCGCGCGCGGGTGATCTCGGACACCACGAGGATGCCACGGCGGGCCCGACCAGGAACGGTCCGGGCCCGCCTCTCGTGGGAACTTCCATCGTACGTCGGCCCGAGCGGACAAGCCAGTCGGCTCGCGAGCGACGTCCGGCCTAGGCTGGCCACGTGCCCAGCCCCTACGCCTCCCTCCAGCGCACCGAGGCGCTGGCCCGCCGCGACCTGCTCGACGTCACGTCGTACGACGTGGCCTCGACCTCGCCTCCGACGACGCGACGTTCGGCTCGGTCACCACGATCCGCTTCAGCAGCCGGGCGGCGCGACGTTCCTCGACCTCAAGCCGGTCAGCGTCGCACGAGATCCGGCTCAACGGCCGGCCGCTGGACGTCGACCTGCTGGAGCGCGGCCGGTTCCCGCTCGAGCTGACCGAGGGCGAGCACGAGCTGGTCGTCGACGCGGCGATGCCGTTCCGCAACGACGGCGAGGGGCTGCACCGCAGCGTCGACCCGGCCGACGGCCGGCACTACGTCTACGGCATGTGCTTCATGGACGCCGCGCCCACGATCTTCGCCTGCTTCGACCAGCCCGACCTCAAGGCGCCGTACACCCTCCACGTGCGCGCGCCCGCAGGACTGGGTCGTCATCGGCAACGCGCCCGGCCAGCAGGTCGAGCCGGGCGTGTGGGAGTTCGAGCAGACGCCAGCCGCTGTCGACGTACTTCGTGACCGCTGGTCGCCGGGCCCTACCACGTGCATCCGCGACGAGCACGACGGCATCCCGCTCGGGCTCAGCGCCCGGGCGAGCATCGCGGCCGACCTCGACGAGGACGCCGACGAGCTGTTCACGATGACCAGGCAGTGCTTCGACGAGTTCCACCGGCTGTTCGGGATCCGCTACCCGTTCGGCGACTACCACCAGGCGTTCGTGCCCGGAGTTCAACGCCGGCGCGATGGAGAACCCCGGCTGCGTCACGTTCCGCGACCCGCTGGTCTTCACCAGCCGGGTCACCCGCGGGCATCCGGATCGCCCGCGCCACCACGCTCGCGCACGAGATGGCGCACCAGTGGTTCGGCAACATCGTCACCCCGAAGTGGTGGGACGACCTGTGGCTCAACGAGTCGTTCGCCGAGTACATGGGCAACCGGGTCACCGCCGACGTCACCGAGTACGCCGACGCGTGGGTCGACAACGCCTACGCCCGGCGCCAGTGGGGGCTCGACGCCGACCAGCGGCCGAGCACCCACCCGGTCGCCGGCAACGGCGCCGTCGACGCCACCGCCGCGCTGCAGGACTTCGACGGCATCTCCTACGCCAAGGGCTCGAGCGATCCTCAAGCAGCTCAACGCCACGCTCGGCGACGAGGTGTTCTTCGGCGGGCGCGATCGACCACTTCACGCGGCACCGCTTCGGCAACGCGACCATGCACGACCTGTTCGCGAGCTGGGAGCGGGCCGGCGCCGGCGACCTGTCCGCGTTCACCGAGCAACTGGCTGCGCACCGCCGGCCCGGACGCGATCGTGCTCGACCGCGCCGCCGGCGTGGTCCGGCGTACGCCGCCCGCCGAGCACCCCGCCGACCGGCCGCACACGCATCCGGGTCGGCCGTCGCGGCGCCGGACGGCGACCTGGACCGACCAAGTCGCTGACGGTGGACGGCCCGGAGACGCCGTTCGACGTGCCGGCGGGCGCCGCGGTGGTGCTCGACCCCTACGAGGACACCTGGGCGCTGCTCGATGCCCGACCCGGTGACGGTGGCGACCCTCAAGGCGCTGCTGCCCGCCACGGTCGAGCGACCCGGAGCTGCGCGCCGGCGTCTGGAACAACGTCCGCAGCGCCCTCCACAACGCCGCGGTCGACCCGGCCGACGTGCTCGACCTCGCGGTGCGCGAGCCTGCCGGTCGAGGACACCGAGGACAGCCGTCGCGCGCACCATGCCGTGGGCTCTACGACTGGGTGCGTGCCGCTGCAGCCGGACCCGGCGCGGCGCTCGCGCCGGCTGCACGACGCCGCGCCGGGCCAAGCTCGACGCGGCCGCAGCCCGGCTCCGAGCGTGCAGCTGGCGGCGTTCCGGGCGGCGATCGGCACCGCCACCGACGCCGGCCTGCTCCGCGGCCTGGCTCGACGGGCCGGACCTGCCCGACGGGCATCGACGCTCGACCTCGACCTGCGCTGGCGGGTGCTGGTCCGGCTGGCCACGCTCGGCGCGGTCGACCTGGCCGAGCTGGACGCGGCGCTCGAGCGCCGAGCCGACCGCCGGTCGCCCGGGTCGCGCCACGCCGGCGCGCGGCGTCGCTGCCCGACGCGGAGGCCAAGGCCTGGGCGTGGCAGCGTGCTTCACCGGCGAGGTCGACGTGCCCAACTACGAGCTCGAGGCGGCCGGCCTCGGCATGTGGCGGGGCGGCCAGGAGCGAGCTCACCGAGCCGTACGTCGACCGCTACTTCGCCGAGCTGCCCGACACCGTCGAGGTACGCAGCGGCTGGGTGCTGGCCGACGCCGCCGAGGCACTTCTTCCCGCGTCACCTCGCTGACCGACGAGACCCTCGCCCGGGCCGAGGCGCTGATCGCGGACGGCGACCTCGACCTCGTCCATCCGCCGCCGGCTCGTCGACGCGGCCGACGACCTGGGCGCAAGCTCGCCGTCCTCGAGGCCTTCCCGCGCCCATGAGCGACCGTCCGCGCCGCCCGGGACCGACGGTCCGGACGCGGGTGCACGAGCTCGCGCCGAGGGCGAACGCCGCCACGAGGACCGGCTCGCCACCGAGGAGCCGCTCGAGATCCGGCTGGCCTGGCCGGGCGCGCCGCCGCGCCGGGTCTGGGTGACCATGCGGACCCCGGGCCACGACTTCGAGCTCGCCGCCGGCTGGCTGGTGCACGAGGGGCTGGTCACCGGCGCCGCCGCACACGATCGCCTACTGCACCGACGCGGACCTGACGCCCGAGCAGGAGTTCAACGTCGTCACGGTCACCCTCGACGAGCCGCCCGACCCGCGACCCCGGCCACCGGCACGCGGCGCTCCGGGCTCGTCGGCCTGCGGGGTGTGCGGCAAGGACAGCATCGCCGAGGCGCTGGCGGCACCCGCGGCCGGCCGGTGGGCCGGCGCCGCTGCCCGACCCGGACGTCGTACGCGGCCTGCCGGACCTGCTGCGCGAGCGCCCAGCCGCGTCTTCGACCGCACCGGCGGCGTGCACGCCGCGGCCCTGGCCACCGCCGACGGCGAGCTGCTCGTCGTACGCGAGGACGTCGGGCGGCACAACGCCGTCGACAAGGTCACCGGCGCGCGCGTCGTCGCCGGCCAGTCCCCCGGCGAGGCCGTGCCTGGTCGTGAGCGGCCGGGCCGGCTTCGAGCTGGTCCAGAAGGCGGTCGCCGCCGGCGTCGGCGCGCTGGTCGCGGTCGGCGCGCCGACCAGCCTGGCCGTCACGCTGGCCGCGGAGGCCGGGCTCGGCCTCTACGGCTTCACCTCGGCGGAGCGCACGGTCCGCTACGCCTGAGTTTGTCGCCTTCACCTTGAACGTGAACGTCGACGGAGTCGGGTCGGCGTTCCCGGCCGGCTGCACCGCCCGCACGTTCAGCGTGTGCTTCCCGGTCTTGAGCTTCTTGGTCTTCACCTTGAACGGGCTCGCGCACGGCTTGAACGCGCCAGTGTCGACCTGGCACTCGAACGTCGCGCTCGCGACCGAGGCGGCGAAGGTGAAGAAGGCCTTGGTGCCCTTCGTGGCCTTCTTCGGCCCGTCGATCCGGCTGGTCTCGGGCGCCGGCAGCGAGACGTTCTCGCAGCCGCTCAGCACGTCGGCCCGGTCGGCGGTGACCGTGTCGTTGCCGGGCCGCACTCCACCACGTCGCCGAACCCGTCGCGGGCCGCGATCGTGTCGTCACCGTCGCCGGCGAGGACGAGGTCGGAGCCGGGGCCGGGGTCGACCGCGTCGTTGCCGAGACCGAGGTCGGCCACGTCCGCGCCCGGTCCACCCAGGAAGGTGTCGTTGCCGGCGCGGCTGTGGAAGCTGACCCGGCCGCTGTAGAGCCGGCTGTCGACGCCGTCCGCCCAGGCCCCCGCCGTCGTCGTGACGTCGTACGCCTCGATCCCGGAGGTCGCGGTGAAGCCGTTGATGCTCGCGTCGGTGAGCGCCAGTCCGACCGCCTGCTCGGTGGTGAAGGCCGAGAAGTCGACCACGAACCTGTCGAAGCCGCTGCCGCCGTCGAGAGATCGGCCGGGGCTCGACGATGAGGTCGTCGCCGGGTCCGCCCTGCACGGAGCCGGAGACCTGGCGCAGCGTGTCGTTGCCTTCGCCGCCGCTGGCGCTGCCGGCGCCCTCCACCCAGTCGTCGCCGGCCCCGTCGACACGTCGTCCAGGCAGTCGGCGTGCACGAGGTCGCGGGCCTCGCTGCCGGTGACCGAGTCGCCGACGAGTCCTCCGTGTCGACCGAGGTCTCGTGCAGCGCGGGGAAGGCCAGCAGGGTCACCCCACCGAGGTTCACCGTGTCCGTCCCGCCGTTCGCGTCGACGTCGACGAAAGCCACGTCCTGGCAGGCCATGGCCGGCAGCGCCAGGTTGCCGTTGACGTTCGCCTGGTCGGCGAAGCAGGTCATCGTCATCACGTCGGCCGCGGAGTTGCTGGTGATCATGACGGTGTCCACGCCGTCGGTGTGGCCGTCACCAGCGCGAACGCCGGTGAAACAGTCAGCACGAGGGCGGCGCCGGCGGCCACGACCAGGGTGATGGCACGGCCGGGGACGAGGGGGGCCATACCCCGCAGGGTAGGCGATGGGGGGCTGCCGGGCGTGTGGTCCGGGGTTCTGTCGGTGGTCTGGGTGACGATGCGTCCATGACCACCGCACTCCTCGTGCTCCTCGCCCTGGCGTCGGCCTCGGCGCCGGCGTGGTGGCTGCGCGTCGCCGAGCCGCGACGGGCGCGAGCTGCGAGGGCCCGCGAGGAGCTGCCAACGCGCGCGCGAGGCGGCCGAGGCCCGCACGGAGGCCGCCGAGGCCCGCACCAGCGCGGCGCACACCGAGGCCGACGTGGCCGGGGCCCTCACCCAGCGTGACGCGGCCGTGGCGCGCTCCGAGGAGATCGAGGCCGGCCGGCAGACGATGGTCGAGCAGTTCCGGCTGCTGTCCCACGAGGTCGCCGAGCAGCAGCGCAAGTCGGTCGACACCTCGGCGCAGCAGCGCATGCAGGCGACCGAGCAGCTGCTCGCCCCCGTGGCCGCGAGCCTCAAGGAGTTCCAGGCCAGACTCACCGACGTGGAGAAGGAACGGGTCCAGATACGCACCGAGATGCGGTCCCAGGTCCGGTCCGTGCGCGACGCCGGCGAGGCCCTCGCGGCCGAGGCGGCGTCCCTGGTCAACGCCCTGCGCAAGCCGCAGGTGCGCGGGTCGTGGGGCGAGACCACGCTCAAGAACGTCGCCGGTCTGTCCGGCATGGTCGAGCGCTGCGACTTCGACCTGCAGGTCACCACGCAGGACGAGGGCCCCCAGCGCCCCGACATGCGGGTCAACCTCGCTGACGGCAAGCACGTCTTCGTCGACTCCAAGGTCCCGCTCAGCGCGTTCCTCGACGCGGCCGGGAGCGAGGACGAGCACAGAAGGCCCAGCACCTGCCTCCTTCGCCCGGCACATCCGCACCCACGTCGACCAGCTCTCGTCCAAGCAGTACTGGAAGGCTGCCGAGTCGCCCGAGTTCGTCGTGCTGTTCCTGCCGAGCGAGGAGTTCTTCTCGGCCGCGCTCGAGCAGATGCCCGACCTCTACGAGTACGCCGTCAAGAGGGACGTCGTCATCGCCACGCCGACGACGCTGATCGGCATGCTCCGGGCCATCTCCTACGGCTGGAAGCAGGCCGCGCTCGCCGACAAGGCCGCCGAGGTGTTCAAGCTCGGTCGCGAGCTCCACGAGCGCCTCGGCCAGATGGGCGCCAGGTTCGACAAGCTCGGCCGCGCGCTCGCCTCGTCGTCAACGCCTACAACGAGACCGTCGGCACCGTGGAGTCCAGGGTGATGGTCTCGGCCCGCCGGTTCCGCGACCTGCAGGTCAGCGAGGGGGACCTGGCCCCGATCCAGCCTCGAGGCCCCGGTGCGACAGACCCAGGCGCCGAGCTGATCGACGACGCCGTCCAGGTCGAGCCGATCGTGGGCGGACCCGGGCTCGTCGACCGCAGCCGAGCTGCCCGAGGCGGAGCCCTCTGGCGGACCGACCCGACCTGTCCGAGCTGGTCGACGAGGACGAGACGCGCGACGACGGCCGGGCTCCCGAGGAGCGTCGCGAGAGCTCGTGACCTCTGGTCACCGGCGTGACTCCCAGGCACGGGCGAGCCGGTGGCCCAGCCAGACGCACGCGATGCCCGCCGCTGCGTCCAGCAGGTAGTGGTTCGCGGTGGCTATGACGTCGACCGTCATCAGGGCCGGGTAGACCCAGACCCAGGGGCGGATTGAGTCGCTGCGGAGGTTGTCGTGGAGGGTGAGCGCCACGACATGGCCGAGCTGACATGCAGGGAGGGGAACGCGCGAACTCGTCCGTGAGCCCCTCCAGAGCGCGCGGTGCGCTCGCTGCGTCTCCCCACGAACCCGCGGCGTGGAAGTACGCCATCACGTCGGTGAAGCCGGCGTCGAGCAGCCGCGGCGGCGCGGTGGGCAGCAGCCAGTAGCAGACGAGGCCGAGCGCGGTCGCCACGAGGAGTGCGTTGCGGGCCCGCACGTAGCCCTCGCGACGACGCAGCGCGATCCACAGCAGCACCGCCGGCGTCACGACGTAGTGCAGGGTCGCGTAGAGGTAGGCCAGAACGAGACCGACCGCGGGATGGCGATCGCGATGTTGAGGCCACGCTCGACGTCGAGGTGGAGCAGGCTCTCGGCATCCAGGATCTGCTGGCCTCGCAGGTGCGCAGCGACGGGTGCACGCCGATCGCGGACCGCGCCACACGTATGCGGCGTAGAGGGCCGCGAGGAGCGCGAGCTCGTAGGTGCACCGCAGCGCCGCACGGCCTCTGGCGGACCGGGTCGCGGCCGGGCACGGCCGCGAACGACGGCGGGGCTGACGGTGGCCAGTGTGGTCATCGGGATGAGTCCTCGGGTTGGAAGGGGCTTGACTGAACGATCTGGCGTGCGCGACGCGGCCGCATCCGTGGAGCCACTTGGATACGTCCAGTGGTGGGACTACCGCTGCAAGGTGTGCACCACGGCCACCTCGGCGAAGCCGAGACCGCGAAGGATGGGTGCCGAGGTGCCGAACTGAGCCTGGACGCCAGACCAGGGGTCCCCAGGCGCACCGCCGCGTCCCAGCGCGCGCGCACGAGGGCTCGGTAGCAACCGAGGCTACGTGCCTTGGGCAGCGTCGACCCACCAGCGAGGAACAGCCCAGCGGGCGTGCGGTCGGCCAGCGCGAAGGCCACGGGTTCGTCGTCGATGCGCGCGAGCCACTGCAGGCCACCGCGCCGGCTGCGGCGTCGGAAGGTGTCCTCGGCGGTGGCCCGCGCCTGGGCGGCGGCAGGCTCTGACCACTCGGCTGCAGCGAGCATGATCTCGAGCCCGACGAGGTGTTCCTCGAGGGTCGTGATACGTCGGACCTCGATCGCGTCGACGCCAGGCGGCTCGTGATCGAGCGCGAGCGCGGCGCAGACGGGCTCGTAGGGCGGATCGGGGTCGCGCAGGCCGTGCTCGCGCAGCCGCTCGGGGAGTCCGGGCGGAGTCGATGACGAGCCGACGTTCCACATGACCGGCGTGATGTCGTCGACGAGCTGCTCGATCTCGGCCAGAGCGCGCGGAAGGCGGCCGCCTCGTCGGGCAGGCGCAACCGGGACACGCTCGCCGACCGCCGTTCCGCCGCGATGACGACGCAGTAGGAGTCGGTGACGACGTGTGTCGAGCTCTCGGGTGGAGACACCAGGAGCTCGGGCTCCTCGGCCAGCAGCGCCAGCTCGGACCTCACGACACCTGCCGGAGGTACTGGAAGATGGTCTGGAAGGACATGGGGTCACCTGTGGGTCTGTCGGGGTGTGGCGCTGGTCTGATCTGACCCTGTGCCTGGTCGACGTCCGATCTAGGTTGACAGATGGCCTTCGGGAACGCCGACTCCTACGCCCGGTTCATGGGCCGGTTCTCCGAGCCCGCTCGCGCCCCGTGTTCGCCGACTGGTCCGGGCTCCCGAGCGCGGGCACGCGTCCTCGACGTGGGCTGCGGGCCGGGCGTCCTGACCGCCGAGCTGGTCCGTCGCTACGGCGCCGACACGGGTCGACGCGATCGACCCGACTCCTGGCTTCGTCGCCGCTGCCCGCGAGCACGTGCCCGGCGTCGACGTCCAGCAGGGCGCCGCCGAGCAGCTGCCCTACGCCGACGACGGCCTACGCCGCGCTCGCCCAGCTCGTCGTCCACTTCATGGCGGACCCGGTCGCGCGGGCTGGCGGAGATGGGGCGGGTCACTCGTCCCGGCGGTGCGGTCGCCGCCTGCGTCTGGGACCACGGCGGCGAGCGCGGCCCGCTCTCGCTGTTCTGGTCAGCGGTGCGCAGCGAGGTCGACCCGGTCGAGCGACGAGTCCCAGCGCGCCGGGGTCGCGCGAGGGCGACCTCGCAGCGGCTGTTCGGCGCTGGCCGGCTGCGTCGACGTCGACGCCGGCGGGCTGTCGTGACGATCGGGCTGCCGTCGTTCGAGGACTGGTGGGAGCCGTTACGAGGAGCCGGCCGGCTCGGTCGGCGACTACCTCGCCACCCGGACCCCCGAGCAGGTCGCCGAGCTCCGTGAGCCGAGTGCCGCTCCCGGCTGCCCGAGGCCGCCGTTCGAGCTCACCGCCTCGGCCTGGGCCGCCCGCGCAGTCGTCGCCTGACCCCGGCGGGTCAGTCCCCCAGCGTCGCCGTCCAGTCGCTGACGTCGAGCCCCCAGTCGGACTCGAGCCGGGCGAGCTGGGGCCGGTACATCACCTGCAGCGACTCCTTGAGCCCCTCGGGCCAGTCCCAGTCGGCCCGGCTGCTGGAGCCCGATGCCTCCTCGACCCCGGCCAGGGGCACCGGGTCGAGGTCGAGCCGGCGCCAGACGTCGTCCACTGCGGCCTGGGGCGCCCGGCGGACCTGCTCGTAGACCATCACGACCATCCGCTCCCGGCCGACGGCTGCGGCCCACGCGGCCAGCTGGTCGGCGTAGAAGCCGGTGAAGGTCTGCATCGTGATCGGCACCGGGTAGGGCCACGGCGACGGGTTGCCCGCATCCGCGCGGGTGGCCGCGAGGCGCATCGCGGAGCGGAACCGCTCGACCGGGTCGCGCAGCAGCACCAGGACCGGTACGTCGGGCACCAGCCGGGCCGCGGCGGCCGGGGCCGAGGCGTGGCGCAGGTACTGCGGCGTCCACTCGCCCCGGCGTTCGTCGTCCGCGGGGAACAGGTCGAGATAGTCCGAGGCCGGCAGCACCCCGTCGGCCACCTTGTGCAGCAGGTGCTGCTCCTTCTTGCCGTTGGTGCCGAGGCCGACCTGCGGGTGCTGGGTGAGCAGGTCGGTGAACCAGGTGGTCCCGCTGCGCTGGGCACCGATGCCCAGCCACGAGGGACCCCCAGTGCGGGCAGAGCCTGACATGAGCAGAACAGTAGAGCCCGATAGGTTCGAACCATGCCGGAGATCGATCCGACCTTCACCGCCCTCCCCTACCGCGAGCTCGGCGCCGTTGCCCTCGGCCGAGCACAGGAGCTGGGGGCCGGCCATGCGGACTTCCGCTTCGAGCGGATCCGGCACCAGCACCTCGGCGGTGCGCGACGGCGTGCTCCAGACCGCGCTCGACGCCGATGACGTCGGGCTTCGCGGTGCGGGTGATCCACCGCGGTTCGTGGGGGTTCGCCTCCGGGGTGGTGCTCACCACCGACGAGGCACGGCGGGTCGCGGAGACCGCGGTGGCCGTCGCCGAGGTGGCCGCGGAGATGACCAGCTCGCCGGTGGAGATCGCCCCCGAGCCGGTGTACGCCGACGTCACCTGGGTCTCGTCGTACGACGTGAACCCGTTCGAGGTGCCGATCGCGGAGAAGGCGGCGCTGCTCATCGACTGGACCGAGCGGCTCCGGCAGGGCGCGGCGGTCGACCACGCGACGGCCGCGGTCGGGCAGGTGCAGGAGAACAAGTACTACGCCGACCTGGCCGGCACGGTGACCACCCAGCAGCGGGTCCGGGTCGACCCCGAGGTCGAGGCGATGGGCGCCGGCGCGGACACCTTCGACTCGATGCGGAGCATCGCCTTCCCCGTCGGCCGGGGGTGGGAGTACCTCACCACCGGCCTCTACGACTGGGACACCGAGCTCGACGAGCTGCCCGAGCTGCTGGCCGAGAAGCTCAAGGCGCCGACCATCGAGGCCGGTCGCTACGACCTGGTCATCCACCCGTCGAACCTCTGGCTGACCATCCACGAGTCGATCGGCCACGCCACCGAGCTCGACCGCGCGCTCGGCTACGAGGCCAACTACGCCGGCACGTCGTTCGCGACCTACGACAAGCTCAACACGCTGCAGTACGGCGCCAACATCATGAACGTCACCGGCGACCGCACCGTCGAGCACGGCCTGGCCACGATCGGGTACGACGACGAGGGCGTGCAGACGCAGAGCTGGGACATCGTCCGCAACGGCGTCCTGGTCGGCTACCAGCTCGACCGCCCGATGGGCCACATGAAGCCCGAGCTCGAACGGCAGGTCGCTCCAACGGCTGCGCGTTCGCGGACTCCTCGGGGCACATCCCGATCCAGCGGATGGCCAACGTCTCGCTGCAGCCCGCGGAGGACGGCCCCAGCACCGAGGAGCTGATCGGCCAGGTCGAGCACGGGCTCTACGTCGATCGGCGACCGGTCGTGGAGCATCGACATGCAGCGCTTCAACTTCCAGTTCACCGGCCAGCGGTTCTACAAGATCACCAACGGCGAGCTGACCGGCCAGGTCCGCGACGTCGCCTACCAGGCCACGACCACCGACTTCTGGGGCGCGATGGAGGCGGTCGGCGGCCCGCAGACGTGGCAGCTCGGCGGCGCCTCCAACTGCGGCAAGGCCCAGCCCGGCCAGGTCGCGCCGGTCAGCCACGGCTGCCCGACCGCACTGTTCCGCGACATCCGCATCCTCAACACGACCCAGGAGTCCGGCCGATGAACTCCCCGCACGGCATCAGCCCCCAGTCGCTCGTCGAGCACGCGCTCGCGGCGTCGATGGCCGACGACTGCGTGGCGATCGTCCGCGACGCGACCAGCGCCAACCTGAGGTGGGCCAACAACACGCTCACCACCAACGGCGTGATGCACGGCGTGCACGTGTCGATCGTGTCGTTCGTCAAGCAGTCCGGCGGGGTCTCGGTCGGCTCGGTCAGCGGCAGCGCGACCACCCAGGCCGAGGTCGACGAGCTGGTTCGCGCGGCTGACGCGGCCGCGCGCGCCGCCGCGCCCGCGGAGGACGCCCAGGAGCTGGTGGCCGATCGCACCTCGCCCGACTGGGCGGACGAGCCGGCCAGCACCAGCATCGAGGTCTACGACGACGTCGCGCCCGCGCTGGGCGAGGCGTTCGGCCGGTCCGGCGCGGCGGGTCGGGTGCTCTACGGCTTCGTGAACCACGAGCTGAGCACCACCTACCTCGGATCGACGACGGGGCTGCGGCTCCGGCACGTCCAGCCGACCGGCCACTTCGCGTGCACCGGCAAGACGGCGGACCTCACCAACAGCGCGTGGGTCGGCCGCGCCACCCGCGACTTCAGGGACGTCGACCCGCTGGCCGCCGAGGAGGAGCTGGCCCAGCGGCTGGCCTGGGGCAAGCACCGGGTCGACCTCGAGGCCGGCCGCTACGACACGATCATGCCGCCGACGGCCGTGTCCGACCTGATGATCTACGCCTACTGGCTGGCCGGCGCGCGCGACGCGTGGGACGGACAGTCCGTCTTCAGCCGGCACGGAGCCGGCACCCGGATCGGCGAGGAGCTGACCCGGCCCGAGGTGACGCTCTACTCCGACCCGGCGTACGCCGGACTGCAGTGCACGCCGTTCGCCCTCGCCGCGGCGTCGTCCAACGAGAGCTCGGTCTTCGACAACGGGCTCGAGCTGGGCCGCACCGACTGGATCCGCAACGGCGAGCTCACCGCGCTGCGCCAGACCCGGCACACCGGCGAGATGACGAAGCAGCCGGTCACGCCCGCCATCGACAACCTCGTCCTCGACATCGACGGTGGCGCGGGGTCCGTCGAGGAGCTGGTCGCCGACACCGAGCGTGGGCTGCTGCTGACGTGCATGTGGTACATCCGCGTCGTCGACCCGCAGACCGCGTTGCTCACCGGGCTGACCCGCGACGGCGTCTACCTCGTCGAGGGGGGCGAGATCACCGCCGCGGTCAACAACTTCCGCTGGAACGAGAGCCCCGTCGACCTGCTACGCCGCTTCTCGCACGCCTCGGCGACGGTGCCCAGCTTCAGCCGCGAGTGGGGCGACGACTACTTTTCGCGCACTGCGACGCCCGCGTTGCGGGTACCGGACTTCAACATGTCGAGCGTGTCGCCGGCCCAATAGCCCCATTGCGGCCCCTCGGCGGCGTACTTTTCAGAGCATGGAGGCAGCCATGGAAGAGAGCACGGAGCAGCAGGTCCACCCGCTCGACGAGCCGCCCACCCAGCAGATCCAGCGGGCGCCGGAGGAGCAGCCGGTCGTCACGCGCAGAGGACGCGGCCTCGGCGCCAACCGGCACGCGGCCAGCGTGCTCATCTCCGCCCTCGGGATGCTGGGCGCCTACGGCGCGGTCGACTACGGCTTCTACCGGACGCTCGGGACCGACCTCACCGTCTACCAGGGCGGCGAGATCTCCGACAAGGCCATGATCGCCTTCGCGATCGCCGCCGGCTGCCTGTTCGTGGCCGCCGCAGCCGGCCGGATCTCCGGTCTCGGGCCGCTGCTCGCGGGCCTCGTCCTGGGCGCCGGTCCGTCCGCGTGGATCGTGCTCGACAACGCGTCCTACGTCGCCCGGGCCAACGACATTCCCGAGATGTGGAACCACACCAGCTTCGGCCTGGTCGGCGCCGCCGTGGTGCTCTTCCCGACGGCGGCGGGCGTGATGCTCGGTGCCGCTGTGGCCGGTCGCTGGCGTCGCCCCGCACCCACCGCCTGACCCTGGCCCGCGCAGCCCTTCGGGGTCTGCCACCGCCCTGCGAGAACCGCTAGGTTCGTCGCGATGACGCGACGCCTTCGAACCGTCCTCTGCCTGGTGGCCGCCCTAGGTCTGGCAACCGCCGGGTCGGTGAGTTCCGTGGCCCAGGCCCGGAGCGGAGCGGCACCGGTGACCGCTCCCGATTCGGTCACGACCTATCCCGGCAACCTGGCCACCCTCAGGCCGCTGCGCAACGACTCCGACGCCGAGGGCGACAAGCTCACGATCTGCGGGCTCGGGCCGGAGAAGTACCCCGGTATCCGCATCGACGTCTACGAGGACCAGAAGGACTACTACGTCGAGGTCAGGCACAAGGTGGCCCCGGGCACCTATCCGCTCACCTACTACGCCTGTGACGGCACCTCGTCGACGCCCGGGACCGTCACGGTCACCGTGCTGAAGCCCCCGCGGATCACGGTCCGCAAACTGGCCGGCCGACCCGGTCAGCTGCGCGTCACCAACGGGGCGACGTTCCGGATCCGGTTCCTCTACGGGGACTACACCAAGGACGACGCGGAGGGCGACCTCAAGATCGCGAAGAAGTCGTCGGTGGTGATCACCACCCGCTACACGAGGATCGACTGGTTCGCGTTCGCCGCGCGCGGCGGCGAGGCCCTGCGCACGGGTCACGTCCACGGGATCAGGCGCCCGCGCGCCTCGTGACGTGGGCCGGGCGAGGCCGTAGGGTCCCGCGCATGAGCCCACGTCGCGCCCTCGGAACGCTACTGGTCCTTGCCGTCGGTGGACTCGGCCTCGCCGTCACGCCCGCAGTCGTGCCGGCCGCTCACGCGGTGACCGGTAGCCCGCCGGTGACCACGCCGGACTCGGGGACGGTCTTCCAGGGCAACATCGCGGACCTGCAGCCGATCAACAACGACCACGACCCCGACAACGACCAGCTCGCGCTCTGCCGGCTGGGCACCGAGCACTACACGGGGCTGCGCGCGCTCTTCGTCGAGAACGACTGGGCGGTCTTCGCCAAGCGCAGGGCGAAGCCCGGGACCTACACGTTCACCTACTACGCCTGCGACTTCAGCTACCTCACGCCGGGGACCATCACGATCACCGTGGAGGCCCTGCCGAAGATCACGGTCAAGAAGATCGCCAGCAACCCCGGACACCTCCGGGTGACCAACCCGGCCGACGTCACGATCCGGTTCCTGTACGGGTCGTTCAAGGAGGACCGGCCGGACGGCACGCTGACCATCGGCAAGGACTCCTCGGTCGTGATCGCCGTCGACCGCACCCGGATCGACTGGGTCGCCACCGACCGCAAGGGCGAGCTCTTCTTCGTCAGCGGCCATGTCGACGGCATCAAGCTGGAGCGAAGCGCACCCCGACCACTCGGCCAGGCCGCCCTCCCGTCGCGGCTGGCCCAGCTGTGGCGCACCGCCTAGGACACGTCACGGCCCTCCGCTACTCGGCGAAGGCCTCCGGCGGCGGGCAGGCGCAGACCAGGTTGCGGTCGCCGTACGCCTGGTCGATGCGCGCCACCGGCGGCCAGTACTTGTCCGGGTCCACGCCGGTCGGGAACACCGCCAGGTCACGGTCGTAGCCGCGGTCCCACTCGCCGACCAGCGCGCGGGTCGTGTGGGGGGCACCGCGCAGCGGGGACTCCTCCGCGCTCCACTCCCCCGCGCCGACCCGGTCGATCTCGGCCTTGATCGCGATCATCGCGTCGCAGAACCGGTCGATCTCGCCGAGGTCCTCGGACTCGGTCGGCTCGACCATGAGGGTCCCGGCCACCGGGAAGGACATCGTCGGGGCGTGGAAGCCGTAGTCGATGAGCCGCTTGGCGACGTCGTCCACGGTCACGCCGGTGTCCTTGGTCAGCCCGCGCACGTCGAGAATGCACTCGTGGGCGACCAGCCCGCCGTGGCCGCGGTAGAGCACCGGGAAGTGCTCACCGAGCCTGGCTGCGACGTAGTTGGCGCTGAGCACCGCCGCCGCGGTCGCCTTGGTGAGCCCGGCACCGCCCATGAGCCGGATGTAGGCCCACGAGATCGGCAGGATCCCGGCCGAGCCGTACGGCGCCGCGCTGATCGGGCCGATCCCCTCGCGCTTGTCCGTCTCGGGGTGCATGCCGTGCGAGGGCAGGTACGGCGCGAGGTGCGCGCGCACCGCCACCGGTCCGACGCCGGGACCACCGCCGCCGTGCGGGATGCAGAACGTCTTGTGCAGGTTGAGGTGGGAGACGTCCCCGCCGAACTCGCCGGGCTTGGCGAAGCCGAGCAGCGCGTTGAGGTTGGCGCCGTCGACGTAGACCTGGCCGCCGTGGTCGTGCACGATCCGGCAGAGCTCGGTGACGGTGTCCTCGTAGGCGCCGTGCGTCGAGGGGTAGGTCACCATGATCGCGGCGAGGTCGTCGCGGTGCGCCTCGCACTGAGCGCGCAGGTCGTCGAGGTCGACTGCCCCGTCCTCGGCGGCCTTCACGACGACCACCCGCATCCCGGCCATCACCGCGGAGGCGGCGTTGGTGCCATGGGCGGAGGACGGGATCAGGCAGACGTCGCGAGCCGTGTCGCCGTTCGCGTGGTGGTAGCCCCGGATGGCCAGCAGGCCGGCGAGCTCACCCTGCGACCCGGCGTTCGGCTGGATCGAGACCCGGTCGTAGCCGGTCACCTCGGCCAGCCAGCCCTCGAGCTGGTCGACGAGTCGCCGGTAGCCGGCGGCGTCCTCGGCCGGTGCGAACGGGTGCAGGTCGGCGAAGCCCGGCAGGCTCACCGGCTCCATCTCGGTGGTGGCGTTCAGCTTCATGGTGCAGGACCCGAGAGGGATCATGCCGCGGTCCAGGGCGTAGTCGCGCGCCGACAGCCTCCGCAGGTAGCGCAGCATCTGGGTCTCTGACCGGTGGCTGTTGAACACCGAGTGCTCGAGGAACGGCGTGCGCCGCAGCAGCTCGACGGGCAGCGCGTCGGGGGTGCGGGTGTCGACGTCATCCAGCTCGCCGGCCGCCACGCCGAAGGCGCCCAGCACCTTCTCGATGGCGCCCGGACCGGTCCGCTCCGAGCACGAGATCCCGACGTGGTCGGCGTCGACCAGTCGCAGCTGGACCCCGGTCGCATGGGCCGCGGCGACGACGTCCGCCGCACGCCCCGGGACCCGGGCCAGCACGGTGTCGAAGAACGCGCTGTGGACCACCTCGACGCCGTCCTCGCGCAAGGCCCCGGCGAGCACGGCGGCGCAGCGGTGCGTGCGGCGCGCGATGGTGCGCAGCCCCTCGGGGCCGTGGTGGACGGCGTACATCGACGCCACGACGGCCAGCAGCACCTGGGCGGTGCAGATGTTGGAGGTCGCCTTGTCGCGGCGGATGTGCTGCTCACGGGTCTGCAGGGCCAGGCGGTACGCCGGGCGCCCCTCGGCGTCGACGCTCACGCCCACGAGTCGGCCGGGCAGGTGCCGCTCGAGGCCGGCCGCGACCGCCATGTAGCCGGCGTGCGGACCGCCGTAGAACAGGGGGACGCCGAACCGCTGGGACGAGCCGACGACCACGTCGGCGCCGAGCTCACCGGGCGACTCGAGCAGGGTGAGCGCGAGCAGGTCGGCGGCCACGACGAGCTTGCCGCCCCGGGCGGCGACGTCCTCGGCCAGCTCGCGCGGGTCGAGGATCCGGCCGGAGGCGCCGGGGTACTGCAGCAGCACGCCGCAGAGCTCGCCCGCGGGCACGCCGTCGGCCAGGTCGGCCACGACCACCTCGATGCCCATTGCCTCGGCGCGGGTGCGGACCACCTCGATGGTCTGGGGCAGGGCGTCGCTGTCGACGACGAACGGACCGGTCGCCTTCCGGTTGGCGCGGCGGACGAGCGTCATCGCCTCGGCGACGGCGGTGCCCTCGTCGAGGAGGCTGGCGTTGGCGGTCGGCAGCCCGGTCAGGTCGCCGATGACGGTCTGGAAGTTGAGCAGCGCCTCGAGCCGGCCCTGGGAGATCTCCGGCTGGTAGGGCGTGTACGCGGTGTACCAGCTCGGGTCCTCGAGCACGTTGCGCCGGATCACCGGCGGCGTGATCGTGGCGTGGTAGCCGAGCCCGATCATCGGCTCACCCGGGTTGTTCTCCGCCGCGATCTCCCGGAGCTCGCGCGCCACGGCGTCCTCGGACTGCCCGGCCGGCAGGTCCAGGTCCGCGCTCGCACGGATCCCGCCGGGCACCGCGGCGTCCATCAGGGCGTCGAGCGAGTCGAAGCCCAGGGTCTCGAGCATCGCGTCGATGTCCTCGGGACGCAGGCCGATGTGCCGGTCGACGAAGGGCAGCGCGCCGTCGAGCTCTGCAAGAGAGGGGTGGTCTGACACTGGGTGGGCTCCTCAGAACGGGTCTCTTTAGGGCCCTCCCCCTCTGTCACCCACCAGTGAGTTCCAGAGTTGCCTGACCCGCACAGTCCTGGCGCCTGAGAGGTTCCGGGGAGGATTTGCCCCTTCGGCGCTCCGGTCGGCGTACCTGCCGGAGACTCTCCCGTGCGGGATGGTCAGCGTTGACATCGTACCGGCGGATCCCCAATAACGACGACAACCCGCCACCCTGCGGGTGCCGGGCGTCGTACGAGGAACTGGTGGGTGGCCTCAGCCGGCGGTGCGCGCGGCCCGGCGCGCGGCGAGCTCGTCACCGGGAGTCGGCTCGGCGGCCTCGACGCTGCGCTCACTGGGCAGGTCGGCGAGGGTGCCCTCGATCTCGCGCCAGACGCCGCCGATCGCGATGCCGAAGACGCCCTGGCCGCCCTGGAGCAGGTCGATGACCTCGTCGTTGTTGGTGCACTCGTAGACCGACGCACCGTCGCTCATCAGCGTCACGCGGGTCAGGTCGTCGGTGCCGCGCTCGCGGAGGAACTGGACGGCGGTGCGGATGTTCTGCAGCGAGATGCCGGCGTCGAGCAGCCGCTTGATCACCTTGAGGATCAAGATGTCGCGGAAGGAGTAGAGCCGCTGCGAGCCGGAGCCCGACGCGCCGCGGACGGTGGGCTCCACCAGGCCGGTGCGGGCCCAGTAGTCGAGCTGGCGGTAGGTGATGCCGGCCGCGTTGCACGCGGTCGGACCGCGGTAGCCGAGGTCGCTCGGCATCGTCGACACGTCGTCGGTGAACAGCAGCCCCTGCTCCTCGGCCGCCTCGGCGGCCAGCTTGGCGTCGACGGTGTCACGCAGCTCGGCGGGTGTGTCCTGCTCGTTCACGCGATGCTCCTCAGCGGGGTCCGGTCTCGTTGAGCGTAGTCCGCCTGGGGCGGCCATGAGGCCACAACCACAACGGTGGAGTTACAACGAGGACAGTTCAAGGTACGGCGACCCTCGGGGCGGGTCAACGACCAACACCCGGTGTGTCTCACCCTCAACCAGAGCCTGAGGGTTTGCCCAGGGCGCAGGCGACGCCGCGTCGAAATTGGAGCGGCTGCGAGCGCAGCGAGCGTTGCGAGCGGAGCGAGCGCGCCCCGCGATCGGCCCGGTGGCCACGATGGACGGCGAAGCCCGCGAAGCGGAGCGAGCGTCCGTCGTGGGCCCGGGCCGAAGCTCGCGGGGGTAACTGATCAGTGCGCGTCGAAGTCCTCGGGGGTGACCTGGTCGAGGAACTCCCGGAACTTCTCGACCTCGTCCTCCTGCTCGGCGGGCACGGCGAGGCCGGCCTCGTCGAGCACCTCCTCGGCGCAGAAGATCCGTGAGCCGGTGCGCAGGGCGAGCGCGATGGAGTCCGACGGGCGGGCGCTCACCTCGGTGCCGGAGCCGAAGACCAGGGTCGCGAAGAAGACGCCGTCCCTCACCTCGGTGATCCGGACCTCGTCGAGCTGGTTGCCGGTGGCGTCGAGGACGTCCTTGAGCAGGTCGTGGGTCAACGGCCGGGGCGGGATCGACGCCCTGCTGCGCGAACGCGATCGCGGTGGCCTCGACGGCGCCGATCCAGATCGGCAGGTAGCGCTCGCCGGTCACCTCACGCAGGAGCACGATCGGCTGGTTCGACGGCATCTCGACCCGGACGCCCATGACATCCACTTCGCGCACGCCTTCACACTACTCCCGTCCCCTCAACGCGGTCGGGCACCCGAACGGTGAGGGTCAGAGCCTCCGCAGCCCCGTCTTGACCAGGGTCGCGTGCATCCGCACCGAGAGCGCGGCGAGCCGGGACACCGTGTCCTCTCGCCGCGCCGACGCGGCGGGATCCGACGCCAGGCGCTGCGGCGCCAGGACCTGCTCGACCAGGCCGACCTCCCGGTCGGCCGCGGTCTTGAACGCACGCAGGTGCCGCGGCTCCAGGCCGAAGTCGGCCAGCTCGCGCGCCGTCGTGCAGATCACCAGGGCGTCGGAGTCGTAGTGGCCGGTGCCGCGACGCGGCACCACCAGGGCGTACTGCTCGAGCTGGTCGAGGAGCGCCTCGTCGATCTCGGCGATCTTGAGCAGCTCGCGACGCGAGAGCCGCAGGTCGTCGTGGCGGCGGAACGACTCCGGGCTCGGCAGCCCGTCGGCGGAGAGCGCGACGTCGGGCACGGTCGGGTTGAGGTCGACCAGCGGCGGCGGCTCGAGGCCGCGGTCGATGGCGTCGAGGATCTCGACGATCCGGGCCAGCGGCTGATGGTGGTCGCGCTGGAGCAGCAGCGCGTAGCGCAGCCGCTCGACATCGGCGTGGGAGAACTTGCGGTAGCCCGACGACGTCCGGTCCGGCGTCACGATCCCCTTCTCCTCGAGGAAGCGGATCTTGGGGATGGAGACGCTCGGGAAGTCATCGTGCAGCAGCTCGAGGACCTCCCCGATGTTCATCCGGGCCGTGTCAGGGGCCGAGGCCGCGCTTCTCGTGGACTCGTTGGCCACGGTGCGTCAGTGACCCTCGTGCCCGGAGAAGAAGACCAGGCGGTACTTGCCGATCTGGACCTCGTCACTGTCGGTCAGCTGGACGGTGTCGATCCGGTCGCGGTTGACGTAGGTGCCGTTGAGGGAGCCGACGTCGGAGACCGTGAAGGTGTCGCCACGACGGTGGAACTCCGCGTGCTGGCGCGAGACCGTCACGTCGTCGAGGAAGATCTGGCTGTCCGGGTGGCGGCCCGCGCGTACGACGTCCTCGTCGAGGAGGAACCGCGAGCCGGAGCCCGGCCCTCGCTGGACGACCAGCAGCGCGTGCCCGGTCGGGAGCGCGTCGACCGCGGCGGCGTCCACCGGGTTGAGCGCGCGGTCACCGGTCTCGGTCTTGCTCGGGTCACCGGCGCCGCCGAGCTGGATCGTCGCGGTGCTCTCGCCCGTGAGGGCGCCCGGGACGACCGGGTTGGTCGTGGTGGGGGCGTCGTCGGTGGCGCTGGCCAGCCGGGTGCCGCACTGCGAGCAGAACCGAGCGTCGTCCGGGTTCTTGTGCCCGCAGTTGGTGCAGAACGGCACCGTGCGCTCCCTCCGTCGTGGTCGGTCACCTGGGCTCGAACCCTCAGGTTGAGGGTGAGGCCGCCGGTGCCGCCGAACCTATCAGCCGAACCGGAGCGCACAAGGCGGAACGCCGAGGCGCCCGGAGCCGCGTCAGGCGGTCAGCGAGGCTTCGTACGACGCGGCGTCCAGCAGGCCCTCGAGCTGGGTCGGGTCGCTCGGCACGACCTCGAACAGCCAGCCACCGCCGTAGGGGTCGTTGTTGACCAGCTCGGGGGTGGCGTCGAGGGCCTCGTTGCGGGCCACGACCTCACCGGAGACCGGCGCGTAGATGTCGCTGACCGACTTCGTGGACTCCAGCTCGCCACAGGTGGAACCGGCCTCGACGGTGTTGCCCAGGTCGGGCAGCGAGACGTAGACGATGTCGCCGAGCTGGTCCTGGGCGTAGTGGGTGATCCCGACGCGGACCGAGCCGTCGTGCTCCCCCGGCTGGCGCAGCCACTCGTGCTCGGTCGTGTAGGACAGGTCGTCGGGGTACACGCGGTCTCCTCTGGGTCCGGGCGGCAGGGTGCAGGACGGAACTGCTCGAACGTTACTGCTGGGCCTGCGCCGCGTCAGCCTCGACCCGGTCGCGGACGGTCTCCACGTCCACCGACGGGACGTCCTCGAAGGTCAGCTCCCCGCCTTCGTCCTCCGCGAACTGGTCCTGCGGCCCGTCGGGGAACCGCAGCGCGTCGACCAGGTTGTCGGGCGGCCCGATCACGTCGATCGTGAACGGCGCCTTGAGCAGCCGCCCGTCCACGAGCACTCCACCTTTGCCGCTCTCGAAGGACGTCTGGGCGATCACCCGCACCTCGTGGTTGATCTGCATCGCCTCGGCTCCCGCGGACCGCAGCGCCTGCACCATGTCGATGAACGGGCCGACGCGCACCTGCCCGGGACCCTCCTTGATGGTGATCGTGACGCCCGGGCCACGGACCGGCACGGTGCCGGCCAGGATGCTGAGCACCTGCGCCTGCTGCCGGGCCTGTTCGAGTGCGGCCTGCCGGGCGCTGGTGTCGGACTGCAGGTCGTCGCGGGTGGCCTCCAGCCTCTGGATCTCGTCCTCGGAACGCTGGGTGGTGCCGGCCAGGCCGTTGAGGATGTCGATGAGGTCCTGCTGGCGGAGCCCGGCGTAGGTGTCGTCGACCTGGTTGCTGCGCACCTGGGTGACGCCTGCGAAGCCGACCAGCGCCAGCAGCACCCCCACCACGACCTGGCCCCGGGTCGGGCGGCTGAACGCGCGCCAGAGCCGACTCCGACCGTCCTCGCGCGGCTCCGCGGCGGTCGAGGGCACGGCGTCGTCGCGCTCGGCGTGACTCTCGGGATGCTGTGCCGCGTTGGGCGCCGGTTCGGGTTCCGGTGCCGGGCCAGGTGGCAGGTCGGGCTCAGGCATGGAAGAGGTGCCTGCGAATGGCGGCCACGTTGGAGAAGATCCGGATCCCGAGGACGACGATCACGCCGGTCGACAGCTGTCCGCCGACGCCGAGCTTGTCACCGAGGAAGACGATGCCCGACGCGATCACGACGTTGCTCACGAACGAGATCACGAAGACCTTGTCGTCGAAGATCCCGTCGAGGTAGGCACGCAGGCCACCGAAGACCGCGTCGAGAGCCGCGACCACCGCGATCGGCAGGTACGGGTCGAGGCCCAGGGGTACGTCGGGACGCAGCACCAGGCCGAGCACGATGCCTACGACGAGCCCCAGCACGGCGATCACGGGAGGTCCTCCTGGTTGTCGGGGCCACCGCTCCCCTGCCCGGCGTACCGCAGCCGCAGCTGCGTGTCGGGCGCCGCCGGGAGAGCGAGCTCGCTCTCATTCTGCCGGTCGACCACGAACCCGAACTGGTCGGCCAGCGCCTGGAACTCCGTGCCGGACGTGCTGGCCTGCAGCTGGCCGGCCATGGTGTCGCTGCCGATCGCCGAGACGACGTACGGCGGCGTGAGCGGCAAGCGGTTCAGCTGGACCGAGATGTTGGAGTTCACGATCGCCGAGATGGCGCTGAGCCGGCGACCGTTGATCGCGATCGCCTCCGCACCGGCCCGCCACAGCCCGTTGACCAGGAGCCGGAGGTCGCTGGCGCGCACCCGGCCGTCAGAGCTGCCGTCCGGGTTGTCAGAGACGGTGATCCGCAGCCCGGGGCCGCTCACGGCCACGAAGCCGGTGCCGAGCTGGAGGCCGTGGAGCTGCACCGTCGCCTCGGCGAGCTGGCCCCGGACCCGCGAGTTGGTCGACTGCAGGCCGTCGTTCTGTCGGCGCAATGACTGGATCTGCTCCCCCATGGAGGCCAGCTCCTGCTGACGCTCGTCGATCCGGTTGATGAGCGCGTCGCGGCTGGCCTCCCGGACGTCGGCGTTGCGCGCGGTCTGCACGGCCGCGAGCGCGATCAGCAGCCCGAACAGCACGGTCGCCACCGCCGCCCCTCGCATCCGGGTGCGCTGCGAGGTCGGTGGTACGCCGCCCGCGGCACGCCGCCGGGCCGCGTGGACGTAGTCCTCGTCGACCGCCTCGCGGGTGACCAGTTCGAGCAGCGGCATCGTCACCCGGTCGGGCACTGGCGCAGGGTCCCGGGTGCGTCGGGTCGGCAGCTGGCGGCATCACTGAGCATGCCCTAGGCGTCCCGCGCCGTGGCCTTGCGAGGCTCCGTGGTGGCGAGCAGCTTGTAGACCTGCCACGCGTAGAGGATCCCGGCCCACCAGTAGAGGCCGACCCCCCAGAACGCGAACGCCCAGCCGAACACCTCGGCCAGCCGGGCCACCAACCCGTCACCGTCACCCAGCAGCAGCAGCGGGAAGGCGTACAGCAGGTTGAACGTCGCTGCCTTGCCGAGGAAGTGCACCGGCAGCGAGCTGTAGCCCCGGGTGCGCAGCAGCGGCACCAGCCCCCACATCAAGGCATCGCGCAGCGGCAGCGAGATCGCCAGCCACCACGGGATGATGTCGCGAAGGGCGAGCCCCACGACCACGGCCAGGATGTAGAGCCGGTCGGCCACCGGGTCGAGGATCTGGCCCAGCACGGTGGTCTGGTTGAGCTTGCGGGCCAGGTAGCCGTCGGCGTAGTCGGTGGCGCCGGAGACCATGAGCACCACCAGCGCCCAGCCGTCGGCCTCCGGACCGAGGACCAGCCAGAGGAACAGCGGAACCCCGAGCAGCCGGGCCGCGCTCAGCAGGTTGGGGATTGTCCAGACGCGCGTGTCGCGTGTCGTGTCGGTGCCCACCACCTACGCCCTGCTCTTCACTCGCTGTCCTGCCCGGACTCCCGGGCTCGAGGCCAGCCTAGTGGTTGCCCGCGCGACTCCGGTCGAGCGACCACGAGCGCCAGCATCCGACGTGCATACGCCCGTCACACGGGGTGGGCCGCGTCGCGGATCTCGCCGACCAGCTCCTCGATCACGTCCTCGAGGGTCGCCACGCCCAGGGTGGCGCCGTCGCCATCGACGACCCGGGCCATGTGCGCCCCGCGCCGCTGGAGCGTCTCGAGCGCGTCGTGCAGCAGGTCGTCGGCGGCGACCGTCGCGAACGGCCGGGTCCACTTGTCCTCGATGACCCGCTGCCGCCGGGCGCCGTCGGTCTCGAGCACGTCCTTGATGTGCAGGTAGCCGAGCAGCTCGCCGTCGTCGCCCTCGACCGGGAAGCGGCTGTAGCCGGTGCTGGCGCAGAGCGCCTCGACATCGGCGGCGGTCGAGCCGCGGCGTACGGTCGTGAGCGTCTCGGGCGCCATCAGCACCGTCGACACCGGCTTCGTGGTGAAGCCGAGCGCGCCCGCCAGCCGGTCGTACTCCTCGGGCTGGATCAGCCCCTCACCGCGCGACTCCTCGACGAGGGCGGCGACCTCCTCCCGGGTGTACGACGACGAGACCTCGTCCATGAGGCGCACCCCGAACAGCTTCAGGATCGCTGACGCGATCGCGTTGATCACCACGATGACGGGCCGCAGCACGGTGACGACGCCCCAGATCGGCGGGCCGAGGACGAGCGCGGCCCGGTCCGGGCCGGCCAGCGCGATGTTCTTGGGGATCATCTCCCCGAGCACGACGTGGAGGTAGACCACGATCCCGAGGCCGACGACGAACGAGATCGGGTGCAGCAGCGACTCCGGCACCTGCACGGCCTCGAACAGCGGCTCGAGCAGGTGGGCAACCGCGGGCTCGCCGACGGCACCGAGCACCAGCGAGCAGACCGTGATGCCGAGCTGGTTGACGCCGATCACCAGCGACATGTTCTCCATCGCGCGGAGGGTCGTCCGCGCCATCCGCGAGCCCGCCTCGGCGCGCGGCTCGATCTGGGTACGCCGCGCAGAGACCAGCGCGAACTCGGCGCCGACGAAGAACGCGTTGCCGAACAGCAACAGCGCCGCGACCAGGAGCGCGGTCCCGCCGCTCACGACCCCTCCCCCTCGGGCGCCGCGGAGCTGCCGCCGTTCTCGGGTTCGAGCAGGCGCAGCGTGAGCCGGTCGATGCGCAGCCCGTCCATGTGCTCGACGGTCAGCGCGACCATCCGCTGGCGCGGCCCGTCGTCCTCCTCGCGGTGGAGGTCGGGGACGGCGACCTCGGCGATGTCGCCCGTCGAGGGCACCCGGCCCAGCACCTGGAGGACCAGGCCGGCCACGGTGTCGTAGTCCTCGCTCTCCGGCAGGGCGACGCCGGTCAGGTCCTCGACCTCGTCGGGACGGAGCAGTCCGGAGATCAGCCAGGACCCGTCGCGGCGGGGTTGGACCTGCTCGCCGAGGCGGTCGTGCTCGTCCGCGATGTCACCGACGATCTCCTCGATGACGTCCTCGAGGGTGACGATCCCGGCGTGGCCGCCGTACTCGTCGAGGACGACGGCGAGCTGGAAGCCGTCCTTGCGCAGCAGCGCCAGCAGCGGGTCCAGCCGCAGCGAGTCGGGGACCACGATCGGTTTGACCATGAGGTGCTTGACCCGGGTGGTGGCCCGCTCGTGCACCGGCAGCGCGACGGCGTTCTTCACGTGCACGGTGCCGACGACGGTGTCCTCGGCGTCGAGCACCGGGAACCGTGAGTGGCCCGACTCCCGGGTCAGCTCGATGACCTGGAGTGCACGGTCGCTCTCGTCGAGCGAGAGGGTGCGTACCCGGGGCGTCATGATCTCGCCGGCGGTCCGGGAGCCGAACTCCACCGACTTCTCCATCAGCTCGGCGGTCTCGGGGTCGAGGGTGCCGACAGACGCCGAGCGCGCGATCAGCGAGGCCAGCTCGGTCGAGCTGCGCGCCGACCGCAGCTCCTCCTGCGGCTCGATCCCGAGGCGGCGTACGACGGCGTTGGCCGAGCCGTTGAGCACCCGGATGGGCCCGCGCATCACCGCCGTGAAGCCGCGCTGGAACCGCTGGGTCGCCTTTGCGACGACCATCGGCTTGGCGAGCGCGAGGTTCTTGGGCACCAGCTCGCCGAAGATCATGGTCGCGAAGGTGCCGAACAGCAGTCCGGTCGCAGCCGCGATCGGCGTGACCCATGCGGCCGGCACGCCGAGCCGGTCGAGCGGCCCGTCGATGAGGTTGGAGACCGACGGCGCTGCGAGGAAGCCGATCGCGAGGTTGGTGACGGTGATACCGACCTGCGCGCCGGACAGCTGCGTGGAGAGGCTGCGCAGCGCCTTCTGGAGCCCCTGCGCGCCGGAGTCGCCCGCGGCCGCCTCCTGCTCGACCTGGGCGCGGTCGACGGTGACGAAGGAGAACTCCGCCGCGACGAAGACCCCGCACGCCGCTACGAGTGCCAGGGCGAGCACGAGCAGCAACAGGGAGGTCGTCACGGTGCGTCTGAGTCTGGCATGCGGGTCGTCACGTGGTGAATGCGCTACCACGCGAGACCGTGGCCATTTCCCGACGTCGGCTCGGAGGTTTCGACTCGCCGGTCGCGGCTTCGTGCCTCAGCCGCGCGGCTTGCTCAACCTTCGCTCGCCCACGCCGATCGCTCGTGCCTCGCGATCGTCTGCTCGCTCGATCAAGCCTGGAGGTCGACCCCGCACTCGTCCTTGGCGTGCTTGTTGATGTTGTCGCCCGCCGTCTGGAACTCCTCGGTGTCGAGGGCCTCGATCTCCGTCATGAGGCTCTGGAGGGCCGCCATGTCGACGCCGTCGGGGATCTGGCCGCTCTGGAGGGTGGCCATGTCGTCGTCGTCGAGACCGGCCTTCTTGAGCGCGTCGATGAGCTTCTGGACGCCGTCGACCAGGATCTCCCAGTCGTCCTTGATCTCGTCGGGAGCCTCGTCGGCGAGCTTGTTCATCGCGTCCGTCGTCTTCTGCAGGTCGCTGAAGTCACCGTCCTTGAGCGCGTCGACCTCCTTCTTCGCGTCCTTGAGGTCGCTGCAGTAGTCGCCGCTGCTGTCGCCGGCCTTGTCGCCGCCGTCGTCACCGCAGGCGGTGAACAGGCTGAGACCGAGGGCCGCCGCGGCCACGGCGGAGAGGATGCGCTTCACGAATGTCTCCTGTGTTCCGGGTCCGACCTCATCGTGACGAGGCCCCTGAATGGTGTCAACGGGCGCCCTGGGCGGCCGCCCGTCCTGATCTAGCTGCCCCAGCCCATCGGGAAGACCTCGAACGACGCCGCGAACGCCACTCCCATCCGCTGACCGGCCTGGCGCGCGTGACCCTCGAGGAACTCGCGCCCGTCGAAGTGCTCCCAGCCCAGCCCGTCGATGTAGGCGCGGTGCGCCTCCAGCGAGGCGACCCCCGCGTCGAAGGTGTCCGTGGTGTCGACGCCGTGGCCGGCGCCGGGCGAGCCGAACGCCCAGACCTCGCGGACACCGCCCCACGGCTCGAGGCCGCCGCCCTCGACCTGGTCGCGGAAGATCCAGCGGTTGCCGGCGTCGCGGACGGCGTCGACGACCGCCCGGCCGGTGGCGATGTGGTCGGCCTGGTTGAGGTTCGCCCCGCCCCAGGTGTCACGGAAGTTGCCGGTGATGACGATCTCGGGTCGATGCCGGCGTACCGACGCGGTGATCACCTCGCGGAGGGCGACGCCGTACTCCAGCACGCCGTCGGGCTGGCCGAGGAACTCCACCGTGTCGACGCCGACGACCTCGGCGGACCGGCGCTGCTCCTCCTCGCGGACCTGGCGGCACTCGTCGGGATCCATGCCGTCGATGCCGGCCTCGCCGCTGGTGACCATGCAGTAGACGACGGTCTTGCCCTGGCCGGTCCAGCGGGCGACGGCCGCCGCCGCCCCGAACTCGAGGTCGTCCGGGTGCGCGACCACGCACAGCGCGCGCTCCCAGCTCTCGTCCAGCGGGGTCAGGGGCAGCGGTTGGTCGGCCATGCGCGCCAGCCTGCCACCCGCCTCCGATCGGGACGTGAGACCCGTGCGGCGGCAGACGAAGTGCACGTAGTCCGCGTCGGTGTGCGCGGTGCCAGGGTCGACCTCGCTGCCGTCGTCGGCGTACGCCGCGACCACCTCGAGCCCGGCCGCCCCGGCCTCGGCGACCGTCTCCTCCATCGTCGCGAAGTGCACGACGAACCTGAACTCGTGGGCGCGCAGGGGCCGCGCGCCCCAGCCGTGACCGTCCTCGACGTCGTGCCGGGTGCGGCGGTAGTTCTGCACCGAGCGGACCATGCTGCCGGGGTGCCGCGCGGCGTACCCGACGTGGTAGCGGACCCGGGGGCTGAGCAGGCCGCCCGCGACCCGCCACGGCCGCTCGTCGAAGCTGACCCCGTCGAGGTTGAGGCTGGAGAACAGCACCCGGCCCTCCGGCTTGGTCACCCGGGCCATCGCGGCCAGCGCCGCGCCGCGGTCACCGTGGTCGAGCGCGTCCAGGCCGTTGAAGCTGAACAGGACCAGGTCGTACGCCGCGTCGGGCAGCCCGCGGAGGTCGACGGCGTTCCCCACGCGCAGGTCGTGGCCGGGGAAGCGGTCCCGGGCCAGGTCGAGCATCTCCGGCGAGATGTCGATGCCGACGTAGGAGCGTGCGTCGTCGGCGAGCAGCCCGGTGGTGCGTCCGCCGCCCACGCCGATGTCGAGGACATCGCCCTCGGCCCACGCGGCCACGGCCCCGAGCGCGAGCCCCTCGCCGGCGTCGGTGAACCCGCGGGTGGAGAACTTCGCCACGATGTCCGAGGCACCCCACGAGGTCTCCCGCACGTCCTGCACAACCCCCATGGTGGGGCCGGTACCCGCGCGCGCAGACCCGTCACCGACGAGGTGAGCAGGTTCCAGGCAGGTCAGCGTGGCTCCCGCGGGTCAGAGCATGACGTTCGTGGGCTGCCACTTCAGCCCGGGGAACACCTTCGCCACCGAGGCGTTGAACCGCCTCGACGCGATGTCGGCGAGCACCTGGCGGTAGTCGGTCGTGACGGTCAGGTCGGCTTCGTAGCTGTTGGCCAGCCCCGGCCAGCGGGCGTGGAAGCCGCCGCGGACGCCGGCTCCGGCGACGAACATGACGTTGCCGTAGCCGTGGTCCGTCCCGCCGCTGTCGTTCTCGACGACCCGACGGCCGAACTCGCTCAGGGTGACCAGGGTGACCTTGCTCTCCAGGGTGCCGATGTCGGTGAAGAACGCCGCGATCGAGGAGGCGAGGTCCTCGGCGTTGTTCCGCATCCAGCCGCCACCCACCTTGCCCATGTCGGTGTGCATGTCCCAGTCACCCTGGTCGACGGTGATCACCTCGACCCCGACGTCGCCGCGGATGATCTGGGCGGCCGTGGCCAACGAGGCACCGAGCCCGGAGCCCGGGTAGGTGGCCCGGTTGTCCGCGGCGGCCTGGGCCGGCCCGAACGCGTGGATGGCCTCGAACGTGGTCCGCATGCTGCGGCCCAGCGTCGTCTTCTCGCGGTGCCACATGGTCTGCAGCGACTTCTGGCGGCGGCCGTCCTCGTCGCTGCCCGGCAGCTCGACGTCGCCGACCCGGCCGGCGGACATCGTCGCCGCGGGGCCGACCAGCGAGGTGGGGATGGTGCTGGTGCCGGCACTGAACCCCTGCAGCGGCGAGGTACCCGGAGTGCCGCTCACGAGCCGGTTCAGCCAGCCGACTCGCTCGCTCGAGCCCAGGTCGGCGTCCTCCATCTCCTCCATCGCGGCGAAGTGCGACCGGTTGGCCACCGGCAGCCCGGTGGCGTGGACCGCTGCCACCTTGCCCGCGGTCCAGAGCGGCAGCAGGTCGGCCATGGCCGGGTGCAGACCGAAGAACGCGTCTTGGGCACCGGCCAGCAGCTCCGTCTGGTGGATCGCGATCCCCGGCCGGGCGGCGTAGTAGCCCGGATCCCCGTGCGGGACGACGAGCGAGAGCCCGTCCGCGCCGCCGCGGAGCGAGACCACGACCAGCACCGAGGTGGCGCTGGCCGCGCGAGCCGGGGAGGCGGTGACGACGGCGCCGCCGACCATGGTCGTGGCCCCGGCGAGCGCGGCTGCGCCGCCGAGCAGGCCGCGACGCGAGACCGCCATGGCGGCGTACTCGTCGCAGCAGTAGCCGTCGGCGCGGGCGGTGCGGGTGGGGGGTGTGGTCATCGGGGTCACCGGCTCAGGTGGTCGGGAGAGTCGAGGATGGTCGTGAGCAGCTGGGCGAACTGCCACTTGACCAGGTCGTGGTCCTTGTCGATCGGGTCGTAGGGCTTCACGTCGACCGCGATGCAGCACGCCTTGAGCAGCCTCTTGCTGGACTCCTTGTGCAGGAGCTGACGGCTCAGGTGGTCCACGAGCTCGTCGAACCGCGGGTGCTTGCCCGGCAACCACTTCTCAGGCTCGCGGTAGTGGGTGGCCTCGTCGGCCCACCCCGCTGCGGCGCCCATGTGGAACCGCATCGAGGCCAACAGCCGGGCCGGCGAGGACCACGACTCGTTGTCGATGGGCTGGCCGTTGGGCGGCGACCACTGGAACGGCGCGATTCCGATCGAGTCGCTCTGCCAGACCAGCGACTGGAGGGCGGATCCGTCGGCCTCCTCGCCAGCCGGCGGCTTGATCTGCACGCCGAGGACGCGGTACGTCGCGACGACGTCCTCGCCGGGATCGCGCACCTTGTTGCCCTGTGCCTGCTGGAAGGCCGGGGAGGCGACCAGGGCGCGGAGCACGGGGACGATCGCGGTGTCGTTGTCGAGGTAGACCTTGGCCAGGTGCCGCACCAGAGACTTCGACGGCTTGTCGTCGATGAACTTGACGCAGAGCTTGTAGGCGAGGTGCTCGGCGGTGTCCTTGTGGTGGGCCAGGTAGCGCAGGTAGGCCGAGGTCGTGGCCTTGCCGATGATCTTGCCGTTCTTGTCCTTGAAGCCCTTGACCTTGACCTTGCCGCGGTAGTGGTCCTCGGCGTTGTACTTCGCCCGCCAGCTCTCCCAGTAGTCGACCGAGTAGCCGGTCAGGATCCGCGCCGAGTCGCGGACGTCCTTCTCGGAGTAGTGACCGGCTCCGACCGTGTGCAGCTCGAGCAGCTCCCGGCCGAGGTTCTCGTTGGGGTGCTCCTTGGTCGACTCCCCCGCGTCGAGGTAGATCAGCATCGCCGGGTGGATCGTGGTCGCGCGCAGCATCTGGTCGAAGCGGCCCAGCGCGTGCTTGCGGATGGTGTTGCCGTAGTCGACCCGGTGCACGAACTGCGGGTCCCCCACGGCCGCCACGTGCAGGTGGTTCTCGAAGAACTCGGTCATCACCTCGAGCAGCTGTCGCTTCGAGGTCATCCGGCGCATCAGCACCCAGCGCCCGTAGTCGTCCATGACCTCCCAGCCGCCCTCGATGCCGTCGCTCTGGCGCTGCCAGAGGTCGGCGGGGCTGCGGCGCAGGCTCGGCCACCAACGCGCGATCCTGTCGGTCGGACCGTCCTTGATCGCCTTCGGGTTGAGCTGGCGCTCGAACCATCGCTGGGCGCCACCCGCGCGGCGTACGTCCTTGGCCAGCTTGGGCGTGATGCCGTAGGAGAACCGGCTGACCAGGTGGCGGTCGGCCGCCGAGAGCAGCTCGGCCGCGCCCGCGGGCTTGCGGGGCGTGTAGCCGTCGAGGTCGTCGTCGTCCGCAGCGCTGGCGCGGCCGGCGGTGCCGCCGAGCACGGCGGCGAGCAGCGCGCCGAACGTGGCCGCGCGGCGCGGGAGCGCGGCGGTCCGCTCCGACGTGTCGACGGGGCGCGTGGGGGCAGCGGTCATGGGGATGGCTCCCGAGGGTGTGAAGGCGGGGGTCCTTGCGGACCCTGGGGGGCGGTCACAGGGTAGTGGCCCATGGGCGCTGCGGGGAGGTGGGCCGGAAAATGCTGGGGGACGACCGGCGGCGCCGGTCGTCCCCCGTCGTCTTCAGTTGTGGTCGGGACTGGTCAGTCCACGGTGCTGATCCGGTTGGTCGGGGTCGCGCCGTACGGGTCGTGCGCCAGCATGAACAGGCGCAGCGAGTCGATGTCCAGACCCCCGATCAGCTTGTTCGTCCCGGCCTTGAAGGTGGCGAAGTTGTCGCCCCCGTCAGAGAGGAAGCTGTTGGCGACCACTCGGTAGACCTGGGCGTTGTCCAGCGGGACGTTGGCCGTGAGCGGGTCCCCGTCAGCGTCGAAGTCCACGCTCACCAGGGCGTCGGTGTTCGGGCTCGCGGCCAGTGACTTGTCCCAGGTGTAGGTGAGACCGGACACCTGGAGGATCTTGTTGCCGGAGGCTGTGGACTCGTTGTTCCCGTTCCACTGCTCGTTCAGGAGCGCCTTGATCTGAGCACCGGTCAGGTCCATCGAGACCACGAAGTTGTTGAACGGCTGCACGGTGAACGCCGCACCGTAGGTGACGTCGCCCGCGGCGGTCGCGATCAGGTCGGCCCGGATGCCGCCCGGGTTCATCAGCGCGATGACCGGTGCCTGGCCGTTGCGGACCACGCTCGGGTCGGCCTTCTGCGAGTCGGCGATCAGGTTGCCCAGCGGGGAGTCGCCCCCACCGGCCGGAGCGGCCGCGGTGTCCGCGGTCCGGGAGATGCAGGGCAGGCCACCGCAGGTGGTGACGGGCGGGGGCGGGATGAGATCGAGGTGGCCGATGACCGCGTTCTGGATCGGTGCCACCAAGGTCTTGAAGGTCGAGATCAGCTTGTTCATCTTGGTCGACTGCTTGTCGGTGGACGAGCTCGCGTTGATGATGTTCTCCGCGAACGCCGCGGGCCGCACGATGTCGTGGGTCTTCGGGTCGACCAGGAAGTGCAGCTTGGTCACCATCCGGCCGAACGACGAGGCGCTGGTGAACAGCCGCGGGTTGCCCTTCGGGTCCTTGACCACGCAGTTGTAGGCCTGGTGGGTGTGGCCGCTCACGACCGCGTCGATCTTGGGCGAGAGGTTCTGCGCGATGGCCAGTCCGGCGCCGCTCACGCCGGTGCAGGCGTTGTACGACGTGGCGTCGGTCGGCGTGACACCCTCGTGCAGCAGCACGATGATGGCCTTCACGCCCTTCTTCTTGAGCTTGGGTACCAGCGCGTTGGCGGTCTCCACCTCGTCGCGGAAGTCGACGTCCGCGATCCCGGCCTGGGCCACGATCGTGTCGGTGTCCTCGAGGGTCATGCCGATGAAGCCGACCTTCTGGCCGTCGACCTTGAAGATCTTGTACGGCTTGAACGGCGTGGGCCGGCTGTGGCCCGCCTTGTTCTTCCAGAACACGTTCGCGCCGAGGTAGGGGAAGTCGGCGCCCTTGAAGGTCTGCCCAGCGGGGCAGGAGTCCTGGCCGTTGGCGCCGTTGCCGTCGGCCAGGCAGCCGCCCTTCTCCATCCGGAGCAGCTCGTTGACGCCCTCGTCGAACTCGTGGTTGCCCACCGATGACACGTCGAGGCCCAGGAGGTTCATGGCGTCGATGGTCGGCTCGTCGTGGAAGGCCGCGGAGAGCAGCGGGCTGGCGCCGATGAGGTCGCCGGCGGCGACGGTCAGCGGAGTGGCGCCGGCAGCTCGGGACTTCTTGCGCTCCTTCTTGACGAGGCTGGCCAGGTAGGCGGCACCGCCCGCCTTGGTGCCCGCGACATTGGTGATGCCGGGGATGTTGCCGCTGTTGCCCGTGGGCGGCTCGAGGTTGCCGTGGAAGTCGTTGAGGGCCAACAGGTCGAGCTTGACGTAGTCGGACTTCTTGGCCTGGGCGAGGCGCTGGTAGGTCTTCGCCCCGGACGTGCCTGCCTGGCGCTCCTGGGGAGCGACGGAGCCTGCACTTGGGGCGAGTGCCATGGAGGCCGCTACGGCCGTGACGGCCAGGGCGACGAGGGGTCGACGAGGAATGCGCATGCTGGTTCTCCCGTAGGCGGAACGACGAGGTGGACTAGTCCAGGCATCCTCACATGCGCAGCGCGGCAAATCGACACCCGGGAGGGCGAAGCTCCAGACTGTGCGCCACCACAGCACGAGGAGACCGATGACCGACGCCCGTACCGCCCCCGGCCTCCAGCGTCTGGTGGCCGTCGTGCTCCTGTTCGCCGCCGGGATCGTGAGCCTGCCGCTCGCGGCCTTCGCCTTCGACGGCGAGGGCAGCGAGAACTTCATCCTCCCCGCCCAGCTCGCCGGTATGGCCGTGCTCGGCGCTGTGGTCGGCTACCTGCTGCCGGGGCTGGCCGGTGACGCCCCCAGCACACGACGGGCGGTCTGGGTCGGTGTGGGTGTGGCGCTGCTGCTCGCGGTGCTCGGGGTCGTCTTCTTCTTCCTGCTGCTGAACGGCTTCGACGGCGCCTGAGGCCGGCCGAGGCTTCGAGACGGGCGCAGAGCGCCCTCCTCAAGCACCGGCGTGGGCGTCCTCCGCGGCGCGGAGCTCGGCCTTCCACTGCCGGAACCCCTCCTCGGAGCGACCCCGGCGCCAGTAGCCCGAGATCGAGACCTGGTCACGGTCCAACCCGCGCTCCTTGAGCAGGTAGGGCCGGATGTCGTGCATGACCTCCGCGGCCTCACCGTGCACGAACGCGTGCACCCGTCCCGGCAGCCACTCCAGCGCGCGGACGGCCGACGCGAGGCTCTGACCCTCGGCGAGCGTTGCGCGGTGGAGCACGGTCAGCTGGGCGCCTGCGGGCAGCGGCAGCTCCGGCTCGTGGCCGGCGTCGTCGACCAGAACGACGACCCGGGCCACCGCCTCGGATGTGAGCTCCTCGAGCGCCGCGGTGATGGCCGGCAGCGCCGACTCGTCACCGACGAGCAGGTGCCAGTCGGCCGTCGGGTCGGGACGGTAGGCACCTCCGGGGCCTCGCACCTCGATCCGGTCCCCCGGCTCGGCGGCGCTGGCCCAGGGGCCGGCCACGCCCTCGTCGCCGTGGGTGACGAAGTCGATCGCCAGCGTGCCGGCGCCGACGTCCGGAAAGAGCGCGGTGTAGGTGCGCACGGCGTCCGGGAACTGCAGCTTCACGTAGCGGTCGGTCCAGTCGCTCTGCGTGAACGCCGAAAGGTCGTCGCTGTGGAACCACACCCTGCGGATCACCGGGGTCACCGACTCGGTCCGGGTCACCGTCAACTGGATCATGTACTTAGGCTAGCCTAACCTTCCGTGACGACCCGCATCGCTGAGCACCGACGCGCGCCGTCGCCGACTCCCCCGCTACGCCGCGGCTCGGTGCGCGGGCTGGCGCTCCTGGTCCTCGCGCTCGGCGTGATGGCGCTGCTCAGCCTGGCCCTGGGGAGCCGCCCGATCCCCCTCGGCACGGTCGTCGAGGTGCTTTTCCACGACGACGGGTCGGAGGCCGCGACGATCGTGCACGCGCTGCGCGTCCCGCGCACCGTGCTCGCGATCGCGATCGGCATCGCACTGGGTGTGGCCGGCGCCCTGATGCAGGGCCACACCCGCAACCCGCTGGCCGACCCCGGGCTGCTCGGCGTCGAGGCCGGCGCGTCGTGCGCGGTGGTCCTCGCGATCTACACGCTCGGCGTCGACGACCTGACCAGCTACGCGTGGTTCGCTCTTGCTGGCGCCGGCATCGCCTCGGCAGCCGTCTTCGCGATCGGCACCAGCCGCGGCGGCCCCGACCCGGTCTCCCTCGTGCTGGCCGGCGCGGCCATGAGCGCCCTGCTTCTTGCGATCACCCAGGCGATCGTGGTCCGCGACGCGCAGACCCTCGACGCCTACCGGTTCTGGGTGGTGGGCTCGGTGTCCGGCCGGCCGATGTCCGTCTTCTGGGAGGTGCTGCCGTTCCTCGCGCTCGGGCTCCTGCTCGCAGCGATGAGCACCCGTGGTCTCAACCTGCTCCAGCTCGGCGACGACGTGGCGGCGTCGCTGGGGCTGAGCCCGTGGCGGCAGAAGGCGCTCGGTATCGGCGCCGTGATGCTGCTGACCGGCGCCGCGACCGCGGCGTGTGGCCCAGTGGCGTTCGTCGGTCTCGTCGTACCCCACCTCGCCCGCCGGGTCGGGGGCGTCGACTACCGGTGGCTGGTGCCCTACTCCGCGTTGCTCGGCGGCCTGCTGGTCACCGGCGCCGACATCATCGGGCGGCTGATCGTGAGGCCGGCCGAGCTCCAGGTCGGGATCGTGATGGCGCTGATCGGCGGCCCGGTGTTCGTGGTGCTGGTCCGGCGGATGCGGATGGTACGGCTGTGAGGACCGTCTGATGGCCACGTTGCACGCCACCCCCGTCCGGTTCGGAGCCGCATCGTGGCTCCTCCCGGTCCGCGCGACGGTGGTCACGGTGGTCGGCCTCGGGCTGCTGTTGCTGCTGGTCGCGATCGACCTGTCGGTCGGCGACTTCCCGATCCCGCTCGGCGACGTCGTGCGCACTCTCCTCGGCGGCGGCGACGCCGGGCAGCGGTTCATCGTGATGGAGCTGCGGCTGCCGCAGACGATGGCCGCGGTCGCCGTCGGTGCAGCACTCGGCCTGGCCGGGGCGCTCACCCAGACCCTGGCCCGCAACCCGCTGGCGAGCCCGGACATCCTCGGGGTCACCGAGGGTGCCGCGTTCGCCGCGGTGCTCGTGATCGTCGCCTCCGGGGCGAGCGGCTACGGCGGCGGGCTGGTCACCGGCCGGCTCCAGGAGCTGGGGCTGCCGCTGGCCGCCTTCACGGGCGCGATGGTCACGGCGGCTCTGCTCTACCTGTTCTCGTGGCGACGCGGCCTCGACGTGCAGCGGCTGGTGCTGGTCGGCATCGGTCTCGGCGCGACGCTCACCGCCGGGACGTCGTACCTGCTGGTCAACTCGCGGATCCAGGACGCCGCCAGCGCGCAGATCTGGCTGAGCGGCTCGCTCACCGCCCGCGGGTGGGAGCACGTGCGTCCGGTCCTGCTGACGCTGGCCGTCCTCCTTCCGGTGGCCCTGCTGCTGGTCCGGTCGCTCAACGCCATGCTGCTCGGCGACGACGCCGCCCGCGGCCTGGGCGTCCGGCTCCAGCTCACCCAGGTCGCGGTGCTGGTCGTGGCGGTCGGGCTGGCGTCGGTGTCGGTGGCGGCGGTAGGGCCCCTGGAGTTCGTGGCGTTCGTGGTGCCCCAGGTCGCGCTGCGGCTCACCCGTGGCTCCCGGCCGCCGGTCCTCGCGTCGATGGTGGCCGGCGCGATCCTGGTCGTCGGCGCCGACCTGGTCACCCGCGCGGTGCTCCCGTTCGCGCTGCCCGCGGGCATCGTCACCGCGGCGATCGGTGCGCCGTACCTCATCTGGCTGCTCGTCCGCACCAACCGCAGGAGGACCGCATGAGTTCACCCCACGAAACCGCGAGGGTCGAGCGCTCCGCGCAGGGGCCACGCGCTTCCGCGGGGACCCCGAAAAGGCACCGTCTTCGAGCCGAGCTGGTCACCGTCGGGTACGGCGGCGACCCGGTCATCCGCGACCTCTCCCTCGACGTGCCTGACGGGATGGTGACCGCGATCGTCGGCCCCAACGGGTGCGGGAAGTCCACGCTGCTGCGCACCCTGGCCCGGCTGCTCAAGCCCACGTCCGGGCGGGTGCTGCTGGACGGCGACCCGATCGACTCCGTGTCGACCCGCGAGGTGTCGCGCCGCCTCGCGCTCCTCCCCCAGAGCCCGATCGCGCCCGACGGTCTGCTGGTCCGGGACCTCGTCGGCCGCGGCCGGCACCCGCACCAGCGGTGGTTCCGGCAGTGGTCGCCGACCGACGAGGACATGGTCGAGACGTCGCTGCGGATGACCGACACCTGGGAGCTCCGTGACCGCGCCATCGACGAGCTCTCCGGTGGCCAGCGCCAGCGCGCCTGGATCGCGATGACGCTGGCCCAGGACACCGATCTCGTGCTGCTGGACGAGCCGACGACATTCCTCGACCTCGCCCACCAGGTCGAGGTGCTCGACCTGGTCTGCCGGCTCAACCGGGAGCGCGGTCGCACGGTGGCGATGGTCCTGCACGACCTCAACCTGGCTGCCCGCTACAGCGACCTCGTGGTCGTGATGAAGGACGGCGTCGTGGTCACCCAGGGCTCACCGCGCGAGGTGTTCACGGTCGACCTGCTCGACGACGTGTTCGGGCTCCGGGCCGACGTGCTCGACGACCCCCGCACCGGCCTCCCGGTCGTCGTACCGGTCTCGGCACCCGCACCCTCGCCCACCACCATCGCCCAGCTGTAACTCGGCCGGGCCGACTCAGGCAGCAGCCTCCGGCGGCACGGTCGAGGGGTCACCATCGGCAGCGGCGGCGAGCTGCGGGACGTACCGCTCCAACACGTACGGGATGCTCAGCGGCGTCACGAAGCTGTGCGCGACGTAGTAGCTGCCGTCGGCCTCCGCGATGTCGAACCAGCGACCTTCCTGCTCGGTGGTGGTCTGCTCGAAGACCTTCTTGGCGGCGGGGTCCGACTCGTAGTCGAGCCAGACCGCGACGCCGACCTGGTCGAGGTCGGAGACGCGCTCGGTGCTGAGCGACTCGCCGAACTCGTCCATGTCGCTGCCGAAGACCTCGCTGGGGAAGGTGAAGCCGAGGTCGACCAGCATCCGCGAGCGCGGGTCCTCGGGGCCGTAGACGAACATCCCCTCGTAGCCGGTCACGACGGCCGCGGTCATGCCCTGGAACTCGGGGTGCGCGGCGGCCTGGTCGGCGATCTGCTGCTCCACGTCGTCGACCAGCGCCTGCATCTTGTCGGGCTGGCCGACAGCCTTCGCGACGTTCATGGCCATCTCGTCCCACGGGGCGCCGTAGTCGGCGTACGCCCCCGGCTGCGCCACCGTCGGCGCGATCGCAGCGAGCAGCTCGTAGTCCTTCTTGGTGAGGCCGGAGTACTGCCCGATGATCAGGTCGGGTCGCAGCGCAGCCACCTTCTCGATCTGGACGCCGTTGGTGTCCTCGAGGACCTCCGGCAGCTCGGCATCGCCGAGGTGCTGCACCGCCCACGGGAAGATGTAGCCCGGCGCGTCGCCGAACCACTTGGTGACCGCCACCGGGACGATGCCCAGCGCGAGCAGCGCGTCCTGCTCGGTGAGCCCGACGCAGACCACGCGGGCCGGCGCCTTCTCGAGCGTGGTGGAGCCGTACTTGTGCTCGATCGTCACCGGGAACGCACCCTGCTCACTCTTCTGCGCGCTGGGCGCCGCGGTGTCCGACGCGCTGCCGCTGTCGTCACCACAGGCCACGAGCGCCGGGGCGAGGGCCAGGGCGGACAGCCCCGCCAACAGCTGGCGGCGGCTCGGACGTACGTCGTTCATGGGCTCTGCTCCTTGGGTGTCGGGGTCATGCGGGGAACTCACGCGGCGACTGGCCCCGAGCGGCCAGCTCCAACATCGGGGTGAGCCGGTCGAGGGCGTACTCGAGGCTCAGCGGGGTGTCGAAGTAGATGGCGCCGGCCAGGGTCTCGTCGGTGTAGACGGCCCGGTTCTCGGCGACCGCGGGCAGGGTCGAGATGGTCCCGAACCCCTGGAGCTCGTCGAACATCTCCTCGTCCTCGGTCGCGAAGACCACGACGTCGGCGTCGATCAGCCCGACGTTCTCGGCCGAGATCTCGGCCTGGGACCCCTCTTCGGGCGCGTAGTCCTCGAGCCCGGTCGTCATGGTGAAGCCGAGATCGGTGAGGAAGTCGGTGCTGAGCCCGGCCGGGTAGACGAAGAGCTGGCCGTCGTACGGGCCGCCCTGCGAGAACGTCGCGGTCAGCCCCGCCCACTCGGGGTGTGCGGCCGCGACAGCGGCGTACTTCGACTCGACCTCGTCGACCAGCGCCTGTCCGTCACCCTCACGACCGAGTGCCCGGGCAACCTGGAGGGTCTGGTCCTGCCACGAGGAGAAGTAGCGGGTCGAGCCCTCGACGCTCGGGACCGTCGGCGCGATCTGCGAGAGGAGGTCGTAGTCCTTCTGCGTGAGGCCGGCGTTGGTGCCGATGATCAGGTCCGGCTGGAGCGCCGCGATCCGCTCCAGCTCGAACCCGTCGCTGGTGCTCAGCACCTCCGGCTCGGCATCGCCGAGCAGGTCCTCGGCCCACGGCCAGGTCGCGAACGGCTTCTCGCCGTACCACTCCGTGACCGCGACCGGGACCACCCCGAGCTGGAGCAGGATGTCCTGCTCGGTCACCCCCACGCTCACCACGCGCAGCGGCTCCTCGGTCACCGTCGTCTCGCCGAACTTGTGCGGCACGGTCACCGGGAAGACGGCATCGCCCGACGTGCCGGATGTCGACGTGGGCGTCGGCTCACTGGCCGCCGACGGCTCGTCGGACGAGCAGGACGCGCTCAGCAGGGAACCGACCAGCAGGGGCAGTGCGACGGCGAGCATTCGGCGGGTGCGCATGGACAGCCTCTCAGTAAGGTAAGGCTCACCTTACTGGATTGTGCAGCCGCTAGGGTCACCGGGTGCGCCGGAGCCATCGCCTGCTCAACCGAGCGGTCCACGCCGCCCTGCGGTGGGTCGACCGCGCCGGCGAGGTGGTGCCCGGCACGGCGCTCGCCGACGGGTTCGGGAGCTTCGGCGAGGGCAGCTGCATCGACTTCCCGCCCGCGACGCTGCTGAACGTCTCGTCGATCCACGTCGGCCGTCACGTCCTGGTCGGCCGGCAGGCGACGCTGGCAGCCGGGTACGGCGTCGGCGACCACAACCTCCCCGACCGGGCGCTCGTGATCGGCGACGGGTGTGTCCTCGGCGCGCGGATCACCATCACCGCGCACCAGTACGTCGAGCTCGGCGACTCGGTGTTCACCGGCCAGTCGGTCTTCATCACGGACGCCAGCCACGGATACCAGGACCCGGAGACGCCGATCGGCAAGCAGTTCGGCGCTCACCAACCGGTCGTCATCGGGTCGGGCACCTGGATCGGCCACGGCGTGGTGATCCTCCCCGGCACCCGCATCGGCCGGAACGTCGTGGTCGCCGCCGGCGCGGTCGTGCGGGGCGAGATCGAGGACCACGCGGTCGTGGCCGGCAGCCCGGCCCGCGTCGTACGCCGCCTCGAGCCGGGGGTGGGCTGGGTCAGCACCGGCGGCGACGTCCGGCCGCTGTTCGGCCAGCTGCCGCCCGAGGTCGAGGCGCCCGAGGCCGGCTGAACGAACGATCTGATTGCGGTCAGGAACTGACCGCATGGGCTCCTAGCCTCGTGCCATGACCATCACCGCAGCCGCCCACACGCAGCCCCTCACCGGCGAGCGCGCCGACCTCCTCGACGCGCTCCACAAGCACCGCGGACTGTTCCGCGTCACCGTCCACGGCCTGTCGGACGAGCAGGCCCGCACCCGCTCGACGGTCAGCGAGCTGACCCTGGGCGGCCTCATCAAGCACGTCACCCAGGTCGAGGAGAACTGGGCGAGCTTCGTCGTCGACGGCCCGGCCGAGCAGCCGGACATCGACTGGGCGAACGTCGACTGGAGCAACCCGCCGGCCGAGGTCGCCAAGTACGCCGACGGCTTCCGGCTGCTGGAGGGCGAGACCCTGGCCGGCGTGCTCGAGGAGTACGACGCGATCGCTGCTGCCACCGACGCCCTGGTGGCGACCGTCGACCTGGACTCCAGCCAGCCGCTGCCCGAGGCACCGTGGTTCACGCCCGGCGCGCGGTGGTCGGCCCGCCGTGTCTTCACCCACATCCTCGCGGAGACCGCCCAGCACGCCGGCCACGCCGACATCATCCGCGAGGCGATCGACGGCCAGAAGTCGATGGGGTAGCGCTCAGCGCCGTGGCATCGAGACCACGAAGCAGGCGCCGCCGTTGCCCTCGCCCAGGGTGATCTCCCCGCCGAAGGACCGCGCCACCCGGCGGGCGATCCCCAGCCCGAGGCCGGCGCCACCCTCCCGGTAGGTCACGCCCGGCTGGAAGATGTCGTCGCGGCGGTCCTCGGCCACGCCGGGGCCGTCGTCGGCCACGGTGAGCTCGACGACGTCCGGCCGGTCCACGGCGGTGAGCACGATCCCGCCGCGAGCGTGCTGCACGGCGTTGTCGATCAACGGGAGGATCGCCCGCACCACCAGGTCCCTCGGCGCGGCGATGCTGGCGGAGGAAGGACTGGTGCGGTCCTCGACGGGCACGGAGCCGGCCGCGCCGGCGACCAGCGCCGGCACCAGGTCTGCGACCGTGCACGTGCGCCGCCGCGAGCTCGGCGACTCGTCCCGGGCCAGGTCGAGCAGGGTGGTGATCACCGCCGACATCTCGTGGGCGGAGGCGGAGATCTGCTCCAGGTCCTGCCGCGTGGCCGGATCGGGTACGCCGCGGAGCAGCGCCAGGTCCGCCGAGCCCTGGATCGACGTGAGTGGCGTGCGCAGCTCGTGCGCCAGCTCTGCCGTGAGCCGCTGCTCGGACAGGATCGCCGACGCCACCCGGTCGAGCAGGTGGTCGAGGGTCTCCCCCAGCGCCGCGAGCTCGTTGGTGGGCGGTCCGAGGGCGAACCTCGAGGTCAGGTCCCGCTCGCTCCACTCCGCGGCCCGCTGCGCCATCCGGGCGACCGGCTCGAGCGCCTGCCGCGTCACTCTCAGCGCGAACAGCGCGGTGGTCGCGATGACCAGCACGGCCAGGATGCCGGTGGCGTAGAGCGCGTACCGCTCCGAGCGTTCGTACGGCGTGGTGTCCTGGCCGACCACCAGCACACCGCTCTCGCCGCTCGGGGTGTCGAACGGCACCGCCAGCAGCCGCGCCACCCCGCCCGGGCCGTCGCTGGTCTGCTCCCGGTCGGTGCCGGCCAGCTCGTCGGCGACGTCGCGGGCGTTGTCGCCGACCGAGCCCGCGAGCACCTCGCCGTCCGCGTCGTAGACGAGGATGCCGGGCTCGAGCGAGTCCTGCGGCACGGTGAGGCTGGTCGCCGACGCGTCCCTGATCACTGCGACCGCCGCGTCAGCGCGCTGGTGCAGGACCTCGTCGACGTCGTTGTCGGCGGCCCGGCTCAGCAGCAGCTGGATGAACAGACCGACGACGATCATCGAGACAGTCATCAGCCCGACCGTCGAGGCCACGATCGTCCCGCGGAAGGACCGCGGGCCGAACCGTCGAGCGGCACGGCCCTCGACGGTCTCCATCACCTCAGTGTGTAGCCAACCCCGCGAACGGTCGTGAGGTGCAGCGGCGAGCGGACCTCCCGGAGCTTGACGCGGATGCGCCGGATGTAGGAGTCGACGGTGTTCTCGCTGACCATGCCGCCGTTGGGCCAGGCCGCGGCCACGACCACCCGGCGGCGTACGACCTCACCGGGGCGGGAGGTGATCGCCGCGAGCATCCGGAACTCGGTCGGCGTCAGCATCGCCTCGCGCGACTCGCAGACCAGCGCGTGCCGGGCGGGGTCGAGCACCAGGTCGGTGGGCGCCTGGCCGTTGACGATCCGGCCACGCTTGGCCAGCGCCTCGACGCGCGCGATCAGCTCCTTCACGTCGAACGGCTTGGGCAGGTAGTCGTCGGCACCCGCGCTGAACCCGGCCAGCCGGTCGTGCACGGCGCCCAGCGCCGTCAGGAAGAGCACCGGCGCCGGCTGGCCGGCCGAGCGGAGCGCCTGGCAGACGTCGCGCCCGTCGGCGTCGGGCAGGCCGATGTCGAGGATGATCACGTCGAGGTCATCGTCCTCGCCCAGCAGCCGCAGCGCCTCCGCGCCGTTGTGGGTGAGCACCACCTCGTGGTTGGCGAGCCGCATCGCGTCGTTGACCACCCGCCGGATCGCCGGGTCGTCCTCGCAGAGCCCCACCTTCGCCATCGCACCCTCCTCGCCGGTTCCTGATCTGCCGAGGGTGCGCCACCCCACCTGCAATGAACCTGACCGGTGAGACCAGTGTCCCCCACGACATGACGGTCGCCGCGGAGACCGCGGTGGTCGCACTGCTCGGGTCAGAGGGCTGACAGCAACGGCACGGTCATCCGGAAGTGCGCCCCCGGCCCGCCGGGCACCAGCTCCAAGCGCCCTCCGGCGCGCTCGGCAAGGCTACGAGCGATGGCCAGCCCCAGCCCGGTGCCGGGAGCGCCGCGGGTGCGGGCCGGGTCCCCGTGGTGGAACCGCTCGAAGACCAGCTCCTGGTCCGCCGCCGACACCCCGGGCCCGTCGTCCACGACGTCGAGGACGACCTCGCCCTCGACGACCCCGACCCGCAGCTCGACGCGCGAACGGGCGTGGGCCAGGGCGTTGTCGAGCAGGTTCCGGACCACCCGCCGCAGCTCACTGGCGTTGGCCCGGACCGGGCCGGCCGACACGTGTGCGGTGTCGATGTCGGTGTCCCCGGCGTTCCGTGCCCGCGCCGCCTCCTCGAGCACCACCGCATCCAGGTCGACCGCGGAGGTCACCGCGGGTGCGCCCTCGTCGGCCGCGGCGAGCACCAGCAGGTCGTCGACGAGCCGTTCCATCTCGCCCGTCGCGCCGAGCACCTCGTCGCGCAGCACCTGGGCGTCGACGGCGCCGGGCGCGGCCAGGGCCAGCTCCAACGAGACCCGTTGGGTGGTGAGGGGGCCTTGCAGGTCATGCGAGACGTCGGCAACCAGCCGCCGCTGTCGCTGCACCGAGGCGTCGACGCGCGACAGCATCCGGTTCATGGTCGCGGCCAGGCGACCGACCTCGTCGCGTCGACCGTCGTCGGCGATCCTGAGGTCGAGCTGGTTGTGGCCGATGGCATCGACCTCTGCGCGGATGTGGTCGAGCCTCGACAGGGCTCGGCCCAGGACCAACCAGATCACGAGGGCGAGCGCCACCAGGACCAGTGGGCCACCCACCATCAGGGTTCGCCGCAGAGCGTTCGTCGCCTCGTGCACGGCCTCGAGGCTGGAGCCGACGACCACCGTCACCTCGCCGTCGGGCGTCTCGCCGTGCTGGATCCAGACCCGGTAGGTCTCGGTCTCCTCGTCGTCCGGGGCGCGGATGGTGCGCCACTCACCTTCGCCCACTCCGGGATCGACGATCCGAGCCTTGCCCTCGATGTTGGCCGACGCGGCCAGGACGGTGCCGTCGGCAGCGATCACCTGCGCCACGCCGTCGTCGTTCACGTTGCGCAGCACCGGTGGCAGCTCACCGGTGCCGGCCTGGTCGAGCAGGTCGCGCGACCGCGACCGGGACAGCTCGTCGCTGCTGTCGGTCAGGTGCCGGTCCAGAGTCTGCACGACCAGGACGCCGGCCACCGCGAGCACCGCCGCACACAGCAGCGTGGCCAGCACCGTGGCCTTGGCCCGCACCGTCAGGGTGGGCATCTCACGCGTCCGGCACCAGCCGGTAGCCGACCAGCCGCACGGTCTGGAGGCTGGCGCGGCCGAACGGCAGGTCGATCCGCTGGCGGAGCTGTCGGGCGTACACCTCGACGATGTTCGGGTCGCCCTCGAACGCGAAGTCCCACACGTGGTCGAGGATCGTGGCCTTGGACACCACCTCGCCGGAACGACGCATCAGGAACTCCAGCATCGAGAACTGACGTGGCGTGAGGTCCACCTGGTGGTCGCCGCGCGTCACGCGGTGTGCGGCCGGGTCCAGCCGCAGGTCGCCGACCTCGAGGACGGCCGGCCGCTCCCCCGCGCCGCGGCGGACCAGCGCGCGCAGTCGGGCGAGCAGCACCACGAACGAGAACGGCTTGGCCAGGAAGTCGTCGGCCCCGGCGTCGAGGGCCTGCGCCTCCTGCTCCGCTCCGGACCGTGCGGTGAGCATCAGGATCGGTGTCCAGTCACCGGCCTCGCGGCGCCGCACGCAGAGCTCGTCGCCACGAAGCTGCGGGAGCATGATGTCGAGGACGAGCGCGTCGTAGCTGTTCTCGGTCGCCAGCCACTCCCCCTCGACACCGTTCAGCGCTGTGTCGACGGCGTACCCCTCCTCCTCGAGGCCGCGCCGCAGGGCCGCCGCGAGCTGCTTGTCGTCCTCGACGACCAGGACCCGCATGACCGCACGGTGGCACAACCGGGCTGAAGCCGCGCTGAAGGCCGGCTGAACCGCGAGCCTGGCAACCCGCATTCAGCGTCGCTTCAGTGATGACCCGGCACCGTGGAACTCACCACCAACGAAGGACGACGAACGGAGGAGCCATGCGCAAGCGAGTCATCGTGGCAGGAGCGGTCCTCGGGGTCGCTGTCGCGGCCACCGCGGGTGGGATCGCGGTAGCGGGGAACGGGGACGACGGGCCGGCCAGCCACCAGTACACCCAGCAGGAGGCCGACCAGGCGAAGCAGGCGGCGCTCGACGCCACCGGCGGCGGCACCGTCAACAGCGTCGAGAGCGACTCGGAGAACGGCGCGACGTACGAGGTCGAGGTGACGAAGCCGGACGGGACCACCGTCGACGTCCGGCTCGACGACGCCTTCAAGGTCGTCGTCATCGAGGGCGACGGCGAGGACTCCGGCTCCGACGAGTGACCCCGGGGCGGTCAGGCCCGCGGGTACAGGTTCTGCAACCTGACCTGCCCGCGGGCGACCACCCTCCCCTCGGCATCGAGGGTCTCGACCACCCAGACCTGCTGGCTCCGCCCACGGTGGATGGGCGTGGCGGTCGAGGTCAGCGGGCCCTCGCGCACCGCGCGGTAGAAGTCGGTGTTGTTGTTGACGCCCACGACCTGGCCCTCGTCCCCCAGCCAGGTGGCCGCGCCGAAGCTGGCCAGCGTCTCGAAGACCGAGCAGTGCACGCCACCGTGCACGATGCCGTAGGGCTGGTGGTGCTTGGCCGCGGCCTCCCACTCGGCCACGACGCGGTCGCCGGTCACCTCGGTGATCTCGATGCCGAGGTGCCGGACGAACTCGCCGGTGAAGTCTCCGGACTGGTCGCCAGGCAGGTCGCTCACGCGACCATCCAACCAACTCGGCTACTTCATCTGCCGAGCACCCCGCGCGATCGTCGTGCGTTGAGCGCGCCGTGCTCACCGTGTCTGCTACTCCAGGAGCGGATCGGCTGCGGCTGTGCGGACCAGCGCCGCCAGCGCCGGACCCGGCGCGGACTGCGCTCCCCAGGGCGCGGGCCCGATGGCGCCGGCCTGCTCGCGCGCGGTCGCGAGCAACGGCTCCTGCCATGGCGCGGGCGCGGTCCCGACCCGTGCCCAGTTCGCCTCGGCGCCGGCCAGCAGCTCGGGCGCGCCGGGGTGGCCCAGCGAGGCGAGCCCGATCGCGGCGCCGAGATAGCAGGTGGCGAGCCAGCGGCCCTCGACCGCGTCCTCGTTGCGCGCGATCACGGTGTCGAACTCGGCCACGGCGGCGCGGGCGTCTCCGGTCAGCAGCAGCGCCCAGCCGCCGACGAACCGCAGGAAGTCGGGCACGTCTCCTTCCGGGAGCCGGGCGTGCACCTGGTCGATCAGGTCGAGCGCGGCCTCCGGACGGCCCATCGACATCTGGGCCCAGACCAGGTTGATCGCGACACCGCTCACCGCCAGCACCGAGCCGGAACGGTTCACCAGCGCCCACGCCTCCTGGGCGGCAGCCTCGGCCTCCGCCGGCTCGACGACCGAGGCGACGATCGACAGGGCGGCCAGGGCGTCGGCGAGCCGCTCCTCGTGCACGAGACGTGCCGCCTGGACGCCGAGCCGCGCGTGCTCCAGCGCGGCCGCGTCGTCGCCGCTGTACGACCGCTCCAGGGCCAGGGCGTAGTGCGCACCCGAGAGCGCCACCAGGTCCCCGTGCTCGGCGAGCACCGGGATCGCCTCGGTCAGGTCGCGACGACCCTGCTCCGCGTCGTGGTTGGCCTGCAGCACGCCGCGCGTCCGCAGCAGCTGCGCCCGCTCGAGCCGGCTCAGGAGACCGGAGTCGATGGCACGGGTGCACCAGCGCAGTCCCGGCGCCAGCATGTCGTCGAAGATCCACAGGAAGCCCAGGGTCGCCGACAGGTCGACGACCTGCTCCCCGGTCGCCGGCCTCGTGCGCTCCGGCCAGGGCCGCGACGTAGTCCGGGTAGTGGTCCCGTACGTCGTACAGCAGCGCGTCGCTGCGCTGCGCACCTCGCCACCGGTCGGCGTGCCAGCGGCGATGCCGGCCCAGCGCGGTGCCCAGCTCACCGGCCTCGACGAGCCGCGCCCGGGCGAGGTCCGCCACCGGCCGCAGCAGCCGGAACGACAGCCCGGACTCCGTCCGCTCGACGTGGACCAGGGCGTCACGGACCAGTGCGTGCAGGGCGGCGTCCGCCTCGACGTCGCTGCCGACGACCGCGCGCGCCGCCGGTGGCTCGAACCGTCCAGCGAAGACGGACAGGCGGCGCAGGGCTCTCTGTCCGTCGTCGGAGAGCCGGTCGAGGCTCCAGCCCACGGTGTCCTGCATCGAGCGGTGCGCGGGCCGCGAGGCCGGCGTCATCCGAGCCGAGGCGCTGCGGGGCGTCGAGGAGCTCGGCGAGCTCGTCGAGCGAACGGCCAGGGGCCTGCGCGGCCAGCAGCTGGAGCGCCAGGGGGACCCCGTCCACGCGGCGCGTGAGCTCGGCCAGCCGCAGCAACGACTCCTCGCCCTGGACCAGCGCCGGCGCCCGGTCGGCGATCCGGTCGCGCAGCAGCATGACGGCCGGCGAGTCCGCCACCGTTGCCGCGTCCGCCTGCGGGGGTGGCGTCTCGAGTGGTCCGAGCACGTGGACCGCCTCCCCCGCCACTCCGAGGGGTCGTCGCGAGGTCACCACCAGCCGCAGTCCGGGACAGCGCGCGAGAAGCGTCTCCGCCAGCTGACCCACCTCGGTCACGCAGCGCTCCGCCTCGTCGGCGAGGACGACCAGCTCCCGGTCGCCGAGCTGCGCGGCCAGCGAGCCGACCGGATCCTCGCCCTGCGCCGCGACGCCGAGAGCCTGGCCCACGGCCTCCACCAGCTCCTCTCGCGGCCGTTCGGGCAGCGCCGCGAGATCCACGTATCCACCTACCCGCTCCGCCCCCAGCGCCGCTGCCAGCTCGAAGAGCAGCCGGCTCTTGCCGACTCCGCCCAGCCCGACGATGGAGATCAACCGCCGCTCACCGAGCAGGGCCAGGACCTGCGCCAGGTCGTCCTCCCGGCCGTGGATGCGGCTGGTCGGTGCCGGTGGGGACGTCCGGGTGGCGCGGGGCCGAGCCGCCGGGACGGGTGCGAGCTCGTCGCGGAGGACCTGCAGGTGCAGCTCCTGGGCGTCGGGTCCGGGATCGATGCCGAGCTCGTCGCGCAGGGTCCTGCGGAGCAGGTCGTACCGCTCCAGCGCCTCGGCCCGCCGACCGGCGCGGGCGGCGGCCAGGATCGCGAGCTCGTGGCCTCGCTCGCGCATCGGATCCTGGCCGACGAGCAGCTCGGCCAGCCCGGCGGCCTCCTCAACCGCCTCGCGGTCCCCCTGATGGAGCAGCCGCTCGGCCAGCAGCTCACGCGCCGCCGTCCGGAGCGCGAGGATCCGGGTGACCTCCGCCGCTGACGAGCTCCTCGGTGACGTCGGCGTACGGACGGTCGCCTCGCCACAGTCCGAGAGCCTCCCTCAGCAGGGTGACCGTGGCCTCGGGCTGTCCGCTGCCGCGTGCCCGCGCGAGCAGGTCCGTGAAGCGGTCCACGTCCACCTCGACGCCCGGTCAGCCGGTAGCCGACCTCGGACCTCAGCACCGTGGTCCCCGCCGATGTCCCGGCGCAGCCTGGCCATCTGGGTGTGCACCACGGTGGGCATCAAGCCACTCCCCGAGCCCCAGACCAGGTCCAGCAACACCGATGCCTCGGCAGGCTGCCCGCGACGCAGCAGCAGGGCCGCCAGGAGATCGCGGGAGCGCTGTCCGCGCGGCGTCCGGTCGGCGCCGTCCTCGGTGACGCGGAGCGCGCACAGCACCGCGACGTCCATGGCAGCGGATCCTCGCACGCACCCCGTCGTCCTGGCGCGGCCGATTTCCGCGCCGTGACAGATCGGTGAAAGACACGGCTTGGAGATTCCAGCCATGAACCACGAACCGACCGAGGCCCTCAGGACCCTCGCCCCCGACCTCGCGCCGCACCGGTCCCCTCTGCGACCGCTCGCGCTCCCGCTGATCTGCGTCGCCCAGCTGATGGCGACGCTCGACGTCACCATCGTCAACCTGTCGCTGCCCTCGGTGCAGTCGGCGCTGGGCCTGTCCCACGCCGGGCTCGCCTGGGTGATCGACGCCTACACGCTGGCCTACGCCGGGCTGCTGCTCGTCGGCGGCCGGATGGGTGACCTGCTGGGCCACCGGCGCACCCTGATGGCGGGGATCGCGCTGTTCACCGTCTCGTCGGCGGTGGCCGGGCTGGCGCAGGGCCCGGGGGTGCTCCTGGCCGCCCGAGCCGGGCAGGGGCTCGGCGCTGCGCTCGCGACACCGACCACCTTGTCCCTGATCACCACGCTGGTGCCGGCCGGGCCGCGGCGTACCCGCGCGATGGTGGCGTACGGCTCGATGGCCGGCATCGGCATCACCCTGGGCCTCGTGCTGGGCGGGGTGCTCACCGAGTACGCCTCCTGGCGCTGGGTGTTCCTGATCAACCTGCCGATCGGCGCCGTTCTCCTCGCGGCCGCGCCGCGCCTGCTCCCCGACACCCGCGGGACGCGTCGGCGCCTCGACCTCGCGGGGGCGCTGATCGGCACCGGCGCCCTGCTCTCCCTCGTGTACGGCGTGATCCGCGCCGGCAGTCACGGCTGGGGCGACCAGCTGTCGAGCACGGCGATGGTGATCGCGGTGGCCCTCGGAGTGACCTTCGTCGGGGTCGAGCGCTCCGTCGCCGAGCCGACCCTGCCGCTGGGGCTGCTGCGCGCACCGCGTCCGCCTGGGCGCCTACGTGGTGGCCGGCCTGCTGTTCGCCTCGCTGTACCCCTCGTTCTTCCTGCTCAGCCGGGTGCTGCAGCAGGTGCTGGGCCACGATCCGCTGGCGGCCGGGCTCCTCTTCCTACCGGTGGGCGTCGGCGTGCTGATCTTCGCGATCGCGGCCCGGAAGCTGATGTCCGTGACCGGGCCACGGCCCTTGGTCCTCGCTGGCACAGGAGCGGCCACCCTCGGGTCCGCCGGTCTCCTGTTCCTCGACCTCGACACCCCCTACGCAGCGGTGCTGCTCCCGTGCCTGGTCGGGCTCGGCGCGGGTGTCGGCGTCACCTTCGTCGCGACCTCCGCCCTGTCGATGACCGCCGTCCCGGAGGCGGACACCGGCGTCGCCTCCGCGCTGCTGAGCACCTTCCAGGCCGTCGGCGGGACGGTGGGGGTGGCGGTCGTCGCCTCCCTCGCCGCTCGCGGGACCGAGCAGGAGCTCGCGGCGGCAGGTCCACCACTCACGCCGGACGTGCTCCGGGAGGCGCTCCTCGCCGGCAGTCGGCGCAGGCTTCGTGCTCACCACCGTCCTCGCGGCGGCGGCGCTCGTCGTCGCTCTGGCCACCGCACCCCGCCGGGCTGGAGGTGCGGCATGACCAGGCCTCCGTCCCGCGACCGTTTCTACGGCTACCTCGGCCCCGCACCGGAGTGCGGCCAGGTGCTCCGCGCTCGCGTGGTCGAGGTCCCGACCTCGGTGCCCGCCGTACGCCTGGCAGGTCGTGCACGGCTCCACTGACACCCTGGGCCGGCCGAACGCCGTCTCGGGCACCGTCCTGCGACCACGGGCTGCCTGGCCAGGCCCGGGTCCCCGCCCGGTGCTGAGCTACGGCGTAGGCGTCCACGGGCTCGGGCGCGACGCGGCGCCCAGCCACTTGCTGAGGTCCGGGCAGGAGGCGGAGCTCCCGCTCGTCGAGCGGGCGCTCGCCCAGGGCTGGGCCGTGGCCGTCAGCGACGGCGAGGGGCTCGGCCTGCCCGGTCCCCACACCTACGGCGCCGGCCGGGCCGGCGGCCACGCGCTCCTCGACGTCGCACGGGCGGCGCTCCGGCTGGTCCCCGAGCTCTCACCGGAGTCGCCGGTGTTGCTCTGGGGCTACTCCGAGGGTGGCCGGAACGCCGCCTGGGCGGCCGAGCTCCAGCCGACGTACGCCGCCGAGCTGGCGCTGGTGGGCGTGGCGGCCGGGGGCGTCCCGGCCGACCTCTACCGGACGGCCCTGGCCATCGACGGTGGTCCCTACAGCGGCCTGAACCTCGCCGTTCTCGTCGGCCTGGCCAACGCCTACGACGACCCGGAGCTCTGGTCGATCCTCAGCTCGGAGGGGCTGCGCGCAGCCCGGGAGGCCGAGACCCAGGACGTCGTGGGCCTGGTGCTCGGGTTCCCCGAGCCGCTGGCGACCTGGACCAGGCGCGACGACCCGTGGGACGACCCGGCCTGGCGCCGGGTGCTGGACCGCGAGCGGAACGGGGCGCAGGCTCCCGACGTCCCGGCGTACCTCTACCACGTCATGGACGACGAGATCGTCCCCTCACAGCTGGGCCGAGACCTCGCTCGCCTCTACCGGCTGCGCGGGGGCGACGTCACCTGGGTGGAGGTCGCGGCTCCCGACCACCTGTCCGGGGCGCACCAGGCTGCCGACGCCGCCGTGGCCTGGCTGGACGAGCGGTTGGCCGAGCACAACGCCGCTGAAAGCGATCGAGGGGTGGCGTGAAGCGCCCGGTGGACGCGCCGCTCCCCACCTTCGTGGAGGCCCTCGCCGTCCTGGCTCTGCAGCCGTTCAGCCGGCTGTTGCGTGCCGAGCTGATCGAGTTCAGCACCGGCCACGCCGTGCTGCGGCTGCCGGTGCGGGCGGCGCTCGCCCAGCAGCACGGGCAGGTCCACGGCGGGGTCGTCGCGTACGTCGCCGACTGCGCGATCGCCTTTGCCGGCGGCTCGGTGCTCGGGGCGTCCGTGGCGACGGGCGGCATCTCCCTCCAGTACGTCCGGCCGGCCCGCGGCTCCGAGCTCCGGGCGGTGGCCGACGTCGTCACCACGACACGCTCGCAGGCCGTCTGTCGCTGCGAGGTCCGCGTGACCGGTACCGACGGCGACACCCTGTGCGCGGTTGCCCAGGGCACCGTCCGCCTCCTGCACGACACACCTTGCGGCCTGATCCGGTAGGAACGGGGCATGGCACTCCCACAGCCGGGCATCTTCGCGGTCGGAACCTCCTCGCACGCCTACGTCGAGCTCGACCTGACCGCGGCCGCCGACCCGGCGGCTGCGGTCGGCGTGCTCGCGGACCTGGCCGAGCGCGAGACCACGATGGGCGCGACCAACCTCGTGGTGGGCGTCCGCCCCGAGGTCTGGGCGCGCGTCTCCCCCGGCACGCTGCCCGACGGGCTGACCGGCTTCGAGGCGGACGTGGTCGGAGCCGACGGCTTCACGATGCCCGCCACCCAGCACGACCTGGCGCTCTGGTTCGCGGCGGCGTCGTACGACGTGGTCTTCGACGCGACACTGGACGCCCTGGGGAAGCTGGCGCCACACGCCGCGCTGGCCACCGAGCTCCGGGGCTGGGCCTATCACCGGGACCGCGACCTCACCGGTTTCGAGGACGGCACCGAGAACCCGACGCTCGCGAGCGCGCCCGGCTACGCCCTGGTCCCGGACGGCTCCCCCGGCGCCGGCGGCGCGGTGTGGCTGCTCCAGCAGTGGGCACACGACTCGCGAGCCTGGTCCGCCCTGGACGACTCGGCCCAGGCCGACGTGATCGGCCGCACCAAGCCGGACAGCATCGAGCTCGACCCCAAGCCGGAGACCTCGCACGCGGAGCGCACCGACCAGGACGACTTCGGCCACGTGCTGCGCCGCAACACGGCGTACGGCACGGTCAGCGACCACGGGACGGTCTTCGTGGGCTTCGCCAGCACCAAGGCGCCGCTGCACACGATGCTCGAGAGCATGGCCGGCGTCGACGGGCCCCGGGACGCACTGACCCGCTACACCACGCCCCTCACCGGCGGCTACTACTGGGTGCCGGCCACGTCCGACCTGGTCGCGTTCGCAACGCCCGCCGGGGACTAGAGAGGCGGCCGCCTGTCCGCCCACGGCTGGGCCTGCTCGAGCTGGGCGGCCAGCCGGAGCAGCAGGCCCTCGGAGCCGAGCCGGCCGACCAGCTGCGCCCCGATCGGCAGCCCGTCGGCCGTCCAGTGCAGTGGCACGCTCATCGCGGGACGGCCGGTGAGGTTGGCCAGCTGGGTGTAGGGCACCCAGCCGAGGTTCTCGCTGATCAGCTGGTTGACGATGGGGGTGAACCGCAGCAGCCCGGCGCCGCGCACCGTGACCAGCGCCTTCTGGGCCTTCTGCATGGCGGCCGGGAGGTCGAGCTGGCCGATCTTCGGTGGCGGGAGCGCGGTGGACGGGGTGAGCAGCAGGTCGAAGGACTGGTGGAACTCCGCGAGCCGGCGCACGTGCAGCTGCCGGTTCTCGATCGCGCGGACCAGCTCGACCGGGTTGGTGGACCGGCCCAGCGCGGCCATGACCAGCGTGTCGGGCTCGAACCCGCTGTCGCCGGAGCCGCTGAACGCCTTGGCCTGGGCGACCGAGTCAGCGGCGTAGACGAACCACGTGGTGAGGAAGTCCTTCGCGAGCGCCTCGTCGTCGAACGGCGCCGCGTCGAGCTGCTCGACGTGGTGGCCCAGCGACTCGAGCAGCTCGCCGGCCCTCGTGGCCGCGGCGACGGCCTCGGGGTCGGGCTTGGGGTTGATCGAGCTGGCCGTGCAGAGCCCGATGCGGAGGGTGCCGGGGTCCTGACCCACCTCGTCGGCGTACGCCGTCGCGGGCATGGCCGGGAGATAGGGGCCGTCCGGCGTACCGCCCACGAGCACGTCGAGCATCGCCGCGGTGTCCCGGACCGAGCGCGAGATCACGCCGCTGGTCGCCGCACCGCCCATCCCCTCTTGCAGGAGCGGGCCGGCCGGCACCAGCCCCCGCGAGGGCTTGAGGCCGAACAGGCCGCACGCCGAGGCCGGGATCCGGATCGAGCCGCCGCCGTCGCTGGCCGCCGCGCACGGCACGATGCCGGCGGCGACCGCAGCCGCCGCCCCGCCCGAGGAGCCGCCCGGCGTGTGGTCGGTGTTCCACGGGTTGCGGGCCGGACCGAACAGGTGCGACTCCGTGACGCCCTTGGCGCCGAACTCCGGGGTGTTGGTCTTGCCGAACACGACCAGCCCCGCGTCGAGCCACCGCTGGACCACGGTGGCGTTCTCGGTGGCGGGTGTCGTGGCCAGCGACCGGGAGCCGCCGCTGGTCGGGTAGCCCTCGAGGTCATGGCCCAGGTCCTTGAGCAGGAAAGGTACGCCGGCGAAAGGCCCGGTCTCGCTGCCCGACCGCGGTGGGTCGACATCGACCACGACGGCGTTGATCCGGGGGTTGACCTGGGCCGCCCGCGCGCGTGCCGCATCCATCAGTTCCTGGGCGGTGACCTTCTGATCGCGGACCAGCGCGGCCAGCCCGACCGCGTCGTGGCTCTGGTAGTCGTCCATCCGGCTCCTTCCGCCGGCGTGAGGCTACCCTTCGAGGCTCGCAGGCTCGCACCTCAGTGCGAGCCCCTTCAGGCAGACGGGGCCAGTGGCCCGCTCGCCTCGAGGATCCGCACCTCGACACGGACACCCGGGCGCGGCTCGTAGGTCACGGTCGAACCGACGGCGGCGCCGACGATGGCCCGGCCGACCGGGCTGCCCGGGGTGACCGTGGGCACGCCGGCGGAAGCCTGCTCGACCGACCCCACGACGTACTCCTCGGGCCCGTCACCCAGGTCGACCCGGACTGCGTCGCCCACGGACACGACGCCGTCGGAGTGACGGTGCCGGCGGCTCTCGTCGATCTCGAGCTCGAGCAGCGCGATCCGCTCGTCGAGCAGCTGGAGCCGGATCGACGCTTCGACGTTGGTGGCGCGGTCGGCCACGTCGCCGGTCACGTCCCGGAGGGTCGCGGTCATGGCCGCCGCGCGATCGGCACGCAGGAGGTCGAGTCGGTGGGTGAGCAGTTCAAGGGAGCTGGGGACGGTCACGATCCCGGCAACGAACACTCGGCGCGGCTTGTTCCCGACCCTCCGGAGGTGACCGGTGACACCTGCCGACGGAAATCTTGATCCGACCTGAAAGATTCTGCCCGTTGCCGGACATGGGCAGGCATGGGGACGGGCACTGTCCCCTGGTTCACCCGACTGTCCACCCGACTGACCCCAACACGGCGGAGGGCTCGATGACCTCACTCTCGACGACCGTTCAGATGGAGATCGACCACCATTGGGAGCTCCGGCTCGAGGAGTTCGAGGACGGTCACTCGATCAGACGGTTCGAGTGCGTGGATTGTGGGGCAGTCCGCTTCGAGTGACTCGAGCCCATGCGTTTCGACATCGAGACCGAGATCAACGCGTCCGCGGCCCGCGTCTGGGCTGCCCTCGTCGACGTGGAGCGTTGGCCGGACTGGATGGCCAGCTATACGTCCGTTGAACGGCTCAGCCAGGGTCCGCTGACCGTCGGCAGTGCGGCCCGAGTGCGACAACCCGGGCTCAGCGCCGCGACCTACACGGTCACCGAGCTGGTGCCGGAGGTGGAGTTCACCTGGTCCAGCTCGACGGTCGGCGTGCGCACCACCGGCCGGCACGTGGTCGAGCCGCGGCCGGACGGTCGTACGGCGCTGCTCCTGTCGATCGAGCAGTCCGGAGTGCTGGCGGGCCCGATCGGGCTGCTCCTGGGCCGGAAGATCAGGCGGTTCCTCGCCATCGAGAGCGAGGGCCTGCGTGCCGCAGCGGAGACGGACAACCGCGGCGATAGCCACCCGTGACGGAGAGCATCACCGTCGGTGGCGCCACCATCACCGCGCTCCTCGACTCGGAAGGCCCGTTCTTCCTGCCGCTCTCAGAGGCCTTCCCTTCGGTCGCACCCGAGGTGCTCGAGCGCGCGGAGCGGCTCGACCCTGACCCACGACCGAGCCCGGACAGGTGGTGGCTGGCGTTCCGGGTGTACGTCGTCGAGGCGGCGGGGCGCCTGGTGCTCGTCGACACGGGCGCAGCCAGCGACACCGCGCTGCGCAGCTCCTGGGCGCCCGAGGGTGTGCACCTCGTGGAGCGGCTCGTGAGCGAGCTCGGCATCGAGGCCGACCGCCTCACCGACGTCGTGCTGACCCACCTGCATGGCGACCACGCCGCCGGCAGCATCGACGAGCGGGGCCGTCCGGCGTTCCCGCACGCGACCTATCACGTCCAGGCGCGCGAGCTCGACGCCGTACGCGCGGCGCGGCGGGGAGCCGTGGCGGCACCTGCTCGAGCCCCTGACCGAGGCCGATCAGCTCCACGCCTGCGCGGGCGCCGTCGACCTCGTGGCCGGTGGCGGTGGCCCGTCGGTGCGTCTCGAGCCGACTCCCGGACACACGCCCGGGCACCAGAGCGTGCTGGTCTCGGCGGCCGACGACCACGTCCTGATCGCCGGTGATGTGTTCACCCATGCGCTGCAGGTCGTCGAGCCGACGTCCCGGTACGTCTTCGACCAGGACTCCGACGAGGCCGTGCGGACCAGGGTCAGGCTGCTCGGCTCCGGCCGGTCGCTGGCCGCCCGCCTCGGCACCGCACACCTGCACTCCGCCTTCATCTCGGTCTGAGGTCCGCGGCCTGTCACAACGACCCTCCGGCCGGTGTCTGAAAGGAGAGCGACGGCAACCCCTCTCGGAAAGGGTCGTGAGATGGCGTCAGAACGGCGCGCGGTGGCGACGGTGGCCGGCTGGACCGACGACCGGCTCAACCTGTCCGCTCCCGCTCGTAGGTACCTGCGGAAGGTCTTCCCCGACCACTGGTCGTTCATGCTGGGAGAGATCGCCCTGTGGAGCTTCGTGGTGCTCCTGGTCACCGGCGTGTTCCTGTCCCTGTGGTTCACGCCGAGCATGTCGGAGTCGACCTACGAGGGCTCCTACGCCCAGCTCCGCGGCGTACCGATGTCGGATGCCTATGCCTCGACGCTGCGCATCAGCTTCGACGTTCGCGGCGGGCTGCTGATCCGGCAGATCCACCACTGGGCCGCCATGGTCTTCATCGCCGGCATGCTCGTCCACCTCATCCGGGTCTTCGTGACCGGAGCGTTCCGCAAGCCCCGCGAGGTCACCTGGCTGATCGGCGGCACGATGCTGCTGCTCGGCGTCCTCGAGGGGTTCGCGGGCTACTCCCTGCCGGACGACCTGCTGTCAGGCACCGGGCTCAGGATCGCGGACGGGATAGTCAAGGCCACGCCGGTCGTCGGGAGCTATCTCTCGTTCCTGGCGTTCGGAGGCGAGTTCCCCGGCACCTCCGCCATCCCGCGGCTCTACATCGTGCACGTGCTGCTGATCCCGGGTCTCCTGCTCGCCCTCGTCGCCGCGCACCTGCTCCTGATCGTCTACCACAAGCACACGCAGTGGGCCGGGCCCGGTCGCACCGAGAAGAACGTGGTCGGCTACCCGTTCCTGCCGGTGTACCTCGCCAAGTCGACCGGCTTCTTCTTCGTGGTCTTCGGCACCCTTGCGCTGATGGGTGGGCTGCTGTCCATCAACCCGGTCTGGAAGTACGGGCCCTACGACCCCGCCAAGGTCACCGCCGGCTCCCAGCCCGACTGGTACATGGGCATCGCCGAGGGGCTGCTGCGGATCTTCCCGGGCTGGGAGACCCACGTCGCGGGCCACACGATCTCCTGGAACGTCCTCCTGCCGGGACAGGTGCTGGCGCTGGCGCCGTTCCTGCTCGTGATGGCGTGGCCGTTCCTCGAGGCGTGGGTCACCGGCGACAAGCGCGAGCACCACCTGCTGCAGCGGCCGCGCGACGCTCCCACCCGCACGGCGTTCATGGCCGCGATGATCGCTGCCTACGGACTGCTGTGGGCCGCCGGCGGCAACGACATCCTCGCCACCCGCCTGCACCTCAGCCTCAACGGCATCACCTACGCGATTCGCGTTGCTGTCCTCGTCGTACCGCTGCTGGTCTTCGTCATCGCCCGGCGGTGGTGCCTCGGCCTCCAACGGGCTGACAACGACCGCCTGGCGCACGGCGAGGCGACGGGAGTCATCCTGCGTTCCGCGGACGGCGGCTACACGCGAGAGGCACCGGCCGGTGGGCGAGGAGCGGGCGCTCACGCTCCGGCAGCGCGCACCTCAGCCGGTACGCCCGACGCCCGCGGAGGTGGACGGCGACGCGGTCCCGTCCCCGCACGGCAGGTCGGACCGGCTGCGCGGCCGGCTGTCGCAGCTGATGTACGCCGACGAGCAGCCCCTGCCCGAGGCGGACGCTGAAGCACGCTCTCTGCCGGAGGGTGAGCGCCGGTAGCGGTGCGCTCAGGCCCCTAGCCGGCCGCGGGACTCCACCCCGGGTCGCGCCCGAACGCAGCGACCAGCTGGGACAGCGCGTCGTTCCCAGACTCCGCGGGTCGAGGCGCCACGGCACCGGCCGCGCGGTACAGCGTCCTCCCGGTCGGCGTACCAGCCGGCAATCGCATCCACGAGCTCAGGATCGAAGGCTCCATCGGTCCGAATCGCCACGGCCAGGTCCCAGCCGTGGACGAGATGGTCGGCGGCCAGCTGGTAGCACGTACTCGTCGAGCTGTTCCTCGCCGTACGAGAGCTGCACGGTTCCCCCACGAGGCAACCGGTCCGCAACGGCGGCGACGGCCTCGGCGGCGGCGGCCCGAACCCTCGCCACCGGGTCGTCGCCCAGCAGGTCGCCGTCGAACCGGTCGCCCACCTCCTCGATCGTGCTGCCCTGCAGCAACGGCGCGGTCCACAGGTCCTCGCCCACAACGTGGTTGACCAGGTCGCGCACCGACCACTCGCTGCAGGGAGTGGGTTGCTGCCACTGGTCTGCGTCGACGCTCTCCACAGCCGCGTCCATTCGGCGACCGTGCGTTCGTGCAGCGTGCCTAGCTCCATGTCACCACTCCTTCCTCAAAGGCCTCGCGGGCCCGTTGGACCCACCAGTCGAGATCGGCCGCCTCCCGCGCCCGGATCCCTTCGTCGGGATGCTCCGCAGCGTCGAGGGCCTTGTTCCAGCCCAGCCACAGCAGCCCGGCAAGCAGTGCGGCGCTCGTCGACGGCGCGTCGGACGCGGGGCCGGCCAAGCGCTCGTACTCCGCGAGCACCTCCTCACGCTCGAGGTCGATGACCGAGGAGCAGCCCGCGAGGAAGCGCGCCACGTCGAGCGCGCCCGGTCCGGCCGTGGCAGCTGCCCAGTCGAGCAGCACCAGCTCATCGTGCTCGATGGCCATGTTCACGGTCGCGAGGTCGCCGTGGAGCAGCGTGACCGGCCCGCGAAGCAGCGCGTCGGCCAGCGGACGGACGTCGATCAGGAGCCGCATGGCTGGCTGCGCGACATCAGCGTCCACCCGCTCCTGGAACAGGTCCCAGCCCCGCTGCGCCAGCCGGGCCAGCTCGTTGCCCTCCCCCGCCAGTACGCCGATGTGGTGCGGCGCGAACAGGTCCAGGACTTTGTCCAGGGGACATAGATCCGGTGGCGGGTCTCCCAGGAACGCCCGGTGCAGGCGAGCGCACCGGTCCACCACCATCCGCGTCTGTTCGGCCGTGAGCCGGTCGTCCCACGTCAGGGCGGCGTCCCCCAGGTCGCGCATCACGATGACCGTGGCGTCACCCTCCACCCAGCCGTCCTCCAGCGCGTGGCCGACACCGGGAGGGAGTCGGTCCAATCCGCCGGTACGCCACAACAGGTACTCCCTGCTGACCGTCCCGCCAAGGAGCCGCAGGGTGATGTCCGTCTGCGGCGTCACCCGCTTGACCACCAGTCGGCGGCCGTCGGCCAGCCGCACTCGCTCCAGGCTTGCGCCCGACATGCCCGCGTGCTCGGCGAGAACTTCTCGCTCGACCACGTCCCGGAGCAGCTCGGCGCCCCCCACGAGTCTCAGCGTGGCATCATCGCCGGGTCTCGGCGTGGTGGTCTGGACCGTCTGCGTCGGCGGTCACCCTGGCCGGAAGGTTCCGGCCGCGATGACCCGTCTCTGTAGTGGGGTGAGTCACTTGACCTTCCTACGCCGATGGTCTCGGATGAGGACGACCTTGGCGGCAACCACTGCTGCGCGGAGGGGAGCGCGAGATGACCCCGCGGCTGTCACCGCAGCGGATGGCATTCGCGGGCGTCGGCCTCCTGGCTCTGGTCGCCATCGGTGGTGCGTTCCTGGCGCTACGCGACTCGCGCGGCGACTCGGGGGGCGACTCAGGAGCGGCAGCCGTCACGCGAGAGTGCAACGGGTCGGAGCAGCTCTGCGAGCTCCGCCTCGACGAGGTCGCCCTGGCCACGACGCACAACGCCATGAACGCCGCCGAGGACGGCTTCCTGTACCCGAGTCAGGAGCGAGGCATCGAGGCCCAGCTGGAGGCCGGCGTGCGCGGCTTCCTGGTCGACGCGTTCCTGGGCTCGGTTCGCGACGGCCGGCGACGAGCAGATCGTGTACACCGAGCTGACCGACAGCAGGCTGAGCAGGATGGTGAAGGCGGCGGGAGACGAGCCAGCGCACCATGCGCTGGACCTGCGTACCCAAGCCGGCCCACCCGCGGCGGATGCGCCCCGGGACGTCTACCTCTGCCACCAGTTCTGCGAGCTCGGCGCGGTCCTCTTCAGCGAGGTGGTGGAAGAGCTGCGCCAGTTCCTCGATGAGCACCCGGGCGAAGTTGTGGTCGTCGTCATCCAGGACGAGCTCGCGGCAGCAGAGCTCACTCCGGTGCTCGAGGAGGGCGGCCTCGACTCGTACCTCGCCACCATCGATCCGAGCGTCCCGCTGCCCACCCTCGGTTCGATGGTGCAGTCGGGACATCGGCTGGTGATCGGTCTCGAGAACGGCGACCTGGGTCCAACCATCCCCAACGTGTACGACGGCGGGCTCGTCCAGGAGGTGCCGTACAAGTACCGCTCGGTGGCCGAAGCTCGAGACTCGCGGGCTCGTGCCGTCCGAAGCGCGGTCAGGCCGACGCACCGCTCTTCCTGCTCAACCATTTCGTCTCGCCACCGTCGCCCGAGCTCGCCGCCGAGGCCAACAGCGAGGACGTTCTCCTCGCTCGTGCCGAGCGATGCTCCGAGGAGCGCGGGCAGCCGGTCAACCTCGTCGCCGTCGACTTCTACGAGAGCGGCGACCTGCTTGCGACCGTGGACGAGCTGAACGTCCGACGACCCCCACCAGACGCGGGCTGAGGACGTCCACTCGCCTCACCCATAAGGGATGAGGCGCGGTGGTCCTGCGGAACTTACCTTCAACGGGCCTGAGCCCCCCTCGGGCAGTTGACCATCTCCTTGGAGGCACCGATGACGGCTTCTGCGACAGGTTCGTCTCACCCGGGGATGAGCGTCGGCCCGACGAGCGAGTTCAGCCTGTTCTTCCACGTCAAGCCCGGTGCCGGAGCGTCCTTGCGTAGCGCGCTCGCGGAACTGCAGAACACGCCCGGGTATCGGCCGGGTGACTACGGGATGGCCATCCAGACGATCCACGAGGCGCGGTTCGTCCTCTTCGACGAGGACACCCGGCTCGCGTTCATCACGAGCTTCGACGGGCCGTGGGACGCCTACATGGAGGACTTCTTCACCTCCGGGCCGACCCTCGCGCTGTTCGACCTCATCTTCGGCCACGTCGAGGGTTACGACGGCCTGCCGGACCTGGCCGCCGTCAAGTCCTTCGTCCTGGGTGCCGAGCAGACGGCAGCGGCGTACGCGCGCAACTACGGCGGCACGGTCAAGGAGATCCGGAAGGCCCAGCGCGTCAATGCGGCCTTCCAGCAGGTGCTCGACCAGCCGGGGGCCGCCGAGCTCCTGGAGAATCCGGCGATGCAGCCGCTGCTCGACGAGGCCGGCGACTAACCGAGCCTCGGGGACCGGGAGCCACATCCCATGTCGGACCACATCTCCGGGCCGCGCGCCCTCGCCGACCCGATCGCGGACATCACGGATGTCTACGCGTTCCCGAGCCCCGAGCAGGCCGATCGTCTGGTGCTCGTGGTGAACACGCTGCCGATGGCCAAGCCCTCCGACCTGTTCTCGGAGGGACTCGTGTACCGGTTCCGGCTGCGACCGCTCACCGGCCCGAACGGTCAGGGCTGGACGTTCGTCCCCGGCGACGAGGAGCTCGTCCTCGACTGCGTCTTCTCCACCCCGGATGAGGCCGTGGACGACCCGGTCCAGGAGGGCACCTGCACCACGTCGACAGGAGCGTCGGTCTCGTTCCAGGTGAACGACCCGCAGGGCGGTTCCGGTGCCGGGCTCCGCGTCTTCGCCGGGACCAGGTGGGATCCGTTCATCATGGATGCGCGGGCCGCTCTGGCGACGCTCGCGACCCATGAGCTGGCGTTCACCGACCATGGCTCGATCTTCCTGGACGGCAAGAACGTGCTGAGCCTGGTGATCGAGCTGGACGCGGCGTTGCTGGGTGGCGCCAGCCTCGTGGGCGTCGTTGCGGAGACGCTGACCCGCGGGAGGCACAACGTTCGCATCGAACGCGTCGGGCGACCCGAGGTGAAGAACATGATGCTGGCGCCGAAGGAGTTCGACCAGGTGAACCGGGACCTGGAGATCCGGGACCTCTACAACATGGAGGACGCCTTCCATCTCGGCGACTCCTACGGGGGTGCCTACCGCGCGCGTCTGAACGCCAACCTCGCGTTCTGGGACGGCCTCGACGGCAAGGCGGACTGGGCGACGGACGACGCCGGCAACCACCCGTTGACCGAGCTGGTGCTCGCGGATTTCCTGGTCGTCGACGTGACGAAGCCCTACGTCGAGCAGGGCTCGTTCCTCGAGATCGAGCTCGCGGCCCGACAAGGTGTTCCGCACCAGACCTGCGGGGGGCGGACCCTGAACGACGACGTGATGGACACGATCTTCACCCAGCTGGTGAACGCCGGGCAGGGCCCGACCATCCGGGACGGCGTCGACTCCGCGACGGTCCCGGCCACCCGCACGTTCCCCTACCTGGCGCCACCCAACCCCGACCCGCCCGAGCCTCCCGAGCACCACTAGCGAACAGAAGAGGCAGCTGCAGCCATGCCCGAGGCGACCCAACCCGAGCTGGAGCTCGACGACATCCAGTCCGGCGCGCTGTTCGAGCGTCCGTCGCCGTACGTCGGCACGTACCTGATGTTGCGCATCGCGGACCGTGCCGATGGCCGCGAGCTCGTGCGCAGGCTGCATCGGATCGCCACCTCGTCACGGACCCCCGACAGCAATGACGACACGTCCCTCACCGTGGGGTTCAGCTACCGCGGCCTCGAGGCGCTGGGAGTCCCGCAGTCGTCTCTGGACAGCTTTGCGCCGGAGTTCCGGGAGGGGATGGCAGCCCGCGCTCCCGTGCTCGGGGACGTGGGCGAGAGCGGTCCCGAGCACTGGGAGCCGCCGTTCGGCAGCTCCGACGTGCACGTGGCGATCGCGGCGCTGTCCCCGGACGCTGCTCGCCTCGAGGCTGCCGCCGAGCAGGCCCGACGTGCCCACCTCGAGCTCCCGGGGTTGGAGGTGGTCTGGCGTCAGGACTGCTACCAGCTCGCCACAGGAAGGACCTCCTTCGGCTTCAAGGACGGCATCGGCCAGCCCAGTGTCGAGGGAAGCGGGAGGCCGTCGACGAGCCCTCGGGAGCCACCCCTCAAGGCCGGCGAGATCATCCTGGGCTACCCCGACGAGACCGGCGAGCTGCCGCCGATGCCGACGCCGGAGGTCCTGGGTCGCAACGGCACCTATGTCGTCTTCCGGAAGCTGCACACCAAGGTGGCCGCCTACCGCCGCTACCTGCGCGACCGGGCGGCGACCCGTGAGGAGGAGCAGCTCCTCGGCGCGAAGATGGTCGGGCGCTGGCAGAGCGGCGCTCCGCTCGCCCTCGCACCGGACCGCGACGACCCCGAGCTCGGTGCCGATCCTGCGCGCAACAACGACTTCCTCTTCGCCGACGACCCGCGCGGGTTCAAGTGCCCCGTAGGTGCCCATGCCCGGCGGGCGAACCCGCGCGACGCCATGGACCAGGACGGCAGCGTCGACGTGCGGCTGCACCGCATGATCCGGCGCGGCACCAGCTACGGGCCGATGCTGCCCGAGGGTGCGCTCGACGACGACGGGGTCGAGCGCGGGATCATCTTCGTGTTCGCGGGGGCGCACCTCAAGCGCCAGTTCGAGTTCGTCAAGACCCAGTGGCTCAACGACGGCATCTTCATCGGCGCTCCCACCGAGAGGGACCCGCTCGTCGGGCCGAACGACGGGACGAGCGCCTTCACGATCCCCCAGCGCCCGATCCGCCGACGGCTGCAGGAGCTGCCGCCGTTCGTCGTGACGCGCGGCGGGGAGTACTTCTTCGCGCCCGGCCTGACAGCCATGCGCTGGCTGGCCGAGCTGGACACATGACAAGAGAGGATCGCGTGGCCATGAGTGCATCCGGCACGGACCGATGGGCGGCTCTCGACTTCGGGCCGCCCCCTGTGGATGTCGACGAGACCGAGGATCCGGTGCTCCTCGACTTCCCCGACGGCGACCAGGTCGCGGTGGTCACCCTCAACCGGCCCCATGCCGACAACGCGATCACCACCGAGATGGGCGCCCTGCTGACCGAGGTGGTGGAGACGATCGCGGTGCGCACTTCGGTGCGGGTCGTGATCCTGACCGGGGCCGGCGACCGAGCCTTCTCGGTCGGCAGCGACCTGCGGCAGCGCAAGAGCATGACCAAGGAGGACTGGCTGCGACAGCGCCAGGCCTTCGACCGGACCCTCTACACGGTGCGGCAGCTGCGCAAGCCGATCTTCGCGGCGGTCAACGGCATCGCGTACGGCGGCGGCTGCGAGCTGGCCCAGAGCACCGACTTCATCATCGCGTCAGAGACGGCGACCTTCGGCCAGCCCGAAGCCATGCTCGGCCTCGCTGCCGGCGGAGGCTCACCTGCCCTGCTGCCGCGCCTGCTGCCCCGCGGCAAGGCCCTGCAGATGCTCATGACCGGCGACCCGGTCCCGGCCCAGGAGCTGCACCGGCTCGGGATGGTCAACGAGCTCCATTCCCCCGGTGACCTGATGCCCGCCGCCCGGGCCATCGCGGACAAGATCGCCAGCAACTCACCGACGGCCGTGCAGTCGGTGAAGCGCGCCGTTCAGCTGGGAGAAGGAGAGCCGATCGAACAGGCGATCGCGATCATGATGGACGCGCACTGGCGCTCCGCAGTCCACCCCGACCGCGTCGAAGGAATCGGGGCCTTCAACGACGGCCGCGAGCCGACCTTCGACGACGCCGACTTCTGAGGCGGGCGCGCCCGCGCCCCCGACCACCTAGAGGAGACAGACCCATGACCGTGGCAGACGATCTCGAGTCAGAACGCGCCGAGCTGGTGATGATCAACCCCGCGCCCTACAACGCCGAGGCACCGCCGCAAGGTCTGGTCGGCGAGCTCACGCCCACCGAGCTCCACTACGTCCGCAGCAACTTCGCGCTGCCCGCGCACGACGGCACCCTGGAGATCGGAGGTGCCGTGGGCAACCCGACGACCCTCACTCTCGATGACCTCCGCGCGCTCCCGGCCCATGATCAGGCGGTCACGCTGGAGTGTGCGGGCAACGGGCGCCTGGACATGAGGCCGCTGCCGACCGGGGAGCCGTGGGGCGACTACGCGGTGTCGACGGCACGGTGGACCGGCGCCCTGCTCAGCGACGTACTCGCGCTGGCCCAGCCATCGGCCGACGGAGTCGACGTGCGGTTCGAGGGTGCCGACCACGGGCCCTACCACCTCGCGGCGATCCTCCCGGAGACCAACCAGGACGACCTCACCTTCGTCCGCGCGCTGCCCCTCGCCGAGGCGGCCGACCCGTCGGCGGACATCCTGGTCGCCTACGAGATGAACGGCGAACCGCTGATCCCCGATCACGGGGCGCCGTTCCGGCTCGTCGTGCCCCACTGGTACGCCGTCGCCTCCGTGAAGTGGCTGAAGCGGATCGACGTCCTGACCGAGCAGTTCACCGGTGAGTTCCAGACCGGCCACTACATCTACCAGTGGCCGGATCGCCCCCACGAGGCGGTGCGGCTCATGCGCGTGCGCGCCCGCATCACCGACCCCGCTCCCGGCGCGGTCCTCCCCCTCGGCCCGTACACGGTGCGCGGAAAGGCCTGGTCAGGCACCGGTCCCATCACGCAGGTCGACATCAGCCTGACCGGCGAAGGGGACTGGTACCCCGCCCAGCTGGAGCCGCCCACGGGTCCCTACCAGTGGCAGGACTGGAGCTTCGTCTGGGACGGCAACGACGTCGGACGCCACACCCTCCGGGCCCGGGCGACCGACGCCGCCGGCCACACCCAACCCGACGTCCCACCCTGGAACAGGCTGGGCTACGGCAACAACGCCGTCGAAGTAATCTTCGTCGACCGGCACTGATCGCGTCATGGTGTGTCCCTGGACGAGATGTGCGAATCGGCTGGACCGGAGGTGCTGACGTGAAGGTACGACCAGGCGCAGTGGCCCGAGGCGCAGGGGTGGCTCTCGCCTGCCTCGCGTCGGCGCCGACCGGGCGCACGCGCTTCCTGGTCGCGGCGTACGCCGTGGGCTGGCCGCTGGACAGACCCGGCCTGCAGATCTTCGTCGTGATCCCGGACACCGATGAGCCCTGGAAGCGCGCCACGGTGCCGTTCGTGACCTCCGTGACGGCCTGGTCGGCCGCCATGCTGGCCGCGACGACAGCCGTGCGACGGACCAAGCTGCCGGCACCGCTCGCGGCGGTCCTGCTCGGAGGCGCCGTGACGGTCGTCGACTCCCTGCTGGCCGACCTGGGCGAGCGGAAGAAGACCGAAACAGCCGCCCCGGCCGAGGACCTCACCGCCCAACCCGAGCCCGGCGACGGCTGACGCTCGGCGGGGTCGATCGCGTCGTGACGGGACGCGAGGCGAGGATCCCCGCGACCACGGGCCAGGCAAACAGTGCTCCGATGACCACCCGCTGCAGGATGCCGTAGTTGTCGACCACGAACGGTGGCGCGACCACCAGCAGCGCCACGCCCGTGCTGCAAGCCACCCCCACGGTCCGGCTGATCACGGCGAGAGGTGAGCGACCGGTCCGGCGCAGGCCACGAGCCAGCACGAAGAAGGACGCCAGGAGCAGCAGGAAGGCGAGCAGCGACGCGTACTGGTGCACCCAGTAGCTCCCGGAAGCCTCGACGGCGTCACCGAAGTCCTTGCAGGCCGGCAGCTGGTCGGAGCAGTCCTGGCGCGCGAAGCCGGCGACTCCGATCAGGGCCCCGGCCGCGGCCACCATCCCCGCGGCCACTCGTCCGGCTCGCTGCGGCACGGCCCGCCACAGCACCATCGCGCTCGCCACCAGGCCGACGGCCCCGGCCACGAACCCGGCGATCATCCATCCCGCGTGGGCGGAGTCCAGGGCGGCCAAGCCACTGACCGCCTCGCGGCGGACGTCGTACGCCGGAGTCACGAGGCCCGCGACTACCCCGGTGACGAGGAAGCCGCTCACGCCGACGACCCCGACCCACTTCCCGGCGGTGGAGGGATGACGAGGGGCTAGAGCCCTGGTCGGCTCAGGACGGGGGGTGATGCGCGAGGTGGTTGGCATGTTGGTTCCCTTCGGGGACGTGCGGCTGGCGGCAGGGTTCAGGGAGCAAGGTTCACGGGCAGCAGACGCAGACGCGGCCCGGATCGAGCCGCTCGCGCAGCGACCGCAGGGCGTAGTGCACCCGGCTGCGGACCGTCCCGGCGGGGATGCCGAGCTCGGCCGCGACCTCGGCCGGCGACCGGTCGCGCAGCACGGTCTCGATGATCACCGACCGGTGCGTGGGGCCGAGCTCGGCGAGCGCTTCGACCAGCTCGTCCCTGAGCAGCACCAGGTCCTCGGCATCGATGCCCTTCGGCTGCGTCGGGGTGTTCTGCCGGTTCGGCGGTGGCGACCACCGGCGGCCGACGCGAGCGCCATCTGGCGAGGTCGATCGCCACGTTGCGCGTCAGGGCCAGCAGCCACGGCAGCAGGGGTCCACTGTCGGGGTCGAACGACGAGCAGGAGCGCCAGGCGCGGACCAGGGCCTCCTGAACTGCCTCCTCCGCGAGCGCCGGATCCACGACGACGCTCCGGGCCCGCGCCAGCAGGGTCGTGCGGTACGCCGCATCGGCGGCGCGCAGCCCCTCCTCGGTGCACAGCCCGGCGCAGCCGCCCGGTCGGCAGCTGGTGGTGCCGGTACTCGTCGGCCCGGTGATGACGGTCTGGTCCATGGGATCGACCATGGGCGCTCGGACCGACCCCGCGAATCGGTGACGACTGCCCATGCGTGCCTCGGCGGATGCCTATCTGCGGCGCCGGTGGGACCATGGGCAGGTGGCCGAGGACCTGCTGGACAGGCAGGGAGAACTGGAGGCGCTCGGGGCCGCCGTGGCGCGCGCCGCCCAGGGGCAGGGCTCCACCGTCCTCGTGACGGGAGAGCCCGGGATCGGGAAGACCAGCCTCGTGCGCACCTTCCTGACCGAGGCCTCGAGCCGGGTCCGCGTGCTCGCCGGCGCCTGCGAGGACCTGTTCACCCCACGACCACTCGGGCCCCTGCGCGACGCGGCCCGCGCCACGAACGGCCCGCTGGCCGAGGCGCTGCGCGATCCCGTGGACCAGGGCTGGCTCTTCGCCGCCGCGGTCGAGGAGCTGGCCGAGCCCCCCTCCCCCACGGTGCTCGTCATCGACGACGCACACTGGGCCGACGGAGCCACGCTGGACGTGCTGCGCTACCTGACCTCGCGTGTCCACGCGCTCCCAGCGGTCCTCGTGATCGCTTTCCGGGACGACGCACTGGGCATCGACCGACCCCTGCGTGCGTTGCTCGGTGCCCTGTCCAGCGCGGACGCGCAGCGGCTGCGACTGGCCGGCCTGAGCGCCCGGTCGGTCGGGAGGATGGCCGCTGCCACGGGGGTGGATGCCGACGAGCTCTTCCTGCTCACCGGCGGCAACCCGTTCTTCGTCTCGGAGGTGCTGGCCTTCCCCGAGCAGACGGTGGCGCCGACCATCGTCGACGCGGTCCTCGCCCGGGTGGAGGCGCTCGACGAGTCGGCCCAGGCGGCGCTCGCCCGCGTCGCCGTCATCCCGTCCGGCCTCGAGCTCGACCTGCTCCGGCGCCTCGTGGGCGACCTGTCTCCTCTCGAGGAGGCCGAGCGGGCCGGGGTGCTCGAAGTGCGCGGCAGCGTGGTCGGGTTCCGGCACGAGCTCGCGCGACGCGCCGTCGTACAGTCCCTGCCGGCCATCCAGAGGATCCAGCTGAACGCCGACGTGCTCGACGTCCTGCTCGAGCTCGAGGACGCCGACCCGTTCCGGATCCTGCACCACGCCGTGGAGGCCGGTGACGACGGCGCGGTCGTCACGCAGGGCCTCGTCGCGGCCAGGTCGGCGTCGCGGATGGGGGCGCACCGCCAGGCCGCCGCGTGCTACGAGCAGGTGCTGGCGCGCGGAGAGCTGCTCGACCCCGCGCACCGCGCGAGGGTGGGCGAGGCCTACGCGTGGGCCTTGAGCAACAGCAACCAGCTCGACCCCGCCGCCGGCGCGGCCTCTCGAGCCGTCGACGGCTGGGAGCAGGTCGGCGACGACGCCCACCTGGTGCGGGCCCTGGTCACCTTGTCGCGTCAGCAGTGGCTGACCGAACACACGGCGGCCTCCCGGGTCTCCGCCGTCCGTGCCCTCGAGCTCACCGAGAACGAGCTCGAGAGCGAGCAGCGTGCCTACGCCCTGCTCAACATCGGTGGGCTCCTCGTGCTGCTCGACCAAGAGGAGGCGGGACTGCCCTACCTGCACCAGGCGATCGACCTGGCCGAGAAGCTCGGGCTGCGCCGGCTCGCGGCGCTGTGTCACAACTACCGCGGGTCCGCGCGGCTGCAGCTCGGCGACCGCGTCGGCGAGGCCGAGCTGCTGGAGAGCATCGAGCTCGCCCGCGGCCTCGACAGCCAGGAGTACGTCCTGCGCGGCTACTACAACCTCATCGAGGGTCTGTGGCGGCTCGACGATCTCGTCCAGGCCGAGCGGTACCTCGCGGCGGCCGAGGACTACGTGCGGGACCGGGACTTCCCGGTCTACACCTACATGTGCACCGCTCGGCGCCTCCGGCTCCTCGCGATGCACGGGCAGTGGGACGAGGCGGCCACCGGCTTCGCCGAGCTGATCGACGATCGCGGCAACCCCGGCATGATCGGGCGCGAGTCGGTGCCGTTCCTGGCGCGGATCCGCGTTCGTCAGGGCCATGCCGATGCCGCGTCGCTGCTCGAGCTGGGGCGTGACCACGTACGCCGGGCCGACGTGCTCGAGTGGACGGTGCCCGTGGGCCTGGCCTGCGTCGAGCACGCCTGGCTGACCGGCGAGCCCGAGGGCGCGGCGCCGTTCCCGGAGCTGCTTCTCGAGCGGACCGACCGGGGCGGCATGCTCGCCCAGCGCGGTGAGCTCATGCGCTACCTGCGCCGGCTCGGCCTTCCGGCCCACGACTTCGCCGGCTGCCCCGACCGCTACGCCGCGGGCATCGCCGGCGACTGGCAGGCGGCCGCGCAGCTGTGGGAGGAGGCCGGCGACCCGTACGAGCACGCCCTCGAGCTCCTCGAGTCGGGACAGGCCGAGCCGACTCTCGAGGCGCTCAGCCGCCTCGATGCCCTCGGCGCCGTCCCCGCGGGCAACCTCGCGCGCCGCCGGCTGCGCGAGCTCGGGGTCAGCCGCCCGCCCGGCCGGCCGCTGCCCAGGACCCGCAAGAACCCGGCGGGCCTGACCGACCGCCAGGTGGAGATCCTGCGGCTGATCGGCACCGGTATGTCCAACGCCGAGATCGCGCAGCAGCTCGTGGTGTCGGTGCGGACCGTGGACCACCACGTGTCCGCGGTCCTGCAGAAGCTCGGCGCCTCGTCGCGCCGCGAGGCCAGCGACCGGATCCCGGCGCTCGGGCTCAGCGACTGAGCCCACCCCCAGCGCTCGCCGACCCCGGTCGAGCGGCACTCACCGAGGTGCAGTCCCACCATCGATGGATGCAGCACCGGTGAACACCGGGCCTCTCGCTGTCGTGCTCCTCCCCGACACAGCCCGACGCACTCCCGAGAGAGCCCTCCACCATGACGCTCGCCGACCACACCTCGCTCGCCCCGGCCACCGCCGGGGTGACCGTGCGTACCGCCACCCCGGCCGACCACCCGCAGATCAGGGGCGTCCTGCGGGCCGCGTACGGGCAGTTCGCGCTGACCCTGCCGCCCGAGGTCTTCCGTCCCTACGAGGCCGACCTGCTCGACCTCGAGACCCACGCCCGCCACGGCACTCTCGTGGTCGCCGAGTCCGGCGGGCGCATCCAGGGCTCCGGCGCCTTCTACTGCGACACCCACGCACAGGGCTTCGGCTGGCCAGCCGGCTGGTCGGGCGGCCGCGGACTCGCAGTGCGGCCCGCCGCCCGCGGGCACGGGGTGGCCCGAGCCCTGCTCGGCGAGTGCGAGCGCATGGCCATCGCGGTCGGCGCACCCGTCTTCGCCTTCCACACCGCGACGTTCATGGCGGCCGCGGTGCAGCTCTACGAGCACCTCGGCTACCAGCGCGCACCCGACTACGACGTCGACCTCGCCGAGCACTACGGCATCCGGGGGCTCGCGCCGATCCCGCTCCTCGCCTATCGACGCGACCTCGTCCGGCCTTGTGCCTGACCCGGCCAGCCGTCCACACCCGCACACCCGCTGATCGACCACACCTCTCCGAGAAGGACACGACATGAGCACCGCACTGTTACCTGAGACAGCAGAGACCACCACCGACCAGGCGTCGCACGCCGACACCGTCCGATGCCCCGACTGCGGGCTGCCGGCCGTCGTCGAGTGGCGCACCACCATCCCCAGCACCGGCGCACCCGTCGAGCACGTGAAGTTCGCCTGCCCGGTCGGCCACCGCTACTTCATGCCGTGCCGAGGGCCTCCAGTGAGCCGCCAGTTCCCGGCACCGCACACCGCGTTCCTGCGCGTTGGCGCCGTCAGCGGCATCGTCGGAGTCGTCGCAGCACTCGTCCAGTCGGCGATCAACCCGAGCTACTCCGACGATCCGGCGAGCGCGATCGAGCAGGCCTCGCTCAGCCACGCCCTGACGTTGTCGCGGGTGCTCGACATGACGGCGTTCCTGCTGCTGCTGATCGGCATCAGCGTGGTCACGACGGTGTTCCGGGTGGGGAGGGGCGCGGAGTGGGCTCGCCTGGCCCGCACGCTCTTCGCCGTGTCTGCGGCAGCCGGGGCGATCGCGACCATGGTCGTCGGGAGCTTCCCCGACATCGCCGAGTCGTGGGCCGACGCGCCAGCCGCGCTCCAGCCCGGGTACGTCGCGGCGTACGACGCGCTCGACCACGTCAGTGGTGGCATCTTCGCGGTCTCCTGGGCGGCGCTCGGCCTCTTCGGGATGGTGTTCGCCGTGGCCCTGTGGCGCAGTGACGACTTCTCCAACGTGGTGGCCGGTCTCTCGGCGACGAGTGGCGTCGCTCTCGTGGGTGCCGTCGTGATCGGCGTCGGCTTCCAGGTGTCGATCGCGTTCGTGCTGCTGATCCTTGGACTGCTCCTGTCCTATGTCGTCGTCGTGGCGACGAGCGTGCGGGTGCTGCGGTTGGCCAAGGCGCGCGAGCACCACCTCGAGCCGGTCGTCGAGCCCGTCGGCTGAGCGCAGTCCCCGTCCTGGACCGGGCACATGCAAGCAGGATGGAACCTGCTCGGTGCCTGGGGAGTCGTCACTTTGTTCGATCGAGCAGGAGGCGGCCATAGAGTCGGAGACACTGGCATTCGGGCGCGAGTTGGCTCTGACCCCTGCCGGGCCGGGGGTTCCGAGAGATCTTCAGCGTCTCCTACCCGCGCCTGGTCGTGCAGCTGTACGGCGTCACGGGCGACGCTGCGGAGGCCGAGGATCTGGCAGTGCACGACCGCGCTCCAACAACAGGTCTGGGTCGGGAGCGGCGACGGCCATCTGGGCGCGCTCTCGGGTTGCTCATCCTCACGCGGGGGGTGCGCGGGAAACCGTCCCCGGCCACATTGGAGAGCCTGAACCTGACCCTGGACAGCCGCCACGTACCGACTCCGTAGCCCGGCAGCGGTTGCACCGGCATCGAGATTCATGGCCGGGGACACTCACCGACACGGCGCTGGCCCGTAGCCTGACCAGGTGACCGGTGGAAGGGCCTCCGAGGTAGCCCTGAACCGGGCGCTCTGGGCGATCGTGAACGAACGCTTCACCGATGCTGCGGCCGAGGAGATGTGGGCGAGGTCGGATGTCGTGTGGGGGCTCTTCGCGGTTCCTGAACATGATCTCGGCGTCTTGGGAGATGTCCACGGTCTCGACGTCCTGGAGCTGGCGTGCGGCACGGCCTACTTCTCGGCATGGCTCGCCCGCGCTGGGGCCCGTACGGTCGGCGTGGACTTCTCCGGCGAGCAGCTGGCCACGGCGCGGAGGGTCCAAGGCCAGCACGGTCCGGCCTTTCCTCTGATTCAGGGGGATGCGGAGCGAGTTCCGTTGGCGGACGGACGTTTCGATCTCGTGGTCAGCGAACACGGCGCCGCCGCCTGGTGCGACCCGGAGCGCTGGCTGCCAGAAGCAGCGCGGCTCCTGCGGCCGGGAGGGCGGCTGGTCTTCCTGACCAACAGCAACCTGTCGGCGTTGTGCGTGCCTGACGAGGCCGGGGTTGCGGGAGACCGTCTGCTGCGCAGCCAGTCTGACGTCTACCGGGTGCAATGGTCCGGCGGCGGGGTCGAGTTCCACCCCTCGCATGGGGACTGGATCCGGCTGCTGCGGAGATCCGGCTTCGTGGTCGAAGCCATGCACGAGATCTTCGCGCCCGAAGGGGCCGACCATCCGTCCTACGAGATCGTGTCGGGCGAGTGGTCGAGCAGGTGGCCAGGCGAGGAGCTCTGGGTGGCCAGCCGCCCGTAGGTGGCCGACTTGAGGCACTACTGCAGATCCGGGCCTTTGGCGTGGGTCCCATACCCTGTGGCATGCATGCCGTAGCGCAAGGTTGCTTGTTCTGAGCCACCGAGAGGGGTCACGGAGGTATGTCTCAACACAGTTCTCGGTCCCGGGAGGCTGCTGCCATGGCCGGGGCCATCGCCGAGCTGCTCGACGTGAGCCGAGCTCTCGTGGGTATCGCCGTCTATTCGGTCAACGTTGTTCCGGTCGACATCACGGTCACCCAGTTCCGGCTATTGGCTGTGGTGGCCTCCGCTGGCCCGAGGACCATCGGTGAGGTGGCGGCCTTGCTCGGTGTGGCTCAGTCCAACGCTTCGCGCCATTGCGACCGGCTGGAGCGGTTGGAACTGTTGCGACGAACTCGGTCCCCCGAGGACGGTCGGGTGGTGCTGGTCGATCTGACTGACTCCGGCCGGGAAGTGGTCGACCTTGTCACCGCCGTCCGGGAGCGCGAGATCGGCAAAGTGGTCGAACAGATGAGCGTCCAAGACTCCCAAGCCGCAGTGGCCGCCGTACGCGCGTTCAATTCCGCCGCCGCCAGGTTGGACGCGCACCCGTGGCTCACGGCGGCTTGGTGACCTGCGCCCCGTTGGTGCGGGTGTGGGGGACACACGCCAGCACTAGGGCGAGTGTTCGACGAGGACGAAGTCACCCTGACCGGTGATCTGCCAGAGCTGGCCGGGGCACCATGTCTGATCGAGGACGGCGATCACGCGACCAGACCTGGCCTGAGCCTCGACGCGTTGATCGGTGCACTCATCGGTTGTCAACGTGCTCAGGTCCTGCGGCTCGATCCTGTACCGGTTGCTTTGGTCATTGGCAGGGTCCTTGTCGATCCACAGGACCCTCCCCGTGTCGTTGCGCAAGGTCGCTCCTGACAGCCCCGGATCCGCGAGGAAGCAGCCCGACAGACCAAACGTGCCGGTCATGGTGAGAGCCAGTGTGCACACGGCCGACCGAGGCGTCACACGAACCATGACGATTCCTTGGCGCGGCGGCAGGTCATGACGGGAACCTAACTGCGACCGAACCGACCCACGGGGCTTTCCCCGGGAGCGAGCGTCTCGGCGTCGTCACATGCCGCTGACGGGCTCCGCCCGACCATGCCGCTGTCGAGCCTACGGCCGACCAGGTCGATTCCGCTGAGCCGTCGGCCCGGCGAACCGAACCTCGGAGCCACGCATCACACCAGACACATCGAGTCGGAGGAGCGCAGGATGGCAGAGGTGATCACCGCACCGGCGGCACCGCCCAGCAGGTGGGGGCGCACGGCATTGGTGGCCGGCGTCGCGCTGGCGCTGGCCATGTCGGCCGGGACGCCGACCCCGAGCCACGCCGCAGAGCCCGGGCCGCACGCCGGGATGCGCGCTGACGAGCCCGCCACCGCGGGGATGCTCGCCTACACCTTCGGCGTGGGGAGCCGCGGGCAGACCCGGATCGCCACGGTGTGGACCGACGGCTCGCACAGACGGGTGTTGACCGGTGGCGGTGCGGCCTTCGGCCCGGCGTGGTCGCCGGACGGCAGCCAGTTGGCCTACGGCACCTATAGCGGCATCGCGCTGATGACGGCGACGGGCGCCGGTCAGCACCTCGTCGTCCCTGACGGGCAGTACCCGGCCTGGGCGCCCGACGGCCACCGGCTGAGCTACGCCTGCGATGACGGCCTCTGCGTCCACGACCTGTTGACCGGCCAGCGCTCGGTCGTCGTGCCGGCGACGGACGACTGGCCATGGGTCGAGTCGTCCTCCTGGTCGCCCGACGGGAGCTCGATCGCGTTCACCCGCATCAGCGCCGACGGAGACGGCGACACCAGCAACACCCAGGTGTGGACGGTCCATGCGGACGGCACCGGCATCGCTGCGGTGCCCGGCACCGCACCCCTGGGCATCGACCCGCTGTGGTCGCCGGACGGCACGTCGATCATGTACACCGAGTACCACGGAGGGCGCAGCGACGGCGAGTACAGCGGCGACGTGTGGCTCGTCCACCCCGACGGCACCGCCCGCGCCTCGGTGCTGGCCCTGAACGGGTCGGACTTCGGGTCGTCGTGGGCCCCGGACGGGAGCCGGGTGGTCGTCTCGAGCGCGGCCGACCTCTACCCCACCATGGACGGCATCTGGACCCTCCGGCCCGACGGCACCGATCGTCGCCTCGTGGTCCGTGAGGGGAGGGACGCCAGCTGGCGGCCGGGGTTCGAGGTCCCGTTGCCGGGTACGACGGGCGCCCACCCGCGACCCGGGCCCCGGGTGGCCTACGTCGCCATGACCGACACCGGGTTCGATCTCTTCACCGCGCGTCCGGACGGCGCGGGCGTCCGGCGGCTGACCACCATCGGGAACGTCGCGGCACCGGAGTGGTCCCCGGACCACCGCACCCTCGCGTTCACCGTCAGGAGCCGACGAGGCGACTACTCACTGTGGACCGTCCGCGCGGACGGGCACGGTCTCCGGCGGGTGACGGGCGTCCGCGGCTACCAGCCGCCGGAGCTCGCGTGGGCGCCCGGCGGGCGAGCGGTGGCGTACGGCAGCGGACCGCGCCTGTGCGTGTACACCCTGGCGAGCCGGGTGCGCGAGTGCCGCAGGATCTCCGACAACGACGTCGAGGCCGTCTCGCACCCGTCCTTCGCCCCCGGCGGCGACGTCCTGGTCTTCAGCCTCACCAACAACACCGACGTCACCCACCTCATGGTGGTCGGCGCGCAGGGGGGACCGGTCCGGCGGCTGACCCGGCTCCGAGGCTCCGAGCTCGACCCGTCGTGGTCCCCGCGAGGCGACCGCATCGCGTTCACGCTGGCGCTGGGCGGTCAGTTCGACCGGCGCCGGCGCACGACGGTGTTGACCGTCCGCGCCGACGGCACCCACCCCCGGGTACTCCTGGCGACGGCCGGGCTGGACGACGGGCCGGCCTGGTCGCCGGACGGTCGACGGGTGGTCGTGCGCAGCGACGGGCCTCGTTCCGCCGCCGGTACTGCGCAGCCGGGCGTGTGGGTGGTCGACGCGGACGGGCGCCACCCGCGACTGGCCGTGCCCGGGAGGGGCATCGCCTACGTCGACTGGTGAGCCAGGGGGGTGAGGCCAAGCCCCTCTCGCGGTATGCCGCCGACACCCCCGGCCGACCGCGTCTGAACTGCGAAAACTCTGTCGGGCTGACAGGATTTGAACCTGCGACCCCCTGACCCCCAGTCAGGTGCGCTACCAAGCTGCGCCACAGCCCGAATGCCTCCGGAGGAGGCCGACGTGCAGGTTACCGCAGCGATCGGGACAGCCCGGAATCGGGCAAGAGGTCAGCGCACCTGGGCGGAGTTCGGCGACACCTGCAGCGACGCGGTGTCCACGGCGACGAACGCCGAGGCCGGGATCGTCTTGAGGTCCTCGACCAGCTGGTCGGGCCACGCGGCGTTCTGCTCACCCTGGAAGTACCACGCAGACCCGTTGTCGGCGAGGACGAGCCCGTACTTCTTCATCGCGGCGACGACGTTCTGCGCGTGCGGCGACAGACCGGAGGCGTCGTAGTCCGCGGAGAGCCGGAAGCGGGCGCCCATCGGCGGGTAGTCCAGTGACGAGTTGGAGCTGGCGTCATGGCGCGCGGGCCACAGATGGGCCGCCGAGGTCTCGTCGGTGGTGAACCGGATGGCGTGGTCGATCCGGTTCTTCTTGACCTCGTTCCACCGCAACAGCCCGGGCAGGATCGGCAGCCCGGCGGCGTCGGCGGAGGTCCAGCCGTCGGGGCGCAGCTTGTTCTTCTTCAGCGACCAGACCGCGCCGGAGCCGGCGTGCCAGCGCCCGTTGCTGAACGACGTCGCGTACAGCTCGTAGAGCTTGCACTTGACCTTGTCGACGATGATCGCGTGCCGGTCGCCGTCGGAGTCACGGCCGCCCTCGATCTTGGTGTCGTTGCCGAGCGGGTACTTCGCGTGGTCGCTCTCGGAGGAGTAGTCGAAGGACACCTTCGACTTCTTGTGCTTCTTGCCGACCACGGTGATCGGGATGCCGTAGTTGGGGCCATCGCCGTACGACGGCCCGAAGTCGGGGTGCAGGTCGACTCCCGTGTCCATGTGCGAGAGCCAGGCCGACGACCGGGCATGCACCGGCAGCTTCGAGATGTCCGCGTGCCACCAGTTGTCGGCCGGGAACTCCGAGCAGCGGGTGCCGGAGATCGGCTTCGCCAGGTCCGGGCGTACGGCGGAGGCCGGCGCGGCACTCGCGGCACCGCAAGCAGCAGGCCCACGCAAGCCAGCACGCGGATGCGGGACGGGCGACGGACGGGCGTCGGGGGGACGGCCATCCCCGACTCTAGGGTGGGTCGTAGGCGGCGACGGCACTGCGCCGTCCTCGTAGCACTCGTGCACTCCGAGCTCGGACTGGGGAAGTCGAACCTCTCGAGCCGGTGCAGGCGACGACGTCCTGGGTGCCGAGCACCTCTTTCCACTCGCCGTGCCGGACGGCCCAGATGGCGGCGTATCCGCCACCGGTGGCGCAGTGGGCTGCGGCTGGGTGTCGAAGGTGCCCAAGGCGAACCCGTCGGTGCGCAGGCTGCGACCGTGATCGCGGGGCGCCTTGCAGCCCGGCGGTGTGGCCCAGGTCTGGATCCAGGATCGTGCAGCTGGGCCTGCGCGAACTGCGCGGAACGCCTGCGGCGCGCCAGGCAGCCGGTCTCGACCCGAGCGGCAGGTGACCGCCCGGCTCGGTGCCGTGGTACTTGATCAGGGTGCCGTCCCGCTGCGTCGGAGCGGGCGGCGGAGCGAGGCGGCGAGGCCGCGAGACCAGGGGCAGGGCGAGAGTCCGAGGGTCAGGCGACGAGGAGCGCCAGCGGCCGCAGGACGTTGGGGCGAAACGGCCAACGGCGACCCTAGCGCTTCGGCGCTTCTCACGCACCCGCTGCTGCAGCACGATCGGCGTGCCGACGAAGCCGAACTCCTCGCGCAGGCGCCGCTCGATGTAGCGCTCGTACGACGCCTCGAGCTTGCCGCTCGTGAACAGCACGAAGGTCGGCGGCGAGGTCGCCGGCTGGGTGCCGAACATGATCTTGGGCTGCTTGCCGCCCCGCACCGGGTGCGGGTGCTCGGCCACCAGCCGGCCGAGGAACGCGTTCAGGGTTCCGGTCCCCACGCGGGTCTCCCAGCCCTCGAGGGCCTTGTCGAGGGCCGGGACCAGCCGGTCGACGTGCCACCCGGTCTTGGCGGTGACGTTGATCCTCGGCGCCCACTGCACCTGGACGAGCTCCCGCTCGATCTCGCGGTCGAGGTAGTAGCGCCGCTCCTCGTCGACCAGGTCCCACTTGTTGAACGCGATCACCAGCGCCCGGCCGGCCTCGCGGATGGTCTGCACGATCCGCTGGTCCTGCTCGGAGATCGACTGCGACGCGTCCAGCACCAGGACCGCGACCTCGGCCCGGTCGATGGCGGTGGTGGTGCGCAGCGAGGCGTAGTACTCGTGCCCCGACGCCTCCTTGACCCGCTTGCGGATGCCCGCGGTGTCGATGAACCGCCAGGTGCGCCCACCGAGGTCGACCAGCTCGTCGACCGGGTCGACCGTGGTCCCGGCGACGTTGTCGACGACCACCCGCTCCTGGCCGGCCACCTTGTTGAGCAGCGAGGACTTGCCGACGTTCGGCTTGCCGACGATCGCGATCCGCCGCGGTCCGCCGACCTCGGCGTCCCGCTCCGGCGGCGGCTCCGGCAGCGCCTCGAGTACGGCGTCCAGCAGGTCGCCCGAGCCGCGGCCGTGCAGCGCGGAGACCGGGTAGGGCTCGCCCAGCCCCAGGTTCCAGAGCGCGTAGGCCTCCGCCTCGGCGCGCTGGTCGTCGACCTTGTTGGCGGCCAGCACGACGGGCTTGCCGGACTTGCGCAGGATCCTGACGACGGCCTCGTCGTCGTCGGTGATGCCGACGGCCGCGTCGACCACGAACAGCACCGCGTCCGCCAGCGTGACCGCGACCTCTGCCTGGGCGCGGATGGATGCCGCCATCCCGCGCGCGTCGGGGTCCCAGCCGCCGGTGTCGACCACGGTGAAGGCGCGACCGGCCCAGTTGGCGTCGTACGACACCCGGTCGCGGGTCACGCCCGGCACGTCCTCGACCACGGCCTCGCGGCGGCCGATGATCCGGTTGACGAGCGTGGACTTGCCGACGTTGGGTCGGCCGACCACGGCGAGGACGGGGACCGGGCCGATGACCTCGTCGGCGGCGTTCTCGCTCACATTGCTTCCTGGTCGGTGACCCCGGTTGCGGGGTCGGGGTCGTCGGAGTCGTTGGCCGGCAGCGGTCCGGGCAGGGTCCGCCCGGTGAGCGCCTTGGCGTCGTCGAGGTGCGCGATCAGGTGCTCGCGCAGCTCGAGGGACGCCTTCGCGACGTCCTGCTTGCGCCGGGGCCACGGCGTGGCCGGGATGATGAAGGCGTCACCGAAGACCATGTCGACGACGACACCCTTGGCGGGGAGCGAGTGGCTGCCGGCACCGGGCTCACGAGTCCCGAACTGCACCACCGGCACGATCGGCGCGCCGGTGACCATCGCGAGGTACGCCGCACCGGTGTGGAACCGCTCGAACTCCCCCGCGCCGCGCGAGCCCTCGGGGAAGATGCCGATCACCCGCCCGCTGCGAAGCACCCGCAGGCACCGCTTCACCGCGAGCGGATCGGCGTGGAACCGGTCCAGCGGGATCTGGCCCGCGCCGAGCAGGAACCCGTTCATGAACCCCTTGAACATCTCCTGCTTGGTCAGCGCGTGCACCGCCCGAGGCGCGAAGATCGCCAGCAGAGGCCCGTCCGCGATCCCGACGTGGTTGCTGGCCAGGATCACCGGACCCTTCCGCGGCAGCTTCTCGCCGTTGTGCACGCGCACCTTGACCCGGCGGCGGATCAGCGTCCGGGCCAGCGGGCGCAACGGGTAGAGCATGAAGCGCGCCGGGTGCCGACGGGCACTCGCCGGCAGCTCGCTCGCTCTCCCGGGGGTGGTCATGCGTCACTCCGTACCGCGCCGACCAGGGCGACGACCTGGTCGATCACCTCGTCGAGGGAGTACGCCGTCGTGTCGATGTGCACCGCACCGTCGGCCATCACCAGCGGCGAGACGGTCCGGCCGGTGTCGATCTGGTCGCGCGCCAGCAAGGACTCGCGGGTGCTCTCGACGTCGGAGCCGCCCTCCTCGGCGGCGCGGCGGGTGGCCCGCGCGGACGCCTCGGCGGAGAGGTAGACCTTGACCGTCGCCTCCGGCCAGACCACCGAGCCGATGTCACGGCCCTCGACCACGATCCCGGGTCCGGCCAGCGCCGCGTCGATGGCGGCGCGCTGGATGCCGAGCAGCCGGGCCCGCACCTCGGGGACGGCGCTGACCGGGGAGACCGCGGCGTTGACGTCGGGCTGCCGGATCGCGATCGCGACGTCCTCGCCGTCCACGGTGATGGTCGGCGCGAGCGGGTCGGTGCCACTCGCGAGCCGTGGCTCACCGCAGCGCGCGGCCACCGCGACCGTGTCGTGCACGTCGATGCCGTGGCGCAGCATCCACCAGGTCATCGCGCGGTACATCGCGCCGGTGTCGAGGTAGCTGAGCCCGAGCCGGTCGGCAACGCCGCGAGAGGTGCTGGACTTGCCGGATCCGGAGGTGCCGTCGACCGCAACCACGATGCCGGGGACGCCATTGCTCACAACCGATCAGACTACCTGTGGGTGACCCAGCCCCGAGATTCGAGAGAGGCCAGCAGGTGCTCGGCGCGCTCCTCGTCGACCAGCAGCTCGACCAGCCCGACCGGCCGGCCAGGGTCGTGGTCGATGTGGACGTCCTCGATGTTGACCTCGCTGGCGCCGGCGTCCGCGAACAGCCGGGCGAGCTCGCCGGGGTGGTCGGGCACCGACACGAAGACCGACCGGCTCGGCCGGGTGGGGCCGCCGTGCTTGCCGGGGATCGCGAGGGTCCCTGCCACGCCCTCCTCGAGCAGCCCCTGGAGGGTGGCCCGGTCGGAGGCGCCGACCGCGTCGATCACGACGTCGAGCCGCTCGCGCACCTCGGACAACAGGTCGAGGACCGCCTCGGAGTTGGCCGCCAGGATCTGGCCGTAGAGCTCCGGGTCCCCCGCAGCCACCCGGGTCACGTCGCGGACGCCCTGGCCGGACAGGGCCAGGTGGTCGACGGGCGCTCCGGCCAGCCGGCCCGCGGCCAGGGCCGCGAGCAGGTGCGGGATGTGCGAGGTCCGGGCCACCGCGCGGTCGTGCTCCACCGGGCTGAGGCGGACCGGCACGGCGCCGCACAGCCGGGCCAGGGCCTCGACCAGCTCGACGGCCTCCGGGTCGGACGTCTCGTGCGGCGTCACCGCCCACGGCCGGCCGTCGAACAGCGCGGCGCTGGCGGCCAGCGGGCCGGAGCGTTCGCTGCCGGCCATGGGGTGCCCACCGACGTACCGCTCCACCCCGGGGACGTCGGCAACGGCGGCCAGCGGCCCGGACTTCACGCTGCCGACATCGGTCACGACGGCGTCGGATGCGCGCAGCGCCGCGGCGATCACGTCGCCGAGGTGGTCCGGCGGGACCGCCACCACGACGAGCTGGGGCCGGTCCGCGTCGGTGCGCGGCCGGCCGGCCCCCATGCCCGACGCGGTGCGCACGTGGTCGGACGACTCGTCACTGAGGAGCACGTCGAGCCCGGCCCGGCGCGCGGCCAGACCCACCGAGGCCCCGAGGAGGCCGGCGCCGATCACCTCGATCGGGCCTCTGAGTTGTCGGCTGGGCTCACTCATCGGGCACCGCTCGGACCCGGGTGAGGTCGCTGCGCAGCGCCGCGGCGCCGTGCAGGTAGACGTGGGTGACGTCGGCCCGGGGCAGGTCGGTCTCGACGTGGGCGAGCATCCGGACCACCCGCGGCATCGACCGCTCGATCTCGAGCTCGCGGGCGCACAGCAGGGGCACCTCGCCGAAGCCGAGCTGCCGGGCGGCGTACGCCGGGAACTCCGAGACCAGGTCGGACGTGGCGGTGAAGATCACCGAGATGAAGTCGTCGACCTCGAGCCCGTTGGCGTCCATGGCGTCGAGCACCATCTCGGCGACCCGCTGGAGCATGTGCTCGCGGTCGTCCTCGTCCAGCTGGGTCGCCCCGCGTACTGCCCGCACCGCCACGGGCCCACAATGTACGGCAGAGCGTTACTTGGGTTGGTAGTCCCCGAACGACCAGTGGTTTCCCTCTGGATCGGCGACGCTCCCGCCGCGGCCGCCGTAGTCCTGGTCGACGAGCTCGCGCAGGACGGTCGCACCGGCGGTCACGGCCCGCTCGAAGGTCCCGTCGACGTCGTCGGTGATGAGGTACGCCGCCGATCCGCCCACGTTGTCGATCGCGCCATCGGGTCGCCGGGAGCCGAACATGATCCCGCCGCCGCCCGGCCACAGCCACTCCGCGTGCGTCACGATCGACGCGTCGGCATCGTCGCGGTAGGTGGCGTGCTCGGTGAACCCGATCGCCTTCAGCCACTCCATCATCCGGTCCGCGTCGGCGAAGGCCATCGAGTGCCAGAGCTTGGTGTCTTGTGCGGTCATGGCTTCAGGTTGCCGTGCCGGGCACCTCGTGGTCTTGGAGGAATGGGAACTCCTCGCGCAGCCACGTGCTCGGTGGGCAGCCGGCCAGCTCCGTCCACTCGCGCGCCAGGTGCGCCTGGTCGGCGTACCCGCAGCCGGCGGCCACGTCGGCGAGCGGCCGGTGGCCGAGCTCCGCCCGGGACGCCTCGAAGCGGGCCACGCGCTGGTACTCCTTCGGCGCCAGCCCGGTCTCCTCCTTCACCAGCGTGCCGAGCCGCCGGCGGCTGTAGCCGACCTCCTCGGCGACCTCGCCCACCCGTTCGCCACGGGTCAGCCCGGCCAGCGCCCGACCCACCTCCGCCCGTGGCGACGCCTCCCCGTTGCGGGCCAGCGCCCGGGTGAGCGCCCGCGCCACGACCGCCAGTCCCTCCTCCAGGCTCGCGCCGGCCAGTCGTTCCGGCAGGTCGGCCAGGTCGGGAGCGACGTCCTCGAGCTCGAGCAGCTCCCCCGCCAGCCCGGCAGCCGGTACGCCGAGCAGCGCCCGCGCCCCCGCCGTGGTGAGCCCGAGCTGGATCCCCCGCTGGGTGCCGTCGTGGTGGATCGCCGCCGGCGCTGCGTGCAGACCCGAGACCGTCGACCAGCGCTTCTCGCGCGCCGTGCCGTCGCCCCAGCCCACGTCCAGCGGCTCCCCCATGGGCAGCACGAACGTCAGGCTCGTCGTCGGCAGCCCCCGGTGCACCCCCGGCGCGCCCAGCTCGACGTCGTACGCCTCCAGCGAGGTGACGTACGGGCCGAGGATCGCCGGGACGGCCGCCATACGGCGATAGTCGCAGACCTTCGGCACGCTCTCCAGGGTGCACCTCCGTGCCGAACGTCTGCGACTATCGAGGCTCAGAGCTCGGTGCGGTCCAGCAGCAGACCCAGCTCGTCGAGGGTGAGGTCGCGGAGCTCGCCGGACTTGAGCTGACCGAGCTTCACCGGGCCGATGCGGGTGCGCGTGAGCCGGGTGACGGGGTGGCCGACGTGCTCGAGGAGGCGACGGACGATCTTGTTGCGGCCCTCGTGGATGACCAGCTCGACGATCGTCTTGCCGGTCCCGTGCTGGACGATCCGGGTCCGCGAGACGGTGACCGGGCCGTCGTCGAGGGTGACGCCGTCCGTGAGGCGGCGCAGCGTGGCCTTGGTGACCTCGCCGGTCACCTCGGCGACGTAGGTCTTGTCGACTTCGTACGACGGGTGCGCGAGCCGCTGCGCGAAGTCACCGTCGTTGGTGAGGATGATCAACCCGGAGGTGTCGGTGTCGAGGCGCCCGACGTGGAAGAGCCGCTCGGGGCGGTCGGCGACCACGTCGGACAGGGTGCGCCGGCCTTCTGGGTCCGACATCGTGGAGACCACGCCGCGCGGCTTGTTCAGCGCGAGGTAGACGTGCGCCGAGATCGGCGGCAGCCGCTTGCCGTCGACCCTGATCACTGCGGTGAGCGGGTCGACCTTGGTGCCGAGGCGGGTGACCACCTCGCCGTCCACGACCACCGAGCCGGCCAGCATCAGCTCCTCGCAACGACGCCGCGAGGCCACGCCGGACTGGGCGAGCAGCTTCTGCAGCCGGATCAACCCGTCGTCGTCGAGGCCCGGGTGCGTCACGTGGGCTCGGTGCCGCCGTCGGGTTCGGTGCTGGGCCCCGGCTCGGGCGTCTCCGGGTGCGGGTGGGTCGCCAGACCCTCCAGCTGGTCCTCCATGTCGGCCAGGTCGGGGAGGTACGGCGCCAGCTCGGGCAGCTCGTCGATGGACTCGACGCCGATCCGCTCCAGGAAGTAGTTCGAGGTGCGGTAGAGGTGCGCGCCGGTCGACTGGTCCTCGCCGGCCTCCTCGACCAGGCCGCGGGTGAGCAGGGTGCGCATCACGCCGTCGACGTTGACCCCGCGGATCGCCGAGACCCGGGCCCGCGACACCGGCTGCTTGTAGGCGACCACGGCGAGCGTCTCCAGGGCGGCCTGGGTGAGCCGGGCCTGCTGGCCCTCGAGGACGAACGCCTCGACCACCGCGGCGTACTCCTCGCGCGTGTAGTAGCGCCAGCCGCCGGCGACGTTGCGCAGCTCGAAGCCGCGGCCCTGCTCGGCGTACTCCTCGGCGAGCAGCTGCAGCTCCGAGACCACCTCACCCACCGGGTAGCCGACCGCGGTCGCGAGCGACACCGCGTCGAGCGGCTGGTCGGCGACCATCAGCACCGCCTCCAGCGAGCCCCGCAGGGCCGCAAGGGGTACGTCGACCAGGGTCTCCTGGCTCTGCTGCCCCTTCGTGCTGGGCCTCGTCCGGCTCGGTCACGGTCGTCATTCTGCCTCCGGGGTCTCTGCCGCCTCGCGGGGCTCCGGCTCGGGGGGCGTCTCGGCCTCCGTCGGGGCGCCCTCGAACTCGTCGGTCACCAGCTCCTCGACGTCCGCGTCGCCGCCGGTCCAGCGCACCGTGAGCTCGCCGAGCGGGGTCACCTGCTCGAATCCGACCGCGCCCTCGCGGAAGAGCTCGAGCAGCGACAGGAACCGCGCCACCGTGGTCAGCGTGTCCGGCGAGTCGCCACACAGCGCGCGGAACGTCATCGCGCCCTGCCGACGCAGCCGCTCGACCACGATCGCGGCCTGCTCGCGGACGCTCACCCGGGTCACGTGGATGTGGCTCAGGCCGACCTCGAGCTCCGGCTTGGGCTCGAGCGCCTTGGCCGCCAGAGCCGCGAACTGGTCGAGGCCGATGCCGATGAGCACCTCGGGGAGGAGGTTCGCGAACCGGTCCTCGAGCCCGACCGAGCGCGGGTGCCGCTTGGACTCGCCCGCCAGCCGCTCCGCGAGCACCGCCGCGATCCCCTTGAACGCGCGGTACTGGAGGAGCCGCGCGAACAGCAGGTCCCGCGCCTCGAGCAGCGCGAGGTCCTCCTCGTCCTCGACGTCGCCCTGCGGCACCAGCCGGGCCGCCTTGAGGTCGAGCAGCGTGGCCGCGACCAGCAGGAACGACGACGTCTGGTCGAGGTCCCACTCCGGTCCGCCGGCCTTCACGTGCTGGATGAACTCGTCGGTGACCCTGGAGAGCGCGACCTCGGTGATGTCGAGCTTGTGCTTGGAGATCAGGCTGAGCAGCAGGTCGAAGGGGCCCTCGAAGTTGTCGAGTCGCACCTCGAAGCCGGCGGCCTCCCCGGCCTCGCCTCCTGTCAACGGCGCCTCGACCTCGGCCAGGGTTGTCATTCCTCGGTGATGCGACGAATCAGGGCGCTCGACTCGCCGTTCTGCTCGAGGTCGGCGAGGACGAGGTGCAGCGCCTCGCGCACCAGCCGGCCGCGGTCGACGGCCAGGCCGTGCTCTGCGCGCAGGGTGAGCCGGGCGTGCTCGAGATCGAGCAGCTCCTGGGCGGTGACGTAGACCGTCATCTTCTCGTCGTGCTTGACCCGGCCACTGGGCTTGCGCGGTGCCTCGGGCTCCGGCTGGTCGGGTACGGCGTGGACCGGGCCGCGCGCGGCCGCACCACGCGCCTGCGCGGCCTTCTCCTCCTGGGTGGCCCGGAACAGGTCGTCGGCGGACGGCAGGCTCACTCGTCGGGCCATCTGCTGAGCACCTCCTTGGCGAGCTGGCGGTAGGCGTCGGCACCGGCGGACGAGCTGGCGTACGTCGTGATCGGCTCGCCGGCCACGGTGGAGTCGGAGAACTTCACGGTCCGGCGGATCACCGTGTGGAAGACCGTGTCGCCCCAGGCCTGGACGAGTCGCTGCATGACCTCGCGGCTGTGCAGGGTGCGGCCGTCGAACATGGTGCCGAGCACCCCGTCGATCCGCAGCCTGGGGTTGAGGCGTTCCTTGACCTTGTCGATCGTGCCCTTGAGCAGGGCGACGCCCCGCAACGCGAAGTACTCGCACTCCAGCGGCACGATCACGCCGTCGGACGCGGTGAGGGCGTTGACGGTGAGCAGGCCGAGCGAGGGCTGGCAGTCGATGAGCACGACGTCGTAGTCGTCGATCGCCGGTGCGAGCACCCGCATCAGGGTCTGCTCGCGGCCCACCTCGTGCACCAGCTGCACCTCGGCGGCCGACAGGTCGATGTTGGAGGGAAGCAGGTCCATGCCGGGCACGCCGGTGGGCACGACGACCTCGGACAGGGTCACGTCCGGCTGCATCAGCAGGTTGTAGACGGTCAGGTCCATCTCGTGGGGGTTGAGCCCCAGCCCGACCGAGAGCGATCCCTGCGGGTCGAAGTCGACCAGCAGCACCTTGCGCCCGAACTCGGCCAGGGACGCACCGAGGTTGATCGTGGTCGTGGTTTTGCCGACCCCGCCCTTCTGGTTGCACATCGCGATGACCCGGGCGTTGCCGTGGGTGGCGAGCGGCCTGGGCTCCGGGATCTCCGGCATCGGGCGACCGGTGGGACCGATCGCGCCGATGGTGGCCGGCACGACCGGCGGCTCGGGCTCGGGCTCGCGTCGCTCGAAGGGCAGGGGCTCCGTCACAGGGGACTCTGTGACTGCGGAGGCCTCTGCGGAGGTCTCTGGGGAGGTCGATGGGGAGGTCAGCGGGGAAGGGCTGGTCATGGCGTCGCTCGGTTCGGTGAGGTCGGGCCCGGGGGGCGGAGGCGGGGGCGGAGGCGGAGTCGAGACGATCGGCGGCGCGACCATCGGCGGCATCTCCGGCGCTGTCGATCCACGTCCGAACCGTGCTCCGAATCGGTGCCCGCGATCGCTCATCGAGGTTCCTCCGCCCTGGGCTGTGCTGTGCTGTCCCCAGCAACCTAATTTGTCGACACGGCGACTTAGTGGACGACGCGCCCGGACTCTAGGTCCGGCTCTGAACCCGAACAAGGGGAATGAGGGATACCCCCAAGCCCATTCGAAATCTGTGGAGGAGCGGTGGCATCCGTGGCGCTGCCCTGCACAGACGCGGCCGCCCTGTGCACTGTCCTGTGGAGAGCCCCGGCTACTCCAGGAGGTCCTTGTAGTCCGGGTGCCGGTCGATCCAGCCCTTGATGAACGGGCACCGGGCGACCACCTTGCGGCGCCCGTCGGCGCGGACGGCGTCGAGCGCAGCCCTGGCCAGGGCCGATCCCACGCCGTGCCCCTCGAACGCGTCGTCGACCTCGGTGTGGGTGAAGACGATCAGGTCGTCCGCGGTGTCGTAGTACGCCGAGCCGGCGAGCTCGCCGTCCACTCGCGCCTCGAATCGCTTCTCGGCCGCGTTGTCGGCCACCTCTACTTGGGTCACCCGTCGAGCCTACGCAGGGCGGTGGCCAGCACGACGGCCTCTCCGGCGACGTCGGAGGCGTCGAGGTCGACGGTCGCCTCGATCACCCAGTCGTGGTCGCCGGCCGGGTCGTGCAGGGTCTGCCTGGTCGTCCACACCCGGCCGGTGGTCTCGACGGCCAGCAGCGCGGGGCCGCGAGCGTCCGCGTCGAGACGGATCTCGTCGTGGTCTGCGTAGTAGCCCTCCAGGGCGGCGTCCCAGTCGGTGCGCGCCATCGCCACCTCCAGCGGCGGGTCCGCGAGCTGGGCGGTCGCGGACTCCAGCGCGGCCAGGCCGTCCACGTCGTCGCGAGCGGCCAGCTCGACCCGGCGCCACAGCGCGTTGCGGATCATCACGCGGAACGGGCGGGTCTGGGCGGAGATCGGCCGCGGAGGCGGTGGTGGGGCGTGATGGGCCACGTCGGCGCGGACGTGGGCGGGGTCGGCCAGCGCCTCCCACTCGTCGAGCAGCGAGGAGTCGATCTGGCGGACCGTCTCCCCCAGCCACTCGACGAGCTCGTCGAGCTCCGGCGAGTGGTGCTTCTCGGGGACGGTCTGGCGGAGCGTGCGGTAGGCGTCGGTGAGGTAGCGCAGCACCAGCCCCTCGGAGCGGGCCAGCTGGTAGCGGCCGACGAAGTCGGTGAACCCCATCCCCTGCTCCCACATCTCCCGGACCACCGTCTTCGGCTCCAGCGCCTCCGGGTCCAGCCACGGGTGACTCTCGCGGTAGAGCTCGTACGTCGCCTCGAGCAGCTCGGCCAGCGGCCGCGGCCAGGTGACCTCCTCGAGCAGCCGCATCCGCTCGTCGTACTCGATGCCGTCGGCCTTCATCCCCGCGATCGCCTCACCGCGGGCCTCGTGCTGCTGGGCCCAGAGCACCTGCCGCGGGGGCTCCAGCACCGCCTCGATCACGGAGACGACGTCCAGCGGGTAGGTCTCCGCCTCCGGGTCGAGCACGTCGAGCGCGGCCAGTGCGAAGTGGGCGAGCTCCTGGTTGAGCGCGAAGTCCTCGGGCAGGTCGACGGTGAGCACGTACCGGCGCCCGAACTGGTCCGGCTCGTCCAGCCTGGTGAGGATCCCGGACCGGAGCAGCGACCGGGCCAGCCGGAGCGCGCGGCGAGCGAGTCGGCGCTGCTCGCGAGGGTCGGAGTGGTTGTCGGTGAGCAGCCGACGCAGCACCGGGAAGGCGTCCTCCTCGCGGGAGAGGACGTTGACGAGCATCGCGTTGTCGACCTTCATCCGCGAGACCAGCGGCTCGGGGACGCCGGCGACGAGCTTGTCGAAGGTCTGCTCGGTCCAGACGACCGTCCCGTCGGGGGGCTTCTTGAGGTTCGGCTTGGACTTCTTCTTCGGGTTGGCAGCGTTCTTGGCCTCGGACTTGGCCTTGGCGCGCTCGTTCTCGATGACGTGCTCGGGCGCCTGCACCACGACGTATCCGGCGGTGTCGAAGCCGGCCCGCCCGGCCCGCCCGGCGATCTGGAGGAACTCGCGGGTGCGCAGGATCCGCTGCCGGCGGCCGTCGTACTTGGCCAGGCCGGTGAACAGCACCGTCCGGATCGGCACGTTGATGCCGACGCCCAGCGTGTCCGTGCCGCAGATGACGGTGAGCAGCCCGGCCTGGGCCAGCTGCTCCACCAGCCGCCGGTAGCGCGGCAGCATCCCGGCGTGGTGGACGCCGATCCCCTTCTTGAGCAGCTTCGAGAGCGTCTTGCCGAAGCCGGCGGCGAACCGGACGCCGGCCAGCCGCTCGGCAAGCGCGGGCGGTGGCTTGGCGAGGTACGACGCCTGCAGCAGCGACGTGGCGTGCTCGACCGCGTCCTTCTGGGTGAAGTGCACGACGTACGCCGGCGCCTGGTGGGTGGTGACCAGCTCCTCCAGCGTGTCGGGCAGCGGCGTCAGCGCCCAGGTGAAGGTCAGCGGCACCGGCCGCTCCGCTTCGGTGACCATCGCGGTCTCCCGGCCGGTGCGCGAGCTCAGGTCGGCCGCGAGGTCGGACAGGTCGCCGAGGGTGGCCGACATCAGCACGAACTGCGCGCGCGGCAGCTCCAGCAGCGGCACCTGCCAGGCCCAGCCCCGGTCCGGCTCGGCGTAGTAGTGGAACTCGTCCATCACCACCAGCCCGACATCGGCATCCTGGCCCTCGCGGAGCGCGATGTTGGCCAGGATCTCGGCCGTGCAGCAGATGACCGGGGCGTCGGCGTTCACCGAGGCGTCGCCGGTGAGCATGCCGACGTCGTCGGTGCCGAAGGTCGCGCACAGCTCGAAGAACTTCTCGCTGACCAGCGCCTTGATCGGGGCCGTGTAGTAGGTGACCTGGTCGCGGGCCAGCGCGGCAGCGTGCGCGGCCACCGCGACCAGCGACTTGCCGGAGCCGGTGGGCGTCGCCAGCACGACGTTGGCCCCGCCCAGCAGCTCGAGGATCGCCTCGTCCTGGTGCTCGTAGAGCTCCAGCCCCTGCTCGGTCGCCCAGTCGACGACGGCGGCGTACACGTCGTCCGGGCTGTCGCCTGCCTTGACCCTGAGCGAGGCCGCGGCTTGTCGAAGTCACCGGTTAACCGGTGATTCCTGCGCTTCTACACCGAAATTTCGCTGTAGAAGTGACAAAGTCACCGGTTAACCGGTGACTTTTGCAGCCGGTCACTCGCGCGCCCGGGGGTGGGCGCTGGCGAAGACCTCGCGCAGGCTGTCCACGGTGACCAGCGTGTAGACCTGCGTGGTCGTGACCGACGCGTGGCCGAGGAGCTCCTGCACCACGCGTACGTCGGCGCCGCCGTCGAGCAGGTGGGTGGCGAACGAGTGCCGCAGGGTGTGCGGCGAGACGTCCTTGGTGACGCCGGCGCGCTCGGCGGCCCGCACCAGCACCGACCAGGCCGACTGCCGCGACAGCCGGCCGCCACGGGCGTTGAGGAACAGCGCGGGGGTGCCCTTGCCGGTGGAGACCAGCTCGGGCCGGCCGCGGACCAGGTAGGCGTCGACCGCCGCCAGCGCGTAGGAGCCGACCGGCACGATCCGCTGCTTGCCGCCCTTGCCCCGCAGCAGCACGGTCTGGTCGACGGTGTCGAGGTCGTCGACGTCGAGGCCGACCGCCTCCGAGATGCGGCTACCGGTGCCGTAGAGGAGCTCCAGCAGCGCCCGGTCGCGGAGCGCCAGGGTCGTGCCGGGCAGCCCGGCGGCCTCGAGGATCGCCTCGACGTCGGCCAGCGGCAGCGCCTTGGGCAGCCGCTTGGCCGGGGTCGGTGGCTTCACTCCGCTGGCCGGGTCGGTCGTGGCCAGCCCGTCGGCGAGCGCGAACTTGTGGAACCCCCGCACCGCCACGACGGTCCGCGCCGCCGACGACGAGCCCAGCGGCGGGTGGTCGGCGTCCCCCTCGCGCAGCGCGACCAGGAACCCGGACACGGTCGCCTCGGTGACGTCGTCGAGGCTGGCCACGCCGAGCCGGTCGAGGTGCTCGAGGTAGCGGCGCAGGTCGCGCTTGTACGACGTGAGCGTGTTCGCGGCCAGGCCGCGCTCGACGGCGAGGTGGTCGAGGTAGGTGCGGACTGCCCGCGCGATCTCCGGGGCGGGAGTCGCGGGGGCCGGTGCGGTCTCGGCGCCTACGCCAGCACCTCGTCCGGGCTGACCGCGTCGATCCCGACGGCCTCGCCGACCGGCTTGTTGGTCAGCTGGCCGGCGTGGGTGTTGAGCCCGAGGGCGAGGCTGTGGTCGTCGCGGCAGGCCTGCTCCCAGCCCTTGGTGGCCAGCGCGACGGCGTACGGCATGGTCGCGTTGGTCAGGGCGTACGTCGAGGTGTTGGGCACCGCGCCGGGCATGTTCGCCACGCAGTAGAAGATCGAGTTGTGCACCTGGAACGTCGGGTCCGAGTGCGTCGTGGCGTGGGTGTCCTCGAAGCAGCCGCCCTGGTCGACCGCGATGTCGACCAGCACCGAGCCCGGCTTCATCCGCGGACCAGCTCGTTGGACGACCAGCTTGGGGGCGGCCGCGCCCGGGATCAGCACCGCGCCGATCACCATGTCGGCCTCCATCACCTGCTGCTCCACGCGCCAGCTTGGACGACGCCAGCCCGTGCACCCGGTTGTTGTAGCGCCAGAACGACATCCGCAGCTTGTCGAGGTCGGTGTCCAGCAGGGTCACGTCGGCGCCCATGCCGAGCGCGATGTTCGCGGCGTTCTGGCCGCTCACGCCCGCGCCGATGATGACCACCTTGGCGTTGGCCACCCCGCCGACACCGCCCATCAGCACCCCGCTGCCGCCCTGCGCCTTCAGCAGAAGTGGGCACCCACCTGCGGCGCCAGGCAGCCCGCGACCTCGGACATCGGGTAGAGCAGCGGCAGCCCGCCCGAGGGCAGCTGCACCGTCTCGTAGGCGATGCCGGTGACCTTGCGGTTGATCAGCTCCTCGGTCAGCGGCTTGTCCGCGGCCAGGTGCAGGTAGGTGAACAGCACCAGCCCCTCGCGCATCCGGGCGTACTCCTCGGCGATGGGCTCCTTGACCTTGAGCACCATGTCGACGCCACCGTCGGTGCCCCACGCCTCCTCCGGCGGTCTCGACGATCCTGGCGCCGGCGGCGACGTACTCGTCGTCGTTGATCGCCGGACCCGACGCCGGCATCCTTCTGGATGACGACCTCGTGGCCGTGGGCCACCAGCTCGTGCACGCCGATCTCGGTGATGGCCACGCGGTACTCGTGGTTCTTGACTTCCTTGGGGACGCCGACCTTCATGACGCCGACCCTAGCCTCAGGAGCCCCCGTTGCCGACAAGACCCCGCTGCCGGGCGGTGAGCACCGCGATCAGCACCGGGGCGTCGCGCACCCGCCCGTCCAGGCAGGCGGCCAGCAGCTCGGCGTAGGGCACCCACAGCGTGTCCATGTCCGCCTCCTCGTGGGCGGGCGTGAAGTCGCCCCGGTCGGCCTCGCGGAGCCCACGAGCAAGGAAGTAGTGGATCTGCTCGGTGGTGATGCCGGGCGAGCTGTACGCCGACACCAACGGCACCCATTCACTCGCCTCGAGCCCGCCCTCCTCGAGCAGCTCGCGCTCGGCGGCGGCCCGGGGCTCCTCCCCCTCGACGTCCAGCAACCCGGCGGGCAGCTCGAGCATCCGCATCCGGGCCGGGTGGCGGTACTGGCGCAGGCAGAACACGCGCTCCTCGTCGTCCACGGCGAGGACCACCACGGCCCCGGGGTGCTCGAGGACCACGCGGGTGAACGGCTCCTCCCCTGGGCCTTCGGGATGCCGGATCCGGTCCGCCCTCAGCGCGAACGGGAGCGACGACCGATAGAGATCCTCGCTGCTCTCGACCGGCCAGCTCTCCGCGACGTCCGCTGTCTCGTCCACCACGCCGCGGAGGTTACCGTCGGGCCCATGACCGATGCCTCGCCCGCCAGCCTGACCGAGCAGGAGGCGCGCGAGCGTGCCGCGCTGATCGAGATCGAGCGCTACGACATCACCGTCGACGTGCGCGAGCTCCAGGACGGCCAGCGCTGGCTGGCGACGTCGTCGATCACGTTCCGGTGCCGGACACCGGGCGCGGCGACGTTCGTGGACATCGTCGGCGAGGTGGTCTCGGCCCGGCTCAACGACGTGGAGCTCGACGTGTCGACGCACGCGGCCGGACGGCTGCCGCTCCCGTCGCTCGCGGCCGAGAACATGCTGGTCGTCTCCTCGGTGCAGACGCGAGACGGGTTCGGGGAACGCGATCCTGCGCAGCGTCGACCCGCAGGACAAGCTCGTCTACGTCTGGTCGACGTTCGAGCCGGACGGCGCCAGACGGGCGTGGGCCTGCTTCGACCAGCCCGACCTCAAGGCGGTGCACGGGTTCCAGGTCAGCGCGCCTGCCGAGTGGACGGTCCTCAGCAACTGCGCGCCGGAGGTCGTGCTCGACCGCGACGACGGCGGCCGGTTGTGGATCTTCGAGGACACCCCGCGGCTCTCGACGTACGTCGTCGTGGTCAACGCCGGCCCGTTCTACGAGCTGCGCGAGGAGCGCGGCGGCCACAGCCTGGGCCTCTACTGCCGGCAGTCGCTGCGGTCCTACCTCGAGCGGGACGCCGAGGACCTGTTCCGGGTCACCGAGCAGGGGCTGGCGTTCTTCGGGGAGCGGTTCGCCCAGCCCTTCCCGCAGGAGCGCTACGACCAGGTCTTCGTGCCCGACTTCGGTGGCGCGATGGAGAACTGGGGCTGCGTCACCTGGACCGACAGCGTGCTGTGGCGAACGCCGCCGACGCACGCCAGGAGAGAGCTGGTCGCCAACTTCCTCCTGCACGAGATGGCGCACATGTGGTTCGGCGACCTGGTGACGATGCGCTGGTGGGACGACCTGTGGCTCAACGAGGCGTTCGCCTCGTTCGCCTCCACGTGGGCATCGGTGTCGGCGACCGAGTTCACCGACAGCTGGGCGACCTTCCTCGCGGGCGAGCAGATCGCCGCCTACCAGCAGGACCTCGGGCCGGCCAGCCACCCGATCCGCACCGCCGTGCCCGACGTGGACCACGCCTTCGCGAACTTCGACGCGATCACCTACTACAAGGGCGAGGCGGTCCTGCACCAGCTGATGGCCCTGGTGACCGAGGAGAAGTTCGTCGAGGGGCTGCGCGGCTACTTCGCCGAGCACGCCTGGGGCAACGCGGAGCTGGCGGACCTGATGCGGTCGATCGGCGACGCATCCGGCCGCAACCTGACGGCATGGACGAGCGCCTGGCTGGACCGGCCCGGCACCGACACGATCAGCCTGGTCGGGACCACGTTGCTGACGTCCAGCCCCGACGGCGGCGAGCCGCGCGTGCATGCGCTGCGGATCGGCTCCTACACGCGGGGTGAGGCGGGGCTCGAGCGGGTGGGCGACGTCCGGGTCGAGACCACCGGCACCACGACGTACCTGCTCGACCTGCCGGTGGCCGACGTCCACCTGCTCAACGACGGCGACCTGACGTTCGCATCGGTGCGCACCGACGAGTCGTCGCTGCAGGTGCTGCTCGCCCACGCGGGATCGCTCCCGGAGCCGGTCAACCGGGCCCTCGCGATCGGCACCGGCTGGGACATGCTCCTCAAGGGCGAGCTGTCCACGGGCGACCTGCTCGACTGCATGCTGACGCTGCTGACGACCGAGCAGAGCCCCGGCGTCGTGGAGCCGTGCTTCTCGCTCGCGCTGCGCGCCGCCGAGCAGTGGAGCCCGACCGTGCTGATCCCCCGGCGGCTGGCCCGGGTGGCCGAGGTGGCCGAGCGCCGGGCCGACGAGGCCGAGCACCGGACCGCCGCCTTGAACACGCTCGCCTGGAGCGCGTCCACACCGGAGCAGTTCGACCTGCTCGACGCGGCCGCGGCCGACGACGTCGACCTGGCGTGGCGGGTGCTGGTCCGCCGGGCCTCGCTCGGCCGCTACGACGAGGACGAGGTCCAGGCTCTCCTCCAGCGCGACCCCGACCCTGACGCGCACCTGCAGGCGTACGGCGTCTCCGCGGCTCGTCCGCTCGAAACCGCCAAGGCAGAGGCCTGGGAGCGGTTCTGGCGCGACCGCGCGATCCCGGCCGGCCCGCCGGTGCAGGACTTCGCGCGCTGCTTCTGGCGGCCGGTCCAGCACGAGCTCATGGTCCCGTGGGCGCACCGGTTCCTCGACGAGGCCACCGCCCTCACCCCTGATGGGCTGCTCGCCATCGCGGGCAAGGTCCGGCTGATGATGCCGACCACCTGCGACCAGGCCTGGCTCGACCGGGCCCAGGACCTGGCCGACGCCGACGGCGTGCTGCCCGTGGTCCGGACGGAGCTGCTGCAGGCCGTGGACACCCTCGCCCGGGTGCTCGACGCCCGGACCTGACGATCAGGCCCGGTCAGTCGTCGACGTCGACCGGCTCGCGGCGCAGCCCGCTCTCGTCGATGGGGAAGCGGAGCTCCTTCTGACGCTCGATCGCCGCACCGACCAGCCCCTTGAACAGCGGGTGCGGGCGGGTCGGGCGGGAGCGGAGCTCGGGGTGCGCCTGCGTCGAGATGTAGTAGGGGTGCTGGTCGCGGGGCAGCTCGACGAACTCGACGAGGTTGTTGTCCGGCGACGTGCCGGAGAAGACCATGCCGGCCTCCTCGAGGGTGTCGCGGTAGGCGTTGTTGACCTCGTAGCGGTGCCGGTGCCGCTCGTCGATCAGCTCGGCGCCGTAGGCCTGGCGCGCGATCGAGCCGGGCTTGAGCATGGCCGGGTAGAGGCCGAGCCGCATCGTGCCGCCCAGGTCCCCGGCGCCCTCGACGTAGGCGAGCTGCTCCGCCATCGTCGCGATCACCGGCTCCGGGCTGTCGGGGTCGAACTCGGTCGAGTCGGCCTTCTCCAGGCCGGCGACGTTGCGGGAGTACTCGATCACCATGCACTGCAGGCCCAGGCAGAGGCCGAGCGTCGGGATCCGGTTGGTGCGGGCATAGTTCAGCGCGCCGATCTTGCCCTCGAGGCCACGCACGCCGAAGCCACCCGGGCACGCAGATCGCGTCGACGTCGTGCAGGTGACGGGAAGCACCCTCGTGCGTCTCGCACTCGTCGGAAGCTATCCAGCGGATGTCGACCTCGGCCTCGTGCGCGAAGCCACCGGCCCGAAGCGCCTCGGCGACCGAGAGGTAGGCGTCGTGGAGGTCGACGTACTTGCCGACCAGCGCGATCGTGACCTCCTCCTTCGGGTGGTGCACCCGGCGGAGCAGGTCGTCCCAGACCGTCCAGTCGACATCGCGGAACGGCAGGCCGAGACGGCGTACGACGTAGGCGTCCAGCCCCTCGCTGTGCAGCACCTTGGGGATGTCGTAGATCGACGGCGCGTCGGCCGCGGTGACCACGGCCTCCAGGTCGACGTCGCACATCAGCGAGATCTTGCGCTTGATCGAGTCGGGCAGCTCGCGGTCGGCGCGGCAGACCACGGCATCGGGCTGGATGCCGACCTGGCGAAGCGCGGCGACCGAGTGCTGGGTCGGCTTGGTCTTGAGCTCGCCGGAGGGGCCGATGTAGGGCACCAGCGAGACGTGGAGGAAGAAGCTGTTGTCACGGCCGATGTCGTGGCGCACCTGCCGGGCCGCCTCGAGGAACGGCAGCGACTCGATGTCGCCGACCGTGCCGCCGATCTCGGTGATGACCACGTCGATGTGCTCGCCCTCGGGGGTGGTGCCCCCCATGGCCAGGATGCGGTCCTTGATCTCGTTGGTGATGTGCGGGATCACCTGGACGGTGTCGCCGAGGTAGTCACCGCGCCGCTCCTTGGCGATCACCTCGGAGTAGACCTGCCCGGTGGTCACGTTGGCGATCTGGCCGAGGTCGGTGTCGAGGAACCGCTCGTAGTGGCCGATGTCGAGATCGGTCTCGGCCCCGTCGTTGGTGACGAAGACCTCGCCGTGCTGGAACGGGTTCATCGTCCCGGGGTCGACGTTGAGGTAGGGGTCGAGCTTCTGCATCGTGACGTGCAGTCCGCGGGACCGGAGCAGTCGACCGAGGCTTGATGCCGTCAGGCCCTTGCCGAGCGAGGAGGCGACGCCTCCGGTGACGAACACATGCTTGGTCGGCATGGGAGGCTTCATGGACCTCCATGCTATCCGAGGGGTACGACGCCGTCAGATCCCGACGCACCGTAGGAACCGGTTGTTCCCGAGATCACGGCCTGCATCGCGAGCACCGCGGTCACCTGGCCGATGGTGGTCTCGATGCCGTCGACGGTCGAGATCGGCCCGGTCAGCTCGCTCTCGCGGAGCGCGGCGAGCTCGCCGCCGTCGGCGGAGTCCTCGTCGCCGACCACGACCACCCCCGCGGCGTTGTGACCGATTCCACTGACCAGGCCGGAGAGGACGGTGCGCGTGGCCAGGCTCGACTCCGCGCCCTCCTGCCCTGGCGGCAGGACGATGAGCACCAGGGGTGCGTTGCGCACGTCCGCCGGAGAGGTGAGCAGCTCGGCGCCCGCCAGGCTCTCGCGGACGGACACGGCCGCGAGGTCGGCCCGGACCGAGGAGGCCTGCGTGGTCGACATGGCGACGCCGAGGAGCTGGCCCATCCGCTCGTAGGTCGGCGCGGTGGGCTCGACCCGCGGATCGACGAGCTGGGTGGTGAGCTGGCTCCCGAGCGAGTCGATGGACGACGTCTCGTCCGCGTCGACCAGCTTGTCGCCGGCCGTGAACATGCCGGTGATCGCGCCGCCCGCGGCGATGATCTGCGCCTGGAGCGCCTTGACCTGGGCGATCTCGGCGCCGGGCATCATCAGGATCGCGGCCGCGTGGCCGTTGAGGCCGTTGGCGTAGAGCCGTGCGGCTCCCGCGCCCGCGAACGCGTCGGCGAACGCGGACTGACTGTCCGAGGACGACGCCGGCTTCTGGGCGATCGTCCCGGTCGGCTGGTCGCCGCCGTCCTCGTCGTCGCTGGCCAGCAGGCCGCCGCCGAGCGCGATGCCGACGGCGAGCGCGAGGAAGACGGCCACGAGGGACGCGATGTGCTGGCGGAGGGAGATCACACGAGCGCCTGGAAGTAGTCGACGACGTCGTGGGCCCAGTCCTGGCCGACCGGGGTGACGGCGATCGCCGCGAGCAGGGCCACCAGCCCCGCGATCAGGACCGGGACCACCTGGAGCGCTCCGGGCCGGCCGGTGTAGAGCGCCCGCACCGCAGCGGCGTCGACGAGCCGGTCGCCCACCTTCAGCCGGGTCGCGAAGCTGCTGGCCCGGCCGGCCTGCTGGACGTCGAGGAACTCGTCGAGCCGCGCGTGCAGCCCGACGCCGACGATCAGCGACGCGGCGTAGCGGTCGGCGAGCAGGAGCCCGATGTCCTCGGCGGTCGCAGAGGTGTCCACGAGCCAGGGCGGGCCGGCGACGGCCTCGATCGTGGCCTGCTCGACGAGGCCGGAGCCGCTCTGCGCGACGAGCACGACGTCGGCGGCCACCCGCAGGGCGTCGGCCGACGGGACGCTGTCGGGATCACCCGCGGTGACGACCACGACGTCAGGGACCCAGCTCAGGCCGAGCAGGTCGTCGGCCGCGGCGCCGACGGCGATGACCACCGGCGCCTGCTCACGGACGAACGGTCCGACTGCCTGCAGATCGGCGTGGTCCGCGGCGCCGACCACGACGACCGGGCGGCCGGCGATCCGGGTGGTGAGCGCGGGGAGGCCGCGGCCGTTGAGCAGGAGCTCGTGCTCGCGGCGCAGGAAGTCGCCGGTGGTGTGCGTGAGCGTGTCCAGCTGGACGGCAACGCCGTTGCGCGCCTGGTCCATCTCGCTGTGCACCTGTTCGAGGTCGACGGCGCGGCCGGTGGCGAGCTCCTCGGTCTGGCCGTCGGGCAGTACGGCGTAGATCACCCCGTCGGCGACCCGGATGGGGAAGCTGTCCCTGATCCGGCCGATGCCCTCCTTGCCGACCCGGTCGACCAGCAGCACGCCGGCCTCGGCGAGCACCTCCGGGCCGAGGTTGGCGTAGCGGCCGGAGATCATCGGGGCGGCGTTGACGACCGCGCGGACCCCCGCCTCGACGAGCGCGGTCGCGCTGTCGCGCCCGAGGTCGACGTGGTCGAGCACCGCGATGTCGCCGGGGCGCAGCCGCGGCAGCAGCGCCGAGGTCGGCTTGCCGACCCGAGCGATCCCCGTGACGCCTGGCGGAGCCAGTGGCGCCTTCCGCCCGTTGAACTTCATCTCACCTCAGCGATTGCATCCGGTGGGACGCTCCGCGCGGAGCTCACGCTCCGCGGGGACCCCGTGACAAACATTCTTGGCTCAGTCTGTCAGGACAGAGCCCTTGCCGGGGCCGCAACCTCCAAGAGCTCGCGGGCATGAGCGAGCCCCGTGTCGGACTCCGACATGCCGGCCAGCATGCGGGAGAGCTCCTTCTCGCGCGCGCCGTCGTCGAGCAGGGTCAGCCCGGAGCTGGTCACCGAGCCGTCGCTGGCCTTCTCGACCAGGACGTGCCGGTCGGCGTACGCCGCGACCTGCGGCAGGTGGGTCACCACCAGCACCTGGGCGGTGCGCGCGAGCTGGGCCAGCCTCCGGCCGACCTCGACCGCGGCCGCCCCGCCCACCCCGGCGTCGACCTCGTCGAACACGAACGTCGGCACCGGGCTGGTGCCGGCCAGCGCCACCTCGAGGGCGAGCATCACCCGGGACAGCTCGCCGCCCGAGGCGCCCTTGTGCAGCGGTCGCGGCTCGGAGCCGGTGTTGGCGGCCAGCAGGAACTCGACCTCGTCGACTCCGCTCGCGCTGTGCCGGAGCCAGCGGGTGCCGACCCGGAGCGGGCTGCCGCTGGGCGGCGGGTCGCCGACCGGTGGCTCGGTGTCGTGCTGGGTGACCGTGATCTGGAGCCGGGCGTCGGGCATGGCCAGCAGCGACAGCTCGGAGGTCACCTCGTCGGACAGCCGCGCCGCCGCCTCGCTGCGGGCGCCCGACAGCGTCAGCGCGACCTCGCCGAGCTCGGCGCGCAGCGACTGCTGCTCGGCCCGCAGCGCCTCGATGCGCTCATCGGTGCCGTCGAGGTCGAGCAGCCGGGCGGCGGAGCTCTCGGACCAGGCCAGCACCTCCTCGACGGTCTCGCCGTACTTGCGGGTCAGCGCAGTCAGCGCCGCCCGGCGCTCGGACACGCCGGCCAGCCGGGTCGGGTCGGCGTCGATGCCGGCGGCGTAGGACGCGACGTCGGCGGCCAGGTCGGAGAGCAGGTAGGTGATCTCGGCGAGCCGGTCGGCCAGCGCCCCGGCCTCCGGGTCGTGCTCGCGGACGCCTTCCAGGACGGTGCGTGCCGCGGAGGCTGCACCGAGCGCGTCCGGGTCGCCGGCCTCGCTGGACAGCGCCTCGCGCGCCTGCTCCGCGGCGGTGCGCAGGGCGTCGGCGTAGCCCAGCCGGGCCTCGTCGGCCGCCAGCTGGGCGTCCTCGCCTGGCTTGGGGTCGACCGCCTCGATCTCGCCGAGCCCGAACCTGAGCAGGTCGGCCTCCCGAGCCCGCTCACGGGCGCTGGCCACGACCTCGTCGAGCTCGCGCTCGGTCGCCTCGAGCCGGGCGTGCAGCGCGGTGTAGGCCGCCACCAGGGCCAGCACAGGCTCGCCGCCGAACCGGTCCAGCGCCTCTCGCTGCGCCCGCTGGCGGAGCAGCCGGTGCTGGTCGGACTGCCCGTGCACGGCCACCAGCGACTCGGCGGTGTCGGCCAGCCGGGACACCGGCACCGAGGCGCCGCCGACCCAGGCCCGCGACCGCCCTTCGCTCGAGACGTTGCGGGCGAGCACCACGCGGCCGTCCTCGACCTCGCCGCCGGCGTCGTCGACCGCCGCCCGGAACCCGTCGAGCACGGTCGCGTCGACCACGCCCTCCACCCGCGCGGTGCCGGCGCCGGTGCGGACCATGCCGCTGTCGGCCCGGCCGCCGAGCAGCAGGCCCAAGCGCCGTCACCACCATCGTCTTGCCGGCCCCGGTCTCGCCGGTGATGACCGTGAGCCCCGGGCCGAGCTCGAGCCGCGAGGACTCGATGACGCCGAGCTGGCCGATCCGGATCTCCTCGAGCATCAGTTCTCGGTTCCCTCGGCGCGACGGCGGCGCTCGGCCGACCCGCGCCAGCCCTGGACCGGGAGGTCGAACTTGGCCACCAGCCGGTCGGTGAACGGGGCCGGGTGCAGTCGCGCCAGCCGGACCGGCCGATCCGCGCGGCGTACCTCGATCCGGGCACCGGGCGGCAGGTCGACCGCACGTCGCCCGTCGCACCACAGCACCCCGGCGCCGTCGGTGCGGGCGATCACCTCGACGGCGAGCAGCGAGTCGGGGGCCACGACCAGCGGCCGGGCGAACAGGGCGTGCGCGCTGATCGGCACGATGAGCAGCGCCTCGACTCCCGGCCAGACGATCGGTCCGCCGGCGCTGAAGTTGTAGGCCGTCGAGCCCGTGGGCGTCGCCAGCACCACCCCGTCGCAGCCCCACCGCGACAGCGGACGGTTGTCGATCTCGACGATCACCTCGATCATCCGCTCGCGGGCGGCCTTCTCGACACTGGCCTCGTTGAGCGCGAACGTGTGGGTCACCAGCTCGCCGTCGCGGAAGGCCCGCACGTCCAGTGCCAGGCGGTCCTCCGGCGTCCACTTCCGCTCGACGATGGCGTCGATGACGTCCTCGACGTCGTCGACCTCGGCCTCCGCCAGGAAGCCGACGTGGCCCAGGTTGACCCCGAGAACGGGGGTCCCGCTCCCCCAGGTCACCTCGGCGGCGCGCAGGATCGACCCGTCGCCACCCACGACCACCGCGAGCTCGCAGTCGACCGCCAGGTCGGTGTCGCCGTGGACGATCTCGATCGCGGGGTCGTACGTCGCCGCCTCGATCCCGAGGTCCGCGGCCTCCTGCGCCAGCAGCCGGACCACGATGTCGTGCTCGGTCAGCGCCTTGCAGAAGCTGATCGTGACGTCACGTGCAGCGTCGCGCCCCGTGTGCGAGAGCAGCAGGACGCGCCGGGTCGCGCCGGCGTCGTCTGGTGGGCTCGTCGTCACGGCATCAAGCCTCTCAGACCGCACCCCCGGTGGCGGTCAGCCCCGCACGGCATTGTGGATGTCCTCCTCGGTGACCTCCGCCGGGCCCCGTCGCAGCCAGAGGAAGAACTCCACGTTCCCAGACGGCCCCGGCAGCGGGCTCGTCGCCACCGCCCGGGCGCCCCAGCCCAGGGCGGCGGCCTGCTCGGCGATCGCAGTCACCGCCTCGGCCCGGAGCGCGGGGTCCCGGACCACGCCGCCCTTGCCGACCCGGTCCTTCCCCACCTCGAACTGCGGCTTCACCATCAGCGCCAGGTCGCCGTCCTCGTTCGTCACGCCCACGAGGGGCTCCAGCACCAGCGCCAGCGAGATGAACGACAGGTCCCCCACGACCACGTCCACCGGACCGCCGATCAGCTCGGTGGTGACCTCACGGATGTTGGTGCGGTCGTGCACCTGCACCCGCTCGTCGGACTGCAGCGACCAGGCCAGCTGGCCGTACCCGACGTCCACCGCGACCACCTCCCGGGCGCCGGCCCGCAGCAGCACGTCGGTGAACCCGCCCGTCGACGCCCCCGCGTCGAGGCAGCGACGCCCCGCCACGCTCAGGCCGAGCGGCTCGAACGCCGCCAGCGCCCCCGCCAGCTTGTGCCCACCGCGGGAGACGTAGTCGGGTCGGTCCGGGTCCTCGGCCACCACGATCGCGACGTCGGTGGTCACCTGGGTGGCGGGCTTCGTCGCGGTGGCCCCCGACACCCGCACCCGGCCCGCGGTCACCAGGTCGGCAGCGTGCTCTCGCGACCGCGCGAGCCCCCGGCGTACGAGCTCGGCGTCCAGCCGCAGCCGGCGTGGTGGCACGGACCAGGCTCAGCTGTGGCCGGGGTGGTCGTCCGCCTCGTCGGGGTCGCCTGGGTCGTCGAGCGCGTGCCGCAGCTGCACCTGGGCGCTCTCGAAGACACCCACGTGCTCCTCGATCGGCCGCTCGTCGAGCTCCTCGACGGCCCGGATCACGTCGTCGACCCGACCCGCACCCGTGCGTACCCGCTCCGGCACCGCCGGCTCGGGGTCGCCCGCGTTCTCGTCGGGCTCGGGGACGTCGTGCTGGGGGTCCTGCGTCATGAGGCGAACGCTACTCCGGCGCCGCCACGCCGTCGGTCGTGACCGGCTCGCCGGCCGCGTCGAGGTGCCGCCACGCCGCCACGGCCACGACCCGCCACCAGTCGTCCGCCTCCCCGGCGCCGGTCATCTCGAGCGCACCGTCGCTCACCCCGCCGCGCCAGCCACCCAGCGACACCTCGTCCTCGGACACCTCGGGCACCGGCTGCGGCATGTCCAGCCCGCGCAGGTCGGCCGAGATGTACGTCGGGCGCAACCCGGGCCCCGCCGCCACCAGCTCGGCCAGGCCGGTCACGCCCGTCATCACCAGCAGCGAGTCGACACCGGCCGCGTGCGCGCCCTCGATGTCGGTGTCGAGCCGGTCGCCCACCATCAGCGGCCGCTCGCCACCGCACCGGCGCACGGTCTCGTCGAGGAGCGGCCGGGCCGGCTTGCCGGCGACCACGGGCTCGACGCCGGTGAACCGCCGCAGCGTCTCGACCAGCACCCCGTGTCCCGGCGCCACACCGAAGGTCGTCGGGAACGTCAGGTCGGTGTTGGACGCGACCCACCACAGCCCGTCCTGGATCCGGACGGCGGCCCGCATGATCTGGCCCCACAGCACGTCGGGGCCGTAGCCGGTCACGACCGCCTCGGCCTCGTCCTCGACGCCGACCTGCTTCAGGCCGGCCTCGGCCACCGCGTCGGCCAGCCCGCGGCCGCCCAGCACCACGACGCGGCGCGCCTGCGCCGAGCCGCTCCGAGAGCACCCGCCCGGCGGCCTGGGCCGAGGTCACGACGTCGTCCGGGCCGGCCTCGACGCCCAGCTCGCGCAGGTGCTCGGCCACCGCCCCTGGGGGCCGGGACGCGTTGTTGGTGATGAACGCGACCCGCATGCCCGCGGCCCGGGCCGCCGCCACGCGCTCGGGCGCTCCCGGCACCGCGTCGGAGCCGATGTAGACGACGCCGTCGAGGTCGAGCATGGCCAGGTCGTAGCGCCGGTCGAGCGGCTCGGTCGAGCTCCCCAGCGATGCGCTCGCCGCCAACGCGCGCCTCCTCACCTGGTCAGAACTACGCTTGGACGATGGACACCGGTGCCGTGGTCATCCCCCCGTATGTGGGGCGACCGCTGCGCCTGGCGCCGTTCCACGGGGTCCGGCTGAACCCCCGCCGCGTCGGCGACCCGGCCTCGGGGCGCCTCTTCGCCCGACCGTACCGGGCCGTCGCCGCCCGGCTCGCGCAGTGGCAGGAACGCGGACAGCTCCGACGCGACGACGAGCCCGCCCTCTACCTGCACGAGTACACCGCAGGCGGCCTCACCGTGCGCGGCCTGGTCGGTGCGCTCGACATCTCGCACCGGGCCAGCGGCCCCGAGGACCGGGCCGTCCTCCCCCACGAGGGGATCCACCCCGTGCAGGCCGACGAGCTCGCCGACCGGATGACCGAGCTGGCACTCAACCCGGCACCGATCCTCCTCGTGCACCGGGCGCCTGCCGAGATCCGGGAGATCGTGCACCGCGTGCTCGCCGAGCCCCCCGTCGACGACTTCGTGGACCGGAACGAGCAGCGGCACCGGGTCTGGGCGATCCGGGACCCGCAGCTCCTGGCCGCGATCGACGAGGCGTTGGCCGACAGCCAGGCCCTCATCGCCGACGGACACCATCGCTACGCGGCCTACCTGCGCATGCAGCGGCGCTCCCCCGGCGGTCCGACCGACCGCGGCCTGGCGATGCTCGTCGACCAGGAGGACACCCCGCTCTTCCTCGGCCCGATCCACCGAATCCTGACCGGCGTCAGCCTGGACGACCTCGCCGCCGCCGCCGAGGTGGTCGGTGCCAGCCTCGAGGTGGTCGACCGCCCCTCCGCCGTGCACGCGCTGGGCCCGGCCACCCTGACCGTCACCGACGGCCGCCGATGGGCGACCCTCAAGCTGCAGCTGCCCGAGGACCGGGCTGCCGTCGAGCTCCTCCACGACGACCTGGTCCCGGCGCTGCCGCGCGGCCCGCAGCGGATCGAGTACCACCACTCGGTCGAGGCCACCCTCAACCGGCTGCGCAAGGACAGCGTGGCCGTGCTGATGCCGGCCCCGGACGTCGACCTGGTCCTCAAGATCGCCGCCGACGACCGGCTGCTGCCGGAGAAGGCCACGTCGTTCCAGCCCAAGCCGAGCGTGGGCGTGCTCATCCGCTCCCTGCGCGACGAATGATCCGGCCTCCCGTCAGCTCGACCTCCACTCGAGACGCCGTGGCGCCGCCAGCCCGGAAGAAGCGCCGGCGCAGCGCCCCGGACACCTCCACGACGTAGCCGGCCTCCCACTTCTCGACCTGCTTCTTCAGCCGCCCCGACCAGACCGCGCACTCGAGCGAGTCGACCCGCTGACGCGGCTTCTCCTTGCCCGGCGGCAGCGCCCGCTCGACCACGACCCGCAGGTTCCACACCGTGTCGCCGCTCGGCAGCTCCCGCAGCCGCGGGTCCGCGGCCAGCCGGCCCACCAGCCGCACCTCGTTGACGGCCTCCGCCTGGTCCTCGACCACGTCAGGGCCCTCCATCTTCTGTGCGCTCATCGCACATCACCTCCGCGCACCACGCTTCCCGGCGACACGGACAGCAGCGGCGCCGGCGCACGGAGCCTGTGGACGGAGCCCAGCCAGCCGGCCTGTGGATGGTTCCGGGATGCCGGGGCCGGGACGTCCCGTCTCGGCAGCGTCAAGGGCCGCGCGGCGGCACACGGACCGCACGCTGGGGACAAAGCCAAGGGCGCCGCGTCGGCGCAGCGCCGAGACGGGACGTCCCGGCCCCCGCCCACAGGAGACAGCCAACAAGGCGCCGAAATAGCAAGAAGGCCACCCCGATAACGGGGTGGCCTTCTCGAAAGAATGTCCGGCGACGTCCTACTCTCCCACAACCCCTCGGCTGCAGTACCATCGGCGCTGAGAGGCTTGACTTCCGGGTTCGGGATGGGACCGGGTATTTCCCTCTCGCTAAGGCCGCCGTAACTCTTGCCGGCCGACTCACGGAAATAAACACGTGAGCAGCCGAAGCTACTTTGCCTTTGTTGCAAGGCGGTATCCAGTTGTATGGATTCCTTCATATGTGGACGCGAGCAGTCTGAACTGCAGCAGCAGGTAAGTCACATCAACCGGTGCTGTCTTGGTTGAATGTTTGTGGGACAAGCCCTCGGTCTATTAGTACCAGTCGGCTGGGCATTACTGCTGTACACCTCTGGCCTATCAACCCAGTGTTCTGCTGGGGACCTTACCTACTTATGTAGTGGGAAACCTCATCTTGAAACGTGCTTCCCGCTTAGATGCATTCAGCGGTTATCACTTCCGAACGTAGCCAACCAGCCGTGCTCCTGGCGGAACAACTGGCACACCAGAGGTTCGTCCATCCCGGTCCTCTCGTACTAGGGACAGCCTTTCTCAAGTTTCCTGCGCGCGCGGCGGATAGGGACCGAACTGTCTCACGACGTTCTAAACCCAGCTCGCGTGCCGCTTTAATGGGCGAACAGCCCAACCCTTGGGACCTACTCCAGCCCCAGGATGCGACGAGCCGACATCGAGGTGCCAAACCATCCCGTCGATATGGACTCTTGGGGAAGATCAGCCTGTTATCCCCGGGGTACCTTTTATCCGTTGAGTGACCACGCTTCCACGTGCCGTGGCCAGATCACTAGTTCCGACTTTCGTCCCTGCTCGACATGTCTGTCTCACAGTCAAGCTCCCTTGTGCACTTACACTCGCCACCTGATTGCCAACCAGGCTGAGGGAACCTTTGAGCGCCTCCGTTACATTTTAGGAGGCAACCGCCCCAGTTAAACTACCCATCAGGCACTGTCCCTGATCCGGATTACGGACCTAGGTTAGACATCTAGTACGACCAGAGTGGTATTTCAACGTTGACTCCACCTGAACTGGCGTCCAAGCTTCAAAGTCTCCCACCTATCCTACACAAGCCGAACCAAACACCAATACCAAACTATAGTAAAGGTCCCGGGGTCTTTCCGTCCTGCCGCGCGTAACGAGCATCTTTACTCGTAGTGCAATTTCGCCGAGTCCACGGTTGAGACAGCGCCCAAGTCGTTACTCCATTCGTGCAGGTCGGAACTTACCCGACAAGGAATTTCGCTACCTTAGGATGGTTATAGTTACCACCGCCGTTTACTGGGGCTTAAGTTCTGAGCTTCGCCGTGAGGCTAACCCGTCCCCTTAACCTTCCAGCACCGGGCAGGAGTCAGTCCGTATACATCGTCTTACAACTTCGCACGGACCTGTGTTTTTAGTAAACAGTCGCTTGGGCCTGGTCTCTGCGGCCATCACCGCGTCCTGCCGCTAGGGCATTGACGGATCCGGCCCCCCTTCTCCCGAAGTTACGGGGGCATTTTGCCGAGTTCCTTAACCATGGTTCACTCGATCGCCTTGGTATTCTCTACCTGATCACCTGAGTCGGTTTGGGGTACGGGCGGCGCGTAGCTCGCTAGAGGTTTTTCTCGACAGCATAGGATTACCCACTTCGTCCATGCGGACTCCGCGTCAAGTCTCAGGATCATGCCACCCGGATTTGCCTAGGTGGCTCCCTACACTCTTGCCCGTGGACAACCATCGCCACGGTTGGGCTACCTTCCTGCGTCACCCCATCGCTTGACTACTACCGGTTCGGGTCCCGCGCTAGCTTGCCGGCCATCCCCCCGAAGGGTTCAGTACCGACAATTTCGGGCGGTTAGCATCACCGGGTTCGTCATGGGCGCTACTTTGCCGGTACGGGAATATCAACCCGTTGTCCATCGACTACGCCTGTCGGCCTCGCCTTAGGTCCCGACTTACCCAGGGCAGATTAGCTTGACCCTGGAACCCTTGATCATTCGGCGGAGGAGTTTCTCACTCCTCATTCGCTACTCATGCCTGCATTCTCACTCGTGTCGCGTCCACCCCTGGATCACTCCGAGGCTTCACTCGCGACACGACGCTCCCCTACCCATCCAGACGTCTGAACCACGAAGGCTTGACTATTGTCTGAATGCCATAGCTTCGGCGGATGACTTGAGCCCCGCTACATTGTCGGCGCGGAATCACTTGACCAGTGAGCTATTACGCACTCTTTCAAGGGTGGCTGCTTCCAAGCCAACCTCCTGGTTGTCACTGCAACTCCACATCCTTTTCCACTTAGTCACCGCTTAGGGGCCTTAGCTGATGGTCTGGGCTGTTTCCCTTTCGACTACGGAGCTTATCCCCCGCAGTCTCACTGCTGCGCTCTCACTTACCGGCATTCGGAGTTTGGCTAACGTCAGTAACCTGGTCGGGCCCATTGGCTATCCAGTGCTCTACCTCCGGCAAGAAACACGCAACGCTGCACCTAAATGCATTTCGGGGAGAACCAGCTATCACGAAGTTTGATTGGCCTTTCACCCCTATCCACAGGTCATCCCCTCAGTTTTCAACCTAAGTGGGTTCGGTCCTCCACGCGGTCTTACCCGCGCTTCAACCTGCCCATGGATAGATCACTTCGCTTCGGGTCTTGATCGTGCTACTAAATCGCCCTATTAGGACTCGCTTTCGCTACGGCTTCCCCACACGGGTTAACCTCGCAACACAACGCAAACTCGCAGGCTCATTCTTCAAAAGGCACGCTGTCACCCCCACAAGGAGAGCTCCAACGGATTGTAGGCACACGGTTTCAGGTACTATTTCACTCCCCGCCAGGGGTACTTTTCACCTTTCCCTCACGGTACTTGTCCGCTATCGGTCATCGAGGAGTATTTAGGCTTAACGGGTGGTCCCGCCAGATTCACACGGAATTTCAGGGGTTCCGTGTTACTTGGGATACCACTCGGAAGATCTGAGTTTACGCTTACGGGGCTATCACCCTCTACGGTTCCGTTTTCCAACGGGATTCAACTTAGCTCAGATTTTGTGACTTCCTGGTTGACCGGCAGATCAACCTGAGTGGTCCCACAACCCCCCACCTGCAACCCCTGCCGGGTATCACACAGATGAGGTTTGGCCTGTTCCGATTTCGCTCGCCACTACTCTCGGAATCACTATTGTTTTCTCTTCCTGTGGGTACTGAGATGTTTCACTTCCCCACGTTCCCTCCACACGCCCTATATATTCAGGCGTGGGTAACTGGACATGACTCCAGCTGGGTTTCCCCATTCGGACATCCCCGGATCACAGCTCGGTTGCCAACTCCCCAGGGCTTATCGCAGGCTCCTACGTCCTTCTTCGGCTCTCGATGCCAAGGCATCCACCATGTGCCCTTCGTAGCTTGTCTCACAAACACTCAACGAAGACAGCACGCCAGGGTCTGAAACCTGATGCGCCGGCTTGCTGAGCAACTCGTTCATTCTGCTGCTACAAAGACCGGTCACTCTCCCCCCACACCGACAGCGAATCGGAGACGGGAGTTGATTGAGAGCGACCGAAAACGCGACATCTCATGGTGAGAGATGCCGCGAAGATGCTCGCGTCCACTATGAAGGAGTCAATGTGCATGCCCGCCGAGTCGCACCCTCGCTTGCGCGGCAGGTGAGTACTCGTGGGCGCTGAGGCTCAGTCCCAACGATCTGGGTGCCTGATCTCTCAAAGCTCAACAGTGTGCCAGGACCTCGAGCCTCCGAGCCGGCTGCAGGTTCCACGCCAGCTCCTCCGCAAGCGGAGAAGAGGCAGTACTGAGCAGACGGTCCATCGGACCGAGGTCATTCATCGACGATTCCACTAGTGAGTAGCACCATCAGCCTCAACCCTAATGGCTGAGGCATTCATGGCCACATACTCCTTAGAAAGGAGGTGATCCAGCCGCACCTTCCGGTACGGCTACCTTGTTACGACTTCGTCCCAATCGCCAGCCCCACCTTCGACGGCTCCCTCCACAAGGGTTGGGCCACCGGCTTCGGGTGTTGCCGACTTTCGTGACGTGACGGGCGGTGTGTACAAGGCCCGGGAACGTATTCACCGCAGCGTTGCTGATCTGCGATTACTAGCGACTCCGACTTCATGGGGTCGAGTTGCAGACCCCAATCCGAACTGAGACCGGCTTTTTGGGATTCGCTCCACCTTGCGGTATCGCAGCCCTTTGTACCGGCCATTGTAGCATGCGTGAAGCCCTGGACATAAGGGGCATGATGACTTGACGTCATCCCCACCTTCCTCCGAGTTGACCCCGGCAGTCTCCTATGAGTCCCCACCATTACGTGCTGGCAACATAGGACGAGGGTTGCGCTCGTTGCGGGACTTAACCCAACATCTCACGACACGAGCTGACGACAGCCATGCACCACCTGTATACCGACAAAAGGGGCTCTATCTCTAGAGCTTTCCGGCATATGTCAAACCCAGGTAAGGTTCTTCGCGTTGCATCGAATTAATCCGCATGCTCCGCCGCTTGTGCGGGCCCCCGTCAATTCCTTTGAGTTTTAGCCTTGCGGCCGTACTCCCCAGGCGGGGCGCTTAATGCGTTAGCTGCGGCACGGAATCCGTGGAATGGACCCCACACCTAGCGCCCAACGTTTACGGTGTGGACTACCAGGGTATCTAATCCTGTTCGCTCCCCACACTTTCGCTCCTCAGCGTCAGGATATTCCCAGAGAACCGCCTTCGCCACCGGTGTTCCTCCTGATATCTGCGCATTTCACCGCTACACCAGGAATTCCGTTCTCCCCTGAATACCTCAAGTCTGCCCGTATCGGAAGCACGCTCACAGTTAAGCTGTAAGTTTTCACTCCCGACGCAACAGACCGCCTACGAGCCCTTTACGCCCAATAATTCCGGACAACGCTCGGACCCTACGTATTACCGCGGCTGCTGGCACGTAGTTGGCCGGTCCTTCTTCTGTACCTACCGTCACCACCGTTATTGGCGCTTCGTCGGTACTGAAAGAGGTTTACAACCCGAAGGCCGTCATCCCTCACGCGGCGTTGCTGGATCAGGCTTTCGCCCATTGTCCAATATTCCCCACTGCTGCCTCCCGTAGGAGTCTGGGCCGTGTCTCAGTCCCAGTGTGGCCGGTCACCCTCTCAGGCCGGCTACCCGTCGAAGCCTTGGTGAGCCGTTACCTCACCAACAAGCTGATAGGCCGCGAGCACATCCTCCACCGATAAAACTTTCCACGCGTATCTCATGCGAGAGTGCGTCGTATTCGGTATTAGACGCCGTTTCCGGCGCTTATCCCGAAGTGGAGGGCAGATTACTCACGTGTTACTCACCCGTTCGCCGCTCGTGTACTCCCGAAGGAGCCTTACCGCTCGACTTGCATGTGTTAAGCACGCCGCCAGCGTTCGTCCTGAGCCAGGATCAAACTCTCCGTAGAAAAACAAAACCGCCCCGACCACGATGGGCCGATGACGGAAGAAGAGATGCCTCCTGGCGGGATCAAATCACTGACAAAATTGTCAGAATCATTGTCTCACCAAAGAAATCTGTTCGTCGCTGACCCGAAGGCCCTCGACGAGACAGGGCATTACAAACTAATTCGTCGACTATGACACACTGTTGAGTTCTCAAAGATCAGACGCGCACCAGCTCCGGCTTCTCAGCCGGCACCGGGGCAACCTGACAAAACTTACCGGTCCGCCTCGTGCGAGTCAACTTGAAAGCCGCTTCGCGAGTTGAGGTGAACCCCGGCCGCCGGAGCATGCGGATCCTCCCGTTTCGGGGCCGATCGGCCCCCGAGTGGTTCCGCCGCATCCCTGCGGCGAGGTGAAACATTAGACGACGCCCGCACCCGTGCCAAATCGGGGGTGCCCGGAACGCAAACCCGCAGGTCAGAGGCCCTTTGGTGACCGCGGCCTGGTCACTGCCGGACGGTACGCCGACACGGTCGGGTCCCCCGTCAACCAGAACCGCCAGGGCAGATCGGGGTCGCCACGCAGTCCGACGCGGGGTCCGGTGGACACCTCCGATGCCGGTTCACCCGGCTCGAGGGTGACCGGACCCGTGACCAGATCGTTGCCGTTGTCGCTCAGGTCGATGCCCAGCGCCTTGCACAACCGGGCCGGTCCACGCGCCAGGTCGCGGTCGGAGGCACCCGGACGGCGCTCCCGGGCCAGCTCGATCCCCTCGGTGACCTCCCCCGCCCGGAGCAGCACCGCGCTGGCGGCGCCCTCGACCCCGGTCACCACGTTGGCGCAGACGTGCATGCCGTAGGTGAAGTAGCAGTAGAGGTGGCCGGCGCGGGCCGAACATGATCGCCGTGCGCGGCGTCCGGCCGCGGTAGGCGTGCGAGCCGGCGTCGTTCGCGCCGTCGTAGGCCTCGACCTCGGTGAGCCGGAGCGCCACCTCGCCGTGCCGCAGCTCCGCGCCCAGGAGCCGAGGTGCGACCTCCAGCACCGGCCCGGAGAGCAGCGCGCGAAGGTCAGGCAAGGCGGCCGTGCACCCGCTCGACCGCCGCGGCGAGCTCGTCGAGCTGTTCGGCGACCCGTACGGGCGCCGTACCGCCCCGCCCGTCGCGGGAGGCGACCGAGCCCTCGACCGTGAGCACGGCGCGCACCTCGGGCGTCAGGTGCGGGGAGATCTCCGCGAGCTGGGCGTCGGTCAGCTCGTCGAGCTCGCAGCCCAGCTCCTCGCAGCGCCGCACGCAGGAGCCCGCGACCTCGTGGGCGACCCGGAACGGCACGCCCTCCCGGACCAGCCACTCGGCGATGTCGGTGGCCAGCGAGAAGCCCTGCGGCGCCAGCTCGGCCATCCGCGCGGTGTCGAACTCCAGCGTCGCGACCATCCCGGTCACCGCCGGCAGCAGCACCTCCAGGGTGTCCACCGAGTCGAAGACCGGCTCCTTGTCCTCCTGGAGGTCGCGGTTGTAGGCCAGCGGCAGCGCCTTGAGCGTCGCGAGCAGCCCGGTGAGGTTGCCGATCAGCCGGCCCGCCTTGCCGCGGGCGAGCTCGGCGATGTCGGGGTTCTTCTTCTGCGGCATGATGCTCGACCCCGTCGACCAGGAGTCGTGCAGCCGGACGAAGCCGAACTCCCGGGTCGACCAGAGGATCAGCTCCTCGGCGAGTCGGCTGACGTCCACGCCGACCTGGGCGCAGATGAACGCGAACTCGGCGACGAAGTCCCGTGCCGACGTGCCGTCGATCGAGTTCGCGCTGGACGACGCGAAGCCGAGCTCCGCGGCCACCGCGACCGGGTCGAGGCCCAGCGACTGGCCGGCCAGCGCTCCCGAGCCGTACGGCGAGTCCAGGCGGGCCGCCCAGTCGGCGAGCCGGTCGACGTCGCGGACCAGCGGCCAGGCGTGCGCGAGCAGGTGGTGGGTGAGCAGCACCGGCTGGGCGTGCTGGAGGTGCGTGCGTCCGGGCATGATCGCGCCCAGGTGCGCTCTCCCCTGCTGCGCCAGCGCGTCGACCAGCTCGAGGAGGCACTCGGCGACCGTCCGAGCGTGGTCGCCGAGGTACATCCGGAGGAGGGTGGCGATCTGGTCGTTGCGGGACCGCCCGGCCCGGAGCCGCCCCCCGAGCTCGGGACCGACCTCCTCGAGCAGCAGCCGCTCCAAGGCCCCGTGCACGTCCTCGTCGGAGGGATCGGGCAGGAGCTCGCCGGACTCGTACCGGCGCGTGAGCGCGTCCAGGCCCGCGTGCAGCGCGGTCTCGTCGTCCGGCGTGAGCAACCCCGCGGCACCGAGGGCCTTCGCGTGGGCGTGCGAGCCGGCGATGTCGTAGAGCGTCAGCCGCCAGTCGAAGTGCGTCGAGCGGGACAGCGCCTCGAGCTCGGGCGACGGCCCGGAGGCGAACCGGCCGCCCCACAGCTTGCCTGTGTTGGTCGACGGTGTCGGTGTTCATGCTGCCCCCTTCACGACCTCGATGGCCTTGCGCATGATCTCGGGCATGTCCGGCGCCGCCGCGGTGCCGTCGACCGCGAGGTCGTCCGGGAACCACCAGGCCGCGCCGGTGACGTTACCGACCTCGGCCTCCTCGAGGCCGTCCAGCCGCACCTCGACGTCCCGGTCCAGTGCGACCGCGAAGAACGTCGCGTGGCTGCGGTAGTCGGTGCCGTCCCACGAGAAGTCGTGGGTGCCGACGTGGATGGGTGGCGACAGCGCGACCGGTGAGACGACGATCCCGGTCTCCTCGCGCAGCTCGCGCAGGGCGCCTTCCTCGAGCGACTCCCCCTCCTCGACGGCGCCGCCGATCGAGATCCAGTGCCAGTCGTCGGGGTACGCCGGGTCGCGGCCCTGGAGCAGGAGCACCTCGCCGAGCGGGCTGACCGGCATCACCCGGGCGGCGGTGCGATGGATACGGGACATCAGTCGGTGCCGAACTCCATGGCCGCGCTGTCGAGGGCCTCGTCCTCGGTGCTGCCCTCGCGCGCGGGGTTGGCCGCGATCCGGTCGCCGCCACCGGCCGGGAGCTCGCCGAGCAGGGTGCCGTGCTCGACCAGCACCTGCCCCTGGTCGAGCGGCTGGGTGGCGTACAGCTCGAGCATCGAGCGCGAGTCCGCGATGTCGAGGTTGCGCATGGTGAGCTGGCCGATCCGGTCGGTCGGGCCGAACGCGGCGTGCTCGGTGCGCTCCATCGACAGCTTGTCGGGGTGGTAGGAGAAGTTCGGCCCGTCCGTGCGTACGACGGTGTAGTCCTCGCCGCGCCGGAGCCGCAGCGTCACCTCCCCGGTCACGACCGAGGCGACCCAGCGCTGCAGCGACTCGCGCAGCATCAGGGCCTGCGGGTCCAGCCAGCGGCCCTCGTAGAGGAGCCGGCCCAGCCGGCGGCCCTCCGCGTGGTAGTTCGCGATGGTGTCCTCGTTGTGGGTGGCGTTGAGCAGCCGCTCGTAGGCGATCCAGAGCAGCGCCATCCCGGGCGCCTCGTAGACGCCGCGCGACTTGGCCTCGATGATCCGGTTCTCGATCTGGTCGGACATGCCCAGGCCGTGCCGGCCCCCCACGGCGTTCGCCTCGTGCACGAGGGCCACCGGGTCGTCGTACGTCGTCCCGTTGATCGCGACCGGCCGCCCCTGCCGGAAGCCGATCGTCACGTCCTCGGGTGCGATCTCGACCGCGGGCTCCCAGAACTTCACGCCCATGATCGGCTGGACGACCTCCAGGGACACGTCGAGGTGCTCGAGGGTCTTGGCCTCGTGGGTGGCGCCCCAGATGTTGGCGTCGGTGGAGTACGCCTTCTCCTGGCTGTCGCGGTAGGGCAGCCCGTGCTCGGTCAGCCACTGGCTCATCTCCGCGCGGCCCCCGAGCTCGTGCACGAAGTCGGCGTCCAGCCACGGCTTGTAGATCCGCAGCTCGGGGTTGGCGAGCAGGCCGTAGCGGTAGAACCGCTCGATGTCGTTGCCCTTGAACGTCGACCCGTCGCCCCAGATGTCGACGCCGTCCTCGTGCATCGCGCGCACCAGCATGGTGCCGGTGACGGCCCGGCCGAGCGGCGTCGTGTTGAAGTACGCGCGGCCGCCGGAGCGGATGTGGAACGCGCCGCACGCGAGCGCCGCCAGCCCCTCCTCCACCAGCGGGGTCTTGCAGTCGATGGCGCGGGCGATCTCGGCGCCGTAGTCGAAGGCGCGGGCGGGTACGCCGGAGATGTCGGGCTCGTCGTACTGCCCGATGTCGGCGGTGTAGGTGCACGGGACCGCGCCCTGGGCGCGCATCCAGGCCACCGCGACGGAGGTGTCGAGGCCTCCGGAGAACGCGATGCCGACGCGCTCGCCCTTCGGGAGGGCGGTGAGGACCTTGCTCATGGATGTCCGTTCGTTGCAGCGAAGTCGAGGAAGCGGCGGGCGAGGTCGTCGCCGCCGGCCGGGTCGCGGCCGATGACCAGGACCGTGTCGTCGCCGGCGATGGTGCCGAGGATCTCGTGCAGCTCCGCCTTGTCGAAGGCGGAGGCGAGGTACTGGGCGGCGCCGGGAGGGGTGCGCAGGACGACCAGGTTGGCGCTGGCCTCGGCCGAGACGAGCAGCTCGGCACAGAGCTTCGCGAGCCGGGCCTGGCCGGCGGCGGTCTCCCCCGGCGCCGCGGGTCGTCGGTCGCCGCCCTCGGCCGGGACGGCGTAGACCAGCGCGCCGGAGGCGGTCCGGATCTTGACCGCGTCGAGCTCGAGCAGGTCGCGCGAGAGCGTCGCCTGGGTGACGCTGACGCCCTGCTCCGCGAGCATCGTGGCCAGCTCGCCCTGTGACCGGACCTCGTGGTGGGTGACCAGCTCGACGATCTGCTGGTGCCGGGAGTTCTTGGTCGCCGGGCGCAGCGCGGTGTCGACGGGTTCGGTCATGGCTGCTCCATGAGGAAGGCGAGCAGGGCCTTCTGGGCGTGCCGGCGGTTCTCCGCCTCGTCCCAGACCACGCTCTGCGGGCCGTCGATGACCTCGGCCGCGATCTCCTTGCCGCGGTAGGCCGGCAGGCAGTGCAGCACGATCGCGTCGTCCTTGGCGTGGGCCAGGAGCTCGGAGGTCAGTGCGTACGGCGCGAAGGTCTCCAGCCGCGCGGCCTGCTCGGCCTCCTTGCCCATCGACACCCAGGTGTCGGTCACGACGACGTCGGCGCCGGTGACCGCCGCCTCGAGCTCTGCCGTTCCGGTCGCGGATCCACCGGTCTGCGCGCCGATGGCGTTGGCCCGCTCGAACATCGCCTCGCTCGGCCAGTAGCCGAGCGGTCCCGCCACCCGCACCTGCATGCCTGCGGTGACGCCGGCGAGCAGCCAGGAGTTGCCCATGTTGTTGGCGGCGTCGCCGATGTAGGTCACCGTCAGCCCGGCCAGCTGCCCCTTGTGCTCGCGCACGGTGAGCAGGTCCGCCAGGAGCTGGCAGGGGTGGAACTCGTCGGTCAGCGCGTTGACGACGGGCACGCCGGCGTACTCGGCCATCAGCTCGAGGTCGGACTGCGCGAAGGTGCGCCAGACGATCGTCGAGACCTGCCGGCCGAGCACCCGGGCGACGTCCTCGACGGACTCCCGGACGCCGATCCCGGCCAGCTTGCCGTCGACCAGCATCGGGTTGCCGCCGAGCTCGGCGATGGCGGCCCCGAACGACACCTGGGTGCGCAGCGTGGGCTTGTCGAAGATCATCGCGACCGACTGCGGGCCGGCGTAGGGCCGGGCGTCGTACGGCGAGGCCTTGAGCGCGGCCGCGAGGTCGAGCACCTGGGCCTGCTCGGCGGGTGAGAGGTCGTCGTCGGCCAGGAAGTGTCGGGTCACGAGAGCCCACCTTCGTCCAGGATGCTCGGCCACGCGTCGAGAAACGCCGCAGCGTCGGCCTCGGTCAGCACCAGCGGTGGTGCCAGCCGGATCCGGTTCGGGGTCGGGTTGTTGATGATGAAGCCTGCCTCGAGCGCGGCCGCGAAGACGTCGGCGGACTTGTCCTCGGTCAGGTCGAGGCCGATCAGCAGTCCGGCGCCGCGGACCTCGGTGACCCGTGGGTCGGCGGCCAGGCCGTCGCGGAGCTTCTGGCCCAGGACCGTGACGTGCTCGAGCAGCCCCTCGGCCTCGATGGTGCCGATCACCGCGAGCGCGGCGGTGCAGGCGACCGGGTTGCCGCCGAAGGTGGTGCCGTGGTTGCCCGGCTGGAGCAGCTCGCCGGCCGCGCCGAGGCCGACGCAGGCGCCGATCGGGAAGCCGCCGGCCAGCCCCTTGGCCACGGTCACGATGTCGGCCGTCACGCCGCCCCCGATGTGCTCAGCGTGGTGCGCGAACCACTGCCCGGTCCGGCCCATCCCGGTCTGCACCTCGTCGAGCCAGAGCAGGGCACCGTGCTCGTCCGCGATCCGCCGCGCGGCCGCGAGGTAGCCCTCCGGCGGGACCTCGACGCCGGCCTCGCCCTGGATCGGCTCGAGCAGGATCGCCGCGGTCCGGTCGGTGACCGCCTCCGCCAGCGCCCGCTCGTCGCCGTACGGCACGAAGGTGACGTCGCCCGGCAGCGGCTCGAACGGCTCGCGGTACGCCGCCTTGGAGGTCAGCGCGAGCGCGCCCATCGTGCGGCCGTGGAAGCCGCCCTCGGCGGCGACGACGTGGGTGCGGCCGGTGCGCCGGGTCAGCTTGAACGCCGCCTCGTTGGCCTCGGCGCCGGAGTTGGTGAAGAAGACCTTGCCCGGGCCGGAGTCGAGCAGCGCGAGCAGCTTCTCGGCGAGCCCGATCTGCGGCTCGGTGGCGAAGAAGTTCGAGACGTGGCCGAGGGTCTGGAGCTGGGTCGTCACGGCGGCGACGAGGGCCGGGTGCCCGTGGCCGAGGGCGTTGACCGCGATGCCGCCGAGGAGGTCGACGTACTCCTTGCCGTCGGCGTCCCAGACGTGGGTGCCCGCGCCGCGGACGAGCGTCAGCTTGGGTGGCCCGAAGGTGTTCATCAGGCTCTGCTCGTACCTCGCGGCGTACCGCTCCTGGATCATGACGCGTCCTCCTGCGCGGCCCGGGCCCTGCGGGTCTTGGTCTCGACGTCGGGCAGCACCTGGGTGCCGACCCCCTCCTTGGTGAACAGCTCGAGCAGGACGGCGTGCGGCTCCCGGCCGTCGACGACCGTGGCCCGCGAGACGCCGGAGTTGACCGCCTCGAGGCAGGCCCTCATCTTCGGGACCATCCCGCTCTCCAGCGTCGGGAGGATCTCGGCCAGCGACTCGGGGCTGATCTCGCCGATGACGTCCTCGGAGTTCGGCCAGTCGAGGAAGAGCCCCTCGACGTCGGTGAGCACGAGCAGCTTCTCGGCCTCCAGCGCGACGGCCAGGGCGGCCGCGGCGGAGTCGGCGTTGACGTTGTGCACCGTGCCGTGCACGTCGGGTGCGACGCTCGAGACGACCGGGATCCGGCCGGCCTCGATGATGTCGAGCACCGCCTCGGGGCGGACGTCGACGACCTCGCCCACGAGCCCGAGGTCGACCTCCTCGCCGTCGACGACGGTGTTGGTCTGCCTGGCGGTGAACAGCCCGGCGTCCTCGCCGGACAGGCCGACCGCGAGCGGGCCGTGCTCGTTGATCAGCCCGACCAGCTCGCGCTGCACCTGGCCGACGAGCACCATGCGGACGACGTCCATCGCCTCCGGCGTGGTGACCCGCAGCCCGCCGCGGAACTCCGACTCGATGCCGAGCTTGTCGAGCATCCGGGAGATCTGCGGCCCGCCGCCGTGCACGATGACGGGCTTGAAACCGGCGAACCGGAGGAACGCGATGTCCTCGGCGAAGGCCCGCTTGAGGACGTCGTCGGTCATGGCGTTGCCGCCGTACTTCACCACGACGATCTTGTGGTGGTACTGCTTCAGCCAGGGCAGCGCCGCCGCGAGGACGTCGGCCCGGACGCGCTGGGCGTCGTGTTCGGTCATGAGGAGTAGGCGCTGTTCTCGTGGACGTAGGCGTGGGTCAGGTCGTTGGTCCAGACCGTGGCCCGCTCGGCGCCGGCCTTGAGGTCGATGGTCACGGTCACCTCGCGGTCGGACAGGTCGACCGTGGCCGGGTCGGCGTGCGGCTCGGAGCCCTTGCAGACCCAGACGCCGTTCATGGCGACGTCGAGGTCGGCGGGGTCGAACGCCGCCTGCGTGGTGCCGATGCTGGCCAGGACGCGGCCCCAGTTGGGGTCCTTCCCGAAGACCGCGGCCTTGAACAGGTTGCTCCGCGCCACGCTCCGGCCGACCTCGACCGCGTCGTCCTCGGAGACGGCGTTGAGGGTGGTGATCGCGATGTCGTGGTCGGCGCCCTCGGCGTCGCGGAGCAGCTGCATCGCGAGGTCGGTGCACAGCTGGGTGAGCGCGTCGGTGAAGTCCGGCAGCGTCGGCGTGATCCCGCTGGCGCCACTGGCCATGACGGTGACGGTGTCGTTGGTGGACATGCAGCCGTCGGAGTCGAGGCGGTCGAAGCTCACCCGGGTGGCGTCGCGGAGTGCCTGATCGAGGTCGCCGGCCGGTACGACGGCGTCGGTGGTGATGACGACGAGCATGGTGGCGAGCTGCGGCGCGAGCATGCCGGCGCCCTTGGCCATGCCGCCGATCGACCAGCCGCTGCCCTCGACGACCGCCTGCTTGCTCACCGAGTCGGTGGTCATGATCGCCTCGGCCGCCGCCTGTCCCCCGGCGTCCGACAGCGCGGCGTACGCGTCGTCGACGCCCTGGATCAGCTGGTCCCGGTCGTTCTTGAGGCCGATCAGCCCGGTCGAGCAGACGACCACGTCGATGGCGCCGATGCCGAGGTGGCCGGCCACCTGCTCCGCGACGGCGTGGGTCGTCTGGAAGCCCTCGGGGCCGGTGTAGCAGTTGGCGCCGCCGGAGTTGAGGACGACTGCGCGGACGGTGCCGTCCTTGACGACCTCCTGGCTCCAGAGGACCGGGTTGGCCTTGCAGCGGTTGGCGGTGAACACGGTCGCGGAGTCGTACGTCGGGCCGTCGTTGACGACGAGCGCGACGTCCTTGGCGCCGGTGGACTTGAGTCCGGCGGCGACGCCGGAGGCGCGGAAGCCCCGGGGCTGGGTGACGCTCATCTGCTCTTCTTCCGGGACGGCTTGGCGGGGACGGCGGCGGCGACCTCGTGCCCGGCCCGTCGCCACTCCTCCGCGGCCTCGTCGGCCTTGTCGCCCGGGACGAGGATCCAGTCGGTGTCGAACGTCGAGAGCGTGAACACGCTGATCCCCGCGGCCGCGAGCGGCGCCAGCAGCTCGGCGAGGACGCCGGTGAGCGCGAAGTCGAGGGGGCCCTCGACCTCGAAGGCGGTGAACGGCCGCTGGTGCACGGACTTGGTGGGCACGCTGCGGGCCGCGCAGACGATCGAGGTCTCGGTGGCGGTCGCGGTGACGGAGAAGAGCGAGGAGGACTCCGCCCACGTCGGGCACCTCGGCGCCGGGACCGAGCCGGACCACGGCGAGGGTCTCGGGATAGCGGCTCAGCTTCACGGCGCGAGCCCCACGGTGCTGAGCCCGGTGGCCTCGTCGAGGCCGAGCGCGAGGTTCATGCACTGGACGGCGGCGCCGGCGGTGCCCTTGGCCAGGTTGTCGACGGCGCCGACGGCGACCAGCCGTCGAGCGTCCTCGTCGACGGTCACCTGGAGGTGCACCGCGTTGCTGCCCGTCACCGACTTGGTCTGCGGCCACTGCCCCTCGGGGAGCAGGTGCACGAACGGCTCGTCGGCGTACGCCTTCTCGTACGCCGCCCGCACGTCGTCGGCGGTCACGCCGTCGAGCAGCCTCGCGGAGCAGGTGGCGAGGATGCCGCGCGGCATCGGGACCAGGAGCGGGGTGAAGCTCACCGTCACGGTGCCGTCGGCGAGGCCGCTGAGGTTCTGGGTGATCTCGGGGGTGTGCCGGTGGCTGCCGCCGACGCCGTACGCCGAGACGCTGCCCATCACCTCGCTGCCGAGCAGGTGCGGCTTCGCGGCCTTGCCGGCGCCGCTGGTGCCCGAGGCGGCGACCACGACGACGTCGTTCTCGACCAGGCGCGCTGCGATGGCCGGCGCGAGGGCGAGCGTGGAGACCGTCGGGTAGCAGCCGGGCACGGCGACCCGCGTGGCATCGGCGCAGCTCGTCGCGCTGGCCGGGGAGCTCGGGCAGGCCGTAGGGCCAGGTCCCGGCGTGGCTGCCGCCGTAGAACCGCTCCCACGCCGCCGGGTCGGCGAGCCGGTAGTCGGCGCCGCAGTCGATCACCACCACCTGCTCCCCCAGCTCGGCCGCGATCGGTCCGGACTGGCCGTGCGGGAGTGCCAGGAAGACCACGTCGTGGTCCGTCGAGGGTCTCGGCGCTGGTCTCCTCCAGGACCCGGTCGGCCAGCGGGACCAGGTGCGGCTGGAGGGCGCCGAGGAGCTCGCCGGCGTTGCTGCCTGCGGTGAGCGCGCCGATCTCGACCTCGGGATGCGCGAGCAGCAGGCGCAGCAGCTCACCGCCGGCGTACCCGCTGGCTCCGGCGACGGCGACCTTCGTGACTCATGCTGCATGACTATACAGACGTCTGTATGTGCATGCGAACGCGGGGTGGTTGGATTCCCCGGGTACCCGGGGAAACCTGCACGATCTCAGCCGAAGCAACAGCCCAGATCGTCAGGGAAAGGTCCCAGATCCGCCGGTGATACTCCCGGTGCGCGGCGTCGGCGGCGCCTCGCTAGCGTCGCCGCCATGCCCCGACTCGAGTACCCGACCTACCTCGACCACATTCGCACCGAGTCCGCGCGGTTCCGTGCCGCGCTGGCCGAGTGCGACCCGAGCGCGCGGGTGCCGACCTGCCCCGACTGGGACGCCGCCGACCTGCTCTGGCACCTCGCCGGTGTGCAGCTGTTCTGGGCCAAGGTGATCCGGCACCGCCCGGCCTCGCCGGACGACCCCGAGATCGGCCAGGAGGACGCCGCCCAGCGGCCCGAGACGTACGCCGAGCTGCTCGACGCCTTCGACGACTACTCCCACGCGCTGGCCACCGAGCTCGAGCGGGCCGACCCGGAGGCCGAGGCCTGGCACTGGTCGGGTGACCTCCGCGTCGGCACGTCCTACCGCCGCCAGGCCCACGAGGCCGCGATCCACCGGATCGACGCCGAGCTGACCGCCGGCGTACCCGTCACGCCGCTCGACGCCGCGCTGGCCGACGACGGAGTGGCCGAGGTCCTCGGCGTGATGTACGGCGGGGCGCCGGAGTGGGGCTCGTTCACGGGGTCCGGCGAGACGATCGCCGTGCACATGACCGACACCGGCACCCACCTGCTGGTCGAGCTCGGGAAGTTCTCCGGCACCGATCCCGAGAGCGGCAAGACCTACGAGGACGAGGACGACATCGACCTCGTCGACCAGGGCGCCGAGCCGGTCGCGACCGTCACCGGCACCGCGGCCGACCTCGACACCTGGCTCTGGAAGCGCGACCCGACGCTCACGCTGGGCCAGGACGAGGGCGACCGGATCCGGATCGAGGGTGACCGGATCACCTACGAGAAGCTGTCGGCAATCCTGGGCCAGCCGCTCACCTGACCTCGCGGCCCGGTAGACATGGCTGCATGATCCCTCCGCAGTACCGCGCCGCCGACGACCGCTACGAGTCCCACTCCTACCGCCGCTGCGGCCGGTCCGGGCTGAAGCTGCCCGCGGTCTCGCTGGGCCTGTGGCACAACTTCGGCGACGACAAGCCGATCGAGAGCCAGCGGGCGATCCTGCGGCGGGCCTTCGACCGCGGGGTGACCCACTTCGACCTGGCCAACAACTACGGCCCGCCGTACGGCGGGGCGGAGACGAACTTCGGCGCGATCTTCGCCCAGGACTTCCGGCCGTACCGCGACGAGCTGGTGATCTCGACCAAGGCGGGCTACGACATGTGGCCGGGGCCGTACGGCGAGTGGGGCTCGCGCAAGTACCTCCTCGGCTCGCTCGACCAGAGCCTGGCCCGGATGGGGCTCGACCACGTCGACATCTTCTACAGCCACCGGTTCGACCCCGAGACGCCGCTCGAGGAGACCATGGGCGCGCTGGCGACGGCGGTGCAGTCGGGGCGGGCGACGTACGCCGGCATCTCGTCGTACAGCGCCGAACGGACCCGCGAGGCCACCGCGCTGCTGCGCGACATGGGCGTGCCGCTGCTGATCCACCAGCCGTCGTACTCGATGCTCAACCGGTGGGTCGAGGACGGCGATCCCAGCCTGCTGGACGTTCTCGGCGAGGAGGGCATCGGCTGCATCGCCTTCTCGCCCCTGGCGCAGGGGATGCTCACCGACCGCTACCTCGACGGCATCCCGGAGGACTCACGCGCCGCCCAGGGCAAGTCGCTGGACCCGTCGCTGCTCACCGACGAGGCGCTGGCGCACATCCGGCGGCTGAACGAGATCGCCCAGGCGCGCGGCCAGTCGCTGGCTCAGCTCGCGCTGGCGTGGGTGCTCCGGGACGAGCGGGTCACCTCGGTGCTGATCGGTGCCAGCAGCGTCAAGCAGCTCGACGACAACCTCGCCGTGCTCGACAACCTGGAGATCTCCCAGGCGGAGCTCGACGCGATCGAGCAGGACGCCGTCGACAGCGGGATCAACCTCTGGGCGACGTCCAGCGAGGAGTGAAACCGGGCGGCCGGCCGTGAAACCGGCATGAAGGTGGGTTGAAACCCGCGTCACCCAGAGTCGTGGTCATGAACACGAACTCCTCCCCCACGACCGAGCTGGCAGTCGCTGCCCACGGCCTCGTGAAGACCTTCGGCGACCTCCGGGCCGTCGACGGCATCGACCTGGAGGTACGCCGCGGCGAGGTCTTCGGCGTCCTCGGACCCAACGGCGCCGGCAAGACCACGATGCTCCAGATGCTCGCCACCCTGCTCCCGATGGACGGCGGCAGCGCGGAGATCTTCGGCGTCGACGTCAAGAAGTACCCGCACGTGGTGCGCCAGCTGGTCGGCGTCACCGGGCAGTACGCCTCGGTCGACGAGAACCTCACCGCCCGCGAGAACCTCTACCTGTTCGGCCGGCTGCTCGGCGTCGACAAGAAGAAGTCGCGCTCGACCGCCGAGGAGCTGCTCGGCCGGTTCGGCCTCGAGGACGCCGGGGACAAGCAGATCTCCCAGTTCTCCGGTGGCATGCGGCGCCGGCTGGACCTGGCCGCCAGCCTGATCTCCCGGCCGCCGCTGATCTTCCTCGACGAGCCGACCACCGGCCTCGACCCGCGCACCCGCGGCCAGATGTGGGACACCATCCGCGACCTGGTCGCCCAGGGCTGCACGGTGCTGCTGACCACGCAGTACCTCGACGAGGCCGACCAGCTCGCCGACCGGATCGCGGTCATCGACCGCGGCGTCAAGGTCGCCGAGGGCACGTCCGACCAGCTCAAGGCCCAGGTCGGCTCCTCGACCCTGCAGCTGCGGCTGCTCGACCCGGCGCAGACGGCCCAGGCCGTCGACGTCGTACGCCGCGTGGTCGGCGACGAGCCGGTGCTCACCCCCGAGGCGGGCGGCATCAACGTCCCGCTGCCGGACGCCAACCGTGCCGCCGACGTGCTGATCGGCCTGCGTGAGCAGGAGCTGCTGATCACGTCCGCGACCGTCCAGAAGCCCACCCTCGACGAGGTCTTCATGGCCTTGACCGGCCACGGCGCCGAGGACGAGACCCGACGAAGGAGCTGGCCCGATGACGCTGCTCTCCCCCGCGGTCGACGAGACCGTCACCGCCACCACCCACGTCGGCGCGCGAGACCTGCCGCGCGCGCCCGTCCGCCCGCGACACGGTCAGCCAGAGCCTGGCCATGGCCTGGCGGGCCACGAAGAAGATGCGCCGCAACCCGGAGCAGTTCTTCGACGTCACGATCCAGCCGCTGCTGTTCACGGCGATGTTCGCCTACATCTTCGGCGGCGCGATCTCCGGCAGCGTGGCGGACTACCTGCCGATCATCATCCCGGGCATCCTCGCCCAGACCGCGCTGACCGCCTGCATGGCGACCGGCATCCAGCTCCGCGAGGACATGGACAAGGGCGTCTTCGACCGGTTCAAGTCGCTGCCGATCGCCCGGATCGCGCCGCTGGCCGGCCCGGCGATCGCCGACCTGCTGCGCTACGCGACCGCCGCGACGCTGACGATCCTCACCGGGATCGCGATGGGCTACCGCCCCGGCGGCGGGGTCCCCGGCGTCGCTCGCCGGCTGGCTGCTCACGATCATCGCCGGCTGGTCGCTGGCCTGGATCTTCACCTGGCTCGGCACCGTGGCCCGCAGCGCCCAGGCGGTGCAGGGCATCTCGATGATGATCATGTTCCCGCTGACCTTCCTGTCCAACGCCTTCGTCCCGGCCGACACCCTGCCGCGGCTGGCTCGCAGACCTTCGTGAAGATCAACCCGGTCAGCCACGTCGTCACCGCGGTGCGCGACCTGATCAACGAGGGCCAGGTCACCGCCCAGGTCGGCTGGGCGCTGCTCGGCTGCGCGGTCGTCGTGGCGGTCTTCCTGCCGCTCGTCGGTGCGGTCCTACAGCCGCAAGATGTAGCTACTACAGAGCGATCCGCTCGGCGACGGCCCGGGCCTCCGGCAGGAGGTCCGGGCCCTTGCGCTCGCCGTACTCCGCCGCGGAGCCGGGCGGCCAGGCCGGGCGCGACCCGCTCGGCCTCGTCCTGCGGTGCGGGCGGGGTCCATGGTGGTCGTGAACTGCGGGTAGGCGAACAGCTCGGCGAGCACCAGCAGCCGGATGGCGTCCTCGGGGTCGATCGCCTGCTTCATCAGCCCCCAGGTGCCGAGCCCGTGCAGGACCATGCCGGCGACCGGGTAGTCCATCCGGGGACGGTCCGCGTTCAGGACCTCCGGCGCCTTGGTGCGCAGCGCCTCGAAGAGGTCCGCGCCCTCCTGACCGGTGCCGTGCAGGGCGTACGCCGTGGCGCCGGCGGCCTCGCCGAACAGCGACCAGGGTTCGAGGCCGGTGAGCTCCATGCCGGGCAGCGTGATGGCGGCCAGCTCCTTGCCGGCGACGCGGTAGAGCCGCAGTCCCTCCTCGATGTCGCCCTGGGCCAGCGCCAGCTCGGCGCGGACGGTGCCGATGACGAAGGCGCCACCGAAGCCGGTGCGCTCGTGAGTGAGCCGCTCGATCTCGGCGATCAGCCGCTCCGCCTCGTCGAACCGGCCCTCGGCGATCGCGTGGCCGGCGAGCAGGGAGCGCGCCTGGATCCCGTCGTCGTTCGCCTCGAGCTGGTCGAGGATCGGGATCGCCTGCCGCGCGTGCTGGGCCGCCTCCGCACGCTTGCCGAGCTGGGCGTTGAGGCCGCCGGCGACCGAGTGCATCATCGCCCTGATCCAGGGCCCGTCGGAGTCCTCGACCAGGGCCAGGCCGCGGGTGGCCTCCTCGAGGGCCCGCTCGGGGTCGCCGTCGTTCTCGAGGTAGTGCGCCGACCAGAGCCGCGCCATCGCGACGGACTCGCGGTCGTAGCCGTGCGCCACGTCGATCAGCGCCAGCTGTTCCAGGGTGCGGATCGGATCGTCCACGTCCTGCGCGGCCAGCACGGCGACCAGCCCCTTGGCACGCGGTTCGGTCGTCTGGTCGCCGTACTTCTCGAGGAGGGCCAGGCACGACGGCGCGTTCGCGATCTCGCCCACCATGGTGTTGAGCGCCGTGACGGCGGCCGCGGTGACCGCGGCGTCGATCTCGTCCGGCTCCGGTTGCCAGCCGGTCAGCGCGGCGTCGACCGCCGCGGTGATCGCGATGACCCGGGTGTTCTCGCCGCGCACGGTCCAGAAGCCCGCCAGGGCGGCCGTGAGCTCGGCGGTGGCAGCGGGGTCGGGCACGGCGACGGCGGCGCGGAGCGCGTCGGCGAGGTTGTTCTCCTCGACCGCGATCGCGCGCACCGCGGCGACCTGCCCCGGCGACCAGAGCTCGGCGGCGTGCGTCGAGGCGTAGCTGCCGGGCCCAGACGAGCGAGCGCCGCCTCGGCAGCGGCGTCCTCTCCTGCCCCGACCAGCTGCATCCGGCCGAACTCGCGGACGGTCTCGAGCATCCGGTAGCGGACCGTCCCGCCTGCGTCGATCACGGTGAGCAGCGACTGGTCGACCAGCGACTGGACCTCGTCGAGGGCGTCGTGGCCCAGCAGCGACGCCGGCGCCGGCCAGCGAGAAGCCGTCGTGGAAGACCGAGAGCCAGCGCAGCGCCCGGCGCTCGTCCTCGGTGAGCAGGTTCCACGACCAGTCGATGACCGCCACCAGCGTCTGGTGCCGGTCGGGCGCGCTGCGGTCTCCGCCGCGCAGCAGCGCGAACCGGTCGTCGAGCCGGCGGTCGATGTCCTCGACCGACATCACCCGCACCTTGGCCGCGGCCAGCTCGATGGCCAGGGGAAGCCCGTCGAGCCGGCGCACGACGCTGGCGCACCGCGTCGTCGTCGAGCGCGCACGCCCGGCCGGGCAGCCGAGGCGCGCTGCGCGAACAGGTCGGCGGCGGCCGTCGTCGCTGAGCTGGCCCAGCGGGAAGACCCGTTCGGCCGCGATCGCCAGCGGCGCGCGGGTGGTGGTCACCACCCGGAGCCGGCGGCAGGTGGCGACCAGGTAGGCGACCAGGTCGGCGACCGCCTCGACGACGTGCTCGCAGTTGTCGAGGATCAGGAGCGTCGGCGCCTGGTCGAGGACCTGCGCGATCCGGGCGCGGACGTCGTTGCGCTGCTCGGGGGTGAGCACCCGGCGGCCGCTCACCGAGTCGCGGACACCGAGCGCGGAGCCGACCTCGCCGACGACGTCCTCCGGGCGAGGCGACGCCGACCAGCTCGACGAAGTGCACGACGGGCTGGTCGGCCCCGCGGCCGAGCAGGTGCGCGAGCCGGGTCTTGCCGAGCCCGCCCGGGCCCGAGGATCGAGGTGACCCTCGCGTCGCGGACGGCGGCACGGAGCGCCCGGATGTCCTCGTCGCGGCCGACCAGCGAGGTGGCCTCGAAGCGCAGCCCCTCGCGCACCGGTCGGTCGGCCGCCAGCAGCTCGCCGTGCAGCGCCTGGAGGGCCGGTCCGGGGTCGACGCCGAGCCGGTCGGCCAGGTCGGCGCGGTGCCGCTCGTAGGCGCTCGAGCGCCGCCGGGGCGCCGTGCACGGCCGCGGTCGAGCGCAGCAGGGCCACGACCGAGGCCTCGTCGTCGGCGCGCACGCCGGCGAGCAGCGGGAGCGCCTCGTCGTGGTCGCCCAGTCCCGACAGGGCGCGGCCGAGAACGGCGGCGGCGATCTCCCGGTGCCGCGCCGCGGTCAGCCGGAGCTCGCCGAGCGGCCCGTCCGCCGCGCTGCCCGGCGCGGGCAGGGCGAGCGCCTCCTGCGCCAGATCGCGGGCCCGGACCAGGTCGTGGTGACCCTCGGCGTCGCGGGCGCCGACCACGGCGTCGCGGAGCGCCAGCGCGTCCACCGCCGCCGGAGCCAGCCCGAGCCGGTAGCCGTGGTCGGTGCGGGCCACCACCTCGGGCGCGGTCTGCGCGCGGGCTCGCGAGACCACGACCTGCAGGGCCTTCGCCGGGTTGGCGGGCACGTCGTCCGGTCCCCAGACCTCGTCGACCAGCCGTTCCTCGGAGACCTGGTCGCCCGCAGTCACCAGAGCGGCCAGCAGCGCGTGGGTGCGCCCGCCCGGCAGCGGGGCGCCCTGCCAGGACACCTCGTCGAGCAGCCGCAGGTCCACAGGAGTCAGCGTTGCACTGCCCCGCACCGCTCGGCGGCAAGGGCGACCGCGGCGTCGCGAGCCGCGCCCGTCTCCTGCTCGGTCAGCGTGCGGTCGGGGGCGCGGAACCGCAGCGCGAAGGCCAGCGACTTGTGACCGGCCTCGACCTGGTCGCCGGTGTAGACGTCGAAGAGCCGGATCGACTCGAGGTGCTCCCCCGCCCCCTCGCGCAGGGCCGCCTCGACCTGGGCGGTGGTCACGTCGGCGGCCACCACCAGGGCGACGTCCTCCTTGGCGACCGGGAACGTCGAGAACGCGGGCCCCGGCACCACGTCGACCGCGCGCGCCATCAGGAAGTCGAGGTCGATCTCGACGGCCGCGGAGCGGCCCGGCAGTCCGAACGCCGCGCACGCGTGCGGGTGCAGCTCGCCGGCGTGGCCGAACTCGACCCCGCCCACGCTCACCTGGGCGCAGCGACCCGGGTGCCAGGGCATCCGGCTGGCCGAGGCCACCTCGACCTCGACGCCGAGCTCGTCGCCCAGCCTGCGGACCAGCGCCGATCGCGTCCGACCAGCCCGCCGTACGCCCGGCGCCCCACCAGCCGGCTCGCTCGCGCTCCCCGGCCAGCACGACGGCCAGGTGCAGCGGCTGCTCGGGGATCGCCTCGAACAGCTTGGCCAGCTCGGCGTCGGTCGGCCGCCAGTCGACGCCGTAGATCGGCGCCGGGCCACGGTCGACCGGGAACGCCACGGTGCCGGTCTCGAACAGCGCGACGCCCGGGATCCCGCGGCCGAGGTTGCGGGCAGCCGCGCGGAGCAGGCCGGGCAGCAGCGTCGTGGTGTACGACGGCTCCTCGGCCGAGAGCGGGTTGGCCAGCCGGACGGCGTGGCGCAGCGGGTCGTCCTCGGGCAGTCCCGAGCTGGTCGAAGGCGGCCTCGCCGACGAACGGGAAGCTGATCACCTCGACACAGCCGGCGCCGGCCAGGGTGCGGCCGATCCGCCGGCGCAGCCGCTGCTCGCGCGTGAGCCCGCGGCCGGCGGCCTCGCGGGGCACCACCGACGGGACCTGGTCGTAGCCGACGACCCGGACGACCTCCTCGACCAGGTCGTAGGGGTCGGTGAGGTCGGGGCGCCAGGTCGGCGGGGTGTACGCGCCGTCCCCGACCAGGCAGCCGACCTTCTCGAGGTTGGCGACCGTGGTGTCGGCGGGGATGTCGATGCCGGAGATGCGGGCCGGGAGGTCGGAGGCCATCGAGATGGCCGCGGGGTGCGGCGCCTCGCCGACGACGGTCACGCCGGGCTCGGCGGTGCCGCCGCCGTACTGGACGAGCAGCTCGACCACCCGGTCGGCCGCGGCCGGGGTGATCACCGGGTCGACGCCGCGCTCGTTGCGCTTGCCGGCCTCGGAGGTCAGCTTGTGCCGCTTGCCGGTGCGGAACATGGACACCGCGTCCCAGTGCGCCGCCTCGACCAGCACCCGCGTCGTGGTCGCGGACATCTCGGTGGTCTCGCCGCCCATCACGCCGCCGAGGCCGATGATCCCGGAGTCGTCGGTGACGACCAGGTCCTCGACCGAGAGCGCGCGGTCGACGCCGTCGAGCGTGGTCAGCCGTTCTCCCTCGCTGGCGCGGCGGACCCGGATCGGGCCCTGCAGCTTGTCGGCGTCGTAGCCGTGGATGGGCCGGCCCAGCTCGAGCATCACGTAGTTGGTGATGTCGACCGCCAGCGAGATCGGGCGCATGCCCGAGAGCGCGAGCCGCTGCGCCATCCAGTCGGGTGTCGGGGCCTCCGGGTCGATGCCGCTCACGACCCGGGCCACGAAGACGGGGCAGCCGACGGGGTCGTCGATCACGACCGGGTAGCCGTCGCCGTTGGGAGCGGGGACCTCGCGCTGCGCCGGATCGGTGTACGGCGCGTCGTACGCGAGCGCCGCCTCGCGGGCCAGCCCGCGCAGCGACAGGGCGTACGCGCGGTCCGGGTTGATCTCGAACTCGATGACCTCCTGGTCGAGGCCGAGCACCGGGCGGGCGTCGGTGCCGGGCTCTCCGGCGCCCTCGGGCAGCACGATGATCCCTTCGTGGTCCTCGCCGATCCCGAGCTCGCGGGACGAGCAGATCATCCCGGCCGACACGTGGCCGTAGGTCTTGCGGGCGGAGATCTCGAAGTCGCCGGGCAGCACGCCGCCGGGCAGGATCACCACGACCAGGTCGCCCGGCGCGAAGTTGTGCGCGCCGCAGACGATGCCCTGGCGGCTCGACCGGTAGCCGTTGGCGTCAGCCGACATCGACGGTGCACCACTCGATGGTCTTGCCGTTCTTCTGCGGCTCGGGCTCCATCGTGAGCACCTTGCCGACCACGAGCGGACCCCGGATCTGCTCGCCCGGCTTCTCGATCGCCTCGAGCTTGAGCCCGAGCGCGGTCAGGCGCGCGGCGAGCTGCTCCGTGGTGACCTCGGCGGGGAGCTCGACGTACTCACGGATCCAGGAGACCGGCGCCTTCATTCGGGGTCCCCGGCGAAGCGCGAGCTCTGCGAGCGATTCGTTGGGGTGATCACAGCTCGGTCCCGAAGGCCGTCGTGAACCGGACGTCGCCCTCGAACAGCGCGCGCAGGTCCTCGATGCCGTGGCGGAACATCAGGGTCCGGTCGATGCCCATGCCGAAGGCGAAGCCGGAGTAGGTCTCGGGGTCGATGCCGCAGGCGCGGAGCACCCGCGGGTTCACCACGCCGCAGCCGCCCCACTCGATCCAGCCCTCGCCCCGGCAGGTGCGACAGTCCTCGCTGTTCACCCCTCGGCAGACGAAGCAGACCAGGTCGACCTCCGCGCTGGGCTCGGTGAACGGGAAGTACGACGGCCGGAAGCGCGTGGTGATGCCCTCGCCGAACATCGCGGTCGCGAAGTGGTCGAGGGTGCCCTTGAGGTGGGCCATCGAGATGCCCTCGTCGACCACCAGGCCCTCGACCTGGTGGAAGACCGGGCTGTGCGTCGCGTCGAACTCGTCGGTGCGGAAGACCCGGCCCGGGCAGATGACGTAGATCGGGGGCTTGCGGGACAGCATGGTGCGCGCCTGCACCGGCGAGGTGTGGGTGCGCAGCACCAGGTGGTCCTCGGCGGGGTCGGTCCAGAACGTGTCCTGCATGGTCCGGGCCGGGTGGTCGGGGCCGAGGTTGAGGGCGTCGAAGTTGAGCCACTCCGCCTCGAGCACCGGACCCTCGGCGACCTCCCAGCCCATGGCGACGAAGATGTCGGCGATCAGCTCGGAGCCGGTGGTGAGCGGGTGCCGCGCGCCGGTGGGGACCCGGTCGGTGGGCAGGGTGACGTCGACGGTCTCCTCGACCAGCATCCGCCGCTCGTGCTCGGCCTCGAGCTCCTCCTGCCGCTTGCCGAGCGCCTGCTGCACGGCCCCGCGCGCCTGGCCGACGCGCTGGCCGGCCTCCTTGCGCGCCTGCGGCGGCAGCGCCCCGATCTCGCGGTTGGCCAGGGCCAGCGACGACCGGTCGCCGGTGTGCTCGATCCGGACCAGCTTCAGCGCCTCGAGGTCGGCGGCGCCCGCGATCGCGGCGAGCGCGGCGTCGCGCGCGGCCTCGATCTCCTCGGGCTTCAACGCGGCCACCTCCACGGGGTCGAAGTCGGTGTTCGGTCCGGACACGTTGGAGAGTCTAGGAACCGCCGCGTCGCCCCAGCGAGCGGGTTAGCCGAGGTGGACGCCCGCTCGCGGGGACAGTCCGTCAGGGCTATCCGGGCGGGCGCGACTCCGGGCAGTCGTCCGTCGTGAGGTCGTCTCCGGTCGGCTGTGCGGTCGCCAGGGCCGCCGCCATCGCCTCCGGGCCGTCCTCGACGGCGTCGGTCGCCCGGCTCCGGCCGAGGTTCCAGGAGAGCCAGTCGTCGTCCTGGGACCAGTAGCGCGGCATCCCGCACACGACCTCGGTCGCGGCGCGCCCGTCGAACACGGGTACGGCGTCCGCGGAGAGGTTGCGCAGGAAGTGCCAGTCGACCCGGCCGGTGTCGGCGTACCGGTCGAGGTTGCGCTCGGCGATCCAGGCGTCCGGGTTGATCGCGGCCACCCCGAGCAGCGCGACCACGCCGCTGATGAGCGCGAAGCGCGGCAGCCAGACGCCCCAGCGCACGAGACCGGCGACGGCCACCGCGACCACCAGGACGCCGAGCCAGCCCTCGAAGACGTCGACCAGCAACCGGAGCTGGGTGAAGCCGTAGGCCTCCTGGTAGAGGTGCATCCGGTACAGCGCCGAGCCGACCACCACCAGGGTCAGGGCGCAGAGCACGCCCAGCGAGACCCGCAGCCACAGCCGGTCGCCGAACGTGTCGCCGGCCCAGTGCGAGGCGGCCCAGACGACCAGCAGGGTGAGCAGGGTCGCCACCGTGAGCTGGCCGAACCCCTGGTGGACGTACTCGGCGTAGGTCAGCCCGGTGGTGCGCTGGACGTAGTCGTGGCCGCCGAAGAAGACGCTCAGCTGGGCGGCGACGAACACCGCGAACACCGCGTCGACCAACAGCACCGGGACCAGCCACTCGAACCGGTGACCCACGGCCGCTCTCGGGAGGACGCCGTAGGCGTCCGTGCGCGGCGGGTTCAGGGCGAGGTACGCCGCGGCGAGGGTCGGTCCGGCGACCGCGACGGCGATGAAGACGCGCAGCACCACCGTGTCGACGCTGATGTCGGGGAGCACGGCGTCGACCCAGCTCTCCACGATGGCGTCGGCCGAGACGAACAGCAGGCCGAAGACCAGCACCGCGAGCAGCGACCAGATCGCGGTGACCAGGACCCGCGGCGCGCGTGCCTGGCCGGTCAGGTGGCGCAGGCTGCGCCCGAGCCACGGCAGGTCCCGGATGCCCGCGAGCGGCCAGGCCAGGCCGGCGAGCACGAACTCCGGGACCCGGTGCACCCGGACGACCCCGGCGATCAGGGCAGTGGTGCCGGCAAGGAGGCAGAGCACCCCGATCCACGGCGCGTCGAGCAGCAGCACCGGGAGGGTGCACAGCGCCCGCGAGGGCCAGGCAGGTCAGGGTGAACGGGTCGCCCTTGTGTCGTGCGGCGTACGCCACCGTGAGCCCGGCCGCCACGACCACGAGGAACAGGGCCAGGCCCGCGGAGTGGTTCGGCAGCACCAGCCCGGCCAGGGCGCCCACCCCGGCCGCGGCCACGACGACGGCTCGGCTGCCGCCCGGCACGTCCGGCCAGAACCGGCCGAACAGCGGATCGAGGACCGGCGCCGGGACGATCGTCGAGCCGGGGTGGCCGGGGTAGAGGGGCGGCGGTGCCGGCGGGCCGGGCGGGGTGGGCTGGGTCGGCATGGTGGGCACGGGAGCCTCCTGGTGGGTCGGGGCGGACGGACGAGCGGGCGGGCTCAAGGGCAGGTCGACGCGGAGCAGCGCGCCGGACGTGCCGGCCGGCGGATCGGCGAACCTGATCGCGCCGCTGTGGAGGGTCGCCACCCAGCGCGCGATGGCGAGGCCCAGTCCGGTCCCGCCCGTGGCCGCGCCCTCGACGGGGTCGGCCAGCGTGCCGAACCGCTCGAACGCGCGCTCCCGGTCGGCGGGTGCGACCCCCGGCCCCTCGTCGGCGACGTCCAGCCGCCACCGTTCGGGAGTGACGTCGCAGGTGACCCGCACCCGCCCGCCCTCGGGGCTGTGCCTGACCGCGTTGTCGAGCACGTTGGTGAGCAGCTGGCGGAGCCGGGCGGGGTCGGCCTGCACCTCGAGCGCCTCGGGTATGTCGACGTCGAACCGCACGGCCCGGCCGGTGGGTACGAGGTCGGCCACCACCTCGTCGACCAGGGCTCCGACCCGCACCGGGCCGAGCCGCAGCGGTGCCACGCCCGCCTCCACGCGGGAGAGCTCGAGCAGGTCACCGACCAGGGCGCCGATCCGCTGGGCCTGGTCCACGGCCCGGCCGAGGTGCTCCGCGTCGGCCGGACGGACGCCGTCGGCGAGGTTCTCGAGGGTCGCGGTGAGTGCGGCCAGCGGCGTCCGGAGCTCGTGGGAGACGGTGGCCACGAGGTTGCGCTGCTCGTTGTCGACGCTGGCGAGCTCGGCCGCCATCTGGTTGAACGCGCGGGCCAGCTCGCCGATCTCGTCGGAGGAGTCGGCGCGCACCCGCCCCCGGTAGTCGCCCCGGGCCATCCGGCGGGTCGCTTCGGTCATCTCCCGCAGCGGCGAGGTCATGCCGACGGCGAGCAGCTGGGTGACGGCGAGCGCGAGGGCAACGGTCACGGGTACGGCGAGCAGCATCGGTACGGCGGCACTGCTGGCGAGCGCGCCGACCAGCGCGGCGACGAGCGCGCTCGCGGTGACCAGCAGCCCCAGCTTGACCTTGATCGAGGTGAGCGGCTGCAGCGGAGAGCTCACGCGCCGTCACCCCGCTGCTCCCCCTGCTGCTCCGCCGGGTCCTCCAGCGCGTAGCCGACCCCATGGACGGTGCGCACCCGGCCGGGGCCGACCTTGGCGCGCAGCGCGCGGACGTGGCTGTCGACGGTGCGGGTCCCGGACGCGTCCGGCCAGTCCCAGACCTCGGCCAGCAGGTGCTCGCGAGTGAGCACCTCGCCGGGGGTGGTCGCCAGCCGGGTCAGCAGGTCGAACTCGGTCGGCGTGAGCCGCACCTCCTCGTCGGCCACGGTCACCCGTCGCGTGCCCGTGTCGACCACCAGGTCACCCACGACGAGGCGGGCCGAGGGCCGGGCGGCGAGCTCGGCAGCGCGGTCGACGCGGCGCAGGAGGGCGCCGACCCGGGCCACCAGCTCGCGCATGCGGAACGGCTTGGTGAGGTAGTCGTCGGCACCGACCGCGAGCCCGACCAGCACGTCGGCCTCGTCGTCCCGCGCGGTCAGCATCAGCACCGGCACCGGCTTGGCCGCCTGGATGCGGCGGCAGACCTCGTGCCCGTCGAAGCCGGGCAGCATCACGTCCAGCACGACCAGCTCGGGGTCGACCTCGGCGGCCTTCGCGACCGCACCCGGCCCGTCGTAGGCCTGGTCGACGTGGAACCCCTCGGCCCGCAGCCGGTCGGCGACGGCGTCGTTGATCACCGGCTCGTCCTCGACCACCAGGACCCGTCGGCGCTCCATGTCGTGAGCGTAGGAGCGCGGCACCGCAGGATGCGGGTGGGACTCGTGAAGGTTCTGTGCAGATCGACCGCACTGGTCGGCTCGACTAGAGGTCGGGCAGCGCCGAGGGCCAGGCGATCTGGATGCGGGCGCCGCCGGCGGGGCTGTCCTCGATGCTCACCGTCCCGCCGTGCACCTTGGTGAGGCCACCGACGATGTAGAGGCCGAGACCGGAGCCGCCGCGCTTCCCGCCCTTCCAGAACTTCGTGAACACCCGCAGGCGCATCTCGGGCGGGATGCCCTCGCCCTCGTCGTCGACGATGATCCGGACGCCTGGCTGGTCGCCCAGCTCACCCGGGCCGAGCGGGACGAGCGTGACGCGCACGGTGCCCTCGCCGTGCCGGACGGCGTTCTCGACCAGGTTGGTGACCACTTGGGTGAACTTGTCGGGGTCGGCGTGGATCTCGGGCAGGTCGTCCGCGACCTCGAGGGTGATCGGGCGGGCCGTCCCGGCCGAGACCGACTCGACGATCCTGCGCGTGAGCATGCCGGCGTCGCTGGGTCGCGGGTGCAGCTGGAGCCGGCCGGTGTCGATGCGGGCCACGTCGAGGAGCTCGGCGATCAGCCGGCTCAGCCGGTCGGCGTCGGCGGAGACGGTGGCGAGCATCAGCTTCTTCTGCTCGTCGTTGAGCCGGTCCCAGCGGTTGAGCAGGGCCTGGACGAACCCCTTGACGCCGGTGAGTGGCGAGCGCAGCTCGTGCGCGACCGTGGCGACCAGGTCGGAGCGCTCCCGGTCCAGCCGCTCCCGGCCGCGACCGGAGCGGATGGTCACCGCGATCTCGGAGACCGGCTGGTGCAGGGCCGGTCGGTGGATCTTGGCCGCGACCAGGACCTCCTCGCCGCTCGACAGCAGCCAGGACTGCTCGGGGACGGCGGTACGGGTCGGCAGTCCGTCGTACGGGCGGTTGTGGCTGACCCAGGCGTTGTCGTCCTGATCACGCAGCGCGAGCACCTCGTCCAGCGGCCGGCCCACGCAGTCAGGGGCCAGGCCCAGCATCCGGACCGCCACCGCAGAGATCACGGTGACCCGGCCGTCCGGACCCGCGATCACCACGCCGTCCGGCAGCGCGTCGACAACGGCCTGCGCGGGACGGGTGGGCATGGGCACAGACTAGGAGGCTGACGAGCCGACGCCGCCGCGCAGCCGGTCCAGGTCGGCGCGCAGGGCGTCGGCTCGCTGCGCACCCAGCAGCTGGTCGATGTCGCCCTCGATCTCGGGCACCAGCTCCTGGACAACGGCGAACACCTCGAGCCCCCGAGCCGTCGGAATGACGAGCTTGGCGCGCCGGTCGGCGGGGTCCGGCTCCCGGACGACGTACCCGTGCTGCTCGAGGTGTGCGACGAGCTCCGCCATGGCCTGCTTGGTCATCTGGGCGCGTTCGGCCAACCGCGCGACCGGGGTGCCGGTGTCGTCGAGGTGCTGGAACACCGCGCCGTGCGCCGGCCGGACGGCGTCGTGGCCGCGCTCGGCGAGCCGGGCGATCGCCCGGTCGTTGAGGGCGACGAACGCCTCTCGCAGCAGCGCCACGGTGTTGACCGGTCGCTCGCTCCCCCTGAGGCTGGGCAACGGTCTTGACATCAGACAGGCTCCTTGTCCATTCTGTGGCTATGGACATGCTACCTGTCGATCTACCCGTGGACCTCGGCACGGCCGAGCGGCTGACCATGGGCACGGACGAGCTCGTCGTCCTCAGCAGCTGCGCCCAGACCGGCGGCGCGATCTTCGCCGGCCTGGTGCGAATGCCGCCGGGAGGCGGCCCGCCGGTCATGCACCGGCACGCTCCCGGCGAGGTCTACCACGTGCTCGAGGGCGAGTTCGCCTTCTATGTGGGTGGCGGGGCCGGCCACGACGACGGCACCGTCGAGCGCGTCGCCGTCCGGGCCGGCCAGGTGATGCCCCTGGCCGGCGGTACGCCGCACACCATCCGCAACGAGTCGGACGCCGACGCCGTCGCCTTCATGGTGCACGCCCCTGGGGCGGCCATGGAGGGCTTCTCCCGGGCCGCCGCTGCGCTGGCGGCCAGTGGTGAGCCGTCGATGTCGGCGGTTGTGGAGATCGCGCAGGAGCACGGCATCGAGCTGCTGGGTCCGGTGCCCGAGGCGGTCTCGAGGGGCTAGGCCCACCGAGCGCGCGCGGACTCGTAGAGGCAGAGCGCAGCGGCGGTGGAGAGGTTGAGGCTCTCGGCCCGCCCGTGGATCGGGATCGCGACGCGGTGGTCGGCCAGGGCGGCGAGCTCGGCGGGCAGCCCCCAGGCCTCGTTGCCGAACAGCCAGGCCGTCGGGCCGGCCAGCGGGGCGTCGTAGAGCCCCACCTCGCCGGCTCCGTCCGCGGCGAGCACGGTGAGCCCGGCGTCCTTCGCCGCGCGCACGGCGGCCTCGGCGGACGGCTCGACGGCCAGTGGCAGGTGGAAGAGCGACCCGACGCTGGCCCGGACCGTCTTGGGGTTGTAGGCGTCGACCGAGCTGCCCGCGAGCACCACGCCGTCCGCGCCCGCCGCGTCGGCGCAGCGGATCACGGTGCCGGCGTTGCCCGGGTCGCGGACGTCGGCGCAGATCGCCACCAGCCGGGCACCGGCCACCGCCTCGGCGACCGGGACGTCCACGAAGCGGCAGAGGGCCACGACCCCGGCCGGGCTCACGGAGTCGGACAGCGAGCTCGAGGGCGCGGTCGTCGACCCGGGTCACGCCGGACGCCCGTCGGGCAGCTCCGGCAGGAGCTCGACGCTCGGCGCGGGCGAAGACCTCCTCGACGCAGCCGGCCTCGAGCGCGGCCTCGACGGCCTTCGGGCCGTCGGCAAGGAACAGCCGCCGCTCGGAGCGGTCCGAGCGGCGGCTGAGCTTGCGTAGCTTCCTTCAGGCGGGCGTTGCCCGCCGTGAGAGGCGTGCTGTTCAGGCCGAAGCCTCGGCCCGGGGCGCGTTGACGTCCTCGGGGAGGGCGGCCTTGGCGACGTCGACCAGCGCGTTGAACGCCGCGATGTCGTTGACGGCCAGGTCGGCCAGGATCTTGCGGTCGACCTCGACACCGGCCAGGCCGAGCCCCTGGATGAACCGGTTGTAGGTCATCCCCTGGGCGCGGGCGCCGGCGTTGATCCGCTGGATCCAGAGGCGACGGAAGTTGCCCTTGTTCTTGCGGCGGTCGTTGTAGCTGTAGACCAGGGAGTGGGTGACCTGCTCCTTGGCCTTGCGGTAGAGGCGCGAGCGCTGGCCGCGGTAGCCGGCGGCGCGCTCGAGGGTGGTACGGCGCTTCTTCTGGGCGTTCACTGCCCGCTTGACGCGTGCCATGTCTTGTTGCTCCTTGTGATGGTCGGGTCAGGTCGGGTCAGCGACCCAGCAGCTTCTTCACGCGCTTGACGTCGGCCTTCTCCAGCTCGACCATCCCGGCGTTGCGGCGGTGCTTCTTGCGGCTCCCGGTGGTGGGCGCCGAGGCGAACGCAGCGCCGGACTTCCGGCCCGCCTGCAGGCGGCGGATCTTCCCGGTCGCCGGTCACCTTGAACCGCTTGCTGGCACCCGAGTGCGTCTTGTTCTTGGGCATGTGCTTCTCCTCGTACGTCGTACCTGCCGTCGTGTACGGCGTGTGGTGCTCTGTCTGCGCTGCGCTCGTAGGCCCCGCCTCATGGGCTGCGGGGCGCTCGATCGAGTCCGTGACTTCGTCAGGCCTCGATCTCGGGATCCAAGTTCTCGGAGCGGCCGCGCTCCTTCTTCTGGGCCACGGGGCCGGCGGCACGGGCGGTGGCCCGCTCCGCGGCCTCCTCGGCTGCCTCGGCGGCGCGTTCTGCCATGCGCTCCTCCTTGGCTGCCTGCTGCTCGACCTTGGCCTCGGCCTTCTTCTTGTGCGGGCCGAGCACCATGATCATGTTGCGGCCGTCCTGCTTGGGCGCGGACTCCACGAAGCCGAGCTCCGTGACGTCCTCCGCCAGCCGCTGGAGCAGCCGGAACCCCAGCTCGGGGCGGTGCTGCTCGCGACCGCGGAACATGATCGTGATCTTGACCTTGTCGCCGGCCTTGAGGAACCGCACGACGTGACCCTTCTTGGTCTCGTAGTCGTGCTGGTCGATCTTGGGACGAAGCTTCATCTCCTTGATGATCACGTTCGTCTGGTTCCGACGGGCCTCACGGGCCTTCTGGGCGTTCTCGTACTTGAACTTCCCGTAGTCCATGAGCTTGCAGACCGGGGGCTTGCCCTGCGGTGCGATCTCGACGAGGTCGAGGTCGGCCTCCTGGGCGAGCTTGAGCGCTTGGTCCGTGGGCACGATGCCCACGGTCTCGCCGTTGGGTCCCACGAGGCGTACCTCGGGTACCCGGATCCGGTCGTTGATACGAAGCTCGGTGCTGATGTGTCCTCCTGCGATTCGGTGGCTGGGGCCGGAGACCCTCTGCGCAATTGCAGTGCAAATGCAGAAGGCCCCCGCGTCGCAAGCGGAGGCCAGTCGTGCCCGTCGTTGCGTGACCCGAAATTGCTGGGCACACGTGGACGAACCACCAGGACCGGACCCGACGACCTGTGGTGCAGTTCGGTCGGTGCGGGTGGGAGACGATGTTGCTGTCATCCGCTTGTGATCCGTGCTCCTAGGAGCACAGATCGGTCAACGCTCGATGGTAACCGACTATTCCTGCGCTGGAGCGAAACGGTGGCGAGGTAGCGCACCGGGCCGGCCAGGTCGATCAGCAGCGCCTCGGCGCCGTCCTGCAAGGCCGCCAGGGCCGCCGTACGCGCGGGCACCGGGACCGGTCGCGCGTCCGGGTCCCAGCGCTGCATCTGCTCGAGGCCGGTGAAGGCCAGCAGCGCCAGCCGCCCGTCGGGGCCGCGCATCAGCACGGCCGCCATGTCGCTCGACTTGTCGCGGGCCAGGCCGTCCGGACCGACCTCCGACTCCCCCAGCTCGGCGACGACGGGGACCAGCAGCCGGGCGTCGGCCAGCGCGGCGAGGACCTCCGGCTCGCGCGCCGGGTCCTCGGCGTACGCCGCCAGCGCTGCGGTCAGCCCCGGGTCGGCGGCACCGGTGTCGTCGGGCACAGATCCACCGTAGGCGGTGGCCCGCGTCACCGACGAAGTCCAGCATGTCGCTTGATTTAAGTGTAGTAAGTCTGTAGACATATCTGTCATGACGACGACCTCCACCGGCTCACTGAAGCTGCACTGGTTCCTGCCCACCTCGGGCGACGCGCGCTCACTGGTCGGCGCCGGCCAGGGCGCCGGCGGCATCCCGGGCGCCACGCGCGGCGGGCTGACCGGAGAGCGGGCCGAGGGGTTCCGGGCGCCGACGATCGACTACCTCGCCGACATCGCGCGGACCGCGGAGAAGCTCGGCTTCGAGGGGGTGCTCACGCCGACCGGCACCTTCTGCGAGGACGCCTGGCTCGTCACCGCCGCGCTCCTCGCGGAGACGTCGACGCTGAAGTTCCTGGTCGCGTTCCGGCCCGGGGTGATCAACCCGGTGCTGGCCGCGCAGATGGCGGCGACCTACCAGCGGATCTCCGGACGGCCGCCTGATGCTCAACGTCGTCACGGGGGGCGAACCGCGTGAGCAGGCGCGCTTCGGCGACACCGAGACCAAGGCGGCACGGTACGCGCGGACCGAGGAGTTCCTCAGCGTGCTCCGAGGCGCGTGGGAGCGGCCGCCGTTCGACTTCGAGGGTCAGTTCTTCCGGGCCGAGGGAGCGTTGGTCGCGGGTGGGGTGGAGCCGCGACCGGACATCTACTTCGGAGGCTCCTCGGGGCCGGCCGGCCCGGTGGCGGCCAAGCACGCCGACGTCTACCTCACGTGGGGCGAGCCACCGGAGCAGGTCGCCGAGAAGCTCGAGTGGATGCGTTCCCTGGCCCGCGAGCAAGGGCGCACCCTCCGGTTCGGGCTGCGCGTGCACACCCTCTCGCGCGACACCAGCGAGGAGGCCTGGCGGCACGCGCAGTGGCTGCTGGACGGGATCGACCCCGAGACGATCGCCGCCGCCCAGGCCAGGCTGGCCGCCAGCGAGTCGACGGGGCAGGCCCGGATGCTGGCGCTGCGCGACGGCCGTGCGACGTACAAGGATGCCCGCGACCTCGAGGTCTCCCCTGGGCTCTGGTCCGGCGTCGGCCTGGTCCGCGGCGGTGCCGGCACCGCGCTGGTCGGGAGCCACGACGAGGTGGCCGACAAGCTGGCGGAGTACCACGCCCTCGGCATCGACGAGTTCATCCTGTCCGGCTACCCCCACGTCGAGGAGGCCTGGTGGTTCGGCGAGGGCGTCATGCCCCGCCTCCGCGACCGCGGCCTGCTCGACGGCGGCACGGCGCGGACGCCGCAGCGGGTGGCGGCGTCGGCCTGACCCCTTCGGCCTCTTCCGCGAGGTCTCTAGGCTGGACCCGTGGACGACGTGACCTGGGGAGCCCTGACGCTCACCCTCACGCTCCTGGGCGGGCTCTACACCTGGTTCGCCTTCCGGAGCCGCGGCTTCGTGGCCGGGCTGCGCGGGGTCGGGTTCACGCTGATCCCGGTCGCGCTCCTGCTCACCGACACGCTGGAGACGGTGAGCCGCATCGGCAACGCCGTCGGCGACTGGGTCGTGGACTTCGCGTTCAGTCCGTCGACCTGGCTCGGGGTCATCCTCGCCGGCATCTCGGTGGTCTGCTTCGTGGTGGCCGGCGTCCTCGCCGACCGCGGCGCGGGCGCCAAGGAGTCCGGTGCGTCCGGCGACTCCGGCGAGAAGCCCGCCCGCAAGGAGCTGGGGAAGGGCAAGGGCACCAAGAAGGAGCCGGTGCTCTCCGACGTCGACCCCGAGATGGCCGAGATCGAGGCTCTGCTGCGCAAGCGCGGCATCACGTGAGCCCCCCGACGCTCAGCGTCGAGCGGAACCGGCTCTGGGCCCGGCTGAACGACGCGGTCGCCGCGCACCCGGAGCCGCTCTCGACCCCGCTGATGGTGGTCGACCTCGACGCGTTCGACGCCAACGCCGACGACCTGGTCCGCCGGGCGGGCGGTACGCCGATCCGGGTCGCCTCCAAGTCGGTCCGGGTCCCGGCGCTGCTGAGCCGGGTGCTCGCCCGCGACGGCTTCCACGGTGTGCTCGGCTACACCCTCGCCGAGGCACTGTGGCTCGAGGAGCAGGGCGTCTGCGACGACATCGTGGTCGCCTACCCGACCGTCGACCGCGGCGCGCTCACCCGGCTCGTCGCCTCGCCGGCCGCGGCCGCGCACATCACGCTGATGGTCGACGACGTGGCGCAGCTCGACGTGGTCGACTCCGTGCGCGCCTCCCAGGCGGTGCCCGTCCGGATCGCGATCGACGTCGACGCCGGGCTGCGGATGGGTCGCCAGCACGTCGGGCCCAAGCGCTCTCCGCTCTACGACCCCGACGACGTGGTCCTCCTGGCCAAGGAGATCGGGTCCCGGCGGGGGTTCCGGCTGGTCGGCGCGATGACCTACGAGGGCCAGGTCGCGGGCGTCCAGGACGAGGTGCCCTCGCAGCGCGCCCGCTCCGCCGTCGTACGCCGGATCAAGTCGATGTCGATGACCCAGCTGGAGGTACGCCGCCGCGAGGTGGCCGACGCACTGCGCGCCGACGGGGTCGAGCTCGAGTTCTGGAACGCCGGCGGCACCGGCTCGGTCGAGGCCACCGTCGCCGACCGCGTGGTCACCGAGGTGGCCGCGGGCTCCGGCCTGCTGGCACCGACCCTGTTCGACCACTACCAGTCCTTCGACCCGCGGCCCGCGGCGTACTTCGGGCTGCCCGTCACCCGTCGTCCGTCGCCCGAGATCGCCACGGTCCACGGGGGTGGCCTGATCGCGTCCGGGCCGGCCGGCAAGGACCGCGCTGCCGACGCCATGGGCGCCGGCCGGGCTGCACCTGACCGGGCTCGAGGGCGCCGGCGAGGTGCAGACCCCGCTCACCGGTCACCCGGCCGCGCTGCTGGCGGTCGGCGACCTCGTGTGGTTCCGGCACGCGAAGTCGGGCGAGCCGTTCGAGCACGCCAACACGGTCCAGCTGCTGACCGGCTCCCGGTTCACCGAGGAGGTCCGGACCTACCGTGGCCATGGGCTCGCCTTCTGACACAGCCGAGCTGGTCCACGAGCTGGCCACGTCCCGGCCGCCCACCCTGGGCACGGGCCGGCTGGTCTGCGTCGACGGGCCGGCCGGGTCCGGCAAGACCACGCTCGGCGCGGCGCTGGCCGAGCGCACGGGCGGCCAGCTGATCCACGCTGACGACCTGATGGGGGGCTGGCGCGGGCTGGACGACGTCGGTCGCCAGCTCGCCGCGATGGTCGAGCCCCTGTCCGCGGGCCGGCCCGGCAGCTACGAGCAGTTCGACTGGCAGCAGCACCGCTACGACCGGGTCGTGCCGGTCCCTGCGGCACCCTGGCTGGTCGTCGAGGGGGTCGGCAGCGGGGCGGTGGCCATCGCGTCCGTACATCACCGTCCTGGTGTGGGTCGAGGTCGACGAGCGACCTCCGGCTGGCCCGCGGCCTCGAGCGCGACGGCGAGGCGATGCGGGAGCCCTGGCTCGTCTTCATGGAGGACGAGCGAGCCGTCTTCGAGCAGGACCGCACCCGCGAGCGCGCCGACGTGCTGGTCGACGGCACCGGCAGGCGGCCGCCGCGTGGTGCGCTGAGCGGCTCAGCCCGGGTGGCCCCAGGCGGCGACCAGGGTGGGCACCACCATCGCCGACCCGGCCGCCTTCGCCTCTGCCGCGATCCGGTCCCGCAGGGTTGCGAGGTCGAGCTCCGCCGGGTCGGCGAGCCCGTGGCCGGTGATCGCCGGGGCCAGGCTGCTGATGACGCCGGCCAGCATCGCCGGGCCGAGCGGGTCGTCCGGTGCGAGGTACGCCTGCAGCCCGAGGCCCTGCGCGTCCGCGGCGCCGGCCTCGCGCAGCATCCCGGCCAGGCGCGGGCCGAGCGTCTGCGGCGTGCCCGACCGCGGCGAAGGCGGCGTTCATCAGCGCGGCCAGCCTGGTGACCAGCGGGGTCTCCGGTGTCGAGCGCACGGCCTCGGTGTCGTACTCGAGCGCCAGGTAGACGCCACCCGGGTTGAGCGCTCCGAGCAGCCGCCGGATGGTGCCGACGGGGTCGGGCAGGTAGGACAGCACCAGCCGGCCGAGCACGGCGTCCACCGGCTGGTCCGGGGTGTACGACGCCACGTCCGCCTCGACCAGCTCGATGTTCGTCACGCCGCGGTCGGCGAACTTGGTGGCGGCGTACGCCAGCCCGTCGGGTGCGCGGTCGACGGCCAGCACCGACCCTTCGGCGCCGACCAGCCTCCGCGACCAGCAGCGCGACCTCCCCGGTGCCGGTGCCGAGATCGACCACCCGCATGCCGGGACCGATCCCGGCCAGCTGGAGCGCGAGCCGGGTGGCCGGCTCCAGCATCTTCGCCTGCCCGTCCAGCCGCGCCAGCTCCTCGGCGCGATGGCCGAGCACGTAGTCCTCTCCCATGCCCTCGGATCATGCTCCTAGCGGGCCGCGCGGACCACCACGTTGTCTTCGGAGGAGGTGGCCCGGATCCAGTCGTCGCTGATGGGAGAGGATTTCTTCGCGCGATGTCCCGCTACGGTGACCCGCGTGGTGGCACCCAGCGGCGAGCAGTACGAGATCTCCGGCAGCGGCTACCGGGCGGTGGTCACCGAGTGCGGCGCCGGGCTGCGGCTGCTCGAGCACGACGGCCGGCCGCTGGTCGACGGGTACGACGAGAGCGGCATGGCGTCCGGCGGCCGCGGGCAGCTGCTGGTGCCGTGGCCGAACCGGATCCGGGACGGGCAGTACGCCGTCGGCGACCGGCAGCTGCAGCTGCCGCTGACCGAGCCGGGCCGGCACAACGCCTCGCACGGGCTGGTGCGCTGGGTCGCGTGGAGCCTCGAGGAGCACACCGGCCGGTCGGTGGCCCTGAGCTACCGGCTGATGGCGCAGAGCGGCTACCCGTGGACCCTGGACCTGCAGGTCGTCTACGACCTGAGCGCGGACGGGCTGACCGTGATGCAGAGCGCGACGAACCTGGCGGCCGACCCCGCGCCGTACGCCCAGGGCGCGCACCCGTACCTCACCGTCGGCCCCGGCCCCTGCGACGGCTGGGAGCTGACCCTGCCGGCCGCGACCCGCTCGCTCTCCGACCCGGACCGGAAGCTACCCACCGGCCGGGAGCCGGTGGACGGGACGGCGTTCGACTTCCGGGTGGCCCGGCCGGTGCGCCAGACCGTGCTCGACCACGCGTTCACCGACCTGGTGCGGGACCCGGCCGGCCGAGCGACCGTCGAGCTCCGCGACCCGACGTCGGGGCACGCGGTCGCCCTGTGGGTGGACGCGGCGCACCCGTGGCTGATGGTCTACACGGCCGACGACGCGACCGACGCCCACCGACGTGCGGTCGCGGTCGAGCCGATGACCGCCCAGGCCGACGCCTTCCGCTCCGGCGAGGACCTCCTCATGCTCGCCCCCGGCCAGGAGTTCTCCGCCACCTGGGGCATCCACACCCTTGATTGAGCGCGCGGAGGCTGCGGGAGTCAGGGGGAGGCGGAGGCGGCGGCGACGAGTGACTTGAGCTCGCGGAGGGCGATGCGGGCACGGTTGCCGTCGGAGCCCTGGATAGCGAGCACCGAGGCGGTCTCGCCGTCGGCGAGGTCGAGGGTCACCCACGGCGCCCCGGGTGGCAGTCGCGCGGCGACGATCTGGGGCCACTCGTACTCGTGGCGGCGGTAGCCGTTGACCACCACGAGCCGGTCGGCGTAGGCCACCGCGCGGGACCGGGTGAGCGCCAGCATCAGGGTCAGGTAGATCAGGCCGAAGAAGACCAGGGTGCCGCGCTGGAACCAGGTGAACCTGGCCCGGGTCTCGTCGTCGAAGGTGAACCACCCGACGACGACCACCGCGACCAGCGCGAACGTCACCGCAAAGCCGACGACCCGGGGGCCGAGCGGCCGCCAGGTACGCGGCAGGGCGGGGAGGCGGGTCCCGGGGTCAGAGTCGGCAGGCATGGATGTCCGTGAGCAGGATCCCCCGCGCACCGAGCTCGTAGAGCTCGTCCATCAGCCGCTGGGCGCCGTCGCGGGGCACCATCGCCCGCACCGCGACCCAGCCCTCGCGATGGAGGGGTGCGATCGTCGGGCCCTCGATGCCGGGGGTGAGCTCGACCGCCGCGGAGACGTTCGCCTGTTCGATGTCGTAGTCCATCATCACGTAGGTCCGGGCCACGAGGACGCCCTCGACCCGGCGCCGGAAGATCTCGAAACCGGGCGGTACGTCGCCGGCGCGGGTGATCAGGACCGCCTCCGACTCGAGGAGGGTCTCGCCGAACACCTCGAGCCCGGCCGCCCGGAGCGTGCTGCCGGTCTCGACGACGTCGGCGACGACGTCCGCGACGCCGAGCTGGATCGAGGTCTCGACCGCGCCGTCGAGGCGGACCACCTCGGCCTCGATGCCGCGCTCCTCGAGGAACGCGCTCACCACGCCGACGTACGACGTCGCGATCCGGGTGCCCGCCAGCTCGGCGAGGTCGGTGTAGCGCCCCGCGGGGCCGGCGAACCGGAACCGGCTCCGGCCGAAGCCCAGCGGCAGCACCTCGTCGGCCTTCGCGCCGGAGTCGCGGAGCAGGTCGCGGCCGGTGACCCCCACGTCGAGGGTGCCCTCGCCGACGTACAGCGCGATGTCGCGCGGGCGCAGGTAGAAGAACTCGACGCCGTTCTCCTCGTCGGTGAGCGTGAGCTGCTTGGCGTCGTCGCGCTGCCGGTAGCCCGACTCACGCAGGATGTCGGACGCGGACTGGGCGAGCGATCCCTTGTTGGGGACGGCGATGCGGAGGAGGGACATGGCGCTCTCCTAGAGGTGGGCGTAGACGTCGTCGAGGTCGATGCCCGTGGCCAGCATCAGCACCTGGGCGTGGTAGAGCAGCTGGCTGATCTCCTCGGCGGCGCGGTCCTTGCCCTCGTGCTCGGCGGCCATCCAGGACTCCGCGGCCTCCTCGACCAGCTTCTTGCCGATCGCATGGACGCCGGCGTCGAGCTGCGCCACCGTGCCGGAGCCGTCGGGCCGGGTCTGTGCCTTCTCGGACAGCTCGGCCCAGAGCTCCTCGAACGTCTTCACGACGAGCCAGCCTAGTTGGCTTCGTCCTACTAACCGGTCGCGTGTCCGCGCGCAGTCGCGACAGGATGGCCAGGTGCCCCGCAACATCGCCGACCTGACCTGGCCCAAGACCACCGAGCGGCTCTCGCTCCGCCCCGCCGAGCAGCGGGACGCGCTGCCGACGTACGCCATCCGCAGCCAGCCGGAGGTCGCCCAGTGGCTGACCAACCTCCCCCAGGACCCGGCGGCCTGGGAGGAGGGCTTCGGGGAGCGGCTCGCGAGCACGCTGATCGTCGAGAAGGACGGCGTCGTGATCGGCGACCTCTACCTCCACGTCCAGGACCCGTGGTCCCAGGCGGAGGTCCGCGAGCAGGCCGCGGGCACGGTGGTCGAGATCGGCTACCTCCTCGACCCGGCGTACGTCGGGAAGGGCTACGCCACCGAGGCGGTCCGCGAGGAGCTGCGGATCTGCTTCGAGGAGATCGGCGTACGCCGGGTGATCGCGCAGTGCTTCGCCGACAACGTGCCGTCGTGGCGGCTGATGGAGCGGCTCGGCATGCGCCGCGAGCAGCACACCAAGCAGGACTCGCTGCACCGCAACGGCGAGTGGCTCGACGGGATGATGTACGCACTGCTCGCCGACGAGTGGCGCGCCGGCCGCTGACCGGCCGCCTCAGGCGAGAACCGTCTCCCGCACCATGCGCGTCACGAACGCCTTGTAGTCGTCGTCCGACTTGCCGATCCAGCAGGACGAAGCGCGTGTAGGTCTCGACGCAGATGATGATGCAGAACGCCTCGACGAGGTCGTCGAACGGCACGTCGAGGCGCAGCCAGCCGCGGTCGCTGACGTGGCGGAGGACGTGTGCGACCTGGGCGCGGATCAGGCCGAGCATCTGTGCGTGGTAGCCGCTCAGCTCCTCGTCGCCGTGAGCGGCGCCGACAACGGTCGTCCAGAGACCCGCCGAGGGCGTGTTGATGGCGAGCATCGCCTCACCGACGAGGGCCGCGAGCTCGTCCGCGTCGCGCACCTGGAGCATGGCCTGGCCGACATCGGTGGCGAAGAAGTCGGTCTCGCCCTCGACGCCGAAGGACGCGAGCTCCACAGCGGCCTGCAGCAACGCGGACTTGGGGCCGTGCTCCTGCACCGTCTTGACCGACACCCCCGCCTCCCGGGCGAGCTGGGAGAACGTCGTGGCCCGGTAGCCCTGTCGGCCGAACAGGGTCACCGCCGCCTCGACGACGCGCAGGCGGGTCTCGGCCGCCTGCCGCTGCCGGAGGGCGGAGCGGTAGGGGCGACTCCGGTCTTGCGCCTCAACCATATTGACTACTATGTCATAGCAGTGAATAGTACGGCGTGGCACCCAACAGGTTCACGGGGCTTTCATCGAGGTGGCACATGGCGTCAATCATCATCGCAACGGTCCCCATCCACGGGCACGTGGTCCCGCTCCTGGCGGTTGCGCGGCACTTCGCCGAGCGCGGTGACCGGGTCCGCTTCGTCACCGGTGCCCGGTTCGCCGCTGCCGTGACGGCCACCGGCGCCGAGCACATCCCCCTGCCGCCCGAGGCCGACTTCGACGACCGGGAGGACCTCGTCTTCCCGGAGCGCGAGGGACTCAAGGGCGCGAAGGCGATCGCCTTCGACATCGAGCACGTCTTCGTCCGACCCGGTCGGGCCCAGCACGACGCGATCATGGCCGCGCACCGCGACGAGCCTGCCGAGGCACTGCTGACCGATCCCGCCTTCTCGGGCGGTGCCTTCCTGCTCGGCCACCCCCTCGGCGAGCGCCCGCCCCTGGTCGTCTGCGGGGTCATCCCGCTCATGATCGCCAGCCGCGACACCGCGCCGTACGGCATGGGCCTTCAGCCCATGCGCGGTCCCCTCGGCCGGCTCCGCAACGCGCTGCTGAGCGCGCTCGCGGCGCGCACGGTCTTCCCGCGGGCCGAGCGGCTGGCCCGCGAGGTCAACCGCGAGCTGCACGGTCGGCCGCTGCCGTTCCCGGTCCTCGACTGGCCCCGCCATGCCGAGGCGATCGTGCAGTTCACGGTCCCCGAGTTCGAGTACCCCCGCTCCGACGCCCCGGCGACCCTGCACTTCGCCGGTCCGGTCTCGGCCACCGGCTCCGAAGCACCGCGGCCGCCCTGGTGGGACGACCTCGACGGCTCGACGCCGGTCGTCCACGTCACCCAGGGCACGATCGCGAACCGCGACTACCGGCAGATCATCGCCCCGACGCTCGAGGCGCTCGCCGAGGACGACGTGCTCGTGGTCGTGTCCACCGGCGGGCGCCCCCTCGACACGCTTCCGCCGCTGCCCGCGAACGCGCGCGCCGCCACCTACCTGCCCTACGACGAGCTGCTACCCAGGACCGACGTCTACGTCACCAACGGCGGCTACGGCGGGGTGCAGTACGCACTGCGCTACGGCGTCCCGGTGGTCACGAGCGGCGGCCAGGAGGACAAGCCCGAGGTCGGCGCGCGGGTCGCGTGGTCCGGCGTCGGTCGCCGACTCAAGAGCGAGACGCCGACTCCGGAGGCCGTCGGCGCCGCGGTGCGCTCCGTGCTCGACGACCCGACGTACCGGGCCAAGGCTGAGCGCATCGCCGAGAGCCTGGCGCGCGCCGGCGGCCTGGAACAGGTCGCCGAGGTCGTCGACGGGCTCGCGTCTCACGCGCGCACCACCACGCCCGAGTGAGTCCCGCGCTGTCGCGGAGTCGCACGCGTCACTGCGTGGAGGCGGCGACCTCGCGGATCGTTCGGGCGGTGGCCAGCGCGGCCGAGGTCGCCTCGTGGCCCTTGTCCTCCTTGGAGCCCTCGAGCCCCGCCCGGTCGAGCGCCTGCTGCTCGGTGTCGCAGGTGAGGACTCCGAACCCGACCGCGACCGTGTGGTCGAGGGCCACCCGGGTCAGGCCGTCGGTGGCGGCCGAGCAGACGTAGTCGAAGTGCGGCGTGCCGCCGCGGATGACCACACCCAGCGCCACGACGGCGTCGTACCCCTGCTGCGCGAGCGCGGACGCGACGACCGGGAGCTCGAAGGTGCCCGGGACGCGGACCACCGTGGCCTCGACCTGGTGGTCGGCACAGGCGCGGGCGGCGCCGGCGAGCAGGCCGTCCGTCACCTGGGTGTGCCAGCTGGCCGCCACGACAGCGACCCGAAGACCGCTCGCGTCGAACGGCTCGACCGTCGCTGCACCGTCACCGCTCACTGGTGGGCCTCCGCGGGGTCCAGGGCCTCGAGGTCGGGCAGCACGTGACCCATCCGGTCCCGCTTGGTGAGCAGGTAGGCGAGGTTGTGGTCGTTGGGGTGCGGGGTGAGCGGGACGCGCTCGGCGACGGTGATGCCGTACTCCTGCAGGTTGGTGACCTTGTCGGGGTTGTTGGTCATGAGCCGGACGGTGCTGACCCCGAGGTCCTTGAGGATCTGGGTCGCGGCGCCGTAGTGGCGGGCGTCTGCGGGCAGGCCGAGGTCGAGGTTGGCGTCCACGGTGTCGCGGCCGCCGTCCTGGAGCTGGTAGGCCTGCAGCTTCGCGACCAGGCCGATCCCCCGGCCCTCGTGGCCGCGCAGGTAGATGACGACGCCGCGGCCCTCGGTGACGATGGTGTCCATCGCCTCGTTGAGCTGCGGTCCGCAGTCGCACCGGTCGCTGTTGAAGACGTCGCCGGTCAGGCACTCGGAGTGCACCCGGGTGAGCACCGGCTCGGGACCGCTGATGTCGCCGTACACCAGCGCGACGTGCTCGGACTCGTCCACGGAGATCTGGTAGCCGTACGCCGTGAAGTCGCCGTGGCTGGTCGGCAGCCGGGTCTCGGCGACCCGGTCGACCAGCACCTCGTTGCGGCGCCGCCAGCGCACCAGGTCCTCGATCGAGATCATCGCGAGCCCGTGCTCGTCGGCGAACTCCCGCAGCTCGGGCGCCCGCTTCATCGACCCGTCGTCGTTCACCAGCTCGACCAGCACGCCGGCCGGGGTGAGCCCCGCGAGCCGCGCCAGGTCGACCGCGGCCTCGGTGTGCCCGCGGCGGGCCAGGACGCCGCCGTCGCGGTAGCGCAGCGGGAAGACGTGTCCCGGACGGGTGATCTCCCACGGCTCGGTGGCCGAGTCGGCCAGCACCCGCACGGTGTGGGCGCGGTCGGCGGCCGAGATGCCGGTCGTGACGCCGTCGCGCGAGTCGACCGAGATCGTGTACGCCGTCCGCATCCGGTCCTTGTTGTGCGGCGTCATCAGCGGGATCTCGAGCCGGTCGAGCATCGTGCCCGGCATCGGCGCGCAGATCACCCCGCTGCTGTGCCGGATCGTGAACGCCATCAGCTCGGGCGTCGCCTTGCTGGCGGCGAAGATCAGGTCGCCCTCGTTCTCGCGGCTCTCGTCGTCGACGACGATGACCGCCTTGCCGGCGGCGATGTCGGCGACGGCGCGCTCGACGGAGTCCATCCGGACCCCCACGTGTTGCGGCTCGGTCATGAGTCGTCCTTCCCGTCCGTCGCCTGCGCGGCGAGCAGCTTCTCGACGTGCTTGGCGAGGATGTCGACCTCGAGGTTGACGCGGTCGCCCGGCCGCCGGCCTCCCAGCGTGGTGCGGGCGAGGGTCTCGGGGATCAGGCTGACGGTGAACCCGTCGGCGCGGGCCTCGACGACCGTGAGGCTGACGCCGTCCACGGTGACCGAACCCTTGTCGACCAGGTAGCGGGCCAGCTCGGACGGCATCGAGACGTCGACGGCCTCCCAGTGCTCGCTGGGCGTGCGGGAGGCGATGGTGCCGACGCCGTCGACGTGACCCTGCACGATGTGGCCGCCGAGCCGGGTGGTCGGGGTGACCGCGCGCTCGAGGTTGACCTTGTCGCCCGGCTGGACGCCGGCGAGGCTGGTCTTGTCGAGCGTCTCCTGCATGACGTCGGCGGTCCAGGTGTCGCCGTCGCGCTCGGCGACGGTCAGGCAGCAGCCGTTGACGGCGATCGAGTCGCCCAGGCCGCGGCGTCGCGCCGAGCACGTGCTCGGCGTGGATGGTGATGCGCATTGCATCACCCTGGTCCTCGACCCCGGCGACGGTGCCGAGCTCCTCGACGATCCCGGTGAACATCAGCTCTCTCCTGGTTGCATGGTCAGACGGACATTCGGCTGTTCGCCGTCGAGGCCGTCCAGCACGGTCACGTCGGTGACCACGGGACGGAACGCGTCGGCGATCGTGGTGATTCCGAGGTCGGCCACGGCCGAGCGGCCGGCGCCGAGCAGCATCGGGGCGACATAGGTGACGATCTCGTCGACCAGCCCGGCCCGCAGGAACGCCGCCGCCAGGGTCGGTCCGCCCTCGAGGAAGACGTGCTGGCGGTCCCGCGCGAAGAGCGTCTTCAGCGCGGTCTCGGGGTCGCGGGTGCGCAGGTGCAGCGTCTCCGCCTGGTCGTCGAAGACTCTCTTGGTCGCAGCCAGGTCGCGCTCGCCCATGACGACGCGCAGCGGCTGGCGCTCGCGGGGCAGGGGCTGGTCGTCCTCGTCGCGGACCGTGAGCTGGGGGTCGTCGACGTCGACGGTGTTGCGTCCCGACCAGCATCACGTCGCAGAGCGCGCGGAGCCGGTGCGTGTCGAGCCGGGCGGCGCGGCCGGAGACCCAGCGGCTGGTGCCGTCGGCCGCGGCGCTGCGGCCGTCGAGGGTGGTGGCGAACTTCCAGGTCACGAACGGCCGGCCGTGCTCGACCGCGAAGGTCCACACCCGGTTGACGGCCCGGGCCTCGTCGACCATCAGCCCCTGCTCGACGTCGACGCCACCCTCGCGGAGCAGCGCCGCTCCCCCGGCGGCCACCGGGTTGGGGTCGGCCTGGGCGAACACCACGCGGCGTACGCCGGCGTCGCGGAGGGCGATCGCGCACGGCCCGGTGCGGCCGGTGTGGGCGCACGGCTCGAGGGTGACCACGGCCGTCGTACCGCGGGCCCGCTCCCCCGCGTGCACCAGCGCGTCGGCCTCCGCGTGCAGGCTTCCGGCCCCGCGGTGGTACCCCTCCGCGACCGTGGCGCCGGCGTCGTCGAGCAGCACGCAGCCGACCCGCGGGTTGGGGCCGAGCGGTACGCCGGGCGTGACCGCCAGCGCGAGGGCGCGCGCCATCGCGGCCTGCTCGGCGGCGGTGAAGCCCATGTCGATGCCCCTCGTGTCCGCGCTCACGGACTCCGGGGCTGACGGCGTACGAGGCTCGACTCCGTGACTGGAGCCGGCCGGAACGCCTGCGTGCGCTTCCCATCCGGACTTTTGACCGTCGGTCCAGGAGTTCCACCTGGTCAACCGGTCACTGGCTGTGACCGGGTCGCGGACTTCTGAGCGAAGCGAAGGGGCTTCGAACAGTTACCGCCGGTTCGGAATTTCACCGACCCCAGAGCACGCGAGCTTTCTCAACTCGTTGAGACGAGTTTGCCACAGGACCCGGCAGGTGGCCTCCGTGATCCCGCCCACATGGGTGCCGACCCCGGTTCGCGTCGAGATGTGGGAAATGGCTGTCGTGGCGGGGACCAGACAGCCAGTTCCCACATCTCGACGCAGAACGGGGGCCTACAGGCGTCGACGGTGGATCAGTCCGCGCGGCCGCCTCCGCCTTCGCCCGCAGCTCGGCGACCATCCGGTCGGGGTCGTCGGCGGAGTAGACCGCTGACCCGGCCACGAAGACGTCGGCGCCGGCCTCCGCGCAGCGCTCGATCGTCTCGAGCGAGACGCCGCCGTCGACCTGGAGCCAGGTCTCTCCCCCGTGCTTCTCGATCAGCTGGCGGGCGGTGCGGATCTTGGGCAGGCACAGGTCGAGGAACTTCTGCCCGCCGAACCCGGGCTCCACGGTCATCACCAGCACCATGTCGAGCTCGGCCAGCAGCTCCTCGTAGGGCTCGATCGGCGTGGCCGGCTTGAGCGCCATCGCCGCTCTCGCGCCCTTGGCGCGGATCTCCCGGGCCAGCCGGACCGGCGCCTTCGCCGCCTCGACGTGGAAGGTGACCGAGCCGCAGCCGGCCTCGACGTACTCGAGCGCGTTGCCGTCGGGATCGTCGATCATCAGGTGCGCGTCGAGCGGTACGCCGGTGTGGTGGGTCAGCGCCTCGACCATCGTCGGCCCGAAGGTCAGGTTCGGCACGAAGTGGTTGTCCATCACGTCGACGTGGATCCAGTCGGCGCTCCCGATCCGCGCCACCTCCTCCCCCAGCCGTGCGAAGTCCGCGCTGAGGATGCTCGGCGTGATCTGGATGCCCACGGGGCCACCCTATTCAGACAACAGGGCTGCCGCGGTGACCTGTGCCGGGCAGCGGCCCTCGGGTCGGCCGCAGGCCGCGAAGTCGCAGGTGCGGCACCACCACGCGCCCCCCTCGCCCTGGCGGCGCCTGTCGATCCGGCCGGCCACCCGGGCCGCGACCAGCTTCGCGAGCAGGTCTTCGAGAGCGTCGGCCTCCGCGCCGTCCAGGCCGCTGGTGGTCTCGCTGATCACGGCGTCCCGGGCGGTGCGGGCAGCGGCCGCCCGGCGGCGGCCCATCGCGGTCAGGCGGACCTGCACGCGGCGGCGGTCCGTCCCCGGTACGCCGTACCGCCAGCCCCTCGGTCTCGAGCTGGGTGACCAGCCGCACGGCACCGGAGTGGGTCAGCCCGAGGACGTCGGCCAGCCGGCCGACGTGGGCGTCGCCGAGGAACTCCTCGAGCGCGAGCAGCGCGGCGGTGGCGCTCCCGCTCAGGCCGGCGGCCCGCTCGAGCGCCGTCTGGCTCTCCTCGGCGAGGTTGAGCGACAGGGAGGCCAGCAGGTTCTCCAGCCGGGGGTGTACGGAGGCGGCCATCTGGTTATTGTATGAGTAAGTCATACAATTCGAGGAGCTGACACTCATGGCCGGGTACGTAGCCACCGCCCAGACCGATGTCGCCGCCACGCCCGAGCGGGTGTGGGCCGCGCTGACCGAACCGGAGCAGATCGCGACGTACATGCAGGGTTCGAAGGTCACCACGACCTGGGAGATCGGCAGCCCGATCACCTGGGACGGGGAGTACGACGGCCGCGCCTACCAGGACAAGGGCGAGGTGCTGACGTACGACGAGCCGCGGGTCCTGTCCGTCACCCACTACAGCCCGATGATGGGCCAGCCCGACGAGCCGGAGAACTACCACACCCTCGTCTACACGCTCACCGCCGATGGCGACGGCACCCACCTCGAGCTCACCCAGGACGGCAACGACAGCGAGGAGCAGGCCGAGCAGTTCAGCGCGAACTGGCAGGGCATGCTCGACGGCCTCAAGGCCACGGTCGAGGGCTGACTTCGCCCCTGGCTCGCTAGGAGTCGAGCAGGCTGTCGTCGAAGCTGGCGGTGCGCTCGCCGACGACGCCACCGGTGTTGACGACGCCCTCCGGCTCGATCAGCATCACGCTGACGTCTCCCTCAGCGATCGGGCAGTGCTCCACGCCGCGAGGGACGACGTACAGCTGGCCGGGCCCGAGGGTCACGTCCCCGTCGCGAAGCTGGATGGTCATGCTGCCGTCGATGACCAGGAATAGCTCGTCGGTGTCATCGTGCGAGTGCCAGACGAACTCGCCCTTGAGCTTGACCAGCTTGATCTCGTAGTCGTTCAACCGCGCGATCACCTTGGGCGACCAGTGCGCGGAGAACAACGAGAGCTTCTCGGCGAGGTCGACGACAGCCATGGGCCGACCCTACTCACCAACTCGAGCGCACGATTCGACCCGACTGGGCGGTCAGTCGGTCTCGGGCTCCTCGGGTGTCTCCTTGCCCTCGGCCTCGTCGCGCTCGGCCCACTCGAGGAGCGGGCGGATGTCGAAGACGTGCTCGTCGATGGCCTCGTGGAGGTCGCCCTTCGCGGCGAACCGGTCGGGCACGGTGAAGATCGTGAAGTCGCGGGGGTCCGCGTCGTCGACCTCGGCCCAGTCGATGGGGGTCGAGACCCGGGCGTCGGGCACGCCGCGCACGGAGTACGCCGCGGCGATGGTGTGGTCGCGGGCGTTCTGGTTGTAGTCCACGAAGAGCTTGCGGGGGTCGCGGTCCTTGCGCCACCAGGCGGTCGTGACGTCGTCCGGCGTACGCCGCTCGATCTCGCGCGCGAAGGCCAGGGCACCGCGGCGGACGTCCTTGAAGCCGTGCTCGGGGTGGATCCGCACGTAGACGTGCATCCCCTTGCCGCCGGAGGTCTTCGGGAAGCCGACCGCGCCGAGGTCGTCGAGGACCTCGTGGACCACGTGGGCGACGCGCTGCACGGTGGCGTAGTCGCACTCGTCGCCCGGGTCGAGGTCGATCCGCCACTCGTCGGGCATCTCGGTGTCGGCCCGCCGGCTGTTCCACGGGTGGAACTCGACCGTCGACATCTGCACCGCCCAGATCACCGACCCGAGCTCGGTCACGCACAGCTCGTCGGCCGTCCGGCCCCAGCGCGGGAAGTACAGCTGCACGGTCTCGACCCAGTCGGGCGCGCCGGCCGGCAGCCGCTTCTGGTGCACCTTCTTGTCGGCCAGCCCCTTCGGGAACCGGTGCAGCATGCACGGCCGCTCCCGCAGCGCGTTGACGATGCCCGGGCCGACGGCCAGGTAGTACTCGACCAGGTCGAGCTTGGTCGCCCCGCTCGGGCTCGAGTCGGTGGGAGGGAAGTAGACCCGGTCGGGGTTGCTGACCCGCACCACCCGGTTGTCGACCTCGATCTCCACCGAGGGCGACTTCGACGAGGCCATGAAGGAACGCTAGCCGTACGCCGCGACAGCAGCCCGTAGCGTGACCGCGTGGACTTCGACCAGCCACCCGTCGTACGCGTGGCCCGGGGCGAAGGGGCGGGGCTTCCTCCGGGCCAGTGGCCGCGCACGATCCCCGCCGTCGAGCAGCTCCTCCGGGAGGGGCTGACCCTGGACAAGGGCGTCACCTTCCTGGTCGGCGAGAACGGCTCGGGCAAGTCCACGATCGTCGAGGCGGTCGCCATGGCCTACGGCCTCGGCGCGGAGGGCGGTTCCACCGGCAGCCAGCACGGCACCCGGCCGACGGAGTCACCACTCGCGCAGTCGCTGACCATTCGGCGCGGCCTCGGCGCGGGGCGCTGGGGATTCTTCCTGCGCGCCGAGACGATGCACGGCTTCTACACCTACCTCGAGGAGAATCCCGGCCGACAGGAACAATCCCGCGTTCCACGAGATGAGCCACGGTGAGTCGTTCCTCGAGGTGCTCCGCACCCGGTTCGACTCGCCGGGCTTCTACTGCCTCGACGAGCCGGAGGCAGCCCTGTCCTTCAGCTCGACACTCGGGTTGATCGGGGTCCTGCACGACGTCGCGCGCGACGGTGGCCAGGTGCTGTGCGCCACGCACTCCCCCGTGCTCGCGGCGATGCCGGGCGCGACCATCCTCGAGGTCGGCGACTGGGGCTACCGGCGGACGACCTGGGAGGAGCTGGAGCTCGTCCGGCACTGGAAGGCCTACCTCGAGGCGCCCGGTCGCTACTGCGGCACGTCCTGGACTAGCGGCGAACACTAGATGCGGCGGAACAGCGCCATGAACATCGCGTCGGTGCCGTGCCGGTGTGGCCAGAGCTGGATGGTGCCGGGGACCGGCCCCTCCGAGCGAGGCACGCCGGTGAACTGCGGCCCGAGGTCCGCGAGCTCGGTGTCGATGCGGGCGCCCTGCACCGAGGTGACGACGTTCGAGGTCTCCGAGACCACCGGTGAGCAGGTCGCGTAGAGGACCACGCCGCCGGGCCGGACCAGGTCGAGGGCAGCGCGGACCAGCTGGCGCTGCAGCATCACCAGCGCGAACAGGTCGTCGGGCTTGCGCCGCCACCGCGCCTCGGGGCGGCGGCGGAGCGCGCCCAGCCCGGTGCAGGGGGCGTCGACGAGCACCCGGTCGAAGATGCCGGCGCGGTACGGCGCCAGCGTCCCATCGGCAGCGACCACGCCGACCACACCCGGGACGAAGCCGCCGTCGGTGGCGAGCGTGCGGCGTACCAGCCCGGCGCGCACCGGCAGTCGCTCACTGGCGACCAGCTTCGCGCCCCGTTCGGAGGCCAGCGCCGCCAGCAGCCCGGCCTTGCCCCCGGGTCCGGCGCACAGGTCCAGCCAGAGCTCGTCGCGGCCCTCGAGGGGTGCCTCGGCCAGCGCCAGGGCGACGAGCTGCGACCCCTCGTCCTGGACGCCGGCGCGCCCCTCGGCGACCGCCGGCACCGACCGTGGGTCGCCACCCTCCGACACCACGCCGTACGGCGAGTAGGGGGTCGGCTCCCCCGGCAGCTCGTCACGGGTGGAGCGGCCCGGCCGCGCGACCAGGGTGACCCGGGGATTCTCGTTGTCGGCGGCGAGCAGCGCGTGCAGCTCGTCCTGGCCGACCGCTTCGCGGAGCTCGTCGACCACCCACTCCGGGTGGCTGAACGCGAGGGCGGCGTACCGCGTCGGCGACGAGCGCTCGTCGGGGGTGATCTTGTCGATCCACTCGTCGAAGTCGCGCTCGCTCACCGAGCGGAGCACCGCGTTGACGAAGTTGCCGGCGCCGGTGTTCACCCGGGCCCGGACCAGGTCGACGGTGGTGCTGATCGCCGCGTGGTCGGGCACCCGCATCGACACCAGCTGGTGGGTGCCGACCCGCAGCGCGTCGAGGACCTTGGACTCGACCTTCGACAGCGGCCGGTCGATGCAGGCCGCCAGGATCGCGTCGTACGTGCCCCGTCGCCGGATCGTCCCCGACGCCAGCTCGGTGGCGAACGCCGCGTCGCGCCCATCGAGCTTGTAGTGCCTGATCACGGCCGGGAGCACCAGGTTGGTGTAGGCGCGGTCGATCCGGACCGCCTTGAGCACGTCGAGGGCGGCGGCGCGCGCCGGATCGAGCACGATCTTGCGCGAGGTGGGCGCGTCAGCAGGTGGCGTGCTCCCCTGCTGAGCCCGAGATGCGGGCTCAGCCATCGGTGAGGAACGCCTTTGCCAGGGACTTGGGCGCCTTGGTCAACCACGCGTCGGTGATGATCTCGGCCAGCTCGTCGCGGCTGATCTCGCCGAGTCGGCTCTGCTGCACCAGCACCGCGTTGTAGCCCTTGAAGTGGTCGATGGTGAAGAACGGCAGCCGCTCGTCGTCGACCAGGGCCCGCTTCTCCGACTCGCTCGGCACGTGGATGACGAGCAGGTCGTCGTACCACTCGCCGGTCGCGGGGTCGATCGCGGTCCGGCCCGGCGGGCGGTGCATGAGGAAGCCCTTGCCGCGCACCTTGTAGGTCGGGTTGTCGCCCCATGACGTGCCCAGCTCGACTTCGGGCAGGCCCAGGCAGATGTCGTCGACGTCGGCAGGCGTCGCGACCCTGGAGGGAGCCTCGGTCACGGCGTCCACGCTACTCGACGGCTCCGCCGGGCCCGGCGGAGCCGAAACGGGCGCCGGTCGGCAGCCGCAGGCCGCGCGCCCAGTCGGCGGCGGGCATCTGCCGCGCGCCGAACGCCTTCACGTCGCCGATCCGGACCGCGGTGGTGGCGGTTCCGACCAGCACGTCGGCCTTCGCGACCCGGAGCTGCCCCGGCTCCAGCTGCTCGTCGGTGTGCGTCACCGGGCCCAGCTTGACCCGGGTGCCGGCGTACGTCGTCCAGGCGCCGGGCGCCGGCGTGCAGGCCCGGATCCGGCGGTCGACGGCCACGGCGGGCTCGGCCCAGTCGACGTGCGCGTCGTCGACGGTGATCTTGGGTGCGTAGCTGGTGCCCTCGGCCGGTTGCGGCCGGGCCTCGAGGCTGCCGTCCTCGATGCCGTCGAGGGTGGCCACGAGCAGCCCCGCGCCGCCCTCCGCGAGCCGGGCCAGCAGGTCGCCGGCGGTGTCGTCGTCGCGGACCCGCTCGGTCATCACGCCGAACGTCGGCCCGGCGTCCATCTCCTTGACGATCCGGAACGTGGTCGCCCCGGTCACCTCGTCACCCGCCCAGACCGAGTGCTGCACCGGCGCAGCGCCGCGCCACGCGGGCAGGCACGAGAAGTGCAGGTTGACCCAGCCGTGCTCGGGGATGTCCAGGGCACTCTGCGGGAGCAGGGCGCCGTACGCGACGACCGGGCAGCAGTCCGGCCGCAGGTCGCGCAGCGCGGCCTGGAACTCCGGGTCGCGAGGGTGGTCGGGCTTGAGGACGGGTACGCCGAGCTCGGCGGCCGCTGCGCCACGGGGCTGGGCGTGAGCTTCCGGCCGCGCCCGGCCGGCGCGTCCGGCCTGGTCACCACGCCCACGAGCTCGGTGCCTGCGAGTCGGCGATCGCCTCCAGGCTCGGCAGCGCGACTCCGGCGTACCGGCAGAACACCACCTCTTCAAAGGCCGAGCCCCCCGGTCGGGTGCGGCGAGACCCTGCACCGTGGGCGCCTCGAGCCCGAACCACTCGGCCTCGCGGATCGCCTTCTTGGCGGCCTTGCGGGTCTCGACGTCGAGCCGGTCGATGAAGAGCACGCCGTCGAGGTGGTCGGTCTCGTGCTGGAGGGCGCGGGCTAGCAGCTCGGAGCCCTCGATCGTCACCGGCTCGCCGTGCATGTCGAACCCCTTCGCGACGACGGACAGCGCGCGGTGGCAGTCGAAGCTGAGGCCCGGGATCGAGAGACAACCCTCCGGTCCGAACTGCTCCTCCGCGGACAGGTCGAGCACCGGGTTGACCAGGTGACCGACCTCGTCCTCGACGTGCCACGTGAACACCCGCAGTCCCACCCCGAGCTGTGGCGCCGCGAGCCCGGCTCCGGGCGCGTCGAGCATCGTGTCGGTGAGGTCCTCGACGAGCTTGCGCAGCTCCTTGTCGAAGTCGACCACCTCGACCGCGCGCTGGCGCAGGACCGGGTCGCCGAAGAGGCGGATGGGCTGGATCATCTCTTCGGGGTCCCCGCGGAGTTGTGCGCCGGAGGAGCGCAGCGGGGGAGGCGGAGAACTCCGTGGGGTGAGATCACTTCGCGCAAGTCTTACAGGGTCGGCGGGTCCACCTGGATGCGGACCGCGTCGAGCTTGCGGGCCGAGCGGACCCGCTGCACCTCGCCGAGCGCGCGGGAGAGGTCGAGACCGTGGCTGCGGGGCACGCGCAGGACGGCACGGGACTCACCCTCGGCGCCGAACGGCACCGGGCCGAGCAGCTCGAAGCCGACCGGCGGCGCGAGCAGGGTGACGGCGTCGTCCACGGCACCGGGCTCGCCGGTGATGGTCGCGAGCCGGGAGGCGGGCGGCAGGTGCGCCTCCCGACGCTGCGCTGCCTCGCGGGCCGCGAAGCCGGCCGGGTCCCAGCGGACCAGCGCCTGGATCGCGGGGTGAGCGGGGTCGCCGACGACGACCGCGCGACCGCCGGGGCGGACCAGGCCGACGGCGTTGGCCCAGCGCCGCAGGGCCTCCTCCTCGACCCGCAGGTGGGCCAGGCCGAGCACCAGCCAGGTGTCCAGCAGGACGACGGCCGCGTAGCCACCGGCGGCCACCGGCTCCGCGCCCGGGGTGGCCACGACGATGGCCGGCTCGTCGTCGACCGAGGCCAGCACCCGGTCGCCACCCGACGTGCGGACCACGGTGCCGGCGAACGTCCGACCCAGCTCCTCCGCGGTGCGGGTCTCCCCCACGACCGGTGCCCGCAGGCCGCGGTGGCCGCACTCGGGGCAGGCCCAGGCCTCGTCGGCGGCTCCGCACCACCGGCAGGTCGGTGGCGCGGTGGCCGAGCCGAGCGCCAGCGGGCCGGTGCAGACCCGGCAGCGGGCAGGGGTCCGGCACCGCTCGCAGGCAAGGGCCGCGGCGTACCCGCTGCGCGGGGTCTGCACGAGCACCGGTCCGGTCGTCGAGCGCGTCGCGAATCGCGTGGTGCACCTCGGTCGGCACCCGGGTGGCCCGGGCGAGGGGGTCCCTGGCCAGCGCGTGCTCGTCGGCCCCGGCGACCGAGACGGTGACCCGGGCCCGCAGCTCCTCGCGGGAGGCGGCGAGCTGGTGCGCCCAGCCCGAGCGGACCAGCTGATCGGCCTCGACACTCATCGCGAAGCCCCCCACCAGCGCGGCCGCGCCCTCGCGCTCGGCACGCAGCAGCAAGGTCTCGCGGGCGTGCGGGTACGGCGCCCGCGGCTCGGCGTGCAGGTCGTCGCCGTCGTCCCAGATCATCACGAGACCGAGCCCTGCGATCGGTGCGAACGCCGCGGCGCGGGTGCCGACCACCACCCGGCGGCGACCGCGCGCGACCGCGAGGAAGTCGCGGTAGCGCTTCGCGGGACCCGCGTCGGCGGTGAGCACGACGTGCTGGTCGGCACCGAGCACCGCGGTCAGCGCGGCGTCGACCTGGGCGACGTCCTTGCCGTCGGGCACGACGACCAGGGCGCCCCGGCCGCCCGCGACCGTTGCCGCGACGGCGTGCGCGACGAGCATCGGCCAGTCGGTGCCGGGGGCGGCGCTCCAGACCGCCCGCGGCGACCCGCCGTCGGCCAGGTGGGCGAGGAACGCGGGCGCGGGCGCGTGGGCCGCCCAGGCGGCCTCGGCAGCGCCGGAGTCGTACGCCGACGGCGGCACCAGCCGCCACGGAGTCCTTCTTCTCGGTGGCCGCGTGCCGGCCGGGCACGGCCAGCCGCAGCACGTCGGAGCGGGTGCCGGCGTAGCGCTCGGCCAGCTCCCCGGCCAGCGCGGCCACCTGGGGCGACAGCACCGGCTCGGCACTGACCACCCGACGCAGCGGCGTCAACGACCCCTCGTGATCGGTGCCCGTGACCCGCTCGAGCACGAAGCCGTCGACGTCGCGGCCCGCGAACCGCACCTTGACCCGCACCCCCGGCCGCGCGTCCTCGGCCATCGACGCGGGCACCCCGTAGTCGAAGGCGCGGTCGAGGTGCGCCAGCGGCACGTCGACGAGCACCCGCGCGACCGGGTCGACGTCGGCCACCGGCTCGGCCGCGGCCACGGCGGTCTTGCGCGTCGGACGCACCCGGGAGCGCACCAGCCCCGGGAGCAGCTCCTGCTGCTCCCGGGGCTGGTCAGCGTCGGGCGGAGGTCCGGGCACGGCGACATGGATACCAGTCACCGCCCCCGGATGGCTGGGGTCAGCCCGCGACGGCAGCCTTCAGCGCCTCGGCGCGGTCGGTCCGCTCCCAGGTGAAGTCGGGCAGCTCGCGGCCGAAGTGGCCGTACGCCGCGGTCTGGGCGTAGATCGGGCGGAGCAGGTCGAGGTCCTGGATGATCGCCGCCGGGCGGAGGTCGAAGACCTCGAGCACGGCCTTCTGGATCGCCTCGTCGGGGGCGGTGCCGGTGCCGAAGGTCTCGACGAACACGCCGACCGGCTGCGCCTTGCCGATCGCGTAGGCCACCTGGACCTCGCAGCGACGGGCCAGTCCCGCGGCCACGACGTTCTTGGCCACCCAGCGCATCGCGTACGCCGCCGAGCGGTCCACCTTCGACGGGTCCTTGCCCGAGAACGCGCCACCGCCGTGGCGGGCCATGCCGCCGTAGGTGTCGACGATGATCTTGCGTCCGGTCAGGCCGGCGTCGCCCATCGGCCCACCGACCACGAAGCGGCCGGTCGGGTTGACGAGGAGGCGGTAACCCTCGGACGGCAGGTCGAAGGTGGCCAGCACGGGGTCGATGACGTGCTTCTTGACGTCGGCCTCGAGCGTGTCGAGGTCGGTCTCCTCGTCGTGCTGCGAGGAGAGGACGACGGTGTCGACGCGGACCGGGCGGTTGTCCTCGTCGTACTCGACCGTGACCTGGGTCTTCCCGTCCGGGCGGAGGTAGGGCAGCGTGCCGTCCTTGCGCACCGCGGTGAGCTGCTCGGCCAGCCGCTGGGCCATCACGATCGGCAGCGGCATGAGCACGTCGGTGTCGTCGCAGGCGTAGCCGAACATCAGCCCCTGGTCGCCGGCACCCTGCTTGTCCATCGCATCCACCGAGCCGGTGCGCGCCTCGTGGCCGCTGTCCACGCCCTGGGCGATGTCGCCGGACTGACCGCCGATGGCGACCATGACGCCACACGAGTGGCCGTCGAAGCCCTTGAGCGACGAGTCGTAGCCGATGTCGATGATCCGCTTGCGGACGACGTCCTTGACGTCGACGTAGCCGGAGGTGGTCACCTCGCCGGCGACGACCACGAGGCCGGTCGTGAGCAGGGTCTCGACCGCGACGCGGCTGTGCGGGTCATTGCGAAGCATCTCGTCGAGGACCGAGTCGCTGATCTGGTCCGCGATCTTGTCGGGGTGACCCTCGGTCACCGACTCCGAGGTGAACAGACGTCCTGGCACGGCGTTTCTCTCCTGGTTCGTTCCGTAAGGCGGCCCCACCCTAGGAGGTGTCTCGCAGTGCGGGATCGCTGTCTCAACGCTCGGTTCGGGGCTCCGTCACGCCGCCCCGGCACCGATAGCTGGCTCAATCGTGCAGCCTCGCCACCACTTCGTCCCAAATGACGTGGGCGAGGGCGGTCTTGGAGCCGCGCGGAACCTCGGTCGCCGAGCCGTCGGCGCCGAGGACGACGGCTTCGTTCTCGGCGCTGCCGAAGACTCCTCCACCGCTCACGTCGTTGACGACGAGGAGGTCGCAACCCTTGCGCGCCAGCTTGGCCCGGCCCAGCTCGAGGACCGTGCCTGTCGAGTCGCCGGTCTCCGCGGCGAAGCCGACGATCACGGCGCCCGCGCGCGGCCGGGTGGTGCTGAGCTCGTGCAGGATGTCGGGGTTCTGGGTCAGCTCGAGAGGCGGCGCCGAGCCGTCGTCGGCCTTCTTGATCTTGGCGTCGCTGACCGACGTCGGCCGGTAGTCGGCGGGCGCGGCGGCCATGACGACCGCGTCGGCGGAGCCGGCGGCGGCCAGCACCTCGGTGCGCAGCTGCTCCGTGGTCTCGACGCGGACCACCTTGACGCCGGCGGGGTCGGGCAGCGCGGTGTTGGCGGCGACCAGGGTGACCTCGGCGCCGCGCGACGCGGCGGCCCGGGCCAGCGCGTAGCCCTGAAGCCCCGAGGAGCGGTTGCCGAGGAAGCGGACCGGGTCGAGGTACTCCCGGGTGCCGCCGGCCGACACCACCACCTGGCGGCCGGCCAGGTCCAGGCGTGCCCACGCCCCGCGCGAGCACGTCGACACACACGTCGTAGATCTCGTCGGGCTCGGGCAGCCGGCCCTTGCCGGAGTCGGCACCGGTCAGCCGGCCCTCGGCCGGCTCGATGACCAGGCAGCCGCGCTCACGCAGCGTCGCGACGTTCGCCTGCGTGGCGGCGTGCTCCCACATCTCGGTGTGCATCGCGGGCGCGAACACGACCGGGCACCTGGCGGTGAGCAGGGTGTTGGTGAGCAGGTCGTCGGCCAGGCCGTGCGCGGCCTTGGCCAGCAGGTCCGCGGTCGCCGGCGCGACCACGACCAGGTCGGCCGACTGGCCGATCCGGACGTGCGGGACCTCGTGGACGTTCTCCCACACCTCGGTGGCGACCGGCTTGCCGGACAGCGCCGACCAGGTCGGGGCGCCCACGAAGTGCAGCGCAGCCGCGGTGGGTACGACGGTCACGTCGTGGCCGGCCTCGGTGAACCGGCGCAGCAGCTCCGCGGCCTTGTAGGCCGCGATGCCTCCGGAGACCCCGAGTACTACGCGGCTCAGGTCAGGACTCCGACCAGGATCAGGCGTCGCCCGCGTCGGCGACGGCGGCCTTGGCCGCGGCCTCCTCGGCAGCCAGCTCGGCCGGGTCGATGTCCTCGCAGGTCAGCAGGTCGTCGTTGATCTCGCGGAGCGCGATCGAGAGCGGCTTCTCCTGGACATGGGTGTCGACGAGCGGGCCGACGTACTCCAGGAGGCCCTCGCCGAGCTGGGAGTAGTAGGCGTTGATCTGCCGGGCGCGCTTGGCGCTGTAGAGGACCAGCTTGTACTTGCTGTCCGTCTTGGTGAGCAGGTCGTCGATCGAAGGGTTGGTGACACCCTCTGCGTCGATGGGAGGTGCAGACACGCGTGAGCCTCGCTGGCGTTGGGTTCGATGGTCGACCAGTCGGTGGACGGTCGTCGTGCGGGGTCACTCGTCGGGACCCAGCTCCATCAAGGCTACCAACTCCTCCGCGGCAGCGTGAACTTCACGGTTGACGATGCTCACGTCGAACTCCGTCTGCGCGGCCAGCTCCTCGCGCGCGGTGGCCAGCCGCCGGTCCCGCTCGACCTCGTCCTCGGTGCCCCGGCCGACCAGGCGGCGGACCAGTTCCTCCCACGACGGCGGCTCCAGGAAGACGAACAACGCCTCCGGCATCGTCTCCCGCACCTGGCGGGCCCCCTGGAGGTCGATCTCGAGCATCGCGGGCCGGCCGGAGGCCAGGGCCAGGTCGACCGGCTGGCGCGGGGTGCCGTAGCGGTTCTGGCCGTGCACGACCGCCCACTCGAGGAGGTCGTCCTCGGCGACCATCCGGTCGAACTCCTCGTCGGAGACGAACCAGTAGTGGACGCCGTTCAGCTCGCCCGGCCGCGGTGCCCGGGTGGTTGCCGAGACCGAGATCCAGACCTCGGGGTGGTGCTCGCGGATGTCGGCCGCGACGCTGCCCTTGCCGACGGCGGTCGGGCCGGCCAGGACGACGAGACGGTTGCGCGACGCTGGGCGGGTCCCAGCGTCAGGCACCGAACTCCTTCTGGAGTGCGGCGACCTGTTTGGTGCCGAGCCCGCGGACCCGGCGGCTCTCGGCGATCCCGAGCCGCTCCATCGTCTGCCTGGCGCGGACCTTGCCGAGCCCGGGCATCGACTGCAGCAGGTCGATGACCCGCATCTTGCCGATGACCTCGTTCTGCTGGCCCTGGGCGAGAACGTCGGAGATGGAGGCGCCGGCGTTCTTCAGCCGATTCTTCACCTCGGCGCGTTCCCGTCGAGAGGCCGCGGCCTTCTCGAGGGCCGCCTTTCGCTGTTCAGGAGTGAGCGGGGGCAGAGCCACGGTCCGGGGTCCTTAAGTGCTACGAGTTGGGAGGGAGCGTGAGGCTCAACATAGTCACGTACGTGTCCGCGCGGCAATTGGCCACCGGGGCTGGCAGCCTGCCGAGCACGTTGCCCATCCCACACCGGTCAGCCGATCTGCAGGGGTGTCCCGCAGACGTCCTTGGCCTGCTGGTCGACGCCGTTGAACGCCCTGACGGTCTCCTCGCTGGTCAGCCGGCCGGCCGCCGCGTCGATGGCATCCTGGTCGGCCTGGCCGAGCCCCTCCGGGGGGTGGTCCCGGTCGTACGTCGCGGGGTCGACCCCGGCGTCCTCCAGCGCCTGTTGCAGTCCGGCGACCGCGTCGATGAGGGTCTTCCACTCGTCGCGGAGGTCCTCGGGAGCCTGGTCCGCGAGGTCACGGAAGATCGGCAGCGCCTTGAACAGCGCGTCGGGCGACCCGGTGCCGAGCACCTCGCCGAGCTCCTGCTGGTGGTCCTTGACCGCGTCGCAGTACTTCTCCTGGTCGCTCGAGCAGCCGGTCGAGAGGGCGACGGCCAGCGCCAGCGTGGCCGCGACGGCTCCGCGCCGTAGGAGGTGGTTGCGTCGGGGACGGAATACCCGGGTACCCGGGTATTCCTGCCGCGTTGGGCCGTTGCAACACCCCAACGCGGTCAGCAACACCCCAACGCCTCGGCCGGGTCGCGGCCCGCCGGCGCTCACGCCGGGATCACGCGCGCAGCTCGTCGTTGAGCCGCCGGGCCTCGTCCCGCATGGCGGTGACCGACGGGCCGCGGCGGAGCAGCTCGCGCGACGAGCTCGGGGTCACCGCCGCCACGACCGAGCCGAAGATGCGCCGGAGGTCGGCGACGGTGCCGCCCTGGGCGCCGAAGCCCGGCGCGAGGATCGGGCCGTTGAAGTCGAAGTCCAGGTCACTCTCGCCGATCGTCGCCCCGATGACCGCGCCGAACGAGCCGAGCGGCTCCTCCCCCGCGTTGAGCGCCCGCAGGTGGTCGAGGATCCGGCCGGCGACCAGCTGACCGTCCTCGGTGCGCGCGTGCTGCACCTCCGGCCCCTCCTTGTTGGAGGTCAGCGCCAGCACGAACAGCCCGGCGTCGTGCTTGCGGGCGGTGTCGACCATGGGGTCGAGCGAGCCGAAGCCGAGGTAGGGGCTCGCGGTGATCGCGTCGGCCGCCAGCGGTGAGCTCGGGTCGAGGTAGGCGTCGGCGTAGGCCTGCGTGGTCGAGCCGATGTCGCCGCGCTTCACGTCCAGCAGCACCAGCGCCCCCGCGGCGCGCGACTCGGCGATCACGCGCTCGAGCACCGCCACGCCGCGGCTCCCGAACCGCTCGTAGAACGCCGACTGCGGCTTCACGACCGCGACGTGGGGCGCCAGCCCCTCGACCGCGGTGAGCGCGAACCGCTCCAGCCCGGAGACGTCGTCGGGCAGCCCCCACTCGGCGAGGAGGCCCGCGTGCGGGTCGATCCCGGCGCACAGCGGGCCGCGGGCCTCGAGCGCTGCCGCGAAACGGGCTCCAAAACTCATGAGACTCCCTTGAGGATCCGGCGGGGCCAGCCCGGCCCCTCGTAGATGAACGCCGTGTAGCCCTGCAGCAGGTCCGCACCGGCGTCGAGGCGGGCGCGGGCGTCGGCGGCCGTCGTGATGCCGCCCACGCCGATCAGGGTGAGGCTGTCGCCGACGCGGTCGCGCAGCATGCGCATCACGTCGAGCGAGCGTTCGTTCAACGGCCGGCCGGAGAGTCCCCCGGCGCCGGCGGCCGCGAGCTGCTCCGGGGTGGAGGCGAGGCCGTCGCGGGAGATGGTGGTGTTGGTCGCGATGATCCCGTCGAGCTCGATCGCGGTGGCCAGGTCGGCGACGGCGAGGACGTCGTTGTCGGCCAGGTCCGGCGCGATCTTCACCAGCAGGGGGACGTCGCCCGCGACCCCGCGCACCGCACGGAGGATCGGCTCCAGCTTCTCGACGGCCTGCAGGTTGCGCAGTCCGGGCGTGTTGGGTGAGCTCACGTTCACGACCAGGTAGTCGGCGTGCGGAGCGAGCAGCCGGGCCGACTTCTCGTAGTCGCGCACCGCCTCGTCCTCCGGCACGACCTTCGACTTCCCGATGTTGACGCCGAGGACCGGACCCCCGTCTGCAACAGAGCGGCGACCCCGCGCGGCGAGCCGGGCGGCGACGGCCTCGGCGCCGTCGTTGTTGAACCCCATCCGGTTCACGACGGCCCGGTCCGCGGTCAGGCGGAACAGCCGGGGCTTCTGGTTGCCCGGCTGCGGCTCACCGGTGACGGTCCCGACCTCGACGTGGCCGAAGCCCAGGGCGCCCAGCGCGTCGATGCCGACGGCGTTCTTGTCGAAGCCGGCGGCCAGCCCGAGCACGTTCGGGAAGGTCAGCCCCATGGCGGTCACCGGCCGGCCGGGCGTACGCCGGCGGGCCAGCACCGGCCGGGCGGCCCGAACCGCGCGGAAGCCGAGGCGATGCGCCCGCTCCGGGTCGAGCCTGGTGAAGCCGTGGTCGAACAGGAATGAGTACGCCGTCACGCGCCGGCTCGCCTCATCCGAACCAGTCCTGGAGCGACCGCACCCCGATCGAGCCCCTGATGGTCGCCTCGATGCCCTGCACCGCGGCGCCGAGCCCCTGGACCGTGGTGATGCAGGGGATGTTCGCCATCACCGCCGCCGTACGGATCTCGTAGCCGTCGATGCGGGCCGAGCCGCCGCCCGTCGAGCCGTGCGGGGTGTTGACGACCAGGTCGATGTCGCCGTCGAGGATCCGCTGGACGGTGGTGCGCTGGTCGCCCTCGCCCGGCCCCTCGAAGTGCTTGCGCACGATGGTCGCCTCGACGCCGTTGCGGCGCAGCGCCTCCGCGGTGCCCTGGGTCGCCAGGATCTCGAAGCCCATGTCGGCCAGCACCTTGATCGGGAAGATCATGGTGCGCTTGTCCCGGTTCGCCATCGACACGAAGACCCGGCCCGCCCGATCCTTCTGGACAGGCAGCGGGAGCGAGCCGTACGCCGCCGCCTGGGACTTCGCGAACGCCGAGCCGAAGTTGGCGTCGAGCCCCATCACCTCGCCGGTCGACTTCATCTCCGGGCCGAGCACGGTGTCGACCTGCAGGCCGTCGGGGGTGCGGAACCGGTTGAACGGCATCACGGCTTCCTTGACCGCGATCGGCTGGTCGGGCGGCAGCGTGCCGCCGTCCCCCGTCGCGGGCAGCAGGCCGGAGGCGCGCAGCCCGGCGATGGTCTCGCCGAGCATGATCCGGGCCGCCGCCTTGGCCAGCGGGGTCGCGGTCGCCTTGGAGACGAACGGCACCGTCCGCGACGCCCGCGGGTTGGCCTCGAGCACGTAGAGGATGTCGGCGCCGAGCGCGTACTGGATGTTGAGCAGGCCCCGGACGCCGACGCCGCGCGCGATCGCCTCGGTCGCCTCGCGGATGCGCTGGATCTCCGACTCGCCGAGGGTGATCGGCGGCAGCGCGCACGAGGAGTCGCCGGAGTGGATGCCGGCCTCCTCGATGTGCTCCATGACGCCACCGAGGAACAGCTCCTCGCCGTCGAAGAGCGCGTCGACGTCGATCTCGACCGCGTCGTCGATGAACCGGTCCACGAGCACCGGGTGCTCGGGGCTGACCTGGGTCGCGCGGGCGATGTAGCCCTCGAGCGCGTCGTCGCCGTACACGATCTCCATGCCGCGGCCGCCGAGGACGTACGACGGCCGCACCAGCACCGGGTAGCCGATCTCGGCCGCGATCTCCCGGGCCTCGGCGAACGACGTGGCGAGGCCGTGCTTCGGCGCGGGCAGCCCGGCCTCGGCGAGCACCCGCCCGAACGCGCCGCGCTCCTCCGCGAGGTGGATCGCTCCGGGCGAGGTGCCGACGATCGGTACGCCGTTGTCCTCGAGGCCCTGCGCGAGGCCGAGCGGCGTCTGGCCGCCGAGCTGGCAGATCACGCCCGCGATCGGACCGGCCTGCTGCTCGGCGTGCACGATCTCGAGCACGTCCTCCAGGGTCAGCGGCTCGAAGTAGAGCCGGTCGGAGGTGTCGTAGTCGGTGGAGACGGTCTCGGGGTTGCAGTTGACCATCACGGTCTCGTAGCCGGCCTCGGAGAGCGCCATCGACGCGTGCACGCACGAGTAGTCGAACTCGATGCCCTGCCCGATCCGGTTGGGCCCGGAGCCGAGGATGATCACCGCCGGCTTCTCCCGCGGCGCGACCTCGGTCTCCTCGTCGTAGGACGAGTAGTGGTACGGCGTGGCGGCGGCGAACTCGGCGGCGCAGGTGTCGACGGTCTTGTAGACCGGCCGGATGCCGAGCGCGTGCCGGACGCCGCGGACGACGTCGGCGGTCATCCCGCGGATCTTGCCGATCTGGGTGTCGGAGAAGCCGTGCCGCTTGGCCTTGCGCAGGATCGCGGGGCTCAGCTCGGCGGCGCCGGTCACCTCGGCCGCGACCTCGTTGATCAGCAGCAGCTGGTCGACGAACCACGGGTCGATGTGGGTGGCCGCGAACACCTCGTCGGCGGTGGCGCCGGCCCGCAGCGCGTCCATCACCTTCTTGAGCCGGCCGTCGTGCGGGACCTTGATCTCCTCGAGCAGCGCGTCCTTGTCGAGGTCGACCCACTCCTGGTGCCAGTCGAAGACCGCGTCGGCCTTCTCCAGGGACCGGAGCGCCTTCTGCAGCGCCTCGGTGAAGTTGCGCCCGATCGCCATCGCCTCGCCGACCGACTTCATGTGCGTGGTCAGCTGCTGGTCGGCCGCCGGGAACTTCTCGAAGGCGAACCTCGGCACCTTCACCACGACGTAGTCGAGCGTCGGCTCGAACGCCGCCGGGGTGCTCTGCCCATCCTCTCGGGTGGTGATGTCGTTGGGGATCTCGTCGAGGGTGTAGCCGATCGCGACCTTGGCCGCGATCTTGGCGATCGGGAAGCCGGTCGCCTTCGACGCGAGCGCGCTCGAGCGCGACACCCGCGGGTTCATCTCGATGACGATCAGCCGGCCGTCGGTCGGGTTCACCGCGAACTGGATGTTGCAGCCGCCGGTGTCGACGCCGACCGCGCGGATGATCCCGATCGAGAGGTCGCGCATGGCTTGGTACTCGCGGTCGGTGAGCGTCATCGCCGGAGCGACCGTGATCGAGTCGCCGGTGTGCACCCCCATCGGGTCGAGGTTCTCGATCGAGCACACGATCACCACGTTGTCCTTGGTGTCGCGCATGACCTCGAGCTCGTACTCCTTCCAGCCGAGGATCGACTCCTCGAGGAGCACCTCGGTGGTCGGGCTGGCCTGGAGCCCGGCGCCGGCGATCCGGCGCAGGTCCTTCTCGTCGTGCGCCATCCCGGAGCCGGTGCCGCCCATGGTGAAGCTCGGGCGCACCACGACCGGGTAGCCGAGGTCCTCGACCGCTCCGAGGCAGTCGTCCATCGAGTGGCAGATCGCGCTGCGCGCCACCTCGCCGCCGAGGTCCTCGACGATCTTCTTGAAGATCTGCCGGTTCTCGCCGCGGTCGATCGCCTCGATCGAGGCGCCGATCAGCTCCACGCCGTACTTCTCCAGGACGCCGGCGGCGTCGAGGTCCATCGCGGTGTTGAGCGCGGTCTGCCCGCCGAGGGTGGCGAGCAGCGCGTCGGGGCGCTCCTTGTCGATCACCTTCTCGACGAACTCGGCGGTGATCGGCTCGATGTACGTCGCGTCCGCGAACTCGGGGTCGGTCATGATCGTCGCCGGGTTGGAGTTGACCAGGACCACCCTGATGCCCTCGGCCATGAGCACCCGGCAGGCCTGGGTGCCGGAGTAGTCGAACTCGCAGGCCTGGCCGATGATGATCGGCCCGGAGCCGATCACCAGCACGGACTTGATGTCGTCGCGCTTCGGCATCAGGCGGCGCTGCCTTCCATGAGCTGGACGAACCGGTCGAAGAGGTACGCCGCGTCGTGCGGCCCGGCCGCGGCCTCGGGGTGGTACTGGACGGAGAACGCCGTCAGCTTCCCGTCCGCGTCCCGCAGCTCCAGCCCCTCGACCACGTCGTCGTTGAGGCAGACGTGGCTCACCGTCGCCACGCCGTACGGCGTCTCGGTCGGCGCATCGAGCGGCGCGTCCACCGCGAAGCCGTGGTTGTGGGCGGTCACCTCGACCTTGCCGGTGGTGCGGTCCATGACGGGCTGGTTGATGCCACGGTGGCCGTACTTGAGCTTGAAGGTGCCGAACCCGAGGGCCCGCCCGAACAGCTGGTTGCCGAAGCAGATCCCGAAGTAGGGGATCCCCTCGGCCAGCGCGCCCTGCAGCAGCTCGACCTGGCTGGTCGTCGCCGCCGGGTCGCCCGGACCGTTGCTGTAGAACAGCCCGTCCGCGCCGACCGCGCGCAGGTCGTCGATGGTCGCGGTGGCCGGCAGCACGTGCACCTCGATGCCGCGCTCGGCCATCCGGTGGGGGGTCATCGCCTTGATGCCGAGGTCGAGGGCGGCGACGGTGAGCCGCTTCTCGCCGATCGCGGGGACGACGTAGGTCTCGCCCGTGGACACCTCGCCCGCCAGCTCGGCCCCGGCCATCCCGTCCTGCTGGCGGACCCGCTCGAGCAGCACGAACGCGTCGGTCTCGGTCGAGGAGATCCCGACCCGCATCGCCCCGCGCTCGCGCAGGTGCCGGGTCAGGGCGCGGGTGTCGATGCCGGAGATGCCGACCACGCCGTGCGCCCTCAGCTCGTCGTCGAGGCTGCGCCGCGACCGCCAGCTGCTGGGCACCCGGGCCGGGTCGCGGACGACGTAGCCGGCCACCCAGATCCTCGACGACTCGGGGTCCTCGTCGTTGACGCCGGTGTTGCCGACGTGCGGTGCGGTCATCACCACGACCTGGCGGTGGTACGACGGGTCGGTGAGCGTCTCCTGGTAGCCGGTCATGCCGGTGTTGAAGACCGCCTCGCCGAAGGTCTCGCCCTCGGCGCCGTAGCTCTCGCCGTGGAAGGTGCGGCCGTCCTCGAGGACGAGGATCGCGGGAGCAGGCATGTGTCTAAGCCGTTCTCCTTCTCCGCCTCACGGGACGGTGGTTAAAGGATGCGGAACGCGGCCGACCTTACCAGCGACGCGACCAGCCACCGGACCCGTCCACGCCGGACCTTCGACGTTCGCCCGACCCGCTCAGAAGGTGATGCCGCGGGCTTCGAAGCGTGCCCGGACGAGGTTCGCCGCCGCCGCGCCGTCCCGATCGAGGGCGGTCTGGTAGGTGTGCTCCGCCGCCGACTGGAAGCTGGTGTCGGGCGCGTAGTCGAACTGAGAGGCGATGAGGGTGGTGTCCCAGTCCTCGGTGGTGAATCCCAGCTCGACGTAGCCCTGCCGGATCTCCCACAGCGCCTGGCTCCAGATCTGGCCGTCGAAGTGCACCTCGTCCGATCCGCTGGGCCACGGTCAGCCCGGTGTCGAAGCGACGGATGCAGTGCGGCGCGTCCGTGTAGGAGGTCGAGTCCCAGTCCATCGGGCAGGCGGCCTCGGCGCGCACCGGCCAGCCGTACTGCTCAGCGGCGGCCAGCCCGACTGACACGGCCAGGTAGTCGCCGAAGGCCTCGCCGATCGAACCGGCGTCCAGGCTGGCTCCGAATCCCGGGACCTGGGAGGCGTGCACGGCGTGGCCGTACTCGTGCACGATCACCTCCGCGTCCTCGGCGTCGTCAACGCCGCCCTTGCCGAGCCGGATGCGGAACGGCTTGTCGGTCTGGTAGCTGTTGTCGCCGCCGTACTGGTTGATCTTGACGTCGAACGGCTGCTTCAGGATCGCCGGGGAAGGTGGAGCCGAAGCCCAGCGACTGCAGGTACTCCTGGGCCTGGTTGACCCAGAAGTAGCCCATCACCTGCTCGAACTGGTCCTGGTGCCGGTTGTAGAAGTAGGTGTTGGTCGACGAGTACGCCGGCGTGCCGGTCGCGGAGTCGATCGACCGCCCAGGAGCCGCGCAGGTAGCCGGACCCGTCGAGGTTGCGCAGCTGGACGGTGGCGTACTCCGAGGTCGGGACCGCGGCCGCGGCGTCGTTCTGGTCGGTCAGCGCCTGGTTCCCGCTCGACTGCACGGGGTTGACCTTGAAGACAGCCGCGGAGCCCGTCGAGCCGGTCCCGCCGGGCTTGGCGACGGCCGAGGTGACGCCGGGTCCGCTGACGAGCCCCGCGACGGCCGCAGCTGCAGCCAGGCCCAGGACGTGGGTGCGGTGAATGCGCACGAAGACCTCCGAGAGAGTGGGTGTGGGCTCACCCTGCCATCTGTGCGCGCTCAGTCAACCGGCCGGCTGGTGGTGCGGCCGGCCGATCGACCGTGACGTCCGGTCAGCGCCGGATGACGACCTTGAGCGCCTTGGTGTCGGCGGCGGCGCCGAACGTCTCGTAGGCCTCGAGCACCTGGTCGAAGGTGAAGAAGTGGGTGGCGAACTTCTCGGCCTCCAGCTTGTGCTGGGCCACGAGCTTGAGCAGCATCGGTGTCGTCGACGTGCTGACCAGCCCCATCGTGATCGCGATGTCGGAGATCCAGAGGTCCTGGAGGGCCAGGTCGACGGACTTGCCGTGCACACCGACGTTGGCCACCGTGCCGCCGGGGCGGACCATCTTGGTGCAGGCCGTGAACGTCTCGGGGATGCCGACCGCCTCGATGGCCACGTCGACGCCGAAGCCGTCGGTCATCGCCATGACCTGCTCCAGCCAGTCCGAGTCGCCGCTGTTGACGGCATCCGTACGCACCGAACCCGAGCGCCTGGTCGAGCCGGTTGGTGTCGAGGTCGAGCGCGATCACCCGCGAGGCGCCGTACAGGCCGGCGGTCATCATCGAGGCCAGGCCCACTGGGCCGGCGCCGACAACGGCGACCACGTCACCGGGCTTGACCCTGCCGTAGCGGACCCCGATCTCGAAGCCGGTGGGCAGGATGTCGGAGAGCATCACGGCGGCATCGTCGGAGACGCCCTCGGGCACCCGGTAGAGCGAGTTGTCCGCGAACGGGACCCGAACCAGCTCGGCCTGGGTGCCGTCGATGAGGTGGCCGAAGATCCAGCCGATGCCCGGGGCGCCCTCGTCGGCCTGGCAGTGGGCGTAGAGCCCCTGGTGGCAGTACGAGCAGGCGCCGCAGGCGCTGACGCAGGAGATGATCACGCGGTCGCCGACCTTGAACGTCGTCACCGCTGACCCGGTCTCGACGATCGTCCCCACGCCCTCATGGCCGAGGATGCGTCCGTCGGTGACGGCCGCAACGTCGCCCTTGAGGATGTGCAGGTCGGTGCCGCAGATCGTGGTGGTGTCGATACGCACGACGGCGTCGGTCGGCTGCTGGATCGTGGGGTCCGGTACGTCCTCCCAGGCCTTCTGGCCGGGTCCGTGGTAGACGAGCGCCTTCATGGTGGAACCTCCCTCGGGGGGCCACCCGGGGAGTCTCCACGGTCTGGCCGACCCGCTCCCACGCTGCTCCACCGGGCTGTCACCGGGCAGGGTCCAAGGTCACCTGTCGTGGGAGTCGCAGGTCGCCTGACCCAGACCCGAACGTCAGAGGACGGCGTCGAGGAAGGCCCGCGTCTCGGCGTTGCGGGGCGCCTCGATGAGCTGCTCGGGCGTCCCCTCCTCGAGGATCCGGCCCTCGTGGAAGAACGCCATCCGGTCGGCGACCTCGCGCGCGAAGCCCATCTCGTGGGTGACCACCATCATCGTCATGTGCAGGTCGGTGGAGAGCGTCTTCATGACCGAGAGCACCTCGCCGGTGAGCTCCGGGTCGAGCGCCGAGGTCGGCTCGTCGAAGAGCATCACGTCGGGCTCCATCGCGAGCGCGCGGGCGATGGCGACGCGCTGCTGCTGACCACCCGAGAGCCGGATGGGGTGCTCCCCCGCCTTGTCGGCCAGGCCGACCCGGTCGAGGAGGTCCTTGGCCCGCTTGGTGACCTCGGCGGTGCTCGCTCCGGCGCAGCGAGGCGCACAGAGGATGTTGTCGAGCACCGTCATGTTGGGGAACAGGTTGAACTGCTGGAAGACCATGCCCACGTGCAGCCGGAGCTGGCGGATCTGCTCGCGCTTGCGCCGGGTGCGGTGCCCGCCCTCGAGCCGGATGCCGGAGACCTCGATCGAGCCCTCGGTCGGGTCCTCGATGAAGTTCACGCAGCGCAGCACCGTGGACTTGCCGGAGCCGGAGCGCCCGAAGATGACCACCACCTCGCCGCGGTGGACCTCCATGTCGACCCCGCGGACCACCTCCAGGTGGCCGAAGCTCTTGTGCAGCCCGTCGATGCGGACCACCACGTCGGCGCTCATCAGCTGCCACCTCCGTGTGGCTGGCCCTGCTCCGCCGCGGCCTGCATGGCCCGGGCGACGTGCGCCCGGTCGTAGCCGCGACCGATCCGCTTCTCCAGCCGGGCCTGGAAGAACGTGAACAGCACGGTCAGCCCCCAGTAGACGAGGGCGGCGGCGACGTACGCCTCGAGGTTCTTGAAGTCGGCCTTGCCGACCAGCTGGGACCGGCGGAAGACCTCGGCGCTGGCGATGGTGACGCCCAGGAACGAGACCAGCGCGGTGTCCTTCATCATCGCGATGAACTCGTTGCCGGTCGGCGGGATGATGACGCGGAACGCCTGCGGCAGCACCACCTTGCGCATCTTCTGGCCGTACGTCATGCCCGAGCGCGTCGGCGGCCTCGCCCTGGCCGCCGGCCACCGACTGGATGCCGGCCCGGAAGATCTCGGTCATGTAGGCGCCGTAGTTGAGGCCGAGCGCGATGCGTGCCGGCCGTCGCGGCGTCGAGGACCAGCGCCTGGTCGAAGCCCTCGGGCAGCCAGGCGTACTCCGCCGCGAGGTTGCGACCGACCGGCGGCAGCGCCAGGTAGAGCAGGAACATCTGCACGATCAGCGGCGTGCCGCGGAAGAACGACACGTAGAAGCCGGCGACGCCGTACGCCACCGGGTTGCGCGAGATGCCGGGCCAGGGCGCCGAGCAGGGCCAGCACGATGGCCAGCACGATGCCGCTGACGGCGATGACCATCGTGTAGCGCAGCCCGCCGAGGATGTAGCGGAAGTTGTCGCGGATCCACTGCGACGTCGAAGCCGGCGGCGTTGCCGAAGAACGCGAGCACCGCGAACAGCACCACCCACACGACCGCGACCTTCAGCCGGAACGGCACCCGCGCCGAGGCGAGCTGGACCCGCTCCCAGGCGTCAGCCATCGAGCGCGTCACTGCTGGGTGGTGAGGTCCAGGCCGTACCACTTCTCCGACATCGCGGTCAGCGTGCCGTCCTCGTGCATCTCCGCGACGATCCCGTCCACCGCCTCGTAGAGGCTCTCCGACGACGGGTCCGAGCTCTTGTCGAAGCCCGACGGAGAGCGGCTCGTAGAACACCGGGTCGCCGACGATCTTCACCGGGTTGCCGGCGTCGATGTAGCCCTGGGCGGTGGTCACCGAGGTGATGACGGCGTCGAGGCGGCCGTTGGCGAGGTCCTGCAGCGCCGTGGTGTCGGTGTCGTAGCCGGAGACCTCGGCGTCGTCGATGATGAAGTCGAACTCGTAGCCCTCGATCGCGAGCTCCTTGTTCGAGGAACTGCTCGTAGGTGCAGCCGGCGCAGACGCCGATCTTCTTGCCGTCGAGATCGGTGCTGAGGTCGCTGACGTCGTCGTTGTCGGCCCCGACCACGACGACGGCGGGCGTGTAGTTGTAGGGCTCGGTGAAGTAGAGGACCTCTTGCCGGTCGTTGGTCGGCGTCATCGAGCCGACGGTGGTGTCCCAGCGGCCGTTCCAGCTGCCCGCGGTGATGACGTCCCAGGAGGGCGCCTCCCAGGCGACGTCGACGCCCGAGCCGCTTGGCGATCTCGGTGGCGACGTCGATGTCGAAGCCCTCGTACTCGCCGGTCTGCTCGTTCAGCGAGGACTGCGGCGGGTACGCCGGGTCGGTCGAGACCGTGAGCGTGCCCTTGTCGCAGATCTCCTGCGAGCAGGTCGGTGACGTCGCCCGCGCAGACACCTTCGCCCGTCGCGGCGGCCGGCTCGTCGCTCGCCGTGGCGTCGGCCGCCGGCACTGTCGTCTCCACCGCACGAAGCGAGCAAGAGGGCCAGCAGCGCCACCAGGGCGGCAATCAGGGACACACGGATGCGCATGGGCGGACTATGCACCTCCCGGCGTGCGACGTCCAGTACTGAGCCGCGAGTCAGTAGGACGCCGGTCCCGACACCGGCAGCAGCTCGTCGAGGCGCCGCACCACCGGCCAGGCGCCCTTGGTGGTGTTGCCGAGCACCGACCAGGTGACCGTGCCGGGCAGGTGCTGGGACACGAACGACGCCCCCGTGTCCGAGCCGGTGAGGTAGGTGGCAGCGCCGTCGAGCCAGAAGCCGAGGCCGTATCCGCGCTCCTCGTCGGTGCTGCGGTCGCGGCGCATCTCCTCCCAGGTCCGCGGGGCCACGACCCTGCCGTCGTCCAGCGCCTGCCAGAGCGTCACCAGGTCGGCGGCGGTCGTGAAGATGCCCCCGTCGCCTCCGCCGACGACCGGCAGGTGAAGGACGTTGGTGCGCAGCTGGTCGTCGTGACCCTCGGGGTGGAGGTAGCCGAGCGCGGCGTCGCCGGGGAGGGCGTCGGAGCGGAGGTACGCCGTACGGGTCAGGCCGGCGCGGTCGATGACGTGACGCTGCACCAGGTCGTGGAACGGGACGCCCGCGGCCCGCTCGGCGAGCAGCGCGAGCACGACGTACCCGCCGTTGCAGTAGGCGAAGTCGGTGCCCGGCTCGAACACCTGCGGGAAGCCGTCGAGCACCGCGAGGTAGGACTCGGCCGTGTCGAGCTGGTGCACCGGAACCGGCATCACGTAGGCGTCGCGGTCGAGCTCCTCGGACTCGTCGAGGTAGTCGCCGATACCCGACCGGTGGGCCAGCAGCTGCTCGATCGTCACGGCGTCGTCGACGAGCGGCAGGTCGTCGCCGAGCAGCTCACGCGCCCGGGTGTCGAGCGCGAGCACGCCGTCCTCGACGAGGCGCATCACGGTCAGGGCGGTGAAGCCCTTGGCACCGCTGGCCACCCCCACCCGGGTGTCCTCCGTGACGGGCACCCGGTGGGCCCGGTCGGCCAGGCCGTGGACCTGCACGAGCGGCTCTTCGCCGGCCCGGTCGACCCGGATGACCCCGGAGAAGCCGCTGGCCTCGGCCACCTCCCGCAAGGCGGCGGCCAAGCCAATGGTCACTGCAGCTTGCCGTCCAGGACCGTCGCGCGGCCGCGGAGGAACGTCGCGACGACCCGACCGGGGAGCTCCATGCCGGCGTACGGCGTGTTGCGGCTCAGGCTTGCCGACTCGGTGGCGTCGACCACCCGGCGCACGGCCGGGTCGTAGAGCACCACGTTGGCCGGCCGGCCGGCCTCGAGCGGGAGGCCGTGGTCGGCCACCCGGCCGATCCGGGCGGGCGCGTAGGACATCCGGTCGGCGACGCCGGCCCAGTCGAGCAGCCCCGCGTCCACCATCGTCTCCTGGACGATCGAGAGCGCGGTCTCGAGCCCGAGCATCCCGAACGCCGCCGCGGCCCACTCGCAGTCCTTGTCCTCGTGCGGGTGGGGCGCGTGGTCGGTGGCGACCACGTCGATGGTGCCGTCGGCCAGCCCCTCGCGGAGCGCCTCGACATCGGCGCTCGAGCGCAGCGGCGGGTTGACCTTGTAGATCGGGTCGTAGGTCGCGGCCAGGTCGTCGGTGAGCAGCAGGTGGTGGGGGCAGGCCTCGGCGGTGACGTTCCAGCCCTTGCGCTTGGCGTCTCGGACGATGTCGACCGAGCCGGCCGTCGAGACGTGGCAGACGTGCAGCCGGGAGCCGACGTGCGCGGCGAGCAGGCAGTCGCGGGCGATGATCGCCTCCTCGGCGACCGCCGGCCAGCCGGCCAGGCCGAGCCGGCCGGAGAGCTCGCCCTCGTTCATCTGGGCGTGCTCGGTGAGCCGCGGCTCCTGGGCGTGCTGGGCGATGACGCCGTCGAACGCCTTCACGTACTCCAGCGCCCGGCGCATCATCACCGCGTCGCTCACGCACTTGCCGTCGTCGGAGAAGACCCGGACCCGCGCGGCGGAGTCGGCCATCGCACCCAGCTCGGCCAGCTGCTCGCCGCGCAGCCCGACGGTCACGGCACCGACCGGGTAGACGTCGCAGTAGCCGGCCTCGCGGCCCAGCCGCCAGACCTGCTCGACCACACCGGCGGTGTCGGCGACCGGCTCGGTGTTGGCCATCGCGTGCACGGCGGTGAAGCCGCCGAGGGCCGCGGCCGACGTCCCGCTCTCGACGGTCTCGGCGTCCTCGCGGCCAGGCTCGCGCAGATGGGTGTGCAGGTCGACCAGGCCGGGCAGCGCGACCAGTCCGTCGGCGTCGACGACCTCGGCACCCTGCGAGCTCAGGCCGGGGCCGACCTCGGCGATGGTGCCGTCCTCGAGCAGCAGGTCGGTCGGCGCCGCGCCGAGGACGCTGACGCCCCTTGATCAGGTAGCTGGTCACTCTTCTCCTCCGACCGCGGGCTCGGACGCCACCGAGCAGCAGGTAGAGCACGGCCATCCGCACGGCGACGCCGTTGGTGACCTGCTCGACGATCACCGAGCGGGCCGAGTCGGCCACGTCGGCGGTGATCTCCATGCCCCGGACCATCGGCCCGGGGTGCATGACGATCGTGTGGTCCTGGAGCGTGGCCATCCGCCGGCCGTCGAGGCCGTAGCGGCGGCTGTACTCGCGGGCGGTCGGGAAGAACGCCGCGCCCATCCGCTCGCGCTGGACCCGCAGCATCATCACCGCGTCCGCCTTGGGGAGCACCGCGTCGAGGTCGTACGACGTCTCGACGGGCCACGTCTCGACCCCGACCGGCAGCAGCGTCGGCGGGGCCACCAGCGTCACCTCTGCCCCGAGGGTGCGCAGCAGCAGCGCGTTGGAGCGGGCCACCCGGCTGTGCAGGACGTCGCCGACGATCACGACCCGGCGGCCCTCGAGGCCGCCCGGCTTGGACTCGCCCAGGTGCTTCCACATCGTGAACGCGTCGAGCAGCGCCTGGGTGGGGTGCTCGTGGGTGCCGTCGCCGCCGTTGACCACGCTGGAGCGGACCCAGCCGGAGTGCGCGAGCCGGTGCGGGGCGCCGCTGGCGCCGTGGCGTACGACGACCGCGTCCGCGCCCATCGCCTCGAGGGTGAGCGCGGTGTCCTTGAGGCTCTCGCCCTTGCTGAGGCTGGAGCCCTTGGCGGAGAAGTTGATGACGTCCGCGCTGAGCCGCTTGGCCGCGGCCTCGAAGGAGATGCGGGTGCGGGTGGAGTCCTCGAAGAAGAGGTTCACCACGGTGCGGCCACGCAGTGCGGGCAGCTTCTTGATCGGCCGGTCCGCCAGCGAGCGCATCTCGTCGGCGGTGGTGAGGACCAGCTCCGCATCGTCGCGGGTCAGGTCGGCGGCGCTGAGCAGATGGCGCTTCACTGCGTTGGACGTCCCTCGATCGTGACCGCGTCGACGCCGTCCATGTCGGAGACGCTGACCCTGACTCGCTCCACCAGCGAGGTGGGGAGGTTCTTGCCGACGAAGTCGGCCCGGATCGGCAGCTCGCGGTGGCCGCGGTCGACCAGGACGGCCAGCCGCACCGCGCTCGGCCGGCCCACGTCGTTGAGCGCGTCGAGCGCGGACCGGATGGTGCGGCCGCTGAAGAGCACGTCGTCGACGAGGACGACCACCTTGCCGTCGATCCCGCCGGGCGGGATCTCGGTCGGCAGCAGCGTCCGGGCCGGCTTGAGCCGCAGGTCGTCGCGGTACATGGTCACGTCGAGCGAGCCCACCGGCACGTCGTACTCCTCGACGGCAGCGATCCGCTCCGCGATCCGGGTGGCCAGGGGAACGCCGCGAGTGGGGATGCCGAGCAGGACGAGGTCTCCGGCGCCTCTGTTGCGCTCGAGGATCTCGTGGGAGATGCGGGTCAGGGCCCGCGCGATGTCGCGGTCGTCGAGGACCGCTCGCCCCGTCGGCTGCCGGCTGGGCTGGCCTGCTGAGCAGGCGCTGGCTGGGCACACACAGGTATGCGTGACCTCCTTCTCCGCCTCACGGGACGGCTCGTTAAAGGATGTCGATCGGGCGTCACCCTACCGGGCGGCGCCGACCTCGTCGGACCCGGCGCCCGGCGCGTCTCGGGTGCCGGACGCGAGTCGGGACTCAGCCGACCAGGCGCTCGCTCACGGCGCTGGTGGCCAGCAGCAGCGCGACCACGCCGGCGATGACGACGAGAGCGAGGAGCATGCTCACCTGCGGACGACCCTCCGCGTCGAAGGGTTCCGCCGTGCGCTTGTGGGTGGGTGAGTTGGCCATGCCGAGTCCCAGGGGTCATGGGGGATGTGGCTGTTCCCACCAGTGGAACGCTCGCGGCCTCGGGTCACCATGGCCCGCCCGGGTCATCCGGGATGGTCAGGACGGGCTGGCCCGGTTGGGGCCCAGGTGCGGGGCGGCGCGGCCGGCGATCAGCGGCAGGTCGAGGTAGGTCTTGATGCCCGGCTCGGCGGCCACGACGTACGGGATCGCGTTCACGCAGTGGTTGGCGGTGGAGACGATGCCGGGGTTGCGGACCAGGCCGGCCTCGACCGTCTCCGGCTGCAGCCCCTTGAAGGTCAGCTTCACGCTCGGGTCGCCGGTCACCTCGACCTCGAACCGCTCGCCCTCGGGGCCGAAGCTCCAGTCCGGGTCGAGGTGCTCCTCGCCCATCAGCCAGTTCACGGTGGCGGTGACGACCGGTACGCCGTCGACCAGCGCCCGCCAGTGGAACCGCCGGGCCGCCACCAGCCCCGGCTCGATGACGCCGATCGGCGAGTCGATCGGCGCGGTCGCGACCGCGACCTCCTGGAGCGTCTCGATGTGCGGGTCGGCGTCGAAGCCCAGCTCCGCGACCACCATCCGCACCGAGGCCCGGAACCCGCCGCCGAGCAGCGCCGCCATCGGGCTGGCCAGCGCCTCCTCGGGCGTCCCGCCGAAGGCCATCACGTGCCGGATCACGTCCGGGGCGCCGTAGGTCCGGATGTCGGAGAACTCCTCGGCCCGCACGTGCGTGACCCGGGCGCTCACCGCCGAGACCATCAGCGGGAACCGCTCGGTGATGCCGCCGGGGTGGATGCCGGTGCCGTGCAGCGTCGACCGTCCCTCCACGCAGGCCGCCTCGATCGCCTCGACCTTGGCCGGGTCCGGGTAGATCCATCCGACCGGCGTCACCACGCTCTTGCCGGAGCGCAGCAGCGCCGCGACCTCGTCGTCGTTCGGCACCAGCGGGCTGTAGACGACGCAGTCCGCGTCCAGCGCGAGGATCTCCTCGGCGCTGCTCGTCGCGGCCACGCCGACCGGGCCGGTGCCGAGGATCTCCCCGACGTCCTTGCCGTGCTTCTCCGCCGAGTGCACCCAGCAGCCGACCAGCTCGAGGTCGGGTGGCTGAGCACCCCCTCGATCGCCGCCTGGCCCACCCCGCCCGTGGCCCACTGCACGACCTTGATGGGCGCCTGCATCGGCCGGTCCACGCTGTCGTCACCGGGCAGATTCATCCGTCTCGGCTGACACGTGTCAAGTCTCCTCGACCACGCCGAGTCGCGGTCGCGGTCGGGTCAGGGGGCGGCGACCGGCCAGATGTTGCCCCAGGGGTCGACCTCGTAGCGGACCCGGTTCTCCCTGCGGCTCAGGATCACCGCGATCCAGACGAAGCCCCAGAGGCCGCCGGTGAGCAGGGTGAGGATGAAGTGGCCGAGGTGGGTGACCGAGCGCTGGTAGGCCAGCGTGACGCCGTCCGAGCTGCGGTTCACCACCCGGCCGCCGGCGAGGACCTCGAGGTCGACGGCCATCTCGAGCAGCCGCTCGCGACGCGGCTCCGAGAGCTCGGGGTAGGTCTCCCAGTCCCGCGGCCGGCTCAGCCGCTTCGGGAACGCCGAGTACGTCGCCTCGGCCCACTGCCGCCCCGACCAGCGCCGCCAGCAGCGCCGGTGCCAGCGGTAGGTGCCGACCCTCGGCACTCCCGTGGAGGTCAGGACGGTCACGAGACCAGTGTGCGGTCAGTCGGCGGCAATATCGAGAAGGACTTTGCCGACCGCGCCCCGCTCGACCGCGTCGTGCGCCGCCGCGGTCTGGTCCAGCGGGAAGTGGTGCAGAGGTACGCCGGCGTCCTCGCCGACCCGCAGCGCGCCCGCGCGGACCGCCTCGGAGACGTCCTCGACCGCGGCCTGCAGCGAACCGCTCGTCGAGCGTGTAGAGGATGAGGAACTGGTAGCGGAGGTTCTTGGAGAAGATCGAGCGCAGCGGCACGGTCAGCTCGTCGCCGCCGTTGTTGGCGTAGATCGCGACGGTGCCGTGCACCTTGGTGACCGCGACGTCGAGCTCGTTGTTCTGCGCCGGGGCCACCTCGACCACCAGGTCGACGCCGTCCGGCGCCACCGCCCGGATCGCGGCCTCGGTGTCGCCCTCGCGGTAGTTCACGACGTGGTGCGCACCCGCCGCGGTGGCCAGCGCCGCCTTCTCCGGGCTGCTCACCGTCGTCACCACGGTGGCGCCGGACCACCGAGCCAGCTGGATCGCGGCGTTGCCGACCGCCCCCGCTCCCCCGGCGACCAGCACCGTCATCCCGTCCATCGGCCCGGGGCCGAGCCGGGCCGGCCCGAACTCGGCCGAGGTGAGCGCCCGGTGCGCCGTCACCGCCGGTACGCCGAGCGACGCGCCCAGGTCGTACGACGCGCCGTCCGGCAGCGGCGCGACGTGCGAGGCGGCTGCACGGTGTACTCGGCCGCCGTGCCGTGCGCCTTCTCGTGCTGGGCCAGCACCAGCCAGACCCGGTCGCCGACGGCCAGCCCGTCGACGCCGGCGCCGACCGCGTCGACCAGCCCGGCGCCGTCCTGGCCGGGCGTGACCTCGTCGAAGTCCAGCGGGTTCTGCCGGCGCTTCCAGTCGGTCGGGTTGACCCCGGCCCGGACCAGCCGGACCCGCACCTCGCCCGGGCCGGGCTCGGGCAGGTCGCGGTCGACCGGGGTCAGGACGGAGGACGGTCCGGGCTCGGTGAAGACGACGGCGCGCATGCGCGGCCAGGTACCCGTCAGAGCGCGGACGCCATTCCCGCGCAGGCGCGCAGCCAGCTCATCCGGGTGCCGTGGGAGAGCTGGTTGTAGGGCAGCACCGAGCCGGCGACCAGCGCCGGGTCGTAGGGCACGCGGTACACGCCGCGGGTGCGCTGCTGGTAGACGTCGACCAGGTCGGCCGCCAGCTTGCCGTCCACCGTCGTCGACGGGTCGGACAGCACGGTGACGGTCTTGTACTTCAGGTTCTGGTAGCCGGCGTCCTGGAGCGCGTCGAGCATCCACAGGCCGCTGTAGCCGGTGTCCTCGCGGACCGTCGAGGTGACCACCAGCAGGTCGGCGGCGTCGGCCGCGGCCAGCCAGTTCTCGGCCCGCATGTTGTTGCCGGTGTCGACGAGGATCACCCGGTAGAACCGCGTCAGCAGCTGGTGGATCGAGTTGAAGTCGTCGGCGTGGATCTGGCCGGTGACGTTGGGGCTCTCGTCGGAGGCGAGCACGTCGAAGTGCGCGTCGCCCTGGGAGCGGACGTAGGAGCCGAGGTCGCCGATCCGGGACTGGGAGACGTCGGCGAACTTGCCGAGGTCGGCCAGCAGCTCCTTGGTGGTCTTGGTGTGCGAGCTGCGCGACCCGCGGATGCCGAGGGTGCCGCGGGTCTCGTTGTTGTCCCACGCGACCACGCCACCGCCGCGGACGGTGCCGAAGGTGTAGCCGGCGGCCAGGACGCCGGTGGTCTTGGCGGCGCCGCCCTTGGGGTTGATGAACGCGATGGTGACCGGGCCGTCGAAGTCCTTCTGGATCAGCGCGCGGTCCTGCTCGTAGGCGCGCTCGGCCGGCCCCATCCGCGGCTTGATCGAGCCGCCGCTCCAGCGGCGGACCCGGCCGCGCCAGCCCCAGGTGGCCGGGCCGGGCTCCGCCGCGTCGGCGCGGCGCTCGAGGAAGTCGGTCGCGGTCATGAAGCGGCGCGGCTCGGCGGCCGGCCGCGGGCGACAGGTGGGGCGGTCGGCGGGACGGACGGCGGCGGAGCGGCGGGAGCGGCCTCCCGACGGCGGGGCCGGGCGCGCCGGGCGGCGGACCGCTCGGCGGCCCCGAGGGCGGCCCGGAAGGCGGGCCCGACGGCCGGGCCGGCGACCGGCGTCACCTGGCGCAGCGGGGTCGCCGGCGGCGCGGGCGGCGGGTCGGGCAGCGCCGGCCGCGGCCGGATCACGGTGTGCTCGACCTCGGGGAGCGGGTCGGTCAGCGGGTCGCGGTCGGGTCGTGGCCGGCCGGTCGTCGGGGCGACCCTCCGCGGCGGCGTACGACGCGAGCTCCTCCGGCGTGTAGAGCCGGTCGCTGGTGTCGTCGGACAGGTGGTGCGTGTGCTGCGACATGGCTCCTCCTCGTGGCCTCCTCGGGGCGGGGCCACTGCCCCGTCCCTACCCGAGATCCGGCCGTTCCACGTAAGCCCGACTGGTCTGGTCCGGCAGCGCCGACCCCTGTCACCCGAGCCGCTTCAGCGCCGCCTCGATGGTCCGGTGGAAGGTCGGGTAGGCGTAGTGCATCGTCCGCAGCCGCGCGACCGGCACCTCGGCGTGCACCGCGGTCACGAGCATCCCGATCACCTCTCCGCCGTACGGCGCCACGACGGTCGCGCCCACCAGCACCCCCCGGTCGGCGTCCTCGACCACCTTGACGATGCCGGTGGTGCCCGGGCCGTGCAGCCAGCCCCGCGCGGACCTCTCGACCTGCGCCAGCCCGACCCGGACCGTGAGCCCGGCCTCGCGGGCCTGCTGCTCGGTCATCCCGACCGAGGCCAGCTCGGGGTCGGTGAAGGTGACCCGGGAGACCGCCCGGTAGTCGGCCGGCGGCCCGTCCTTGCCGAGGATGTCCGCGACCGCGCCGGCGGCCTGGTAGCGCGAGACGTGCGTGAACGCGCCCTTGCCGGTGATGTCGCCGACCGCCCACAGCCGCTCGCCGGCCCGCAGGTGCTCGTCGACCTCGACGGTGTCCGCGTCCGGGTCGAGCCCGACGGTCTCGAGGCCGACGTCGGCGAGGTTGGGGCTGCGGCCGGCCGCGACCAGCAGCTGGTCGGCGTCGAGCGCCTCCCCGCCGACGCCGCACGTGGAACTCGCCGTCGTGGTCGACCCGCTCGACCTCGACGCCGGCCCGCACGTCGATCCCCTCGTCACGCGAGGACCGTCGTCAGCACCGTCGCTCGCCTCGGGCTCCTCGGTGGCCGCGATCCGGTCGGCCACCTCGAGCAGGGTCACCTGCGCGCCGTACCGCGCGAAGACCTGCGCCAGCTCGAGCCCGTTGGGTCCCCCGCCGACCACGACCAGCCGGTCGGGCACCTCGGTGACCTTCATCGCCTCGCGGTTGGTCCAGTACGGCGTGGCCGTCCAGCCCGTCGATCGGCAGCCGCAGCGGCTCGGTGCCGGTGTTGAGCAGCACCCCGCGGGCGGCGCGCAGCACGGTCGTGGCGCCGTCCTGCTCGACCCGGACCACGCCGGGCCCGTCCAGCCGGCCGTGGCCGCGGACGATGCGGACGCCGGCGTGCTCGAGCGGCTCGACGTGCTGGTGGTCGGTCCAGTCGTGGTTGGCCTCCCGGATCCGGGCCGCGACCAGCGACCAGTCCGGCCGGACCGTGGCCTCGCCGGCCAGCCGGTCCGCGCGGTGCACCTCGGCGATCAGGTCGGCGGGCCGGACCATCAGCTTGGACGGCGTGCAGCCCCAGAACGGGCACTCGCCGCCGACCAGCGCCTCGTCGACGCCGACCACGTCGAGCCCGGCCTCGGCCGAGCTTGCGCGCGGCGTACTCGCCGCCGGGCCCGAGCCCCAGCACCACCACGTCACAGTCTCGTGTCGACCCACTCGCGCTCATGGCGCCACCCAACCACCCGCCTCCAAGATGGGCGGTGACCCTCTCGTCCCGACGCGCCGTGCTCGGCGCCGGCCTGGCCGGCGGCGCGGCCGCGCTGCTCGCCGGCTGCGACTCCGACGACACGCCGCCGCCCGCCGCCACGAGCGCCCCGTCGTCTGCGCCGCCCACCGGGACCGGCTCGGCCTCGGCGGCTCCCGACGTCGACCCGCAGGACTGGGACTCGGTGCAGGCGCAGTTCCTCCTCGACCCGGCGCTGGCGCAGTTCGCGGCGTTCGTCCTCTCGCCGCACACCAAGGTCCTCGACGCCGCGATCGCCGGCTACCGCGACGAGCTCGGCGTCGACACCGAGGGCGCGCTGATCGCGGGCTTCGAGCGCGAGCAGGCGGTGCGCACCGCCGCCGCGGCGTACCACGGCGGCGGCGCCGAGCAGTACGCCCTCACCGACAGCACCACCATGGGCCTCGGCCTCATGTACGGCGGCCTCGAGCTCGGCGCCGGCGACGAGGTGCTCACGACGACGCACGACTTCTACTCGACCGAGGACAGCCTGCGGCTGCTCCGGAAGCGCACCGGCGCGAGCATCCAGCGGGTCACGCTGTACGACGACCCGGCGCAGGCCACCGTGGACGAGATGGTCGAGCGCGCTGGTCGCCGGGATCACGCCGCGCACCAAGGTGGTGGCGCTGACCTGGGTGCACTCCTCCACGGGCGTGCGGGTGCCGGTGGCGGAGATCTGCGCGGCCCTCGACGGGCTGAGCAAGGTGCCCCGCGACCAGTACGTCGTCTGCGTCGACGGGGTGCACGGGTTCAGCGCCGTCGACGTGGACCTGCCCGACCTCGGCTGCGACTTCCTCGCCGCGGGCACCCACAAGTGGCTGTTCGGGCCGCGCGGCACCGGCATCCTGTGGGGCCGCAGACTTCGGGCCGCTGACCGAGGTGATCCCGACGTTCAGCGACCCGGCCAGCCCCGCCGGCCGGCTGACCCCCGGCGGCTACCACTCCTTCGAGCACCGGTGGGCGGCCGCGGACGCGTTCGGGTTCATGTCCGCGGTCGGCCGCGACCGGCTGGTCGCGCGGACGGCCGAGCAGGCCACCCGGCTCAAGGAGGGGCTGGCGGGCATCGCCGGGCTCACCCTCAAGACTCCGATGTCACCCGACCTCTCCGCCGGCATCGTCTGCTTCGACGTCGCCGGCCAGCGGCCGCCCGACTTCGTCGTTCAAGCTGCGCGAGCAGGGCGTGGTGGGCAGCGCGACGCCGTACGCCACGTCCTACGTCCGGCTCGGGCCGAGCATCGCCACCAACCCCGAGCAGGTCGACCAGGCGATCGAGGCGGTCAGCGCTCTCGTGTGAGCCAACGGGGCCCGTCTCCGGCTCTGTCACCTGAGACGATGGCGCCGTGACCGACCCGGCGCCGCTCTCCCTCACCGAGCTGCGTCGCTTCCCCGTGAAGTCCTGCCGCGGGCGAGGAGCTCGAGACCGCCGTGGTCGAGCCGTGGGGGCTGGCCGGCGACCGGCGCTGGATGCTGGTCGACGAGACCGGCGAGACAGTCACCGTGCGCGAGCACCGCGAGATGCTGCTGATCCACCCGCGGCTGCGCGCCGACGGCGGCCTCGAGGTCAGCGCACCCGACCACGACGACCTGGTCGTGCCCCGGCCCGCCGCGGGCGGCCGGCTGGTCGACGTGACGGTCTTCGGCCGGGCGCCGTTCGGGGCCTCGCCGGCCGGCCACGAGGCGGACGCGTGGTTCAGCAAGGTCCTGGCCGAGCCGGTCCGGCTGGTCTTCGCCGACGACCCGAACCGGCGCCAGGCCAACCCGGCGTACGCCGGCCCCGGCGTGCCGATGCACTTCGGCGACGGCTACCCGCTGCTGCTCACCACCGAGGCGTCGCTGGCCGCGCTCAACGAGCTGATCGCCGCCGGCGAGAAGTCCGACGAGGGGCCGCTGCCGATGGTGCGGTTCCGGCCCAACCTGGTGATCGGTGGCGGGCTCCCCTGGGCCGAGGACGGCTGGCTCCGGCTGCGGGTGGGCGAGGCGGAGTTCCGGGTGGTCAAGGGCTGCGACCGGTGCGCGATCCCGACCACCGACGAGGAGACCGCGGTCCGGGGCAAGGAGCCGACGTACACCCTGGCCAAGCACCGGCGCTGGGACGGCGCGGTGTGGTTCGGCATGAACCTCGTGCCGCTCACCCCCGGCGCCACCCTCCGCGTCGGTGACGAGGTGGAGGTCCTCGACTCCCGACCGACCCCGGACGGCCCGCCGCGCTGACCGCTGGCGCGCGGTCAGTCGTTGAAGTGCCGCGCGCGGGCGAAGCAGAACAGCCCGTAGCAGGCGAGACCGAGCGCGATCAGCACCAGCAGGAACGGCCCGAACGGCTGCTGCAGCACCTTGTGCAGGGCCTGGTCGAGCCCGCCGGACTTCTTCGGGTCGTGGGTGAGCCCGGCGTAGAGGAACAGCGAGCCGACGATGCCGAAGGCGACGCCCTTCGCCGTGTAGCCGACCTTGCCGAACCAGAGGTAGGCCGTTCCCGGTCTCGCCGCTCTTGCCCTCGGCGTTGATGTGCTTGGCGAACTTCTCGGTCCAGGCGCGGTAGACCAGGTAGCCGCCGATGCCCGATGATGGCCAGGCCGACGGCGCCGACGATGCACCTGGCCGCCGGGCCAGTCCATGACCTTGGCGGTGGTGGAGTCGGTGCCGTTCTTGCCCGACGACGACGGGCCGGTGGCGGCGCGCACGGCGGTGATGCCGATCACGACGTAGACGACGGCCTTGCCCGCCGCGGTGACCCGCTTGCGGACCTGGGTGAAGCCCTCCTCGTCGCGGTAGCCGAAGAGCGCCTCGAGCCCCTGCCAGACGGCGAGCAGGAACATCCCGATCGCGACGGCCCAGACCAGGGCCTGGCCGAACGGCTGCTCGTCGAGCTGCTGGACGGCGCCCTGCGAGTCCGCCGAGCCCTCCTTGTCGCCGAGGGCGAGCTGGACGGCCAGCCAGGCGATGACCAGGTGGACCACCCCGTAGGCGACCAGGCCGATCCGGGCCGCGTGGTCGATCCACTCGCTCTGGTGTGCCTCCCGGCCCGCCTGCTCGGCCTGCGTGCTGATGCTGCTCATGCGCCAGCCTCCCTCTCCCCGAACCCGATACCCGGAGAGGGCGGCAGTCATGCGGTCAGGAGAGGTCGGCCAGCGCGCTCTCGATGGCCCGGTGGAAGGTCGGGTAGGCGTAGATCATCGACCGCAGCGTGTCCACCGGCACCGCGGCGTGCACCGCGACCGCGAGGAAGCCCAGGATCTCCCCGCCGAACGGTCCGACCACGGTCGCGCCGACCAGCACGCCGCGGTCCGCGTCCTCGACCACCTTGACCAGCCCGCGGCTGCCCGGGCCGTGCGTGAACCCGCGGGTGGACTCCTCCAGCTTGGTGCTGCCGGTCCGGACCGGACAGCCCCGCGTCCCTGGCCTGCGCCTCGGTCATCCCGACGCCGGCCACCTCCGGGTCGGTGAAGGTGACGTGCGGGAGCGCGTGGTACGCCGCCGGCGGGCCGTCCTCGCCGAGGATGTCGCGGCGGGCGATCGCGTTCTGGTACATCGACACGTGCGTGAACGCGCCCTTGCCGGTGACGTCGCCGATCGCCCAGAGCCCGTCGCCCGTGGCCCGCATCCGGTCGTCCACCTCGATGGTGCGCGCCGTGGGGTCGAGCCCGACGGTCTCGAGGCCGAGGTCGTGCGAGCTTCGGGATCCGGCCGGCGGCGACCAGCACCTTGTCGGCGCTCAGCTCCTCGCCGGTGTCGAGGGTGAGGTCGAACCGGCCGTCGGCGTACGACGCCCGGGTGAGGTCCGAGCCGGTGACGACCCGGATCCCCTCGTGCGCGAACACCTCGGCCAGCACCGCGGACGCCTCCGGCTCGTTGACGGGGATCAGCCGGTCGCCGTGCTGGACGACGGTGACCCGGACCCCGAACCGGGCGAACACCTGCGCCAGCTCGCAGCCGATCGGCCCACCGCCGACCACGACCAGCGAGCCCGGGCAGCTCGGTGACCTGGACCGCGTCGCGGTTGGTCCAGAACGGCGTGTCCGCGAGCCCCTCGACGGGCGGGGTCGCCGGGCGGGTGCCCGGGTTGAGCACGACGCCCTTGCTCGGCCTCGTAGGTCACCGGCTCGCGAGCCGTCGGTCGGCGTCACGACGACGCGGCGGACGCCGTCCAGCCGGGCCACGCCGTGCAGCACGGTCGCACCGGCGTTCTCGAGCCGCTCGACGGCGACCCGGTCGTCCCAGTGGTCGGTGGCCTGGCACGGCGACCCGCTCGGCGACCGGCGCCCAGCTCGAGCGCACCGTGACCTCGCCGGCCAGCTCGGCCGCCCGGCCGGCCTCGGCGAGCACGTCCGAGGCGCGCACCATCATCTTGGTCGGCACGCAGCCGAAGTAGGGGCACTCGCCGCCGACCAGGCGCTTGTCCACCGCCACGACCCGCAGCCCGGCCTTCGCGGTGGCCGTCGCCAGCGCCTCTCCCCCGGGCCCCAGCCCGATGACCACCAGATCCACCTGCTGCGCGTCGCTCATGGGGCAACACTGCCCCACGAGCCGGTCCGGTTGACGAGGCGTCTGCGGACCGGTACCGGTGCGTTGGGGCGCGCTGCAGACCGTCTCGGATACCCGCGGGCGGCGTCAGACCAGCGAGGGCTTGTTGCGGAGCACCGCGCCCAGGACGCCGTTGACGAACTGCGGCGACTCGTCGGTCGAGAGGTCGCGGACCAGCGCCATCGCCTCGCTCACGGCCACCGCGTCGGGGACGTCGTCGACGTAGAGCAGCTCGTAGATGCCCAGGCGCAGCACGTTGCGGTCGACGGCGGGCATCCGCTCCAGGGTCCAGCCCTCGGAGTACGACGCCAGCACCTCGTCGATGCGGGGCTGGTGGTCGACCACGCCGCGGACCAGCTCGGCGGTGTACTCGTTGGTCGGCCCCTCGCCCTCCTCGATCGCGCGGTCGAGGGCCTCGGTGGCCGACTCACCGCGCAGCTCGGAGGCGTAGAGCACGTCGAGGGCGCGCTTGCGCGCCTTGGAGCGGGCTGCCACTAGCGAAGCACCACTAGGACGACACGCGACCGAGGTAGGAGCTGTCGCGGGTGTCGACCTTGATCTTCTCGCCGGTGGTGATGAACAGCGGGACCGCGACGGTCGCGCCGGTCTCGACCGTGGCCGGCTTGGTGCCGCCGGTGGAGCGGTCGCCCTGCAGCCCGGGCTCGGTGTAGGTGACCTCGAGCTCGACCGAGGCCGGGAGCTCGATGTAGAGGACGCGGCCGTCGTTGCTGGCCACGATCGCCTCCTGGTTCTCCAGGAGGAAGTTGGAGGCGTCGCCCACGATGTCCGGTGCGATCTCGACCTGGTCGAAGGTGCCGGTGTCCATGAAGACGTAGGACGTGCCGTCGTTGTAGAGGTACTGCATCGTCCGCTTGTCGACGTTCGCGACCTCGACCTTGACGTCGGCGTTGAAGGTCTTGTCGACGGTCTTGCCGGACTCGACGTTCTTCAGCTTGGAGCGCACGACCGCGCCGCCCTTGCCGGGCTTGTGGTGCTGGAACCAGATGACCTGCCAGAGCTGGCCGTCGAGGTTGAGCACCATGCCGTTCTTGAGGTCGTTCGTCGTTGCCATGTCGCCGGATTCAGCCTTCTGGGTCGAGTTGTCAAAGATGCGTCGTGGGTCGCCGTGGACCAGCGGACGAGTCTAGCCAGTCGGGGCCGGTTTCCCCGCTTTCGGATCTGGCGCCGATCGTCACGCTGGGCTTGACTGTCGCGGGTGACGGGGGAGCTGGAACGCGCGCAGGCACTGGTGCTCGACTCGCGACGGTTCGGCAGCGTCGCGGAGCGCGCGGCGTACCTCAGGGCGGTGGAGTCGCGCTACCGCGACGTCGAGACCGTGATGAACCAGCTGATGGCGCTGCCGACCTGGGACGACCGGTCCCCCGGCTGGGTCGACGACCAGCTGGTGCTGACCACCGCCGTGGTGCACCAGATCGGCACCCTCCGCGGCGAGTACGACGACGCCCGCAGCTGGGGCGACTCCGCGCTGGCCCTGGGCAGCAACGGCTCTCGCCTGCGCCGGGCGGACCTGATGCTGCACCTGTCCGAGATCCACCGCGTCACCGGCCGCGCCGAGCGCTCGGCCGAGCTCGTGCACGAGGCCGCCGACCTGCTCCGGCTGCCACGAGCTGTCGCCGGAGGACGTCGACGCGCTGGCGCCGGTCACCTGCCACGCCTTCTTCTGCCTGGGCGCGCTGGCCTACTGGGAGGGCCGGCCGCGACGAGGCCCGGCCGCTGCTGAGCCACGCCTGGTCGCACGGCGGCGACTCGATCCCGCACCTGTGGTCGATCGTCAACCACGCGCTGGTCGTCACCGACGACGGCGACCACGAGGCCGCGCTGGCCTTCGAGGACGCCGCGATCGAGATGGCGGACCGGCTCGGCGACGGGCTGGCCAGCACCGGCGGTCCGCAACAACCGCGCCTGCACGCTGCGCCACCTGGGCCGCTACGACGAGGCCTACGACGAGTTCGCCGCCGTGCTCCCCGAGATCCTCGCCGACGACATCCCCGACGCGGTGCTCACCAGCTGCGAGGACTTCGCGTGCGTCCTGTTCGACATGGGTCGCGACCGGGACGGCGCTCTGCTGGTCGGCGCCGCGTCGGCCGAGCGCGACGGCCTCGGCGTTCCGCGCATGGCGTTCCAGGAGGCCGCCCTCGCGCCGTCCGTCGAGGCCGGCAGGCAGCGGCTCGGTGACGAGTGGGAGCCCCTGCTCGCAGCGCGGTGCCCAGCTCGGCGTCCTCGCGGCGGTCGCCACGGCGATGCGACCGGCCGAGTAGCCGGTCGGGGGTAGTAACCAGCTGCACGAAGCGTTCGGTTGGGACACCCCTGCGACACCTGGTCCACACGCGGCCGGCGCGACGCGTCGCAGCGTGACTGGCAGTGACGGCACTAGCGTGCTCGGAACGACCACGCTTGCCGGCACCAGCTGAGCCAAGCCATGCCGTCAGCAACTGCGACGCGATGCACAGGCCTGTGCGCACTCGCGCTGGCCCTGAACGGCGCCCGCCCAAGCCACCGTGTCCCGGTGACCGCGTTCAAGCTCAGCACTCCACCGGCAACGCCAGCATCAAGAACGGCTCGCGATCAAGGACGAAGCGACCTGCGAGCGCGGCGTGACGTCGCTTCAGCTCGTAGACCACCACGACGTTCGCGAGCAGGTCCTGCTCCCGGCCTGGATCGGGACGCCGCGCCGCGGCGCGTCCGCGGCCGAGCCGAGCCGGCGCGGTCGGACGGCTCGTCGGCGACCTCGCTGACCCTGACAATCTCGCCGAGCTCACGACCCGCGTCGGCGGCGTACTCCTCGGCCTTGGCGCGAGCCTGCTCGACGCATCGGCGCGGGCAGGCTCGCGCGAGCCATCCCGGTCGCCGTCCTGCAGTCGCCGGCTCGGCGAGCCAGCATCCCCGACACCACCGTCAGCGCCGCGGTCGACGATGGGGCTCGCCGTGCCAGCAGTACGAGACCGATGACCTCGACGCTGTAGCTGACCCGGTAGCCGGAGGGCACCGCGGCTCGTCGCTCCGCTGAGCGGGCTCGTACCTCGCGCACGCGTCCGTGGGCTTCAACGGCAACGACATCGGTGTGCGGACCGTCGCGATCGCGACCAACGGCTCGAACTCCAACCCCGCCTGCTTCGACCGACGGGCGGCGGCAAGTCGCGCACCCTCGCCACGTTCGTCAACGCCACCTGCGTCGTGCGTCTGAACGCCGGCGAGTTCATCACCGCTACGGTCACCCAGACCTCGGGTGGCCCGCTCGGGTTCAACGGGTTCGAGTCGGCGTCGCTGACCTGGTCTGGGCAGCCTGACGCTGACCAGGGCAGTACCTCAGGCCGGGGGCGTCCGCGACAGGCTCCCGGGCGATCTTCTCCAGCGCCATCCGGTAGCCGTCGAGGCCGTAGCCGGCGAAGACCGCCAGCGCGTGCGGCGTGACGACGGAGGTGTGCCGGAACTCCTCCGGCCGCTGCGACGGGTCGGAGATGTGCACCTCGACGAGCGGCGCGGTCAGCTGGGCGCAGGCGTCGAAGAGCGCGTACGAGTAGTGCGTCCACGCGGCCGCGTTGAGCACCACCGGTATCGCCTCGTCGGCGGCCGCGTTGAGCCAGTCGAGCATCTCGCCCTCGTTGTTGGTCTGGCGGACCCGCACCTCCAGGCCGACCGCGGCTCCCCACTGCTCGCAGAGGGCGACCAGCTCGCGGTGGGTGGTGGTGCCGTAGATCTCGGGCTCCCGGCGGCCGAGTCGGCCGAGGTTGGGTCCGTTGAGGACCAGGACCACGCTCATGACCGACCTCCGATCTCGGCGTACGCCGCGCGCAGCAGCTCGTCGGAGGGGTCGGCGAGGACCGCGGGCTGGGCCAGGCCGTCGAGGACGAGGAAGCGCAGGGTGTTCCCGCGCGCCTTCTTGTCGACCCTCATCAGCGCCAACAGGTCGTCGAACGGCGCCGCCGGACGTGGTCGTGGGCAGCCCCACCGACTCCAGCACGCTGGCGTGCCGGGTGGCGGTCTCCCCGTCCAGCCGGCCGGCCAGTCGGGCCAGGGCGGCGACGTACACCATCCCGATCGGAGACGGCCTCGCCATGGCGGATCGTGTAGCCGCTGTCCTTCTCGATCGCGTGGCCGAGCGTGTGCCCGTAGTTGAGCACTTCGCGGCCGGGGTGGCCACCGACGCCGCCGGTCTCGCGCAGGTCCGTCGCCACCACCTCGGCCTTGACCCGGACGGCGCGCTCGACGAGCTCGGCGAGCACGTCGGAGGCCGGGTCGAGCGCGGCGGTCGGGTCCTTCTCGACCAGGGCGAGGATCTCCGGGTCGGCGATGAAGCCGCACTTGACCACCTCGGCGAGGCCGCTGACCAGCTCCTCCGCCGGCAGGGTGGCCAGGAAGTCGAGGTCGCAGAGCACGCCGGCCGGCTCGTGGAAGGAGCCGACGAGGTTCTTGCCGGCTCCGGTGTCGATGCCGGTCTTGCCCCCGACCGCAGCGTCGACCATGGCCAGCAGGGAGGTCGGCACGTGCACGACGCGAACGCCGCGCAGCCAGGTCGCGGCCACGAAGCCGCCGAGATCCGTCGTCGCGCCGCCGCCCACGGTCACCACGGCGTCGGAGCGCGTGAACCCGGCCGCACCCAGCCGCTCCCAGCAGTCGGCCACGATCGCGGCGGTCTTGGCGGCCTCGCCCTCGGGCACCTCCAGGTCCAGGACCTCGACGTCGGGCAGCTCGACGGTGAGTCCCGGCGCGTGCACCAGCGCCACCCGGCGCACGCCGTCGCCCAGCACGGCCGGGAGCCGGTCGAGCACGCCGTGCCCGACCTCGACGTCGTACGGAGCGGGGCTGGCCACGTGGATGGTGGTCATGACAGCGCCTCGATGATCTCGTCGGCCACCTCGGACGGCGTGCGGCCGTCGGTGTCGACCACGAGGGTCGCGACCGACTCGTAGACCGGCGTGCGCTCGTCGAGCAGTGCCTTGATCCGGCCGCGCACGTTGCCGAGCAGCAGCGGTCGCGCGCTGCCGAGACCGACCCGCTTCACCGCGTCGGAGAGGCCGACCCTGAGGAAGACGACCTGGTGCCCGGCGAGCAGCTCGCGGGTGGCCGGGTCGAGCACCGCTCCCCCGCCGAGCGCGAGCACGCCGTCGTGGGTCGCCAGCGCCTCGGCGACGGCCTTGCGCTCGAGGTCGCGGAAGTGCGCCTCGCCGGACTCGACGAAGATGTCGGAGATCGTGCGCCCCTCGAGCTCCTCGACGTCCGCATCGGTGTCCCGCGCGGCCACGCCCCAGGCCTCGGCGAGCAGCGCGCCGACGGTGGTCTTGCCGGCGCCCATCGGCCCCACGAGCACGACCCTGAGCACAGCTCACTTGAACCGCAGCGTGTCGAGGTACGACTCGGCGTTGCGGCGGGTCTCCTGGACGGAGTCGCCGCCGAACTTCTCCAGCACCGCGTCGGCCAGGACCAGCGCGACCATCGCCTCGGCGACGATCCCGGCGGCGGGTACGGCGCAGACGTCCGAGCGCTGGTGGTGCGCGACGGCCTGCTCGCCGGTTGCGACGTCGACGGTGCGGAGCGCGCGGGGCACGGTCGAGATCGGCTTCATCGCGGCGCGGACCCGGAGCACCTCGCCGGTGGTCATGCCACCCTCGGTGCCGCCGGAGCGCCCGCTGACTCGCCGGATGACCCTGCGTCCGGACGTCGTCGCCACCATCTCGTCGTGCGCCAGCGAGCCCGGCGTCGCCGCGAGCGCGAACCCGTCGCCGACCTCGACGCCCTTGATCGCCTGGATGCCCATGAGCGCGCCCGCCAGCCGCGAGTCCAGCCGCCGGTCCCAGTGCACGTGCGACCCGAGCCCGGGCGGCAGGCCGTGCACGACCACCTCGACCACACCGCCGAGGGTGTCGCCGTCCTCGTGTGCCTGGTCGATCCGCTCGACCATCTGCTTCCCGGTGTCGGGGTCGAGGCTGCGGACCGGGTCGTCGTCGAGCCGGGCCACGTCGTCCGGCTCCGGCCACAGGCCGTCGGGTGCACGGACGCCGCCGAGCTCGATCACGTGGGAGACGATCCGGGCGCCGACCGCCTGCTCCAGGAAGTTGGACGCCACCCGGCCCAGCGCGACGCGCGCCGCGGTCTCCCGGGCGGAGGCGCGCTCGAGGATCGGGCGGGCCTCGTCGAAGGCGTACTTCTGCATGCCCGCCAGGTCCGCGTGGCCCGGGCGGGGACGGGTCAGGGGTGCGTTGCGCGCGGACCCCTCGAGCTCGGCCGGGTCGACCGGGTCGGCGGACATCACCTTCTCCCACTTGGGCCACTCGGTGTTCCCGATCTGGATCGCGATCGGGCCGCCCTGGGTCTCGCCGTGGCGGATGCCGCCGACCAGCGTGAGCTCGTCCTGCTCGAACTTCATCCGGGCGCCGCGGCCGTAGCCGAGCCGGCGCCGCGCCAGCGCGTCGTGGATGTCGTCGGACGTCACCCGCACATGGGCGGGCAGCCCCTCGAGGATGGCGACGAGGGACGGGCCGTGGGACTCACCCGCGGTCAGCCAGCGCAACATGGTCACGTGTCAGATTCTCTCAGCCGGGTAGAGGGCGGACATGACGGCCTGTCCGAGGACGACGCCCGAGAGGGCGCCCACGAGCATGAACGGGCCGAACGGATAGTCCCGGCGCCGGGTCACCAGGGCGAGCAGTCCGCCGACGATTCCACCGAGGAGCAGGCCGTTCCAGATGCCCAGCAGCAGCTCCGACCAGCCGACCCAGCCGAGGGCCAGCCCGAGCACGCCGGAGAGGCGGACGTCGCCGTAGCCCAGCCCGCGTGGGTAGATGAACCAGAGCAGGAAGAACATGCCGCCGTAGACCAGCCAGCCGAGCGCGGCCCGCTCCAGGTCTGCCAGGTGCCGGCCGTCCGCCAGCCAGGCGACCAGGATCGCCACGATGGTCACGGCGTACGCCGGCGCGATCAGCCGGGTGGGCAGCATCCGGGTCCGCCAGTCGATCACGGCCAGCGCGACCCCGAGCGGGACCAACGGAAGCACCACGAGAAGGGACCAGCTCCAGCCGAGGACCAGCCCGATCGCCGCCGCGCTGACGCCCGAGGCGAGCGCACACTTCCAGAGCAGCCCCGGCCGGGCGGCGATGTCGGCGTAGAGCTCCTTGGGCTCCTCCGGTTCGGTCTCGTCGGCGGCGGTCTCGTCAGCCTCGGCAGCCTCGTGCTGCTCGGGCTCCTCCGGCTCCTCGGGCTCCGGCTCGGGCACCGAGGCGATCAGCCGCGGCACCAGGGCTCCCGCGACCAGCCCCAGCACGCCGGTCGCCACCGCGGTGACGGGGTAGAGGTCTGTCACCGCCCCGACCTCGCGGCCAGGGCGTCCTCGGCCGCGCGGCGCATCGCGCCCGCCGGCACGTCGTACCGTCCGGTCATCGCGACCACCTGGTTCAGGGCCTGCGCGACCAGCAGGTCGAGGCCGCTGAGCACGGTCCGGCCGGACCGCTCGGCCGCGGCGGCCAGCGGGGTCGGCCACGGCTCGTAGACCACGTCGAAGACGAGAGGGACGTCGGCGACCGCCGCGATCAGGTCGGGGACCTGGGCGGACGTGGGCACGGTCGACACCAGCACGTCCCCGGCCAGCACCTCGACCTCGCCGAACAGCGCCACCTCCACCGTCGGCGCCGAGCGGTGCGCCGCCACCGCGTGCACGGTCCCGGCGGCTCGGTCGGGGTCGCGGACCACGAGGGTGGCGTGCCGCATCCCGCGCTCGGCCAGCGCCAGCAGCATCGAGGTGGCCGTCGCACCGCCGCCCAGGACCACGGCCCGCTCCATCGGCACGTCGTGCTCGCCCAGCACCATGAGCGCACCGGTCACGTCGGTGTTGAGCCCGTGCCGGCTGCCGTCCGGCTCGAGCAGCACCGTGTTGCAGGCACCGGTCGCGGCCACCCACTCGTCGTACGAGTCGAGCAGCGGCACCGCCTCACGCTTCAGCGGCATGGTCAGCGACAGCCCGCGCCACGTCGTGGGGTCGAGCCCGTCGAGGAACGTGGCCAGGCCGCCGGACGGCACCTGGACCGCGTCGTACTGCCAGCCGTCGAGTCCCAGCGCCGCGTGGGCGGCCCGGTGGATGACGGGCGACAGCGAGTGGTCGATGGGGTCGCCGAGGACCGCGCACCTCACCGGAGCGTCCGCGACATGCTCAGCACCGTTCGGACTGGGTGTCGCAGTACTCCTGGTACTCGTCCTTGAACTGGAGGAACTCGTCGTAGTCGTCGGTGAACTTGGTCTCGCCCGTCTTGAGGTTGACCGTCACGTAGAAGAACCACGGGCCGTCCGCGGGATGCAGCGCCGCCTGGATCGCCTCGTCTCCGGGCGCCTCGATCGGCGTCGGCGGCAACCCCTTCTGCGTGTAGGTGTTGTACGGCGAGTCGGCCACCGAGTCCTTGTCCGCGTCCGTGATGACGGTGGAGCCGGTGCGGTCGAGCGCGTAGTTCACGCTCGCGTCGATCTGCAGGAAGCCGGCCGCCGGGTTGGGGTCGATCTCCAGCCGGTTGTAGATGACCCGGGCGATCTTGTTGCGGTACTTGCCCGCGGCCCTCGGCCTCGATCAGGCTGGCGATCGTCATGATCTCCTGCGGCGTGTAGCCGAGCGCCTCGGCGCCGGCCTCCAGGTCGTTCTCGGTGGCCGCCTGCTGCCAGCGCACCACCATGTCGTGAAGCATGTCGGCCGGCTTCTCCTCGGGGCCGAAGGAGTACGTCGCCGGGAACAGGTAGCCCTCCGGGTTGCCCTCGGCGTACGCCGGGAGGCCGAGCGCCTCCGGGTCCTGGAGCGCCTTCTCGAAGTCGGCCTTCGGGAAGCCGGTGCTCTCGACCAGCAGGTCGACCGTGTCCTTGACCCGCAGCCCCTCGGGGATGGTCACGTTGGTCGTGACGATCTTGTCGGGGTCGACGAGGATGGCAACGACGTCGGAGGCCTTCATCTCCTTCAGCAGCGGGTAGAAGCCGGCCTGGATGGTCCCCGCCTGAGGGTTGGCCCCCGCCGCCTCGATGAACGCGTCGACCGAGGCCACGACCCCGGCCGCCTTCAGGCCGCGGCCCATCTCGGCGATGCTGTCGCCCTGCTTGACCTCGAAGTTGACCTCACCGCTGCCGGGCCCGGGATAGTCGTCGGCCGAGCTGAACTGGTCCTGGACCTTGTCGATGCCGGTGGTGACGCCCCAGTAGGCGACGCCGGCCAGCACGGCCAGGATCACCAGCGCGATCAGGCAGCCCGGGCCTCGGCGACGGCTCCGCTCGGCGCGCCGTCCTCCGGCCGGGGTTCGGGTCTGCTCCCCGAGGAGGTCCTCCATGTCTGTCATGGTCAGTCCGTTCCCTCGATGATCTCTCCCGGCGCGGTGCCGCTGGCTCGTTCGGTGTCCAGCACGTGCTGCAGGATCACCACGGCGGCAGCCTGGTCGACCACCGCTCGGCGTTTGGCCCCCGAGCGGCCTCGGTCGCGCAGCATAGCCTCCGCGCTCACGGTGGTCAGCCGCTCGTCGGCGAGCCGCACCGGCACCGGCGCCACGGACCGGGCCAGCCGGCCAGCCCACTCCCGCACCTTCACGGCCGCCGGCCCTTCTCCGCCGGAGAGGGAGCGAGGCAGCCCGACGACCACCTCCAGCACCCGCTCCGGGTCACCGTCCTGCTCCTCGACGAGCAGCTCGGCGATCCGGGCCAGGTCGCCCCGGCCCCGCTGGACTGTCTCGACCGGGGTCGCCAGGAACCCGGACGGGTCGCTGCGTGCCACACCGATCCGCGCGTCTCCGGGGTCGAGTCCGATCCGTACGCCCTGCCTCAAGCCTTCGCTACCTCGGCGCGGACCAGGGCCAGCGCCTCGTCGATCCGGGACGCGTCGGTGCCGCCGCCCTGGGCGACGTCGTCCTTGCCGCCGCCCTTGCCGCCGACCAGCGGGCCGACCGCGCGGACCAGCTCGTTGGCGCTCACGCCGCGGGCGCGCGCCTCGTCGTTGACCGCGGCGACGACCGACACCTTGCCGTCCGCCTCGCCGATGACGACGACGACCCCGGGCTGGCCCTGCGACAGCCGGCCGCGAACGTCGAGCGCGAGCGTGCGCGTGTCGCCGCCACCCGCTCCGGGCGCGGCGGTCGCCACCAGCGCGATCCCGCCGACCTGCTCGGCGCCGGCCGCCAGCTCGCCGGCCCGGGCCAGCAGCTGGCCCACCCGGACCTTCTCGAGCTCCTTCTCGGCCGCTCGCAGCTTCTCCACGATGTCGTTGACCCGCTCGGGGAGCTCCTCGGGCCGGGCCTTGAGCGCCTCGGAGAGCTGCGCGACCAGCACGTGCTCGCGCGCCAGGAACCGGTAGGCGTCGGCTCCGACCAGGGCCTCGACCCGGCGTACGCCGGAGCCGATGCTGGACTCGCCGAGCAGCTTGATCACGCCGAGCTTGCCGGAGCTGCCCGCGTGGGTGCCGCCGCAGAGCTCGCGGGCCCACTCGCCGACCGAGACCACGCGCACCTCGTCGCCGTACTTCTCGCCGAACAGCGCCATCGCGCCCGACTTGACCGCCTCGGCCTGGCTCATGATCTCGGCATGCACCGCGAGGTCGTCGAGGATCACGTCGTTGACCCGCGCCTCGACGTCGGTCATCACCGACTCCGGCACGGCGCCGGCCGCGGAGAAGTCGAAGCGGAACCGGCCCGGCGCGTTCTCGGAGCCCGCCTGGGTCGCGGTCTCCCCCAGCGCCTCGCGGAACGCCTTGTGCACCATGTGCGTCGCCGTGTGCGCGCGCGAGATCGACAGCCGCCGCTCGAGGTCGACCAGCGAGTGCGCCTCGAGCCCCGGGGTGACCTCGCCGTTGAGCACCGTCGCCCGGTGCACGATCAGCCCGTTGATCGGCGCCTGCACGTCGTCGACCCGCAGCCGGGCGCCGTTGGAGAGCTCGATGACGCCGTGGTCGGACAGCTGCCCGCCGCCCTCGGCGTAGAACGGCGTGCGATCGAGGACCAGCTCGACCTCGTCGCCCTCGCTGACGCTGTCGACCACCCCGTCGGCGGTGACCAGGCCGCGCACCGAGCCGTCGCTGACCACCTCGGAGTACCCGGTGAACTCCACCGGCGCGCCGATGGCGTCCGCGACGGCGCGGTACGCCGTGGCGTCGCGGTGCGCGCCCTTCTTGGCCCGGGCGTCCGCCTTGGCCCGCTCGCGCTGCTCCTGCATCAGCCGGCGGAAGCCGACCTCGTCGACGTCCAGCCCCTGCTCGGACGCCATCTCGAGGGTGAGGTCGATCGGGAAGCCGAAGGTGTCGTGCAGCGCGAAGGCCCGCTCCGCGGACAGCTCGGTCGCGCGCCGGCCGCGCTTCAGCCTCGGCGGTCGCCGTGTCGAAGATCGTGGTGCCCGCGCGCAGCGTCTGCCGGAACGCGCTCCTCCTCGGCGAACGCCACCGTCGAGATCCGCTCCCAGTCGCGGATCAGCCCGTCGTAGGTCTCACCCATCTTGTCGCGGCTGACCGGCAGCAGCTCGGGCAGCACCGGGTCCTCGCAGCCGAGCAGCCGCATCGAGCGGATCGCGCGGCGCATCAGCCGGCGCAGCACGTAGCCGCGGCCCTCGTTGCCCGGGGTGACCCCGTCCCCGATCAGCATCAGCGAGCTGCGCACGTGGTCGGCCACCACCCGGAACCGGACGTCGTCGTCGTGGTTGGCGCCGTAGGTGCGACCCGTGAGCTCCTGGGCCCGCTCGATGACCGGGAACATCACGTCGATCTCGTACATGTTGTCGACGCCCTGGAGGAGGAACGCGACGCGCTCCAGCCCCATGCCGGTGTCGATGTTCTGCTTGGGCAGCGGGCCGACGATGTCGAAGTCCTCCTTCGACCGGACCGCGCTGAGCTCCTCCTGCATGAAGACCAGGTTCCAGATCTCCAGCAGCCGGTCCTCGAGCTTGAACGGCATGTCCGGCCCGAGCTCCGCGGGCGTGAAGTCCGGACCGTGGCTGCTGCCGCGGTCGTAGAGGATCTCCGAGCACGGGCCGCCCGGGCCGGGGACGCCCATGGACCAGTAGTTCTCCTTCTTCCCGAGCCTCAGGATCCGCTCGGCGGGGAAGCCGGTGACCTTGCGCCACATGTCCAGCGCCTCGGGGTCGTCGGCGTACACGCTCGGATAGAGCTTGCTCTCCTCGAGCCCCCAGCCGCCCTCGGTGCGCGGCTTGGTGACCAGCTCCCAGGCCAGCTCGATCGCGCCCTGCTTGAAGTAGTCGCCGAAGGAGAAGTTGCCGCACATCTCGAAGAACGTGCCGTGCCGGGTGGTCTTGCCGACGTCCTCGATGTCGGGGGTGCGCACGCACTTCTGGACGCTCACCGCACGCGGGTACGGCGGCGTCTCGTCGCCGAGGAAGTACGGCTTGAACGGCACCATGCCGGCGTTGACGAACAGCAGGGTCGGGTCGTCGAGCAGGAGCGAGGCGGACGGAACGGCGGTGTGCGCACCCACGCGCGTGTCGTTCTCGAAGTGCGCGACGAAGTTCCGCCTGATCTCAGCGGTGTCCATCAGCCCTGTCCCTCCTCTTCCTGTCGTGTCGTCAGCTCTGCTGGTCCATGGGGCGCTAGGGAGAAGCGCTCACGCAACTCCGTTTCGGCCTCGGCCTTGCCCTCCGCGACCTCGTCGCGGAACATCCGGACGCCGACCGCGAGGCCGTTGAGCCGGTCCTGCATCCCGTCGATCGTCAGCGCCTCGGCCGCACGGCGACCGCGGATCATCACGTAGATCGCGGCCCCGGCCCCGGCGACGAACCAGAGGCCACGGTTCATGCGGCAGTGCCCTCCGCGACGTCATCGGCCGCCATCGCGGCTCGCTGCCGGGCCGCCCACTCGCGGCGTACCTCCCGCAGCTCGGAGCGCCGCTGCTTGCGGGAGCGCTTGACCTCCTGGCGCATGTGGAACCGGATCCGGTTGCGGCTCTCGGGCGACAGCGCCCGGCGCAGCCCGTGGAACAGCGAGGCGGTCTGGACGACGGTCTCCTTCAGCATGCAGGTCGGCGAAGACCGGAGCGGCCACCGTCGGCGCCGGCTCGGGCTCCGGCTCCCCCACGCGCGTGATGACGAACTCCGGCTCGGCGGGTTTCTCGTCGAGAGACCCGTTCTGCAGGTTTTCCACAGTGGAGAACCTGCCGATGGGGTCACTCGACGCGAGCAGGCGGGCCACCTGGGCGTCCAGACGGCGCACGCGCAGCGCCAGCACGCCGACCAGGACGGCCAGCACACCGGTCACGGTCAGGAGCACCCACGCCATGGTGAAAGACCCTATCGCGCACTCATTTACCGCTACCGCGGATGATCCGGCGGACCCGCTCCCAGCGCTCCTTGATCGCCGCCTCGGCGCCGAGGGAGGTCGGCTGGTAGTACTCGGCGTCCAGGACCACGTCGGGCGCGTACTGCTGCTCCGCGATGCCGTACGGCGCGTCGTGGCTGTAGGCGTACGCCTCGCCGTGGCCCAGCGTCTTCGCGCCGCCGTAGTGCGCATCGCGCAGATGTGCGGGCACCGGCCCGATCTTGCCGGCCCGTACGTCGGCCGAGGCGGCCTCGATGGCGGTGATCACGGCGTTCGACTTCGGGGCGATGGCCAGCGCGATCGTCGCCTGGGCGAGGTTGAGCCGGGCCTCCGGCATGCCGATCAGCTGGACCGCCTGCGCGGCCGCGACCGCCGTGGGCAGCGCCGTCGGGTCGGCCAGGCCGATGTCCTCGCTGGCGAGGATGACCAGCCGGCGGGCGATGAACCGCGGGTCCTCCCCCGCCTCGATCATCCGGGCCAGGTAGTGCAGCGCCGCATCGACGTCGGAACCGCGCAGCGACTTGATGAACGCGCTGGTGACGTCGTAGTGCTGGTCGCCCTCCCGGTCGTAGCGGACGGCCGCCCGGTCGGCCGCGGTCTCGGCGGTCTCGAGGTCGATGGTGGCGCTGTCCCGTGCGGACGCGGCTCCCGCCGCCGCCTCGAGGTAGGTGAGCGAGCGGCGTGCGTCGCCGCCGGCCAGCCGGACCAGGTGGTCGAGGGCGTCCTCCTCGACGGCGTAGGCACCGCCCAGCCCACGCTCGTCGGCGAGCGCATGGTCGAGCACGGTCCGGATGTCGTCGTCGGTGAGCGGCTCCAGGCGAAGCAGCAGACTGCGGGAGAGCAGCGGGGAGATCACCGAGAAGAACGGGTTCTCCGTCGTCGCCGCGACCAGGGTCACCCAGCGGTTCTCGACGCCCGGCAGCAGGGCGTCCTGCTGCGCCTTGCTGAACCGGTGCACCTCGTCGACGAACAGGACCGTCTCGTGGCCGGTCGCGACCAGCTCGGACCGCGCGGCGTCGATCGCGGCCCGGACCTCCTTCACCCCGGCCGAGACCGCGGACACCTCGACGAAGCGCCGGTCCGTCTGCTGGCTCAGGATCGCCGCGATCGTGGTCTTCCCGGTCCCGGGTGGTCCCCAGAGCAGCAGCGACATGGACTGGTCGCCCTCGACCAGCTGCCGCAGCGGCGAGCCGGGCGCGCGCAGCTGCTCCTGGCCGACGAGCTCCTCCAGCGTCCGCGGCCGCATGCGCACCGCGAGCGGCGCGGCGGCGTGCGCGGCCGAGCTCAGCGCCCCGCCGGCTCCCTCGGAGGTACGCCGCGACTGCAGCGGGCCGGTCTCGAAGAGCTGGTCGTCATGCTCGGGCAAACGACTTCTTGTCCAGGTCGTACCAGGTGTCGGTGTAGCCGGGGTGCGACAGCTGGTCGTGGTCGGTCGCGGTGCCGGACACGTCGGTGTTGCCCTCCGAGTCGAGCCCCAGCAGTGAGGCGGTGGCCGGCTCCTTCGGGTGCGCACCGATCGGGCCCGGGAAGTGGCAGGCCACCTTGTGCTTCGGCCCGATCTGCAGCAGCGGCGGCTCGACCTTGGCGCAGATCTCCTGCGCGATCGGGCAGCGAGTGCGGAACCGGCAGCCCGAGGGCGGGTTGATGGGGCTCGGGACGTCGCCGGTGAGCCGGATCCGGTCGCGGCGCCCGCCGACCGCCGCCTGCTTCACGTCGGGCACCGCCGAGAGCAGCGCCTGGGTGTAGGGGTGGAAGGCGTTGAGGTAGATGCTCTCTCGGTCGCCGATCTCGACGATCTTGCCGAGGTACATCACGGCGACCTCGGGGCAGAAGTGCCGCACGATCGCGAGGTCGTGGGCGATGAAGAGGAACGCGACGCCGAACTCCCGCTGGATGCCCTGGAGCAGGTTGATCACCTGCGCCTGGATCGAGACGTCCAGCGCGGAGACCGGCTCGTCGGCGACCAGGAGCTTGGGGTTGAGGGTGAGCGCGCGGGCGATGCCGATGCGCTGCCGCTGGCCGCCGGAGAACTCGTTGGGGAACCGGTTGTAGTGCTCGGGGTTGAGCCCGACGATCTCGAGCAGCTCCTTGACCCGGCTGAGGACCTGCTTCTCAGGAACGATCTTGTGGATCCGCAGCGGCGCCCCGATGATCGAACCCACCGTGTGCCGCGGGTTCAGCGAGGTGTAGGGGTCCTGGAAGATCATCTGGATCTCCCGGCGCAGCGGCTTGAGGTTCCGCTGGCTGACCTGGGCGATGTCCTTGCCCTCGAACATGATGCTGCCGCCGGTCGGGGTCAGCAGCCGGGTGATCAGCCGGCCGGTGGTCGACTTGCCGCACCCGGACTCTCCGACGAGCCCGAGCGAACCACCCTCGACCACCTCGAACGAGACCCCGTCCACGGCCTGCACATTGCCGACGGTGCGGTGGATGAGGCCCTGGGACTTCACCGGGAAGTACATCCGCAGGTTGTCGACCGTCAGCAGCGGCTTCGCGTCCTTCGGTGCCTCCGTCGCGCCCTGGCCTTCGAAGGGGTCGATCTCCGCGTCCGTGACGAACGTCGGCTCCTCGCCCTGCTCGGGGGCGTCGGTGGTGGCCATCAGCCCTGCTCCTTCGAGGCGAGCTCGTCGACGAGGTCCGGCGCGATCTCCGGGAGGATCTCGGTCTGGTAGATGCTCTCGGGGTCAGGCAGGTGGCACCGCTTGAGGTGTGTGCTGCCGCGGTTGCCGGGCTCCAGCTCGGGGGTGGTGGTCCGGCACAGGTCGCCGGCGACCTTGTCCTTGTGGGTGCAGCGAGGGTGGAAGTGGCACCCGGACGGCGGGTTGAGCAGGCTGGGCGGGTTGCCAGGGATCGGGATCAGCTTCGCGTTGGTGTCGCCGGTGACCTCGGGCACCGAGGAGAGCAGGCCCCACGTGTAGGGCATCTCCGGGTGGGTGAGGATCTCCGAGGTCTTGCCGTACTCGACCGCGCGCCCGCCGTACATGACCAGGGTGTCGTCGGTCATCTCGGCGACCACCCCCAGGTCGTGGGTGATGATGATGATGGCCGAGTTGAACTCGCGCTGCAGGTCCTGGAGCAGATCGAGGATCTGCGCCTGCACGGTCACGTCGAGCGCCGTGGTCGGCTCGTCGGCGATCAGCATCGCCGGGTCGTTGACCAGGCCCATCGCGATCATCGCGCGCTGCCGCATGCCACCGGAGAACTGGTGCGGGTAGTCGTCCACCCGCCGGTCCGGCTGTGGGATCCCGACGCGGTCGAGCAGCTCGATGGCCCGGCGTCGGGCGACCTTCTGGGAGACGCTCTGGTGGACTCGGTAGGCCTCCACGATCTGGGCCCCCACGGTGAAGTAGGGGTGCAGCGCCGAGAGGGGGTCCTGGAAGATCATCGCGACGTCGCGGCCGCGCAGTCGCCGCAGCTCGTCCTCCTGCAGCGTCAGGATGTCGGTGCCGTCCAGGATGATCTGGCCCGCGAGCTGGGCGCTGCTGCCATGGAAGAGCCCCATGATCGCCGAGCTCGACACCGACTTGCCCGATCCGGACTCGCCCACGATCCCGAGGGTCTGGCCGCGGGCGACCGTGTAGCTCAGCCCGTCGACGGCCTTGACCACACCGTCAGCCGTGGGGAAGTGGACCTTCAGGTCCTTGACGACGAGGAGCGGGTCACCGGCGGCCTCGTCGCCGCTGGCTGGGCGTTCTTCACTGATCTGCGCTGCACTGGAAGACACGTTCCAACCTATCCGAGTCGCACGCGCGGGTCGATGACGGCGTACAGGAGGTCTACGACGATGTTGGCCACGATCACGAACGATGCCAGCAACAGCACGATGCCGACGATGAGCGGCAGGTCGTAGCGCTGGACAGCGGTGTATGAAAGCTTGCCCACTCCGTTGAAGTTGAACACCGTCTCGGTGATGATCGCACCGCCGAGCAGCCCGGCCAGGTCGAGCCCGGCCATGGTCACCAGGGGCGTCAGGACCGCCCGCAAGGTGTGCTTGCCGATGACCACCCGCCTGGTGAGGCCCTTGGCACGCGCTGTGCGGATGTAGTCCTCAGACATGGTCTCCAGCACGAAGGCTCGCGTCATCCGGATGTAGCCGGCCATGTAGACCAGCGCCAGCGTGATTGCCGGCAGGATCATCCCGGTCGCCCACAGCCAGGGGTCTTCCTTGAGTGGTGTGTAGACCGGCAGGGGGAGGAGCCCCCAGCGGATCGAGACGAACTTCAGCAGGAGCAGGCCGATGAAGAACGTCGGGAACGCGAAGCCCATCAGGGCGAGCCCGACGATGGACTTGTCGAGCAATCGGCCCTTGAACAGGGCGGCCACGATCCCGAGCAGGATCCCGCCGAAGATCCAGAGGCAGAACGCTGCGATGGCCAGCGAGACCGAGACCGGCAGCTTGTCCGTGATCAGGTCGTTGACCGGCATGCTGTAGCCGGTGGAGTAGCCGAGACAGCCGGGTGGGCACTCGACGACCTGCTCGGGGGCCGCAGCGCGCAGCGCGGGGTCGTCGGGGAACTCGCGGCCGTTCACGAAGCCCTTGGCGAACTTGCCCCACTGGACGATGGTCGGCTCGTCGTAGCCGAGCGCCTGCTTGGTCAGCTCGAGCTGGGCGGGCGTGCACTTGGGCCCGCACGCGAAGCGCTCTGGCGTCGAGGAGCTCGCGTAGAAGAGGTAGAAGGTGACCACGCTCATGACCACCAGGAGCAGGATGCCACCGATCACGCGGCGGATGGTGTAGGCGAACACGGGCACCTCGGGACGTCTGGATGGGATCCGTTGGGTTCCGGTCCCGTGCGGCCCCACCTGATGGGTGGGGCCGCACGGGCCGGTCTGTTGCAGGTTGTTACCGCGTCAGGTGACGCGTTGGTGCTGTTGATTCAGTTGTCGGGTTACCCGATCTGGGACTACTTGCCACCGTCCTTGACGGAGATGACACCCAGGTCGGTGTAGCCGTTGGTCCCCGAGGAGTTCACGTAGTTCTCGAGGTTCGAGCCGTGCAGGAAGTAGAACTTCGTGGTGTCCAGCGGGATGTAGGCGACGTCGTCGGCCAGCATGCCGTCGATGTCCGCCCACATCTGGTTGGCCTTGTCGATGTCGGTCTCGGCCGAAGCCGCGTCCATCGCCTGCGTTGACCGCGTCGCTCTTGTAGTTGCCGTAGTCCTGACCGTTCGAAGCCTTGGTCAGGTTGATCCGGCTGTCGAACAACGGCGGGATCACCGTGGAGACCGACGGCCAGTCAGAACCCCAGCCGCCCCAGATCAGGTCGCTGTCGGAGCCCGGCTTCTGGATCTGCTCGTAGTAGGGACCCGACGGGTCGAGACCATCGAGCGTCACGTCGAAGCCGGCCTCGTCGTAGGACGCCTTGAGCGCCGCAAAGGCCTTCTCGGAAGCGTCCGAACCGATCGGGTAGGTCAGCTTGATCGGGTACGGAAGCGTCTCACCGGACTCCTCGAGCAGTGCCTTCGCACCCTCGATGTCACCGCCCTCGGGCGAGCCCCACTTCTCGTTCGCCACGTAACCCGGCGTGCCGGGGTTGACGATCGAGAGCGACGGAGCCGAAGCCTTGTCGCCACCGAGCGCACCGATGTACGCCGCCCGGTTGGTCGCCAGGGCAAGCGCCTGACGAACCTGCAGGTTGGTGATTCGGTTGAAGTTCGGCACCAGGTAGTTGCTGAACGGCGACTCGAAGTTGACCGCACGCTCGGCGACGTCACCGGTGATCTGCGGGTACTGAGCCGGCGTCACGCTCCGGCTCGTGAACGCGTTGGCGTCCTCACCCTGGTCGGCGATCAACCGGTCGATGATGACCTCGGTCTCGATACCGACCTCGAACACGACCGAGTCGGGGTTGGCATCGCGGTTGGTGTCCTCCGTGCCGTCCCACTCCGGGTTACGGATGAAGGTGCCACCCGAGTCCTCGGCCCAACCGTTCTCGTCGAGCATGTAGGGACCGTTGGAGAAGACGGTGAGCTTCGACTTGTCGCCCTTGTCCTGGTCGGCCCGGTAGGGGTCGAACGCACGCAGCGCGGCGATGGCGAACGGGAAGTCCGGCCACGGCTTCTTGAACCGGTAGGTGATCGTGTTCCCGTCGCAGGTCACGGCCTTGTCGAACTCGGCCTGGCCCTCACCGGTGTAGGGGCCCTTGTAGGCCGGGGTCCCGTCGGCGGCCTCGGGCACGTCCAGGTAGCCGATGATGTAGTTCGGGCCACCGGTGATCACGTCGGTCGCGAAGGTGCGCGACACGCCGTACTTGAGGTCCTCGCAGGTGATCGGCTGGCCGTCCTGCCACTTCGGGCCGTCCTTCAGCGTGAACGACCACTCGGTGGCGTCCTCGTTGGACTGGCCGGTGTCGGTGGCCAGGTCAGGGATCGGGGTCTGGCCCTCGATGTTGTCAGTGACGCCCTTGGGGAAGTCCACCAGGCTGCGGTACACCAGCCGGCTCTGGTTCGAGAGGTCGCGTCCCGTGTAGGTGCGCTGCGGGTCCCAGGCCTGGGTCACCGACGTCTCGAGCGAGTAGACCGTGCCGCCCTTGACGGCGTCGGTGCGTTCCGCGTCTGTGTTCGAACCGGCCCCAGAGCCGCTATCCGAGTCACCACCACAGCCGGCCAGGCCGACGGCGACGACCATGGATGCGGCTGCTGCTACCAGCCGCTTCCGATTGGTTCCCATCAATTTTCTCCTTCGGAGGGTGCGTCTCGCCGTGTTTCGGCGCTTCTTTCCTGCGGAAAGCTTGTGGAGCCGCTTCTGCCTAGCGGCTGGATCTCGGGTCGAGCGCGTCGCGGGCGCCGTCACCGAGCAGGTTGAACGAGATGACGATCGTGGCGATGATGAGCGCCGGGACGAAGAAGAAGAAGAAGTCGGAGTAGGCGTAGTCCAGCGCACCGCCCAGCACGTTGCCCAGCGTCGGGGTGGGGTTCTTGATCCCGACGCCGAGGTAGGCGAGTGCGGCCTCGGCGGAGACATAGGCCGGCATCAGCAGCGTGAAGTAGACCAGCAGGGGCGCCCACAGGTTGGGCAGGATCTCCTTGAAGTAGATCCGGCGCCGAGAGGCGCCCATCAGGATGGCCGCGTCGACGAACTCGCGCTCGCGGATCGAGAGCACCTGGCCACGGATGAGGCGAGCGATCGGTGGCCAGCCGAAGATGGCCAGGACGATCACGATGTAGAGACCGTTGGCGGTGGCACCGGCCGGGACCCCGAGGTCGACCATCCGGTCCACGACGACGCCCGAGAGCGCCAGCAGCATCAGGGTGGCCGGGAACGAGAGGGTCAGGTCGATGACCCGGCCGATCGCGCCGTCGACGAACCCGCCGGTGAAGCCCGCGATGATGCCCGCGATGGTCCCGATCGCCACGGTGATCAGGGCAGCGGACAGGGCGATGGTCAGCGACAGGGTGGTGCCGTACATGAGCCTCGAGAGCACGTCACGGCCGAGGCCGGGCTCGACGCCCATCGGGTGTGACCAGCTGATGCCGCCGGCGAACCCCTTGGGGTAGCCGCCGCTGGCGTAGTCGAGCAGGTCCTGGTGCGGCGTGTAGGGGTCGATCACTCCGAGCCTCTTGAGGATCGGCGAGAGGATCGCCATCAGGAGGAAGATCGACGTGACGACAAGAGCCGCCATCGACGAGCTTGTCCTTGCGGAAGCGGCTCCAGGCCAGTCGCAGGGGTGAGCGCCCCTGGACATCGACCCGCCCTGCCTGCTCATCGGTTTCGGGGTCGACGAAGTGATCGTCGCTGTGCGACTCCAGGTTCGATGCGGTCAGAGTCACCTGGTCTCCCTTTCGCAGCCTGAACCAGTGGGGCCTAACCCCACCTGCTGTCGCAGCCTATGTGACCGAGGGCTCGCCGCAAGTCGCGAGGCGGTAACGATCTGGTCTCGAGGGGTGGGACTCTGAGATCCACCTGAATTCGGTCGATCGTCCGGTCGATCAGGCGTGTCCAGGGAGATCGTCCCCCGCGCCCGTGCTGCCACCGGCCACTCTTCGTCCTTCGGCGACGACGGCGCCAGAGTCGAGGTCGAGCCAGCGCGGACCGAAGCCGACCTCGCTGCTGACCTCGACGAGCCGGTTCGCCTCCTCGCTCGGTGCGCCGGCGTCCTCAGCGAACATCGGCGCCGTCACCGGCAGGGCCGGGTGGTGGCCGAGCTCGCCGGCGAAGTGGCAGGCCACCTTGTGCCGTGGGCCGATCTGCATCAGCGGCGGCTCGTGCCGGGCGCAGATGTCCTGGGCCAGCTCGCAGCGCGTGCGGAACCTGCACCCGGAGGGCGGGTCGACCGGGCTGGGCACGTCGCCGGTGAGCCGGATCCGCTCGCGGCGCCCGCCGATGGCCGCCTGCTTCACGTCGGGCACCGCCGAGAGCAGCGCCTGCGTGTAGGGGTGCGCGGAGTGGTTGTAGAGGGAGTCGCGGTCGGCGATCTCCACGATCTTGCCGAGGTACATCACCGCGACCTCGGGGCAGAAGTGGCGCACCACCGACAGGTCGTGGGCGATGAAGAGGAAGGCGATGCCGAACTCGCGCTGCACGTCCTGGAGCAGGTTGACCACCTGCGCCTGGATCGACACGTCGAGGGCGGACACCGGCTCGTCGGCCACGAGCAGCTTCGGCTGGAGCGCCAGGGCCCGGGCGATGCCGATGCGCTGCCGCTGGCCGCCCGAGAACTCGTTGGGGTAGCGGTTGTAGTGCTCGGGGTTGAGCCCGACGACCTCGAGCAGCTCGCGCACCCGGTCGAGGACCTTGTTGTCGGGGACCATCTTGTGGACCCGCAGCGGGACCCCGATGATCGTGCCGACCGTGTGGCGTGGGTTCAGCGAGCTGTAGGGATCCTGGAAGATCATCTGGATCTCTTTGCGCAGCGGGAGCATCTCCCGCTTCGACAGCTGGGCCATGTCCTTGCCCTCGAAGAGCATCTGGCCACCGGTCGGCTCGTAGAGGCGGGTGATCACCCGGCCGGTCGTCGACTTGCCGCAGCCGGACTCACCGACCAGCCCGAGCGATCCGCCCATCGGCACGGCGAACGAGACGCCGTCGACGGCCTGCACATGGCCCACGACCCGGCGGATGATGCCCGAGGAGAGGACCGGGAAGTACTTCACCAGGTTGCGGACCTCGAGCAGGGTCTTGCCGCCTGCCACGGCCGTGTTCGGTCGCTCGATCGACATGTCTGTCATGATTTTCCGGGGTCCCCGCTGAAGCCTTCGGCCTCCGCGCGGAGCGCTCCTTCCGAAGGGTTCTGTGGGGTGGATGCCTGGTCACCCTGGATCTCGTCGATCTGCTCCTGGAGCTCGGGGATCAGCTCCCCGGTCTCCGGGTCGAGCAGGTCGGGAGCCGCTTCGGGCAGGACCTCCTTGAGATAGATCTCGTCGGGATTGACCAGGTGGCACCGCTTGAGATGGCCCGGCACGCTGGCCTGCGCGAGCTCGGGCAGGGTGGTCCGGCACAGGTCGCCGGGCACCTTCTCGGAGTGCGGGCAGCGCGGGTGGAACGCGCAGCCCTCGGGCGGGTTGAGCAGGCTGGGCGGCGTGCCCGGGATGGGGATCAACCGGGCACCGGTGTCGCCGGTGATGTCGGGCACGCTGCTCAGGAGTCCCCAGGTGTAGGGCATCTCCGGCAGGGTCAGGATCGACTTCGTCGGTCCGCTCTCGACCGCCCGGCCGCCGTACATCACCAGCACGTCGTCGGCGACCTCGGCGATGACGCCGAGGTCATGGGTGATCAGCACGATGGCCGAGCCGTACTCGCGCTGCAGGTCCTGGAGCAGGTCGAGGATCTGGGCCTGGACGGTCACGTCGAGCGCGGTCGTCGGCTCGTCGGCGATGAGCAGCTGTGGGTTGTTGACCAGCGCCATCGCGATCATCGCGCGCTGCCGCATACCCCCGGAGAACTGGTGCGGGTGGTCGTCGACCCGGCGAGAGGCCTGCGGGATGCCGACGCGGTCGAGCATCTCGATGGCACGCCGACGGGCGTCGGCCTTGGACACCTTGTTGTGCATCCGCACGGCCTCGCTGATCTGCTTCCCGATCGTGTAGAACGGGTGCAGCGCGGTGAGCGGGTCCTGGAAGATCATCGAGACGTCGTTGCCGCGGAGTCCCCGCATGGTGTCCTTGTCGGCGCCGATCACCTCGGTGCCGCCGACCCGGATCGAGCCGGACAGCCGGGTCGAGTGCGGGTTGTGCAGGCCGAGCACCGCCATCGACGACACCGACTTGCCGGAGCCGGACTCCCCCACGATCCCGAGGGTCTGGCCGCTGCGGACCGTGTAGCTGAGGTCGGAGACGGCCTGGACCAGGCCGTCGTGGGTCGGGAACTGGACGGTGAGGTTCTCGACGACCAGGTAGGGGTCTGCTTCGGGGGCCGCACGACCGAACTCCATCGGTCCCGAGCTGGTGAGTGTGGTCATGCCAGCCGTACCCGCGGGTCGATGACGGCGTAGAGGAGGTCGACGACGAGGTTGGCCAGCACGATGATCACGGCTGCCACGAGCACGGTCGCCTCGACGACCGGGAAGTCCGCCGGTGAGAAGATCGCCTGGATGCTCCAGCGACCGACGCCGTCGATCTGGAAGATCTGCTCGGTGAACACGGTGCCGGTGAGCAGGAACGCGAAGTCGAGCCCGAAGATCGTGATGATCGGCACGATCGCCGCCCGCAGCGTGTGGTGCACGACGACACGGCGCTCCGAGGCACCCTTCGCGACCGCGGTGCGGACGTAGTCCTCCTCCATCGTCTCGATCATCTGGCCGCGCGAGTACCGCGCGTACGACGTGGAGTAGGCGAGTCCGATGCACGCCCAGGGCAGCGCGAGGGCGGTCGCCCACGCCAACGGGCCCTCCGTGAGCGGATGGTAGGAGGTGTCCTCGATCAGCTGCCACTGCAGCGAGATGAAGATCCACGCCATCAGGGCGATCACGTAGTAGGGAATGGCCGAGACGAGGACACTGAAACCCACCAACCCACGGTCGACCGCGGTCCCGCGTTTGCGGGCGGCGATGGTGCCGAGCAGCACGCCGAGGGTGAGATAGATCGTGGCGCCGCCGACCGCGATGGAGATGGTCGCCGGCAGCTTCTGGAGCAGTTCCTGGGTGACCTCGCCGCGGGTCCGGTAGGAGATGCCGAGGCAGGGCGCGTCGCAGTGGTACGTCGCGCCGAAGTTGATCTCTCGATCGTGGAACAGACCGCCGACGAAGATGAGGTACTGCTGCGCCATCGGTTCGTTGAACCCCATCTGCTCGGTCAGCAGCGCGAGCTTCTCGGGGGTGCACTTGCCGTTCAGGTCGCACAGCGGCTCGGCCGGGTTGCTGGGGCCCTTGAAGAACAGGACGAACACGATCATGGACGTCAGCACGACGACCAGGAACGCCGACAACAGCCGGCGCACGATGTAGCCGAACACCCGTCGAGCCTCCGTCGCGAGATCTGGTGCCCTTCGTCTCCGGGGCGGGCCGTGCGGCCCGCCCCGGAGAGTCGGGGACTACTTCTGGTGTGGGAGTGCTACCGGGGTCAGCCGGCGTTCACCCACAGGTCGCGGAACGTAGGCGTACCGAGCGTGTTGTCGATGAAGTGGCCCTCGATCTGAGAACCGTGCATCTGCGCCACGCCGGTGTAGTACCGCGGGACCACGGGCAGGTAGGTCGTCATGATCTCCTGCTCGAGGGCGTTCCAGGCCGCCGGCTGCTCCTCGGCCGGCAGTGCGAACACCGCGTTGATCTTCGCGTCGATCTCCGGGTTGTTGAACGCCGACTCGTTGGTGCCGAAGCCGACCTCCTCGAGGTCAGTCGACTCGAAGATCGTCGGGACCCACGTCGCGCCCGACGGCCAGTCAGAACACCAGCCGTAGGAACGCAGGTTGATGTCGCCGTTGATGTCGTCGCGATCCTCGACGTTCTTGGCGGTCGTGGTCGGAACCGGCGTCGCCTTGAAGCCGGCCGCCTCGAGGCCACGGACCAGGACGTCCTTGCTGGCCACCGAGATGTCGGAGTCCGTCGAGAACAGGAACTTGATCTCGTAGCCCTCGTTGCCGCTGTCGGCCAGGATCTGCTTGGCCTTCGCCGCGTCGGTCGCGAACGGGGTGTGGCCCTCTACCGGGTCGTACGCCTCGCGCCCAGGCACGCCAGGAGGCATGAGGTTCTGGGTCCCGATCGCGGTGACCTCGGGGATCAGGCCGCTGGCCACGATCTGGTCGTTGTAGGGGATGGCCCAGGTCAGCGCCTCGGCGATCGACTTGTCCGGCACCTTGCGCTGGTCGACAGCGTAGAAGTAGGTGCACGGCGAGCCGCCCGTGACCAGGCGACCGGTGTCGCTGATCTTCCGGAAGTTCTGGGCGAGCACGTCGTCGTAGGTCATCGTGGTCTTGCCCTCACCGGAGTCGGCCAGCAGGATCTGGTCGATCTGGTCGGACTGCAGGCCGGCCTTGAACACGTACGAGTCCGGGTACGCCGTGCGCGCCGGGTCGGTGTTCGGGTCCCACTGGTCGTTCTTGACCAGGGTCAGCGACTTGCCGATCGTGTACTGCTCGATCTTGTAGGGGCCGGTCGACAGCGGGTGCTGTGCGTACGTGGCCGGGTCGCTGACTGCCGGGTCGGTCGGGATCGGGCCGATCGACGGGAACGACGCGTAGTAGGGGAAGTCCGGGAACGGCTTGGACATCTTGATGGTGATGGTGTTGCCGTCGACCGAGACCGCCTGCTGCTCGGCGTCCGGGTCGGTGTAGGGGCCCTTGTAGGTGTCGCCACCGAGGAAGTACGGGTTGCTGTAGTAGAGCCCCGGGCCGTTGACGAACGTCTTCTCGTCCATCGAGCGGATGATGCCGAAGGCGACCTCGTCGGCGGTGACGGGGGCTCCGGTCTCCCACTTGACGCCGTCGCGGATCGTGAACTTCCACTCGGTGAAGTCCTCGTTCGGCGTGCCGAGGTCAGTGGCGAGGTCGGGCACCAGGATCATCTGGCCCGTTTCCTGGTCGTAGTCGTACTGCGTCAGCTGACGCGTGACCAGCGAGGTCATGATGCCGTTCGTGTCGGTGAAGTACAGGTCCGACGGGTCGATCGGCGTGGTCAGACCGGTGGAGGTCAGGACGGTGATGGTGCCACCCTCGGTGGCCCCTTCGATCGTCTTCGGTCCCTCTCGGGTCGGGTCCTGGCCTTCGCCGGTGTTGCCCAGGTTCTCCGTGTCGACGCTGGGGTTGTCACCGCCGCTGGCGTTGTTGTTGTCGTCGCCGTCCCCGCCGCACGCGGCGAGGACGAGCAAACTGGCCGTGGCTATGAGCCACCGCCGATCTCTTCAGGCGCATTGCCTTTTTCACCTTTCGTTGTTGGAGCACACTTCAACAGCCGCGCCGAGTGGGTCAGCGGCGGGTTCTCGGGTCGAACGCGTCACGGATCGAGTCACCGAGGAGGTTCAGGGCGAGGGTCAGCACCGTGATGACGGCGACCGGCATCCACAGGTACAGCCCGTAGTCGGCGTAGAACGGCGTCGCGTCCGAGACCATCTTGCCGAGCGAGGGGATGCCGGTCAGACCCAGGCCGAGGAACGACAGCCCGGCCTCGGCGGCCACGAACGCCGGCAGGCCGAGCGAGATCGACACCACGATCGGGTTGATCAGGTTGGGCAGCAGCTCCTTGAACAGGATCTGCCGGGTGGGGACGCCGATCACCTCGGCGGCGAGGATGAACTCGCGCTCGCGCAGCGAGAGCACCTGGCCGCGGATCAGCCGGGTCAGCCCCATCCAGCCGAAGATGATGAGGACACTGATCAAGGCCGCGAGCTGCGCCCACCTGAGCGTGTCCTGGTCGGTGAAGCGGGAGGTGATGATCGGCGCCAGGGCCAGCATCCCGAGCAGGTAGGGGAAGGACAGGAACAGGTCGGTGAAGAACGAGATGATCCGGTCCGCCCAGCCGCGGGAGAAGCCCGCCATCAGACCGAGCGCGACGCCGATGAACGTGGAGACGATGGTTCCGATCAGGGCCACGACCAGCGACGTCCGGAGTCCGTTGACGAGATAGGCGAGGTTGTCGTAGCCAACCCGCGGCGCCACCCCCAGGGGGTGCTCCCAGGTGAACGGATAGAACGGCGGCCCGACCTTCGGGTAGCCGTCGAACGCGAGCACCTCGCTCTGGGTCGGTGCGTTGGGATCGCTGATGTCCCAGTAGAGCCCTGCCTGCTTGACCAGGTAGGGCCCGAAGATCGCGATCAGCACCAGCAGCAGCAGGACCACCGAACAGGTCACCGCGACCTTGTCCTTGCGCAGCCGGGTCAGCGCGATCTGGTTGGGAGACTTGCCCGCGAACCCCTTGACCTGCTCCGGCCGGTCCTCGACTGAGGCGTCGTGGGCGAGGGACGTCTCCTGCTCGACCATCCCCCCACTGTCAAGGGTCACAGCCACCTCCCAAACGGACCGACCCGCGAACATCGCGGGCCGGGGACGCCGCTGACTGTAAACCAGTTGACAGGGGCAATCGCACGCTCTGCTGATAACAAATGGGTCTCAGAGCGCCCCGAGTTCCTCAGGCGGAATCTTCCGTGCCCGGCAGATCTTCCGTCGGAACGGCGTCCACACCGGCTTCCTTGCGCTGTTCGGCCGTGATCGGCGCGGGGGCTGCGGTCAGCGGGTCCACCCCGCCACCGGACTTCGGGAACGCGATCACCTCGCGGATGGAGTCGGTGCGCGCGAGGAGCGCGGTGATCCGGTCCCAGCCGAACGCGATGCCGCCGTGCGGCGGTGCGCCGTAGGTGAACGCGTCGAGCAGGAAGCCGAACTTCTCCTGCGCCTCTGCCTCGCCGATGCCCATCACCGCGAAGACCCGCTTCTGGACGTCCTCGCGGTGGATACGGATCGAGCCGCCGCCGATCTCGTTGCCGTTGCAGACCACGTCGTAGGCCCAGGCGAGCGCGTCGCCGGGGTCCTTGTCGAAGGTGTCGAGGTCCTGCGGTGACGTGAAGGCGTGATGCACCGCGGTCCAGGCGCCGCCGCCCACGGCCACGTCGCCGGCCGCCGTGGCCTCGTCGGCCGGCTCGAAGAGCGGCGCGTCGACGACCCACAGGAAGCTCCATGCGTTCTCGTCGATGAGGTCGCCGCGCCGGCCGATCTCCAGCCGCGCGGCACCGAGCAGGGCGCGGCTCGGCTTGGGCAGCCCCGCGGCGAAGAAGACGCAGTCGCCCGGCTGGGCGCCGACGTGCGCGGCGAGACCTGCCTTCTCGTCCTCGGAGAGGTTCTTGGCGACGGGTCCCCCGAGCTCGCCGTCCTCCTGGACCAGCACGTAGGCCAGCCCGCGGGCGCCGCGCTGCTTGGCCCACTCCTGCCAGGCGTCGAGCTGCTTGCGCGGCTGGCCGGCGCCGCCGGGCATGACCACGGCACCGACGTACGGCGCCTGGAAGACGCGGAACGGCGTCTCCTTGAAGTAGTCGGTGCACTCGACGAGCTCCTGGCCCATGCGCAGGTCGGGCTTGTCGGTGCCGAACCGGGCCATCGCGTCGGCGTACGTCATCCGCGGCAGCGGGCGGGGCAGGTCGTAGCCGACCAGCGACCAGACCTGCGCGAGCACGTCCTCGGCGACCTGGAGGACGTCGTCCTGCTCGACGAAGCTCATCTCGATGTCGAGCTGGGTGAACTCGGGCTGCCGGTCGGCGCGGAAGTCCTCGTCGCGGTAGCAGCGCGCGATCTGGTAGTAGCGCTCCATGCCGGCGACCATCAGCAGCTGCTTGAACAGCTGGGGGCTCTGCGGCAGGGCGTACCAGCTGCCCGGGCGGAGCCGGGCCGGCACCAGGAAGTCCCGGGCGCCCTCGGGGGTCGACCGGGTCAGCGTCGGCGTCTCGATCTCGACGAAGCCGTGGTCGTCGAGGACGTCGCGAGCCGCCTTGTTGACCTTGCTGCGCAGCCGGATCGCCTGGTTGGGCGCCGTACGTCGGAGGTCGAGGTAGCGGTACTTCAGCCGCACCTCCTCCCCCACGTCCACGTGGTCGTCGATGGGGAACGGCAGCGGCGCGGCCGCGCTCAGGACCTCCAGCTCGGACGCGACCACCTCGACGTCGCCGGTGGGCAGCTCCGGGTTGGCATTGCCCTCCGGCCGCAGGCCGACCTGACCGGTGACCTTGACGCAGAACTCGCTGCGCAGCTGGTGCGCCACGGCCTCCTCGCGGACGACGACCTGGACCACCCCGCTGGCCTCACGCAGGTCGATGAAGGTGACGCCGCCGTGGTCCCGGCGGCGGGCCACCCAGCCGGCCAGCGTCACGGTCTGGCCCGCGTGCTCTGCGCGCAGCGAGCCGGCGTCGTGGGTGCGGATCACGTCTGCTGTCTCCTCTGTTGCTGACT
>CAVTHU010000023.1:0-75774 GCA_963734355.1 uncultured Actinomycetota bacterium
GAGGACGAGCGGGCGAGCGGGAGGGCCCAGTGCGTCCACGGGAGCGCTGGCCACCTCGCCAACCTAGCGGTGATGATCGGGCCGCGCATTGCCCAGTTGAGCTGGCCGGGACCTAGCGCGCGCCGGCCACCTCGGCTGCGGGCGTGCCCGGGTCTCCGGCGCCCGGCGCGACGTGTTCCGCGCGTGGGTGCAGCGGCATGGCGGCCGCCAAGGCGGCGATCGCGGCGCCGGCGATGCCCGCGACGACCATGACCCAGTAGGCGGCGGAAGCGCCGACCCGGTCGGCCACGACGCCCGCCAGCGCGGCCCCGGGCGCCAGGCCGGCTCCGAGCCCGGTCGTGAACAGGGTGATGCCCTCAGTGATCCGTCCGGCCGGGACGCTCTCCTCGATCCACGCGAAGGCGGCGATCAGCGTGGGTGAGATGGCGAGCCCGGAGATGAAGAGGCAGATCGCCAGGGCGAAGAAGCTGTGGATGAACGGCATGGGTACGGTCAGGACACCCAGGCTGAGCATCGCCCAGCGGAAGCGTGTGGCGTTCGAGCTGCGGAGCCGAACCGCACCGGTCACGATGCCCGACAGCATGCTGCCGATAGCCCAGACCGCCAGCAACGGACCGGCGGCGGACGTGGCCCCGCTGCTGTCGGCGAAGGCGATGGTCGCGACCTCAGCGCCTCCGAGCATGGCGCCCATCGCGAATGCGCAGACCACGAGCGGCGCCAGGACTCCCCAGGGCATGGCCCCAGCGGCGTGGTGGGCGACACCAGCCGCGGGGGGCTCGGTGTGCTTCTGGTTGACCAGGACGGCTGTGCCGGCGACCGCGGCGACGGTGGCGAAGACGAGCCCGGCTAGCGGGTGGACCACGCTGGCGAGCGTCGTCACCAGCGCAGGGCCGACGATGAAGACGATCTCGTCGACGACCGCCTCCAGTGAGAACGCTGTGTGGAGGTCGGACTGGTCCGTCAGGACGTGCGACCACCTGGCCCGGACGGACGCGCCGATCTGTGGCAGCGCGGCCCCGGCCGCCGCGGCACAGAGGTGCGGCCACGGAGCGGCCAGTCCTCGCTCGACGCAGAACATCACCCCGGCGAGGGAGAGCGCGAACCCGCCGACCGCGACCGGGAGCACTCTGCTCTGACCGTGTCGGTCGATCAGGCGCGCCTGCAGGATCGCGCAGACGGAGGCCGTCAGGAGGAACGCCGCGGAGACCGTGCCGGCGGTGGAGTAGGAGCCGGACCTGGTGGAGATCAGCAGGACGATCCCGAGGCTGACCATCGACATCGGCATCCGGGCGACGAGGCCACTGGACGAGAACCGGAGGGCGCCCGGCACGCGGAGGATCCGGGCGTACTGAGCGAGGCCGTCGGACATCTCACGCACCTCGCCGGCTGAGGGGCGCCGGACGGTCGGGGGCGACCCTTGACTGTTCATGGACCAGCCGCAGGAGGGCCGAGGGGCGTTGCGCAACGGACTGGGCAGCACGCTGCTGGGAGTCACCACCTTCAGATCGAGCGATGGCTTCCTCGTGCCCGCCGCCTGTCACACGTGCCCGACGGCCCGCGAGATGGTTGGCGCGGCAAAGAATCGTCGCCATGGCTGTCGCCCTCCTCGATTCCGGATCGGCCTTCGGCGTAGGGCCAACTCGTTCGAAGCACAGGTTTCAACCCGTCTGGGTGAGTCGTCATCACCCTCGAAAGCACTCACCCGGGGTGGTTCGCCCTTGCGGCGTCAAGGCGACAGCTACGTCAGCCAGCGGCGGACCGCTTCAGCCGCGCGCTGGACGGCGTTCAAGTCGTCTCGGGTCTATTGCATGACCGCAGGTTCTTGGGGCCAGTCGAGCGGGGAACGTCCGAACTGGGGCCATGCCTCTCACCAGCTGCGCCCGATCGGTCGTGGACGACCGACCTCATGCCGCGGTCGCGATGGGCTCGACCCCCTCGATCAGTTCCGGCTGCCCAGCGGCCGCTACCAGGCAAGGTTCACCGGCGCCCGCGAGGAGCGGCACACCGCGCCGATCACGTTCGCCTCCAAGCGCGATGCCGAGGACCGGCTGGCCACCGTCCGGGCTGGCGTGGTGCGCGGCACGTGGCGTGCACCCGAACTCGGCGCGGTCACCCTGGCCGACTACACCGCCAGCCTGTTCGCGGTTCGGGCATCTCCACGTCCAGAGGCAACACCGTGGGGTGACTCTTGATCGGCGGACGCGTCTCGGTTTCGCTCTGTCCGGGTGTCGTCGCAGCCGTCCGAGAAGAGCGCGATGGTGAGCGTGGTGGTGAGCGCCATGGTGAGCGCGGTGATGGGCAGGCGCTGGGACGACCATCTGGTCGCCTCCGGTATCGCGGCCTAACGGTGAGCGCGTACGTCCTTCCGACCACTAAAGCCGCTGGTCGATCTGGGCCGCGCCGCGAGCGGATCCGAACGGATCTCCGCAGTGCGCGCTACTCCGTCCGCAGGGCCGTCGCCGTACGGGTCCGCGCCGCCCACCCGGCGGGCAGAAGAGCGCCGGCCGTGGCGAGCACCAACCCGCCGAGCGCGAACACCGCGAGTTCCCACGGTCCGAACACTCTGAGCACGACCTGGGGCAGCTCGACCCCGGCACCGTCTCCCATCGCGGGTAACAGGATGACGTGTAGCACCACCCCGACGGGCACGCCGATCAGGCCGCCCACGAGTCCGATGAGCACGACCGACGAGAGCACCGTCGTCAGCGTCTGCCGCGGGGTCATGCCCAGCGCCTTGTGGATCCCGATGTCGTGCACGCGATCGCGAACGTCGAGCACGACCGCATTGAGGACGCCCAGACCCGCGACGGTGACCAGCATCAGGGTCAGCAGACCGGCGAGAGCGTCGATGATGACGACCAGATTGTCGGCGCCCTCGGCACCCTCCAAGTGCGCGGTCACCCCCAGAGGTTCCAGCGCTTGCTGGAGCGCGTCGGCGTAGTCGCCGGGGTCGGTGCCGTCGGCCACCGAGACGAGCCAGGTGGTCAGCGTCGTGCCGGGGTCGGCTTGGGTGAGGACGAGCCCGTCGTTGTTGCCCGGGTCGAAGACCTCGCCGACGATCGTCAGGGTCACCGGCGTCCCGTCGCGGGTGAGCGCGAGGGAGTCCCCGATCTCCTTGTCGGTGGACCGCAGCACCTCGGTGGGGACGACGGCCTCACCGGGGCGGGTGAACCATCGTCCTTGGACCAGCTCGTAGCCGACCCACCCGGGGTTCTCGGTGTACTCGACCAGGGACGAGCTGCCGCCCGTCAGTGCCGGCACGACCACGTCCGACTCCGCGTATCCCAGCCAGTGCGCAGTGCCGGGCTCGGCGTCCAGCGCGGCCGCGACCGCGACCGGGTCGGCGGGCTCCGGTTCCGTGCCCGGCCTCGGCGAGTGCTGGGCTCCCGGTGGGCCGTCGTCTCCGAACCCGTCGACGACCAGGTCGGCGGCCGAGTGGTCGGCGGCGACCTGGATCCGGTTCAGCGACGTGGCCAGCCCGGCCGCGAGGGTGACGGCCGCGGCACCGAACGCGATCGCGAGGACCATCGCCGATGCGCGGGCTGGTGCGCTGAACGGACGGGCGAGCCCGAGGGTCACCGGCCGGGGCAGCGGCAGTCGCGCGGCGACCCGTGCGGCGTACCGCCCGCGACCGGCGGTCGGCGTCCGGCCGACCGCGAGTGCGTCCACGGCCGAGAGCCGTCCCGCCCGGCCCGCGGCGGCCGCTGCGGTGACGGTGACCACGGCCAGCGCACCGACGAGCACGGCGATGTCCACCCAGGGAGCGATCGTCAGGGCGACCGTGCCGTAGAGGTCCTCGGTGTCCGCCAGCAACGGCACCGCGACCAGGTTGCCGACCACGACACCCAGCGCGGCCCCCACCGCCGCGGGCAGCAGCGCCTGGGCTACGTACGCCCTCACCACTTGTGACGGGGTGAAGCCGAGCGCCTTCAGGATCCCGATGCGCCGGGTCGTCGAGCCCACCGCACCGGCGACGACGGTGCCGACGATCAGCACGGACAGCAGGAGGCTCAGACCCCCGAACGTCAGCAGGAACGGCACGAACAACGACGTCTGGCTGTTGGCCTCCTTCTTCACCACCAGCCACGACCGTGCGCTGACGACCGCGCCGTCAGGGAGGGTGGCCGCGACGGCGTCCCGCGCGTCGCTGACCCGGGACGCGGTGCCGGCGTCGTCGAGCCGGTACAGCATCTCGTAGCCGCTGGACGTCGCGGGCAAGGCCGCAAGACCGTCAGGGTTCATCCAGGCGTCCGCAGTGTCGCTCACCGACCGCGCCAGGCCCACGACGGTGACGTCCCGGACGTCGGAGCCCTCGCCCATGGTCAGCGTCTCGCCCACCCGCACGCGGAAGTCGCCGCCGGCGGCCAGCACCACCTCGCCGGGCCCGTCCGCCCAGCGTCCCTCGGTCAGGCTCACCCGGTCGACGCCGGTCCCCGGACCCGTCCTGGCGGCGACGGTCAGGACCGGGCCACGTGCGCCCGGGGGCGCCTCCGTCTCCCCCGGGGGCAGACCCGGGAGCACCATGACCTGAGCCACGGCGAACGGGCCGGAGGCCTCCGTGACGCCCGCGGCATCGGCGGTGGCGGCCAGCTGCCCGGCCGTGGCCTTGGCGGGGTCCGTCAACACCCTCAGGTGTGCTCCGTGCTGGGCGGCGAAGGCGTGGTCGAAGGGCGCGTTCGACGCCACCAGCAGTCCAACGCCCAGGACGCCCGAGGTGACGGCGGCGGCGGTGGCCAGCGTGATCACGACGGTCTGGACCCAGCGGCGGCTCACCCCGGAGCGGACGACCTGGCTCAGCGCGCTCATCGCAGGGGTGTCAGTTCCGGATCCAGCGCGGTGTCGGAGGCGATCCGGCCGTCGACGACCTCGATCGTGCGGGTGGCGCACTCGGCCGCGAGGGTGCGGTCGTGCGTGACCAGCAGCATCGTCTGCCCGTCGGCGTGCAGCTCGATGAGCAGCCGGCGTACGTCGGCGCCGGACGCGGTGTCCAGCGCTCCGGTCGGCTCGTCGGCCAGCAGCAGCGCCGGCCGGTTCATCAGCGACCGGGCCACGGCCACCCGCTGACGCTCGCCGCCCGACAGCCTACCCGGGTAGCCGCCGGCGTGGCGGTCGATGCCCAGAGTCTCGAGCAGCTCGGTGGCCCGTCGGGTCGTCGGCCCGCGACCTACGCCGGCCAGCTGGGCCGGAAGGACGACGTTCTCGAGCACGGTGAGGTCGTCCAGCAGGTTGAAGAACTGGAAGACCAGCCCGATCGTGGCGCGCCGGTACTTCGCCGAGGCCGCCTCGCCCAGGGTGTCGATGCGACGACCGCCGACGGTGACGGTGCCCGAGGTCGGCCGGTCGAGGCCAGCGACCAGGTTGAGCAGCGTGGACTTCCCGCTACCGGAGGGCCCGAGGACGGCGACGGCCTCACCGGTGGCCACGGACAGCGTGACGTCGTCCAGGGCGGGCGGGCCGTCGTCGTACCGGCGGGTCACGCCGTGCAGCGCGATGAGGGGTTCGGTCATGACCGGAACGCTAGGAGCGTCACCCGGTGGGGCGCGTCGCTCGCGATGGGGCTTTCCGGTCCTCCGTCAGGCGCATGCTGACGACCCGTCATCCTCCCGGCGTAGTCCGCCGCGGCCACTGTCGTGCCCGAGGAGGACGCGGTGGGTCCTCGCAGGGCGGACAATGAGCCGGTGGAAGGTCGGCGTCTGCGCGAGTGGGTGCTGCGCCGTCCCGCCGCGACGGAGCCGCTGAGCGTGCGGAGCTGGCTGCTCGACATCGGCCTCGCCGCCGGCCTCGCGCTCGTCGCGATCCTCAGCCACGACCAGGGCGACCAGCCGGACTTACGGCAGTTCGACGGCCCGGACGGCGTTCCGCTGCCACCGGCGTTCCCGGACCCACGCTCGGAGCTGGCGGGCCAGACGTCGGGGTGGGAGTGGGCCGGGCTCGCCCTGCTGCTCGTGCTGGTCGCGGCCCCCCTCGTCTTCCGCCGTCGCTATCCGCTCTCGACGCTGTGGGTCGTGCTGCTCACGGCCACCATGGTCGCCGAGCACCCGGACGCGCTGCGGCTCTCGTTCTACGTGTGCGTGATCGCCGCCTACAGCGCCGCGGTCTACAGCCCGTACCGCGTCCTGGCACTCCTGAGCCTGCCCGTCACCGCGTTCCTGATGGGCGAGCTGCAGGCCGACGCGGCCGAGCCGGCCTTCGGCGGGGCGATCAACGCGGTGCCTCAGGGCGTGGTCCCGTTCCTGATCCTGGCGCCGATCGCCGTCGCGGCGTGGGGCCTGCGCGCGATGCAGGCCCGGGCCGACGCCGAGCAGGCCCACGTGGTCGCTCTGCAACGAGAAGGCGCCGAGGCGGTCCGCCGCGCCGCCGAACAGGAACGGGCCCGCATCGCGCGGGAGCTGCACGACGTCGTCACCCACAACGTGAGCGTGATGGTGATCCAGGCCGGGGCGGCACGCCAGGTGCTGGAGGCCTCACCCCGGCAGGCGCGCGAGGCTCTGCTGTCGGTCGAGGCGAGCGGGCGGGCGGCGATGACGGAGCTTCGGCACGTGATGGGGCTGCTGACCGCGGACGGCGAGACGCTCGACCTGGCGCCGCAGCCCGGGATGGCCGAGCTCGAGTCCCTCGTCGGCCGGGTCGGCGCCTCCGGGCTTCCGGTCGAGCTGGTGGTGACGGGGTCACCGGACACCCCGATGCCGGATGGCGTCGTCCTGGCGGGCTACCGCGTCGTGCAGGAGGCGCTGACGAACGTGGTGAAGCACGCGGCCGGCTCGTCGGCGACGGTCCGCGTCGAGTACGGGTCCGCCCACTTGTCGATCGAGGTCACCGACACCGGCGGCACGCGGCCGCTGTCGGCCGACGCCGGGAGCGGCCGGGGACTGATCGGCCTGCGCGAACGGCTCGCGCTCTACGGCGGGACGCTCGACGCGGGCCCGCGCATCCGCGGTGGGTACCGGCTCGAAGCGGTCATCCCCCTGGCGCCGGCCGCCAGCCCCGACCCTCAGGAGGTCTCGTGACCGACCCCGTCCGGGTCGTGGTGGCCGACGACCAGGCCCTCGTTCGGACCGGCTTCCGGATGATCCTCACCGCCGACGGCATCGACGTCGTCGCCGAGGCGGCCACGGGCGCCGAGGCGATCGACGCCGTCCGGCGTACCCGTCCCGACGTGGTGCTGATGGACATCCGCATGCCCGTGCTGGACGGGCTCGAGGCGACTCGTCGCATCCTGGCGGCCGATGCCGACGGGCCGCGGATCTTGATGTTGACGACGTTCGACGTGGACGAGTACGTCTACGCAGCGCTGGCGGCGGGGGCCAGCGGGTTCCTGCTCAAGGACGTCGCACCCGAGCAGCTCACCGCTGCCGTGAGGCTGGTGCGCTCCGGGGACGCGCTGCTCGCGCCGTCCATCACCCGTCGGCTGGTGGAGAGGTTCGCCCGCGGCGGCCAGGAGACGTCCGCGGTGCACCGGGACCTGGCGTCGCTGACGCCTCGGGAGCGGGAGGTGCTGCAGCTGCTCGCCCGGGGGTTGAGCAATGCCGAGCTCGCCGCCGCGTTCCAGCTGTCGGAGGCGACGGTCAAGACGCACGTGGCGCGGATCCTGGGGAAGCTGCAGCTGCGCGACCGGGTCCAGGCGGTGGTCGTCGCCTACGAGACGGGGCTGGTCGCACCTGGGGAGGCGTGAGGCCCGCCGGGCGCTCAAGGCCAGCGAGTGGATCTAGGCCTGGTGGAGGTCGGAGAACCGGCCGACCTTCGGCGGTCAGGTCGGCCGCGGTGAGTCCTCGACGATCAGGCCGCGCTCCATCACCAGCACCCGGTCGGCGGTCTCGACCGTGGAGAGGCGGTGGGCGACGATCACCGAGGTGCGACCGGCGAGGATGGTGCGCAGGGCCTGCTGCACCAGCCGCTCCGACGGGACGGTCGAGCGACGATGTCGCATCGTCGTCGCACTTGCGGCTGCATGCCGGTTCTTCTTCGATTTGCGGGCGCGGGGCGAGTCATCCCAGGAGGGTGGCGGTGCCGTCGCTGACGCTGCCCCGGTGCTGCACACCGCCCAGAATGAGGATTGCGCTGCGACGTATCTCCGTATCCGTCTCCGCACTCCTCCTGATGTGTCCGTCCGCGCCAACACGGCACGGGAAAGGCATTCCACGTCGCGCCGGAAGGAGCCGTCCGATGAAGCAGATCCGCATAGTGCGGCCCAGGCCGGTCCGCCCCCGTCAGACCCCCATCGACACCCGCACGCCCTCGGGCCGCGTCCTCCCCTACTGATCAGGACGCGCGATGAACAGGCAAGGGCTCGGATCACCGAACCACAAGCTGCCACCCGGCTCGGTCCGTAGCTATGTCCGCTTCGCCGCGCTCGGCGACTCGGCCACGGCCGGCGTGGGCGACCGCGCCGACGACAGCTGGCGGGGCTGGGCACGCCTGCTCGCGGACTCCATGGCGGCATCGCACGACGTCTCGTTCTGCAACGCTGCCGTTCCCGGAGCCACGGCAGCGCTGGTGCGTACCCACCAGCTCGCGATCGCTCTGGAACACCGACCGCACCTAGCCAGCCTGGTGGTCGGCATCAACGACGTCCTGCGTGCGGACTGGGATGCGCAGGAGTTCCGCGGCGACTTGCTCTTCTGTGCCGACCGGCTCAGTGAGCAGGGTGCCGTTCTCGCGACCGTGCGCTTCCACGACCACGGGCGTGTCTTCGGGCTGCCCCGGCCGGTACGTGGGTTCCTGACCCGGCGGATCAACGAGGTCAACGGTGTGTACGACGAGATCCTGGCCCGGTGGGACGGGATCCAACTGGACCTGGGCGCTCACCCCGGGATCTACGACCGGGAGTTCTGGTCCCGTGACCGCCTCCACCCCTCGGAGCTGGGTCACCGCGCCGTCGCCCAGAAGTGCGCCGAACTGCTCAGGACCCGTGGGCTCGCGTTCGAAGGTCCTGCCCTCGAGCTCGACGGTGACCCGACCCATCTGCTGCGCGAGCTGCGCTGGGCTGCCACCGAAGCGGCGCCCTGGCTTTGGCGGCGCGCCTTGGACGTGACGACGGCCCTGGCGCGGCCCCTGGTCGCGAGGACGAGCTAGGCACCGGCGTTGCTGCCGGCTCCGAGCAACCCGGGCACGATGCGAGAGGCACCGCTGGGTTGCCGCACCAAGCGATGCCGAGCCGGAACGACCCAAAACTTCGCCCCGTCCAGCCGTCGGGCCTCCTCGACCATTCGGCTCAGGCGCGCGTTGGGACCCTGCGTCTTGCCGGCGCGAAGCGGCAGCGTCCTACCGCCTGTCGGCCCGCTGTAACCGCTGATGGGTGGCCCGCTACGAGATCAGACTCAGATGCAGGTCCCTGCCGAGGAGGTCGGCCAAGCGGCTGGATTCCCGCTCGATCGCCTGGTCGGGTCGCTGTCGCTCGTCGAGCCAGGTCACCGTGACCTCGTCACCCTTTCGCGTCCACGTCCCGCACACGACCCCGCCGACGATCACGGGGTTGGCCTTGCGGGTCACGAGGTCTCGTCGGGACGCCGGGGTGACGTGGACGTCTTTGGTGCCGGGACCGATCACCCATTGGTCGTGCCCGGGAAGGAATCGCACCGCCTCCGATGCAACGGTGGCCTCGAGGGCGTTGACGTCGTCGCGCACGACGTAGGCCGTCGTGCCTTCGACATCGACCGGGACCAGTCGGTCTCCGAGCTCGGAGAACCAGGTCTTGACCCGTCTGCCGCCCGCGCTCAGGCCGTCGCCGAGCCAGTAGCAAAGATGCTCGAGCGTCGCTGGCCCATACGTCTGGAAGTAGGCGGTGATGGCGTGTGGACCTGCGTCGTCGAGGTCGGGGATGCCCCGCCACCTCGGGTTGCGGTCGAGACGCTGAAACGTGTGCAGTCCATCTCGCGGCGGACCGAAGCTCATGTCCCCCTGCCAGGTCAGTGGCTTGATCAGGGTGCCCGCGCCCTCGTCGAAGACCGGCTTCAGGTGACGATAGGCGCGGTGCCTAGTCAGAGCCTGGCCGAGCTCGACGACGGTCAACGGTCCGTCGCTCAGCGCCGCGCGCACCGCGGCCCGGAAGTCCGGCCAGTCCGATGGAGCAAGCCGGTAGTACTCCACCCAGCTCGGCAGCTCCCACTGCCGGCCGGCCGACCGCAGGGCCAGGTAGATTCCGCCCTCCTCAGGCGAGAGGTAGTGCATCGACCCACGAAACGCGAATGCCTTGACGACTTCCCCGTCGACCAGGGCCGCAGCAAGCTCGCCGGGACGCGATGTCGCACGGCGAGTCCGAACAGCGAGCTCAGCGAGCGACTCGTCCATCGAGAGCACCGCGCCGAGCCGACGTACAACACCCGCGACCGACTCAGAGCCAACGGGGTCGAGCAACTGTCGCTCCATCCGCCACGTCAGCGCCTGCGCCCAAGTAACCGAAACCTCGGTCGACGTACTCACGTCCGCAGCCTCGCACCGATTCCGGACGAAAAGCGTCCTGCTCGACCGCAGGCCCTCTCGATGTCCACCCCGACGAGTCAGCCCCAGACCCGCGTCATAGCGCCGCCTGTCGGACGCACGGATCTGCCACCTGCTCGGTTACTGCTCCGGCTGCGCGGCCGCCAGCCGGGCGAGGACGGCCCTGATGAGGATATGCGTGTCGGCCTCGTCATGTCCGAAGGCACGGAGATAGGCCGTCATCCCGTGGCGGGCCATCTCCAGTTCCTCGTCGGTGAGATGAATGGTGTTCATGCCTGCAGCGTAGGTCGGCGGCTGGCCCAGCAGCAGCGGTCACGTCCTGCCCTCTGCGCCGCGTCATACCGTCGCGGATGACCTTCGCGAGCGGGCGTCCGGACACGCCGCACAGCGGCAGTCGGCGCTTCGGGCGATGGCACTCCGGCCTCATCGAGGATGGTGGCCAACGCTAGCCTGAACGGGTGGGAAACGCCCACTCGAAGCCGGCGCCATCGAGAACAGACCGCACAGCCTTGGCGCTGTGGCCTGGAACCTGGTGTCGGCGGCCGCCTTCATCCACCTGGAGCCAATCAGCCGCCTGCTCAAGCAGGGCGGCGCTCAGGACCCAGCTGGTGCCCGTATGCCGCCCAGCACCGTCGCTTCCGGCTCGTCGACGACCCGCTCCCAGCGCAGTTCCGCAACCAAGGCGGAATGGGTGGGTCCATCGCCGAGCTGTCTCGTAGCCGGCGGCAGGCGGAGGGTGATTCGGCAACCTTCTGACGCACTTCGACGGTTCATGCTCGGGTAGTTGTACTGAGTCGGCATCGCGGAACTCAATCACCGCGTTCGCGGCAGCTCGGGTTCCTCGTATGCGGCTCGACGGCACCGCTGCGAGCACCACTTCCGCGGTCGGCCGCTGCGCCGGCCGACCAGTCGGTGCCGCACTTCGGGCAGGTGCCGCGGGGGAGTGAATCGATGACCTCACCGCTGCTTCCAACGCTCACTCCAAGAGAGACAACGAACGTACGGACGATACGTCGACCCGTGAATGCATGACGTGTGTCGTCTGGTGAGGTGCTCTCGCGGCCACTCAGAATGCGCTGGCGTTCGATGCGTCGGCTGTTGGTGCGAGGGGGAGGATGCTGGGGTTGGCGAGGCTGCTCAGGAGCGATCGGATGAACGGTTCGCTGCACGGCTAGCCATGGTCGGCGGAGCCGTCCGCGGCTCTACCCGAACGTGAAGACGTGAGCCCGCACGCCTGGGCCGGAGAACGTGACCTCGAGGGTGCGCTCGCGCACGTCGCCGTTTGTGCGGACAAGCTGGTACATCCGGCCCTCACGAAGCACGCCAAAGCCGCCCTCGTCGACGTCGACGCCGTGGTGTGGTCCGGGCTCGGCACCGTCGAGGAGCACTCGGAAGGAAACCGGCTCGGGGTCGGACGTGGACAGCACGAGGTGGGCGTCTCGAGCGAGGAACCGGTAGGCGATCGATCCGCCTGGCTGTTGCAGCTGCACGTGTTCCTCGTGGACGGACCACTCGCCGGTCAGAGCCCAGTGGTTGAGGGGGAGCGGCTCGCCGTAGGCGAAGCCGTCAGCTGGCGTGAAGTTCGTGGTCCGAGCCCGGCCGAGGTAGGTCTCGGGGCTGTGCAGGTGAGGCCAGTCCGCCTCCGCTTCGACTCCCGTGCCGTGGGTGGTCACGAGCGGCCGCTCGACGCCGAGGAGGCGCTGGATCGCCCGCTCGACCTGTTCGTAGCTGCCTTCGCCGAAGTGCTGGCCACGCCGGGTGCCTTCCTCGTCGAGGAGGTAGACGGCCGGCCAGTAGTGGTTGTCGAAGGCGTTCCAGATCGCGTAGTCGTTGTCGAGGACGACCGGGTAGTCGATCTCTCGGGCTCGGACCGCTTGGTCGACCAGCTCGATCTGGTGCTCGAAGCTGAACTCCGGCGTGTGCACGCCCACAACGATCAGCCCGTCGTCGCGGTATGCCCGGGACCACGCCCGGATGTGGGGCATCGTTCGAAGCCAGTTGATGCAGGTCAGCGTCCAGAAGTTGACCAGGAGGACGTGACCTTGCAACTCGTCAGGTCGTAGGGGTGGGGAGTTGATCCACCCCGTCGCCCCGTCCAGCCTCGGTTTGCGAGCCATGACGATCTCCTTCCGTGGACGAGTGTGAACGATTTTGTGGGGTGTATGACCCCGAGGGCGGGATGTACGTCGTTGCGGCGCCGCCGGTCCGGAGCAGGAGATCGAGGGCGCGGCGATTCTCAGTTTCGACGCGATGTCGGCGCGGGGACACGAGCACCACCGTCGCCGCGAAGGTGAGGAGGTGGGGGCTTCCTTCGGAGCCGTCGATCGCAACCAGGACGGCGCCGGCGCCGGTCGGGGCCTGGGACAAGGTGTGCATGGGGTTGTCCCTAAATTGACGTGTGCCTCTGCGGGCGTGGTGGACCGAGCAGTGGGCGGGTCTCACCCACTGCTCGGTCCTGGCAGTTCAGGAGCCGGTGCGGTACGGCTCCAGGAACGGGACCAACGTGGACAGCAGTGCGGCGGGTGCTTGCTCGGCGACCCAGTGCCCCGCTCCCGGGATGACCGCGGTCTGCACGTCGGTGGCGAACCCGTGCATGGCGCCCCCGACGGCGGGACCCCAGCTGTTCACGCCGCCGATTCCCAGCACCGGGATCGTCAGCGGTGCCGCCTGCCGGGTCCCGTTCTGAGCGGTGGTCGTGTCCCAGGCTCGGTAGAAGCCGAAGCTGGCCCGCAGCGCTGCCCGGTTCTCCGTGTAGAGACCGATGTAGTACTTGATCGCCTTCTCGGGCGGTGTCGTCCCGCCACCCTGGATGCCGTACTCGTAGCGGTAGTAGGCGTCGGCGTTGCTGCTGACCATGTCGAGGATCAGGTCGTCGTTGACCCGGTTGAAGGAGATGTGCCAGAGCTTCTCGTTGTGCGCGTCGTCGATGAACGCCGGCGGCGAGCCCTTCAGGGTCGGCGGCCCAGGCACCTCGGCGACCGCCAGGCGCGCCACCCGATCGCGGTAGTCGGCCGCCAGCGCGTAGCTGATCACCATGCCCGTGTCGTGGCCGACCACGGCGAACCGCTGGTAGCCGAGCTTGGTCATGAGTGCGGCCAGGTCGCCGGCCAGCGTTGCGGTGTCGTACCCGGTCCGGACCTTCTCGGTGAGCCCGATCCCGCGCTGGTCGACGGCGATGACCGTGTAGTTCTTGGCCAGCTCGGGCATCACGTAACGCCAGGCGTACCAGTTCTCGGGCCAGCCGTGGACGAGCAGCAGCGGCGGACCCTCCCCGCCAATGACGACGTGCTGGCGGATGCCGTTGGCCTGGACGAACTTGTCCTTGAAGGTCTTGGAGAAGCCGGCGGGGAGTCCGGGAGAGTTGGCGACCGAGCCGACGCTGTGCGCCGTCGGCCGGGGCCTTGCTCGGCGATGAGAGCGGCGGATGCGCCGCCGGGCACCGACAGCGCAGTCCACGCTGCAGCTCCGGCGGCGGCGAGAGCGATCGCGATCGCGGCCGCGATCACTCGCACGATGTTGGAGCGACGCGAGGGCGAACGCCGGGTGGTGGAGGGGTGGTTCATTGGAGAGCTCCTTTTCGTCACGACCTCGGTGGTCGCTGGTGTCGAGGAGCCTCGTGTGCCGGCTACCTGGTCGAACCCGTGTAAGCCCCGGGTTCCGACCCCGGATGCACCCCCGGGGCGCGAGCCGAACAAGCGACCGGGGACAAGCCCGGGGGGTTCCCCGGGTTCGAGCACGGGCGTTCCGCAGGAGCGTGTGTCGGAGCCGGGCTCACCCGAGACCGGACCCGTTCACAGATCGAAAGGCACCCTCATGAGCACAGACCTGACCGCGTTCCCCGTCCCCGAAGGCCCCGGCTCCGTCACCGCGGCGCCGAACCTCCCCGCCGGTTTCACCGACACCTTCACCAGCCGGATCATCGACACCGGTGGGCACCGTCAGCACGTCGTCGTCGGCGGAGACGGTCCGCCGCTTCTCCTGGTCCATGGCTGGCCGGAGAGCTGGTACGCGTGGCGACTCGTGATGCCCACGCTCGCTCAGCACTTCACGGTCGATCGCGGTCGACCAGCGTGGCATGGGGCTCACCGACAAGCCCGAGACCGGCTACGACAGCGGCATCCTGGCCGCCGATCTCATCGCGCTGATGGACGCTCTGGGCTTCGACCGGTTCGCCATCGCCGGCCACGACACCGGCATGGTCATCGCGTACGCCGTGGCCGCCGACAACCCGGACCGAGTCGCCTACCTCGTGGCCGCCGAGATCCCGGGAGCGCCGGGTGCGGTGCCGGCACCTCCGCTGTTCGTCCCGGGGCCGCTCAACAACAAGTTGTGGCACATCCCGTTCAACCGCGCCGGTGTCATTGCCGAGCAGCTGATAACCGGCCGTGAGGACATCTTCTTCGGCTACGAGTTCGCGATCCAGGGCGGTGACCCGCTCGCTGAAGAGGTCGATCGCCTACTACGTCCGCGGTTTCACCACTCCCGAATCCCTCCGCGGCGGCCTCGGGTTCTACCGCGACTGGGACGCCACGATGGCCCAGAACGCCGAGCGTGTGAAGCAGACGCTCCAGATGCCGGTGCTCGCCGTCGGGGGAGCCGCGAGCTGGGGTGACCACGTAGGCGACGGGATGAAGGCAACCGCAGCCGATGTGAAGAGCGCCGTCGTCTCCGGTGCCGGCCACTGGGTCGCCGAACAGGCACCCGAGGAGCTCCTCGAGGTCCTCGGCGACTTCCTGGCGCCCTACCGCGCTGCGTAGCGCAGCGCCAAGCGGTCCGATCGCGGGGCCGGGTGTCTCGACGGTGGAGCCACCTGGCTCTCGACCGCCCGCAGACGACGCAAGAGGCATCCGCGAGCGCACGCAACTCGCGATCGCATGGCGAGTCCGGGAGGCCGAGATGAGCGCGACCGTCGCAGCAACGCCAGATCTCGGGCCGCTGGACGGCTCAGCCGGGCAGGGCGGCGACTGCCCAGTTCCACTGTTCTCGATTCCACTCGGCCTCGCAGGACTGGGCCGAGCCTGGACGGCAGCGAGCGAACTGCTCGACGCCGCGGACACGACCGCGTCCACGGGGCTCCGTCCTTGCGCGATGCGAGACCAGGGAAGCCCGACATGAACGTCCACAGCTGCGCGGTACTGGCGGGCGCTATGCTCTGGCAATCGTCGCTGCAGGGCAGGTGGCGCCCCCAGCGATGGGACGTGTCCCGGCAGCCGGAGTCGCGGATGCGCAGGTGTTGCAGATGCAGTTGCGTGGCCGCACCAGCGAGTGCGCGGCGCTCGACGCCCATCTCGAGGCGGCCAGGGCGGGCGACAGCCGGGCGATCGTGGTGCGCGGCGAGGCCGGGATCGGCAAGACCGCACTGCTCGACTACGTGGCGGAGCGCAGCCAGGGCTGTCGGGTCATTCGCGCGGTCGGTATCGAGTCGGAGATGGAGTTGCCGTTCGCGGCGGTCCATCAACTGTCCCAACCGCTTCTGGATGGGCTCGAACGGCTACCGCCACCACAGCGAGAGGCTCTGGAAACAGCATTCGGACTCAGCTCAGGGCAGCCTCCCGATCGCTTCTTCGTGGGCCTTGCCCTTCTGAGCCAGATATCCGATTTCACCGACGCGAGGCCGCTGGTCTGCCTCGTCGATGACGCCCAGTGGCTGGACCGATCCTCAGCCCAGGTGCTCTCCTTCGTTGCCCGGCGCCTTCGCGTGGAGTCGGTCGTCATCGTTCTCGCCGAGCGCGACGGAGATGCCGTGAGTGAGTTCGAAGGGCTGCCGGAACTCCGTCTCCGCGGCCTGTCCGAAGAAGACGCAGCCGAGCTGGTCACATCGGCGACGCTCGGCCCGGTGGACAAGTTGGTGCGCGGTCGGATCCTCGCCGAGGCCCGCGGCAATCCGCTGGCCTTGCTCGAGCTCTCCCGCGGGCGATCGTCAGGCGCCGTGTTGGGCGGGTTTGCTGTTCCGAGCAGCTTGCCCTTGCCCAGCCGGATCCAGGCGGAGTACCGCCGCCGCATAGATCTGTTGCCGAGCGATACGCGACATCTGTTGCTGCTGGCAGCGGCCGACCCGGTGGGCGATCCCAACCTGTTCTGGCGGGCGGCCTCCGAGCTCGGGATAGTTGTTGCGGCCGCGGCCCCCGCCGAGGCGGAAGGGCTGCTCGAGGTCGACGCACGCGTCGGATTCCGGCACCCGCTTCTGCGCTCGGCGATCTACCAGACGGCGTCGCCGGCGCAGCGCCGCAGCGTCCACCGAGCACTGGCCGCGGTCACCGATCCCGAGATCGACCCCGATCGCCGTGCCTGGCATCGCGCCCAGGCCGTGCTCGGTCCCGACGATGCCGTGGCCGCCGAGCTCGAACAGTCGGCCGGGCGAGCGCAGGCCCGGGGTGGTCTCGCTGCTGCGGCTGCATTTCTCCAGCGATCGGTCGCCCTGACCCAGGAGCCCGCGCGTCGGGCAGACCGCGCGCTGGCCGCCGCCCAGGCGAGCCTCGAAGCTGGCGCCTTTGATGTGGCGCTCGCGCTGGTGGCTGCTGCCGAGTCCGGACCCCTGGATGACCTCGGCCGAGCCCGCGTGGATCGGTTGCAGGCCGAGGTCGCGTTTGCCCAGAACCGCGGTAGCGAGGCTCCACTAATGCTGCTCGAGGCTGCTCGGAAGCTCGAGACGCTCGACGTACGCCTGTCGCGCAACACCTATCTCGATGCGTGGGCCGCAGCTCTCTTCGCCGGTCGGTTGGCGGGTGAGGGCGGCAGCCTGCTGGACGTCTCCCGCGCGGCGGCGACTGCTCCAGCTCCGGTTGGTCCTCGGCTGTCCTGCGACCTGCTCCTCGAAGGCTTGGCGCTGGTCTTCACCGATGGACGCCGCGCCGCAGTGCCCGTGCTGGGGCGCGCGGTCGCTGCGTTCTTGAGTACCGATGTCACCGAAGAGGAAGTGCTCCGGTGGGGCTGGCTGGCGTCGAGAGCCGCGAACCTGATCTGGGACTACGACGGCAGTCTCGAGATCGGCCTGCGGGCGGTGAGACTCGCCCGCGAGTCTGGGGCGCTCGAGGTCCTTGCCGTGGGGGACAACGCATGTGGTCAGGCCGCTGCGGTCGGAGGCGACTTTGCGAGGGCCGCGCTGTTGATAGCGGAGTTGGACACCCTCAAGGAGGCGACCGGCACCCGCATCGCCCCGCACGCTGCGCTTGTGCTCGCAGGAATCCGTGGCCAGGAGCCTGAGGCCTCCGAGCTGATCGCGGACGTCATGGCGCGCGCCACCGAGGGTGGACAAGGGACGGCTGTCCAGTACGCATGGTGGGCGCAGGCCGTGCTCATGAACGGTCTCGGCCGCTATGAGGAGGCGCTCGCGGCGGCCGTGGAGGCGAGCGAGCACATGCCGGAGCTGTTCATCGCTTCGTGGGCGTTGGTTGAGCTGATCGAGGCTGCCGTGAGGTCCGATCATGACGAGCTTGCGAGGGACGCTCTGGAGCGGCTCGCGGAGCACATCGAAGGTTGCGACGCGGACTGGGCGCTCGGGATCCACGCCAGGGCCAGCGCCCTGGTGAGTGAGGGTGACGCGGCCGAGTCGCTGTATCGCGAGGCGATTGACCTGCTGAACCGGACGCAGCTACGACCGGACCTAGCTCGCGCCCAACTGTTGTACGGCGAGTGGCTCCGGCGCCAGGGCCGGCGTCTCGACGCCCGGGACCAGCTCCGCACCGCCCACGTCATGCTCACCACGATCGGCATCGAGGCGTTCGCCGAGCGCGCCCGTCGCGAACTTGTCGCCACAGGCGAGACCGTGCGGCCACGCACCATCGGCACGCGAGACAGTCTCACGTCGCAAGAGGCGCTGGTTGCCCAACTGGCAAGTGACGGTCTGACAAACCCGGAGATCGGGGCTCGGCTCTTTCTCAGCGCGCGGACGGTCGAATGGCACCTGAGCAAGGTCTTCGCCAAGCTCGGAGTGAGCTCACGCAGGGAGCTGAATGCCACGCTTCCGAAGGTCGGGCTGGCTGCGATGCCTGCTTCGTAAACACAGCGTCGTCCGGGCGGGAACGGGCGTGACTTTGTTGGGTGCCTCGCGAATAGTTTCGAGCAGGGCTTGGATCGCGAAGCTTGGGCACGTTGTCGGCACTGGTGGAACCCACCTTGGGGTGACGACGGGCCGGTCAGGTGAGCGTAGGGTTTTGAGGTCGGTGCCCTCTCGGGTGATCGCTGAACACTCGCAGGGAGGCCGGTGGGGCACCGTCTCCTCTATGCGGAGACGGTGGTTCCCATCGCCCAACGGGGTGAGCCCACGGTGGGTTGGTCGGGCGGACACTTGATCCGTGCCCCAGACCTCGGCACGCCCCCTCCAACGTACTCCGGTGCGTCCACCCGTGCGCGTGGAGATCGTCAGCGACAGCCACATCGTCCGCGAGGGGCTTGTCGGCCTCGTGGCCGCCCTCGGTGAGACCGCCATCGTGGTGGACGACGTGTCGAACGACGCTGAGAACAGGGAGTCGACGAACCGGGACGTGACCCTTCTCGACCTGGGCGCCGTCGACGGCCTGACGGCCTACGAGCGGCTGCGGAACACCTGCCGTCGGGGTGTCCCAGTCATCGGCCTGGTCTACGACACCGAGGGCCCGGGGCCGCGCCAGCCCCACTGCAACACGACCGACCACCTGCACACCATCACCCTGTCCGTGACCCCGGCCGAGCTGGGCGACCTCCTCGAGCAGGTCGCCGACGCGCGGAGTCCTCGTCAGGATGGCACCAACGAGTTGCCGTGCGAGCTGACCGAACGCGAGTACGAGGTCATCTCGATGATCGGGCAGGGACTGTCGAACCAACAGATCGCCGACCATCTGTTCCTCAGCATCAACAGCGTCAAGACCTACATCCGGTCGGCCTACCGCAAGCTCCACGTGACCGCCAGACCCCAGGCCATCCTCTGGGCGATGGAACACGGGCTCGTCGTCCGGCCCACCCACGACGACTGCTGACGCCCTCCCCAGAAGTCGGGGGCCACGGCCGCCGCTGTAGTTCGGCCTGACCGGGTCACGGGTGACCTCGTGATCCTGGGCTGGGGGAGAATCCGCGCTGGAGACCCCAGATCACCGCCTGGGACCGGCTCTGGGCGCCGATCTTTCGGTAGAGGGTGCGGATGTAGGTCTTGACCGAGTTGATGCTCAGGTACAGGTTCTGGGCGACCTGCTGGTTGCTCATCCCTTGGCAGATGAGACTGAGCACCTCCGACTCCCGTTCGGTCAGCCCGTCCGCCTGGCCGGGCCACGCGGCGGTCCCCACCGCCGGGCCGTCCGGGTCGAAGGCTCTGCTGCCCAGTTCTACGACCGGCTGTCCTGCGTGGATGCGCTGCAGCGCCTGGACGAGACCCTCGAGGCTCACTCCCTTGTGGATGTAGCCGGCGGCACCCTTGGCCACGGCAGCCTGGACTGCCGCAGGGTCGTCGCTGGCGGCGAAAACCACCACCCGGGCGGGCGACCGAGCGATGTACTCGGTGAGGTCCTCGTTCATCGCGAAGGTGTCCTTGAGGACGAGGTCAGCGTCCGTGTCTGAGCCGTCGAGGGGCACCACCCGCAAACTCCTCGTGCGCTCGGCCAGCACGGCGGTCAGGCCCATCACCACGAGCGGGTAGTCGTTGTCTATCGCAACCCGGAGGGCGCTGCCCTCTCCGTCCCCCGTCCGAACGTGTGCCTGCTGGTCGGCTCCGGCGTCCGGTGGCCCCGCGTGCGGTTGTCGGCGACTTGGAGTGCTCATCGGCTGTAGTAGGCGATGACGGCGTGGGCGATCCTGGACAGGCTGACCCCAGCTCGTTGCGCGGCGTTGACCAGGCGATCCTTCGCCTCCTCCACGGAGAGCTGCTCCCTTGCCGCGTGCAGGCCGACTGCGGTTTCGAACCGGGCTCGGTCGCGGAGGCGCACCGGCGCATCCTCCGCAAGCCTTCTGGTGGAGAAGGACAGGTCGGCGTTCTCGACTGCGCCGGGCGCATAGGCACCCAGGAGCTCGGCCAACTGCTCGTGCACGTCGGTGAACGCATGGCCGGATCCCGCGTACAGGTTGACACTGCCTACCACCTGGCCGTGCGTGACGATCGGTAACGTCAACGTGCTCGCCACGGCCGAGGCGGCGCTGGCCAGCGCGAAGATCCGCCACTCCTCCTCGTCGAGGACCTCGGCGCCGTTGAGCTCGACCAGCCGCTGCTCGCGCACCGCTTCCAAGCACGGGCCGTCAGCGAGGTACTGCATCGAGTCCAGGACGGCGATCTCGGCATCCGTCGCCACCAGAGTTACGACCAGTTCGTCCTCGAGCATGGCCACGCTCATCCCTATGCAGTCCGGGACCAGGTCCTGCACCCGGACACTGATGGAGCGGAGGCGCTCCAGCAGTCCGTCGTCCTCGAGCACGGCATCGCGTTCCGCCATCGCCTCGATGCTCTCCGGTATGGGTTCCACCTCTGTCGCCTCTCGCCTGAATGAGCGGCACTCGCCCGCGCCTTCCGCAGCCACATCCGCCGCGCAAGGGTCGGCGAGAAGTCGACTGCACCGAAGAAGTAACCGCGCGCCGCGACTCCAAGACCACCCGTTCGGGCGAAGCGTTGCCGCTCGTCGGGCCTCACGACTGGCGCGACGGTGTACTGGCCCGTCCGTCGGGCTGGCTACCAGCGGAGCTCGGTCGCAACCGTCTCGAGCCGGGTCGCTCGGCGAGGGTCAGAAGGCTCGCGGAACATCGGCGTCGGGGGTGGTCGGTCGTTGTCCGATGAGATCGCCGCGAGAGCCACCGGCATCTCAACGGCGGGGACGTCACGTCTCGACCAATTGACCCGATTCGGGTCCAGCACTGTGTCAGGACACAGCCGGTGGGTACTCACGGCAATGCGCAATCGGTACTTCTTCCCCGCTGTGATCGGCGCGATCCTGGTGGTTCTCGCGATCATGGCCGTCATCCTGCTCGTCCTGGGCGACAACGAGGACCAGGGCGAGGACACTGGACCCAATCCGTCCCCAGAGTCCGCGCCTTTGCTGGTCAAGCAGCTCGATCTTGCTTGAGTCGCCTGCCGGCGCGACCGCAAGCGGCATGCCTCCCGGCTTCAGGAGACCATCACACGCACTACCCGCGGGTCAGGCCTTCGAGCCAGTGCGGCGCTCCAGGGCCTCGATGACGGTCGGGCAGACGTCGATCTCGTAGAGCCGTTCGACGCTTTGCATCCCACCCGGGTTCTCGTTGATCTCCACCACCTTGTCGCCGACTACATCGATGCCGACGAAGAACATCCCGTCGGCCACCAGCTTCTTGCCCATCGCTTCGATGATGCCTCGTTCGACGTCACCTATCTCGAGGGGGGCCGAGCGTCCGCCCACGCTGATGTTGGCCCGCGGATCGTTACCCGTGGGCACGCGCCGGAACGCGGCCAGCTTCCCGTCGCGCTCGAGGATCGTTCCCTCGAGCAGGAAGATGCGGGCATCTCCGTCCTCACCGCCATCGACGAATTCTTGAACGATCGCGTAGCCGTCCTGCAGCACGGCTTCGGTCATCTGCGCGAGGTTCTTCTCTTTCTCGTCCTCGATCATGAACACGTTCCGACCTTTGGCTCCGTACAGCGGCTTGACCACGGATCTGCCGACCTTGCCGACGAACCGGGCGATCGATTCAGGGTCGCGGGTCACAAGTGATCGCGGTCGGATCTTCTCGGAGAACTCCTCCAGGTAGAACTTGCTCGTTGCGCGCACGACAGACATCGGGTCGTTCACCACCGTGACGCCTCTAGCCTTCAGCATCTCGCCGAAGATCACACCCAGCGAAGTGGCCCATGGCCGATCCTGCTGGTCGTCGATGGATTCGTTTCTCAGGAACAGGGCGTCGAGGTCATCCATGACGATGCGTTCGGTGTCGCGCTCCTTGATCCGCTCCATGAAGCTTTCGAGCGTGTCGCCCTTCTCGAACTCTGCGGCGGCAGCCCGGGCCACGAGCTGCCCATCGCCTTCCCCGAGCTCGACGTCTTCGACTCCGATGTACCAGACCTCGTGCCCGCCCTGGACCGCGGCCCTGGCCAGCCGTGTGGTTGTGTACTCATCCACCTCGGTAGCGACGTCGTTGACGTAGAAGGCAAGCCTCATGCCGACACCTCTCCTTCGTACAGGTCCGTGACCGAGAGGCCCGTGCGCAGCCTGTCGAGGCGCTCCTGAGCGCCGGGGACGTCCAACCAGCGTGGCCGGATCCAGGGTGCTTGGAGGACCTCGCGGTCGAGCAGGTCCTGGATCAGCGGGACATGCTCCAACGCGAGTTTCCCGACGAAGAGCACGTCGAGGCTGTTGCCCTCGGCGAGGGTTTCGAGGAGGCGCGCGATTCCCCTGAGATAGATGGCGTCCTTCACGGAGCCGCCCCCTACGACGACCCGGGTGGCGATGGACCAAGCGGTCCTCGTCGGTATCCGATGCTCTGCCCGCAGCGATTCGAAGATCTCCAGGAATCCGGCGCCGTCGAGCATCTTCCGGATGGCCACAACTCTCGCGGCGAGCACTCGGAGACGCCGCGGGTCCAGTCCGCCGGTCAGGTACTCCGCGAGCACCGCCAGGCCTTCTTGGGTCTCGTCGTAGCCAGGCAGTCCGATCGTCAGCAGCTTCAGTGGTTGCCTGGCGCCGTTCTGGTAGGTGACGACATGAGTGCCGACCTCGTGGTGCAGCAGAGGAGCTACACGGTCCGGCCTGAAAGTAGCGGATTCAGGAATGAGCAGCCGGCCGAACGACACCATCAGCTCGGAGACGTCGTCGCGCACCTCGATGAGCACCGGGAACTCCAGATACACCGCGCGATATCGATCGAACTCCGCACGCGCCGCTTCCGCGAATGCGCCGGCGGTGACACTTCCTGTGGTGGGAGCTTGGGGTGGGATGGTCTCGAGCAGCTCCTCCGCGGCAGACACCAGAGGCTGGGCTATCCCTCCGTAGAGCTGGAGGGACGCGTGCACGAAACGTGCGGTGTCGCGATCCTCCAGGGCTGTGATCTGTCTTGCTATCTCGTCCCGCTTCGACCGGAAGAGGGCGTGCAACGCAGGGTCGGTGACCTTCTCGATCTCGAGGTTGTAGAGGTCTCGACGCACCAGGTCCGGCTCGAATTCCAGCGACCGGAGTCGGAGACTCGGGGCCGTCTCGAAGCCACTCCGTTCAAAGTCAACCCATGCCTCTGCTGCATTGACGGGCGTGACGTTGAGCAGCAGGTTCAGACTGCGCTCGATCGTGGTCAGGCGAGCGTCGATCTCCAGAGCGGGCCCGAACTGGGTCGACAACGTCATATGCAGACGTACCCGCCACGGTGTACGAGCAGTCTTGCCGTTGTCTGAGCCTGGCCCATGATCAGGTACGCGACCGGGGCCCGGTCACGGCTCCCGGACGGCATACCCCTGAAATGCCTGGTGCTCTTCCGGGGCCTCGTCATTTGGCGGAAGGACGGGCTGGCTCATCGGCAATGGCGACTCTCAGCGGACCGCGACGCCCCCGACGAGCGAAGGTTGGGCGGCGCCATGCGGAGCCCGACAAACGGCCGGGCAAGGTCGGAAGTCGGAGGACCGGGATCTCCTTGCTGAGTTGGCCGCCCACCTCGTGAACCGGTGCGCGCGGGGTCAGAGCCGAGCAGCGCCCTGGTCATCGTCGCCACCCTTGGTTGGTCCGCTCAACGACGTCGTCCACAACGCCGGTCAAACTGCCGCTGCGCTCGTACGCCGCACGCTGCCGCGACGCGCCGGACTCAGCCAACGCTCGCTGGATCCCGTGGTCGACGAGATCGAGATCTCCGGTCTCTTCGAGCTGCTCTCGAGCCACGTCCACCAACCGCCCGAGGACCGCGTGGGACTTGTCCAGCTTCCCGGTCGTGGGGTCGAGCAGCCGGTCGGAGAGGCCGTACCGCGCCGCCCGCCACTGCGCGGCACGTAGCAGCTCAGAGCGCCACACGTACTCCGCCGAGGTGCCCGCGGCCATACGGCCCTCCGGCCTGTCCCGGTCCTCCATGGACCGCAGGGCGGCGGAGGACACCAGGCCGCGGAGCAGCGCCGCGATGAGCACGGCGTCGTCCGGGTCGGTGCACACATCGCTGATCCGCACCTCAACGGTGGGGTGGTCGGCCGACAGCCGCGCGTCGAAATACAGCATTCCCTCGTCTTGAGCGGCGCCGCTCTCGCGCATCTGTCGGCTGACCTCGCGGTAGGTCTCCAGCGAACCGAACCGCTCGGTGGGCCCGGCACTGGGCCACTGGGCCCAGGCCTGCGAGCGCCACGAGGCGTAGGCGGTATCGCGGCCCTGGTAGAACGGCGAGTTCGCGCTGATCGCGAGTATCACCGGTAGCCACGGCACCAACTGGTCGATGACGGCCACGCCGGTCTCCGACGACTCGACGTACAAATGCACGTGCATCCCGCACGTCCCCCCCGGCCGTGCGATCTCGCCGTAGGTGCCCACCATGTCCAGATAGCGATTCTCGCGGGTCACCTGCGGGTCGGCGTTGTGCACCGGCAACGTTCCCGACGCCAGCGTGACCAATCCGGTGGCTTCCGCCGACTGCGCCGCCAACCGGCGACCACGAACTAGCTGACTACGCAACTCCTCGACCGACTCTGTCGGTGGGGTCCGCGTCTCAAGCTGATGCTTGAAGAACTCGCGGTCGAGATCGTCTGGCTGGGTTTCCGGCTCGTGCTCCGCAGCGTGCTTCAGCACTCGAGGTGAACTCGCTGAAGGCAGGCGGGTTTCAGGGTCGACGAGGAACAACTCTTCTTCGACCCCGACCGTGCGTGATTGCGCCACGGGACTCCCTCCCCATTGCATCTGCACGGGAGGTATCCGAACCGCCCAGATCTCTGACCCATCCTTTGGTACTGATTCGTTCGCACCGCACACCGCACCTGCCTGTGCAGCTGCAGCCGGGGGAGACCAGAGCCTTCGGCGGCGGGCGAGATTCCACCCCGCAGGGTGAGAGTCGGCGGCCGTCCCTGCGGACACTTCGGGCATATGGGAGATGGGACTGGTCGCAGTCGGGCGTTCGACCCGCTCTCCCGCGTACCCGCTTCGGCCATCCTGGGTAGGTCTGAGTTCCACTTCCTGTCCGACCCTGCTCCTACGGGCCGCACGATGCCGACCGGGTCAGTCGCAGTCGTGTCGGGGCCATGATCTCGGCGAGCACGGCAGAGAACCTCGATGGCCGGTTGGTCGTGGCATCAGTGCCTGCCGACCACGCCTACATCCGGCACCTCGGGCCTGAGGACGATTCGGGTCCGGTGCGCCTGCCCGACCCGGATCCGGATGACCCCAGTCGAAGCGCGCAACAGCGGTGGTGGCCGCCGGTGATGCTTGAGCCCGAGTGGGTGCGCAGCCATGATTTCGACCTGTTGCACGTGCACTTCGGCTTCGACGCGCGGAGGCCGCGGGACCTGGCGCGGCTGGTGGCCGCCCTCCGCTCGCGGCGCAAGCCGCTCGTGTTCACCGTGCATGACCTACGGAACCCGCACCACGTGATCCGAGACCAGCACGACGCGCAGCTGGAGGTCCTCGTCAGCGCCGCGGACGCGCTGATCACTCTCACATCCGGCGCTGCGACCGAGATTCGCCGGCGCTGGGGCAGGGAGGCTCACGTGGTCCCGCACCCCCATGTGGTGGAGCTCCGCCGAATGGAGGCCGCTGCGGCCTCCCGGGCCCGGCGGCGGACTGACCAGTTCCGGGTCGGCCTGCACGTGAAGAGTGTGCGGGCCTGCATGGACCCCTTGGCGGTGCTGCCGGTGCTGGTCGAGACCGTGGCCCGACTAACCAACGCCGTGTTGCAGGTGGACGCCCACCACGACACGGGCATCGAGCGCGAGCTGGAGACGTTCCGCAGCCATCCCCACGTCGACTTGCGTTACCACGACTATTTCGATGACGACTCGTTCGAGAGCTACCTCCACTCGCTCGACGCGTCCGTGCTGCCCTACCGCTTCGGCACGCATTCGGGCTGGCTGGAGGCCTGCCGGGACCTGGGCACCAACGTCATCGCGCCGACGTGCGGCTACTACGCCGAGCAGGGCCCGGTGCTCAGCTACGTCATGGATGAAGAGCACTTCGACGCTGAGTCGCTCGCCGCCGCGGTGACCACTGCCTACGACGACAGGCCACTCCTCGGCGCGACGGTGTTGGAACGCCGAGGTCAACGAGCGGCGATAGCGGCGCGGCACGACATGGTCTACCGATCAGCGATGGAGGCGCGTTGACGTGCACATCTGCGTCATCGCATCCAGCAGGTTCCCCATCGCCGAGCCCTTCGCAGGCGGGCTGGAGGCGTGGACCCACGCGTTGGTCATCGAGCTGAACCGTCGCGGACACGACGTGACGCTGTTCGCAGCCCCGGGTTCCGACCCGGATCTGCCCGTCGTCACTCTGCCGGTCCACGCCTTCGAGCCGAGCGAGAGCGCGCTCGCGGACGTCCACGCTCCACCGAGGGCTTGGATGCGCGAGCACCACGCCTACCTGGGGCTCATGCTCGGGCTGGGACGAGCGGACGCGCCGGCGTACGACGTTGTCCACAACAGCAGCCTGCACCACCTGCCCATCGCGATGGCGGCAGCCTTGTCGGCCCCAATGGTGACCACGTTGCACACCCCGCCGGTCCCGTGGTTGGAGTCGGCGGTCGCGCTGACCGCGGATCCCGGCAGCTTCGTCGCGGTCAGTGAGATGACCGCCCGGGCGTGGTCCGGCGTCGTTCCGGCGGCCGTGATCCGGAACGGGGTGGACGTCGCCGCGTTTCGCACCGGCCCTGGCGGTGGTCCGGCGGTGTGGACCGGTCGGATGGTCCCGGAGAAGGCACCACACGAGGCGATGGACGCCGCGCGGCTGGCTGGCATCGAGCTCGTCCTGGCTGGTCCTGTTTCCGACCCGGCCTACGTCGCCCGTGAGGTGCAGCCTCGGTTGGGGAAGGGCTGCCGGTACGCCGGACACCTGAATCGTGACGAACTGGCCCACCTGCTGGGCTCAGCGTCGGTGGCCTTCGTGACCCCGGCGTGGGACGAGCCATACGGACTGGTCGCTGCCGAGGCCATGGCCTGTGGCACTCCCTTGGCGGCGTACGCCAGAGGAGCGCTGGTCGAACTAGTGGTGACCGACGTCGGTGAACTGGCGCCACCCGGCGACGTTGGCGCACTCGCGACCGCGGCCCAGCGAGCGCTCACGCGCGACCGGGGCGCCGTGCGGGCGCATGCGGAGCAGCACTGCTCCCTGACCCGGATGGTCGACCAGTACGAGCAGCTCTACACGGCGATGAGACACAGGAGGGCGGCATGATCGGGTACTACGTCCACCACCTCGGCCACGGACACCTGCACCGCGCCACCGCGGTGGCACGAGCGCTGGCGGAGCCGGTGACCGGCTTCTCTTCGCTGTCCTCCCCGAAGGACTGGCCGGGCCCGTGGATTCAGCTTGATCGCGACGACGAGGACGTCGCTCGCGACCGGACTGACCAGACCGCGCGCGAGCGGCTGCACTGGGTGCCGCTGGGTCACCACGGCCTCAGGACGCGAATGGCGGAGGTGGCATCCTGGTTGCGCCACGTCTCTCCCTCGGTGTTCATTGTCGACGTCTCGGTCGAGGTAGCGGTACTCGTCCGGCTGCATGGGATCCCGGTCGTGAGCGTCGCTGGCCCGGGAGAACGTGGGGACCCCGCCCACCGGCTCGGATTCGACGTGTCCGATGCGCTGGTCGGCTGCTGGCCACCCGAGGCCACAGCGATGCTCCGGTGCGTGTCACCCGACGTGCTCGACCGGGTCCATCCCGTCGGCGCACTCTCCAGGTTCCCCGTCGCCGAGCCGAGGCCCCGCCGCGCCGGTCGACCCCGGGTCACCGTGCTCGCCGGATCCGGCGGGCATGAGCTGACCACCGAGGACCTCGAGCTGGCCCGCAAGGAAACGCCGGACTGGGAATGGACCGTGCTGGACCGGGAACTGGGCACATGGACCGCCGACCCCTACGCCGCGCTGCTGGACGCGGACGTCGTGGTGACCCACGCCGGCCAGAACGCACTGGCTGAGGTCGCCGCTGCACGGAAGCCGGCGGTCGTCGTACCCCAGCCGCGGCCACACCACGAGCAGCAGGTGACCGCCGAGGTGTTGTGGCGCGGCGGATGGCCCGCGGTGGTTGCGGATACCTGGCCACGTCAGGGTTGGGCGGAACGCTTGCACAGGGCCGAGCTGCTGGATGGCGGCGACTGGGCCTCGTGGTGCGATGGGCGGGCCGCAGATCGATTCGCGGAGGTGGTCCGCGCGACGAGGCTGCGCGTTCGATGACCCGGGTCGCTGTCGTCACGCTCGCCCACGGCCGTCACGACCACCTGCAGGGGCAGCACGAGTCGTTGGCTCGGGGCGCGCGGCGTCCCGACCACTACGTCGTGGTGGCCATGGACGATCCTCGGCTTCGAGCGAAGACGTCGTGGGGGCTGCACCGGGACGTCGTGCGCGTCCCGCGCCATCCGGACGGACTGCCTCTCGCAGCCGCACGGAACCGGGGGATGGCGCAAGCGCTGGAGGGCGGAGCGGACGTCGTGGTGCTGCTGGACGTCGACTGCCTGGCCGGACACCACCTCGTCTCGACATACGCCGACGCAGTCGCTGCGGCTCCGAACACTGTCTGGAGCGGCCCGGTCACCTACCTGTCCGAGCCTGGGCCCGGCGGCTACCCGCTGGACCGGCTCGAGCTCCTCGACGACCCGCATCCCGCACGCCCGGACCCCGGGCCCAGCCGCGTGCTCCGGCACATGGATCCGGACCTCTTCTGGTCGTTGTCCTTTGCGATCTCGCGCCCAGCCTGGCAGCTGGTCGGTGGCTTCTGCGAGGACTACATCGGCTACGGCGCAGAGGACACCGACTTCGGGCTGCGGGTCCTCGATGCGGGTCTTGAGCACGGTTGCCTGGGTGACGCCAGGGCCTACCACCAGTGGCACCCGTCGACGACCCCGCCGGTCGAGCACCTCGACGAGATTCTGCGCAACGCCCGGATCTTTCACGGCCACTGGGGTCGGTGGCCGATGGAGGGTTGGCTCGTCGCCTTCGAGGCGCGAGGCCTCGCCGTGCACAGAGATGGCCGGTGGGTGCGTTCGTCCGCCCCGCCTGACCCGGTGGAGCTCGTCAATGCCGACGACCACCGGAGCCGGCGGCCGAATGCCCAACCGACGGGCGAGGCGGAGCGCCACCCGTGCGGGTGAATCTGCGTCCGGCAGCGGATGGGACGCGCTTCGGGCGGTTACTCCTGGTGCATGGCTCGGGTAGTGGTGACCGGCGGCACCGGCAATGTGGGGTCCGCGCTCGTCGACCGGCTGGTCGACGCGGGACACGACGTCGTCGGCCTCGCCCGTCGAGTCCCTGACCACCCGGCAGGTTCGAGCGTCGAGTGGAGAGCGGTCGACCTCACCCGTGACGGACCCGACGTCGCCGCCGCCGTACGAGGGGCTACCGCGGTGGTGCACCTGGCTTGGGGGTTCCAGCCGTCACACCGGCCGGACCACCTCGAGGAGCTCGGCGTCGGGGGCACCCGACGAGTGCTCGAGGCCGCGCACACTGAGCGCGTCCCGCACCTGGTCCACATGTCGTCGGTGGGGGTGTACTCGCCGCGGACCGGGCCGTACCCGGTTTCGGAGTCCTACCCCCGCGAAGGGGTACCGAGCTCGCCGTACAGCCGGCACAAGGTCGCCGCCGAGCGACTGCTCGACGTCTTCGAGACGTCGCGCCCGGAGACCACGGTCACTCGCCTACGGCCGGGAATCATCGGTCACCGAGCGGCGGGCAGTGCGTTGCTGAGGTACGCCGTGCCGGGACTGGTGCCCGCCGCTGCGCTCCGCATGGTCCCCGTGCTGCCGTTGGACGGCGCGCTGGAGGTGCCGGTCGTGCACGCCGACGATGTCGCCGATGCGGTCGTACGCGCCATCGACGCGCGCGCCGCGGGCGCCTTCAATCTGGCCGCGGGCACACCGATGACGATCGACCTCCTGGCTCGGGCGCTGTCCGCACGCCACGTCCAGGTGCCCAGGCGGGTGCTCCGGAGCACCGTGCACGCCCTCTGGTCGTGCCGATTGGTGCAGGTGGACCCGGGGTGGGTGGACCTGGCCTACGCCGTTCCCCTGCTTGCCACAGACCGGGCCGAGGCCGAACTCGGGTGGCGGCCTGCGGCCAGCACACCCGAGGTGGTGGAGGACCTGATCACGGGGCTGCTGAGCGGGGACAGCGCGCCGACGGCCGTGCTCCGGCCGCGGACGGTTCGGGACAACGTCCGTCGGCTGCTGACGCAGGGACCCGTCCACCGACGGGCTCGCCCCTGAGGCCGGGTGGCGTCATTTCCGTCGCGGTCACGAGCGAGGTGCGGTCGGGTACGTGTGTACCAGCCAGCCGTTGTCCGTGGTCGAGGCTGGGTACCACGGCCGCATGACCGCATACAGCAACGAGGAACTCGAGGTCATCCAAGGGGTCGTCGACCGCGTCAGCTCCTACCAGGACGGGGCACCCGAAGGCACCGTCCAGCGGGAGCTGGACCAGGGGCTGGCCGAGGCCGGGCTCGAGGTGAGCGACGACGACGTGGCTCGGCTCGCCGCGGCGATCGAGGACGAGCACGGCTCTATCGACGCGACGTCGGTGCTGGGGTCGGCCTTGTGACTTCTCGCTCCGGCCAGATCTAAATGACCGAACTGTCGTCGAAGGATGACCCAGAGCTGAAACACAGCATCAGCGCAAGTCGACCGGATCTCCGAACGAGAGTGCTGGTACGGCTGTGGGACGCCCGATCACCCCACTGACAGCGCTTCCGCTGGCCCGGTGCACTCGGTGCGCGGCGCGCCAGACCGGCGAACCCTGGTCACCGGCCGGGATCGCGGTAGTGCCTTGTCGTTCAAGCTCGCAGATCTAGAGCTCTTCCAGTCTGGTCGCCAGACTCTTCGCCACTTGGTCCCCCAGGATTTTGAGGGGCGCGGGCAGCAAGGGCGCCGCCAGCTTCGCGACACCGCTCGGCTTGAATTCGGCGTGGTACCGGACCTCGGTGCCACCTTCGACCGTGCTGGCGAAGGTAATGGTGTCCCGGAGCTTCACTGAGCCCGCGTCCCCTTCGAGCTCCAGAACCGAGTTCTCCTCGCAGCGCACGACGCGATAGTTGACCTCCTGTACGGTCCCCAAGATCCTTGACACGTTGAGGTAGGTCGTACCGACGCCGCCGTCTCCTGACGTGCGCGTGGTGGTCACCGTCGGCGGATCCCACTGCTCGGTCGAGGTGAAGTCGGCCAGGTAGGGCCATACCTTGCTCAAAGGCGTGGAGACCGTGACGGTGCGCTCGACGCTGGCCATCAGCCGTTGTCCGGAGCCGAGGAGATCGCCTCGACCAGGTCGCCGACCTTCCCTTCGGGCAGGTTGCGCGCGATGTCGGCCTGGCTGATCATGCCGACCAGGTCGTGGCCGTCGATGACCGGCAGGCGGCGTACCCGGGCCTTGGTCATGGTGGCCAGCGCCTCGTCGATCGAGTCGTCGGCGCCGATGGTGACCACCTCGTCGCCGGCGTACTCCTCAACCTTCATAGACGTGGTGTCGTGGCCCTCAGCAACGCACTTCAAGACGATGTCGCGGTCGGTGATCACGCCCGCCAGGCGGTTGTCCTCGCCACAGATCGGTAGCGCTCCAACGCGGAGATCGCGCATCTTCTTCGCCGCATCACTGACGCTGTCCTCAACGTGAGCGCACTCGGCGCCGGCCGTCATGATGTCACGCGCGGTGATGGTCATCTGTCCTCCCAATCTGGGTGATTTGCATGCACTGGTAACCGCGCTCGACGTGGCCGACCCCACCCCTCCGGGCGAAATGTCATGGCCATGGTCGGGACTCGAGCAGTTCGTCCAGCCGCGCGGTGAACCCGCTCGGGTCGTGCTGACCGATGCCGATCCATCCTGACCGATCAGTACCACGACTTCGCCCTCGAGGCCGCGTCCATCATCTGGCGGATCCGACAGCGACCGAGGCCCTGCCTCGCGGGACCTGGGGGCTTCGCACTTCCGGACAGGAAAGTTCACCCGTGGGGGTGGCTTACGACGTAAGCGAACGGCTACCAGTGGGCCATGTCACGAGTGCGGGAGGACCGATGACCACAGGTACAGGTACAGGATCAGGTACGGAAACGTGGCTGGGCACGGAGACCGGAGGAGGCAACGGCGACGATACCGGGGGCAAGGAGCGTGCCCAGCATGCCGCCTCGACGGCGGCCGACGAGGGCAAGCACGTGGCCGGCGTGGTCGCCGAGGAGACAAAGAACGTCGCGGGCGAGGCGAAGGACCACGCCCGTAACCTGGTCAGCGAGGCCCGCAGCCAGCTGCAGGGGCAAGTCGACGACCAGAGCCGCCAGCAGAAGGACATGCTGGTCGGCACGTTGAGCACGTTCGGCGACGACCTTGCATCCATGGCACAGAACGGGTCGGGCTTGGCTGCGGACGTCGCCCACCAGGTGGCCGAGCGCGCCAGCTCGCTGTCGCGGCACCTCGACGGGCGCGAGCCGAGCGAACTGCTCGACGACGTACGCCGGTTCGCGCGACAGCGCCCCGGCACGTTCCTGCTCGGCGCGCTGGCAGCCGGAGTCATCGTGGGACGGCTGGCTCGAGGCACGAAGGACGCTATCGACGCCGCCGAGGGCACGCAGGACTCTCAGGTCCACGACGCACCGCGGTTGACCGCCAGTGCTCCCGACACCACGTCGGTGCACGCCAGCCCCGCTCAGCCGACCCGGCCGCCCATCGATGCAGGCTCGGCGGCCACCGGCTACTCGTCGCCTCCGATCGGGACCGGGCTGCCGAGCTCCCCAGCGACCGGGCCGCAGGGAGGGCCGACGGCATGAGCCACCCAGCACAACCGACTCCGGGCTCCACGCATGGCTCGATCGCGATCGGGTCGACGGGGCCCGAGGGAGACGACCGCAGCCTGGGGCAGATCGTCAGCGACCTGAGCGGCGACCTGTCCACGCTCATGAAGCAGGAGATCGAACTGGCCAAGGTCGAGCTGAAGTCGGAGGTCGGCAAGGTAGGCAAGGGAGCCGGAATGCTGGGCGGCGCCGGCCTTTCGGGCTGGTTCGTCCTCTTGTTCCTCAGCCTCGCGTTGATGTTCCTGCTCGACAACTGGCTGCCCATCGAGGCAGCCGCGCTGATCACGACTGGCGTGTGGGCGGTCATAGGCGCAGTGCTCGCCCTGATCGGCCGCAAGCAGCTGCAGCAGGCCAACCCCCAGCTGCCGAAGACGCAGGAAACTCTGAAGGAGGACGTGCAATGGGCCAAAGCGCAGAAGAGCTGACCACCCAGATCGAGGACACCCGGGAGCGCATGGCTGGGAACCTGGACACGCTGCAGGACCGGGTGAGCCCCTCGGCGATCGTGGAGCGGCGCAAGCAGGCTGCTCGGGACCGGGTCTCGTCGGTCAAGGACAAGGTGATGGGGTCGGCGCACAGCGCCAAGGACTCTGTCTCCTCGGCGGCGTCGTCGGCCACGTCCGGAGTGTCAGGTACCGGCAGCAACGTCGCGTCGACGGCCCAGGACCAGTTGCAGGGCAGCCCGTTGGCGGCGGGACTCGTGGCCTTCGGGGCCGGCGTCGTGCTCGCCTCCATGTTGCCTGCGAGCCGTATGGAAGCGGAGGCCGCGCACCGCGTAGTCGAGACGGCCAAGGAGCACCAGGACGTGCTGGAGGACGCAAAGTCCGCCGGTCAGGAGATCGTCCAGAACCTCAAGGACACCGCGTCCGACGCGGCCCACCAGGTGAAGGACAGCGCCCAAGAGTCCGCGCAGACCGTGAAGCAGGAGGGCCAGTCCTCGGCGCAGTCCGTCAAGGACGAGGCCTCCTCATAGCCCAGCCGTGAGCAAACACCCGCTCACACACTGCCGTCGCCGCGGCCGCCACTCGCACGCCGAGTGCGGCCGCGGCGACGCGTGCGTTGCCGCGACTCAGCCTGACCTCATCCCGCACGCCGAGCGACTGAGGGATGTCGCGATGGTCGCCGGCCGGGAACCCGTTGGATCAAAAGGTCCTGCACATCATTGCCACCGTCCAGCTGCCCAACCCGACCGAGGGGTGCGCCCCTAGGGCAGTCGTAGGGGGCGACGTCAAGACCGCGATGGAAGCCGGGGTCCGGCCGTCCGGGGCTCCTTTGTCGTGGTGGGGCGGCTTCTTCTTGGGCCCGCTCATCCGGTGGCCATGGGAGTCGCCGGACCGCTGGGCCTCGCCACGAGGACGACGAGGTTCCGGTAGCCCCCGTGCGTCGGGTCGTACGGTGGCGCGCACGTGACGAGGACAAGTTGGCGCGTGCCGCTGGGTGAGTACAGGTCGGGGCGGGCGGTCAGGGACTCCCGCCGGATCAGCCGCACCGAGCGGATGCGGAAGTCCTGACGAAGGCCGGCCGACCGCAGCACTAGCCGGAGCCCGGGTCGCGCATCGTACAGTTCTGCAAAGGGTCCCAGCCGCTGGCGCGGCGAGTCGATGTGAGCGGCCAGGAGGGTGTTCCCGGACGGGTCCCCGACACGGGAGCCGCCGCGCCACCAGCCGGCGGACCGCGGATTGTCCGGTACCTCGAGCTGCCCGTCCCGGCCGGTGGAGACCGCATGGACCGGAACCACCCGGCCGCTCGGCAGTCGCAGCGACCGGGGCGCCTCGGGAACTACCGGGTCGGCCGGGCGGGGGGTGACCAGGCCGAGGAGCACCGCAAGCACAGCGCCTGCCGCCGCCAGGAGGAGCGAGGTGGACGTGCGGTGCCGGGTCATCGCGTCATCGCGGGCCAAACACCCGAACGGGGCGGTCGCGGGCCAGCCCAACCGTCCCGGTGTGCACACTGCCGGGGGCGGCTCCGCCACCGTTACCCACTGCCATGGAGTGCACGATCGCGCGCGGGGCCCCGGCGGGGGGACCACCGGCCGCGTAGACCATCGTCACAGTGCCGGCGGCGACGGTGACTTTCAGCGGACCAAGGACGGCGGGTGCCGGCTGTCCGGTCGGCACCAGAGCGACCACGTGCCGTCCAGCCGTCACGTCAATGGTGGCCGACTCACCGTTGGCTATGTTCGCGAATACGACCCGGTCGTCGACCCGTACGTCGGCCGGCACGATGCTGGCCGTGGCCGCGACCAGGATCCGACCCTCTCCCGCCCTGATCGGCCGGTTCGGTGTGGGGAACGAGGTCACCAACGACGCTCCTCGCACTGCCGCGGGCCGGTGGAGGACGACGTCTACGGAGGAGCCCGGCCTCAGCCAAACGGTTGCCCGTACGACGCTGCCTCCCGAGCCGACGAAGGCAAACACATGTCGACCTGCCGGAAGCCGGACTGGGCCGATGACGTCGCCAAGGTGCGTCACCCGGTGAAGTTCGCGCCCGTCGACCCGCATTTCGACCGCCCGACCCGGGACAGCCTGCACCAAGGTGACGGTGCCGGTGACACTGCCGGTGACGCTGCCGGCCGCGTTGTCCGAGAGACCAGGCGGGGCACCGGCCGAGCCGATCTGGGCAACCGAGAGGAGCAGCGCAGCGGCGGCGAAGCGGGGCAACGATGTCTGCATGGTGCACGACCCTTGTGTGGGCGGTGAAGCGTCACCTCTTCAACGGCCATCCGAACACTTGGGTTACGTGAAGGTGTCCACAGGCGCGCCTTCCCCACTTCGAGTCGGGAGGGCGCTTCGTGTTGCGTCAGTTTTCCACCCAGAAGGGTGGGGGTCGGCCGAGGCGTCACGGTTACCGGACGTACGGCACGGCGTTCGCGGCGCAACCGGACGGGTACCCGGACGCGGCGCACGGGCCGTGGCGCCGCCGCCTTGATGGACTTCCCGCCCCAGGGGCGGCGGCGCATCTACAATCCGCACAGTCCGGATGTCTCCCGGACTTTGACACGACGCTACGAAGAGCTCCGTTCCGATGGATGCAGAGGGTCAGGGGTTCGAGTCCCCTCAGCTCCACCCATCACTGCAACACACGGGGTCTTCGGCCCCGGCTGCTGCCGTTCATCTCAGGGGCCGGCGCAGCCGGTAGCGGCTTGGTCGCTTCTGTGCATGACCCGCAGCACCGCAATCCGGCGGACACGCGTGGATGATCCTGGACCGGCTGCCAGAGGCCGGCGGTCGAAGGCTCCATCGTGAGCCGGATTCGGTGTTGCCAGCAATAGAGCGGTTCAGACCCACCTCATGGTTCACGGATGTGTCCTCCTGCTGCGTGCGGGGGTCAGGCTCCCGCCGTGCACGGAGTCATCAGCACACAGCGCACTGGTGCGGGAGCGCAGCCGGGGCCGCCTCGTCGGCGGCCCCGGCGCTGGGGGTGTCGGTCAGACGTGGGCGGCGTTGCGCCGCTGCGACCACTGCCAGATCAGCAGGGAGACGACTGCGCCGATGATCGAGCCGATGATGCCGGACGGCTGGAGGAAGCCGTCGTCTGCGTCCTTGTGGAACAGCGCGTAGCCGAGGAACCCGCCGACCAGCGAGCCGACGATGCCCAGCGCGATCGTCGCCACGACCGACAGGTCCTGGCGGCCGGGCACGAGCAGCCGGGCCACGAAGCCGGCGATGGCGCCGACGATGAGGATGGTGAGGATGAGTCCGAGCATGAGTGTGCCTTTCCTTCGAGAGGCCGACCGTTCCGACCCCTGGGTGTAGGCAACCACCCCTACGAGGGGTGCGACACACCCCTAGGTGGGTTAGTCTCCGTCTGTGAGCAGCCGCGGCGGTCCCATCCACGTCGCGCTCGTGGATGACTACGACGTCGTGGTCATCGGTGTCGCGAACATGCTCGAGCCGTACCGCGACCGGGTCGTGGTAGCCGAGCTCGACACGAACAAGCCCGTCGAGGACGACGTCGACATCGCGCTCTACGACTCATTCGCCCAGCCCGAGTCCGACCACGAGGAAGTCAAGGCGCTCATCGACAACCCGTACGCCCGGCGGGTCGTCGTCTACACCTGGAACTTCCACCCCGAGCTCGTCTCGATGGCTCGCGACCTCGGAGTGCACGGTTACCTGTCCAAGGCGCTCAGCGCCCGAGAGCTGGTGGCCGCTCTCGAGTCCGTGCACGCCGGCGAGATCGTGGTCAGTCCGTCGGTGGCGAAGGCCCGCAGTCAGGGCGGCGACTGGCCCGGCCGAGGCGAGGGACTGACCGATCGTGAGTCGGAGATCCTCGCCCTCATCACGCAGGGCAAGAACAACGCCGAGGTGGCCGCGCTGACCTACCTCAGTCCCAACACGGTCAAGTCCTACATCCGCGGGCTCTACCGCAAGATCGACGTCGACAGCCGGACCCAGGCCGTCCTCTGGGGAGTACGCAACGGGTTCCTGCCCGACCACCGCCGTATCGAGCACTGGCGCGGCGGTCCCTGACCGGTCGCGGACCACATCGCCGGCATCCAAGGCGGGTCAGCCGTCGGTGACCCAGTCCATGTGGTCGATCCATTGGTCGAGAAGTGCCCGGTCCCCGTGCACTTCCAGCATCGGAGCCGCATCCAGCGGGAGACGCCTGCTGAGCACGAGCAGTAGCTTGGCGGCTGGGCCGCGCACCGCGACGTCTGCCTTGGTGTGCGCGTGCTCCAGGACGACCAGGTCCGGTTCCCGGCGTACCAGCCACTCCCCGGGCGCGTCGGTCGCGTGGAAATGCAGGGTCTGGCCGTCGCCGCGCATCGCATCGGCGAAGTCCGGCCTGTTCTCCCAGTAGCCGCGGGAGGTCATCGTGTCCAGCCAGTCCTCGATGGCCGCGACGGCAGGCTCCGGCGCCAGCTCGTACGGCGTGTCGAGCGTCGCAGCCGCGTCGGCGCGGTGCACACACGCCTCGCCGAACATCCGACGTGACCAGAACGGCACGCCCGCGGCACCGCCGGACGGATCCCACACGGGCGTGTCATCGGCGACCGATTCGAACGCCTCCTTCATCTCGGCCACGCCGTCGGTCAGCCAGGTGTGCCACACGGCCGAATCGGTCGGGCCCCGAACGTATCTGGCGAACGCGCTGCTCGGCTCGGACATCCGCTCACCCACGAGCATCGTCACCATGCGCTGGCCCGCGCCGACATGGTCGACAAGATCGGCCAGCGTCCACTTCGGACAGGTCGGAACCGGGGCAGACCCATCCCCGCCGTGCACCCAGTCAGCGAACGTGCTCGTCTGTTCGACAACAGATCTCAGATACGCGGACGTGTCCAACGCTGCACCCCCAAGTGTTCTGCCGATGAGTGCGGATGCCTGATGAGCAGATCGTCCTCCCTCGTGTTCCCATCCTGGGAATCACGAATCAGCAACGAGATCGGTGTGCGCGGGTAGTGCTTCGTCCTCGACCTGTGCGTCGATCAGCGGGGCCACCCAGGATGCACGACTGTCGGCGTCGATGAAGATCGCTCGGAAGAGCAGCGTCATCGGCACGGCCAGGAGCGCGCCGAGCGCGCCGAGAAGAAACGTCCACACGACAAGTGACATGAAGGTGATCTCGGCGCTCAGCCCGACCGAGTTGCCCACGATGCGCGGCTGGATGAACGTCTGGATCGTGACGTTGAGGACGCTGTAGACCACGAGCACCCACACCAGGCCCTCCCAGCCGTCGTCGAGCAGGGCCAGGAAGGCCGGCGGGATGACGCCGATGATGAAACCGATGTTGGGGATGAAGTTCGTCAGGAACGAGAAGAAGCCCCAGACCAGCGGGAGCGGGACGCCCAGGAGCCACAGTGCCCCCGCGTCGAGTACACCGACGATGGCGCCGAAGAGCGCGGTCATGAGCAGGTAGGTCTGGGACCCCCGGAGGAACTTCCCCAGGGCGGCGGCCAGCTCGGGCTTGGAGCGTTGGAGGGCGGTGACGCGAGGCGCGAAGCCAGGCACGGCGACGACGAAGAAGAACATCAAGGTCACCAGGAAGAAGAGGAAGCCAAGGGTGTCGAGGATCCTCGAGACCAGGTCGCCCAGCCACGAGGCGAGCTTGGTCGGGTCGAGCTTGGAAAGCGCGTCACTCGTCGCGCCGGTGCTCAGACCGAGCTGGCTGAGGCCATCCTCGGCGTTGTTCGTGAGGTCCTTGGTCTCTGAGGCGTACGTCGGAAGCAGGTCGGCGAACTTGACCAGGCAGACGACGAGGCCGACGACCATGACCACAAGGATGAGATATGCCGCAGCGAGGGCGGTCAGCGTCCCCAGCCAGCTGGGCCAGCCGCGCTTGTGCGCCCACCGACCGATGGGCAGCACTGCGATGGTGAGCACGAGGGCGAGCATCGTGGGCGCGATGATCCCGGCGGCCGCTTTGATGCCGATGCCCACGACGACGACACCGACGAGGCCGAGCAGCACCATGATCGAGCGCGGCATCGCCGTGAAGGGGTGCCGCTGCCCATTCCGTTCGCGGAGCGAGTCTGATCCGCGGGATCCGATGACATGGGATCACGATAGGAACCTCGCCCCTGACCTGGCTCACCCACTCTAGGTGACGCAGGTCCGCCGGTGGATCGCCACTCTGTCCCGGACGCGACGGCCGCGCGCCGCTGGCTGTTCGTCCACTGGGAAGGCTGACGCCCGACAAGATGGGGCAAGGAACGTCGCGATGGGACTGATCTTCTCGATCTTGGTGCTGGGTCTGATGGCCAGCCTGTCTCCTGCCACCCTCGTGGTGTTCATCGTGGTGCTGGGCACGGCCAGGGCCAGGGTCAACGCTGCCGCGTTCCTGATCGGCTGGGCGGTGTCCCTGACCGTCGTCTTCACTGCCGGCTACTTCCTCGGCTCGTCGCGCAGCACCCAGGAGGGCAGTGGCCGTACGGGGGTGCTGGTCCTCGAGGCTCTGGTGGGTGCCGCCCTCGTGACGGTGGGCGCGCGTCAGTGGCAACGCCGCGACAAGGTCCCGGGACAGCCACCAAGGCCAGCTCGGGGACGCAGATGTGGGCACGGCGCCTGAATGACCTGGGCCCGCGTGGCGCAGCGCTGGTCGGCGTGCTCAAGCAGCCGTGGGCGATCACGGTCGCGGCGGCGGCCGTGGTTGCGCACCACCACGCGTCGCGCTCTGTCACCCTCATCGCCTTCACCTGCTTCGTCGTCGCCTCCAGCGCCAGCGTCGGGCTGATGTACCTCTACTACGCGCGACGCCCCGGCGAGGCCAATGCCTACCTGGCTGAACTGCAAGGACCGAGTGGTGGCCGCCGGGCCACGGGTGTTCGCCCTCGCAGCCATGGCGATCGGGGCGGTGGTGGCGGTCGACGCTCTGGCCGGACTCAAGGGTTGGTGAGGCAGGACGGGGAGTCGGGCGCTGCTGCACGCCCGGATCGGAGTCAGCTGTCGGTCTTGTCGAGGGTGACGTGGTCGACCGGGGACTGGCCGGGCGGGGGTGAGGCGCCGTCGTACGCGATGTCCTTCCGGTGCCCGCAGTGGCGCAGCATCGCGCACAGCGCCACGTGCATCGCGTCGGCCCCGACGACGCGTTCCTCCGGGAACGGCAGGTCGGACGGGATGACGGCCATGGCTCGGTCCTGCCAGCCGCCGAGGCCTCCGTGACAGCCCACCAACCCCTCGAACGCAGCGACCTCCTCCGTGCCCGGTTCGACCAGGCTGTTGACGTAGATGTCGGGCGCCTCGGGGCGGTGGGCGACGCGCTTCACGAACCCGGGTGCGTAGGGACCGAACGGCGCCAGAGGGTCCTCACCCTCGATCGTGGCCGTCATCGAGCCGGTGTGAGCCGTGGTTCCCCAAGGCGATCGGTCCCGTCCGCATCCGTCACCACGACGAATCCGACGCCGGGGTGCCGCGCCAGGCCGTCCACGAGGCCGGGGAAGCGGCGATGCAGCTCGGCCCGATCCAGGCGCTCCTTCTCGCCCCGCACGTAGATGAGCCCGAGGTTGCCCGACCCGAAGACGTGGAAGGTCTCGTCGCCGGTCGCCGGCCGGTCATCGGACCGCTCGGACGAGCGGCTCCCGGAGGCGTCGCCCGGCGTGACCGCGTCCGGCCGGTTGCGCCCGCTCTTGTCCATCGCCCGTGAGGCGCTCGTCATCCCGCGCCCGCTCACGCTCCCCGAGGAGGCCAGCTCGTCGACGAGGGCGTGGGTCCGGCCCCAGCCCTCGACGCTGTCGTCGGACGCGGCCACGTCGCTGTTCGCCAGCCGCGCCACCAGCGCGGCCAGGTCCTCGCCGTAGCGGTCGGCGAAGATGGCGCCCTGGGACTGGCCGTGGTCGGAGAGGATCACGAACCGGTAGCGCCGGGGGGCCGCCGCTGCCACGAGCTCGAGCTGGTGGAGCACGGCGTCGACGGCCTCGAGCGCCTCGAGGCTCTCGGGGCGCAGCACGCCGGCGTGGTGGGCGACCTCGTCGTAGTCGACGTAGTCGACGTAGATCGACCGGGTGCCGCGCAGCATGTGTTCGGCCACCAGGATCGTGTTGAGGTCGCGCAGCGCGCCGTTGGTGACCGACCTCAGGAGCGCGGTCTCCCAGGTGCGCTCGCAGCGGGGTTGTACGTCGCGTCTGATCGCCCGCTTGGCCTGGAACCGGTCCCGGATCAGCTCGGAGACCGACCGCGACAGCGCCCTGGTCAACCCGGACGGGTTGAGCACGAAGTTGGCGACGGCTCGTTGCGCGAGCTCGCCGCCGCGGACCCGTCGACTCATGGTCAGCACCGCCGCGGGGGCGTCGCCGGTGAACAGGTTGCTGATGCTGACGCCGTCGTCGACCAGCAGGCCCCGGCCGGTGGACAGGTCGGCCTCGATGACCGCGGCGTCGGCCGGCTTGTTCGCCACCATCACCTTGTCCCTCGCGCGGTCGTACCAGCGGAAGGCCGGAATGCCGTCGATGACGCCGTGCAGGATCCCCATCTGGCTCGCCGGGGTCGTGGCCGGCAGCTTGGGAGTCCACTCGGTCATCACGTGGCTGCCCGACCTGATCCATCGGGTCAGCGTCGGCACCGTGCCCGCCGTGACGGCCATCTGCAGCACCGGGAACGGGACCCCGTCCATCTGGACGAACAACACGCCGTCCACCTCCGGGTCGTCCACCTTGACCGGGCGTCGACGATGGCGCGACACGAGCCGGCCGACCAGCACCTGGGACGTGCCCGCGCTGCCGACCCACCCCAGGAGGGTCCCGACCAGGCCGACCACGATCGCCACCACCAGGGCCGACCAGTAGTCGTCGAGCGTGACCATGGGCAGCAGCCATGCGGCGACCCACACGACCAGGGCCTGCCCCACGAACGCCAGCAGCAGCACACCGATCCAACCCAGCCTGACGGCCGCACCCACCAGGATGGGTTGCGCCACGACCCCGACGAGCGCCCAGGACCGCCGCGAACAGCAGCGGTCCGCCCGGCGGTCCGGCGTGGAACCCGGAGAGCAGCCAGTCGCAGATCCACACGGCCGGGACCGTGACCAGGACGGCCACGACGTAGGCGACGAGCTGGGCGTACCACGGCCGCCGCCAGCTCTCGCGGGTCAGCTCGCCCGCCACCTGCGTGCGGCCCGATGCGGGTTCGTGGTTCGTCATGGCGGCCTTTCGTCGATCTTCTCCGGACGAACGTCCGGCTCCGATCCCAGCCGACCGCGGGCCGAGGTGCCTCACCCGAAGTGAATGAACAGCTCCTCCGACCTCAGATCAGGAGCCGCAACAACCCGTCCACCACGAGGGCCCCTCCGACCACGAGGGAGACCCACTTGCGCAGTGCCGTCGCGTGCTCGCTCACCCAGGCCTGCCCGCGAGCGAGGATCGCGGCGGCGTGCTCTCCCGCGATGACCACGATGCCGACCGGCACCGAGACGAGCATGGTGGACACGACGACGTAGCCCGCGACCAGGGGAATGTCGACGATGTCGCGGAGCCCCGCTTCGGTGATCGAGGCCATGGCGAGGAATGTGAGCACGAGCCGCTTGGGCCCTCCGAAACCGAGGAGTCCGGCCATGGAGAACGACGCGGCGGGACCCACGTTGCCGAGCCCGCCGACGATCGCCGCCGCGCGACTGCTCCGCACCTCCGGTCCGGCCGGCCTCGTCTGCGGGGTCTGGTGCCCGACGACAAGCAGGGCCAGGCCGAGGCCGACCGTGGCCACCGCCTTGAACGTCTCGTGCGAGTCGAACCTGGAGACGGCAGCCTGACCCAGGGCCAGGCCGAGGCCGCAGGCGATCAGGGTTCCGAACACGAAGCCGCTCAGGAAGGCGATCCCGTTCGTGCGCGGTCGCTCGCTGCGGATGACGACGAAGGTCGCGGCCAGCACGAGGGCGCTGGCGGCCGCAGCGAGACGCGTAGAAGAGGACCTCGGCGCCGGCGTAGATCATGCGTCGCGCCGCCTCGTGACCAGCCCCACGCGGTGCGCCCGTCCGCCCTCAGCCATCGCGGCTAGGCCCTCCCGACCGGGGCACGGGCCGGGTCAAGTGGCTCGGGACGGGTGGCCTCACGTGCGAGGGAGATGACGACCGCACCGACGAGGGCAAGGGCCAGGCCGACCAGGGCGACCAGGACGTGCCAAGCCGGTCGGCTGAGCCGCTCGTCGAGCAGGATGACCCCGATCAGGATCCCGACGACAGGGTTGGCGACCGAGACGGTGGCGACGGCAGGTGCCAGCCGACCCGTTCCGAGCGACACCTGCTGCAGCACGAACCCGAGCACGGCGGCCGCCGCGAGCGCGTAGCACTCCCAGTGGGACAGCATCGTGCCGACGCTCTCGTGGAAATAGTCCAGTGTGGGCTTCGTCAGGGAGGACGAGAGCCCGAACAGGATGCCGGCCACGGTGCCGTACACCGCCGCCTTCTTCGAGAGGCCGCCGTTGCTGCCCAGGACGAGCAGCAGGACGCAGAGCAGGGACAGCGCGCCGATCGTGACCGCCCACTGGGTGTTGGAGGCGTTGGCGGCCCCGCCGGCCGGGTCGCCGAAGTACACGAACAGGCCGAGCCCCATCAGGATCACGGCCGCCCCGATCACCTCCCGCTTGCCGACGTGCTGACCGGTCAGGAAGTAGCCCATCGGCAGCACGAAGACCACCGTCGTGACGAGCAGCGGCTGGATGATCGAGAGGCGCCCACGGTCGAGGGCGCCGGCCTGGAACGCGTACCCGATGAACAACGCCAGGGTCCCCATCAGCCACGTCGTCTGACCGACCAACCGGACGAGCGACATCGGGTGGGCCACCGAGATCGTCGGGAGGTTCAGCGACCCCTTCTGCTGGAGCGTCGCTGCTAGTGCGAAGAGGAATGCCGCCACGAGCGCCAGAGCCGCAGCCATGCCGCGACCCTAGGGTGAACCCCCCTGAGCGACAAGGAGCATCGGCTGGCATCACCATGCCGCTCGGCACCGGTCGGACGAGGAGCAGCCCTCCTCGCGGCTCCGACATATGATGCCGGGTGCCGGGCTCTCGGTGACCGGCACGGGAGGGTGGAGTGGAGATCCCCCTGGGGTTCCATGGCCTGTTGTCCTCGACGGCGATCGCGTTCGTGGGCACCATCGGCAAGCATGGTGAGCCTCACGTGACGCCGATCTGGTTCCTCTGGGACGGTGAGCGCGTGCGGCTCAGCCTCGTGGAAGGCCGTCAGAAGCTGCGCAACCTCCAGCGGGATCCACATCTGTCTCTCGCGATCGTCGACCCGACCCGGCCGACGTACTACCTCGAGCTGCGCGGCAGGATCGATGGGTTGACGCCTGACCCGGAGCTCGCACTGGAGCGGGCCATCGCGGAGAAGTACACCGGCGACTGGGTGGACGTGGAGCCACCGGGTACGTCGCGGTACGCGACGAGCATCATCGTGGAGCGGATGACCAGTCAGCAGGGCCATCCTTGATGGTCCGCGCTCGCCAGGCCGCCATCGGTTTCGTATCTGCGTGAGCCGGCGCTCCTCCTCGTCCACATCACCTGCGTCCGTTCCGGGCGCACCACGGACGAGGAGCCACCATGTCTCAGCAGTACGACGACGACCGCCGCTTCTACATCGATGATGACCCCAACGGCGTCGCCAGGGTGGTCCGGCCGTCCGATCGCAACCGCCCGACGGCGGCGCAGCTTCCCCAGCTCGCGGCGGCCGAGTTCCTCACGGAGCACGCGGACGTCGTCGGCGTACGCCCCGAGTGGTTCACCGGCGCCGCCCTGACCAGCGCCGGCGAGGACGTGGACCTCGAGGACGGCGGCAGCGCGGACATCGAGCTGCGGTTCGACGGTGAGAAGCGGCAGTTCGACACCACGACCGTCGCCTACCAGCAGACGTGGCGCGGCCTGCCCGTCTGGAGGTGCGGCGTCACCGTCACGATGCGCACCGACCCCGTCCGGGTGGCGAACGTGCACAGCACGGCCCACCAGGAGATCGAGGTCGAGCTCCCCACTCGGACGGACCTCAAGCGCGGGATCACCGGCACTCGCGGGTTGATGCGCCCCGCCTTCGATACGACGTTCACGCTCCGGTCGGCCAGGTCGAGCGACAACCCCAAGCAGGTCGAGGTGGTCAGCAACAGGCTCGTCGTCCACCGGTACGACGCGGCGCGGCGGCTCACCGACGAGACCGCGCCTGCGCCGGAGATCGGCGTCATCGAGCACGCCCCGACGCGGTGGCGTTCCCGTTCCCGGTCCCAGCCGCACCCGAGATCGAGGACGGCACCTTCCGTATCGCCCGCGAGATCGTCTTCCGCATCGCCACCCCGCCGCGTGGAGTCGTCACCTGGATGGTGCTCCTCGACGTGGCCACCGGGGCGCTGCTGTGGTTGCGCCCGTTCGTCGCCGACGCGACCGGCCTGGTGTTCGCCAAGGACCCGTCCGACCAGGGCTCTGGCAGTCGGGACCAACGGGACGTCGGCCCAGCTCAACCCGCTCCGTTCCTCGGCCACCCTGCTCGGCCTGACGGCTCCGGCGGGCGGCGCCGAGCAGGCCCTCAGCGGCAACTTCATCAACGTGTCGGACTTCGAGCTCTTCGACGCGGACCCGCCGACCGAGCCGGTCGGCACGAACTTCGACTACGACGCTCGCACCAACGACTTCGCGGCCGTCAACGCCTACGTGCACAACGACGCGTTCTTCAGGCTCGTCGACGGCATGGGCTTCACCGCGTTCTTCGGAGGCACGACGTTCCCCGTGCCCGTCGACCACCGCGGCAGCTTCGGCACCGCCACCGGCATCGAGATCAACGCGTCCTGCAGCGGCAACGGCACGGGTGGCATCGCCAACGTCGACTTCGAGCTCGCCGACCTCGGCGACCAGACCAACCCGATCGGGCTGGCCACGATGCGCAGGGTCGTGCTGCACGAGCTCGGAGGTCACGGGATCCTCTACGACCACGTCAACTTCGCCAACTTCGGCTTCGCCCACTCCGCCGGCGACAGCTTCGCGGCGATCCTGTGCGATCCCGACAACCAGGGCGCCGACCGGTTCCTGACGTTCCCGTGGGTGTCCGGCGTCATCAACCGCCGGCACGACCGGCCGGTCGGGGGCGGCTGGGCCTGGGGCGGCACCCAGGACACCGGCGGCTACAGCTCCGAGCAGATCCTGTGCACCTCCCACTTCCGGATCTACCGCAGCCTCGGCGGCGACTCGGCGAGCCCGGACATGAAGCGGTTCGCCGCGCGGGTGACGGCGTACCTGATCCTCCGTGGGGTCTCGACGCTGACGCCCAGCACCAACCCGTCCAACGTCACGGCCTGGGTCAACGCCCTGCTGGCCGCCGACGCGGGCGACTGGACCAGCGAGGGGCTGGCCGGCGGCGCCTACGGCAAGGTGATCCGGTGGGCCTTCGAGAAGCAGGGCCTGTACCAGGCACCCGGTGCTCCGACCCCGGTGGCGCGCGAGGGTCGGCCGCCGGCGCAGGACGTGTACATCGACGACGGCAGGCACGGCGAGTACCAGCACCAGCCGGTGCACTGGGACTGCCAGAACATCTGGAACCGCCGGTTCGCCGACGACGGTACGGCGCACGAGGACCCCTGGCTGAACCGCACGAACTTCGCCTACACGCGGGTGCGCAACCGGGGCACGCAGACGGCGACGAACGTGGTCGTCAAGGCGTACCACACCGACCCGGGCGCCGGGCTGACCTGGCCGGACGACTTCCAGTCGATGGCGACCGCCCAGATCGCGGTGGCGGACATCCCGCCCGGCGGCGAGGTCATGGTCGGGCCCTTCTCGTGGACGCCGACGACCGCGGACCACGAGTGCCTGCTGATGATCGCGTCCTCATCGGGCGACCCGAGCAACGTCGACGCGTTCGCGGCCGGCGAGTCGATCCCCGAGTGGCGGCTGGTTCCCCACGACAACAACATCGGCCAACGCAACGTGCACCCGGTGCCGGCCGCGGGAGGCGCCGCGGGGATCATGGCGGTCCTCGACGGACGTGCGTTCACCGTGCACAACCCGTTCGAGCACCGCGCGCGGATCGTCCTCGACGTCTCGTTGCCTCCGGTGCTGGTCGAGAAGGGCTGGTCGGTCGAGATCTCGAGCAAGGGCGGGGGAGCGTTCAGCCTCCCCAGCGGAGGTTCCCGGAAGGTGACCCTGGCCGTCGTCCCCGGCGGCGACGTGACCCCGGGCGAGGTGGCCGGGAGTCCCCGTCGGGACGTCGTGGTGAGCGTCCGCGGCGACGGCATCCTGCTCGGCGGCATGAGCTACCGGCTCGACCCGGATCGCAAGGAGCCACTGCCTCAGGACGACCGCGACGAGTGCGGCTGCGGTGGCCACTGCGGAGGCGAGGACAGGTGCAGGGGAGCGGCCCGCGACCTGCTTCGGTGCCTCGACCTGCCCGGCCACCAGGTGTCCGGGGTCCGGCTGCGGCGCGTGGGGGTCGACATCGAGCTCGACGACTGCTGAACACGGGCGGCACCGGGCGCCGGGCGATCTCGACCCATGACACGAGCAACTGACTGACTGTACAGTTAGCGAATGGTCACTGAGATCCGGAGGACGTTGCCCGGGGTGGCCTACCACTCCGAAGAGACCTACGCGGTCGACACGGAGCGGGTGTTCTACCGCAACTGGGTGTACGTCGGGCGAGCCGAACGGGTCGCCAAGCCCGGCGCCTGGCTGCGCGTCGAGATCGCCGGCGAGAGCATCCTGGTCGTCCGCGGCAAGGACGAGCAGATCCGCGCCTTCTACAACGTCTGCCGGCACCGCGGCTCCCGGATCTGCGACGACGAGCAGGGGGAGGTGCGCACCCACCTGCGCTGCCCGTACCACGCGTGGGGCTACGCCCTGGACGGGACGCTCGTGACCACGCCGATGATCGAGAAGGACGAGATCGACCGCGCGTCGACCTCGCTCTGGCCGGTCCACGTCGACGTCTGGGAGGGGTTCGTCTTCGTCAACCTCTCCCGCGAGGAGCCCCGGCCGCTGCTCGAGCACCTCGCCGACCAGATGGACGATCCGCTGGCTCTCGCGAAGTACGGCCTGGCCGACCTGCGCATCGGGCACATCACCACCAACGAGGTGCAGGCCAACTGGAAGATCGTCCTCGAGAACTACAACGAGTGCCTGCACTGCCCGACCATCCACCCCGAGCTGGTGGCGGTCGTGCCGGCGTACAAGAAGGGCGACATCTTCGAGAGCGGCCGCCAGGACGGCGGCGTCTCCCTGGCCGACGGCCGCACCGCCATCGTCGACGACCCGCGGCTGCGGCTGCCGCTGCTGCCGGGGTTCCGAGGCGAGGGTGACCCGGAGTCCTACTACGGCGCGATGGTCTATCCCACGATGTTCCTCGACGTCGACGGGTCCAGCTGCCTGGCCACGGCCGTGTTCCCGACCGGCCCGCAGAGCTGCCGGCTGGTGACGGAGTACCTCTTCAGCGCCGAGGCGCTGGACGACCCCGACTTCGACCCCTCGCCGGTCATCGAGTTCAACGAGCGGGTGACCGGCCAGGACAACGAGGCCTGCGAGCGGGTCCAGCGCGGCGTGACGTCACGGGCGTTCGAGCACGGGGTCTTCCCGGCCAAGGACTCGTGGGTCTACGGGTTCGACCAGCGCTACCTGCGCGACGTCGAGAGCGTCTGATCAGCCGAGGACGACCCGCGCGTCCAGCGCCAGAACCCCTGCGGGACTGGCGAGCACCGGGTTGAGCTCCAGCTCGACGAGCTCGGGGTGGGCGGCCGCGAGGCGCGAGACGCGGGCGACCAGCTCGGCCAGCGCGTCGAGGTCGACCGGCGCACGTCCCCGCGCGCCGAGGAGCACCGGAGCGCCCTGCAGCGACAGCAGGAGCTCCCGAGCGGCGTCGACCGACACCGGCGCGATGGCGCAGGCGGTGTCGCCGAGCACCTCGGTGAGGACCCCGCCGAGCCCGACCATGACGACCGAGCCGAACTTCGGGTCGCGCACGCTGCCCACGATCAGCTCGACGCCGTCGGCGAGGTCGGCCATGGCCTCGACCGAGACGGCCGGCGGGGCAAGCCGCGCGACCAGGTCGGCGTACGCCGCGCGCACCGCGTCCCGGTCGGCGAGGCCGACGACCACACCGCCGCCCTCGGACTTGTGCAGCCGTCCCGTCGCCTTGAGCACGAGGGGGAAGGTCAGGCCCGGAGCCTCGAGCGCGGCCTCCAGCCCGGCGGCATCGGTGACCGACACGGCGTCCGGGAACTCGACGCCGGCGTCCGCGGAACAGCGCCCGCGCCGCGTCGTACGACGTGTCGGTGACGGGCGGCGCAGCCACCGGGAGCTCCTCGGCGAGGCCGGCCGTCGCGGGCTCGACGAGGCCGGCCAGCACCGTGCACGCGCGATCGACGTCCCGGTGCACCGGGACGCCCGCGGCCCGCAGCACCTGGCCGGCCGGGCTGTCCGGGTAGATCGTCTGCACGACGAGTGGCTTGCCCTGCGCCGCGACCGCGTCGGCCATCTGGTGGGCCGCGGCCAGCTCCGGCGCCGTGAGGCTGGACTGCTCGGTCGAGTAGCCGCCGAAGTAGCCGGTCAGCAGCACGCCGTCGACCTGGTCGGACGCGAGCAGGGTCTGGACGCCGCGGGCATAGCTCGCGACGTCCTGCTCGCCGGCGCCGGCGAGGTCGACCGGGTTGGTGACCGTCGCCTGCGCCCACAGGGCGGCCTCGAGCTCGGTCGGTGACCGGACCGGTCAGCACCGGGATCCGCAGCCCGGCGGCGCCGAGCGCGTCGGCGGCCACCGCTCCGTGCCCGCCACCGTCGGTGAGGATCGCGGCCCGGCGGCCGGCCATCCGCCGCGGCGCCGCGCAGGGCGACCAGCAGGTCGGCCATCTGGGTCGGGTGGTCCACCCGGTGCGCGCCCACCGCCGCGCACGCGGCGTCGATCACCATCGAGGAGCTGGTCAGCGAGCCGGTGTGGGAGGCCGCGCTGCGCACCGCCGCCTCGGTGCGGCCGGGAGCCAGCAGGACCAGCGGCTTGCCTGCGTCGCGCAGCGCCCGGGCGGCGTCGAGGAAGGCCCGGCCGTCGACGACGTCCTCGGTGTAGACGGCAACGGCCCGCGTTCCCTCGTGGCCGACGCACGCGTGCAGGAAGTCGACGACCCCGAGGTCCGCCTGGTTGCCGAGCGAGACGAACCGGGACACGCCCAGCCCGCGGTCGGCCAGGAGGCCGGCGAGGTCGAGGACCAGGTTGCCGCTCTGGCTGAGCACGGCCACGTCGCCGGCGGGCAGCACGGCGTGGGCCAGCTGGAGCCCGGTCGTGGTGTCGACGATCCCGAGGCAGTTGGGACCGACCAGCACGGCGCCGGCGCCGCGAGCGATCGCGCAGCGCCTCGGCCTCCAGCCGGGCTCCCTCGGCACCCGCCTCGGAGAGCCCCGCGGTGATCGCCACGATCGCCCGGGCGCCGGCCGCGACGGCGTCGGTCACCGACGCCACGAAGCCGTCGGCCGGCACGCACAGCACGGCCAGGTCGACGGTCCGCTCGTGGCGCGGCGGCCGCCGCCCGTGCGGACGGGTACGTCGGCTGGCCGAGCACCTCGCCGCCGTGCCGGTTGACCAGCAGCACCGTGCGGTCGCCCGGCGACGCGAGGGCCCGTCGGGCGAGGATGTGCCCCCACTTGGCGGAGTCGGCACTGGCGCCGACGATGGCGACGGTCCGGGGTGAGAACAGGGCGTCGAGCGGGTCGCGACCCGCTGCTGACGACGCGACCGACGGCCCTTGACGCCTCACCGGGGCGACCCTAGCATCACTGACTGACTGAACAGTCAAGCAACGTGGGGGCCGGATGGCTGACAGCGCAGCACGGGTGGCGAGCGGGCCCACCCAGCGCGAGCAGGCGGCCGCGGAGGCGCGCACCAGGATCCTCGCCGCGGCCGCCGACTGCATCGTCCGCGACGGTCTGGCCCAGGTCCGGATGGCCTCGATCGCCCGCGCCGCGGGGGTGTCGGCCGGCCTGCTGCACTACCACTTCGACACCAAGGAGCTGCTCTTCGGCGAGGTGCTGACCTACTCCCACGGGGTCTCCGCCGAGCTCAACCAGCGCGCCATGGCCGGCGCCGGCGAAGGACCCGCCGAACGGCTGTCGGCCTTCCTCGACCGGTGCCTGCCCAGCGACGAGCAGCGCGCGCACGAGTGGCTGCTCTGGCAGGAGCTGGCCCTGCTCTGCATCCGCGACCCGCACCTCGCCAAGGTCGGCGCCGACCTCTACGAGGACCTCTACGCCACCGTGGCCGACATCGTCAGCGAGGGCCTCGCCGCCGGGGTCTTCGACACCGCGCTCGACCCGCAGGTCCCTGGCCGAGACGGCGGTGGCCCTCACCGACGGACTCGGCGCCCGGGTCCTGGCGAGCGACCCCAACCTCGGGCTCGAGCGAGGCGCGCGCCACCATCGCCGCCACCGTCGGCATCCTGGTCGGCCACGACGGCCCGCTGCCCGCCGCCGGCACCCTTCGAAGACAGGAGCCGAGGCGTGACCCCGCGTCCCCGTCTCGGCCGCCGCACGCCCCTCGAGACGCGGCTTCCTGGCCGGGGGCCTGGCGCTCGGCGCGTCCCTGGCGCTGCCCGGCTGCGCCTACATCCGCGACGACGCCCCCGCCGACGCCCCGCTGCCGACGTCGGCGAAGGCCGAGATCGACGGCGACCTCGTCTACTTCAACTGGGCCGACTACCTCGCCCCGAAGCGTCCTCAAGGGCTTCCAGGAGGAGTACGGCGTCAAGATCATCGAGTCCAACTTCGACTCGATGGAGGGCATGTACGCCAAGATCGCCGCCGGCAACCAGTACGACATCGTCTTCCCGATCGCCAAGTGGGTCGTCAAGCTGCGCCGCGAGGGCAAGCTCCGCGCCATCGACCCCGCCCAGCTGACGAACGCCGACCAGGTCTTCTACTCCGGGCTCCTACTTCAACGACCCCTGGTACGACGCCGGGTCGCAGGTGTCGGTCCCGTTCACCGTCTACAAGACCGGGATCGGCTGGCGCACCGACAAGGTGTCGTCGATGACCGGCAGCTGGGACGACCTCTGGAACGACGAGGCGCGCGGCCACATCTTCACCCTCGACGACCAGGACGAGGCGCTGGCCATGGCCGCGCTGCTCCTCGGCTACGACGTCAACACCGCCAAGGCCTCGGAGCTCGACGAGATGAAGAAGCTCCTGATCAGCCAGAAGGAGTACCTCCGCGCCTACTCCTCCGACGACGTCAACAACATGATCGGCGGCGACGCCTGGGTGCACCACATGTGGAGCGGCGACTTCCTCTACCTCCAGCAGGGGCTGGCCGACGACCCGACCACGTTCGACTTCGAGGCGCCCGAGCGAGGGCACCCCGATCAACTCCGACACCTACGCGATCCCGACCAACGCCCAGCACCCCGGCACCGCGATGGTGTTCATCGACTACCTGCTCCGGCCCGAGAACGCCATCAAGAACATGAACTACCTCTACTACCCGTTCCCGGTGAAGGACGCGCTGCCGGCGTTCGCCGACCTGGCCAAGGACGTGCCCGGCCTGCAACGTCGAGATCTCGGACCTGGAGAACGAGAACGTCTTCCGGCTCCTCGGCGCCGACGAGGTCCAGCGCCGCGCGGCGACGTGGACCGAAGTGAAGGCGAGCTGAGTGGTGGCGGCCTCGGCCACGCACAGCGCGAAGCGAGCGCCACGGTCCGCGCAGCGGACGTCGGCTCTGGGGGTGGCTGCTCGCGCTGCCGACCGCCTGGATGGTGACGTTCTTCGTCTCCAGCATGGTGATCGTCGTCCTGCTCTCGTTCGGCACGCACCACCAACGACGGCTACCCGGTGTTCGCCACCAGCACCGCCAACTACCGCGCGCTCTGGAACGAGGTCTACCTCGAGCTGTTCCTGCGCTCGCTGATCTACGCACTCGCGACGGTCGTCATCTCGCGTGCTGATCGCCTACCCGGTCGCCTACGCCATCGCCCTCTACGGCGGCCGCTACAAGAACGCCCTGATCGCCGCGATCGTGGTGCCGTTCTTCGCCAGCTACCTGATCCGGATGTACGCCTGGAAGGCGCTGCTCTCCGACGACGGCCTGGTCAACAGCGCCCTGCGCAGGTCCGGGCTGAGCGACGGGATCACCTTCCTCAACACCCCGTACGGCGGTCGATCGGCGGCCTGGTCTACGGCTTCGTGGTCTTCATGATCCTGCCGATCTACGCGTCCCTCGAGCGGCTCGACGTGTCGCTCATCGAGGCCGGCAAGGACCTCTACCACGGCCCGGTCCGCACCTTCTTCACCGTGACGCTGCCCGCCACCCGCGCCGGTCTGTACGGCGGCATGCTGCTGGTCTTCCTGCCGGCGCTCGGCGACTTCGTCAGCGCGCAGCTGCTCGGCGGCGCCAGCACCTTCATGATCGGCAACCTGGTCCAGCAGCAGTTCATGGAGGGCCAGAACTGGCCGCTCGGCTCGGCGCTGACCGTCGGCATGATGGCCGCGCTGACCGTGCTGATGGTCGTCTACCTGCGCGCCACCTCGACCCAGGCGCGGGAGCTCTGATGGCCGCGCGCCGGCAAGCTGGAGCGGAAGCCGCTGCTCGCCGTGGCGGTGACGGTCGTCTTCTTCGCCTGGCTCTACCTGCCGATCCTGGCCGTGGCGCTGTTCAGCTTCAACGACAAGAAGTCGCTGTCGACGTTCTCCGGCTTCAGCACTGCGCTGGTACGACGACCTCTTCCACAACGAGCGCGCTGCTCGACTCCCTCGTGGCCAGCCTCGAGATCGCCACCGTCGCGACGCTCGGCTCGCTCGTGCTCGGCACGATGCTGGCGCTGGGCCTCGAGCGGATCCGGTCGCGGCGCGGCCGGGTCATCGGGGCGGTCACCCTGCTCCCGCTCGTCACCCCCGAGATCGTCACCGGCGTGGCCGCGCTGCTGCTCTTCACCGGGATCGGGCTCAAGCTCTCGCTGACCACGGTGATCCTCGCGGAGATCACGTTCTCGATCGCCTACGTGACGGTGATCGTGCGCGGCCGGCTGGCCGGCGTCGCGCTCGAGGTCGAGGAGGCCGCCCGCGACCTGGGCTGCACGCCGTTCCAGGCGCTGCGCCTGGTCACCCTGCCGACCCTCGTCCCGGCCCTGGTCGGCGCGGGGCTGCTCGTCTTCGCGCTGGTCTTCGACGACTTCGTGCTCGCGTTCTTCACCACCGGCGTCGACCCCCAGCCGCTGCCGGTGCGGGTCTACTCCTCGATCCGGTTCGGCGTCTCGCCCGCCATCAACGCGATCGGCACCCTGATGCTGCTCGCCTCGGCCCTGCTGATCGTGGCCGCGCTGACTGCTTCCCCGCCTGTTCAACCGCGGGACGTCCAGCCTGGACCTGATCACCGGAGGCGACACCGTGAGCACCGCCATTGAGCACTCACCACCGACCCGACGACGCCGTCGGTCTCGCTGCGCGGCCTGACCAAGGTCTTCGGCGGATCGACCGTCGTCGACGACCTCGACCTCGACATCGCGAGCGGCGAGTTCTTCTCCCTGCTGGGCCCGTCGGGCTGCGGCAAGACCACCACGCTGCGGATGATCGCCGGCTTCAGCGACCCGACCTCCGGCACGGTCCTCGTCGGCGGTGAGGACGTCACCAGCACGCCCCCGCACAAGCGCGACGTCAACACGGTCTTCCAGAGCTACGCCCTCTTCGAGCACCTCGACGTCCGCGGCAACGTCGGCTTCGGCCTGCGCCGCAAGGGCATCGACAAGGCGCACGCTCGACCAGCGCGTCTCCGAGATGCTCGAGCTGGTCGAGCTCGGCGACCGCGGCCAAGGAGCGGCCGAGCCGGCTGTCCGGCGGTCAGCGGCAGCGCGTCGCGCTGGCCCGGGCGCTGATCAACCGAGCCCAAGGTGCTGCTGCTCGACGAGCCGCTGGCCGCGCTCGACCTCAAGCTGCGGCACGCGATGCAGGCCGAGCTGAAGGCGATCCAGCGCGAGGTCGGCATCACCTTCCTGTTCGTCACCCACGACCAGGACGAGGCGCTGAGCATGAGCGACCGGGTCGCGATCATGAACGAGCGGCGTGATCGAGCAGTGCGGCACGCCCGAGGACGTCTACGAGCACCCGACCTCGGTCTTCGCCGCCGGCTTCATCGGCACCAGCAACCTGATGAGCGGCACCTGGTCGCCAGCGGCTGCGTGGCCGTCTCCGCCGACCGTCTCGGTCCCGGCCCCGGCGCACCACGGGCTCGGCCGACGGCGACCCGGTCAGCGTCGCGGTCCGGCCCGAGAAGATCTGGCTCAGCGACCTCACCCCGGCGATGTTCCGGGTGCCCGGCACGATCGTCGTCGACCAGCTACCACGGCGCCACCACCCAGTACCTCGTCTCGATCGCCCCCGACCTCACCCTCACCGTGCTGGAGCAGAACCTCCCGCGGATGCGGGCCGAGGACCGGTGGAACCCCGGCGACCGGGTCGAGATCGGCTGGCTGCCCGAGCACACGGTGGTGCTCACGATGAGCCGTGCACGGACGTCGTCGTCGTCGGCGCCGGCCTGGCCGGGCTGTCCGCCGCGCGCGACCTCGAGGCCGGCGGAGCGCACGGTCACGGTGCTCGAGGCCCGCGACCGGGTCGGCGGCCGGGTCGAGCAGGTCGAGCTCGCCCGACGGCCGCCGCGTCCAGCTCGGCGGCGAGGTGGTGGGCAACGCCCACACCAGCTACCTCGGCCTGGTCGAGGAGCTCGGGCTGACCCTGACCGCGTCGTACGTCGCGGAGCCGGGCGAGATCACCCGCCAGGTGCCCGAGTCGGTCGACGTCGGCGACTGGCCGTCGTGGTGCACCGACGCCGACATCGCCGTCGTACGACGAGGTCGAGGCCGCGCTCGAGAAGGTCGTCGCCTCGCATCGACCCGGAGGACCCGTTCGGCCTGCCCCGACCTGCACCGGCTCGACCGGCTCAGCGTCGGCGACTTGCTGCGCGAGGTCGGCGCCACGCCCGGCCGTGCTGCGGCCATGGAGCTGGTGCACCTGAGCCTCGTCCGACGGCTCGATCGAGCGGCAGAGCATGTTCGCCTACGCCCGCAAGATGCGTCGGTGGGCGGCACCAGCGGCAGCTACGACGTCGAGCAGTGGGAGAACCAGCGGGTCGCCGAGGGGTCCGCCACCGTGGCGCTGACGATGGCGGCGGCGCTCGCGCGACGTACGCCTGTCCACGCCGGTCGCGCAGCATCGCGGTCGGCACGCAGGGGAGCGTGGTCACGACCGCACGACGGCGAGGAGCTGCGCGCCGACGCGGTGGTGCTCGCCGTGCCGTCCGGCCCCGCGCGGGACCTCGACATCACGGGCGTCAGCGACGGCCCGGCTGACCTCGCTGCGGCGGCAGCGGCACGCGTGGGCGGCCAAGTTCGTGGCGGCGTACGACCGAGCCGTTCTGGCGCGACACGCGGCCAGAACGCGCTGGCCGAGAGCGAGGGCGTGCTCGGCTCGACCTGGCCGCAGCAGCGACGGCGTGCTGTCCGCGCTGGTCCCGCCCGAGCGGTACGCCGCCTTCGCCGCCACCGACCCCGACGACCCGGACCCGCGAGGCGCTCGCCCAGATCGCCGAGCTGTACGGGCCGGAGGCGACCTCGCCGCTGCAGACCTGGACCCGGCTGTGGGGCACCGACCCGTGGACGCAGGGCTACGTCACCAACTGGCGACCCGGCGACGTCGAGGCGGTCGGGCCGCTGCACGGCACCCACGAGCCGCCGTTCTACGTCTGCGGCTCCGACCAGTGGGTCGCCGGCTACATGGAGGGCGCGGTCCGCACCGGCCGCGGCGCGCGCCGCGGCCGCACTGGCCAGGACGACCGAGCAGGAGAGGAGATCGCCGATGGACTTCGGCCTGACCGACGAGCAGCGCAGCATCGTGGAGGTGACGCGCGCGTTCGTCGAGCGCGAGCTCTACCCCCACGAGGAGGAGGTCGAGCGCACCGGCGTGCTGCGGCCCGAGCTCGCCGCCCAGATCCGCGCCGAAGGCACTCGCCGCCGGCCTCTACGCCGCCAACATGCCCGAGGAGGTCGGCGGGGCCGGCCTCGACACGGTGACGTGGGTGCTCTACGAGAAGGAGCTCGGCAAGGCCAACTACGCCCTGCACTACACCGGCGTCGCCCGGCCGTCCAACATCCTGCTGGCCGGCACCGAGGCGCAGCGCGAGCGCTACCTCTACCCGTGCGTGCGCGGCGAGAAGATCGACTGCCTGGCGATGACCGAGCCGGGCGCCGGGTCCGACATGCGTGCCATGCGCACCCGGGCCACCCGCGACGGCGACGGCTGGCGGATCCAAGGGACCAAGCACTTCATCAGCCACGCCGACGAGGCCGACTTCGTGATCCTGGTGGCGGTGACCGGGTCCGACGACGCGGGACGCCCGGCGATGTCGACGTTCCTGGTCGACCTCGACACCCCCGGCCTGGCCGTGCACGACGGCTACCGCAACGTCTCGCACCGCGGCTACACCAACTCGATCCTCGACTTCGACGACGTGCGGGTGGGCGACGACGCGCTGCTCGGCGAGGAGGGCAAGGGCTTCGAGCTGGCCGGCACCTGGCTCGGCTCGACCCGCCTCCAGGTCGCCGCGTCGTGCCTCGGCCGCGCCGAGCGCGCGCTCGACCTCTCGGTCCGGCACGCGGCCGAGCCGCGAGCAGTTCGGCCAGCCGATCGGGCAGCTTCCAGGGGGTCGGCTTCAAGCTGGCCGACATGGCGAGCGAGCTGCGGGCCGCCGAGCTGATGACGCTGTACGCCGCGTGGAAGTACGACCAGGGCACCGCCACCGACTCCGACATCGCGATGGCCAAGCTCAAGGCGACCGAGATGCTGGCGATGGTCGCCGACGAGGCGATCCAGATCCACGGCGGGATGGGGCTGATGGACGAGCTGCCGCTGGAGCGGATCTGGCGCGACGCGCGCATCGAGCGGATCTGGGACGGCACCTCCGAGATCCAGCGGCACATCATCAGCCGGTCGCTGCTGCGGCCGTTGGGAGCCTGACATGAGCGATGCCCAGAGCGCAGAGCGAGGCCGTGCGGACCCGGGTCGAGGACGGCATCCTCGAGGTCACCCTCGACCGGCCCAAGGCCAACGCCATCGACCTGGCGACCAGCCGGGAGATGGGCAAGGTCTTCGCGGCCTTCCGCGACGACGCCGACCTCCGGGTGGCGATCGTGCGCACCGAGGGCGACAAGTTCTTCTCCGCCGGCTGGGACCTCAAGGCCGCCGCGGACGGCGACGCGGTGGACGGGGACTACGGCGTCGGCGGCTTCGGCGGGCTCCAGGAGCTGCCCGACCTCAACAAGCCGGTCATCGCCGCCGTCCACGGCCTGGCGATGGGGGGCGGCTTCGAGCTGGCCCTGTCGTGCGACCTGATCTACGCCTCGGAGGCCACCCAGTTCGGCCTGCCGGAGATCAACGCCGGCACCCTCGCGGACGCGGCGACGATCAAGCTGCCCAAGCGGATGCCGTACCACGTCGCGATGGAGCTGCTCCTGACCGGACGCTGGATGGCGGCCTCGGAGGCGCGCGCGCTGGGGCGTGGTCAACGAGGTGCTGCCCGACGAGGAGGCGGTCCGGGCCCGCGCCTGGGAGACCGCCCGGCTGCTCGCCTCCGGCCCACCGCTGGTCTTCGCCGCGATCAAGGAGACCGCCCGGGTCGCGGAGTCGCTGCGGTTCCAGGAGGCCCTGGACCTGGTCACGACCAGCACCCTCCCGACGGTGGCGACGCTCTACACCTCCGAGGACGGCCTCGAGGGGTTCAAGGCCTTCGCCGAGAAGCGGAAGCCGGTCTGGAAGGGCCGCTGAGCACCCACCCACTGACCACGAAGGAGACCCCCGTGAACCGCAACGTCATGATCACCTGCGCCCTGACCGGCGCCGGCGACACCGTAGGTCGTTCCGAGCACGTCCCCGTGACCCCCGAGCAGATCGCCGAGTCCGGCATCGCCGCGGCGCGCGCGGGGGCCACGATCGTGCACATCCACGTCCGCGACCCCCAGACCGGGAAGGGGTCTCGCGAGGTGGCGCTGTACCGCGAGGTCGTCGAGCGGATCCGGGCCTCCGACGTCGACGTCATCATCAACACCACCGCCGGGATGGGCGGTGACCTGGTGCTCGACCCGCACGACCCCACGACGTTCGTCGAGGGCACCGACCTGGTGAGCGGCGTCGACCGGCTGCCCCACGTCGAGGACCTGCTCCCCGACATCTGCACGCTCGACTGCGGCAGCCTCAACTTCGGCGAGGGCAGCCTGGTCTACGTCAGCACGCCGGACATGCTCCGCGAGGGCGCCAAGAAGATCCAGGAGCTCGGCGTCCGCTGCGAGATGGAGATCTTCGACACCGGCCACCTGTGGTTCGCCAAGACGCTGGTCGAGGAGGGGCTGATCGACGCCCCGGCGATGTACCAGCTCTGCATGGGCATCCCGTACGGCGCGCCGGCGGACCCGCTCACGCTCGCGGCGATGGTCAACCAGCTCCCGGAGGACGCGGTGTGGGCGTCGTTCGCCCTCGGCCCGATGCAGATGCCGTGGGTGGCGCAGTCGGTGCTGCTCGGCGGGCACGTGCGCGTCGGGCTGGAGGACAACCTCTACCTGAGCAAGGGCGTGAAGGCCACCAACGCGCAGCTGGTCGAGCGGGCGCGGACCATCGTGGAGAGCATGGGCGCCCACGTCGCCACCCCCGACGAGGGCCGCGAGATCCTGGCGTTGAAGCCCGATGAGCCGGCCGCGCACCGGAGGACGTCCGGACCGTCACCTGCATCGGCGCCGGCGTGATCGGCGGCGGCTGGGCTGCCTACTTCCTGGCCCGCGGCTACCGCGTGGTGGCCTGGGACCCGGCCGAGGACGCCGAGACCCGGCTCAGGCACCTGGTCGACGCGGCCTGGCCGGCGCTCACCGAGCTGGGCCTCGCCGAGGGCGCCAGCCTGGACAACCTCGTCGATCGAGCACGACCTGGCCGCGGCCTGCGCGCAGGCGGACTTCGTCCAGGAGAGCGCACCCGAGGACCTCGACCTCAAGCGCACCCTGCTGGCCGACATCGACGCGGTGACCCCGGTCGACGTGGTGATCTCCTCGTCCACGTCCGGCTACGGCATGAGCGAGATGCAGACCAAGTGCGCCCATCCCGAGCGCACCGTGGTCGGGCACCCGTTCAACCCGCCGTACCTCATCCCGTTGGTCGAGGTGGTCGGCGGCACGGCGACCTCGCCCGACGCGGTCGCGTGGGCCTCGGACTTCTTCCGGCACGCCGGCAAGTCCGTCATCACCATGGACCGCGAGGTGCCGGGCTTCATCGCCAACCGACTGCAGGAGGCGCTGTGGCGCGAGGCGCTGCACATGGTGGAGGCAGGTGAGGCGACGGTCGAGCAGATCGACCTGTCGATCACCGACGGCCCCGGCCTCCGCTGGGCACTGCAGGGCCCGATGCTGACCTTCCACCTGGCCGGTGGCCAGGGCGGCATGGCGCACATGCTCGACCACTTCGGCCCCTCACTGCTCTCCCCGTGGACCCGGCTGGAGGCACCCGAGCTGACGCCCGAGCTCCGCGACGCCGTCGTCGACGGCTGCGAGCGAGAGGCCGACGGCCGGAGCATCGACGACCTCGTGGCGGAGCGGGACCGCGGGGTGATCGCGATCCTGCGAGCGCTCGATCGCGCGTGAGCACCGAGCCGGTCATCTGGCGGGAGCCCGTCCAGGACGCGTGGATCGACTACAACGGCCACCTCTCCGAGCCCTACTACGTGCTGGTGTTCGGGCACGCCACCGACGCCGTCATGGACGCGGTCGGGCTCGGCCCTGACTACCGCGAGGCCCACGACGCCTCGCTCTACACGGTCGAGGCGCACGTCCGGTACCTCGACGAGGTCTCCGCCGGCAGCGACCTCGAGGTGCGCTCGTCGGTCATCGGCGCCACCGGCAAGCTGCTGTGGATCTGGCACGAGCTCTGGGTCGACGGTCGGCTGCGCGCCACCGAGGAGGTCCTCGGCGTGCACGTGGTCGGGGGCAGCTCGGCGCCGTTCCCCGACGACGTCGCGGCCCGCGTCGGCGCGGCGCGCGTCGAGCCGCCCGAGGAGGCCGGTGGCCGGATCCGCCCGCTTCCCGCGACATATTGAAGCATTGACTGTCGTCAAGAGAACATCATAAAGTTGAGCCTTCCGCGAGGAAGGACGGCGATGCTCGACAGCTCATCCGCACACGTCGACGCCTTCTGTCGCACGAACCTCCCGCCGGAGTCGGAGTGGCCGGAATTCCTGCTGGATCGACCGGAGCTCAGCTACCCCGATCGGCTCAACTGCGCGACCGCCCTGCTGGACGACACGGCTCACGCCCTGGGAGCGGACCGGCCCTGTCTGCTTGCTCCGGGAGGCGACACCTGGAGCTATGGACAGCTGCTCAGCACGTCCAACCGGATCGCGAACCTGCTGGTCACGCGAGCTCGGTGTGGTGCCGGGCAACCGGGTCCTCCTGCGCGGACCGAACGCTCCCTGGCTGGTCGCGTGCTGGTTCGGCGTCCTCAAGGCGGGTGGGGTGGTCGTGGCCACCATGCCCATGCTTCGCGCTCGGGAGCTGGCCGACATCCATGACATCGCACGGATCGACCTCGCGCTGTGTGACCACCGCTTCCTCGACGACCTGGCCGCGGGCATCCCCGGAGTCCCGACGATCGCCTACGGCGGCTCGGAAGCCGAGGACCTGACCGCGAGAGTCGTGGACCAGCCGGACACGCATACCGACGTCGCGACGGCTGCCGACGACGTGGCCCTCCTCGCCTTCACATCCGGGACGACGGGCCGCCCCAAGGCGACGATGCACTTCCACCGGGACGTGCTCGCGATCGCCGACACGTTCTCGGCGCAGGTCGTGCAGCCGCGCAGCGACGATGTCTTCGCCGGCACTCCACCGCTGGCGTTCACCTTCGGGCTCGGCGGGCTGGTGGTCTTCCCGCTGAGAGCCGGGGCCAGCACGCTGCTGATCGAGAAGGCAACGCCGACCGAGCTCGCGCACCACATCGCCGACCACGGCGTCACGGTCTGTTTCACGGCCCCGACGGCCTACCGCGCGATGGTGGCGTCAGGAGACGTGGGTCTCCTGTCCACGCTGAGGAGGGCGGTCTCCGCGGGCGAGCACCTCGACGAGACGACCTGGCACGCGTTCCACGACGCGACCGGGGTCAAGCTGATCGACGGCATCGGTGCGACCGAGATGCTGCACGTGTTCATCTCGGCCGCCGATGACGACATCCGGCCGGGGGCGACGGGTCGGGCGGTGCCGGGCTACGAAGCGAGGGTCGTGGACGCGCTGGGCGAGCCGGTGCCCAACGGGACGCCCGGCCGGCTTGCGGTCAAGGGACCGACTGGCTGTCGGTATCTCGCGGATCCGAGGCAGAAGGTGTACGTCGAGAACGGATGGAACATCACCGGCGACACCTTCCGAATGGACGACGACGGCTACTTCTGGTTCTGCGCCCGCAGCGACGACATGATCATCTCGTCGGGATACAACATCGGTGCTCCCGAGGTCGAGGAGGCGGTGCTGACCCACCCCGACGTGCTCGAGTGCGCTGTCGTCGGCGTCCCCGACGAGGCCAGGGGAGCCGTGGTCAAGGCGGTCGTCGTGATCCGCGAAGGCGTCACCCGTGACGACGACCTGGCCGGCGAGATCCAGCAGCAGGTGAAGTCGGTCATCGCGCCGTACAAGTACCCGCGCATCATCGAGTTCGTGGACGCGTTGCCGCGGACGGCGACCGGCAAGATCCAGCGGTTCCGGCTGCGTCAGGGGCGCTAGGTCCATGGCCGAGCCCGCGCCTCGACAGCTGATCCTGACCCTCTACGGGCTCTATGCCCGGGACGAGCACAACTGGCTCTCGGTCAGCTCTGTCGTTCGGCTGATGGGAGACCTCGGCGTCGACTCCGCCGGGGTGCGTTCGTCGATCTCGCGGCTCAAGCGGCGCGGCGTACTGCAGGCGATGAAGATGGACGGCGCGGCCGGCTACGCGCTGTCCGACGGTGCCCTGGACCTGCTGCGCGAGGGCGACGTCCGCATCTTCAGCCGACAGCGCGCCGTCGAGGCCGACGGTCTGGTGATGGTCGTCTTCTCCATCCCGGAGTCCGAGCGCGACAAGCGGCACCAGCTGCGCAGCACCCTGGTCTCCATGGGGTTCGGGACCGTGTCGCCGGGGGTGTGGGTGGCGCCCGGGCTGCTGCACGACGAGGTCGCGCGGACGCTGGATCACCAGGGCCTGGCGACGTTCGTCGACCTGTTCCGGGCCCGCTACGACGGGTTCGGCTCGCTGCGGGATCGGGTGGGGGAGTGGTGGGACCTGCCGGCGATCGAGAAGGAGTACGCCGAGTTCCTCGCGAAGTACGCCGGCGCGCAGGCGCGGTGGAAGGCGTCCAACGCTGCCACTCGCACGGCGTTCGAGACCTACGTCGCGATGCTCACCGACTGGCGCCGACTTCCCTACCTCGACCCGGGTCTCCCTCTCGAGCTGCTGCCGCCCGGCTGGAACGGCAGCACGGCGGCGGAGCTCTTCGCCGACCTCGATGCGTTGTTGCGCAACCCGGCCCGCGAGCACGCCCTCGCCACGATCCACGCCTGACGCGCTCGGGGCAGCGGTGGTTGTGCAACCGTTCTCCACGGGGACAACGGTGGCTGGCCCACCGCCACCCTGTGCACAAGGGTTGCTGACCCACCGCTCCCCAGACGACAGCAATTCAGTCGAGGACGGCGATGCCCTGGACCTCCACCAGCGCCTCGACGTCCCAGAGGCGGGAGACCCCGATGCCTGCCATGGCCGGGTAGTCCGTACCGACCAGGCGCCGCCACACGGCACCGATCTCGCGTGCGCGGGCGATGTAGTCGTCCATGTCGACGATGTAGATCGTCACGGTCGCGAGGTCACTGCCGTTCCCTCCTGCCGCCGACAGTGCCGCAAGCAGGTTCGACAGTGCCTGCTCGAACTGGCTGACCACGTCGTCGCCGACGATCCTGCCGTCGGCGTCGAGTGCGGTCTGCCCGGCCAGGTAGACGGTGCGAGGCCGGGTGGTGCTGACCGCATGGCTGAACCCCCGCGGAGCTGCGAGCGCTGGTGGGTTGACCCGTTCGAACGTCATGACTGCACGGCTCCTCCGTCGACGTTGATGCCCTGCCCGTTGATCGCGCCGTTGTCGATGCAGGCCAGCACCGCGGAGGCCACCTCGTCGGGAGTCACGAGCCGCCCGATCGGCTGTCGCCGGGCCAGCTTGGAGCGGGCGTCGTCCAGCGAGATCCCGAGCCGGGCGCTCATTGCTTCGAGGGTCTGGTCGGTCATCGGCGTGTCGACGTACCCGGGGCAGACCGCGTTCGCCGTCACGCCCGTACGGGCGACCTCGTCCGCGACCGCTCGCACGAGACCGAGAACGCCGTGCTTGCTTGCGGAGTACGCCGCGACCTGGCGCTCGCCCCGCTTGGCGGTGACCGAGGCGATGACGACGATGCGGCCGTGTCCGGACTCGACCATCGACGGCAGCACCCGGCGGATGCATCGGAACGGCGCGGTCAGGTTGCTGTCGAGCATCTGCTGCCACTGCTCGTCGGTGGTCTGCACGACGGGGGCGGCCAGGGCGGTGCCCGCGTTGGCGACGAGGGTCGTGGCGGGTCCCCACGTCTCTTCGACGCTCGAGAAGACGCGCAGCACCTCGCCAGGGTCCGTCAGGTCGGCCGCGACACAGAGCGAGTCCGAGGTGATCTCGGCGGCGACCTTCTCGAGCTTGCTGTGGTCGCGACCGACCAGCACGACCCGGTGGCCGGCGGTCGCCAGGCGGTGAGCGACGGCCCGTCCCACGCCCTGGCCGGCTCCGGTGATGACGGCAACGCGGTCGCGCTCACTGCCCTCTCCATGCGGGCTTCCGACCGGCGTTGAACGCCGCATGGAACTCGGCATGGTCGTCGGTGGTCATCAGCAGGGCCTGGGTCATCGCGTCGAGCTCGACGGACGCCGACATCGACATGTCCAGCTCCCGGGTCAGCAGCGACTTGGTCTGGGCCAACGCCAGCGTCGGCCCGTCGGCGATGCGTCTGGCCAAGGCTTGGACGGCGCCGTCGAGCTCCTCGTCAGGGACCAGCTGTGACACCAGGCCGTAGCGGTCCGCGGTCTCCGCGTCGATCGTGTCGCCGAGCATGAGCAACGAGGTGGCGCGCCCCAGTCCCACGACCCGCGGCAGGAGGTACGCCGCTCCCATGTCGCCACCGGACAGCCCGACCTTGGTGAACAGGAACGCGAAGCGTCCCGAGGTGCCGACGACCCGGAAGTCCGCGGCGAGCGCGATCACGGAGCCGGCTCCCGCGGCGATCCCCTGGATCTTGACGATGATCGGAATCGGGCACTCGCGCATCGCCCGGATCACGTCGCCGGTCATCTTGGTGAAGGACATCAGCTCGCCGGCCTTCATCTTCAGCAGCTCGCCGATGATCTCGTTGACGTCTCCGCCGCCGCAGAACCCCTTCCCCTCGCCCTGGATCACGAGCGCCTTCACTCCGGTGTGGTGCGGAAGCTCGGCGAGCAGGTCTCGCAGGTCGGCGTACGACTCGAAGGTGAGTGGGTTGAGCTTCTCCGGCCGGTTCAGCGTGACGGTGGCGACGGCTCCCTCGACCGCGAAGTCGAAGTGCTCCCAGGTCGTGGTCAGCGGTGCGGATGCGCGAAAGCGGGTCACGGGGTGATCCTCTCGTTGAACAGCTCGCGGGCGATGATCGAGCGCTGCACCTCGGAGGCGCCCTCGTAGATCCGTGGGGCGCGGACGTCACGGTAGAGGTGCTCGAGCAGATGGCCACGCTCCAGGGCGCGGGCGCCGTGCAGCTGCACGCACTGGTCGACGATCGTCTGGGCCGCCTCGGTCGCGAAGAGCTTCGCCATGGCGGCCGACCTCGTGATCGTGCCGCGGTCGGCGCCGCCGTCGTAGGCGCTCGCGGCCGCGTACACGAGCAGCCGAGCGGCCTCGAGCTGGGTGGCCAGGTTTGCCAGGGTGTGGGCCACCGACTGCTGCTCGGCCAGCGGGCCGCCGAACGCCTGCCGGGTCGCGACGTGGTCCAGGGTGGCGTCGATCGCGGCTTGTGCCATGCCCACGGCGAAGGCGCCGACGCTGGGACGGAACAGGTCGAGGGTTCGCATCGCCACGCGGAAACCGGCGTCGACCTCGCCGAGCACGTCGGACGCCTCCACGCGGACCCCGTCGAGGACGAGGCGGCCGATCGGGTGCGGTGACAGGAGCTCCAGGTGCTCGCCGCTCAGCCCGTCCGCGTCGCCTGCGACCGCGAACGCCGAGACGCCGCGCGCCCCCGCACCCTCCGTGGTGCGGGCGAACACCGTGTAGACGTCGGCCTCGGGGGCGTTGGAGATCCACAGCTTCTCGCCGTACAGCCGCCACCCGTCGCCGTCACGTTCGGCTCGCAGGGACAGGGCCGCTGCGTCGGAGCCGGCATCGGCCTCGGACAGTGCAAAGGCGGCCACCGTCGTGCCCGCCACCACGCCAGGTATCCACCGCTCGACCGTCTCGGGGGAGCCGGACTGCAGGATCGGGTAGCTCCCCAGGCCTTGCAGCGCGAGGGCCGTCTCGGCCTCGGCGGAGACCGTCGCGATGGTCTCGCGGAGCAGACACAGCCGCATCGCGGCGGCGTCTCGGACCGGTTCGTCGGCGGTGCCTCCGAAGAGGTCGCGCAGCAGTCCGTGGCCGCCCATCGCGACGAGCAGCGGCCGGTTGACCCGCCCCTCGGCGCCCTTCTCCACGAGGGGGAGCAGGTCGACGGCCACCTCGCGCACGCGCCGTACGTAGTTCCGTTGCTCGTCGTCGAGCGCCAGCGCAGACATCCGCACCTCTTCAGTGGACTCCCGTGGACTCCCGCGAAGTTATATCGGTTTGACAACGCACGTCAAGCAAACAATATACTCGCCGCAGGAGTCCAGGAGGCACAGTGCGGATCGCAGTCATCGGTGGAGGCCCGGGAGGGCTCTACTTCGCCGCTCTCGCCAAGCAGCTCGGGCCCGACCACGAGATCACCGTGTGGGAGCGCAACGCCGCCGACGACACGTTCGGCTTCGGCGTCGTCTTCTCGGACGAGACCCTCGGTGGCATCGCCCACGCCGACCCGGTCATCCACGACCAGATGGAGCAGGAGTTCGCGCGCTGGGACGACATCGACGTGCACTACCGGGGTGAGGTCGTCACCAGCGGCGGGCACGGCTTCGCGGCGCTGGGCCGCAAGAGGCTGCTCGAGATCCTCCAGCGTCGGTGTGCGGACCTCGGGGTCGACGTCCAGTTCAGCTCGACCGCCCCTGATGTGGAGCAGCTGTCCGGCGACTACGACCTCGTGGTCGCGGCGGACGGCGTCAACTCGCTCGTGCGCACCAAGTACGCCGACCAGTTCCAGCCCACGCTGGACGTGCGGCGTTGCCGGTACATGTGGCTCGGCACCGACAAGGTCTTCGAGGCCTTCACCTTCGAGATCCTCGAGACCCCCCACGGCGTCATGCAGATGCACGGCTACCCGTTCGACGCCCACGGCAGCACCTTCATCGTCGAGATGCACGACGACGTGTGGCGGCGAGCGGGATTCGACAGGGTCCCGGCGCACGACCTCGCGCCGGGCGAGTCCGACGAGGCCTCGGTCGCCGCGGTCCGCGAGCTCTTCGCCTCGTCGCTCGACGGACACGAGGTCCTGGCCAACAACTCCCGCTGGGTCAGCTTCACCACCGTCCGCAACGAGCGTTGGTTCCACGACAACGTCGTGCTGCTCGGCGACGCCGCCCACACCGCTCACTTCTCCATCGGGTCCGGCACCAAGCTGGCCATGGAGGACGCGCTCTCCCTGGCCGCCTGCCTGCACGAGTCGGCGGACCTGAAGGACGCCCTCGCGGCGTACGAGCAGGAGCGCAAGGCCGTGGTCATCTCCACCCAGCGCGCGGCCCAGGCGAGCCTCGAATGGTTCGAGAACCTGGGCCAGTACACCCATCAGCACCCTCTGCAGTTCGCCTTCAACATCCTCACCCGCAGCCGCCGCATCACCTACGACAACCTGCGGCTGCGCGACCCGGAGTTCATCGCGCGGGTCGACGAGTGGTTCGCCACGACCCAGCTGGAGGCCGGGCACGGGACAGGGGAGCCGTGCCCGCCGATGTTCGCGCCGTTCCGGCTCGGCCAGCTCGACCTGGCCAACCGGGTCGTCGTCTCACCCATGGACATGTACGTCTCACAGGACGGCTTGCCGGGCGACTTCCACCTGGTCCACCTCGGCGGCAAGGCACTCGGTGGTGCCGGCCTGGTGATGACCGAGATGGTCTGCGTCTCTCCCCACGCCCGCATCACACCCGGCTGCGCAGGACTGTGGTCCGACGAGCAGGGCGCGGCCTGGAAGCGGATCTGCGACTTCGTGCACGCCTCCTCGCCGGCACGCATCGGAGTCCAGCTCGGCCACAGCGGACCCAAGGGCTCCACGAAGCTGATGTGGGAGGGAATGGACCAACCGCTGCCGGAGGGGAACTGGCCGCTGGTCTCGGCCTCGGGTCGGCCCTACAAGGAGGGCGTCAACCAGACTCCGTCGTCGCTGGACCGCGCCGGCATGGACGCCGTGGTCGCCGACTTCGTGTCGGCGGCCCAGCGCGCGGCGACGGCAGGCTTCGACCTGCTGGAGCTCCACTGCGCGCACGGCTACCTGCTGTCGGCATTCCTGTCGCCGGTGACCAACCGCCGCACCGACGAGTACGGCGGCGACGTCTCCAACCGGCTGCGATTCCCCCTCGAGGTGTTCGCCGCGGTGCGCGAGGCGTGGCCCGCCGACCGACCCATGACGGTCCGCATCTCCGCCACCGACTGGGTCGAGGGTGGAGTCACCCTCGAGGACACGCTCGAGGTGGCGCGGGCCTTCGAAGCGGCCGGCGCGACCGCCATCGACGTCTCCACCGGACAGGTCACGCCCGACGAGCGGCCGGCGTTCGGGCGGTCCTACCAGACGCCGTACGCCGACGCGATCCGCAACAGCCTGCACATCCCGACGATCGCTGTCGGCGTGATCTCCTCGGCCGACGACGTGAACACGATCGTGCTCTCCGGGCGCGCGGACCTCTGTGCCCTGGGCCGGGTCCACCTCTACGAGCCCAACTGGACCCTCCATGCCGCGGTGGAGCAGGACTACGACGGCCCCGGTGTGCGGTGGCCGATGCCCTGGCTCCCGGGTCGCCGCAAGCCGCAGACCGGACGATCCGACGGGCCCAAGCCACGGCTCGAGCTCATCCGCGCCCAGGGCGCGAGCGACGGACACCAGCGCTGGCGTCCCACCACCACCGCATCGCCGTTCGTCTGAGCTCGGGTCACGTCAGGGAGCGGCGGCTCTTGCCGACCGTGGCCCTGGCGCGGGAGGCCCAGGGGTGTCGCCACGGAAATGCTGCCGATGTCGCCGGGGGTCGTGTTGAGGCGGCGACGGAAGGTGCGGTTCATGGTTTCAGGGGTGCCGAAGCCGCAGGCCTGGCGATCTGCTCGATCGTTCGGTTCGTCGTTTCCAGCAGCCTGCATGCTGACTCGAGGCGAACGGCTTCCACGTGGTCCGCGGCGGTGACCCGACCTCGGACTTGAAGACCCGGCTGAACTGTCTTTCGGACAGGTTGATCTGCCGAGCGAGGGCGGCCACGGTCAGGTCGTCGGTCAGGTGGTCGCGCAGCCAGGACAGCAGGTCGCTCACCGGTGCCGTGTCGGCGGCCTGTGCGGCCAGCACGGCGGAGAACTGGGCCTGTCCACCCGACCGCTGGAGGTAGACGACGAGTCGCCGGGCAACCGTGGCGGCAGCACCGCGTCCGTGGTCGTCGGCGACCAGGGCGAGGGCGAGGTCGATGCCGGCGGTGACACCGGCCGAGGTCCACACGTTGCCGTCGCGGACGTAGATGGCGTCGGCGTCGACGGTGACACCCTCGTAGCGGTCGTCGAGGAGCCCGCACGCGTCCCAGTGGGTGGTGGCGCGGCGACCGTCCAGCAGACCGGCGGCGGCCAAGGACGAAGGCACCTGAGCAGACGGAGGTGACCCGGCGGGCGTCGACGGCGAGCCGTCGGACGTGATGGAGCAGCTCCTCGTCCGCGGTCGCGGCGTGCGATGCCCGTACGCCGCCGGCCACCATCAACGTGTCCACGGGGCCGATGACGTCGCGCGATCGGCGACGAGGCGAACTCCAGGCCGCAGCTGGCAGTCACCGGGCCACCTCGGTGGTGACCACGTCGGTGCGGTAGGTCGCCGACTCGAGGAACCGCGAGGCGGTGGAGAACACCTCCAGCGGTCCGGTGACGTCAGGATCTGCGCGGCGTCGAAGGTCGCAATGACGATCCGCGGCTCACTCATTGAGCGTCCATGCGCTCACTGTAGGTCGCGTTGAGCCATGGCCGACATCGTCAACCGTGTGTCCGGCCCAAGTCATTGTCGATGACCGACGTTGCCCCCACGCTGGAGGCGTGACCGAAAGACTCGCCCGCGCATCGGCCCTACACCCTTGGCGGATCGTCGCCGCCTGGGGGCTGATCCTGCTGGTGTCCATGGTGGCCATCGGTGGCCTGATCGGGTCGGCTTTCACCTCCGACGCCAGCCTGACCACGAACCCCGACTCGGCCAGGGCCCAGCAGCTGCTTGCCGACAACTTCCCCCAGGGTGACCGGATCGACGAAGGCGTCGATCATCTACTCGGCGAAGTTCACCAGCGACGCCCCCGAGTTCATGGCCTTCGTCGCGGACGTGCGGTCTTCGATCGAAGCCACCGATGCGGCACACACCGTCCGGGACCCCTACGCGGCCGACCAGTCCGGCGATCTCCGAGGACGGGCATGCGGCCGTCGTGACGCTCGTGCTCGGCCACCACTCCCAGACCGGGATCACCGACGTGCTGGACGAGGTCGTCGCCGCGGACGCCGCTACGGACTTCGACGTCGACATCACCGGCGTCAACACTCTCGACCACGACTTCAACGAGCTCTCGGAGTCCGACCTCACCAACGGAGAGCTGAAGTTCGGGCTGCCGGCCGCCATGATCGTGCTGCTCCTGGTCTTCGGTGCCTTGATGGCGGCGTTCCTCCCGATGACCATCGCCGTCATGTCCATCATCGTGACCGTCGCCATCTCCTCGGTCCTCGGCCAGTACACCTCGCTGTCCTTCTTCATCGTCAACATGATCACCGCGATGGGACTCGCTCTCGGCATCGACTACAGCCTCTTCGTGCTCTCCCGCTACCGGGAGGAACGGCAAGCCGGTCGCGACAAGATCGACGCGATCGTCGCCAGCGGCGGCACCAGCGGCAAGGCCGTGCTGTTCTCGGGCAGCTCGTTCGTCGTGGCCCTGCTGGGACTGCTCCTGGTCCCGGACACGATCCTGCGCAGCCTGGCCCTCGGGCGCCATCATCGTCGGCGCTGGTCACCATGGCCGCGGCGCTCACCCTGCTGCCGGCCCTGCTGTCCCTGCTGGGCGACCGGGTCAACGCGATGCGGCTGCCGATCGTCGGTCGTGACCACGCCGCCGAGGGCGCGTTCTGGACCCGGGCCGTGGGCGCCGTGGTACGGCGACCCGCCACCGCTCTGGCGGCCGGCGTGCTGATCCTGCTCGCCGCGGCGCGCCTCGGTGCTGGGCCTGCAAACCGGTGCCTCGGGCGTCAATCAGCTCCCCGACGACACCTTCGCCAAGGCCGGCGCCCTCGCCCTCGAACGGCAGCTTCCCGGGCACCACGACGACCGATCCCGCTCAGGTGGTGATCTCCGGAGCAGACGTCACCTCCAGGCGACGTCAGCCTCGGCCATCGCCCAGTTCGAGGACTCCATCGCCGACGACCCCGACTTCGGCCCCTCACAACTGCAGATCGCCGACAGCCGTCGAGTCGCGCTGATCAGCGTCCCGCTGTTCGGCGACCCCGACCACGGCCAGGCCCGCCGCGGGCTCGAACGGCTCCGCATCGACCTGATCCCCGCCGCGTTCGACGGCACCGAGACCAGCGTGCTGGTCGGCGGCACCACCGCCGAGAACGTCGACTACTCCGATGTGATCAACCAGTGGCTGCCGATCGTGCTGGCCTTCGTTCTCGGGCTCAGCTTCATCCTGCTCACCGTGGTGTTCCGCTCGGTGGTCCTCTCAGCCACCGCCGTCATCCTCAACCTGCTCTCGGTCGGCGCGGCCTACGGCCTGCTCGTCCTGGTCTTCCAGGACGGGTTCGGGGCCGACGGCGCTCGGGCTCCAGCAGGTTGAGCGCGTGGAAGCCTGGGTCCCCGTGTTCCTGTTCTCGGTGCTCTTCGCCCTGTCGATGGACTACCACGTCTTCCTGCTCAGCAGGATCAGGGAACGCTATGCAGCAGACAGGCGACACGGCGGACGCGGTGGTGCACGGCATCGCCGCGACCGGTCGGATCATCACCGGCGCGGCGCTGATCATCGTCGTCGTGTTCGCCGGGTTCGCTGCCGGCCAGCTGGTGATGTTCCAGCAGATGGGCTTCGGGGTGGCCGTCGCGCTGCTCGTGGACGCCACCCTCATTCGAATGGTCATCGTTCCCGCGGCCATGACCGTTCTGGGTCGGTGGAACTGGTACCTCCCATCCTGGCTCGCCTGGCTGCCCGAGCTGCATGTCGAGGACCCGCCTCCTCTCAACGAACCCGCGGCGGTTCCGGACTCCGTCCTCCTGTCTGTCTGACTCCCGGTGCCGTGCAGGTGGCGCTTTCGTACTTTGTACGATAGTTTCGTACAAAGTACTGACTCCGACGCGAGGACACCCCATGAGCGGCACCATGATCGAGGGCCACTCCGGTCCGGCCCCATCGACGACGCGCGAGCGGGTGGTCGACGACGCGTCGGTCCGGCAAGCGGCCCTGGTCGCGGGGTGGGCGATCCTGGCGATGGCCGTCTTGTCGGCGTTCGGCATCTTCTACGTCGTCGACGGGCTGGTCACTCGGGGCGAGGCGGCCACGACCGTCGAGGACATCGCTGCCTCCACCGGCCTGTTCCGCTGGGGGACCGCGAGCCTGTACGCAGTGGTGGTGCTCGACGTGGTCGTGGCGTGGGCACTCTTCCGCTTCTTCCGCCCGGTGAGCAGCGGGCTCTCGAGGCTCGCGGCCTGGTTCCGGCTCGCCTACGCGGGAGTCTTCATGATCGCCATCGGCCAGCTCGCCGGCATCCCTGACCTGGTGACCTCGGACGCATATTCGGGAGTGCTCACCACCGAACAGATCCAGGGCCAGACCCTGCTGAAGACCGATGCGTTCGATGATCTCTGGATGGCCGGGCTGATCCTGTTCGGGATCCACCTGGCCCTCGTCGGCTACCTGGCCTGGCGCTCGGGCTACGTGCCGAAGCTGCTGGGCGTCCTGCTCGTCGTCGCCGGCGCCGGCTACGTCTTCGACAGCGTGGCCTCGACGGTGCTCGCGAGTCCTCCGGTCGCCGTCGCCACGGTCACCTTCATCGGTGAGTTCCTCCTGGCGCTCTGGCTCGTTGCCCGCGGTCGCCGTGTCTCAGTGGAAGCAGCGGGTCATGGTCTCTGAGCAGCTGGCCCCAGTTCGCGGCGTCGTATCTCCCGAAGTCGCAGAGCCGCGCACCGGTTCCCGGATGTGGACGTCACGGGTGATCGGAGCGCTGTTCCTGGCCGGGTTCGTGATCTACGGAACCGGCTCGATCCTGGTCAACTCAGTCGTCGGCGGATCCGACTTCCTTGCCGGCGTCAGCACACAGGAGACCACCCTGGCCCTCGGAGCGTTCCTGATGATCGCGACCACCGCGGTCGACATCGGCAAGGCCGTCTTCTTCTTCCCGGTCCTCGAACGCCACGGCAGGCGCACCGCGGTGGCCTATCTGGCCACGATGATCTTCGAGATGGCGATGATGACCGTCGGGGTGCTCGCACTGCTGATGCTCATCCCGCTCGCCGATCGGGCCGATCAGCTCGGCCACGACACCGCCCAGTCGCTCGGGTCGCTCGCGGTCGACACGAACGAGATGGCCTACCAGATCGGCCAGCTCTCGCTGGCGTTCGGATGCCTCTTCCTGTGTGCGCTGCTGTTTCGCACCGGGCTGGTCCCCAGATGGCTGGCGGGATGGGGCTTCGTCGGCTACGCGCTGCACCTGACCGGTGCCGCGGCCGAGATCTTCGGTGCACCGATCAGCCTCGTGCTGCTCATCCCCGGCGGCATCTTCGAGGTGACGCTCGCGATCTGGCTCCTCGTCAAGGGGTTCACGCCCGCGGCCTTCGATGCAGCGGGCGCCACTACGGTCGACACATGACCAGCGAGGTGCTGAGGTACGCCGCCTTCACCGACTCCGGGATGGGCGGCAACCCCGCGGGCGTCGTACTCGATGCGCGGTCGCTGAGCGACGCGGAGATGCTCGCCATCGCCGCGGACGTCGGCTACTCCGAGACGGCCTTCGTGCTGCCGAACGACGCCGCATCCATCCGGGTGCGGTACTTCAGCCCGCTCGCCGAGGTGGCCTTCTGCGGTCATGCGACGGTGGCCACCGCCGTCGCGCTGGCGGACCGCGACGGTCCGGGGGAGCTCGACCTCGTCACGCTGGCCGGAACGATCCGGGTGGCCAGCACGGCCACCGACTCGGGCATGGTCGCGACCCTCACCTCGCCCGCGACGCACACCCGCCCGGTGGGCGAGAAGGTTCTCGTTGAGGCCCTGGCCGCGATCGGGTGGGAGCCGGACGACCTGGATCCTGCCTACCCGCCGCACGTCGCCTTCGCCGGCAACGACCACCTCGTGCTGGGAGTGGCGTCGCTCGCCACCCTCGCTGGACTGGACTACGACTACGACCGGCTGGCGGAGCTGATGCGGCAGGAGCAGTGGACGACCGTCCACCTGTTCTTTGCGCAGGGCGACGGTGTGTTCCACGTGCGCAACGCCTTCCCGCCCGGCGGTGTCGTCGAGGACCCCGCCACCGGCGCCGCGGCCGCCGCGTTCGGTGGCTACCTGCGCTCGCTCGGCCTGGTCCCTGTGCCCACGCGGCTGACGCTGTTGCAGGGCCGCGACATGGGGAGGCCGAGCCGGCTCCTCGTCGATCTCGATCCCGACACCGACACCGTCCGCGTCAGCGGCTCGGCCACCCGCCTGAACCAGGCCGACGAATGACGCT
>CAVTHU010000024.1:0-122501 GCA_963734355.1 uncultured Actinomycetota bacterium
ATCGCGCTCTACCGCAGCCTCGGGTTCGAGGAGGTCGAGCCGTACTACGCGGTGCCGCACGCGATGCGGGACTGGTTGCTGTTCTTCCGGCTGGACCTGGGCTAGTCGCAGTCCAGCTGTGGTCGCGCCCGGATCGTGTCGAGCCGCACCCAGATCAGCGGGCCGCAGCGCGGTGTGAGCAACCGGTAGTTGCTCATCAGCAGGTCGCGCAGCCGGCGGCCGTCGTCGATGTGCCACGAGTTGAGCGGCAGCACCGCCACGACCCAGGTGGGCGCGTCCGGCCCGGAGAGCAGCGCGCGCAGCTCGTCCTGGTCGGGGTCGAGGGTGCGCATCGGGAGCGACCAGAGGTGCCGGTACGGCGAGGGCAGGCCGGACGCCTCGACCAGCTCGGCGTTGCCGTAGAGGCTCACGATGGTGTCGTCACGACCCGACACCAGCGAGATCGCGTGGCCGGCCTGCCACGGCCCGGACGGCGTGGGCGAGACGAGCCGGTTCTCGGCGAACCCGGCGTACGCCGTCACCGTGGCGGTCACCGCGAGTGCCGCGACGAACCGGGTCAGCGAGCGGAACGGTGGCGCGCACGACGCCGCGAGTGCCGCGAGGATGGCGACGTCCGGGATCAGCGGCACCAGGTAGGCGTGCCAGTAGCTGCCGCTGACCGCGACGCCGGCCAGGTCCACGACGGTCGTGGCAAGGACCGCGAGCGACAGCGCCGGCCAGCGCAGGAACCACCGACGGACCGAAGCGACCCCGACCGCGGCCAGCGGGGCCATCCCGCAGACCACGAACAACCGGACCAGGTCGTGACCGCGTTCGATCGGCGCCCTCGAGTCACTGGCGGCCAGCACCGCGGACGCATCGGCGCGGAAGCCGACCACCTGGTACCACCCTGAGGCGATCGTCGCGGGGCTCACCGCGAGCCAGGCGACACAGGCCAGGACCGGAAGCGCGGCGCCGACCGCGAACCGTCCGCCGACCTTGAGCACGCGGTCCGGTGGCAGCCGGTCGGACAGAAGTGAGGCGCAAAGCAGGACGACTGCGAAGACCAGCCCGCCGACCAGGCTCTGCTTGAAGCCGCATGCGGTCATCGCGCAGACGCCGGCCACGAGCGCCGCGCGCGACGAGCCGGTGTCCAGCGCTCGCACCAGGAGCAGCCACGAGAGCGCCACCAGCGGCGTTCCCAGCACCTCGCCCTTGGACGTCCACGCGGACAGTGAGGGATCGGCGAGCAGCGCCACGGTCACCACGGTCGCCACCCGAGCGGCACCTGGTGACGTCAGTCGCGCGGCCAGGAGATGTACGGCAACGACCAGGACCGCCGTCAACACCAGCGCCAGCAGCCGCGGTCCGAGCTCGCCGAGGAGGGCGTCGCTCCAGCGGTACGCCGCGAGCAGCACCGGCGGGCGGTCCACCCAGTACTGGCCGTAGAGGCTGTCGGCGTCCGGCGCCCACGACCTGGCCACCAGCAGGAAGCCCGCTTCGTCCGAGCTCGGGGTGGCCATCAGCCCGGGCACCCGCAACGCCGACGAGACGAGCACCGCCAGGACGAGGAAGCGGTCCAGCCGGACGGTCCGCCTTCGCGGCACCGTCCTCGCATCGGGCCACAGCGCGGGGACCGGCGTCATGCTGCACTGTCACCGACCGAAGAACGCAGGTGGAGACCAGGGCGCCGGTCGAGCCCGAATCGTTACGGAGGAAGCCGTCCCTAGCCCAGGACGCCGTCGTCGACGGCCACGATCGCGTGGGCGGCGGCCCGCCGTGCCCGCACCGACTCGGGGTCCTCGAAGAGCGAGGCAGCCGCGTCGTGCAGGATCTGGCCGGTCACGACCGGCACGATCCGGTCGCCGATCCTGCGCAGCACGACGTAGTCACCCCGCGAGCCGAGCTGGCACGTGGTGCCGGTCTCGGGATTCATCCACTCGATCGATCCGGTCGAGACCCCGACCAGCACGAGATGGGGTGCGAGGGCCCACGCCCGGGCGTCATCGGTCGTCAGATCCACGCGCGCATAACTCCTTCGATCCCAGAACAGGAGCCATCCCCATGTTGCGGAACGGGCATCGTAATTGAAGAAATCTTCATGTGCCAAACTGAATGAATCGGGGCTGTGCGGGGGCGCGGCGGCCCAAGAAGGGGACCTGGACCAGACATGGCTGTACCGCTCTATCACGCCAAGGCGGAGCTGTTTCGCACGTTCGCCCATCCAGCGCGCATTCGCATCCTCGAGCTGCTCTGCGAGCGGCCGCACGCCGTTCATGAGCTCCGGCAGCACGTCGAGATCGAGGCGAGCAACCTCAGCCAGCAGCTGAGCGTGCTGCGCCGCGCGCAGATGGTCGTGTCGGCCCGCCGGGAGGGCGAGGTCGTCTACTCGATCTCGGCGCCCGAGGTCCGCGACCTGCTGCTCGCCGGGCGCCGGATCCTCGCGAAGCTGGCCCCGGACATCGACCTCGAGTGGGTCGGCGCGACCGCAGCCGCCGGCGAGTCTCGGTAGGTCCACCGCTCCGCGACTACCTTGACCCCATGCGCGACCCGGGCTGCGTCTTCTGCAGCATCGCCGCGGGGGACGTCGAGGCGGAGCGGGTCCTCGACGAGGACGACTTCGTGGCGTTCCTCGACCAGCGTCCGGTGTTCAAGGGCCACACCTTGCTGGTGCCGCGTGAGCACGTCGTGACGCTGCCCGACCTGCCGGCCTCGCTCCGCGACGGCTTCCTGGCCGCGGCGCAGCGGCTCGCGACCGCGGTCGTCGACGGACTTGGTGCCCAGGGCAGCTTCGTCGCGATGAACAACGTCGTCAGCCAGTCCGTCCCTCACCTGCACCTGCACGTGGTGCCGCGGACGAAGGGCGACGGGCTGCGAGGTTTCTTCTGGCCGCGCACCAAGTACGCAGACGCGGCCGAGCAGGCGGCGTACGCCGAGCGGCTCCGCGCCGTGCTCGGGTGACGCGCAACTTCCTCGTGCCGGGGGACGTCTCCGGGCCCCCCGAATCGGTCCCGGGGGCGCGGTTCGCCTATGGTGCTGGGCCATGGGTCGATACGACGGACGAGTCGCAGTCGTCACGGGCGCTGCGCAAGGTATCGGGTTCGGTTGTGCCACTCGGTTCGCCGAGGAGGGCGCGTCCGTCGCGATCGTCGACCTCGACGAGGCCACCGCCTCCGCGGCCGCCGCGAAGCTGCCGTTGCAGGGTGACGCGAAGGCCATCGGCGTCGGTGCCGACGTCAGCAACACCGAGGCCGTCGAGGCCGCGGTGGCGCGCGTCGTCGCCGAGCTCGGCGGGATCCACGTGCTCGTCAACAACGCCGGCATCACCCGCGACAACCTGCTGTTCAAGATGACCGACGACGACTGGGACCTGGTCATCGGCGTGCACCTGCGCGGCGCGTTCCTGATGACCAGGGCGGCCCAGAAGCACTTCGTCGAGCAGAAGTACGGGAAGATCCTCAACCTCTCCAGCGTCAGCGCGCTGGGCAACCGCGGCCAGGCCAACTACTCGGCAGCGAAGATGGGGATCCAGGGATTCACCCGCACGCTCGGCATCGAGCTCGGCCCGTTCGGGATCAACGCCAACGCCATTGCCCCCGGGTTCATCGCCACCGAGATGACCGACGCCACCGCGCGCCGGCTGAAGATGGAGCCCGAGGAGCTGCGCCGCCTCAACGCCGAGGCGAACCCGGTCCGCCGGGTCGGCGAGCCCGCCGACATCGCCGCCGCGGCGGCCTTCCTGTGCAGCGACGAGGCGTCCTACATCACCGGACAGACGCTCTACGTCGACGGCGGGGCGAAGCTCGGCTGATCCAGACCGGTGCGGGGGCTCCTGACGAACCCCGGCGCGCCTCCCGATGTCTCAGTGATGGTGAGAGCACCATCGAAGTCCACCAGTTCAGTAGAGAACCACCCGTGACCACACACTTCCCCACGATCGGAGTACGCACGTGCGACGTCGTACCGTGACCGCCAGAAGAGCACAGAGCATCGCTGCGGCGCTTCTCGCCACCTCCGTCGCCCTCCTGCTGGCCGGCTGCGGCAACAACGACGGCTCCGAGGACCCCTCCGGCGGCGGCCCCGAGGCGCAGAACGTGGCGGCGGGCGCCACGATCAAGGCCACCTGGCCACTCACCGGCCTCCCGGTCACCGGTGACGACGAGGCCGCCCAGAAGCACCCGGTCATGGTGCTCAAGATGGACAACACCTCTGCCAGCGCACCGCAGGTGGGGCTCGGCTCTGCCGACATGGTGGTCGAGGAGCTCGTCGAGGGCGGGATGACCCGGCTCGCGGCCTTCTACTACTCCAAGATCCCCGGCGATGTCGGCCCGGCGCGCTCGATGCGTGCCAGCGACATCGGGATCGTCTCACCGGTCAAGGGCGCGATGGTGACCTCCGGTGCGGCGCAGGTGACGATCAACCGCATCGACGGCGCGGGCATCCCCTACTTCACCGAGGGCGACAAGGGCTTCTACCGCGACTCGAGCAGGCACGCCCCCTACAACCTGTTCACGGACATGTCCGAGACGGCGACGCTGGTCGACCAGGACGACGCCGAGCGCCCCGACGACTACCTGCCGTGGGGTGCCGAGAAGGACTTCCCGCAGGGCCAGCCGGCACGCACCCTCGCCGCGTCGTTCTCGGGCGGGCACACGACGAACTGGACGTTCCAGAACGGCACCTACGTCAACGAGAACACCTACGCCGGCGCCGGTGACGAGTTCCCGGCCGACACCGTGCTGGTGCTGCGGGTCAAGGTCGGCGACGCCGGCTACCGCGACCCGGCCGGCAACCCGGTGCCGGAGACGCAGTTCACGGGCCAGGGCCAGGCGCTGATCTTCCACGACGGCCGGCTCGTGCGCGCCCAGTGGACCAAGGAGTCGCTCGGCGCCGAGCTGAAGCTGTCGACCACGGCCGGTGACCTGACCGTGCCCGCGGGGCACACCTGGATCGAGCTGGTGCCGCAGGACGGCGGCAGCGTGACCATCGGGAAGTAGCGGACGCCTGTCCTTCTACTGGTCGTCGTCCGCGACCAGGGTGTCGGGCAGCCCGACGCCCGCGTCGGCCAGCGAGCGGAAGCCGGCGATGATGAACCCGATCGCTGACTCCACCCGGTCGGCGGCCTCTTCCGGGTCATCCGCGGTGGCGACCGACTCCCCGGCCGACGACATCGCGCCGAAGAAGATCCGCGCGAAGGTCTGCAGCATCGCCTCGTCGAGCTCCCACGAGCCGGCGCCGAGCACGGAGCGGACGATGTCGAGGACGGTGGCGAACGTCGACCGCTCCTCCTGCTCGCGGTACCGCTCGTAGCCGAGCACCGCGGGCCCTTCCTGGATCACGATCCGGCGGTACCGCGGCTCCTGGACCACGCCGAGGAAGGCGCGCAGGCCCGCCCGCGCCTTCTCCCACGGGTCCCGTTTCCCCTTGAGCGCCTTGTTGATCGTCTTGGAGGCATCGGTCTCGACCTGCTCGAAGACGGCCTCGAACAGCGCCTGCTTGCCGCTGAAGTGGTGGTACAGCGCGCCCTTGGTCACCCGGGCTCCGGCCACGATCGCGTCGAGCGAGGTGTTGGCGTAGCCGTGCTCGGTGAACAGCCCCTCGGCGACCTCGACCAGCGCGCGCTTGGTGGACGCGGAGTACTGCTGGCGACGGCTGGCGCCCGGAACGGTGGGCATCAGACGAGTCACCGACTTGGGCATTCCGAGAGGCTACTGACCGACCGGCGGTATGGCGAGACGTCCGTCACAGGGGAGCGAGGTGGCCAGCATCACTGGCGGAGACCTGGCATACCGACGGTATGGTCCTCTACCGTGGGTACGTACTCACGGTATGTGAATAGCCGGCTCACACCCGGGCCGGCACCCGAGAAAGGACCAGCCCATGACCTGGACGTCCTTCCACCGTCGTGGAGACGTGCTTCGCGATGTCATCGCCGCGGCCGACCAGCGCCGCGACGGCGTGCTGCCCCGCGACGTCGATGGCGTCTCGGCCACGTTCGCCGACGATCTCGACCTCCTCGCCGCCCTCCTGCTGAAGTGGCACACCCGCCTCGCCGGCCGGATCGAGCGCGAGCAGATGACCCAGCCCATGAACCTGCGCGCCTCCGTCGTGCGGGCCTGGCACCAGACCGCCGACGAGCTGCCCGGCATCCGGGCCATCCTCGACGAGCAGCGGCTCCGGCCGGCCGACGCGGCCACTGGCCGAGGTGTTGCGGAAGTCCGCCGACAAGGAGCACGTGCTCCTGGCCGTGATGGCCGGGGCGGCCAGCGCGCACGACTCGCTCGCCGCCTCCGTCGGTGCCGGGATCGAGGCCGAGGCCAAGGCCACGTCGCCGTCGTACGACGCGCTCGAGCAGATCGGCGAGCGCGAGCAGTCCGGGCGTCCGACCCTGCTGGGGCGGCTGAAGGCGGCCCTGGCCGCGTAGCTGGCTGCATGGCTGTTGGCATGATGGCGTCATGGTCGACCGGTCGCCCGAGGTGCGCGCCGGGATGCTGCTCGTTGCCACGCCCCAGCTCCTCGACCCCAACTTCGCGGACTCGGTCGTCCTGATGCTCGACGTGGACGAGGGCGGCGCGCTGGGCGTCGTCCTCAACCGTCCGTCCGGGGTCCCGGTCGCGGAGGTTCTCGAGACGTGGGGCGAGATCGCCTCCGAGCCGGAGGTGCTGTTCCGGGGTGGTCCGGTGAGCACCGAGGGCGCGCTCGGGGTGGCGATGCTGCGCGACGAGGACGACGTCCCGGTCGGTTTCCGCGAGGTGGACGGGCTCCTCGGACTGGTCGACCTGGACACGCCGGTCGAGCTGGTGACCGGGTCGCTGGCCGGGATGCGGATCTTCGCCGGGTACGCCGGCTGGGGCGCCGAGCAGCTCGCCGCCGAGATCGACGAGGGCAGCTGGTACGTCGTCCCGGGGGAGGCCGTCGACGTGTTCCGGCTCGACCCCGCGGAGCTCTGGCGCGACGTGCTGCGGCGCCAGCCAGGCGAGCTGGCCTGGCACTCGACCCGGCCGGCGGACCCAGAGCTGAACTGAGCCATCCGCTCGCCGACGCTCGGCTCAGCCGGCGGGTCCGCCGGGTCCTGCGATGGGGGTCTGCGCGGCCGGTTGTGAGGAGTCCAGCACCAGGGTGGCCAGGAGCGGGCAGAGGAGCACCGTCGCTGCCCCGGCCGCGATCAGCACCGACGCGTGCGCGCTGGACATCTGACCGGCGGACACCGAGATCGAGGTGACCGCGACGATGATGGGCAGGCCGCTCGAGGAGTAGAGAGCGACCGCGAGCTGTTCGCGAGAGGTGAGCCGGGCGTCGCCGCGCTCGAGCCGGCAGGCCGCCAGCACCGGGAGACCGCGGGCGATCAGGATGAGCACGATCACCGCCGCGAACGCAGCCGGGGCGGACGAGATGGCGCTGGGGTCGAGCCCCATGCCCGAGGTGACGAAGAAGACCGGCACCAGGAACCCGAACGCGATGCCCTCGAGCCGGGCCTCGAGGTGCTCGTTGCCCTCGGGGAGCGCCACCCGCAGGATGAAGCCGGCGGCGAAGGCCGCGAGCACCACGTCGAGGTCGAAGAAGGTGGCCACGGCCAGCAGGCTGACCAGGAGCAGCATCGTCACCCGGACGGTCGTCTGGGCGGAGGTCTCCGCCCCGCGCCGGACCAGCTGCAGGATGCGCGAGTCCCGACGCTGCAGCCGCCTCGACCACAGGGTGACCAGCAGGGCGAACAGGCCGAAGGCGGCCAGGACGACGAGCGACCGCACCGGCCCCCGGGTGCCGAGCAGCACGGCGATGGCCACGATCGGGGCCCAGCTCACCGTAGGCGCCGTGCCGCAGCACGTGGTCGCCGACCGGACTCCCGAGCAGCCCACGGTCCTTGAGGATCGGCAGCAGCGTCCCCAACGCGGTCGAGGTGAGGGCGATGGCGACCGCGATCTCGGCGTCGAAGACGTCGCTGCTGACCCCGAGCAGTCCGACGAGGGCGAAGGCCAGCCCCAGGCTCACCAGCCACGTCACGAGCGCCCGCCGGCCAGCACGGCCGGTGAGCTCAGCCGGGTCGATCTCGAAGCCGGCATGCAGGAAGAGCATGGCGAGACCGAGCTCGCTGAGCAGCCCGATCGCGTCGTCGTCCTCGGCCAGACCTGCCCCGAAGGGACCGATCACCACCCCGAGCACGAGCAGCAGCACCACCTCGGGGACCAGGCGACGGGGAACCAGCCCGGAGACCAGGGGCGCGATGACGGCGACCAGCGAGATCCAGAACAGCGACTCAACGGACACGGTGACCCTCCCGCCGTGAGCCTAGGGATATCGGGGCCCCAGGGGCACGTAGAGTTGGGCGGGTGAGCACCACCGGTTTCGGGACCCAGACCGCCGTCGACACCGACGTCCGGCACGAGGAGCGGGTCGTCCCGACCGACGAGGGGGACCACGAGCGGTTCTCCCACTACGTCGACAAGGACAAGCTCACCGAGGCGATGGTGATGGGCACCCCGGTGGTGGCCCTGTGCGGCAAGGTCTGGGTGCCGAGCCGGGCGCCGGAGAAGTTCCCGGTCTGCCCCGAATGCAAGGAAGTCTGGGAGTCCCTCAAGGACGGCGGCGACGACTCGGGTCCCAACGAGTGACCCGCGGCGACGACGCCGCTCCCCTCGCACCGGGCCTCGGTCCGGCGTGGCCGGAGCGCGCCGCCTGGGGGACGGCCAACCCGTTGCGGGCCTGGCAGACCGCGGCGATCAAGCGCTACTTCGAGGCGATGCCACGCGACTTCCTCGCCGTCGCGACGCCGGGCGCCGGCAAGACGACGTTCGCGCTGTCCGTGGCCGCGGAGCTGCTCGGCCGCCGGCTGGTCGACCGGATCACGATCGTGGCGCCGACCGAGCACCTGAAGCACCAGTGGGCCGAGGCCGCCGGCCGGGCCGGGATCCCGATCGATCCGGCGTACTCCGCGGGCAAGGGCAAGACGTCCCAGGACTACCTGGGCATCGCGGTGACCTACGCCGGCGTCGCGGCGAACCCGCTCGCCCTCCGCATCCGCACCGAGCGGTTCAAGACTCTGGTCATCCTCGACGAGGTCCACCACGCCGGCGATGCACTGTCGTGGGGCGAGGGCGTGCGCGAGGCCTTCGAGCCGGCGCACCGACGGCTCGCGCTGACCGGCACCCCGTTCCGCTCCGACGTGAACCCGATCCCGTTCGTGTCCTACGCGCCAGGCACCGACGGCATCCCGCGGTCCGTGGCCGACTACACCTACGGCTACGCCGAGGCGCTCGGCGACCGCGTGGTCAGGCCGGTGCTGTTCATGGCCTACTCGGGTGAGCTGCAGTGGCGCACCCGCGCGGGGGACGAGATCGCGGCCCGGCTCGGTGAGCCGCTGACCAAGGACCTGACCGCCCAGGCGCTGCGGACCGCGCTCGACCCGCACGGCTCGTGGATCCCCTCGGTGCTGTCGGCCGCGGACAAGCGACTCTCCGAGGTACGCCGCCACGTGCCCGACGCCGGCGGCCTCGTCATCGCCACCGACCAGGACTCCGCCCGCGCGTACGCCAAGACCCTGAAGGCGGTCTCGGGCGAGGCGCCGGCCGTCGTCCTCTCCGACGAGAAGCAGGGGACCAAGAAGATCGCGGACTTCTCCGCCGGCGAGGGTCGCTGGATGGTCGCGGTCCGGATGGTCTCCGAGGGCGTCGACATCCCCCGCCTCGCGGTCGGCGTCTATGCCACCACCACCTCGACACCGTTGTTCTTCGCCCAGGCGGTCGGCCGCTTCGTCCGCGCTCGGGGCCGCGGCGAGACCGCGTCCGTCTTCCTGCCGTCCGTCGCCAACCTGCTGACCTACGCCGCCGAGCTCGAGGTCGCGCGCGACCACGTGCTGGGCCGGCGCATCACCGACGAGGACGACATCTTCGCCGCCGAGAACGACCTGCTCGCGCAGGCCGGCGAGCTGGCCTCCTCCGAGCTGCTCAACCAGCCGTTCGAGGCGCTCGGCTCCCAGGCCCACTTCGACCGGGTGCTCTTCGACGGCGCCGAGTTCGGCCACGAGGGCCAGGTGCACGTCGGCTCCGAGGAGGAGATGGACTTCCTCGGCATCCCCGGGCTCCTCGAGCCCGACCAGATGCGCCAGCTCCTCGCCCAGCGCCAGAGCGACCGCCGCGCGAAGCAACCGGCCCGCCCCGACCCCGACGTGCCCGAGCTCACCACCCACGAGCAGCTCGCGGTGCTGCGCCGCGAGCTCAACGGCCTGGTCGCCGCGTGGCACCACCGCACCGGCCAGGCCCACGGCGTCACCCATGCCGCGCTGCGCAAGGAGTGCGGTGGCCCTGCCGCCGCAGTCGCGAGCGCGGACATGCTGCGCAAGCGGATCGACCGGGTGCGCGAGTGGGCGATGCGACAGACGTCCTGAGCCCGTCGGGTCAGTCCCGGAGCCGGTGCCGGCCGGGCCCGTCCGGGCCGGGGGCGGCCCGGGCAGCCAGGGCCGTCAGGCCGGGTGGCGGCTTCACGTGCCGCGCCCGGGATGCCGCCGAGCCGGGTCTCGTGCTCCTGGGGACCAGGGCGGAGACCGGGCCCGCGCCGTAGAGCGACACCTCCACCGCTCGGACCTCGACGTCGCGCAGCTGGCCGTCGAGGAACTCGACGATGCGGGTCAGCTCGTCCGGCACCCGGTCGGCGACCAGGACGATGCGGACGCGGTCGCGTGCCACGTTCGACTCGACCCGCGCCCAGAACGTGTCCGGGTCCTCCCGCCAGTCGAGGGCTCGGATGAGGAGCTCGGCCTCGTCCCGGTCGCCGTGGGTCGCCGCGGCCAGCTCGCGCAGCCGTCCGTGCCGCCAGGGCGGCAGCTCCAGCGCGACGCGGTCGAGCAGGCGCAGGAGCACGTCGCCGTCGACCTGGTCGTGGCCGGTCGCCTGCACCCCGACGAGGAGCGGGACCGCCTCGCTGTCGACGTACACGCGCTGCAAGGGCGGGACGTCGGAGTCGGTGACCAGCAGGAGGCGCCGGCGATCGCCCGGGCTCGCCGCGCCGAGGACGAGGTCGGGTCGCGTGCGGAGCAGGCCGAGCAGCAGCTCGTCGTCGCGGCTGCAGGTCCGCTGGAGCACCTTCGCCCGGCCGTCCACCATGACGACCACGCCATCGTCCATGCTCGTATCCCCCCGAGCAGCAGGCTGCCACGCAGGTGGCCCCGGCGTCGCGTGACTCGCCTGCGGACTGGACCAGATGGGGGAGCGGCCGGATCGGCTCAGTCCGCGACGGCAGCCAGCGGGATCACCCGGTAGGGCACCTGCGTGGCCAGGGCGATCACCGTCGACGACCGGACGATGGCTGCGTTCGCCAGGACCAGGTCGATGACGCGTTGGAGATCGGTGTTGGACCTGGCAACCACCCGGGCCATCAGGTCGCCGGCGCCGGTGATGGTGTGTGCCTCCAGCACCTCGGGGATCGCGGCCAGGTGCGCGCCGACGGTGTCGTGGCCGCCGCCGGTGAGCTCGTCCTGCCGGATCTCCAGGGTGAGGAACGCGGTCACCGGATAGCCCAGGGCGGCGGGGGAGAGGTCCGGCCCCCACGACGTGATCACCCCGGAGGAGGCGAGCTTGTCGAGCCGGGCCTGGACGGTGCCGCGGGCGACGCCGAGCCGCCGGGATGCCTCGAGCACGCCGATGCGGGGATCGGTGGAGAACAGGTCGATCAAACTGCGGTCGAGCGCGTCCATGGGCGGCTCCGAACTGGACAGATTGCGCAACGTGTCGCCGTACTGTTGCACAGATTGCGCTGGACCGGGAAGAGTGGCACGCATGAGCGAGTCGACCCTCACCGCCCTGACCAGCGAGGAAGTCCAGGCCGGACTCTCCCTCGAGCAGCTCAAGCAGCTCGTCGGCCTCGTCGAGTACGACGCGACGAACGACCCGTTCCCGGTCGTGGCGCAGGACGCCGTCTGCTTCGTGGTCGGCAACGCCACCCAGACCGCGGCCTACTACCAGCTCGCGCTGGGCATGGAGCTGGAGGCCTACCGAGGCCCCGAGAACGGTTTCCGCGAAGCCAAGTCCTACGTGCTCCGCTCCGGCAGCGCCCGCTTCGTCTTCACCGGCGGCGTCACCCCCGACAGCCCGGTCCTCGACCACCAGCGCCGGCACGGCGACGGCGTCGTGGACCTCGCGATCGAGGTGACCGACGTCGACAAGTGCATCGAGCACGCCCGATCGACGGGGGCGACGATCCTGGTCGAGCCGCACGACGAGTCCGACGAGCACGGCACGGTCCGGCTGGCCGCGATCGCGACGTACGGCGAGACCCGGCACACGCTGGTCGACCGCAGCAACTACTCCGGGCCCTACCTGCCGGGCTACGTCGCCAGGACGAGCTCGGTGGTCCGTCGCGAGGGTCACCCGAAGAGGCTCTTCCAGGCCGTCGACCACTGCGTCGGCAACGTCGAGCTCGGCCGGATGGACGAGTGGGTCGAGTTCTACAACAAGGTGCTCGGCTTCACGAACATGGCCGAGTTCGTCGGCGACGACATCGCCACCGACTACTCCGCGCTGATGAGCAAGGTGGTCGCCAGCGGCAACCACCGGGTCAAGTTCCCGCTCAACGAGCCGGCGATCGCGAAGAAGAAGTCGCAGATCGACGAGTACCTCGAGTTCTACGACGGCGCCGGCTGCCAGCACATCGCCCTTGCGACCAACGACATCCTGCGCTCGGTCGACATCCTGCGCGACAACGGCATCGAGTTCCTCGACACCCCCGACTCCTACTACGACGACCCCGAGCTGCGCGCCCGGATCGGCGAGGTGCGGGTCCCGATCGAGGAGCTGAAGAAGCGCAAGATCCTGGTCGACCGCGACGAGGACGGCTACCTGCTGCAGATCTTCACCAAGCCGATGGGGGACCGGCCGACGGTCTTCTACGAGTTCATCGAGCGGCACGGCTCGCTGGGCTTCGGCAAGGGCAACTTCAAGGCGCTCTTCGAGGCGATCGAGCGCGAGCAGGACGCCCGGGGGAACCTCTAGGGGACACGCCCTAGCCTTCCGGTGTGACCTCACAGCCCGGTTGGCACCCTGACCCCGTCCCGCCGCAGCCCGGGCAGCCCCCGCAGCTGCGCTACTGGGACGGCACCCGCTGGACCGAGCACACGTCACCGGCCCAGGCGCCCGCGGCGACCCAGCAGTACGCCGCACCGCCGGCCTACCCGGACGTCTACGGCGCGCCGTACGCGGGTGGCTACGGAGCCGTGGCGTCCGCGACCACCCCGGACGGCGTACCGCTGGCCGGCTGGTGGTGGCGGGCCCTCGCGCTGATCATCGACACCATCATCCTCGGGATCATCGGTGCCCTGATCGCGTTCCCCTGGGTTCGCGACGTGCTCGACAGCTACAGCGACTGGTTCGACGAGGCGCTGAACTCCGACAGCGGCAGCGTCGACACCAGCCAGCTCCAGAGCGACACCGCCGGGCCGCTCGCCATCATCACGCTGATCCAGCTGGCCCTCGGCTTCGCCTACAACGTCGGCTTCCTCATGTGGAAGCAGGCCACGCCCGGCAAGCTGATCCTCGGCCTCCGGGTGCGGCTTCGCGACCGGCCCGGTCCGATGGCGCTCGGCACCGTGCTCCTGCGCTGGGCCGGCCAGTTCGGCGTCGGCATCCTCGGCCTGCTCCCGGTGCTGGGCATCCTCACGTTCATCTACACGGTGCTGGACTACCTCTGGCCCCTGTGGGACGACAAGAAGCAGGCGATCCACGACAAGATCGCGAAGACCAACGTGATTCGGCCCCGCTGAGCCTCGATCCGGCACCCGGAGCGCAGACCGGTCACATCCGAACGTCCAAGCGTGGTCCGTTCGGCGGGTCCGGTGCGACAGTCCTTGTATGGCTGGCTGTGACCTCACAGACGCCGACCTCATCAACGCGATGGCCGGGAGGGACGAGGGCGCCCTCCGCGAGCTGTACGACCGGCACGCGACCTGGATCCACGCCCGCCTGACGCGGCGATGCGCCGACAGCGACGCGGTCGCGGAGGTGCTGCAGGACACGTTCATCGCCGCGTGGGACGGTGCGGCCCGGTTCCGCGGCGACGGCCCGGTAGCGGCCTGGCTGTGGGGGATCGCGATCCGGCGGCTGATCAGCCGGCTGCGCCGCCGCCACGACGTCCTGCTCGGGCCGGCCCTGCTGGACCACGACGAGCAGGAGATCTCCGCCGAGGAGCAGGTGCTGCTCCGACTGGAGAACGTCGACGTCGGCACCGCGCTCGCCCGGATCTCGCCCGAGCTGAGGGTCGTGCTGCAGCTGACGGTCATCGACGGGCTGAGCACCCGGGAGGCCGCGGTGCTGCTCGACATCCCACGCGGCACCGTGAAGTCGCGGCTCCAGCGGGCCCGGGTCACCTTGAGAGAGGAGATGGCATGAGCGCCACCTGGCATCTCGACACCTCTGTGCTCGAGTCGTACGCCACGGGACGGAGCACGCCGGTGGGCGGAGCGTCCGTCGAGGCGCACCTCATGGAGTGCCGGGAGTGCGGGGCGGTGCTGCGCGAGCTGATGCCGCGCGAGCCCCTGGACCGAGCCTGGCGGGCGATCCGGGCCCACGTCGAGGAGCCGCGGGCCGGCCTCGTCGAGCGGCTCCTCGCCGCGCTCGGCCTGTCGTCGGAGTCCGCCCGGCTGCTCGCCGCCGTACCTGCCTTCCGGGGAGCGTGGCTGCTGGGCGTGTTCACGGTCCTGGTCTTCGCGGGCGCGGCCGCGCTCTTCGCCGAGGACACCGGACTGACGCTCTTCCTCATCGTCGCGCCCCTGATCCCGGTCGCCGGTGTCGCGGCCTCGTTCGGCGGTGACGCCGATCCGGCACACGAGCTGGTGACGGTCACTCCGTACTCGTCGCTGCGCCTGCTCCTGCTCCGCACCGCCGGCGTCCTGGCGACCTCGGTCCCCGTCACCGTGCTGCTCGGCCTCGCGCTCCCGGGGCCGGCGTGGCTCGCGGTCGCCTGGCTGACCCCCGCCGTGGCCGGCATCGCGCTCACGCTCGCCGCTCTCGCCGTACCTCGACACCTACCATGACCGCGGCCGTCACTCGGCGTCGTCTGGTCCGCCGCGGTCCTCTCGGCCTACCGCCTCGGCGACCCGGTGGAGGTCGTCGAGCCGCTCATGCAGCTCGTGCTGGCCGCGGTGGCCCTCCTGGCCCTCGCCGTCGTCGTGCTGCGCAGTCCGTCCCTCGACCTCCTGGGGAGGAACCCATGAACGAACCGATGAACACCGTCACGCTGACCGAGGTCGGCAAGTCCTTCGGCCGCACCGCTGCGCTCGCCGACGTCACGCTCGACCTCGCCCCTGGCATCACCGGGCTCCTGGGCCCGAACGGTGCCGGCAAGACCACGATGCTGCGGATCCTGGCGACCGCGCTGACCGCCGACCGCGGGACCGTGCGGGTGCTGGGCGTGAATCCCGGCACTGCCTCGGGAAGGACCGAGGTCCGCCGCTGCCTGGGTTATGTCCCCCAGGAGACCGGCTTCCCCCGCGGCTTCACCGCCTTCTCGTTCATCGACTACATGGCCATCCTCAAGAACTGGTCGAACCCGACCCTCCGGCACGCCGAGGTACGCCGCGTGGTCGACCTGGTCGGCCTGTCCGAGGTCGCCCCGAAGCGGGTCGCCTCGCTCTCCGGCGGGCAGCGCCGCCGCGTGGTGCTCGCCCAGGCGATGCTCGGGGAGCCAGCCCTGCTCGTGCTCGACGAACCGACCACCGGCCTCGACCCCGCCCAGCGCGGTCGGCTCCGCGACGTGCTCGGGCGGGCCGGGGAGTCGGCCACGGTCCTGATCTCCACCCATCAGACCGCCGACGTCGCCGCGCTCTGCGAGCGGGTGGTCGTGCTGGACGGTGGGCGGATCCTCTTCGACGGCACCGTCGTCGACCTGGTCCGCCAGGCCGAGGGGCGGGTCTGGCTGGCCCAGGACCGGCATCCCGCCGCGCGTCACGCCTGGCGCACCGGGACCGGCCGGGTGCGCAACGTCGGCGACCCACCCCCGGACGTCGACCTGATCGAGCCCGACCTCGAGGACGCGTACCTGCTGCTCGTCGGCGAGGCCGGGAGCGACTCGGAGCTGGAGGCGGTGTCATGAGCACCGCACTGACCCACGCCGTGCCCCACCCTCGACGCCGGTGGACGAACGGGCGACGTTGCTGGCCCTGGCCCGCGCCGACGCCCGGCGGTACGCCCGGCACCCGCTCTTCCTGGTCCCGTGCGCGGTCCTCGTGGTGCTCGGCCGTCGTCGACCTGGTCACAGGACGGGCGGCGGGACCAACCCGACTGATCGACACCATGAGCATCGCGTTCCTGCTCGGGGTGTTCGGCTTCGTGGTGGCGCACCGGCTGACCACCGCCCTGCGCCGGACCCGCGAGCTGGCCGGCACCGTCCCGGTCGACCAGCAGAGCGCACCCTCTCCCTGTGCCTCGCCTGCCTGGTCCCTGCGGCAGTGGGCACTGCGTGCGCCGGTGTACATCGCTCGTCGCGAACGCGATGTGGCCGCCCGACGGGATCCCGCCAGCGCTGCCGGTGACCTGGTTCGGCGACTACCCGGCCAGTCGACGTCCTCGCCACGCTGCTGGCCATGGGGCCGGTGGCCGCCCTCGGCGGACCGCTGCTCGGTGTCGCGGTCGCCCGCTGGGCGCCGTTCCGGGGCTCGGCTCTGCTCGGCGTCGTGGTGCTGGTGGTCGCGACCGCCATCCCGGCGCAGCGACGAGCCAGGAGGCGCCGAGCGGCTGGCCTCGGCGTGGCCGATCCTGATCGACGAGCACGTCGTGGACGGAAGGAATCGTCAGCTCGACGTTCGTGCCCGAGATCGAGCCGATCTGGGCGCTCGGCTGGGTGCTGTGCCTGTGCGGCCTGGCCGTGGTGGCGGCCCTCCTCCGCGACCCGGGTCATCGGCGCCAGCTGCTCGTCGCCGGCGGCGCCCTGACGGTCGCCGCGGCGGCCTGCTTCCGTGCTGGCGCTGTCGTGACCACCGCGGCCAGGGCACCGTGGCCGGTCGCGGTGACCGCGCTCGTCACGACTGCGTTGGTCCTGCTCGTGGCGGCCTTCCAGCAGACGGCGGGCGCGCTGCCGTTCGTCGCGCGGGTGGCGCAGCTCGCCCTCGCCGGCGGCGCGGCGTACCTACTCGACGACGCGGCGGCCCCGCTGACCGACGGTCGCCCCGCAGGGGCAGTGGCGGCGCCGCGGCACCCGTCCTGGCCGCCGGCGTCGGCGCTGCTGGCCGGTGCCTGGCTCGGCGTCCTGCGCTCCTCAGCTGGCGGGATGCCCGGCCGCCCGTGGCCGAGTCCTGCGTGGAGCTGCTGGTGATGGCCTGGTGGCCATCGCCGCCGCCGCGCTGCTGTTCCGCCTCGGTGACCACGAGCCGGGGGTGATCGTCGCGCCCGATGGTGGTGGTCCTCGGGCTCGGTCTGACCATCGTCGGGTCGGTGGTGGGCTCCCCGATCTATCTCACCGACGCCGAGCCGACCCTGGGACGCGTCGCCGGCTGGAGTGCTGTCGGGGCTCTCGCAGCTCTGATGATCGTCGTCGCCGGACGCGATGTCGCGGGAGGGGGCCTGGTGCGGGTGCGCTAGCCCGCGTCGGCCACGGCGACCAGCTCGCCCTCGGCCCGGCTGTGCTCGGCCGGCGGCTCGTCGACCTGCAGGTGCCGCCGCCCGGTCGCCAGGATGACGACCGCGACCGCCACCGCGGCCGCGCCCATCCAGAACGGTGCGTGCACGCTGACGTTCTCACCGAGCTTGCCGGCGGCATACGGCGCCACCGCACCTCCGGAGAACCGCACGAACGAGTACGCCGCCGACGCCACCGGCCGCGCCACCGGGGCCGCCCCCATGACGGCCTCGGTGATCACGGTGTTGTTGACGCCGAGGAACGCGCCCGCCACCACCACGCCGGCGACCAGGACCTCCTTGTGGTCGGTCCACACGGCCATCGCCGCGAGGTCGAGGGAGAACAGGACCAGGCTGCCGAGCACGGTGGGGATGGACCCGTACCGGCGCTGCAGGACCGGCGCCACCCAGACCGAGGTGACGGCGAGCAACAGGCCCCAGCCGAAGAAGATCAGCCCGACCTCGGGCATGATCCCCGGGTGGCGACGTACATCGGCTTCCTGCGCGCGATCAACCTGGGTCCGACGCGGAAGTTCCCCAAGGCATCGATCATCAAGGCCGTCGAGGCGGCGGGCTTCACCGACGTGGCGACGTACATCAACACCGGCAACGTCCGGTTCGACACCACGCTGCGGTCGCGGGCCAAGATCGAGGCGGCGCTGGAGAAGGAGTTCGAGGCCGAGGCCGGCTTCAAGGTGCCCACGATCGTGTTCACCCAGAAGGAGCTCCGCGAGATCGCCGAGCACGCCGAGTCGTTCGGGCACGGCGGCAGGCACTACGTGTCGCTCTGCAAGGACGTCCCGACCGCGGCCGCGATCGCGAAGCTCGAGGACAGCATCACCACCGACGAGGTGGCGAAGGTGGGCGGCCGTGCCGTGCACCTGCTCCTCGGCGGCAACTATCACGAGGCCACGCTGACCAACGTGGCCGTGGAGAAGTACCTCGGTGTCGCGACCAATCGCAACCTCACCGTGATCAGGGCACTGGCCGACAAGTGGTGCTGACCTGATATGAACGAGGCGGCGATCGCACAGGTCGTCCACCTCGGAATCTCACACTCTCGGGAGCACAGCCATGCCCACAGGTCCCCACGAACCCCACTCCCACGCGCCGATCGAGGAGCACGAGCCGCATCCCGACGTCGAGGCCTACGGCGGCCTCCCCGGTCGCCGCGGCGTCCTCACCGGCGCCGCCGCCCTGGCCGCCGCCGGCCTCGCCGCACCCGCGTACGCCGACTCGGACGACGACTTCGACGACGAGCGGCGCGGCAGGAAGCCGCGCCGGGTCCACGTGACCGTGCTCGGCACCACCGACAGCCACGGCAACGTCTTCAACTGGGACTACTTCAAGAACAAGGAGTACGACGACACCGCGCACAACGACATCGGGCTGGCGAAGATCGCAACGCTGGTGAAGGCGATCCGCAAGAAGCTCCGCAAGCACGGGCCGGTGCTGCTGCTCGACGCGGGCGACACGATCCAGGGCACCCCGCTGGCCTACTACTACGCGCGGATCGCGCCGATCACCGCCGGCGGCGTGCACCCGATGGCGGCCGCGATGAACGCGATGCACTACGACGCGGCCGCGCTCGGCAACCACGAGTTCAACTACGGCATCGACACGCTGCGCGCGTTCGAGTCGCAGCTCGACCACCCGCTCCTGGGTGCCAACGTGGTCGACCCGGCGACCAAGCGGCCGGTCTTCCCGCCGTACGTCATCAAGAAGTACCGCGTCGCGAAGGGCAGCAAGCCGCTCAAGATCGGCATCCTCGGCCTGGTCACGCCTGGCGTGGCGATCTGGGACAAGGCCAACGTCGAGGGCCGGATGGAGTTCCCCGGCCTGGTCGAGCAGGCCGCGAAGTACGTCCCCGAGCTGAAGAAGAAGGGCTGCGACCTGGTCATCGTGTCGGCCCACTCGGGCGCCGACACGTCGTCGTCGTACGGCGATGCGCTGCCGTACCCCGAGAACGCCGCGTCCCTCGTCGCCGAGCAGGTGCCCGACATCGACGCCATCCTGGTCGGCCACGCGCACAAGGAGATCCCGCAGCGGTTCGTCACCAACACCAAGACCGGGAAGCGGGTGCTGCTCAGCGAGCCCTACTACTGGGGCATGCGGCTGACGATGATGAAGCTGACCGTCGAGTGGCAGCGGCGCAAGCGGCGCTGGAAGCTGGTGCGTTCGCACAGCCAGCTGCTCAACTCCAACACCGCCAAGGAGAACGGCAAGGTCTCCAGGGCGGTCCGGGCCCAGCACGACAAGGTGGTCGGCTACGTCAACGCGCCGATCGGCACGTCGACCGCCGCCCTCTCCGCGGCCCGGGCCGTGGTCGAGGACGTCCCGATCATCGACTTCGTCCAGTACGTCCAGGGCCAGGCGGTCAAGGCCGGGCTCACCGGTGCCGATGCCGCGCTGCCGGTGCTCTCGATCGCGGCGCCGTTCAGCCGGACCGCGTCGTTCCCCGCCGGCGAGGTGAGCGTGCGCGACGTCGCGGGCCTCTACATCTACGACAACACGCTGCTGGCGGTGAAGATCACGGGTGCCCAGCTCAAGGACTACCTCGAGTTCTCGGCGCGCTACTTCAAGAAGGTGGGCGCCGGCACGTCGTTCCCGATGGCCGACGTCACCAACGCGGTCACGCCGGCTGCACCCAACGGCACCCCCGACTACAACTTCGACTCCGTGGCGGGGCTGGACAGGAAGCTGACCTACAAGATCGACATCGGCAAGGACCCCGGCGCGCGCATCGTCGACCTCGCGTACGACGGGGCGGCGGTCACGCCGGCCCAGGAGTTCGCGCTGGCGGTCAACAACTACCGCCAGTCGGGCGGCGGCGGGTTCCCTGCCGTGTCGACCGCACCCGTGGTCTACAACCACCAGGTCGAGATCCGCCAGCTCCTCATCGACTGGGTCACCGCCAACCACGTCATCGACCCGACGACGTTCGCGAGCGTCGACTGGAAGCTGGTCAACAACGGGGCCGACATCACGGTGACGTAGGACACCCGACCTCACGAGCCCCGGAAGTCCGGTCGGCGCTGCTCGTTGAAGGCACGCATGCCCTCGGCGACGTCGTCGGTGCGCAGCAGGATCGTCTGCCCGGTGCGCTCGCGCTCGAGGGCGGCCTCGAGCTGGTCGAGGGTGGCCGCGTTGACCGCCTTCTTGGTGGCGGCCTGGGCGAGGGGAGCGCCCTGGGTGAGCCGGCGGACGATCTTGTCGACCAGCGCCGGGAAGTCCGCGTCGGGTGCCACGTGGCTGACCAGCCCCGCGTCGTACGCCTCCCGCGCGGTGAGCGGCTCGGCGAGCAGCGCCATCCGCATCGCCCGGGCCCGGCCGATGGCGGCGGCGACCGTGGCCGACGTACCGCCGTCGGGCATCAGCCCGATCCGGGCGAAGGCCAGCAGGAAGCTGGCGGACTCGGTGGCGACGACGAGGTCGGCGGCCAGGGCGGTCGAGCAGCCGACGCCGGCGGCGACGCCGTTGACTGCCGCGACCACGGGCTTGGGGCAGCCGGTGACCGCGCGGACGATCCGGTTGGCGGCATCGAGGGCGCGCACGTCGAACCGTTCGTGCGCGTCATCTCCGGAGATGTCGGCGCCCGCGCTGAACGCCGGGCCGGTCCCGGTGATGACGACGACCCGGACGTCGTCGTTCGACGCGGCGTCCTCGAGCCGTTCGGCCAGGGCGACGGACAGCTCGCCGCTGAAGGCGTTGAACACGGCGGGCCGGTTGAAGGTGAGCCAGAGCGCGCCGCCGTCGCGCGGCTCGACCAGGAGGTCGTCAGTCTCCAGCAACGCTCACGCCCGCCTCGCGCATGGCGGCCAGCGCGGTCTGCGTGGTCTCGGGTGCCACCCCGGCGCACAGGTCGAGCAGCACCGTGGTCTCGAACCCCTCCTTCGCGGCGTCGAGGGCGGTGGCCCGGACGCAGTGGTCGGTGGCGATACCGCAGATGTCGACGTGGGTGACCTCGTGGGCCCGCAGCCAGTCGGCCAGCGGATGGCCGTCGTGCGCTCCCTCGAAGCCGGAGTAGGCCGCCTGGTGCTCGCCCTTGAGGAAGATCGCGTCGAAGGGCTGCGGGTCGAGGTTGGGGTGGAAGGCCTCGCCCTCGGTCCCGACCCGGCAGTGCACCGGCCAGGAGTCGACGAAGTCCGGCTCCCGGGCCCAGTGGTCGCCGGGGTCGACGTGGTGGTCCTTGGTGGCGACGACGTGGTCGTACGCCGGCGCGTCGGCCCCGCCCGCGCTCCGCTGGTGCAGCAGCCGGCCGACGTCCGCGGCGACCTGGGCGCCGCCGGTGACGGGCAGGGACCCGCCCTCGCAGAAGTCGTTCTGGACGTCGACGACGATCAGCGCGGTCTTCACGTCTTCAACCTAGCGAGGGCCGTACGGGAAGCCAGGCGATGACGTCCTGGATCTGGGCGTCCCACAGCGTCCACTCGTGGACGCCGGGGCGGAAGTCGACGGTGACGTCCACGCCCTTGGCCTCGGCGGCGTCGACGAGCAGCCGGTTCTGCTCGATCAGGAGCTCCTCCTCGGTGCCGCAGCCGACGTAGAGCTTCGGCAGCGACGCGACGTCGGCGGCCTCGAGGAGCGCGAGCACGTCGTCGGCGGGCGTGAGGTTGTCGCCGAACACCCGGTCCACGATCTCGGGGCGGGGCAGGTCGCTCACGAGTCCGTGGATCCTGGCGACGCCGGAGAGGGTGGCCGCCGCGGCGTACCGATCGGGGTGGGTGAACGCGTGCTTGAGGGCGCCGTACCCGCCCATCGACAGGCCCGCGACGAAGGTGTCCTCGCGGGTCTGCGAGACGCGGAAGAACTGGCCCACGAGCCGGGGGAGCTCCTCGGAGACCCAGTCCCAGTAGCGGTGTCCGTGGGCCTCGTTGGCGTAGAAGCTGCGGTCCGACCGCGGGCATGACGACGGCGAGGCCGCGGGCCACGGCGTACCGCTCGATGGAGGTGTAGCGCTGCCAGGCGGTGTGGTCGTCGGAGAGGCCGTGCAGGAGGTAGAGGACGGGCGGTGGTCCCTCGAGAGGCTGGTCGATGAGGCCGATCTGCTCCTCGGTCGCCTGCGGGAGCATCACGGTGATCGTGGTCGCCCGCATCAGCGACTCCGAGAAGAAGCTCGCACGTGATCAGCGCCATCAGTGCACGTCTCCTTCGAAGACCGTCGGGATCACTGGCTCGCCACGTGACATCTGCTGGGCGGAGGGCGGCAGCTCGGCGCGGGTCGCGGCGTGCCGTTCGCGGGCGGCCTCGAGCGGTTCGCGGCCGACCACCTCGCCCTCCCGGACCAGCTGGACGAGCAGCTCGCGGTCGTCGCCGTCGTTCTCGGCCGGGGTGCCGATGCCGATCACCTCGGCCTCGGCCACGCCGTCGGCGTCGCGCCGCCGCAGCGCGTACTTGCGGCCCCCGACCGAGACCTTGTCGACGCTCTTCTTCGCCACCGACTGCAGGACGCCGTCGTCGTTCTCGCGAGCGACGAGCTTGTAGACGAAGCCGGAGGTCGGGTGGCCGCTCCCGGTGACCAGCTGGGTCCCCACGCCGTAGCCGTCGACGGGCGCCGACGCGAGCGCGTTGATCGCGTGCTCGTCGAGGTCGCTGGTGACGATGATCCTGGTGTCGTGCGCACCGAGCCCGTCGAGCTGCTGCCGCACCTGCACGGCCAGCAGGCCGAGATCGCCGGAGTCGATGCGCACCGCGCCGAGCTCCGGGCCGGCCACCTCGATGCCGACCCGCACCGCCTCGGCGATGTCGTAGGTGTCGACCAGCAGCGTGGTGCCGACGCCCAGGGAGTCGACCTGGGCACGGAACGCGTCCTCCTCGGTGTCGTGCAGGAGCGTGAACGAGTGCGCGCTGGTGCCCGTGGTCGGGACGCCGTAGCGGTGCCGGGCAGCGAGGTTCGAGGTGCTGCGAACCCGGCGACGTACGCCGCCGCGCGGCCGCCACCGCGGCCTCCTCGTGGGTGCGTCGCGAGCCCATCTCGATGCAGGGCCGGTCGCCGGCGACCGAGGTCATCCGCGAAGCGGCCGACGCGATCGCCGAGTCGTGGTTGTAGATCGAGAGCAGCACCGTCTCGAGCACCACCGCCTCGGCGAAGCTGGCCTCGACGATCAGCAGCGGTGAGTGCGCGAAGTAGATCTCGCCCTCGGCGTACCCCCAGATGTCGCCGGAGAAGCGGTAGTCGGCCAGCCAGCTCACCGTCGGCGCGTCGACCACGCCGTCGAGCGCGGCGAGGGTCTCGTCGTCGAACCGGAACGCCTCGATCGCGTCGAGCGCCCGACCGACCCCGGCGACGACGCCGTAGCGCCGCCCCTCGGGCAGCCGCCGGCCGAACAGCTCGAAGACCGACCGGCGTTGCGCCGTCCGCCGGCCAGCGCCGCCTGCAGCATCGTCAGCTCGTAGTGATCGGTGAGCAGCGCGGTGAGATGCGACGTCGGAAGCACGTAGGCCTGTGTCAACATGGGGAGGTGTCGACCGCCAGCCCCGTCGAGGTCGAACCGACGACCACCCCGGACGAGATCACGGTGCTCGCGACGCCGTGGGTGACGATCGTCTGGAACGACCCGGTCAACCTGATGTCCTACGTGACGTACGTCTTCCAGAAGTACTTCGGATACGAGAAGAAGAAGGCTGAGAAGCTGATGCTCGAGGTGCACGAGGACGGCAAGTCGGTGGTCAGCTCGGGCAGCCGCGAGGAGATGGAGCGCGACGTGCAGGCCATGCACGAGTACGGCCTCTGGGCGACCCTGGACAAGCGGCCATGCCCTCGGCGACGTCGTCGGTGCGGAGCAGGATGGTCTGACCGGTGCGCTCGCGCTCGAGGGCGGCCTCGAGCTGGTCGAGGGTGGCGGCGTTGACCGCCTTCTTGGTGGCGGCCTGGGCGAGGGGAGCGCCCTGGGTGAGCCGGCGGACGATCTTGTCGACGAGCGCCGGGAACTCGGCGTCGGTGGCCACGTGGCTGACCAGCCCCGCGTCGTACGCCTCGCGGGCGGTGAGCGGCTCGGCGAGCAGCGCCATCCGCATCGCGCGGGCCCGGCCGATGGCGGCGGCGACCGTGGCCGACGTACCGCCGTCGGGCATCAGCCCGATCCGGGCGAAGGCCAGCAGGAAGCTGGCGGACTCGGTGGCGACGACGAGGTCGGCGGCCAGGGCGGTCGAGCAGCCGACGCCGGCGGCGACGCCGTTGACCGCGGCGACCACGGGCTTGGGGCAGCCGGTGACCGCGCGGACGATCCGGTTGGCGGCATCGAGGGCGCGCACGTCGAACCGTTCGTGCGCGTCCTCGCCGGAGATGTCGGCGCCCGCGCTGAACGCCGGGCCGGTCCCGGTGATGACGACGACCCGGACGTCGTCGTTCGACGCGGCGTCCTCGAGCCGTTCGGCCAGCGCGACGGACAGCTCGCCGCTGAAGGCGTTGAACACGGCGGGCCGGTTGAAGGTGAGCCAGAGCGCGCCGCCGTCGCGCGGCTCGACCAGGAGGTCGTCAGTCTCCAGCAACGCTCACGCCCGCCTCGCGCATGGCGGCCAGCGCGGTCTGCGTGGTCTCGGGTGCCACCCCGGCGCACAGGTCGAGCAGCACCGTGGTCTCGAACCCCTCCCTCGCGGCGTCGAGGGCGGTGGCCCGGACGCAGTGGTCGGTGGCGATGCCGCAGATGTCGACGTGGGTGACCTCGTGGGCCCGCAGCCAGTCGGCCAGCGGATGGCCGTCGTGCGCTCCCTCGAAGCCGGAGTAGGCCGCCTGGTGCTCGCCCTTGAGGAAGATCGCGTCGAAGGGCTGCGGGTCGAGGTTGGGGTGGAAGGCCTCGCCCTCGGTCCCGACCCGGCAGTGCACCGGCCAGGAGTCGACGAAGTCCGGCTCCCGGGCCCAGTGGTCGCCGGGGTCGACGTGGTGGTCCTTGGTGGCGACGACGTGGTCGTACGCCGGCGCGTCGGCCCCGCCCGCGCTCCGCTGGTGCAGCAGCCGGCCGACGTCCGCGGCGACCTGGGCGCCGCCGGTGACGGGCAGGGACCCGCCCTCGCAGAAGTCGTTCTGGACGTCGACGACGATCAGCGCGGTCTTCACGTCTTCAACCTAGCGAGGGCCGTACCGGAAGCCAGGCGATGACGTCCTGGATCTGGGCGTCCCACAGCGTCCACTCGTGGACGCCGGGGCGGAAGTCGACGGTGACGTCCACGCCCTTGGCCTCGGCGGCGTCGACGAGCAGCCGGTTCTGCTCGATCAGGAGCTCCTCCTCGGTGCCGCAGCCGACGTAGAGCTTCGGCAGCGACGCGACGTCGGCGGCCTCGAGGAGCGCGAGCACGTCGTCGGCGGGCGTGAGGTTGTCGCCGAAGACCCGGTCCACGATCTCGGGGCGGGGCAGGTCGCTCACGAGTCCGTGGATCCTGGCGACGCCGGAGAGGGTGGCCGCCGCGGCGTACCGATCGGGGTGGGTGAACGCGTGCTTGAGGGCGCCGTACCCGCCCATCGAGAGGCCCGCGACGAAGGTGTCCTCGCGGGTCTGCGAGACCCGGAAGAACTGGCCCACGAGCCGGGGGAGCTCCTCGGAGACCCAGTCCCAGTAGCGGTGTCCGTGGGCCTCGTTGGCGTAGAAGCTGCGGTCGACCGCGGGCATGACGACGGCGAGGCCGCGGGCCACGGCGTACCGCTCGATGGAGGTGTAGCGCTGCCAGGCGGTGTGGTCGTCGGAGAGGCCGTGCAGGAGGTAGAGGACGGGTGGTGGTCCCTCGAGAGGCTGGTCGATGAGGCCGATCTGCTCCTCGGTCGCCTGGGGGAGCATCACGGTGATCGTGGTCGCCCGCATCAGCGACTCCGAGAACAGCTCGCACGTGATCAGCGCCATCAGTGCACGTCTCCCTCGAAGACCGTCGGGATCACTGGCTCGCCACGTGACATCTGCTGCGCGGAGGGCGGCAGCTCGGCGCGGGTCGCGGCGTGTCGTTCGCGCGCGGCCTCGAGCGGTTCGCGGCCGACCACCTCGCCCTCCCGGACCAGCTGGACGAGCAGCTCGCGGTCGTCCCCGTCGTTCTCGGCCGGGGTGCCGATGCCGATCACCTCGGCCTCGGCCACCCCGTCGGACGTCGCGCCGCCGCAGCGCGTACTTGCGGCCCCCGACCGAGACCTTGTCGACGCTCTTCTTCGCCACCGACTGCAGGACGCCGTCGTCGTTCTCGCGAGCGACGAGCTTGTAGACGAAGCCGGAGGTCGGGTGGCCGCTCCCGGTGACCAGCTGGGTCCCCACGCCGTAGCCGTCGACGGGCGCCGACGCGAGCGCGTTGATCGCGTGCTCGTCGAGGTCGCTGGTGACGATGATCCTGGTGTCGTGCGCACCGAGCCCGTCGAGCTGCTGCCGCACCTGCACGGCCAGCAGGCCGAGATCACCGGAGTCGATGCGCACCGCGCCGAGCTCCGGGCCGGCCACCTCGATGCCGACCCGCACCGCCTCGGCGATGTCGTAGGTGTCGACCAGCAGCGTGGTGCCGACGCCCAGGGAGTCGACCTGGGCACGGAACGCCTCCTCCTCGGTGTCGTGCAGGAGCGTGAACGAGTGCGCGCTCGTGCCCGTGGTCGGCACGCCGTAGCGGTGCCGGGCAGCGAGGTTCGAGGTGCTGACGAACCCGGCGACGTACGCCGCTCGCGCGGCCGCCACCGCGGCCTCCTCGTGGGTGCGTCGCGAGCCCATCTCGATGCAGGGCCGGTCGCCGGCGACCGAGGTCATCCGCGAAGCGGCCGACGCGATCGCCGAGTCGTGGTTGTAGATCGAGAGCAGCACCGTCTCCAGCACCACCGCCTGGGCGAAGCTGGCCTCGACGATCAGCAGCGGTGAGTGCGCGAAGTAGATCTCGCCCTCGGCGTACCCCCACATGTCGCCGGAGAACCGGTAGTCGGCCAGCCAGCTCACCGTCGCCGCGTCGACCACGCCGTCGAGTGCGGCGAGTGTCTCGTCGTCGAACCGGAACGCCTCGATCGCGTCGAGCGCCCGACCGACGCCGGCGACCACGCCGTACCGCCTCCCCTCGGGCAGCTGCCGGCCGAACAGCTCGAAGACCGACCGGCGTTCCGCCGTACCGCCCGCCAGCGCCGCCTGCAGCATCGTCAGCTCGTAGTGATCGGTCAGCAGCGCGGTAGATGCCACGGTCGGAAGACTAGGCCTGTGTCAACATGGGGAGGTGTCGACCGCCAGCCCCGTCGAGGTCGAACCGACGACCACCCCGGACGAGATCACGGTGCTCGCGACCCCGTGGGTGACCATCGTCTGGAACGACCCGGTCAACCTGATGTCCTACGTGACGTACGTCTTCCAGAAGTACTTCGGCTACGACAAGAAGAAGGCCGAGAAGCTGATGCTCGAGGTCCACGAGGACGGCAAGTCAGTGGTCAGCTCGGGCAGCCGCGAGGAGATGGAGCGCGACGTGCAGGCCATGCACGAGTACGGCCTCTGGGCGACCCTGGACAAGCAGAGCTAGAGCGGACACCTTGACCGGCTTCACGCGCCACCGCCGCAGCAAGCACCTGATCGCCACCTTCACCGGCTTCGAGGCCGACCTGCTGCGCTCGCTGGCGGCCCAGCTGGTCGAGCTGCTGCGCAACGAGGCGGCCGTCCCGCGCGACGACGCCGACCCGCTCGAGGCGATGATGGACTTCTCCGGACCCACCACCGAGCCCGAGGACCCGGTGCTGGCGCGGCTGTTCCCGACGGCGTACCCGCACGACGAGGAGGGCGCCGCCGAGTTCCGGCGGTTCACCGAGGGGACGCTGCGCGACGGGAAGGCGAAGGCCGCGATCACGATCATCGACTGCCTCGAGGACGCGGGGCTGCCGCCCGAGCTGACCGAGGAGGGGCTGATGATCGACGTGGAGCTCGACCAGCCCACCGCCGAGATCTGGATGCGGTCGTTCACCGACCTGCGGCTGGCGCTGGCCACCCGGCTCGAGGTGGAGGAAGGCGACGAGGACTACTGGCACGCGCTGCCCGACGACGACCCGCGGGCCCAGGCCCACGACATCTACGAGTGGGTCGGCTACCTCCAGGAGACCCTGGTCCAGGCACTTTCGTCGCGCTGACCTGACCCACCTGCCATCCCTGCCACCTACCTGCCAGTTAGGTGGGCGCTGCGGTTGTGGGCGTTCCCGGCGGTGCGTCAGCCGGGCTAGCGTGACGGAGATCTGTTGACCCGTGCAACTTCCTCAGGAGGCTCTTCCGTGTCCACCCTCCGCACCCTCGGCATCGCGCTGGCATCAGCAGCCACCGCGGCCAGCCTGACCATCAGCGGCCAGGCGGTCGCCCACCACGGCCACCACGGCGGATCCGACGGCCATGCGCACGCCGGTGCCGTGCCGCCGCCGCCGGCACAGCCCACCCGCGACGACCAGATCCAGAACGTCGACCAGGTCAAGACGGCCATCAAGGCGTACTACGGCGACACGGTCACGACAACGCCCGACCCGGTGAACGGGGCGACGACGCTGCACACGTTCGACCCGAACGGCGCCTACGCCCACCAGATGCAGGGGCTGGAGCGCGATGCCGCGAAGTACCTCGGCCAGCGGGCCCGGCGCGCCAAGGCGACTCAGGACGGCCACGGGCACGGAGTCCACGGCCACAAGGCGATCCTGCTCGACGTCGACGACACCTCGCTCAACACCTACAACTACGAGATCTACTCGAACTTCGTCTACAACCCGACGACCAACGCCGCCTTCGTGAACGGTGCGGCCTTCCCGGCGGTGCCGGGGATGACCCAGCTCGTGGCCTCGGCCAGGTCCAAGGGCTATGACGTCTTCTTCCTCACCGGTCGCCCCGAGGCGCAGCGCGCAGGCACCCAGACCAACCTCGCCAACGTGGGGTACCCGGCGGTGGCCGACGACCACCTGTACCTCAAGGACCTCACCGCGCCGTGGCTCGCGTCGTGCGCACCCACGTGCTCGACCATCCAGTACAAGTCGCTCACCCGTCAGCACATCGAGAGCCTGGGCTACGACATCGTGGCCAACTTCGGCGACCAGTTCAGCGACCTCACCGGCGGCTTCGCGGACCAGACGTTCAAGCTGCCCAACCCGATGTACTTCCTGCCCTGATCTCCACAGTTCCGGAATAGTTCGATACGGGATCATCTCGTATCGAACTATTCTGGACGCATGGAAGCGCCCCCCGACGAGTCCCGACTCGACCTCTCGTTCCTCCTCAACCAGGCGGCCTACGCCTTCGAGGCCCGGCTGGCCGACGCGCTCGCCGAGCACGGGCTGTCCGTGCGCGAGTACTGCGTGCTGTGGAAGGCCGACGAGGGCGAGCGCACCCAGCAGGAGATCGCCGAGCTCGCCGGCCTCGACAAGAGCACGCTCGTCGTGACTCTCGACAAGCTCGAGGCGGCCGGGCTGGTGGAGCGACGGGTCTCCGACGTCGACCGTCGGGCTCGGGTGATCGGCGTGACGCCGCGGGGTGGTGGCCTCTACCTGGAGGCACAGCGGGTCGTCGACCGGGTCACCCTCGAGACCCTGCGGCACCTGGGTGCCAAGGGGATGCAGCAGTTCGTCCAGGGCCTGCAGCGCCTTGCGGAGGGGGACGGGCCACTGGCGGCGCCGTCGCACGTGCACCCGCAGCGCCGCAAGGAGGTCCGGAGGAGGTCATCCGCTACGGGATAGTTCAGTACAAGATCGTCTTATACAAAACTATTTGGTATCGTCGCATCTATGCCGACGAACCACACCGACAGCGACCGACGTCGAGCCTGGGCCCTGGTGGCCCTGCTGGCGACCCAGCTGATGGTGATCCTCGACGGCACGATCGTGAACGTCGCGCTGCCGACGATCCGGACCGACCTGGGCTTCACCGACACGGGGTTGGCCTGGGTGGTCAACGGCTTCTTCGTCGCCTTCGCGCTGCTGCTGCTGCCGGCCGGTCGGCTCGGTGACCTCGTGGGCACGCGCAAGGTCTTCGTGGCCGGGCTGGTGCTCTTCACCGTCGCGACCGCCCTGTGCGGCCTCGCCACGAGCCCGACCGGCCTGGTGGCCGCCCGGGTCGCCCAGGGCGTCGGCGGCGCGCTCACCTCGGCGGTCGTGCTCGGCATGATCGCCGGGCTGTACGTCGACCAGGCGGCTCGGGGGCGGGCCTTCGCGCTGGTCGCCTTCGTGGGCTCGGCCGGCGCGTCGATCGGTGTCGTCGCGGGCGGCCTGCTCACCGAGCTGGCGTCGTGGCGGTGGGTGTTCCTGGTCAACGTCCCGCTCGGCGTCGCGGTCCTGGTCGCCGCGTTCGCCGTCCTGGACGAGACGCCGGACGCCCCCGGGCTGCGCCGCGGCTTGGCCGAGAGCCGGGCGCTGGTGCCTCGCAGCCTGCTCACCCGCCCGGTGTTCCTGCTGCCGAACGCGGTGCTGTTCACGATGACCGTGGCCGGGTTCTCCTTCCAGTTCCTCACCGCGCTCTACCTCCAGGACACCCTCGGCCTCGACGCGCTGCACACCGGACTGGCCTACCTGCCCGTGACGATCGCGATCGCGGTGGCCTCCCTGGGCGTGAGCGGGCGCCTGGCCGGGCGTTTCGGCAGGGAGCGCGTCCTGGTCGCGGGGCTGGTGCTGTTCGTGGCCGGGATGCTGTCGATGGCCGCGCTGCCGGACCACGGCAGCTACGCGCTGCACGTGGCGCCCGGGTTCGTGGTGATGGGGATCGGGTTCGGGCTCGCGATGCCGCAGGTGACGGCGCTGGCCATGGACGCCGCCCCCCAGCGCGACGCCGGCGCCGCGTCGGGGTTCGTGAACACGACCCAGCAGGCCGGCGGCGCCGTCGGGTTGGCCGTCGTTGCACTCGTGGCGGCGAACCAGGGCCGCGCGGCGGGGTTCCTCGTGGCCGCCGGGGCGCTTGCTCTGGGCGCCCTGGTGGCGACGTTCCTCTCCGGCGCGGCCGCGAGGCGCCGCCGTCCGCTCGACGGGCCGTACCCGTCAAGCCGCACCGGCACCCCTACCCTTGAACGGTGCTGAGACTCGACCGCGCGACGTACGACGCGATCGTCGCGCACGCCAAGCGGGACCACCCCGACGAGGCCTGCGGCATCGTCGCGGGCCCGGCGGGCAGCGACCGCGCCGAGCGGCTGGTCGAGATGGTCAACGCCGCAGGCAGCCCGACGTTCTACGAGTTCGACTCCACCGACCTGCTCCAGCTCTACAAGGAGATGGACGCCCGCGACGAGGAGCCGGTGGTGGTCTACCACTCGCACACCGCGACCGAGGCCTACCCGAGCCGCACCGACATCGGCCTGGCCATGGAGCCGAACGCCCACTACGTGCTCGTCAGCACCCGCGAGCACGGGAATAACGAGGGCCAGGTCGAGTTCAGGTCCTACAGGATCGTCGACGGCGAGGTGACCGAGGAAGAGGTCGACATCGCTGACCAACTACCCGCTAGGAGTTCTGCCTGATGGCCATCGAGGTCCGGATCCCCACCATCCTGCGCACCTACACCGACGGCGAGAAGTCGGTCACGGGCGAGGGCACCAACCTCAGCGCGCTCATCGACGACCTGGAGTCGAAGCATGCCGGCCTCAAGGACCGCCTGCTCGACAACGGCGACCTGCGCAGGTTCGTCAACGTCTACGTCAACGACGAGGACGTGCGGTTCATCGGCGGCCTCGAGGCCGCGCTGAGCGACGGCGACCAGGTCGTGGTGCTCCCGGCGGTCGCCGGAGGCTGACGGACAGCATGGTCAGGTTCGACAACCTCCTCGCCTCGGTCGGCGGTACGCCGCTGGTCGGGCTGCCGAAGCTGTCGCCGAGCCCTGACGTCCGGCTCTGGGCCAAGCTCGAGGACCGCAACCCGACCGGCTCGATCAAGGACCGCCCGGCACTGCGGATGGTCGAGGAGGCCGAGAAGGACGGGCTGCTGCGCCCCGGCAGCACGATCCTCGAGCCGACGTCGGGCAACACCGGGATCTCGCTGGCCATGGCGGCGCAGCTCAAGGGCTACCGGCTGGTGTGCGTGATGCCGGAGAACACCTCCGAGGAGCGCCGCCAGCTGCTGCGCATGTGGGGCGCCGAGATCATCACCTCGCCGGCGGCGGGCGGGTCCAACGAGGCGGTCCGCGTCGCCAAGCAGGTGGCCGAGGAGCACCCCGACTGGGTGATGCTCTACCAGTACGGCAACGAGGCGAACTCGCTCGCCCACCAGGAGGGCACCGGCCCCGAGATCCTGGCGGACCTGCCGAGCGTCACCCACTTCGTGGGGGGCCTCGGCACCACCGGCACCCTGATGGGGGTCTCCCGGTTCTTCCGCGAGGCCAAGCCCGACGTCAGGATCATCGCCGCGGAGCCGCGGTACGGCGAGCTCGTCTACGGGCTGCGCAACCTCGACGAGGGGTTCGTCCCCGAGCTGTACGACGCCGACCTGATCGACGCGCGGTTCTCGGTCGGCCCGCGAGACGCCGTACGCCGGGTGCGCGAGCTGCTCGAGCTCGAGGGGATCTTCGCCGGCATCTCGACCGGCGCGATCCTGCACGCCGCGCTGGCCCAGGCCGCCAAGGCGGTCGCGGCGGGGGAGCCGGCGGACATCGCGTTCATCGTCGCCGACGGCGGGTGGAAGTACCTCTCGACCGGCGCCTACGAAGGCACCATCGACGAGGCCGAGGAGGCCCTCGAAGGTCAGCTCTGGGCCTAGGCGTGGCCGTGACCGAGCACCGCATCGCCTTCGCCGACGTCTTCGACCGCGAGGCGCCCGAGCACGACGAGGTACTCCACGCAGCGGCGGCGGTCGCGACCACCGACCGGGTGCTGGACGTCGGCTGCGGCACGGGGGTCTCGTCCCGGCGGGCGGCCCGCGCCGCCACTTCGGGACACGTGCTCGGTGTGGACGTGTCCGCGCCGCTGGTCGAGCACGCCCGGCTGCTCGCCGACCAGGAAGGACTGACGCACACGGAGTTCGTGGTCGCCGACGCCCAGACGCACCCGTTCCCGGCCGCGGGCTTCGACGTCGTCATGAGCCGGTTCGGCGTGATGTTCTTCGCCGACGCGCCCACGGCCTTCGCGAACCTGGCCCAGGCCCTCCGGCCGGGCGGGCGGCTCGCCGTGCTGGTCTGGCAGCGGGCAGCGGACAACGAGTGGTCCGGTGCGGTCAACGAGGCGCTCGGTGTCGACGGTGACCCGACCGCCCAGGCCTGGTCGCTGGCCGACCCGGAGGTCGTCCGCGCGACCCTGGCCGACTTCGTGGACGTCGAGCTCGTCGACGTGCACGCGCCCATGTTCTGGGGCGACGACCCCGAGACCGCTTTCGGCTTCGTCACCGGCCTGAGCAACGCGCAGGCCGCGTTGTCCGGCCTGGACGCCGGCGGCCGGGCGGGCGTCGAGCAGCGACTCCGCGACCTCATGGCTGCCCACCGCACGGCCGCCGGCGTGCTCTTCGACTCCCGGGCCTGGGTGGTCACCGCTCGCCGGCCCTGACCCCGCCCGGCCGTCTCGCTACTTCCGGATCTCCATGACCCGGTTGAACGGCGTCTCCGCGGCGCTGCGGAACTGGGTGAACCCCGCGGCCTCGGTGATCTCCCGGATCCTGGCCGGCCCGGCCTGGGTGCCCAGGGCCAGGGCGACGTCCTGGGACAGCGAGGCCGGGGTGCACAGCAGCGTCGAGAAGCCGTAGTAGGTCCGCCCGACGGGGTTGAGGTTGTCCTCGACCCGGTCACCGGCCATCGGCTCGACGACCATCCAGACGCCGTCGTCGGCCAGCACGTCGTGGACGTGGCGCGCCGCGCCCAGCGGGTCGCCCATGTCGTGGAGGGCGTCGAACGTCGTCACGAGGTCGAAGCCGGCCCCGGCGAACCCGTCGGCCGGCGCCACCTCGAAGGTGACGCGTCCGGCCACTCCGGCCTCGACGGCGCGCGCCCGGGCAACCTCGATCGACTCCGCGTGGTAGTCCGAGCCGTGGAAGCGCGAGGCCGGGAACGCCTCGGCCATCAGCACCGTGGAGGCGCCGTGGCCGCACCCGACGTCGGCGACGGTCGCGCCCTCGCGGAGCCGGTCCGCTACACCCACAGCTGGCAGCCACTCGTCGACGAGGTGGGCGTGGTACCCGGGCCGGAAGAACCGCTCGCAGCCGTGGTGCACGTCGCGGTTGTGCTCGTGCCAGCCGACACCGGTGCCGCGGCGGGCGGCGTCGGGGATCCGGCCGGCACCGGCGACCGTGCCGACGGCGATCTGGAACAGCCCCGGCAGGAACGCCGGGCTCGACTCGTCGGTCAGGGCGACGGCGTGCTCGGCGGGGAGCGTGTAGCGGGCAGTCGCGGGGTCGTAGTCCACGAACGAGCCCGCCGCCTGCGCGTTGAGCCACTCGCGGGCGTAGTGCGCATCCGTGCCGGTGGCCACCGCGAGCTCGGCCGCCGTGAGCGGGCCGCCGTCGGCCAGGGCCCGGTAGTAGCCGAGCTCGTCGCCGACCACGACGAGGGCGGCGTTCAGGGTGGCGCCGACCTCGTCGACGGCCCGGAAGACGAAGGACATGAGTCGGTCTCCGTCGATGGCCTGCTCGGTCTGCCGTTCAGTGGTGCTGGTCATGGTGGAGCTCCTTCGATCTGTTGCTGGCCCCGTGGGACGGCTGGACCGTAGGCTGGCGCAAACATCAGTAGCAATGCTGAGAACTGAAGGACCATCAGTGGAACTGATCAACCATCTGCGCGGCGTCCGGGTCCTCTGCGCCGTGGACGCGCAGGGCTCGTTCACCGCCGCGGCCCGCGAGCTGGGCCTCACGCAGTCCGCCATCAGCCAGCACGTGTCCACCCTCGAGCGGCACCTCGAGGTCACGCTCGTCGACCGGGGCAGCCGGCCGGCCGGGCTCACCGAGGCCGGGCACGCGCTCGCGCGGCACGGCCGGTCGCTGCTCGCCCGACTCGAGGACGCCGAGCAGGAGCTCGCCGAGGTCGTCGGGCGGCGGGCCGGGCGGCTCCGGCTCGGGAGCTTCCCGACCGCCCTGGCGACGTTCGTGCCACCGGCCCTGGCGCGCTTCCGCGACCAGCGACCCGGAGTCCGGCTGACCGTCCTCGACGACCACCTGCAGGCCTTGCTTCCCCGGCTGTACGACGGCGAGCTCGACGTCGCGCTCGTCTACGACGACCCGGCTCTCGCGCAGCGTCCGGACGCCGAGCTCGAGCGGGTCGTCCTCTTCGACGACCGGTTCCGACTGGTCCTGCCCGAGCGGCATCCACTCGCCGCGGGGCAGACGCCGCTCGACCTGTCGGCGCTGCGGCGCGAGACCTGGATCGGTGGGATGCCTGGCAGCACCTGGTTCCGGATCGTGCAGGCCTCGTGCCACGCGGCCGGGTTCGAGCCCGAGGTGGGGTTCTCCTCCGACGACTACCGCGGGGTCCAGGCGTTCGCGGCGGCCGGGCTCGGCGTGGCTGTGGTCCCCGGCCTCGCGGTGGCCGCCGGCCAGGTCCCTGGGACCCGGGTCCGCCGGCTGCGGACCGGCGGTCCGTCCCGTCAGGTGCTGGCGGTCCGGCCGCGCGACGCGTTCCCGACCTCGGCGAGCCTGCTGATGATGGAGACGCTCGCCTCCGTGACTGCGTCGTTCAGGGCGCCGTTCAGGTCGCCGTCAGCCCGGCGATGAGCTCCACCTGACGCTCCTCGTCGCCGAGCGGCCAGAAGTGCATCCGATCGCAGCCGGCCTCGGCGTACTGCGCCACGAGCTCGGCACAACGCTGCGCCGACCCGATGCAGAGCGCGTCGCGCAGCGTGTCCGGGTCCCGCCGGAGCAGGGGAGCCAGGACGTCCTCGAGCTGCCGGCGCGCGTCGTCGTCGTCCTCGGTCACCCACGTCCACATGGTCACCACGGCGGACGGCAGCTCGGCCGGGAGCTGGGCCCGCCCGGCGGCGAACGCGGCCGGATCGGTGTTGTACGCCGACGCCAGCCAGCCGTCACCGTGGCGTACCACCCGACGCAGGCCGGCCGCCGACCCCCAGCTCGCGATCCACAGGGGCACGCCATCTGCCCGGAACGGCGCGGGGGAGAGCGGAGCCGACGGCGCCGGGTAGTGCTTGGTCGGACCGGTCAGCGGCGCCCCGCGGAGCACGTGGCGAAGCAGACGCGCGGCCTCGTCGAGCCGTTGCCAGCGCTCTGCGAAGTCGATCCCGACCGCGTCGTAGTCGGCGTTCGAGGAGCCGGGGCCGATGCCGGCGACCACCCGCCCCTCCGACAGCACGTCGAGCGCGACGAGCCCCTTGGCCAGCAGCAGGGGGTGGCGCAGCGCGGGGACGGCGACGCTCGTCACCAGCTCCAGGTCGCCGCTGGACTCGACGACGGCCGTGAGCGCGGTCAGCCCGTCCAGCCAGGGCCCGGCGAAGAAGATGTGATCGTTCGCGCCCAGCGACCCGAACCCCGCGTCGCGGGCCGCCCGCGCCGCGCCGGTCAGGCGCGAGAGCGAGAGCCCGCTCCCGTCGAAGTCCAGCTGCGGCAGGTGCAGCCCCAGGTGCATGTCGGCATTGTGGACCCTGCGGCTATCGTCACGAGGCGATGAGACGCCTGCTGCTCACCCTCGTCCTGGCCGTCGCCGGGTCTGACCGCCTCGCGCCGCCGGCTCGCGCGGGCACGCTCGTGCCGGTCGGTGCCGCCGACCATCTCCGGCACGGCGGAGTACGCCGCACCCTGACCGCCGACCCCGGGCAGTGGGCGCCGGCGGCGACGACGTACGCCTACCAGTGGCTGCGCGACGGCCAGCCGATCGGCCAGGCGACCGCGCGCGACGTACACGGCCCGGGCTCGACGACCTCGGGCACACGCTCGCGGTGACAGTGGGCGCCACCGACGGGGTCGGCGACACCGGGCGTGGCGACCTCGGCGCCGACCGCGCCGGTGCAGCGAAGGCGACGCTCAAGGCCAAGGGCGGCCAGGTGATCGAGGGTGTCGCGCGGTTCACGCACGACCCTCGACGCGCACCCGGGCCGCTACAGCGCGACGCCGTCGAAGGTCACCTTCCAGTGGCTGCGCGGCAGGCAGCCGATCGCCGGCGCCACGGACAGCGCTACGCCATCCGGCCCGACGACGTGGGCGTCCGGCTGCGGGTGCAGCTGACCGTGCTGTGCGCCGGGCTACCAGCCGCTCACGGTCAAGGTCACGAGCCGACGCCGAAGGTCCGGCACCGGGTCGACGTCCGCCGCACGGTCCGCTACCACGTCGAGACCCGCGGCAAGATCACCACGAGCCTCAAGGAGTTCAAGGCCCAGGCCCAGCAGACCTACGAGGACGCCCGCGGCTGGCGAGCCGCCGGCATCCGGTTCGTGCCGGTGGCCAGGGGCGGTGCGTTCACGCTGGTGCTGTCGCAGGCGAGCCTGGTGCCGTCGTTCTCCTCGCAGTGCAGCTCGATGTGGAGCTGCCGGGTCGGCCGCTTCGTGATCATCAACCAGGACCGCTGGAAGAACGCCTCGCCGGCGTGGAACGCCGCCCACCTCGCGCTGCGCGACTACCGGCACATGGTCGTCAACCACGAGACCGGCCACTGGCTCGGGCTGCGACCACGCGACCTGCCCCGGCAAGGGCCGGCTGGCGCCGGTGATGAAGCAGCAGTCGAAGGGCCTGCAGGGCTGCCGGTTCAACCCGTTCCCGACGATCCACGAGCTGAACAGCCGGACACCCCATGGGCGGGCCATGGCGTACCTCATGTCCCGCAGTTACAGTCCGGACGTCGAGTAGTAGCCCCACCGCTGCCCCGGGGAGAGCAGTTGCGCGAGATCGTCGTCTTCAGCGGCAGCGCCCACCGCCCCTTCGCCTCCGCCGTCTGTGAATCGCTCGGTGTCGAGCTCAGCTCGGTCGAGCTGACCAGGTTCAGCAACGACTGCCTGCAGGCGCAGCTCCAGGCGAACTGTCGCCAGCGCGACGTCTTCATCATCCAGCCGCTGGTGCCGCCGACCCAGGAGCACCTCATGGAGCTGCTCCTGATGCTCGACGCCGCGCGCGGTGCCTCGGCGCAGCAGATCACCGCGGTGATCCCCTACTACGCCTACGCGCGGTCGGACAAGAAGGACGCGTCCCGGCTCTCGATCGGCGGCCGGCTGGTCGCGGACATGCTGGTCGCCGCCGGTGCGAACCGCGTGATCACCATGACCCTGCACGCCCCGCAGGTGCACGCCTTCTTCTCGGTGCCGGTCGACCACCTCACCGCGCTCGGCGTCCTCGCCGACCACTTCCAGGGCCAGGACCTCACCAACTCGGTGGTCGTGTCACCCGACTTCGGCAACGCCAAGACCGCCACCCAGTTCTCCCGGCTGCTCGGGCTGCCCGTCGCGGCCGGCTCGAAGAAGCGGCTCGCCGACGACCAGGTGGTCATCGACGAGATCGTCGGCGACGTCGAGGGGAAGCGCGCGATCATCCTCGACGACGAGATCGCCACCGGCGGCTCGATCGTCGAGCTCCTCGAGCGGCTCTCGGAGCGGGGCTGTACGTCGGCCGCGGTCGCCTGCACGCACGGTCTCTTCGTCGGCAAGGCGATCGAGCGGCTCCGCGACCACCCGATGATCACCGAGGTGGTCACCACCGACACCGTGCCGGCCCCCGAGGGCTGGCCGGAGCTCCAGGTCCGCTCGGTCGCGGGCCTGTTCGGCGCGGCCATCCAGCGCATCCACGCCGGTGAGTCGGTCAGCAGCCTCTTCGACGGCGTGGACCCCGCGCACGGCCCGCCGCAGCCGCGCCTGTTCGACTAGCGGTCCTCCGCTGCCGGGACGATGCGGATGTCCCGCTCGGCGGCGTCCCCGAGCACCCGCAGCGCTTCCTGGTAGGCCGGGCCCTGGTAGGTCGCGACGGCAGCCTCGACGCTGGGGAACTCGATGAGCGAGGTCCGGCTCACGGTCCCGCTCTCGAATGCCGCGGCGGGGAGCCCTCGGGCCAGGAAGCGGCCGCCGCCAGCGAGCATCGCGGGACCCGCGAGCTCGACATAGGCCGCGAGCCGCTTCTCGTCGCTCACGGACCTGAACGTGTTGATCCAGTACGCCGTCATGCCTGTCCCTTCTGCTGACTCCGTCGTGCTGGCGCCGCCGGCGCGGCGTCGCTGGGTGAAGCGTCTGGCCCGGCTGCGGTTGCCGCACCCGGCAGCGCTGCACCGGCCGCGGTTGTGGCGCGGCGAGGTGTCCAGGCTAGGCCTTCCTCCCGCGGCGGCCCGGCCGTCCCTCAAGCGGCGAAAGACGTCGCGACGTGACGTGTCCGACGACACGGTGCGCAGGGGGAGCGCGACGCATACCCTTGCTGGTCGTGCCGCCCGTCCGAACGCCCGTCGACGCCCCGATCGGGATCTTCGACTCCGGGTTCGGCGGCCTCACCGTGGCCAGGTCGGTCATCGACCAGCTCCCGCACGAGTCTGTGCACTACCTCGGCGACACCGCGCGCCAGCCCTACGGCCCCAAGCCGATCGCCGAGGTCCGCGAGTACGCCCTCGAGTGCCTCGACCACCTCAACGCCCAGGGCGTCAAGGCGCTGGTCATCGCCTGCAACTCCGCGAGCGCGGCGATGCTGCGCGACGCCCGGGAGCGCTACGACGTCCCGGTGGTCGAGGTGATCCTCCCGGCCACCCGCCGCGCGGTCGCCGCGAGCCGGACCGGCCGGATCGGCGTCATCTGCACGCGGGCGACCCAGGAGTCGATGGCCTACGAGGACGCGTTCGCCGCCGCACCCCACGTGGAGCTGACCACGCAGGCCTGCCCGCGGTTCGTCGACTTCGTGGAGGCCGGCGTGACCGGCGGCGAGGAGCTGCTCGCGGTCGCGCACGAGTACCTCGACCCGCTCACCGACGCCGGCGTCGACACCCTGATCCTCGGCTGCACCCACTACCCGCTGCTGACCGGCGTCATCTCCTACGTGATGGGCGACGCCATCACCCTGGTCAGCAGCGCCGAGGAGTGCGCCAAGGACGTCTACAAGATGCTCGCGAGCACCGGGCTGATGCGCGAGTCCGGCGAGCCGACGTACACGTTCGCCACCACCGGTGCCCCCGACGAGTTCGAGACCATCGGGCGCCGCTTCCTGGGCGCCGAGATGATGGCCGCCAGCCAGTTCGCCGGCGGTCTCCAGTGAGGCTCCCGTGAAGCTGACGGTGGTCGGCTGCTCCGGCTCCTTCCCCGGCCCGGACTCGCCGGCCTCCTGCTACCTGCTGGAGCAGGAGCACGAGGGGCGCACCTGGCGGGTGCTGATGGACCTCGGCAGCGGCGCGTTCGGCGTGCTCCAGCGGTACGTCGACCCGCTCGACGTCGACGCGGTGCTGCTCAGCCACCTGCACGCCGACCACTGCCTCGACCTGTGCGGCTTCTACGTGATGCGCAAGTACCACCCGAGTGGCCCACCGCCCCGCCTGCCGGTCTGGGGGCCCAGTGACACAGCGGGGCGGATGGCTCGCGCCTACGACCTCGACGAGGACCCCGGCATGACCGCCGAGTTCGACTTCCGGTCCTGGGCTCCGGACACCGAGGTGACCATCGGGCCGTTCACCGTGAACGCGGTGCGGGTCGAGCACCCCGTCGAGGCCTACGGCCTGCGGGTCGGTGCGGGCGGCGGCCTCATCGCCTTCTCCGGGGACACCGGGCGGTGCGACCAGCTCGTGCAGCTGGCCACCGGCGCCGACCTGCTGCTCGCCGAGGCGTCGTTCCACCACGAGGCCCACAACCCGCCCGGCATCCACCTCACCGGCACCGACTGCGGCGAGGTCGCCAAGGCCGCGGACGTCGGGCGGCTGGTCATCACCCACGTGCCGCCGTGGCACGACCCTCACGACATGCTCGCCGCCGCCCAGAAGGTCTGGGACGGGGACGCTGAGCTGGCTCAGCAGGGCGCGACGTACGACGTCTAGCCGGACCTAGACCAACCCGGCGTCGTGGACGCAGATCGCGATCTGCACCCGGTTCGTCACCTGCAGCTTGTCGAAGAGCCGGGACACGTGCGCCTTCACGGTCGGCACCGAGAGGTGCAGGGTGCGCGCGATCTCGGCGTTGGTCAGGCCGCGGCCGACCGCGAGGGCGACCTCGTGCTCGCGCTCGGTCAGCACGTCGAGCCGGAGCCTCGCGACCTCGCTCCGGTCGTCGCCCGAGTCGTCGCGGATCCGCTCGATCAGGGTCCGGGTCACCGACGGCGACAACATCGGGTCGCCGTCCGCGACCGCCCGGATCGCCTCGAGGATCTGCGGCGGGGGAGTGTCCTTGAGCAGGAACCCGTCCGCCCCCGCGGCCAGTGCCCCGACCACGTGCTCGTCCGCGTCGAACGTGGTGAGCACGATCACGTGCGGCGGGTCCGGCCGCTGCTGCAGCGCCCGGGTTGCCTCCAACCCGCTCATCCGCGGCATCCGGATGTCCATGAGCACGACGTCGGGGCGCAGCTCGTCGACCAGCCGCAGCGCCACGCGGCCGTCGCCGGCCTCGCCGACCACCTCGAGGTCCGGCTGGCCGCCCAGCATCAGCGCGAGCGCCGAGCGGACCAACGGGTCGTCGTCGACGATGAGCAGTCGGATCATGTTTTTCGGGGTCCCCGCGGAAGCGTGGGCGGCGGAGCGAAGCGGGGGAGCTCGCGGTTTCGTGGGGTATTCATGCCGCCCACGGGATCCACGCGTGCACGACGAACGTGGCGTCCTCGCGGCGTACGTCGAGCCGGCCGCCGCGCAGCTCGGCCCGCTCGGTGAGGCCGACCAGCCCCAGCCCCGAGCCCGGGGTGGCGCTGCCGAACCCGAACGGGTTCCGCATCACCACGTCGAGCCCGTCGTCGGGCGAGCCGCCCAGCTCGACGGTGAGCAGACTGCGCGGTGCGTGCTTGCGGGCGTTGGTGATCCCCTCCTGCACGATCCGGTAGAGCGTCCGCCCGGCCGCGTCCGGCACCTCGTCGGAGTCGCTGACCCGGTCGTAGAACGCCAGGTTGAGCCCGCTCTCGCGGGCCTCCGCGACCAGCTGGCCCAGGTCGGCGTACGTCGGCTGCGGCGCGAGCGCCGGTTCGCCGTCCTCGCCACGGAGGACCCCGAGCACGCCGCGCAGGTCGGTCAGCGCCTCGTGCGCCTTGTCCCGGATCACGGTCGCGCTGATGTGGACCTGCTCGGGGGTGAGGTCCTCGCGGAAGGCGAGCGCGCCGGCGTGCATGGAGACCTGCGAGATCCGGTGGGCGAGCACGTCGTGCATCTCGCGCGCGATCCGGGCCCGCTCGTTCGCCCGCGCCTGGGCGACCCGGAACTCCTGCTCGGACTCGGCAGTCTCGGCCCGGTGCCGCAGGGTCCACATGAGCTCGCGGCGGGAGCCGATGTACATGCCCCACCCGAAGATGGCGGCAGTGGCGATGATGTTGACCGACAAGTTGAGCCAGAACGGGTCGCTGGAGTTGCCGGGCTGGCTCACGGCGAAGAACTGCGCGCCGGCAAAGCCGACCGACCCGACGACCGCCATCTCCTTCCAGCGTCGCCGGGTGGCCACCGAGGCGCTGGCCAGCACGGCCGGACCACTGGCGCTCCCGGAGACGGCCGCGAGCACGTTGACGACCACGGCGATCGGCACCGGCCAGCGACGCCGGAAGAAGACCAGGGCGTAGCTCGCGGCCGCCCAACGTCACGTCGGTGACGAACAGCAGCTCGGACTGCTCGTCGACGACCGGCAGCCACCCGATGGCGCTGATGGCGAGCATCGCCATGACGCGCCAGGTGTGCCCCCACAGGCTCATCCGAGGCTGGTAGGCCTCGGGGTCGGGGCGCTCGCAGTCCTCGGGCACCTTGCAAGGCTAGGCCGACCGGGATCTCGGCGCAGGCGCCGCGGGTCGCGGACCGCCCCTACTTTGGTCTGGCCGCGACCATGACATTTTGCCGATGCACGGCTGCGGCACGTTAGGGCAGTCTGGACGCATGATCAATGTCGAAGGACTCACTCGGAAGTACGGCGCGTTCACCGCCGTCGACGACGTCAGCTTCGTCTGCCAACCCGGTCGGGTGACCGGGTTCCTGGGCCCCAACGGTGCCGGCAAGACGACCACGATGCGCGTCATGGTCGGCCTCACCCCAGCCACCAGCGGCCGGGTCACGATCGGAGGCCACCTCTACCACGACATCCCCAACCCGGGCCTGCACGTCGGCGTACTGCTCGACGCCTCGGCCCAGCACGCCGGCCGCACCGGCCGCGAGATCCTCACCATCGGCGCCCAGACCATGGGCCTGCCCGACTCCCGCGTCGACGAGATGCTCGACCTCGTCTCGCTCGACGAGACCGAGGCGAAGCGCCGGCTGCGCAACTACTCCCTCGGCATGAAGCAGCGGCTCGGCATCGCCCACGCCCTGCTCGGCGACCCGTCCGTGCTGATCCTCGACGAGCCGGCCAACGGCCTCGACCCGGCCGGCATTCGCTGGATGCGTGGTCTGCTCAAGGGCTACGCCGACCGCGGGGGCACGGTGCTGCTCTCCAGCCACCTGCTCAACGAGGTCGAGCAGATCGCGGACGAGATGATCCTCATCGGCCGCGGCAAGATCGTGGCCAGCGGCACCAAGGACGAGCTGCTGTCGTCCGCCGAGCACAAGACCTCGTTCGTCACCGCGCTCGACAACGAGCTGCTCACCAAGGCGCTCAAGGCCAAGGGGCTCACCGTCTCGGCGGCCGGCACCGGGCTGCGGGTCGAGGCTCCGCCCGTCGAGGTGGGCACGGTCGCCGCCGAGGGCGCGATCGTCCTCACCGACCTCCGCTCCGCGGACGGCGGCCTCGAGGAGCTGTTCCTCACCCTCACCGAGGACTCGCAGCGCGACGAACTCCCCGCGGGCGCCGCGCCGGCACCCGCCGTCACCGAAGGAGCCCAGGCATGAGCACTCTTGCCACCCCCGCCCCCCTGCAGCTCGACATCTCCGGGACCAGCCAGGTCCCGATGACCCGGCTGGCCATGGTCGAGATCCGCAAGGCGCTGGACACCCGGGCCGGCCGCTGGCTCGATCATCGGGATCCTCGGGCTCGTCGTCGTCATCGAGGTGATCTACGCGTTCGCGGCCAACGACGGCGACAAGGACCTCCAGGACTTCATCCAGATCCCCGGCGCCGTGCTCGGCTACTTCCTGCCGATCGTCGTGATCATGCTGGTGACGAGCGAGTCCAGCCAGCGCAACGGCCTGGTGACGTTCACCCTGGAGCCTCGTCGGTCCCGCATCGTGGTCGCCAAGTTCCTCGCCGGCATCGGCCTCGCACTCGGTGTGATGGTGCTCGCGGTGGTCCTGGCCGTGCTCGGAACGCTGTTGGGCATCGTCACCGGGGGCGACCCGTCGTGGTCTCTCGACGGGAACCTGGTGTTCAGCGCCCTGTTCCTCTCCACGATGATCGGCATCTTCGTCGGCTTCGCCCTCGCCATGCTGATCATGAACACGGCGGGCGCGATCGTGGCCTACTTCGCCTACACGCTGATCCTGCCGACCGCGGTGGGGCTCCTCAGCCTCCTGAGTGACACGTTCGAGGACATCGCTCCCTGGATCGAGTTCAACACCGCTCAGACGCCGCTGATCTCCAGCCCCTACTCGCCGACCGGTGAGGAGTGGGCGCAGATCGCCACCTCGGGCGCGATCTGGCTGCTGCTGCCCCTGGTGCTGGGCATCTGGCGGCTGATGCGGATCGAGTTCAAGTAGACCGCGCCGTGTCGAGCGAACTGGCCCTTGGCGGCACCAGCCGAGTGCCGTTCGCTCGGCTGGCGCGGGTCGAGCTGCGCAAGTCCTGGGACACCAAGGCGGGCCTGTGGCTGCTCGTCGCCATCGTCGGCCTCCTCGTGGTGGTGCCCGGCATCGCCCTCATCATCACGCTGGTCAACACCGACCCGATCCTGCTCGACGACTTCGTGGCCATCGCGGCCTACATGATGTCGTTCCTGCTGCCGCTCCTGGCGATCATGCTGGTGACCACGGAGTGGTCCCAGCGCACCGCGCTCGTGACGTTCACCCTGGAGCCGCGGCGATCGCGGGTCGTGCTCGCGAAGATGGCTGCGGCGCTGCTGCTCACCGTGATCAACCTGGTCGCGGCGCTCGCGATCGGCGTGCTCTACACGGCCATCTGCGAGGCGGTGCAGCCCGACCAGACGACGTGGCGGCTGGATGGCGGCAACGTCGCCGGGTTCGTCATCCCAGCGGCGCTGGCGATGCTCGGCGGGTTCGCGATCGCCACGCTTCTGCTCAACACCCCGGCCTCGATCGTGCTCTTCGTGGTCTACCGGTTCGTGCTGCCGGGGGTGTTCGCTGCGCTGGCCGCCCTGAGCGATGCGATGGGGAAGGTCATCCCTTGGGTCGACTTCCAGGGGGCTCAGGTCGACATCTACAACTGGGAGCTCTCCGGCGCCGAGGCGTGGGGCCACCTGATCGTGTCGGGTGCGATCTGGCTGGCGCTCCCACTCGGCCTCGGGCTGTGGCGGATCCTGCGCGCCGAGGTCAAGTAGCTGCCGGTGTCCGGCTGAGCCCTAGCCCAGGCCCGGCTGGGCGTCGGGGCCGACGTGCACCCCGGCGAGGAACTCGAGCATCGTGTCCTCGGTCCAGCCGGCGCCGGCCGGGTACTGGATCCGGACCATGCCGACCGGCTCGCCGTCCTCGGTGCGGGTCGAGATCGTGATCGCGCCACCGCCGCCGTCGTCGGAGACCCAGAAGTTCCGACCGTTCAGGTCGACCCGGTCGCCGGAGGGCGGGTTGCCGTCGAACATGATCACGAGCTTGCCGACGAACGAGAGCGGGTCCTGGTCGGCGAAGCCGACCGGCGCGATCGTGACTCCCTGGGGGTAGGCGCCCTGGACCTCCCAGCCCTGCGGGGTCTGGTCGAACGTGTACGGCCCAGCGGCGAACGGCTGCGCGAGGAAGGTGATGCCGGTCCCCTTCAAGAGGTGATGGGTCGGGGTCTTGTCGGCCGCGACATCGCCGCCCGGGTCGGTGAACCGGGCGATGCCGACCCCCACCACGCCGGCGGCGGCAACGCCGACCAGGCCCGCTGCGCCACGGCGGCGCCGGGTCCGGGCGAGGGCGCGGTGGCCGCGGGTCAGGTCACCTCGGACGTCGACGGGGGCGGCGGCCACCGGCCCGGCGGCGCGCTCGAGGAGGGTGTTGAGGTCGTTCATGCCAGCTCCTTGCCGGTGGTCGAGACGGTGATCGCGGGTTCGAGGGTGCTGCGGAGGCGGTCGAGCGCCTTGGCGTTCTGGGACTTGACGGTGCCGGTCGTGCAGCCGAGGACGCGGGCGGTCTCGGCGACGTCGAGGTCGAGGAAGTGGCGGAGCACGACGACCGCACGCTGGCGTGGCGCCAGGGTGGCCAGCGCGGCGAGCACGGTGTGGGCGAGGTCCTGGTCGTCGTCGTGGGTCGGTTGGTCGGAGACGAGGTCGGTGGGCGTCTCGCGCCGGGTGTAGGCGCGGCGCTGCTCGTCGATGAACGCGTGGGTGAGGCTGGTGCGGGCGTAGCCGACCGGGTTGCCGGCGCGGCGTACTCGCGACCAGTGCACGTAGAGCCGGGTCAGCGTCGTCTGAACGAGATCCTCGGCCGCGGCGTCGTCCCCGACCGTGAGCAGCCGCGCCATCCGCAGCAGCGCGGTGCGCTGGGCGGTCACGAACTCGACGAACTCGGTGTCGCGCTGGCTGCTCTGCCGTCCTCTGGGCATCTGTCTCCTCTCACCCAGCCTGACGGGTGTGGCAAGCCCCCAGGTTGCCTCCCTCTAGGGTCGGCTTCATGACGCGCGCTGATGGACGGGCCGACGACGAGCTCCGAACGGTCAAGATCACCCGGAACTGGCTCGACCACGCCGCCGGTTCGGTGCTGGTGGAGTTCGGGAAGACCAGGGTGCTCTGCGCCGCCTCGGCCGCCGAGGGCGTGCCGCGCTGGCGCAAGGGCTCCGGGCTCGGCTGGGTGACGGCGGAGTACGCCATGCTCCCGGCGTCCACCAACACCCGCTCCGAGCGGGAGTCGGTGAAGGGCCGGATCGGCGGCCGCACCCACGAGATCAGCCGGCTGATCGGCCGCTCGCTGCGCGCGGTGATCGACTACAAGGCGCTCGGCGAGAACACCATCCAGCTCGACTGCGACGTCCTCCAGGCCGACGGCGGCACCCGCACCGCGTCGATCACCGGCGCGTACGTCGCCCTGGCCGACGCTGTCGCACACCTCAGCGGTCAGGGGCTGCTCACGGGTGAGCCGCTGACCGGCTCGGTCGCCGCGGTCTCGGTCGGCATCATCGACGGCTCGCCGCGGCTCGACCTGCCCTACGAGGAGGACGTCCGCGCCGAGACCGACATGAACATCGTGATGACCGGCGCCGGCTCCTTCATCGAGGTGCAGGGCACCGCCGAGGGGGCGGCGTTCTCCCGCACCGAGCTCGACGCGCTGCTGGCGCTCGGCGAGAAGGGCTGCGCCGACCTGACGAAGCTGCAGCAGGAGGCACTCGCGTCGTGAGTGCGCAGGTCCCTGCAGTGAGGAGGTCGCGAGGGACGAGCGACCGTCTCGAACTGTTTCTCGCCTCACGCAACGCCAAGAAGCTCGCCGAGATGGAGCGGATCCTGCGCCAGCACCTGACCTCGGTCGCGGTGCTCGGGCTGGACGACGTGGCGCCGTACGACGAGCCGGTCGAGGACCAGCCGACCTTCGAGGGCAACGCGCTGCTCAAGGCCCGCGCCGGGCCTGGTCGCACACCGGGCTGCCGTCGCTCGCCGACGACTCCGGGACTCTGCGTCGACGCGCTCAACGGCATGCCCGGAGTGCTGTCCGCCCGCTGGTCGGGGCCGCCCAAGTCGGACGACCGCAACAACTCGCTGTTGCTGGCCCAGCTCGAGGACGTCCCCGACGACCGCCGCGGCGCCCACTTCACCTGCGCGGTCGCCTTCTGCGCACCCGGCGTCGACGAGCTGGTCGTCGAGGGCCGGATGGACGGCCGGATCATCCGCGAGACCCGCGGCAGCGGCGGCTTCGGCTACGACGTGCTCTTCGTCGCCGACGACCACCCCGGCCGACCACCGCCGAGCTCTCGATCGAGGAGAAGGACGCGATCAGCCACCGCGGCAAGGCGCTCAGAGCGGCTGGCGCCGCTCGTGGCCCGGTCGCTCGGATCTGGCGGCTGATCAGCGCGCCCCACAGCGTGGCGAACACGAACATGAAGATCGAGTAGACCGCCGCCGGCACCGAGATCTCGGTCGAGTCGAGCACCTCGACCGCGACGAAGATCGCGAGAGTGGCGTTGTGGACGCCGATCTCCATGGACGAGGCGATGGCCTGGTCGTCGCGGACGCCGGCGGCGCGCGGGACGACGTACCCGGTGACCAGGCTGATCGCGCAGAAGACCGCGGCCACCAGGCCCACGTCCGCGAGGTAGTCGCTGACGTTCTCGCGCTGGTCCAGCAGGATCCCGAGGACCAGCACCGCCAGGATCGCTGCCGAGCCGATCCGCACCGGCCTGTCCATGCGCTGCGCCCAGCCGCTCGCGGTGGCGCGCACCAGCATGCCGATCCCGACCGGGATCAGGACGATGGCGAAGACCTCGACCACCTTGCTGAACGGCAGGCTCACGCTGTCGTCGAGGTCGTAGTGCGCGATCGCGAGGTTGGTGATCAGCGGCAGGGTCACGATCGCGATCACCGAGTTCACCGCGGTGAGTGTGACGTTGAGCGCGACGTCGCCCCGGAAGAGATGGCTGAACAGGTTCGCGCTGGTCCCGCCCGGCGATGCGGCCAGCAGCAACATTCCGACGGCCAGCAGCGGCGGCAGGTCGAACAGCTTGACCAGCCCGAAGCAGATCGCGGGAAGCAGCACGAGCTGGCAGGCCAGCGCGACCGCGACCGCCCGCGGGTGCCGGGCCACCCGCCGGAAGTCCTCCGGCGTCAGCGAGAGCCCGAGACCGAACATGATGATCCCGAGCGCGATCGGCAGTCCGACCGTCGTCAACGCGGAGTCCATGGCGGGACTCTAGGGCCGGCTAGGTTCGCGCGATGGGCCGCAAGTTCTTCCTCCGCCGCAACCTGGCCCGCCTGGGGCTGCGGCTGTCGCGCTGGCACACGGTCGGCACGGTGCCGTCGCGCGGCATCCTCGTGGGCGCGCCGCACACCTCGAACTGGGACTGGGTGCTGACGATGTTCCTGGCCTGGGACAGCAACGTGCAGATCCGCCTGCTCGTCAAGGAGTCGTTCTTCCGCGGCCCGCTCGCCCCCTTCTTGCGTTGGACCGGAGCCGTCGAGCTGGATCGCGACAATCCGGGCGCGACGATCAAGGAGCTGCTGGCGGACGCGAAGACCGACGAGACCTTCCTGCTCGGCATCGCGGCCGAGGGCACCCGCAGCAAGGGTGAGTACTGGAAGTCCGGCTTCCACCGCATCTCGCGGCAGACCGGCATCCCGATCACCCTGGCCTTCCTCGACGCGCCCTCCCGGACGGTGGGGTGGGGGCCGACGTTCATGACGACCGACGACGTCGGTGCGGACATGGACCGGATCCGCGCCTTCTACGCCGACAAGACCGGGATCAAGCCCGAGCTCGCCACCCCGCCGCGGCTGCGCGAGGAATGACGACCGGGTGCGCCCGGAGAGACTCGAACTCTCACTGGACAGGACCTAAACCTGTTGCCTCTACCAATTGGGCTACGGGCGCGCGAACACCGGAACGCTAGACGATCGACAGGCCGCCGGGCTCGCGGCCGGTGATGAGCCGCAGCAGGATGGCGCCCTCGCCGCGGCGTACGGCGACCTCCGAGGCCACGGCGACCGCCTCCGCGAGCGCCGCGGCCGGGGGAGTCCAGCGGATCGGGACGGCGGCGGCGATGTCCAGGCCGTGGACGACGAGCTCGAAGCTGCGGGTGGGCAGGTAGTCGCGCAGCCGCATGCCGCCCGCGTACGTCGTGATCACCTGGTCTGGGTCGGCGTGGGACAGGTCGTCTCGCACGGCGTCGAGCAGGAGCCGGACCGCACCCTCCGGGTCGTCGCCGAGCAGCTCGCCGGCTTCGACGCCACGGCGGGCGATGCCGGGATCTGATGAGACCGCGGCGAGGCCGGCGACGTAGTCGGTAGCGGTCTCGACGTCGACCGAGGGCGCGGGCTTGCGCAGGTACTCCGAGACGGTCACCAGCGACCGCGCGGTGTGCCCGACGAGGGCGCGGAGGTCCCACTCACCCAGGCCGGGACCGGAGAGAGGAGAGGGGAGCGAGGCGACCAGGTCGACGAACGAGCCGGCCGCCTCGAGGTAGGTGGCCGTCCAGGGCTCAGGCGGCAAGTCCGAGGTCCTTGCGCAGCTTCGCCACGTGGCCGGTGGCCTTGACGTTGTACTGGGCCAGCTCGATCTTGCCCTTCTCGTCGACCACGAACGTCGAGCGGATCACGCCCTCGACCTCCTTGCCGTACAGCTTCTTGAGGCCGTACGCGCCCCAGGCCTTCAGTACCGACAGGTCGGGGTCGGAGAGCAGCGTGATCGTCAGCGAGTCGCGCTCCCGGAACTTGGCGAGCTTCTCGGGCTTGTCCTTCGAGATACCGACCACCTCGTAGCCCGCCGCCTTCAGCGAGGCCAGGTTGTCGGTGAAGTCGCAGGCCTGCGTGGTGCAGCCGGGGGTCATCGCCGAGGGATAGAAGTAGACGATCACCTTCTGGCCGCGCAGGTCCTTCAGGGACACGGAGTCGCCGGTGTCGTCGGTGAGCGTGAAGTCGGGCGCACTGTCGCCAGGTGAGAGCCGGTCGGTCACGAGATCAGGTCCTGTCCAAATCCGATGAGGTCGCTGTTGCGAATGACTTGCAACAACGTAGGGTAAGCGTCACTTGCGATTGATGCTCCCAACCTAGACCCAGCCCCGAGGAGGCAGCGGATGCACGTACCCGACGGGTTCCTGGACGCACCGACGTCCGATCGGGACCGGCGTGGTCGCGGCCGCCGCCGTGGGGGTGGCGCTGAGGGGCGCCCGGCGCGAGCTGGACGACCGTACGGCGCCGCTGGCCGGACTCGTCGCGGCGTTCGTCTTCGCCACCCAGATGCTCAACTTCCCGGTCGCGTCCGGCACCAGCGGTCACCTGCTCGGTGGGGCCCTCGCCGCGATCCTCGTCGGCCCGTACACCGGGCTGCTCTGCATGAGCGACGGTCTTCCTCGTGCAGTGCCTGCTCTTCGCCGACGGCGGCATCACCGCCCTCGGCACCAACATCGACCTGATGGGCGTGATCACCGTCGTGGTCGGCTGGACGGTCTTCAAGACGCTCCAGGCGGTGCTCCCCAAGCGGCTCTCGATGGTGGCGCCGTCGGCCGGGATCGCGGCGCTGGTCTCCGTGCCGGTCGCGGCGCTGGGCTTCGTGTTCCTCTACGCCATCGGCGGCACCGCCGACCTCTCCGCTCGACCACCTGGCTACCGCGATGGTGGGCGTGCACGTGCTGATCGGCATCGGCGAAGCGGCGATCACCGCCCTCGCGGTCGCCAGCATCGTCGCAGTCCGGCCCGACCTCGTGTACGGCGCCCGCCCGGTGCTCGAGAAGCGCGAGCTCGTCGTCCGCACCGCCGCCGAGAAGCCGCCGCATGAAATCCACCCCACGACGTTCTTCGTCCCCCCGCTTCGCTCCTCCACCGAACAACGCCGCGGGGACCCCGGAAAGGCGTGGCGCGCGAGCACCAAGGTCGTCGCCGGTGCCGTCCTGCTCCTCGCCCTGCTCCTGGCCGGCGTGGTCAGCCGCTTCGCCAGCGGCGATCCCGACGGGCTGACCAAGGTCTCCGAGGACCACGGCTTCGCCCAGTCCGGGAAGACCCACGACAGCGTGCTGGGCGGCTACGGCAGCCTGACCGGGGTCCTCGGCGTCCTCGTCGTGCTGGGCCTGGCCGGCGGGGTGACCTACGCCGTTCGCCGGCGTCAACCCGATGAGGAGCCGACGAGAGCAGAGCCGAGTAGTGGGCGGCCCGCACGGCCACAAGCTGCACTTCCACGGCCACTCGCCGGTGCACCGCGCCCCGGCCCACCTGAAGCTGCTGGCGCTGCGTCGGCTTCGTGCTGGTCGTGGTCGCCACGCCGAAGGACTGGTTCGCGGCGTACGCCGTCTACCTCGCAGTGATCGCGCTCGTGATCGCGATCTCGAAGGTGCCGCCGACCTACATCCTCAAGCGAATGGTCGTCGAGATCCCGTTCGTGCTCTTCGCGGTGCTGCTGCCGTTCGTCGCCCAGGGCCCGCAGGTCGAGGTCCTCGGCCTCTCGCTCAGCGAGTCCGGGCTGCTGTCCGCGTGGGGACTGCTCGCCAAGGGCACCCTGGGTGTCCTCGCCAGCCTCACCCTGGCCGCGACCACCGAGCCGCAGGAGCTGCTGGCCGGACTCGAGCGGCTGCGCCTGCCCCACCTGCTGGTCCAGATCATGGGCTTCATGGTCCGCTACCTCGACGTGGTCACCACCGAGATGCAGCGGATGAAGGTGGCCCGCGAGTCCCGCGGCTTCACGGCCAGGAACCCCCGCCACTGGCCGGTGCTGGCCAGGTCCGCGGGAGCCCTGTTCATCCGTTCGTACGAGCGCGGCGAACGCGTCCACCTCGCCATGCTCAGCCGGGGCTACACCGGCAGGATGCCCGGACAGTGAGCAGCCCGTGACCCCCGTCCTCGAGGTGCGCGGGCTCGCCTTCGCCTACCCCGACGGCCACCAGGCGCTGTTCGGCGTGGACCTGCACGTCCACCGCGGCGAGCGGGTCGCCCTGCTCGGCCCCAACGGAGCCGGCAAGACCACGCTGGTGCTGCACCTCAACGGCATCCTCGCCGCCGGTGCCGGGAACGTCACGGTGAGCGGGCTGCCGGTCACCAAGGACAACATCCCCGAGATCCGGCGCCGGGTCGGCATCGTGTTCCAGGATCCCGACGACCAGCTGTTCATGGGCACCGTCCGCCAGGACGTCGGCTTCGGCCCGGCCAACCTCGGGCTCAAGGGCGACGAGCTCGAGGCGTGCGTCCAGCGCGCGCTGGAGCAGGTCGGCATGGCGGAGTACGCCGACCGCCCGCCGCACCACCTCTCCTTCGGCCAGCGCCGCCGGGTCGCCGTGGCGACCGTGCTCGCGATGGAGCCCGAGATCCTGGTCCTCGACGAGCCGTCGTCGAACCTCGACCCGGCCTCGCGCCGCGAGCTCGCCGACATCCTGCGCTCGCTCGACGTGACCGTCCTGATGGTGACCCACGACCTGCCGTACGCCCTCGAGCTCTGCCCGCGCTCGGTGGTGCTGAGCGACGGCTACGTGGTGGCCGACGGCTCGACGTACGACGTGCTGACCGACGACACCCTCATGCGAGCGCACCGGCTGGAGCTGCCGTTCGGGTTCGACCCCCGAACCGCAGGGCGTCCCTCCTGAGCCACGGCCTGCTACGCGCCGCCCCACGGGCGCTCCGCGGCGTTGCCGTCGCTCGTAGATGGGCCTACAGCGACTTCGCTCCGGCGCCTTGCGGAGCATCCCGTGGATGCGACGCTCGCGACGCCCGTGGGTCAGGAGGAACGCCCTGGCCCGCCGCCCACCGTCGGTTGATAGCCTCCCGATCGTGGCCAATGGCGAGGCGGTTGAGGGTCCCTCGGAGCTCGCGCGCGACATCGAGGAGACCAGAGAGCGGCTCGCGGGCACCATCGACGAGCTGATCTACCGCACGAACCCCCGCACCATCGTCGGGCGCCAGGTCGCGCAGGTGAAGGGGTTCTTCGTCGATGCCGCCACCGGTGAGCCTCGCACCGAGAACATCCTCAAGGTCGCCGCGGGCGTCATCGGCACGATCGCGCTCTTCGCCCTGATCCGGAAGGTTTCGCGATAACCGACAAGACCCCCATCCGCATGCTCCACGACCGGATCCTGGTCGAGGTGGACCGGGAGGCGGGGGAGCGGCGTTCCTCCGGCGGCATCGTCATCCCGGCGACCGCCGCGATGGGCGCCCGTCGACTGGCCTGGTCGCGGGTGGTCGCGGTCGGCCCGCACTCGCGCAGTGTCGAGATGGGCGACAAGGTTCTCTTCGACCCCGACGACAAGGCCGAGGTCGAGGTGAACGGCGAGACCTACGTGCTGATGCGCGAGCGCGACGTGCACGCCATCGCCGCCGAGCGGCTCGAGGGCGACGGCGAGTCCACGGGGCTCTACCTCTAGTCGCGCCTAGCGCAGCGCGCCGTACGCGCGGGTGGGCGTGAGCCGGACGACGAGCCGCCGCTCGCTCACCATCGCGGCCCGGTAGGCGTCCCAGTCGTCGTGCTCCCCGCTGATGGCGCGGTAGTAGTCGACCAGCTCCTGCACAGTGGCGTCGTCCGGGTCGGCGGCGACCTGTGACAGGGCCACGTCGCACTCGAGGACGGCGTAGCTCCAGAAGCTCGAGCCGTCGACGTGGAGGGCCGCCCACGGTTGGCGGCGCAGGTTGGCGTACTTCGCGCGGTCCGCGGTGGTCGACACCCGGACGACGCCGTCCTCGCCGACGTAGTGCAGGACGTTGGAGAGCTGCGGCTTCCCGTCCGACCTGAGGGTGACCAGGATCGGACTGGTGGGTGTCGCGCGCCGCCTGCAGTGCCTGCTCCGTCTCCATGACGATGCAGCGCACCGCAAGCCGGGGTTGTTCCGGAGTCCAGTCCGCGGGCTGGCCCAGCGCGCTGTCAGCCCCGGGGCGGCACCGCGCCCGCGGCCGGGACCAGCCCCAGCTCGCCGTCCGCGGCATCGGCGAGGTGGCCGGAGGTGGGCTGCACGTGGGTTGAGGGGATCCGCAGCGCCGCGAGCGACGCCAGTGCCATGACCAGGCCCAGCAACACGAAGCCGATGGTGTAGCCACGCTCGGCCGGGAAGCCGCCCACGCCGTGGTGCGCGGTGATGATCCCGGCCATGACGGCAGCGCCGATCGAGCCGCCGATGGTGCGGATGTTCGCGTTCATCCCGCTCGCGACACCGGTCTGCTCGGCCGGCACCGCGGCGACCACCACGCCGGCCAGGCTCGAGAAGACCAGGCCGGAGCCGACGCCCTGGACCGTCGTGGCGGCGTACAGCTGCCAGGTCTGGTCGTGGAACAGGCCGACGCTCACGAACGCCGCGCCGGTCAGGAGCAGCCCCGTGGTGATGACCGCGCGGACGCCGAGCCGGCGAATCAGGCTCGCGGTGGCGAACCCGACCAGGAAGCTGGCCACGGCCGAGGGCAGCAGCAGCCGGCCCGACTCGGTGATCGAGGCCCCGAAGCCGTAGCCGGCCTCGGGCGGGGTCTGCAGCAGCTGGGGCAGGAACCCGAACGACGCGAACATGCCGAAGCCGACGCAGCCGGCGACCACGTTGGAGGTCCACACGCCGCGGCGCCGCATCATGTGCATGTCGATCATGGGGACCGGCACGCGGAGCTCGACCGCGACCCAGGCGGCGGCCAGCACGGCGGCGATCGCGAACAGGCCGAGGACGGCGGGCGAGGTCCAGCCCCAGTCGTTGCCCTCGCTCAGGCCGATCAGCAGCGCGACCAGCCACCCTGCCAACAGGAGGGCGGGGACGACGGGCAGGCGGGCGGGCGTACGCACCGGCGACTCGGGCACGAACAGCAGCGCCGCCGCGGCCGCGAGCAGGGTGACCACCATCGGGAGCCAGAACAGCCCCTGGTAGCCCAGCGAGTCGACGATCGGACCGGCCACGACGATGCCGACGCCGAACCCGACCGCGGTCAGCGACGCGATCACGCTCAGCGCCGTCGTCATGCCCTTGCGGAACTCGTCGCGGATGATCCCGAAGGACAGCGGCAGCACCCCGCCGCCCACTCCCTGGAGCACCCGCGCGGCGATCAGCCAGCCGATGCTCGGCGCGAGCGCCGCGGCCAGGGATCCGAGGGAGAGCACGGCCAGGGCGATCACCAGCATCCGGACCTTGCCGACGACGTCACCGATCCGGCCGAGCAGCGGGGTGCAGATCGAGGCGGAGAGCAGGTAGGCAGTGAGCACCCAGGTGACCGTCGTCTGCGAGGTGTGGAACTCGACCTGGATGGTGGCCAGGACCGGCACGATCAGCGACTGCAGCAGCGCGAACGACGACGCGGCCACGGCGAGCACGGCGAAGGTGATCTCGCGGCGGCCACGCAGGCGGCTCAGGAGTGATGGTTGCATGCGGCAACCAGCATCCCAGAAGCGGAGTCAGGCGGTGGCCAGCAGCACGACGGTCGAGACGAGCACGGCCACCAGCAGCACCGCCGCCGCCACGGTGGGCCCCAGGCTGCCGCTGATCCCCTCGGTGTCGCCCCGGTGGATGGCGGCGGCCGCGCGGCGGTAGCGGAGCGTGCCGTAGCCGACACCGACGGCACCGGTCAGGATCAGCACCCCGCCCGCGACCAGGCTGGCGGTGGTCACCTCGCCGCCGTCGGCGAACCGGGCGACCGCGAGCCCGACCACGACGACGTTGGCGCTGGTGCGGAGCCAGGCGAGCTGGGTGCGTTCGTTGGCCAGGTGGTCACGCACGGTGCTGGACTCGGGCACGGCTGCCTCCTGAGATTCACCTAGGTATTGCCTAGGTTATGTGGTTCGATGCCTGCCATGACGCGACGCCTGGTCGCCCTCGGCGGCACCATCCTGCTCCTGCTCGCCGCGGCCACCGCATGCGGGGACGACGACTCCAGCGGTGGCGATGGTGGCGGCGGCGACACCACCCTGACCGTGTACGCCGCGGCCTCGCTCACGAAGACCTTCGAGGCGATCAGCGCGGAGTTCGAGAAGGAGCACGACGGGGTGACCGTCGAGTTCAGCTTCGGCGGCTCGTCCGACCTGGTCTCGCAGCTCCAGGAGGGCGCCCCGGCGGACGTGTTCGCCTCCGCCGACGAGGCCAACATGGAGAAGCTGACCGGCGACGACCTCCAGGCCGACGACCCCCAGAACTTCGCGTCCAACACCCTCGAGATCGTCACGCCGCCGGACAACCCGGCCGGGATCGCGTCGTTCGCCGATCTGGCCAAGGACGGCGTCAACGTCGTGGTGTGTGCCCCGGAGGTGCCGTGCGGCGCCGCGACCGTGAAGGCGGAGGACGCCACGGGCGTGACCCTGAGCCCGGTGAGCGAGGAGCAGTCGGTCACCGACGTGCTCGCCAAGGTGACCTCCGGCGAGGCGGACGCCGGGCTCGTCTACGTCACGGACGTGACTGCGGCGGGCGACGCCGTGCACGGCGTACCGTTCCCCGAGTCCAGCGACATCGTGAACACCTACCCGATCGTGGCGCTCAAGGACTCGAAGAACGGCGACCTGGCGCAGGACTTCGTGGACCTCGTGCTCAGCGACACCGGGCAGGGCATCCTCGAGGAGGCCGGCTTCGCCCAGCCATGACATCAGCCGGGACCGGGCTCGGCCGGTCACCCAGCAGCAACCCGTCGGGCTGCCTCGATGGGTGTACGTCCCGGCGTTCGTCGGGGCGGCGTTCGTGCTGCTCCCGCTCGTCGCGATCGTGGCCAAGGTCGACTGGAGCCACTTCGGCTCGCTGATCACGTCGGAGGACTCGCGCGCGGCGTTCTGGCTCAGCCTGAAGACCTCCACCGCGAGCACCGCGCTGTGCATCGTGTTCGGAGTGCCGATGGCTCTGATCCTGGCGCGCCGTGACTTCCCCGGTCTGGGAGTGCTGCGTTCGCTGGTGCTGCTGCCCCTGGTGCTGCCACCGGTCGTGGGCGGACTGGCGCTGCTCTACACGTTCGGCCGGCGCGGCCTGCTGGGCTCGGAGCTCGACGCACTCGGGATCCAGATCGCGTTCTCGACGATCGCGGTGGTGATGGCGCAGACGTTCGTGGCGATGCCGTTCCTCGTGGTGTCGCTGGAGGGGGCGCTGCGCACCGCGGGTCAGCGCTACGAGGTCGTGGCGGCGTCGCTCGGCGCCGGGCCGACGACGGTGTTCCGCCGGATCACGATCCCGCTGGTACTGCCCGGGCTGATCTCCGGCGCGGTGCTGGCGTTTGCGCGAGCGCTGGGCGAGTTCGGCGCGACGATCACCTTCGCGGGCAGCCTCCAGGGCCGGACCCGCACGCTGCCGTTGGAGATCTACCTCCAGCGCGAGACCGATCCCGACGCCGCGGTCGCGCTGGCTCTGGTCCTGGTCATCGTCGCGGTGCTGGTGATCGGGTTGGCCCGGCAGAGCCGGAGCGTGCTGTGACGTTCTCGATGCACTGCGTGCTTCCCGAGCGGAACGTCGACCTTGCCGTCGAGGCCGCGGCCGGGGAGACCCTGGCGCTGCTCGGCCCCAACGGGTCGGGCAAGTCCACCGCGCTCGGCGTCGTTGCTGGACTCGTGGTGCCACAGTCGGGCCGGGTCGAGCTCGACGGCCGGGTGCTGACCGACGTCGGGCCGGGCCGGCCGGACCTCCGCGTGCCCCCGCACGCCCGGCGTACCGCGCTGCTGGGGCAGGAGCCGCTGCTCTTCCCTCACCTCGACGCCCTGGAGAACGTCGCGTTCGGGCCACGGAGCACCGGTACGCCGCACGCGACGGCCCGGCGGGACGCCCAGCACTGGCTGGACGAGGTCGGAGTGGGAGAGCTCTCCCGGCGCCGACCGGGTCAGCTCTCGGGCGGCCAGGCCCAGCGAGTCGCGGTGGCCCGGGCTCTTGCCGCCGACCCGGCCCTGCTCCTGCTCGACGAGCCGATGGCTGCGCTCGACGTCGCCGTGCTGCCCGCGCTGCGGCAGACGCTCCGGCGCGTGCTCGCCGACCGGACGGTCGTGTTCGTCACCCATGACCCGCTCGACGCGCTGCTGCTCGCGGACCGGGTGGTGGTCCTGTCGGACGGGAAGGTGGTCGAACAGGGGGCGTCGTCGGAAGTGCTCTCGCGGCCTCGCTCACCGTTCGCCGCGCGGCTGGCCGGCCTGAACCTGGTGGCCGGCACCTGGCGCGACGACTGCGTCGAGACGCCCGACGGTGTGCGGGTGCACGGGCTCGTCGTCGGCGAGGCTCCGGCACCGGAGGCAAGCGCGATCGCGACGTTCCGGCCCTCCGCCGTCGCCGTCTTCCGGGATCGTGTCGAGGGCAGCCCGCGCAACTCGTTCCTCGTGACGATCACGGAGATCGAGCCGCTGGCGGACCTGATCCGGGTGCACGCCGGCTCCTTGCACGCGGACGTCACCGTGCAGGCGGCGGCCGACCTGTCACTGGACGCGGGGCTCCGGGTGACGTTTCTCGTGAAGGCCACCGAGGTCTCGGTCTACGCGCGCTGAGTCAGCGCAGGGCCAGCACGACGTAGATCACCGCCACTGCGATGGCCACCGCGCCGAGCAGAAGTCGCAGCGCGCGTTCGGGCGCCAGGTGCGACCAGCGGGCACCCAGGTAGCCGCCCGCCAGCCCGCCGACACCGGCGGCCAGGCCGATCGGCCAGTCAGGCTCGATCGAGCCGTCGACGCCCTGCGCGATGACCGCGAAGGTGATGGCGCCTGCCACGGACGTCACGAACGTCGAGGCGAGCGCTGCCGGCGCGACGTCGGCGACCCGCATCCCCCGGCCGACAAGGATCGGCGCCAGGATCGAGCCGCCACCGATGCCGTACACGCCGCCGAGGATGCCGACCGCGAACGACAACGCGACCAGGGCGGGGGTGCCCGGTGCCGGGGCGGCGCTCGTCTCGGCGCCCTGCCGGATCGTCCGAACCACCAGCCAGCTGCCCAGCGCGAGGAGCACGACGGCGGCGACCAGCCGGAACGCCCGTGCATCGGGGACCAGCCAGACCCGGACGCACGCGCCGACGACCACGCCCGGCACGGTGCCGCACAGCAGTCGACCGACCAGCGAGCTGCGAAGTCTTGCGCGGTGGCGGAGCAGTGCGCCCGGTCCCGCCACCACGTTGTAGAGCAGGTTGGTGGGCGTGACCGAGGGGTTCGGGACCTTCAGCAGGTCGAGCTGGACCGGCAGGAGGAACACGGCCCCGGAGACGCCGACCGGCGTGGTCACCAGCGCGATCACGAAACCGCAGAGAAGTGCTATCAGCGGTTCCGGCACGGGGTCGAACTTAGTATCCCGTCCCGGAAGTCCTCGCGCGCTTCGCGCGCCCATGACACGCACCTCGCGGCGTTGCCGTCACTCGCTGGACGGCCAAGTTCGGCGTCGTTCCGGCGCCTTGCGATGCACGCGCCCTGCACACGCCAACCGTGCAACGACTTCCGGGACGGAACACTAAACTGCGCCCGTGGCGGAGTATCTGCGCATCGGTGAGGTGGCCCAAGCAGTCGGCGTCAGCGTCGACACGCTGCGGCGCTGGGAGGCCGAGGGCCGGGTCACCTTCGAGCGTCAGCACAACCAGCGGGTGCTGGCCGCCGACGACCTGGCGCCGCTGATCGCCTCGCTGGCCGGGTCGTCCGCCACCTCGAGCGCGAGGAACCGGCTGACCGGGATCGTGGTCGCGGTCAAGCGCGACGGCGTGATGGCGCAGGTCGAGCTCGCCTGTGGCGACTACCGGATCGTGTCGCTGATGAGCCGGGACGCCGCCGACGAGCTGGGGCTCGAGGTGGGCAGGTCGGCGACCGCGGTGGTGAAGGCGACGAACGTGATCGTCGAGGTCGCTCAGCCCTAGCCCACGACCAGGTAGCGCTCGTCACGGATCGGGCCGCCCCAGAGGACGGGGTCGTCGAGGGGGTACGTCGAAGGCTCCCGCCCGGCTCGCCTCAGCAGGGCCTCGGTCTGAGCGGAGGTGAGCCCGGTGCCCGTGTGCCAGAAGCCCTCGACCAGCACCAGCCGGCCGCGCGGACCGAGAAGGCCGATCCAACGCTCGAGCGCCGCGGGCTGGTCGGGCAGTGCCCAGAGCACGTGGCGGCTGAGCACCGCGTCGTACGCCGCGGGCTCGAGCGGAGGCTCGCTCGCGTCGGCCACCGTGAACGTGACCCCGTCCCGTCCGGCCGCCTTGGCTCTGGCCCGGGTGACCATCTCGGGCGAGAAGTCGACGCCGTCGACGGCGTACCCGGCGTCGGCCAGCAGGACGCTCAGCGTCCCGGTCCCGCAGCCGAGGTCGGCGATCCGCGCGGGTGGCCCGGGCAGGTGCGCGGTCAAGACCTCGAGCCAGGCGGCGCGCGTGGCGGGGTCACGAAGACCGTGGTCGGGCTCGTCGTCGAACGTCGCCGCCTCGGCGTCCCAGACCTCGCTCACGGTCGCCTCCTGACGTACTCGAGCCGCACCTTGCCCGAGACGATCGAGTAGTCGCGCAGGGTCAGCTCCTGGGTCGGGTAGGTACCCGGGAAGAGCCGACGCCCGGCCCCGAGCAGGACCGGCACCACGCCGACGACCAGCTCGTCGACGGCTTCCGCCCTCAAGAACGCGTCGATGAGGAGACCGCCGCCGAACAGGAACGCGGTTCGGCCCTGCTCCACCTCGCGGCGTACGACGTCCACCACGTCACGGCCCGCGAACCGAACGTGCTGCGCGGCCTCCCCGGGTGGGTGTGAGGTCGCGACGAGCACCTCCTTGTCGGGGTAGTCCGCGGCGGCGCCCTCGTCGTAGCAGTGCCGGCCCATCACGACGAGATCCACGTCGGCGAGGAACTCGTCGAACGGGATCTGGTGCGCCGTGTCGAGCCGGTCGTCGACGTCGGGCCGGATCCAGTCGTACCCGCCGTCGGCGTCCGCGATGTAGCCGTCGAGGCTCATCGCCAGCCTCGCGACGATCCGGGCGCCCTCCACGTCTCCGACCCTAGGTGCCGCACCGGCGCGCGCAGCCGACTTCGAGCTCGACGAGCGAGTTCGCTTGACCAGGTAGCCGTCCGGACAGGCGGCGCATCGACCGGAACCGTACGGCGACTGTGGCTGGGTCACGAGCCGGGTCTGTGGAGGACGAACGCGCATCGCATCGCGCGCGTTCTACTTTCGGTGCATGACCGTGTGGCTGGCCGTGGGAACCCCGCTGCTCGCGTTCGCAGGTGCCCTCGTCGGAGTGTTGCTCAACCGACGCGCGGCCAAAGAGCTCGAAAGCCGATCGCGACGCGAGGAGACCATGCGGAACCTGCGGTGGGCAGCCGATCACGCCGTCGACGCCGATCGTTGGCGCGGTGCGCTAGGCATGGCCGAACTCGAGGAACTGGGCAACTCCGGCATGGCGGAGGACGAGCAACGTCGGTTCGTCAACGCCGCGCTGTCCATCGCGGTCACTCGCCAGATGGCGACTACGATGGGTGACGGGCCGAGCGGAGGTGTTCGACATGGACAGTGACCAGGAACGGGGCGCTCGCCTGGCCCGCTTCATCGGTGCTCGGGCGATCGTTCACCGAGCCGACGAGCTCGGTCAGGTGTTTCCCGATGACGTGCTCGCGCTAGCGCGACAGATCCTCCGCGACGAAGCAGCGCACTCTCAGAACCCGATCGGCAACCCCGCGTAGTTCTCGGCGAGACCGGTCGCGCCCGCTTCGCTGGAGGTGACCCACCGGAGCTGGGAGAGCTGGAGCTGCTCGTCGAAGGGGTCGCCGGTGGCGTGCAGCATCGTGGTCATCCACCAGGAGAAGTGGGTGCAGCGCCAGACCCGGCGGACCGCGGTGTCGGCGTAGGCGTCGGCGAGCGAGGCGTCGTCCTTGCGCAGCCACGCGACCAGCGCGGGGGCGAGGAGGGCGACGTCGGCGACGGCGAGGTTGAGCCCCTTGGCGCCGGTGGGCGGGACGATGTGCGCGGCGTCGCCGGCCAGGAACAGCCGGCCGTGCCGCATCGGTGTCTGGACGAACGACCGCATCGGCAGCACCGACCGGTCGGTGATCGGTCCGGTCTGCAGCGTCCACCCGTCCAGGTCGAACCGCGTGGCCAGCCCGTCCCAGATCCGGTCGTCGGACCAGTCGTCGAGCGAGGTGTCGTTGGGGACCTGGAGGTAGAACCGCGACACCGTCGAGGACCGCATCGAGTGCAGCGCGAACCCCTCCGGGTGCCAGGCGTAGATCAGCTCGTCGGTCGAGGGGGCGACGTCGGCGAGGATGCCGAGCCAGGAGTAGGGATAGGTCCGCTCCCACGTCTGTCGGGTCCGGTACGGCGCCGCGCGAGGGCCCGAACGACCCGTCGCAGCCGACCACGACCTCGGCCCGCAGCCGCACCTCCTCACCGTCCCTGGTGAAGGTGAGCGACGGCTCGTCGGTCTCCAGGTCGTGCAGCGCGGTCTCCGCGACCTCGTAGTGCACGACCTGCCCGCGGTCGCGGGCCGCCGCGACCAGGTCCTTCTGCACCTCGGTCTGGCCGTAGACCCACACCGAGCGACCGGTCAGGTCGACGAAGTCGACGTGGTGGCGCTCGCTGTGCCCTCGGTCGGTCCACTGCAGGTGGATGCCGCGATGCTCGTCGCCCTCGCGCTCCAGCCGGTCGGCCAGCCCGATCTCGCGCAGCAGGTCCACGGTCGACTGCTCGAGGATGCCGGCGCGGATCCGCGACGCGACGTACTCCTCCGTCCGGGTCTCGACCACCACCGACTCGATGCCCTCGCGGTCGAGCAGGTGGGCCAGCAGCATCCCGGCCGGCCCGGCGCCGACGATCGCGACCTGGGTCCGCTCCTCGTGCATGAAAGTAGTAGACCGCGTGTCGGCCTTCGTTGGGCATCGACGCCGTCGATCCCTGCCATTGCCCAGGTCCCTGTTCCGGCCGGGGCGCGCTGTTGGTTGGCTGACCGGGTGTCAGCACTCCCGTCGTCCTGGCGTGCCACCTGGGTGTCGCCCACCGCCGAGCCAACGCCCCCGGGCCGGCGTCCGGCGTACCGGCTGCGCGGCGAGCTCGGCATCGACGGGCCGGTACGCCGCGCCACGCTGTTCGCGACGGCGCACGGGATCTACGAGGCCGAGCTGAACGGCGTACGCGTCGGCGACGAGGAGCTGACTCCCGGCTTCACCGAGTACCAGCACCACACCCAGGTCCAGTCCTACGACGTCACCCACCTCCTCCGCGAGGGCGACAACACCCTGGACGCGCTGCTCGCCGACGGCTGGTACCGCGGCCAGGTCGGCGTCGGCCGGGCCCACGACCAGTGGGGTAGCGAGACCGCGTTCCTGGCCCAGGTCGAGGTGGAGCACGAGGACGGCTCGGTCACGGTCGTCGGCACCTCCGACACGTGGCAGTGGACGACCAGCCACATCACCGTCGCCGACCTGATCGCCGGCCAGCACGAGGATCGCCGGCTGCTGGAGCCGGGGGAGTGGAAGCCGGTCCGCGTGGTCGACCACGGGTTCGACACGCTCACCACGTCACCCGCGCCGGCGGTGCGAGCCGTCGAGGAGCTGCGGCCGGTGTCGGTGACCGAGCTGCGGCCCGGGGTCCACGTGGTCGACCTCGGCCAGAACATCAACGGCCGGGTCCGGCTCGCCGACCTCGGCCCGGCCGGCACCGAGCTCGTGCTGACGCACGCCGAGTGGCTCGGCCGGGACGGCGACGTGACCACCGACCACCTGAAGCCTGACCTGCCGTTCCTGCCGGAGCCGCTGCCGGCCGGCATGGTCGACCGAGTGGTGTCGGCGGGCGTCGACGGCGACGCGTTCGAGCCACGGTTCACGACGCACGGCTTCCAGTACGTCCGGATCGAGGGCCACCCCGGCCCGTTGACCGCTCAGGACGTGACCGGGGTCGTCGTGCACAGCGACCTCGAGCGCCGCGGCAGCTTCCGCTGCAGCGACGCGCGGCTCAACCGGCTGCACGACGCGGCGGTCTGGAGCCTCCGCGGCAACGTGTGCGACGTACCGACCGACTGCCCCACCCGGGAGCGCGCGGCGTGGACCGGCGACTGGCAGCTGTTCGTGCCGACGGCGTCGTACCTGTACGACGTCGACGGCTTCTCCCGGAAGTGGCTGCGCGACCTCGTGGCGACCCAGTGGGACGACGGCACGCTCTGCAACATGGCGCCGATGCCGGCCGCCGAGCGGACCGGCTTCATGGCCACCCTCAACGGCTCGGCCGGCTGGGGCGACGCGATCGTGCTGGTGCCGTGGGAGCTGTTCCAGGAGTACGGCGACCCGCAGGTCCTGCGCGACGCGTGGCCGGCGCTGGTGCGCTGGCTGGATCGCGCCGAGCGGATGGCGTCGACCGCGCGCCACCCGGACCGGGAGGCGCGGTTCCCGGAGCCGCGGCCGCACGACCGGTACCTCTGGGACACCGGCTTCCACTGGGGCGAGTGGCTGGTGCCGGGCGAGGACCCGGGCGACTTCCCGGCCTTCGTCGCGGCCGACAAGGGGGACACCGCCACCGCGTTCCTCGCCTGGTCCACCCGGCACGCCGCGCAGATCGCCGCGCTGATCGGCGAGGACTCTGCCGCAGCCCGCTACGCCGAGCTGAGCGGGCACGTGGCCGACGCCTGGCGGGCGGAGTACCTCGACGAGCGCGGCCACGTCGTACCCCACACGCAGGCCAACCTGGTCCGCGCACTCCGCTTCGGGCTGGTCCCCGACGAGCTGCGCCAGCAGACCGCCGACGACCTCGCGGCGTCGGTCCGCGCCGCCGGCAACCACCTCGGGACCGGCTTCCTGGCCACCCCCGACCTGCTCCCCGTGCTTGCCGACCACGGCCACCTCGACGTCGCCTACGACCTGCTGCTCCAGGACACCGCGCCCTCCTGGCTCGTGATGATCGACCGTGGCGCGACGACCATGTGGGAGCGCTGGGAAGGCATCGACGACGACGGCGTGCCGCACGAGTCGCTCAACCACTACTCCAAGGGTGCGGTGATCTCCTTCCTGCACCGGTACGTCGCGGGGCTGCAGCGGCTCGAGCCCACCTGGACGCGCTTCCGGGTGGCACCGCGTCCGGGCGGCGGGATCACCTCGGCCGAGACCGAGCACCTGACGCCGCACGGCCGGGCGGCCGTGTCGTGGCGCCTCGAGCGGCGACGTGCTGCGAGGTCGAAGTGACCGTGCCCGACGGGCTGCATCGCCGAGGTGGTGCTGCCCGACGGCACCAGCCGCGAGCTGGGTCCGGGAGAGCACAGCCTTGAACGATTCGTCTGCGGTCTGACTGGTCATCTGCCGCGGGGGCGGCAGACGAATCGCGGTGGCGGGCTCTAGTCGCGCGGGCCGGCGTGCATGAGCCCGTCGAGCCCTCCGGGCAGCGTGGCCGTGAGCGACTCGTCGAACTCGCCGTCCACGAGCACGAACACGACCCGGGCCACCGAGTCGCCGCGGTTGGCCCAGGCGTGGTCGGTGCCGCGCTGCACGACGATGTCGCCGGCGCCGAGGGTCACCTCGGAGTCATCGAGGATCAGGGTGATCTCGCCCTCGAGCACGATCCCGTAGTCGACCGACGCGGTGCGGTGCACCGGCGACTGGAGGCCGCGCTCGTCGAGGTGGCCGGGCTGGAACTCGTTGATCCGGATCTTGGTGCCGCGCGGCGGTGGGGGTACGGCGAGCGTCCGTTCGGTCGGCTCGGTCTCCTCGACCGCGACGATCCGGGCCGGGGCGCCCTCGGTGTTCCAGACCTCGTGGAAGGCGACGCCGTCGTCGGGGAGCTCGCGGCTGACCGGCACCGGCCCGTCGGACAGGACGACGGAGACGCCGTCGGGGGTGTGGCCGGTGACGACCCGGCGGGGCACCGTCATGCGTGGGTCACGATGGGGCCGCCGTTGAGGGCGACCATCTCTGGCCACAGGCTCGGGATGTTGAGGGTGACCGGCGACTCGTAGTCGGGGTTCTGCTCGACGTAGGCGCGGTGCAGGTTGCACACCACCCGCTCACCCTCCGGCCAGTCGGCGTACGGCCCGCCGGCGGCCTTCTGCGCCGCCTCCAGCGGCGTCAGACCGGCGGCGTACGACTCCCGCGCGAGCTCGGCGATCCAGTCGACGTAGCCCTCGAGGTCGTCGAGGACCTTGCCCACCTCGTCGCCACGGCAGGCCGGGCCGTGGCCGGGCAGCAGCGCCACCGGGACGAGGTCGCGCATCTGCCGGACCGCGGACCGGAAGCCCTCGAGGGAGCCTTCGAGGAAGATCGGGTGACCACCCGAGAACGCCAGGTCGCCGGCGAACATGACCCTCTGCTCGGGCAGCCACACACCGACGTCGTTGGTGGAGTGCGCCGGACCCATCACCAGCAGCTCGACCGGGAACTCGTCGAGGTGCAGCGTCACGTCCTGGTCGAAGGTCACGTCCGGCGGCCGGACGACCAGGTCGCCGTAGTCGGCCGGGAGCTCGTGCGGTCGCCTTGAGCTGGGCACGCAGCACGCCTTCGCGGCACAGGTGGTGCCCGACGATCGTCGTGCTCGCCGGCAGGAAGCCGTTGCCGTAGGTGTGGTCGGGGTGGTGGTGGGTGTTGACGGCGATCTTGGGGTCGCGGGCGGCGACGCCGGCCACCTCGGCGAGGAGGGCGCGGTTGCGCTTCTCGGTGGAGGTGGTGTCGACCAGGACGGCGTCGCCCGAGCCGTCGGTGATGACCCCGCAGTTGTTGACCATCCAGCCGCCGGCCGGCTGCACGTAGGCGTACACGCCCGGAGCCAGCTCCTGGAGGTACGCCGATCCGTCGTCCCACGTCATGGCACCAGTGAGCCGCACGAGGGCGTCGCCAACAAGAGCTGCGGCCATCGCGGGGACCGATCACTGGCATGGGCAATCACTCGTTCCTCCGGCCCGGATCGGTTGCTTGACTGACCGGGTGCCCAGCCCCGCGACCCCAGGGGCGCCGATCCGCTGGCCACTGGTGGTCGTGCTCGCGTCGCTGGGAGCGGTGGCGCCGGTGGCCACCGACCTCTACCTGCCCGGGCTGCCGGCGATGGGAGAGTCGCTCGACGCCGGCCCCAGCGGCGTGCAGCTGACGCTCACCGCCTTCCTGGTGGGGCTGGCGCTCGGCCAGCTGGTCATGGGGCCGCTGTCGGACCACTTCGGACGTCGTCGGCCCCTCGTCATCAGCGCGACGGTCTGCGTGGCAGCGGGGGTGGTGTGCGCGCTCGCCCCCACGCTCCCGGTGCTCCTGGCCGGCCGGCTTCTGCAGGGCTTCGCCGGGGCCGGCGGCATGGTGATCGGCCGCGCGGTGATCGCCGACCTCGTCACGGGCCGGGCCGCAGCCAAGGCCTTCACGCTGATGATCACCGTCGGTGGGGTCGCGCCGGTGCTGGCCCCGCTGGTCGGGAGCCTGCTGGCCGATCCGGTGGGCTGGCGAGGGATGCTCTGGACGGTGGTCGGCCTCTGTGTGGCCATGCTGCTCGGCGTCCTGCTGGTGGTGCCCGAGACACATCCGCCCGAGGCCCGCTCCGTGCACCGCGAGGCGTCGCCGCTGGGCGGGATCCGGCAGGCTCTCGGCATCCGCGCGTACCGCAGCCAGATCGCGGTGAGCGCCCTGTCCTTCGCCGTGCTGATGGCCTACATCTCGTCGTCGCCGTTCGTCTACCAGAACGTCGTGGGCCTCTCCGAGATCGGGTACGGCGTCGCGTTCGGCATCAACGCCACCGGGCTGATCACTGCCGGCTGGGTCGCCAGCCGGCTGATCGACCGGTGGTCGCCGAGGCAGGTCCTGCGCGCCGCCATCGCCGTCCAGCTCGCGGCCGTCTGCGCGTACCTCGTGCTCGCGGTCGCCGGTGCGCCGACCTGGACCCTGCCGCTGCCGATCTTCTTCGCGGTTGCGTCGAACGGCGGGATCATGGGGAACTCGGCGGCCCTGGCGATGTCACTGGTCCGGCCGGTGGCCGGCGCGGGGAGCGCGGTCCTGGGCTGCACGACGTTCGCCGTCGGGGCGCTGGTCTCGCCACTCGTCGGGCTGGGCGGCGAGGACTCCGCAGTGGTGCCGGCGCTGGTGATGGCGGTTGCCTGCACCCTCAGCTTCACGCTCAGCCGTCGATCCGGTGCGGAGGAGGCTCAGTCGCGCTCGTCCTCCAGCGCGATCGCCACGTCGTAGAGCAGCCGGCGCAACCACACCACCGCCGGGTCCTTCTCGCGGCGCGGGTGCCAGTGCGCGGCCTCGGTGATCGTCACCGGGTCGAGCGGGGTCTCGGCGATGGCCAGCCCGAGCACGTCGAGGCAGCGCATCGCCAGCCGGGACGGCACGAACGCGCACATGTCGGTGCCCGCCACCGCGAACGGCAGCGTCAGCAGGCTGGTCACCTGCACGAGCACGGTGCGGTCCTGGATGCCCTTCGCGTCGAGCTCGACCTCCAGCGGGCGGCGGCGCTGGCCGGCAGCGGCGAACTGGGCGACCGCGTGCGGCATCGCCTGCAGGTCGTCGAGGGTGAGCGCGCCGTCCTTGAGCCGGGGGTGGTCGCGGGCCACCAGGCAGACCAGCTCGTCGGTGAAGACGGGTTGCAGCCGGCCGGGGAACTCGAAGCCGAGCGGCCCGATGATCAGGTCGCGGCGCATCAGCTGGGCCTCGAACTGGTCGGAGCGGACGTCGATCGGGTCCAGGGCGACCGTGCAGCCCGGTGCCTGCTCGCCCAGCAGCCGGGTGAGCGGCTCGGCGAGCACCGTCATGGCGTACTCCGACAGGCTCACCGCGAACCGCTTGCTGCTGCTCCCGGCGTCGAACTCCCGCTGGTTGCCGAGCAGCGCCTCGGCGGCCTCCACCGCCTCGGCCACCATCGGCCGGATCCCCTCGGCCAGGGGCGTCAGCTCGAAGCCGCGACCCACCCGGACCAGCAGCTCGTCGTCGAAGTGCTTGCGCAGCCTGGCCAGCGCCCCGCTCATCGCCGGCTGGCTCATCGTCATCCGCTCGCCGGCGTGGGTGAGGTTGCGCTCCTCGAGGAGGGCGTGCAGGGACAGCAGCAGGTTGGCGTCGACCTCACGCAACCGCTCGTTCACCGCGTCCCTCCCTCCTGTGACCGCGCTCACCCTAGGACGACACGCCCTAGTGTTGCGGTCATGGCGCTTGGTGGCACCGACCTCAACCTGCTGCTGCCGCTCAAGGTGCTGCTGGAGGAGGGCAACGTGACCCGGGCCGGCCAGCGGCTCGAGCTCAGCCAGCCGGCGATGAGCGCGGCCCTGGCCCGGCTGCGCCGCCGGTTCGACGACGAGCTGCTCGCCCGGGCCGGACGCGACTACGAGCTGACGCCGTTCGCGCGCGACCTGCTGCCCGAGGTGCAGCACGCGTTGCGGCTGATGGGCGCCGCGCTGCACCTCGAGGACGAGTTCGACCCGGCGACGTCGTCGCGCACGTTCCGGCTCGCGATGAGCGACTACGCGATCGCGGTGGTGCACGAGCCGCTGGTCCGGCTGGTGGAGGCGGAGGCTCCCGGCGTCCGGCTCAGCATCGGGCACCTCGGGCCCGGGGTCCGGGAGTCGCCGACGGCGCTGATCGAGCACGACGCCCTGGTCGCGCCCCTCGGCATCGGCTTCCCGGGCGAGTCCCGTCCGTTCTGGCGGGACCGGATGGTCGTGCTGGCCGATCGGGACAACCCGCGGCTGGTCGACGGCGGGCTCACCCTGGAGGACCTCGCCGCCCTGCCCCACGCGGCGGCGTCGTTCGGACCCGGCGTGCTGACGCCGGTGGACCGCGCCTTCGGCGAGCTCGGGATCGAGCGCCGGATCGCACTGCAGGTCTACGGGTTCCTGCCGCTGCCGTTCGTCATCGAGGGCACCGACATGGTCGCCGTCGTCCCCGAGATCCTCGCGCGGATCCACGTCGCGACCGACGGGTCGGCTGGTGGTCGTCGAGCCGCCGTTCGACGAGCTGGTGCTCGCCGAGGGCTACTGGTTCGCCGCCGACCGGCTCTCCGACCCCGCGCACCGCTGGCTGTTCGGGCGGTTGGACGCGGTCGCGGACGAGCTGGCCGGCGGCGCCTGACTACTCCCAGTGGTTGCGGTTGGTCGCGCCGTCGGGGCCGGCGAGGTAGCCGACGAACAGCCCGTCCGGGTCGCGCTCGGCGCGGATCTGCCTGGAAGCCGCGTCCACGCCTCGTCGGACATGAACCGCACCTGGCGGCGGGAGAGGTCGCTGTCGCCGAGGTACTGGCCGACGGTGACCGGCTCGAGGTCGGCCATCGCGCCCTCGAGCCAGGCGCGTGCAGCGCTCGTCGTCCTCCGGCGTCCTCCCACGCGACGTACGACGCCAGGTAGATCTCGGACTGCAGCGAGAACGCCATGTCGGGCAGCGCCCGCAGCGGTGCCATCGAGAACCAGATCGTGAACGCCTTGTCGTTGGGCAGGGTGGTGTACGCGCGGCGCATCGCCGGGACGACGTCGGCGGCGGAGCCGGTGAGCCAGGCGTTGTCGACCGCCCAGCGGTGGCCCTCGGGGTTGTCCTCGACCTGCCGCTTGCGCTGCTCGTCGATGGTGGTCGGGATCGGCGTCGAGGACGAGCAGGGCCCGGTCGAGCGCGGGGGAGGTGCGGAACGGCGCCAGCGGCGGCGTCCGCCTCGGCCGGCGTGTCGACGAGGGCCACGCCGGTGACCAGCAGGACCGGGTCCGGCGCGATCGCCGGGTCGGTCTTGGTGAGCGCGACGATCTCGACGGTGTCGGCGACCGACGCGTGCGTCTCGTGCAGCCAGGTCATCACCTCGTCGAAGTCGTCGAGGGCGTAGGCCTGCACGGTCTGGCGCGATGTGGCCGGGCGCGGGCAGCGTGCGAAGGTGGAACCGGGTGACCACGCCGGGGAAGCCGGGCCCGGCGCCGCGCGCCGCCCAGAACAGGTCGGCGTTCTCGTCGGTCGAGGCGCGCACCAGCTCGCCGGCGGCGGTGACGACGTCGACCGCCTCGACGTACTCCGCGGCCCAGCCCCAGCCGCGCGCGTTCCAGCCCTGGCCGCCCTGGAGCAGGAAGCCGCCGATGCCGACGGTCGGGCAGTGGCCGCCGGGGAAGAACCGGCCGCGCGCCTCGAGGAACGGCGCCGAGCTCGGAGCCGCCCTTGACCGCCGGTCCGGCCGAGACGATCCTGGGTCGCCTCGTCGTACGACGAGGTCCTTGAGGCAGTCCGAGGTCGATGACGAGCGCGTCGTCGCGGACCGACCACTGCGCCCAGCTGTGCCCGCCGGAGCGGACCGCGACCTGCCAGCCGCGCTCGCGCGCGAGCCGCACGGCGTCGACCACCTCGGCCTCGGTCGTCGGGCGTACGACGGCCGCGGGCTGCCGGCCGGTCAGCCGCCGGTTGAAGACGCGGTCGACCCGCGCCTCCTCGAAGCCCGGCTCGCCGCGCCCAGCAACGGCAGAGCCATCAGGCCGGCTCGACCAGCGCACCCAGGGTCTGGCCCATGATCCGGCCGGGGTCGGCGCCCGGGGTCTCCGGGTGGATCTCCCACTCGGCGAGGGTGAGGCTGTTGTCGAGCACCATCTTCACGCGCGGGAAGCGGCGCTCCATGAACGCCGGGAGCACGTCCTCGACCTTGTCGCCGCTGGTCAGCATCTCGGCCAGGACCACCGCGTCCTCGGCGCACATCGCGGCGCCCTGCGCGATCAGCGGCGGGCAGGCGTGTGCGGCGTCGCCGATGATGATCGATGCGGCCGCGGTGCCACGGGGAGTCGACGCAGATCGCCTCGATCCACTGGTAGTTGACGACCGCGTCGTCGGCGAGGCTGTCGCGGACCTGGCCCCAGATGCCGCCGTACCCCTGGCCGCGCTCCTTGAGCAGCGCGCCGTTCGGACCCTCGCCGACGAACGAGCGGTCGAGGTTCTCCTCGAGCAGGAACGCGTAGCAGAGGTCGTCGGAGATCGGGGTGTAGCCGGCCTTGTACTTCGGTCCGCCGTAGTAGAGCTCGGAGCAGTCCATCTCGGCCGGCCGCTTGGCGACCGTGCGCCAGATGCCCATGCCGACCTGGTGCGGCTCGTCCTCGATCCCGATCATCGAGCGGACCTTGGAACGGATGCCGTCGGCGCCGACGACCAGGTCGACGGTCTCGGTGCTGCCGTCGGAGAGCGTCGCGACCACGGAGTCGCCGCGGTCGTCGATCTCGGTGATGGTCGTGCCGAGGCGTACGTCGACGCCGGCCTTGACCACCTCGTCGGCCAGGATGTCGGCGATGTCGCCGCGGACCGCGCCCATCGTGCCGGGCAGGTCGGGGCCGCCCATCGGGGGCGTCGGGATCTCGGCGATCACGTGGCCGTCGGCCGTCTTGAGCCGCAGGTGGCTGAACGGGAAGCCGCGCTCGGCCAGCCGGTCGTAGATGCCGACCGACTTGAACGCCTTGAGCGCGTTGCCCTGGAGCGTGATGCCGTGGCCGACGCCGCCGAGCTCGGGGCGCAGGTCGACGAGGACCACCTCGACGCCCCGCTGGCGGAGTGCGAGCGAGAGCACGCCGCCGGTGATGCCGCCGCCGACGACGAGGACGCGGCTGAGCTGTGACGGAGCCTGGGACTCGGACATCAGTTCTCCAAGGGGGCGAGGGTGGTGGACGTCGAGACCAGCTCGGACATCAGGTCGAGGACGGCGTCGACGGGTTCGAGCGACGCCGAGAGGTTGAGGAAGCCGTGCAGCATGCCGTCGGCCTGCACGAGCCGCACGTCGCCACCGGCCGCCCGGAGCAGGTCGGCGAACGCCTCGCCGGTGGTGCGCAGGTCGTCGTACTCCGCGGTGACCAGGACGCGTCGGCGCCAGACCGGTCAGGTCGGCGAGCGCGGGGAAGGAGTAGCCGTCGGCGGCCTGGCCGCCGAGGTAGTTGGCGTTCATGCCGGCCGTGCCCTCGGGGGTGAACCGCAGCGCCGGCGGCACCTCGTCGAGCAGCGCGGCCACCTCGGGCGACGGCTCGGGGAGCGCCGGGTGCAGCACCGGGTAGACCGGGATCAGCGCGGCGGGCAGCCAGCCGTCCTCGTCGCGGAGCCGGAGCACCGCGGCCGTGGCCAGGTTGCCGCCGGCGCTGGCGCCGCCCACGGTGATGCGGGCCGGGTCGACGCCCAGCTCCGCGGCGGAGTCGCGCAGCCAGCGGGTGGCCGCCACGCAGTCGTCGAGCGGCACCGGGTGGTGCACGCCGCCGACCGCGAGCCGGTAGTCGACGCTGACCACGACCGCACCGGTCCGGGCGCAGACCTCGCGCGCGGTCCAGTCGGCCTCGGGCATGTCGAGGTCGCCGAACATGAACGCGCCGCCGTGGATCCACAGCAGCGCGGGCCGACCGATGCCTGCCTCGTCGCCGTAGACCCGCACCGGGATCGGGCCGTGCGGCCCGTCGACCGTGAGGTCGCGGGTCGGTACGACGGCAGGCGGGTCGAGCGGCGGCTCCATGAACTCGCGGACCCGCGCGGTCCTTCTCCGGGTCGCCCATCGCCTCCTGGAGCGAGGTGATGCCGTCGAGGAGCGGGAACCGGGACGCGACCTCGTCGTGGATCGGCACGGTCAGACCGCCTGCTCGACGAACATCGACGCCTTGGAGCCGGTGATCCAGCCGACCACGTGGTCGCGGTCGGTGCCCGCGGCGGGCACGTCGGCGACCTTCATGCCGCGGTTGAGGATGACGATCCGGTCGGCGACCTCGTAGCAGAGCGGGAGGTCGTGGGTGACGAGCACGATCGCGATGCCCTCGTCGGCCATCCGGCGGATCAGCGCCTCGACGTTCTTGGTCTGCTCGTAGCCCAGCGCGGCGGTCGGCTCGTCGAGCAGCAGGATGCCCTGCGACTCGCCGTTGACCCGGATCGCGCTGCGGGCCAGGGCCACGACCTGGCGCTGGCCACCGGAGAGCATCTCGACCGGCCGGGTCATCGGCGCGGTGCGTACGCCGAGCCGGTCCAGCTCGGCCTCGGAGCTCTTGCGCATCGCCTTGCGGTCGACGAAGCCCAGCCAGCCGAGCGGTCCGCGGCGCAGCTGCTCGGTGCCCATGTTGAGGTTGGTCGAGATGTCCTGCGGCTCGACGAGGGCGAGGTCCTGGTAGACCATCTGGATCCCCGCGGACGCCGCGTCGCTGGGCGCGGTGAAGCTCTGCTCCACGCCGTGCACCCGGATGGTGCCGTGCGAGGGGCGGTGCGCCCCGGACATCACCTTGAGCAGGGTGGACTTGCCGGCGCCGTTGTCGCCGAGCAGGGCCACGACCTCGCCGGGCATCACGTGCATGTCGATGCCGTCGAGGGCCCGGACGAAGCCGTAGTGCAGCTCGATGTCGCTGAGGGCCAGGGCGGGAGTGCCGGTGCTTGCCGAGGAGGAGGTCATGGGTCAGCCCTGCTTCGCGTGGACGGAGAGGTTGGCGGACATCAGCCGCTCGGACACCGCGCTCTGCAGCATCCGCTCGAACAGCAGCGAGCCGAGCAGCAGCGCACCCGTGGCGACGATGGCCCAGTAGGGCTGGATGCCGCGGATGATCAGGCCGTTGGAGATCGTGGCCAGGATCAGCGCGCCGACGAGGACGCGCGGCAGGCTGCCGCGACCGCCGGTGAGGGCGACGCCGGCCAGGGCGACCGCGGTGAGCGCGGTGAAGATGATCGCCGGGCTGGCGGCGGGGTTGGCCTCGGTGGTGTTGGCGGTGTTGACCAGGCCACCGACGGCGGCCAGGACGCCCGAGATCACGAAGCCGAGCACCTTGTAGCGGTTGGCCGGGATGCCGGCGCGGCGGACCGCCTCGGCGTTCGCGCCGACGGCCATCAGCCGCAGGCCGTCGCGGGTCCGGGTCAGGAAGATCGTGCCGACGAGGAACACCACCGCCACGATGAACACCGGGGCCGGGATGCCCGGGAAGGTCTCGCCGGTCTCGCCGATCCTGAGGTAGCGGTGGGTCCCCATGAACTCGAGCTGGGTCAGCCCGGGGAAGGTGTAGCCGCCGGCGACCAGCGACGCGAGGCCGGTCAGGATCGAGAGCGTGCCGATGGTGACGATGATCGGGTTGAAGCCGCGCAGCGTGATGAAGCCGTTGACCAGCCCCACGGCCACGCCCACACCGAGGCCGGCCAGCAGGCTGAGCCAGGTCGCGTGCCCGTGGGTCAGCAGCCAGCCGCACACGCAGCTCGCGAGGGCCGCCGTACCGGGCAGGGAGAGGTCGAGGACCCCGGTCATCACGCCGATGCCGACCCCGGCCGCGAACAGGGCGGTGAGCGCACCCGCGTTCGCGATCAGGATGGCGTTGTCCACGGTGAAGAAGTACGGCGAGCACCAGACCGCGAATACCAGGATCAGCAGCCCCCACAGCATGAAGATGCCGCGGTCGCGCAGGAACACCAGCACCGAGACCGTGCGCGGGACGTCGTGCCCGGTGGGGACCGGGCCGGAGCTGGCTGGTTTCCCAGCCCCGGCCTCGGTCACCTCGGGGCTCACTTCTGAGCTCGTCGACATGATCAGCTGTCTGCCTTCACGACTTCCTGCGGGACGGTGAGCTGCACGCCGGTCGCCTCCGGGTCGTCGATCATGTTCACCAGGGCGTCGAACGACTGGGCCATGTCGGCGCCGAACTGCAGCGCCACGGAGGCGTAGATCTTGCCCTCCTTGACCAGGGCCAGCACCTCCTCGTTGCCACCCGTCTCGGTCAGGCAGGGGAGCTCCTTGCCGGCCGCGGCGAAGGCACCGAGGGCGCCGAGGGAGCCCTCGTCGTTCTGGCCCATGACGGCGTTGATGCCGGGGTTGCCCTGCAGGGCGGCGCCGACGTCGGTCTGCGCGGCGCCCCGGTCGGTGATGGTGATGTGGGCGACGATCTCGGCGTCGGGCGCGGTGGCCTCCAGCGCGTCGAGGATGGCCTGCTCCTGGATCTCCTTGCCGGCGGTGCCGGCGGCGGAGTCACCGATGAGCACCTCGGCCTTGCCGTCCAGCTTCTCGTTGATGCAGTTGCCGAGCTCCTCGCCCATGGCCGTGCCCTGGGCCTGGTAGTCGATCGTGGAGAACGAGACACCCGGCTCGAGGCCGTCCAGGCCGTAGTCCTCGGGAGTGCCGTTGAGGATCAGCGGGACGCCCTTCTCGAGGGCCGACTGCACCATCGGCGCCGCGGTCGGCGGGGCGATCATGATCGCCCAGGCGCCGGCGACCTTGCCGGACTCGATCACGGTCTGCAGGTCGGTGACCTGCTTCTGCGGGTCGAGCTTGGGGTCCTGGATCAGGACCTCGTAGCCCTTCTCCTTGCCGTAGGCGGTGACGCCCTCGGAGAGCTGCTTCATCGCGGGGATCTGGAGGCCGATCGGCGAGAACGCGATGGTCTTGTTTTCGGAGCCCGAGCCCGAGTCGGTACCCGCGCCGGCGGCCGGCTCCGGGTCATCGCCGCACGCGGCGAGCAGCGCAAGGCTGCTGACGGCCACGACGGCCAGTGCCGCCCTGCCCTTCGAGATGGAACGGGAGGTCATGTGGTTCTCCTGAGCTCGGTGGCGACCCCGTGGTCACCTGTGTGGTCGGTCACAGGAAACCGCCGGGCGGCGAAGTCGGGAACCCCGATCGCGGTGATGGCAGATATCGGTCCCGGCTCTTTCCCCGGGCCGCTGCGGCGGACCTAGCGTGAACGAGCCGCGGCGGCCGACCGCCGTACGGACCCACGTCTCACCCACCACCCCGTCATCAACAAGGAGCCACCATGGCTTACGTCGTCAGCGCCACCTGGACCGCCCAGCCGGGCCAGGAGGGCGTCGTCCTCGACGCGATCGAGAAGCTGACCCCGCCCTCCCGCGAGGAGGCGGGCAACCGCTTCTACCAGGCCTACCAGGACCCGGCCGAGCCCGGCGATCTTCCGCCTGTTCGAGATCTACGCCGACGAGGAGGCCTACGCCGCGCACGGCGCGTCGGACCACTTCAAGCAGTACGCGCTCGAGCAGGCCATCCCGGTGCTGGCCACTCGTGAGCGCGCCTTCTTCCAGACGATCGGCTGAGGGGACATCCAGTGAAGCTGGCCGCCTTCCGGCGTAAGGACGAGCCGGACGGGACCCGCCGGACCGGGCTCGTCGTCGGCGACGGCCCGTACTGGTGGCTCCACCCGTTCCCCGAGGGCACCGACCTGGTCGAGCTGCTCGCCGCGGACGCCACGGACCGCGAGGCCGCGGCCGACGCCGCGGCGCAGGGCGACGGGCTGCAGCCGGAGGACGTCGTGCTGCTCCCGCCGGTCTACCCGGTCGCGATGCGCGACTTCCTCACCTTCGAGGCACACGTCGACGGCATGGAGCGGGGGCACGGCAACCCGGGGCCGCCGGCCGAGTGGTACGACGCGCCGGTCTTCCTGTTCATGGCCCCGCACGCCGTCACCGGACCGTACGACGACGTGGCGATCGCGCCCGACACCGAGCGGTTCGACTTCGAGCTCGAGATCGCCGCGGTGGTCTGCCGCGACGTGCGCAACGTGACGCCGGAGGAGGCCCGGGCAGCCATCGGCGGCTACTGCGTGATGAACGACTGGTCCGCCCGCGACATCCAGGGCAAGGAGATGAAGCTCAAGCTCGGCCCGTCCAAGGGCAAGGACTTCGCGACCACGATCGGCCCCTGGGTGGTGACCGCCGACGAGCTGGACGGCTGCCGCGACGCGGACGGGTTCCTCGACCTCGAGATGACCGTCAAGGTCAACGACGTCCGGGTCGGCGGCGACCGCTCGGCGCACATGGGCTGGTCGTTCGAGCAGCTCGTCTCGCACTCGTCGCGGGCCTCGTGGGTGAAGGCGGGCGAGGTGCTCGCCTCGGGCACCTGCGCCTCGGGGTCGCTGGCCGAGTCATGGGGCCGCACCGGCTCGCTCACCCCGCCGCCGCTCCAGGTCGGCGACGTCGTCGAGATGACGATCGAGCGGCTCGGCACCATCCGGAACACCGTGGTGGCCGACACCGAGACCGTGCCGCCGGTGATCGCCGCCCGGCGCGCCGCCGTCGAGGCCTCTGCATGACGTCGTACGTCGTCACCCGCAACCCCGCCACCGGCGAGGAGCTGCACCGCTACCCGGCCCACGACGAGGCCGGCGTGGAGCAGGCGCTCGCCGACACCGCCGCCGCGGCAGCGGTCTGGGCGGCGACCCCGCTCGAGGAGCGGCTGGCGCTGCTGCGCGGGGTCGGGAAGCTGCTCACCGAGCGGCGTGCGGACTACGCCGCCCTGATCACCGCCGAGATGGGCAAGCCGATCACCGAGGCGCTGGGCGAGGTCGACAAGTGCGCCTGGAACTGCGAGGTCGTCGCCGACCTCGCGCCCGGCTGGCTGGCCGACCACGAGGTCGCCTCCGCCGCGTCCAGGTCGTGGCTGTCCTACGAGCCGCTCGGCGTGGTCTTCGCGGTGATGCCGTGGAACTTCCCGTTCTGGCAGGTGCTCCGGTTCGCCTGCGCCGCGCTGGCCGCCGGCAACGCGGCGCTGCTCAAGCACAGCCCCGACGTCACCGGCTGCGCGCTGGCCATGGAGGAGCTGTTCGCGGATGCCGGCGCGCCCGCCGGACTGTTCCGGGCGCTCGTCGTCGCGGCCGAGGACGTGCCGCAGGTCTCCCGTCGCGTGGTCGAGGACCCGCGGGTCGCGGCGGTCACGCTGACCGGGAGCGAGCGCGCCGGGTCCTCGATCGCGTCGATCGCGGGCGCCGCCATCAAGAAGTCCGTGCTGGAGCTCGGCGGGTCCGACCCGTTCGTCGTGCTCGCCGACGCCGACGTCGAGGCGGCCGCCGCCACGGCGGTCAGGTCCCGCTTCAACAACAACGGCCAGAGCTGCGTCTGCGCCAAGCGCTTCATCGTGCACGAGGACGTCGCCGACGAGTTCCTGCGGCGGTTCGTCGAGGGCGTGGCCATGCTGCAGGTCGGCGACCCGAGCGAGCCGGACACGACCATCGGACCGATGGCCCGGGCCGACCTGCGCGACGGGCTGCTCGAGCAGGTCCGGCGGAGCGTCGCCGAGGGCGCGCGCCTGGTCACCGGCGGCCGCGCGATCTACGGCCCCGGCTGCTTCGTGGAGCCGACCGTGCTGGACGGCGTCGGCCCCGGGATGACTGCCTTCGTGGAGGAGACCTTCGGCCCGGTCGCCGCCGTCGCCCGCGCTCGCGACGACGACCACGCGGTCGAGCTCGCCAACGCCACGACGTTCGGCCTCGGTGCCTCGGTCTGGGGCTCGCCGGACCACGCTCTCGCGGTGGGTCGCCGGATCCGCTCAGGTGCGCTCTTCGTCAACGCGATGGTCGCCTCGGACCCGAGGCTTCCGTTCGGCGGCATCGGGCGCAGCGGCTACGGCCGCGAGCTGTCGGCCGAGGGGGTGCGCGAGTTCACCAACGTGCGCACGGTCGTGGTCGCCTGATGCGCTTCGACCACGTGGGCATCAACGTCGCGGACCTGCCCGCGATGTCGGAGTGGTACGTCGCGGCGCTGGGCATGGAGGTCGAGTTCGAGTTCGCGCTGGAGCAGTTCGAGTTCAGCGGGGCGATGCTGCGCAGCTCGGACGGCTACCGCGTCGAGCTCCTCCACCGGGTCGGGAATGCGGGAGGCATCCAGGTGCAGCGCCCCCTGGACGCGCCACTGACCCGCGGCCTCGGCCACCTGGCCCTGACCGTGGAGGATCTCGAGGGCACCCACCGCGACCTGCTCGCGGCCGGCGCCTCGGAGCGGATGCCGCCGAGCCAGTCGCCGGAGCCCGGCGTCCGGATCGCCTTCGTGGCGGACCCCGAGGGCAACCTCATCGAGCTGGTCGACCGGACCGCCTCATGACTGGCCGCCTGGACGGCAAGGTCGCGCTGATCACCGGCGTCGGCGGCGGGATCGGCGCCGTCGCCGCCGCCAGGTTCGCCGCCGAGGGCGCCCGCGTCGTGGGCTGCGACCTCGACGGCTCGAGCGCCGCCGCGACGGAGGCCGCGGTGCGTGCCGCCGGCGGGGAGATCACCGTCATGGGCGGGGTCGACCTGGGCGATGCGGACGCGGCCCGCGGCTGGGTGGATGCCGCCGTCGCGACGTACGACGGCATCGACGTGCTCTACAACAACGCCTCCACGCAGCGGTTCGCCGCGCTCGACGAGCTCACCGTCGAGGAGTGGGACTTCACGATGCGCAACGAGCTCGACCTCGTCTACTACACGGTGCGGGCCGCGTGGCCGCACCTGAAGGCGACCGGCGGCGGCTCGATCCTCAACGTCGGCTCGATCGCCGCGATCCGGGGCGTGGAGTTCATGCCGCAGAACGCACATTCGACCGCGAAGGGCGGCGTCATCGCGCTGACCCTCCAGCTGGTCGTCGAGGGCGGCCCGCACGGCATCCGGGCCAACGTGATCAGCCCCGGACTGATCGAGACGCCCAACACCGCGCCGATGCTGGCCGATCCGCCCGAGAGGATGCAGAAGATCGTCCTCGACCGGATCCCGCTGGGCCGGCACGGGCGGCCCGAGGACATCGTCAACGCCGCCATCTTCCTGTCCTCAGACGAGGCGTCCTGGATCAGCGGCGCACACCTGGTCATCGATGGCGGCGGGTCGGTGCTGGGCTAGTCGGTCAACGCCCGGGAGGTGGGGTGAGGTGGTAGCGCTCGATCACGTCGTCCAGCCACGGCGCGTCGCCCATCTCCAGGCCGTGCTCGGCCGCCAGCGCCGCGATCACCTCGGGGTCGGGCGGGCCGGCTGCCGCCGCCTCGCTGACGCCCCAGAAGAAGTGCTCGAACCCGGCCGGGCTGATCACCTCGATCATCCGCGCGGGCGACGGGCCCGGCGTTCCACATGGTGTGCACCTCGCCGCGCGGCTTGGTGATGTAGCCGCCCGGTCCGAGCACCACCTCGCGGTCGCCGGAGCGGAAGCCGATCTCGCCCTCGGTGACGATCGAGTACTCGTCCTCGCGGGTGTGCTTGTGCGGCGGCACGCAGGCGCCGACCGGGAACGGGTGCTCCACGATCGAGACGAGGCCGTTGGTCTGCTCGCCCGATCAGCTTGAACACCACCCCGATGGTGCCGAGGTTGCCGCTCCTCGCCGGCGCCCGGCTGGACGACGGTCAGCTCCGGGGACTTCGACACGGTCCGTCATTGGCGGCCTCCTGCAGCAATTCGTCATACACTTGTGTATCGTCGAATAGTCGACCCGTTGTGAGGAGCGTGTCAACACTTTGAGCGAACAGATGCGTTCCAGCGAAATCGCGCGCTTATCGCAAGGTGAAGCGAGCCGACGAGGAGCAGCGGACTCGGGCCCGGATCGTCGAGGCGGCCGAGGCGCTGCACGGTTCAATCGGGCCGGCACACGCCACCATCTCGGCGATCGCCGAGCGGGCCGGGCGTCACGAGGGCGACGGTCTACCGGCACTTCCCGGACGACGAATCGCTGTTCCTCGCGTGCTCAGGCCAGTGGCTGTCGCGGCAGACCCTGCCCGACCCCGAGACCTGGCGCGCAGTCGCCGACCCCGTGGAGCGGCTCCGCATCGGCATCGCTGACCTCTACCGCTACTTCCGCGCCGGCCACGAGATGCTCGCGAACATCGAGCGGGATGCGGCCGTCGTACCCGACCGGGTGCGTGGTCTTCGGCTGGCTCAGGAGAGCGTCTGGCGGGAGACCTTGCTCCGCGGGCTGCCCGGCGAGCGCCGGGTCACGGTGCGGGCAGCGGTGGGGCACGCGACGGCGTTCGGCACCTGGCGCTCGCTCTGCCTCGACCAGGGGCTCTCCGACCGGGCCGCGGTCGGGCTGATGGTCGCCATGGTGCTCGCCACCGGACCGGATGCCTGACGTGGATGCCTGACGCGGATGCCTGACGTGGATGCCAGCCATCACTGTTTGCTGATTCCCGGTGCGAGCGCCCCGCCGTAGCGTCGGTGACATGAGCCACCTGAACGAGTTCGGGATCACCCACCTGCGCCACGTGGACCTCGCCGTACCCGACTTCGAGACCCAGCGGACGTTCTACAAGGACACCTGGGGGCTCACCGAGACCGGCACGGACGGGAAGCTGTCCTACCTCGCCGCCGAGGGGTCGCCGGAGCAGTACGTCATCCGGCTGCGCCAGTCCGACGACAAGCGGCTCGACCTGATCTCCTTCGGTGCCACCGACGCCGCTGCCGTCGACTCGCTCGCCGCGCACCTCGGTGGCCAGGGGGTGCAGCTGGTCGGCGAGCCCGGCGAGCTGCAGACCGCCGGTGGCGGCTACGGCTTCCGCTTCTTCGACATCGACGGCCGCACCATCGAGGTCTCCTCCGACGTCGCCGTCCGCCAGCACCGCGCGATCGAGGAGGGCGAGGCGATCCCGGTCCGGATCTCGCACGCGGTGATGAACACCAACGACCCGAACGCGACCCGCGACTGGTACACCAACGTGCTCGGCTTCAAGCTCTCGGACACGCTCTGGAGCGAGCACATGGGCGAGATGATGCACTTCCTGCGGTGCAACGACTGGCACCACAGCCTGGCCATCGCCAAGGGCCCGCACACCTCGGTCCACCACGTCTCCTTCGAGATGCGCGGCCTCGACGAGTACATGCGCGGCACCGGCCGGGTGATGCGTGCCGGGATCAAGAAGATCTGGGGGCCGGGCCGGCACAACGCCGGGAACAACACGTTCTCCTACTTCCTCGACCCGAGCGGCAACACGATGGAGTACACGACCGAGCTCGAGAAGATCGAGACCGACCCGTGGCACCCGTCGGTCTACGACATCGCCGACCCGATGACCCAGGACGTGTGGGGTACGTCGGACCCGATGTCGGAGATCATCGCCCGCGACTCCTTCAACGACCCCGACAAGGGCGTCTTCGTCGCGCCGCCTGTCTGATGGGCAAGCTCGACGGCAAGGTCGTCGTCGTCACGGGTGCGGCTCGGGGGCAAGGTGCGGCCGAGGTCGCCGCGCTGGCGGCCGCGGGAGCGACGGTCGTCGCGACCGACGTGCTGGAGTTCGACGGGCGACACCTCGACGTCACGTCACCGGACGACTGGGCCGCGCTGGCCGCGGACCTGTCCGACGAGTACGGGCGCGTCGACGCGCTGGTCAACAACGCCGGCGTCGCCGCCCGCGAGCGGCTGCCGCACGTGACGCTCGAGACCTGGCACAAGACCTTCGACATCAACGTCACCGGCCCGCTGCTGGGCATCCAGGCGCTGGTGCCGCTGATGCCCGCCGGCTCGTCGATCGTGAACATCTGCTCGGTGGCGGCGCTGAGCGGTCACGCGGCGGCGGCGTACACCTCCTCGAAGTGGGCGCTCCGCGGGCTGACCCGCTCCGCCTCGCTCGAGCTCGGCTCGCAGGGCATCCGGGTGAACGCCGTGATGCCCGGGCTCGTCGACACGCCGCTCATGGAGTCGGCCTCGCCGGCGTTCTTCGAGGCGGCGCTGGCCGAGGTCCCGCTGGGCCGGGTCGGCGTACCGGCCGACATCGCGCCGACGATCGTCTTCCTGGTCTCCGACGACTCGTCCTACTACAACGGGGCCGAGCTGGTCATCGACGGCGGCCTGACCGCGCACGTCTCCCACAAGGGCATCGCGGACGCCACCAGGCCGCGGCCGTGAGGCTGGGCACGCTCCGCCAGGGCGCGGCAGTCCTCGAGGACGACGTGGCCTACCTGCTGCCCACCTCGCTCGCGCACGTGATCGAGCTCGGCCTCGATCGGGCCCTCGAGGTCGGGGAGCAGGCGCGGCACGGCGAGCCGATCCCGTACGCCGCGGCCGACCTGCTGCTGCCGTACAAGCCGCCGAGCATCCGCGACTTCGTCACCTTCGAGTCGCACGTCGAGGGGGTGCGCCGCTCCATCGACAACGCGGTCGGTGTCCCGGAGGCGTGGTACGACGCGCCGACGTTCTACTTCACCAACCCGCACGCGCTCTACGGCCCCGGTCAGCCGATCACCCGGCCACCGACCTGCCGGGCGTTGGACTTCGAGATGGAGGTCGCCTGCGTCGTCGGCTCGACCCTGCGCTCCGCGTCGGAGGAGGAGGCCGCCGACGCGATCTTCGGCTACACGATCCTCAACGACTGGTCGGCCAGGGACATCCAGTCCCGCGAGATGCAGGTCGGCCTCGGCCCGGCCAAGGGCAAGGACTTCGCGACGTCGTTCGGCCCCTGGATCGTCACCGCCGACGAGCTGCCCTCGCTCGATCTCGACTGCCGCGCGTACGTCAACGACGAGCTCATCGGCCACGACCGGCTCTCGAACATGAACTGGACCTTCCCGCAGCTCGTCGTCCACGCCTCCCGCGACTCGGTCGTCCTCGCCGGCGACCTGCTCGCCTCCGGCACCACCGGAGGCGGCGGCTGCCTGGCCGAGCTCTGGGGCCGCAACGGCACCCAGACCCCGCCACCCCTCGAGCCCGGCGACGTGGTGCGGCTGGAGGTCGAGGGGCTCGGTGCGCTCGTGGGCAGCGTGGCGCTGCCGTAGTCGGTCCCTCGGCGGCCGAACGTGGGAGGGTGCACCTGTGCGACTGCTGCTCAACCTGCTCTGGCTCGTGCTGGCCGGTTTCTGGCTCTTCCTCGGCTATCTCTTCGTGGGCATCCTGTGGTGCATCACGATCATCGGCATCCCGTTCGGGATCGCCTCGTTCCGCATCGGCCGCTTCGCGCTGTGGCCGTTCGGCCGCACCGTCGTCGACAAGCCCGGCGCCGGAGCCGGGTCCACCATCGGGAACGTCATCTGGTTCGTCTTCTCGGGCATCTGGCTGGCCATCGGGCACGCCGTGACCGGTGCGCTGTTGTGCCTGACCGTCATCGGCATCCCACTCGGGTTGGCCAACTTCAAGCTGATCCCCGTGTCGCTGTGGCCGCTGGGCAAGGACATCGTGCGGACCGCCGACGTCAACGCGGCGTTCGGCGCCCGGGCATAGGTGCGGCCACCGGCCTGAACCCCGGCTGCGGTGTGGCGGCATCACTCGCTCGGATGCCCAGCATCACCAACAACCACCTTCTCCACGGCGTACGCCGGCACCAGAGTGATCGGGTGACCCACCCGAACCCCCTGCCCCCGCCGCGCCGCTTCGAGGGCCGGACCGTGCTCGTGACCGGCGCCGGCACCGGCTTCGGCGCCGACGATCGCCGTCCGCGCCGCCCAGGAGGGTGCCCGGGCGGTCGGCATCCACTACCGCTCGTCACGCTCGGGCGCGGAGGAGACCGCCGAGCAGGTGCGCGCGCTGGGGGCGGAGGCGCCGCTGTTCCAGGCCGACATCGCGTCGTGGCCTGCCGTGGCGGCGTTCGCGGACGAGGTGTTCGCCGAGCTCGGGACGGTCGACGCGGTGATCAACAACGTCGGCGACGTGGCCCGCGAGCAGATGTCGTGGCGGGACATGACCGAGGAGTCGGTCGACCACGTGCTGGCCGTCGACATCAAGGGGACGATGGCCTGCACCCACGAGTTCGGCGCGCGGATGCTCGACCAGGGCCACGGCGCGATCGTGAACATCGGGTCGACCGTGATCGTGCGGGGGAGCGCGCGGGCGCCGCAGTACGCCGCCGCGAAGTACGGCATCCTCGGCCTCACCAAGTCCTACGCGCACGCGTTCGCGCCGACCGTGCGGGTCAACGTCTTCGCGCCCGGCTTCATCGAGACGGCAGCCACGCTGGCCCGCGACGACTGGCGGGGTGGCCGCGGCGACGAGATGCGGTCGAAGACGCCGATGGGCCGGATCCCCGGCCCCGAGGAGCTGGCCGGGCACCGCGCTGTTCCTCGCGACCGACGACGCCTCGCACATGACCGGCGCCTACATGGTGGCCGACGGCGGCTTCAACATGGTCGGCGCGTGAACAGCGACGTTGACCCGGCGCAAAGTTCGAGCCGGGTCAACCTGATGGAGGACATCGACCTGGCCTCGGCGCGTGAGCTGGTCCGGCGGGCGGTCGACAAGGCCGAGCAGCTCGGCATCTCCGGCGCCATCGCCGTGGTCGGCGCGTCAGGCGCGCTGGTCACCGCGTCCCGGATGGACGAGGGCGGTGCCGGCGGCCTGGGCCGGGCGCGCTCGAAGGCCTGGATCGCGGCCACCCAGAAGATCCCCTCGACCGAGCACCTGCACCGGATGACGTCACGCGCCGCCCGCGGTCGCGGCCGGTTTCGCGGCGGTCTCGCCGGAGGCGGCCTTCCCGGGCGCCGGCGGGATGCCGATCCGCGACGAGTCCGGCCGGATCATCGGCGCCATCGCCGCGTCGGGTGCCACGGTCTCGCCGTTCTTCCCGCCGGGACATGGACCGCGCGCTACCCGTCGTCGACGGCCAGCCCGGCCAACCCCGAGGACCAGGTGATCGCCTACGCCCTCGACGTGCCGTACGTCGGCCAGCACGGCGACGACGTGCCGCGCTGGGAGGCGCGGTACGGCGCCGTTCGGCAGGAGTCCGGCGCGCCCGCGACGTCGTGCTCGGTCCCGGAGGCCGCCGCGCGCTCAGCCGTTCCTCGACCGCGCGCAGCGGATCGCCGACAGGGTCGTCAGCTTCAGCCGGGCACGCGGTCGCCGTCGGTCGTGGTCGACCGCCGCGGCGAGGTCGTCCACGAGGTCGGCGATGGACGGCGCGCCGACCGGGGCGCCGTACGTCGCCGAGGGCGTTGCTGCGGCCGCCGCGCTGTTCGGCGTCCCGAGCAAGGACGCGGGTGAGCTCGTGCGCGACACCGGCCACGTGATGCCGGTCCCGGTGGCCGCGCTCGCGGGGGCCTGGCCGCTGCCCGACGGCGGCCGCACCTGCGGCGTCGGCGTCGCGGGTGCCGCGCCGCAGCGCTGCGAGAGCAGCCTGGCCGCGGCCGGGCTCACGACCGCATGACCACGCGCGTCTGCGTCGTGGGCTGCGGCGCGATCGGGTCGCTGTACGCCGCGCACCTGGCTCGCCTCGGCGAGGTCGAGGTGTGGGCGATCGACCCCCGGGCCGACCACGTCGCCGCGATCAACGAGCACGGGCTGCGGGTGACCGGCCGCGTCTCCTTCGTCGCGCCGGTCCACGCGCGGACGTCGGCGGCCGAGGTGCCGCCGTGCTCGCTGGGCATCGTCGCGACCAAGGCCGAGCACACGCGGGCAGCCGTGGCCGCGTGCGCGGACGTGTTCGCCGACGCGGCCGTCGCCAGCGTGCAGAACGGGCTCGGCAACGAGGAGGTCCTCGCCGAGCTGGTGCCGCGAGTCATCCGCGGCACGATCCTGCCCGCGGGCGCGGTGACCGCGCCCGGCGTGGTGCGGTTCGACGCACCGGGGGACACCTGGCTCGGGCCGTTCGAGCCCAAGCCCGCGTCGGGCGACGAGGTGGCGCAGCTCGCCGTCCCTGCTGACCCGGGCCGGGCTCAGGTGCCATGCGCTGGGCGACGCCCGCGGGCCGCAGTGGGACAAGGTGATCTTCAACTCGGCGACCTCTCCGCTGGCCGCGCTGACCGGGCTGCCGATGGGGCCGCTCTGCTCGGACCCCGCGCTGCGGGTCGAGATCGACGCGCTGGTCGCCGAGGCGCTCGCGGTCTGTGCGGCGCTCGGCATCGCGACCGACAAGGACCCGGCGGCGATGGTCGCCGAGGCGATCGAGATCGCCCACGACCACAAGCCGTCGATGCTGCAGGACGTGCTCGCGCGGCGGCGTACCGAGGTGGACGTTCTCAACGGCGGGGTCGCCGCGCAGGGCCGGCTGGCCGGCGTACCGACCCCGCGGCACGACGCGATGGTCGCGCTCGTGCACGGACTCGAGCGCTCCTGGGAGGAGACCCGATGAAGCTGGTGACCTTCGATGAAGGGCGGGTGGGGTACGTCGACGGCGAGACGGTCGTCGAGCTGGACTGCCGCTACGACGCGAGAGTTCTTCGAGCGGGGGAGCGCGCGTCCCGGAGACGGGGGAGCGGCTCGCGCTGGCCGACGTGCGGCTGCGGGCGCCGATCGTGCCGAAGAAGTTCTTCCACACCGCGGGCAACTTCGCCGCGCACCACGAGGAGCTGCAGGCCGTCGACTGGTCGCACCCGGTGCACAAGGGGATCGTGTTCTTCCAGAACGTCGACGCGATCATCGGGCCGGACGACGACATCGTGTACCCCGAGGGGCTGACCAAGGAGCTCGACTACGAGCTCGAGCTGGCGGTCGTGATCGGACGGTCCGGGAGGTTCTTCGGGCCCGACGAGGCCGCGTCGTACATCGCGGGCTACACGGTCTTCAACGACATCACCGCGCGTGACATCCAGCGCCGCGAGATGGAGTCGGGGGTGTTCTCGTTCTCGAAGGCGATCGACACCTTCTGCCCGATCGGTCCGTGGATCGTCACCGCCGACGAGATCGACGACCCGCACGCGCTGGCGATGGAGCTGCGGGTCAACGGCGAGGTGCGGCAGTCCGGCAACACCTCGGACCTGCTGCTCAAGCTCCCGCAGCTCGTCGCGCACCACTCGCCGCAGGGGTACTCCGCCGGCGACCTGATCACCACCGGCACCATCTCCGGGGTCGCGGCGGTCCAGCCGAACCCGTTCGACTTCTACCTGCAGCCCGGCGACGTCGTGGAGGCGTCGATCGAGGGCGTAGGGACGCTGCGCAACCGGGTGGTCCCGTGGAGAGACGCGCACGACACCGAGCCGTACTCGTCAGACTTGTACGCATGAAGCTCGGGACCCTGCGCGGCCGCGCCGTACTCATCGAGGGCGACCGGGCCCTCGACGTCGGACCGTCGGTCCGCACCCTGCTCGGCAGCCTGCACACGCTGTCGCGGGTCAGCGTGGACGACGCCCCGCGGTTCGAGGTTGCCGAGCTGTCGCCGCCCGTCCCGGACCCGCGACAGGTCTTCGCGATCGCCCTCAACTACGCGCCGCACGCGGCCGAAGCCGGCTACACCGCTCCGGACCAGCCGCTGGTGTTCACCAAGTTCGCGTCCAGCCTCACCGGGCCGGACTCGACGGTCAGGCTCCCTCCCGGTGGCCACACGGACTGGGAGATCGAGGTCGTGGCGGTCGTGGGCCGCGGTGGCCGCGACATCCCCGAGTCGGAGGCGTGGTCGGCGCTCGCCGGAGTCACGCTCGGCCAGGACCTCTCGGAGCGCGTGTTGCAGCTCGCCGGCCGACCCGCGCAGTTCTCGCTCGGCAAGTCGCACGCCGGCTTCGGTCCCATCGGTCCGTGGATCGTCACTCCCGACGAGCTCGTCCGACCCGGACGACATCGCCTTCTCGTCGACGCTCGACGGCGCTCCGCTCCAGTCCGGACGCACGTCCGACATGATCTTCTCGATCCCGAAGCTCGTCGCGTTCCTGTCGTCGGTGTGCGAGCTCTATCCCGGCGACCTGATCTTCACCGGTACGCCGGAGGGGATCGGCAACCGCATGGACCCGCCCCGTTTCCTCCGCGCCGGCCAGACGCTCGTGTCCCGCGCCGACGGCATCGGCGAGATCACCCAGAGGTTCGCATGACCGTCACCCACCTCGGCCACGCCTGCGTCCTCTACTCGACGCCCTCTGATCGGATCCTCATCGATCCGGGCACGCTGTCGTCGTTCGCTGACCTGCGTGACCTCACCGCAGTGTTGGTCACCCACGAGCACGCAGACCACGTCGACGTCCCGGCCGTACTCGCCCTGCTCGAGGCCAACCCCGCGGCCACCCTGGTCTGCGACGAGCGCACCGCAGCGTCGTTCCCGACGGCCACCGTCGCCCGGCCGGGCGACCGTTGTCGCTGGGCGGCGTCACCGTCTCCGTCCTCGGGGGCACCCATGCTCCGGTCTACGGCGACGTCCCCGACTGCCCGAACCTCGCCTACCTGCTCGACGACGGCGCGCTGCTCCATCCCGGCGACTCGTTCTTCGTGCCTGACCGGCCGGTGGAGACGCTCGCCGTGGCCATCGACGGACCCTGGCTCAAGCTCTCCGAGGCGGTCGACTACGTGAAGGCCGTACGCCCGGAGACCGTGCTGCCCATCCACGAGGGCGAGCTCACCGACGTCGCGAAGTACGTCGGGATGCTCGGCGCGTTCAGCGGCATTCCTGCACTCGACCAGGGCTAGGCGCCGCGCCGCACCGCGCTGGGATTCTGGCCGGTCACCCGCTTGAAGGCGGTGGAGAACGCGCCCTCCGACCCGTACCCGAGACGCGTGGCGACCGCGGCCACGGTGAGCCGCTCGTCGCGAAGCAGCGCCCGCGCCCGCTGCATACGGATCGCCGTGACGTAGCGAAGTGCGGGCGTGCCGACCCGCTCGGTGAACCGTGCCGAGAAGGTCGCCCGCGAGAGCCCGGCCAGACCCGCGAGCTCGTCCACGGTCCACGGGTGACCGGGGTCCGTGTGCACGGCACCGAGGACGGGCGCGATGTGCGGGTCGCGCAGCCCGCCGAGCCAACCCGCGTCGGCCGCGGTCCTGGCGTGGTGGCGGAGCGCCTGGACGACGAGGGCGTCGGAGAGGCGGGCCATCACCACCTCGCTGCCGTCCGACTCCACCCGGGCCTCGGCGCCCAGCGCGTCGAGGAGGGCACCCACCGCGGGCTCGTCGTCCCTGGGGATCCCGATCACGTGCGGCAGGCCGCCGAGTACGGGGTGGTCGGACTCGCCGACCACGAAGGCGCCGCAGAGGATCGTGCACGGCTCGGCGCGCTCCGAGCGCAGGACGTGGGCGCCGCCCCTGGGCAGGACCACGACGTCCCCGGAGCGCAGCTCGCGTGTGGTCCCGTCCGCCACGACGAGCTCGCAACGGCCGTCCTGGACGGCGTGCACGCCGCGGAGCCCCTCCTGGGAGAAGTCCATCGAGAACGGTCCGTCGAGCTCGATCCACCGGTAGCCCACGCTCTCGAAGCGGAGCTCCCGCAGCACCGAGGTCAGCGTGTCCATGCGGGGCTCAGACGATCGATGAAGGAATCCGGACTCTCACCCATTCATTGTCGCAGCGTCCGTTCCTAGCGTGAGCCGCATGATCGAACGAATCGCCCAGGTCAAGATCCCGGTCACCGACCTCGCCGTCAGCGTCCCTTGGTACATCGCCGTCCTCGACCTGCGGCTGTGGACCGAGTTCGTCGAGGACGGTGAGCTGCGGGGTGCCGGCCTGATCGACCGCGACGCCCGGTTCGGGGTGGCCCTGCGGGACCGCCGCTTCTGTGCGAGCAAACCGGACCTGAATGGCTTCGACGTCGTGGCGTTCACCCCGTCATCACGAGAGTCGCTGGACGAGCTCGCCGCCCGGTGCGCCGCCCTGGGAATCGCGCGCAGCGAGATCGTGGACTTCGGTGACGGCTGGGTCCTCGACGTACCCGACCCGGACGGCACGGTCCTGCGCTTCTACCACTTCACGGGTCGCACCGACGTCTTCACCGGCTACTCGTCCGCGCTCGGGCGGACCGATCGAGCGCTACTCCGAGCCGCTGCTCCGTCAGCCCACCCCGTGACTGTGTGTCGAGGACCGGGCGAGCTCATCGCCCAACAGGCGGCGTCGGAGCTTCAGGACGGCGGTCCGAGGCGCACATGCCGCCTGTTGTCCACCGACCGCCTACAGGAGACGTCATTCCACAGGCACGCACACCGCGAGCACACGCTGGTCGCGACCGAGGGCACCATCGCGGCATGTCCGACGTCCCCATCCCGATCCGTGGCCGTAGCCCCGGCTCGGGCTGGCGGAGGGTGACGCATGGGATCCATGTGCCTGCAGAACTCGTCGACGACGGGCGACCTCGTCGGATGGCAGCTGCTGCTGCCAGCGCAGGCCTGCTTCACCCATCTGACTGGAGCGGCGCTCCGCGGATGGTGGCTGCCCCCGATCCCCGCCGCGCTACCGGTCTTCGCAAGTCTGGGCCAGTCCGACCCGCGACCGATCCGCGCGGGGATCCGCAGCATCCGCCTGGCTCGGCCGGCACCGTTCGATGTCATCGACGGCGTTCGAGTTGCGACCCCCATCGAGATCCTGCTCGCGTGTGCACAGGACCTTGGCCTGGTCGACATGGTCGTGCTCCTGGACGGAGCGGTGTTCGCCGACGACATCGACCTGGAGGAGGTTGCCGCTGCTCTCAGCACGATGTCTCGTCGACGTGGCCTGGTGCGCTTGCGAGAGGCGTTGGCCCTGGCCGATCCCCGCTCGGAGTCGCCGTGGGAGACCTTGCTCAGGTTGCTGCTCGTCCTCTGCGGCATCCAGGTGCAGCCGCAATACGACGTACCGGGACCACACGGACCACTTGCCCGCGCCGACCTCTGGGTGGTCGGCACTCGCACCTTGCAGGAGTACGACGGCGAGGTCCACCTCCCCCGAGCACAGCAGAAGCGTGATCTGCGAAGGCTGCGTCGGCTCGACGCTGAGCACTGGACGCGACACGGGTACACGGACGACGACGTGCTCCACCGCGCGGTGGGCATCCTGTGCGATGCCGACCGCGCCATTGGCCGTGAGCACCTGCCCGAGCGGGTCCGAGCCTGGCACGGCCTGATCAGGCAGTCCTTGTTCACCCCCGCTGGTCGTGCCCAGCTGGCCCGGCGGCTCGATCTCACCTGATCTGCCTGGCGCAACAGGCGGCATCGGCCGTCCATCGACGCCCCGGAAGCCCGATGTCCCGCCTGTTTCCGGTCGGCGGCAAAGATAGGAGCATGGACCGGCCGCGACCGGAGGACGCCGACGGCTTCCGCGCTGCCTGGGCGGACGCCTCACAGCGCTGGGTCGAGACCATCGAGCGCGCGCAGGGACTGTCGGAGAAGCAGCTGAACCAGAACGTCGACGGTGAGTGGTCGTTCGTCCAGACGCTGCGGCACCTGGTGTTCGTCACCGACTCATGGGTCAGCCGCGGGATGCTCGGTGTAGGCGCGCCGCACCACCCGCTGGGGCTGCCGCCGACAGGCATGAAGGCAGTCAGGGACCTCGAGATCGACGCCCGCCCGAGCCTGGACGAGGTCCTCGCACTTCGCGCCGGGCGGACCCGGATGGTCGATCGCGTGATGACGCTGCTCACCGACGCCGAGCTGGACGAGCAGCGAAGAGTCTCCGGACCCGGCCACCCGCGCGCCGGCCTGTGGCCCGTCCGCCGCTGCGCCCTGGCCGTGGTCAGCGAGGAGTGGCGGCACCGCGACTACGCCGAGCGCGACCTGGCGAAGCTGGCCGTCGACCCGCGCTGAGATCAGTGGGTGAGCGTGAACGGCGCCACGCCGAACATCGCCAGCCCGTGCACTCGTGACGTGAACCCGTCGTAGTCGATCACCGTGGTGCCGCGCAGGTCCAGCGTGAGCTCGTCCGCGTCGAGGGTCCAGCCGAACCTCCACCGGCCGAAGCCGGACAGCCGTGGCTTCAGCAACAGCTCGTCGTCAGTGACCCTGTAGAACAGCGCCATGTGCGGGCCGCGCTCACCCATGTGGGTCGTCGAGCTGGCCGTCGTGGAGGATCAGCTGGATCTGGAACTGCCCGCGGGGCAGGCCCCGCGCGTAGTCGTCCGCCACGCGGGGAGCGACCCCCTCGGCCAGGAGCCTCTCCTCGACCTCGCTGCGGGACACCAACGGCGTTCGCCACACCCCCTCGAGCGGGGAGTACGCCGACGGGCCGGGCGCGTCCGTCCCGGTCGTGGGAGTCTGCGACGTCACCGGGGGCTCCGGCGCGGGCGTGGGGTCGCCGCCGGTGCTGCGTACGGCCGCGAAGCCGCCCACGACCAGGGTCGCGGCGACCGCGCCCCCGACGACGGCCCGGCGGGCCGCCCGGCGGCGCCCGGCCTGGCGGACCACCTCGCCGTACGTCGCTTGGAGACCGACGGGCCACGAGCCGTCGTCCTCGGGCCGGGCCTGGCGGAGTCGGGTCTCAACGGACATCGTGCGCCTCCTCGGAGAGCAGCCCCGCGAGCTTCTGCCGGGCCGTGTGCAGCTGGGACCACCCCGACGACGTCGAGCAGCCGAGCAGGTCGGCGATCTCGTCCATGGGTCGGTCCTCGAAGTAGAAGAGGACGACGACTGCGCGCTGCTTGGGCGGGAGCGTGTCCACCGCCGCGCGGATCTCGTCGTCCGGTTCCGGAGGTGGGCCGGCCTCGGACAGCGGGGCCAGGCTCTGCTCCAGGCCTCCGCGCCGCCACATCCGGGCTACGCTCGCGCTGGGCGCGCCGGATCGCAACGCGGCGCACCCACATGTCGGGCCGCTCGAACCGGCTCACCTTGCGCCAGTGGAGCAGCAGCTGGATGAACGCCTCCTGGGTGACCTCCTCGGCCACGGCCCGGTCGCCCACCAGCAGCTGGACCGTGCGCGCGACGGCCGGGTAGGTCGCCACGAACATGGTCCGGAACTCCTCGTCCGCACCCGCCAGGTCACTCCAGCGTGGCCGGGCCGGGTTCGCCGGCACCGCACCGACCGTCCTGAGCTCGCTCATCTCGCACCTCCACCCCGTGACAGTCCTGAGGGGCCGCGGAGTTCCACTGGGGAGGGAGGTTTCTTGCCGTGCCGTCGCTCCATTCTCACCCCGACGGCGGGGTCACCACCCCAGGCTGACGAACTCCCTCGAGAACCGCGGCCGCTCCAGCTCGTCCGCGATCGCGGTCACGCCGATCACGGTGACCTTCCGTCCGGGCGCTACGGACGCGGATCGTCCGGAATCAGTCGTACCGTCCCGCCATGGCAACCCTCTGGACCCTCGGCTGTGACGCCGCCGAACCGCCCAAGCTCGCGCGGTTCTGGGCGCTCGCGCTCGGCTACGTCATCGAGCCCGGCTTCGACGAGCCCGACAACACCTCGATCATCGACCCGGACGGCGTCGGGCCGGCGATCGGCTTCCTGCAGGTGCCGGAGCCGAAGACGTCGAAGAACCGGATGCACATCGACGTCCGGGTCGCCGGCGAGCCGCCCTGGGACCCGGCCGAGCGGGAGCGGCTGATCCACGCGAAGGCCGACGAGCTGCTGGCGGCCGGGGCCACGAAGGTCCGAGAGGAGCGGTACGACGACGAGTTCGGCCACGTGGTCATGCTCGACCCCGAGGGCAACGAGTTCTGCGTGGCCTGAGCCGGTCATGACCGGACGGCGTGCGCCTTCGCGATGGCGGCGTACACGCCGGCGCTCGGCTTCGGCGTCCGCTCGAAGGTCTCCCGGTCGACCTCGTGCAGGCCGAGCTGGTGGCCGTAGCCGAAGACCCACTCGAAGTTGTCGAGCAGCGTCCAGTGGCAGTAGCCGAGGACGGGCACGCCCTCGGCCATCACGTCGAGCAGCCCGGCCAGCGAGGGCTCGATGAACGCCGCCCGCTGGCGGTCGTCGGCGGTGCTCATCCCGTGCTCGGTGACGAGGACCGGCCGACCGGTGGCCTCGTGCGCGTAGCGGACCGATCCGCCCAGTGACAGCGGTTCGATCTCGGAGCCCATCTGGTTGACCTCGGAGCCGTCCGCGGGCGGGACCTGGCCGAGGGCGTCGTAGGGGATCCGCTCGTAGTTCTGGACGCCGATGAAGTCGTCGTCCTTGGCCAGCTCGAGCCAGCGCTCGTACACCTCGGCCCGCTTCCGGTCCCGCACCGTCGGGTCGTCGCCCACGACGACGTCGTCCATGATCGCGAGCGACATGCCGACCGGCAGGTCCGCGCGGCGGGCCCTGATCGCCTCACGCGCCGCGACGTGGCCGGCGCTCATGCCGTCGGCGAACGCGTCCATCTCCTCGGGGAGCATCACGTTCGTGAGGCGGTACGCCGGGACGCCGGCCTCGCGGCTGCACGCCTCGAGGGTCGCGCGCTCGACGTCGCGGACGAAGTCGGGCAGGTTCAGCCAGCTGAGCAGCCGGGTCAGGTTGGGCTCGTTCATCGTGACGGCGTACGCGATCCGGTCGCCGAACCGCTCCATCACCCGGTCGCAGTAGCGGGCGAAGAGCGCCGGCGCCTCGGGGTCGAGCCACGAGCTGCGCTGGGCGAACCAGTGCGGCGAGGTGAAGTGGTTGAAGGTCACCAGCGGCGCCAGCCCGCGGGCGATGCACTCGTCGACGATCGCCTCGTAGTGGTCGAGCGCCTGCTCGTCGAAGACGCCCTCCTCGGGCTCGACCCGGGCCCACTCGACCGAGAACCGGTACGCCGTCATGCCCATCGACTCGGCCAGCGCGACGTCCTCGCGCCAGAGCACGTAGCTGTTGCACGCCTTGCCCGACGGCTCCTGGAACACCGTCGGCGTCACCAGCTCGGCGAACCAGGTGTCGCTGTTGCTGTTGTCGCCCTCGGTCTGGTGGCCGGCCCCGGCCACACCCCAGAGGAACCCGTCGGGAAAGTTTCGTTCGCTCACCCGCACAGCCAACTCGCCGCACCGCCGGAGCGGAACGCGCGGATGCCGATACCTCGCATCGGCCGAGGTGGCAGGTCAGGCCGGTTGGGCGTCCTTGCGCCGGACTGCGCGGCCGAGCTTCTTCAGCTGGCTGCCCAGGTTGCGGCGGTTGGTCTCCTCGAGCCAGCCGTCGGGGAACGACAGGCGCAGCACGCGGTGCCAGGCCGAGCCGACCTGCCGGACCAGCGGGCGGGTGTTGTAGCTCAGCCCGTAGCGCTGGAAGAGGTCCTCGACCTGCGGCGCGATCTCGCCGTAGCGGTTGCTCGGCAGGTCGGGGAAGCAGTGGTGCTCGATCTGGTGGGAGAGGTTGCCGGTCATCAGGTGCATGAACGGGCTGCCGGAGATGTCGGCCGAGCCGAGCATCTGGCGGACGTACCACTCGCCCTTGGTCTCGTTCTCGTCCAGCACGTCGAGCTCGAAGGTCTCGACACCCTCGGGGAAGTGGCCGCACATGATCACCGAGTGGCTCCACACGTTGCGGGTCAGGTTCGCGACGGCGTTGGCGGCCAGCGTGCGGCGGAACCCCTTGCCGGACAGGGCCGGGTGCACGACGTAGTCCTTGGCGGCCTGCTTGCCCATCTTGCGCAGCATGCCGCGCAGCCGGACCTTGGTCTCCGGCGGCATGCCCTTCTTGCCGCGGATGGACTCGCCGAGATCGGCGTCGTACATCGCGATGCCCTGCTCGAAGATGCAGGCGGTGATGAAGTTGACGATCGGCTGGGCCAGGTGCCGCGGCTGCCACGCCTGCTCCTCGGCGACGCGCATGATGCCGTAGCCGAGGTCGTTGTCCTTGCCGACGATGTTCGTGTACTTGTGGTGCGTCTCGTTGTGCGCGCGCTTCCACTGCTCGGGCGGCGACGAGTGGTCCCAGTCCCAGGTCGAGGAGTGGATCTTCGGGTCGCGCATCCAGTCCCACTGGCCGTGGAGGACGTTGTGGCCGATCTCCATGTTCTCGAGGATCTTCGCCAGCGAGAGGCTCGCCGTACCGATCCACCACGCCGAACGCCGCTTGCCCGCGAGCAGGATGACCCGGCCGCCGAGCTCCAGCGCGCGCTGAACGGCGATCACCCGGCGGATGTACGCCGCGTCGCGCTCACCCCGACTCTCGATGATCCGCTCACGGATCGCGTCGAGCTCTGCGCCGATCGCCTCGATGTCCTCGGGCGTCAGATGGGGCGCCGGTCGTCGGGTGGGAGTGCTGTACGACGGTCAACACGACCTCCGTGCTCGGCGATGGGGGCGCCATCGGGGACCGGGATGACTGCTTCCGGCCAGCATGTCAGAGACGGGCAAGGAGCGGCTATTCAACGCAGATTGCTGTGTCGCGCGCCGCGGAGGCTCGATCTCTCAGCTGCGCGGGGGCCACGAGAGCGCGCCCAGCTCGCGGGAGACGGCGCGGGCGCTCTCGCGGACGGCGTCGCGCGCCTCGTGTCGGGCCACGTCGCCCGTGGACGGGATGACCACGCCGATGGCACCGATCGCCTCGCCGTAGGAGTCGAAGACCGGGCCCGCCAGGGAGCTCTCGCCGAGCACCGCCTCGTCCTCCTCCATGGCGAAGCCGCTGGCCCGCACCTCGTCGAGCTGGTCGCGCAGGGCGTCCGGTGACGTCAGGGTCTCCCCGGTCATGCTCCGCAGGCTCTCGGTGCCGAGGACGCGCTTCTCCTCGTCGGGCAGGAAGGCGAGCATCGCCTTGCCCAGGGCGCTCGCGTGGGCGGGGATGACGATGCCGACCTCGGGCATCTGCCGGCTCCCGTCCGGTCGCGGCTCGTGGTGGATGATCACGACGTCGTCGATGAGCAGCACCCCCACGCGCACCGCCAGGCCCGTACGCCGCGCCAGGTCCTCGGCCCAGGGGATCGCCTTCGACCGCAGCTCGAGGGTGTCCAGGTAGACGTTGCCCAGCCTGAGCACGGCCGGCCCGAGCTGGTAGCGGCTGGAGCCGCGCTCCTGCACGACCATCCCGTGCTCGACGAGGCTCCGCACGATCCCGTGCGTGGTCGACGGCGCCAGCTCCAGCCGCGCGGCCAGCTCGGAGAGGCTCATCCGACGCGCGCCCTGGAGTGCGGTGAGCACCCGGATCGCACGGTCGATCGACTGGATCACGGGCGCCGTTCCTCCGTAGCAGGTTGGTTCACGAAGACTATTGCGAGTCAGTGAATCACAGGTGTATGGTCCAAATCACATTCGACTATACCGAATGAGATTCGGTAATAACGAGAGGTTCGGGCAAATGCTTGACGAGACCAATCTCCTCCAGCGCCTCGGCGCTGAGGCCCTCGGGACGGCCTTTCTGGTGTTCATCGGCGTGGGCTCGGTGCCCGCCACCCTGATCGTGAACGGCGACGCGCCGTTCACCATGGCCGACCTCGGGATGATCTCCCTGGCGTTCGGCACCATCGTCGTCGCGACCGTCTACGCCCTCGGACACATCGGCGGCAACCACATCAACCCCGCGGTCACCCTCGGGCTCGCGGCCACGGGCAAGTTCCCCTGGAGTCAGGTCCCGGCCTACATCGCCGCTCAGGTGGTCGGCGCGATCGTCGGAGCCGCCGCCATCATCGGCGTGCTCGGCATGGCCGCCTCGGACGTGGGCCTGGGCGTCGCGACGTACAACGAAGACACTGTCAGCATGGCGCGCGCGTTCACCGCGGAGTTCGTGGGCACGTTCATCCTGGTGTTCACCATCTTCGGCGTGATCCACCGCAAGGCCGCGGCCGGCTTCGCCGGCGTCGCGATCGGCCTGGTCGTGTTCGCGGCGATCATCCCGGTGGCACCGACCACCGGCGCCTCGATCAACCCGGCCCGCACCTTCGGCCCGATGCTCGTCCAGCAGATCGCCGGCGGCGACGTGAAGTGGGGCCAGCTGCCCGTCTACCTCGCGGCAGAGCTCCTCGCAGGAGTGGTCGCCGGGCTGATCTTCATCCTGCTCAGCAGGACTCCCGCCGACGCCACGCCGGTCGAGGGCGTGGACCTCGGCGCCCCCGATCTCGAGTCCGCCACCGCCCGCTGAGCGCCGCCCACCACACCCAACCGTCTGAAGGAAGTCTCATGAAGAAGCTCATCAACGACCCGAACGACGTCGTGGTCGAGGCCCTGCTCGGGATCGAGGCCGCACACCCCGACCTCCAGGTCGACCACCACAACAAGATCATCTACCGCGGCGACGTCCCCAAGAAGGGCAAGGTCGGCATCATCTCCGGCGGTGGCTCCGGCCACGAGCCGCTGCACGGCGGGTTCGTCGGGCTCGGGATGCTGGACGCCGCCTGCGCCGGGGAGATGTTCACCTCGCCGGTCCCGGACCAGATGCAGGCCGCCACCAAGCTGGTGGACGGCGGTGCCGGCGTCCTGCACGTCGTCAAGAACTACACCGGCGACGTGATGAACTTCGAGATGGCCGCGGAGCTCGCCGCAGCCGAGACCGGCGCCCGGGTCGTCTCGGTCGTCACCGACGACGACGTCGCCGTACAGGACAGCACGTGGACGGCGGGCCGGCGCGGGGTCGGCGTCACGGTGCTGCTCGAGAAGATCGCCGGCGCCGCCGCCGAGCAGGGACGGGACCTCGACCAGGTGGCCGAGGTGGCCCGGACGGTGAACGCCAACGGGCGCAGCATGGGCGTGGCCCTCACCTCGTGCACGGTTCCTGCGGCGGGCAAGCCGACGTTCGAGCTCGGCGAGAACGAGATGGAGATGGGGGTCGGCATCCACGGTGAGCCGGGCCGCGAGCGGTTGCCGCTGGCGCCGGCCAGCGAGATCGCCGAGATGCTGGTCGAGCCGATCCTCGCCGACCTCCCCTTCACGAAGGGTGACCCCGTCATCGCCTTCGTCAACGGGCTCGGCGGGACCCCGCTCATCGAGCTGTACCTGATGTACAACGAGGTGAACAAGATCCTCAGCGGCCACGGTGTCACGGTCGCGCGGTCGCTGGTCGGCTCCTACATCACCTCCCTCGACATGGCCGGCGCGTCGGTCACCCTGCTGAAGGTCGATGACGAGCTGCTCTCGCTCTGGGACGCTCCTGTCAACACGGCGGCGTTGAGATGGGGCATCTGACCTTGACTGAGAGCGTGACCACGGCGGTCCTCGACACGTGGGTGCGGTCCTTCGCCACGCTCGTGGCGGAGAACCGGGAGCACCTGACCGAGCTGGACGCCGCGATCGGAGACGCCGACCACGGCTCCAACATGGACCGGGGCATGACGGCCGCCGTGGCCGCGCTGGACGAGAACCCTCCGGCCAACGCCGGCGCCCTGCTCTCCAAGGTCGGGATGACGCTCGTCTCGACCGTGGGGGGTGCGAGTGGTCCGTTGTTCGGGACGCTCTTCCTCCGCATGGGCACCTCGCTCGGGGACACCGACACGGTGTCCGCGACGGACCTCGCGGCGGCGCTCCGCGCCGGTCTCGGGGGAGTGGTGGACCGGGGCAAGGCCGGGGCGGGGGACAAGACCATGTACGACGCCCTGGCGCCCGCCGTCGACGCGTTGGACGAGGCGCTCGCCGCCGACGTACCGCTGCCGGCCGCGGTGGAAGCCGCGAGGGACGCCGCCGTCGCTGGTCGGGACGCGACCACGCCGATGCTGGCGCGCAAGGGCCGGGCCAGCTATCTCGGCGAGCGCAGCGTGGGCCACCAGGACCCCGGTGCGACGACCGTGGCGCTGCTGCTCGAGGCCGCGACCCGAGCATTCCAGCCGTGACTGCCAGCGGCTCCGCACAGCAGGTGGGACTCGTCGTCGTGTCCCACAGCAGGGCGTTGGCCCAGGCCGCGGTCGTGCTGGCGGAGGAGATGCTGCACGGCCGGTCACTGCGGATCGAGGTGGCGGCCGGGCTGGACGAGACGACGCTGGGGACCGATGCGGTGAGCATCAGCGCCGCGATCGAGCGCGCCGACGGGCCGGGCGGCGTCGTCGTGCTGATGGACCTCGGTAGTGCGCTGCTCAGCGCCGAGCTGGCGCTCGACCTCCTCAACGACCCCACGGCGCGGGACCGGGTGACGCTCTCCCCGGCGCCCATCGTCGAGGGGCTCGTGGTCGCGGCCGTCGCCGCAGCCGGGGGAGCGAGCCGCGCGGAGGTGGCGGCCGAGGCCCGGGACGCCCTGATGGGGAAGGCCGCACACCTGGCCGAGCCGACGACCGGCGTCGTGGCGGAGCCGCGTCCCGAGGAGGTGGTCGGGGTCTTCACGGTGGAGAACCCGCACGGCCTGCACGCCCGGCCGGCCGCGCGGCTGGTCAGCGAGGTACGCACCCTGGATGCATCCGTCCAGCTCCGGAACCTCACCACCGGCGCCGGCCCGGTCCCGGCCGCAAGCCTGAGCCGCGTCGCCACGCTCGCTGCCTTGCGCGGCCACGAGGTCGAGGTCCGGGCGTCCGGGCCGCAGGCCCAAGAGGCTGTCGAGCATCTCCTGACGCTGGCCACGCGACGGTTCGACGAGGCCGACCACGACGTCGTCGAGGTCCGCCCTTCCGCGCCGACCGACCGGCGCAGCGGACCGCTGCCGGCGTCACCGGGCATCGCGATCGGCCCGGTCCGCAGGCTGAGCGCCGCGCCGGCGGAACCCGGCGCGCCCGAGCAGGTGGCGGTCGAGCCCGCCGCGGACTGGCGGCGGATCGTCGAGGCGGTGGCCACCGCGCGCCGGGAGATCGAGCGCGCCAGGGCCGTGACCGCACGAGACGTGGGCGCCGCGCAGGCCAGCATCTTCGATGCGCACCTGTCGCTGCTCGCCGACGCCGAGATGCTCGCCGATGTGAAGGCCCGGCTCGCCACCGGGCTCGGCGCCGCTGCCGCCTGGTCGGGCTGTCTGGCCGAGGTCGAGGCTCAGTGGGCGGGCCTCCCCGACCCCTACCTGCGCGAGCGCGCGGCCGACGTACGCGCGGTGGGCGAGCAGGTCCTGCGAGCGCTGACCGGCCAGACCGCGCGGCGGATGACCGACGCGGGAGTACTGGTCGCCGACGACCTGACCCCCGCCGAGACGGCCGGCCTGGACCTGGACCTCGTGACCGGCGTGGTGCTGGCGCAGGGCAGCCCCACCTCCCACGCCGCGATCCTGGCGCGGGCTCGGGACATCCCGGTGGTCGTGGCGGCGGGCCGTGACGTGCTGGACCTGGCCGAGGGCACCACCGTCGTCGTGGACGGGAGCACCGGCGAGCTGCACGTCGCGCCGTCGGCCGACGTGGTGGAGGAGTATCGGGAGCGCGCCCGTGAGGCTGCTGAGCGGAACGCTCGACAGCTCGCCCTCGCCGAGCAGCCCGCCATCTCACGTGACGGCACGGCGTTCAACGTGGCCGCCAACCTGGGGTCGGTCGCCGACGCGCGTGCGGCCCTCGTCGGCGGCGCCGACGGGGCCGGCCTGGTGCGGACCGAGTTCGTCTTCCTCGACCGGGTGGCCGCGCCGTCGGTCGATGAGCAGCACGCGGTCTATGACGCGATCGCGGAGGCGATGGGCGGCCGGCGCGTCACCCTCCGCACGCTCGACGTCGGAGGGGACAAGCCGCTGTCGTACCTCCCGATGCCGGTCGAGGCCAACCCGTTCCTCGGACAGCGCGGCATCCGGTTGAGCCTCGAGCACCGCGACCTCCTGCGCGACCAGCTGGCGGCGATGTGCGAGACCGCCCGTCGGTTCCCGATCAGCATCATGTTCCCGATGCTGACCACGCCCGGTGAGCTGATCGAGGCGCGGCAGGTGCTCACCGAGGCGGCGGGGCCGAGTGGGCTGCCGGAAGGCCTGCGCGTCGGCACCATGATCGAGGTGCCCGCGGCCGCCCTGAAGATCGAGGCGTTCCTGCCCTACGTGGACTTCGTGAGCATCGGCACCAACGACCTCACGCAGTACGCGATGGCGGCCGAGCGCGGGAACGGCGCCGTCGCGGCGCTCTCGGATCCCCTGGACCCGGGAGTGCTCCGGCTCATCGACCACGTGTGCCGGGCCGCTCGCGGCCGGATCGACGTCGCGGTCTGTGGTGAGGCGGCGTCGGACGAGCTGGCCGTGCCGGTGCTGGCCGGGCTGGGCGTGCACGAGCTCAGCGTCTCGCCCGCCGCCGTACCTCGGGTCAAGGCGGCGGTGCGCCAGCTGGATGTCGGACGGTGCTCGACGGTCGCGGGTCGGGCGCTGGAGCTCGCCGACGCGGACGACGTGCGCAAGCTCGTGCTGGAGTGGTTCGGCGAGAGCCTGGGCTGATCACGAACCCTGCGGGACGAACCGGTACGACGCCTCGCGCCCGCGACCCTCGACGCTGAGGTCGGCGTACGGGTTCCGCGGACCCTCGCCGACGACCTGCCACAGGCGGTAGAGCGTCGGGAGGAAGACCTCCCAGTTGGCGATCTCCTCGGCGGCGTGTGCCGCCCAGACCTTGCCGGCCGCCTCGTCCTCGGGCTTGCGGCGGCCGATGCCGGAGCTGCGGCCGACCACGCCGGTGTCGGAGGCCGACCACTGGTGCACCCGGTAGCCCAGCGGGTCGTCGCGCTCCAGCTCCTCGCGAGAGAGGCCGAGGCCGGCGACGATCATCACGTGGTCGTGTGTGATCACGTCCCGGATCTCCGGGTCGACGTCCTCCAGCCGCTCGAAGCGGATGTAGAGGTCTTGGCGCACGCCGTCGTCCCAGGTCTGCGGCGCGTTGTGGATCGCGCCGAGCGGGTCGCCGTGCTTCGGCGGCACCGGCCACTCGAGCGACTCGTGCTGCTCGGGGTGCCAGAGCACGAACCCCTTCTCCATGTTCGACCAGAACCAGTCGATCATCCGCGGCGTGACGCCGTCGAGCTGCCAGTCGAAGTGGGTGCCGAGGGCGTCGTGCTCGACGGTGATGTCCATGCGGCGACGCTAGAGACCGACGCGCGCCAGTGGCAGGGGCCGGGCCATCGCGGGCGACGATGGCCGCCATCACGACGTACCGCTTCCGCGCGCGCGTGGCGACCGGCACAGTCGGCGGCATGTTCGAGTACTTCACCGGGCCCAAGTACGTCTGGAACCTCGGGGTGTGCGCCACGCTGAACAACGGCGGCGCCATCGACGAGGTCGACCGGGCGTGCCGCCCGGCGCGGGAGGCGCCGGACGTCAACTCGGGCAGCCGGCTCTTCATGCAGTCGTGGAAGGCCGTCGCCGACCAGCTCGCCGACCAGGCGCGGGCGTCCGAGGCCGCGGGGCACCTGCGCACGGCCGGCCAGGAGTGGTACCGCTCCGGGCTCTACGTCTGCCAGGCCGAGCGGATGCTGAGCAACTCCGACCCCGACCGCCGGGCGTTCTACCAGCAGGCGCTCGACGCCTTCGCCAAGGTCTTCGAGATCGCCGACCCGGCGACCACCCGTGTCGAGGTGCCGTTCGAGGGCACCACGCTGCCGGCGTACTTCTCCAACGCCAGCAAGGACGGCGAGCCGGTGCCGTGCGTGGTCATGTGGAACGGCCTGGACTCGACCAAGGAGCACATGTACACCTCCGGCTGGCCGCAGGAGATGCGCGAGCGGGGAGTGTCGGTGCTGATGGTCGACTGCCCGGGCTCGGGCGAGGCGCTCCGGTTCCAGGACCTCAAGGCCCGGATCGAGACCGAGGACTGGGCCACCGCCTGCGTCGACTACCTGGAGACGCGCAGCGACGTGGACGCGGACCGGATCGGCCTGGCGGGCTGGTCGCTGGGCGGCTACTACTGCCCGCGGGCCGCCGCCTTCGAGAAGCGGCTGAAGTTCGTCGCCGTGTGGGGTGCCAACCACAACTGGGGCGAGGTGCAGAAGCGGCGGCTCCAGCGCGAGGGCGAGAACCCCGTTCCGCACTACTGGGAGCACGTCCTGTGGGTGTGGGGCTTCGAGGACGTCGAGAAGTTCATCGAGTACGCCGAGGGCGTGCACCTGAACGGGGTCGTGGACAAGATCACCGTCCCGTTCCTCATCGCCCACGGCGAGAACGACCGCCAGATCCCGGTGGAGTACGCGCACCAGTCCTACGACCAGGCCGTCAACTCGCCCAAGCGGGAGCTGCGGATCTTCACCGTCGAGGAAGGTGCCGCCGAGCACGTCGGCCTCGACCACATGCCGCACATCAACGCCTTCGTCGCCGACTGGGTCGAGGACACGCTGGCCGGCCGATGACGTACGACGGCAAGGTCGTCCTCATCACGGGGACGGCCGGTGGCCAGGGTGCGGTCGCTGCCCGACTGTTTGCCGACGAAGGTGCGACCGTCGTCGGCTGCGACGTACAGGACGCGCCCGGCGTGGACCGGGTCGACCTCACCGACGAGGACGCCGTCCGTGCGTGGATCGACGGCGCAGCGACCGAGCACGGCCGCATCGACGTGCTCTACGCCAACGCCGGCGCGACGCGCTTCTCGCCGCTCGAGGAGACCTCCAAGGAGGAGTGGGACTTCGTCCTGCGCCACGAGCTCGACGTGGTGTTCTTCCCGGTCAAGCACGCCTGGCCGCACCTCAAGCAGCGCGGCGGCAGCGTGGTGCTCGTCGGCTCTACCGCCGGGCTGAGCGGGTCGATGACCAACCATCGCGTCGCGCACACCGTCACCAAGGGCGGCGTCATCGCGCTCACCAAGCAGCTCGCCGCGGAGGGTGCGCCGCACGGCATCCGGGTCAACTGCGTCAGCCCCGGCATGGTCGACACCCCCGCCACCCGCGGCGACCTGCTCGCCGACGACCACCCGATGCGCCGGATCGCCCAGGCCATCCCGCTGGGCCGGGTCGGCCAGCCGGAGGAGGTGGTGCGGTGCGCACTCTTCCTCGCGAGTGACGCCGCGTCGTACGTCACCGGCGCCAACCTTGTCGTCGACGGCGGCTGGTCCGCGGTGCTGCCGGGCTCGGGCGGGATACCCGGGTAACCGGGTATCCCTGACGATCTGGGCCGAAACTTCCCCTGAGATCGTCAGGTTTCCCCGGGTACCCGGGGAAACCGACACACCCCGGGCCCGACCTCCAGTTCCCGCCCGTCCGGCAGCGACAGCACGCCGGTCACGCCGTCGGGCAGGGTGGTCTCGACCTTCAGGCCATCCGGCGTCTGCTCCCAGTGGATCGCCACCCGACCGTGACGGGTCTCCAGCGCCGCGGTCGCCCAGGTGAGGTCGCCACCGGGGCGTGGCGCGAAGCGGACCGCGGCGTAGCCGGGCGCGGCCGGCGCGATGCCGGCCACGGTGCGGTGCATCCAGTCCGCGACCGCGCCCAGCGCGTAGTGGTTGAAGGACGTCATCTCGCCCGGGTTGATCGAGCCGTCCGGCAGCATCGAGTCCCAGCGCTCCCAGACCGTGGTGGCGCCCATCGTCACCGGGTAGAGCCACGACGGGCACTCCCGCTGCTGCAGCAGCGCGTAGGCGTCGTCGAGGTGGCCGGTCCGGGCCAGCGCCTCGCAGATGTACGGCGTCCCGGCGAAGCCGGTCGAGATCCGGTGGCCGCTCTTCACGACCAGCTCGGCCAGGCGGTCACCGGCCAGGCGCTCCAGCGCCGGCGAGAGCAGGTCGAAGACGATCGCGAGCGTGTACGCCGTCGTGCAGTCCGACAGCACGATCCCGTCCGCGGAGACGTACGCCGCGTTGAACGCCGAGCGGGTCCGGTCGGCGAGCGTCGTGAACTCGGACGCGTCGTGGCCCAGCAGCGCGGCCACCTCCGCGAGCAGTCGCGCCGAGCGGTACAGGCACGCGGTCGCCACCACGCCGGCGTCGGCCTTGGCGGCCCACGGCTGGTCCGATGGCGCGTCCGGGTCGAGCCAGTCGCCGAACTGGAACCCCTGGTCCCACACCCCGTTCTCCGACACCTTCGACGCCACCCGACGCACGTGCGCGCACATGGACGAGTACTGCCTCGCCAGCACCGCGACGTCGCCGTACGCCTGGTACAGCGCCCACGGCACCCACACCGCCGCGTCGCTCCACAGCGCCGCCGTGTCCACCGGCGGCAGCCCCGGCGGCGGAGGCATCCGCTTGAGCACGTCGGGCACCACGAACGGCACCATGCCGTCGGCGTGCTGCTGCTCGAGGTCGAGGTCGACCAGCCAGTCCTCGAGGAACGCCGACACGTCGTAGAGGTACGCCGCCGAGGGCGCGAACACCGAGAGGTCGCCGGTCCAGCCGAGCCGCTCGTTGCGCTGCGGGCAGTCCGTGGGGACGTCGAGGAAGTTCCCCCGCAGCCCCCAGACCACGTTGCGGTGCAGCTGGGTCAGCAGCGGGTCGGAGCACTCGAAGGTCCCGGTGCGGCGCAGGTCGGAGTGGACGACGACCGCCTCGAGCGAGTCGTCGTCGAGGGTGCCTGGCCAGCCGGTGACCTCGGCGTACCGGAAGCCGTGGAAGGTGAACGTCGGCTCGAACGAGTCCACGCCGCCGCTGAGCACGAACCGGTCGGTCGCCTGGGCATCACGCAGCGGACGTACGCCGAGCTCGCCGTCCTCCAGCACCTCCGCGTGCCGGACCCGGATCTCCGAGCCGCGCGGCCCCTGCACGGTGAACCGCAGCCAGCCCACCAGGTTCTGGCCGAAGTCGACGAGCGTCGCCCCGGTCGGGGAGCGCCAGATCCGCTCCGGACGCCGGGTCTCGTGCCGCACCACCGGGGGCCCGATCGCCGGCACCAGCACCGAGGTGTCGAACTCGACGGGCACGGCGGCCAGCGACTGGTCGTTCCAGTCGGTATCCCGCCGCCGCGCGTCGACGGTCTGTCCGTCGTAGAGGTCGTCGGCGATCGTGTCCGACGGCGCCGCGGTCCACGACGCGTCGGTCCCGACCACCTGCACGTGCCCGTCGGCGTACGTCACCTCGAGCTGGGCGATCAACCCGAGCCGGTCGCCGTACAGCGCCCGGCCACCGAGGAAGCCGAGCCGCCCACGCCACCAGCCGTTGCCGAGCGCGACGGTCAGCACCGACCCGTCACGCAGCAGCGTGGTGACGTCGTGCGAGCGGTAGCGCAGCCGCCACTCGTAGGCGCTCCACCCCGGCGCGAGCACCTCGGGCGAGACCGGTCGGCCGTCGAGGAAGCACTCGTGCACGCCGAGGCTGGACACGTGCAGCAGCGCAGACAGCGACCGCGCCGTGCCCCGTGTCGAGGCGACACTTCACGGCGGAACACCGGGGCGACGAGGTCGACCGCGGGCGTGGCCATCCGCGCCTGCCACTCGACCATGCCCGCCACAGTAGGTACGGCGCGTACGGCCCGGGAATCAACGGCTGCTGATGGCTGGTATCCCGGGCAGGGTTCGCGGCCCGATGCTCGCTTCTTTTGTAACTGGTGCGTAACATCGCCCCGATCGCGGTCAGGGAGTGGGACCGCGACGGAACACCTCGTCATCTAGAAAGGCATGACCTTATGAAGTTTGCCAATCTCGCCTCTCGCGTCGCCGTGGGCGGTGTCGCCACTGCGCTGGCGACTGCCGGCCTCGTCGCCGCCACCGGCACGACGGCCTCGGCCGCACCGGTCAGCTCGACCTACACCTGCACCACACCGATCGGCCCGATCACGGCCGCCGTCACGGTCGACATCGCGCTGCTGCCGCCCACCGCGCCGGCCGGGTTCCCGGTCGCGGCGGGTCTCTTCAGCTTCAAGTCGAACCTCACCATCGACAACGCCACGGCCGCCAGCTCTCGGGGCGCTGGGCGTCACCGGCGCCAAGTCCGACGACTTCGGCACCGCCTTCGGCGACACCGTCGCGAAGGCGCCGGTCGTCTGGACCGGCCCGCCGACCAGCGATGGCACCAACACGACGTTCGCGGGCAAGGGCGCCAACGCCGCGTTCCTGCTGCCCAAGGCCGGCAGCTACACGGTGGCCATGCCGAAGACCTTCACCCTGATCGCCACCAACGCCAGCGGCGGCACGGTCGCCACGGCCCCCTGCACCACCACGGCGCCGGCGACGATCGGCACCATCGTCCTGGAGAAGCAGGCGCTCGAAGGTCAAGGTCAAGGCCGTCAAGAAGATCAAGCAGGGCGCGGTCGTGTCGGTGAAGATCAAGGTCACCAACGACTACTCAAGACCGGCGGCCCGGTGGCGACCGGCAAGGTCATCATCAAGGACGGCAAGAAGAACATCGGCAAGGGCAAGCTCAAGAACGGCAAGGTCACCATCAAGGTCAAGGGCCTCGCGGTGGGCACGCCACAACCTGGTCGTGAAGTACACGGGTGACGACTACACCAACAAGAGCAAGAGCAAGAAGCTCAAGGTCACCGTCACCAAGTAGTGATCCTCGGCAACACCTGACGGCCACGGGCTGTCGGTCCCTCGCCGGACCGGCAGCCCGTGGGCATCTCAGGCCACCAGGTCAGCGGGTCGACTCCCGGGCCACCAGCTCGGGGGTGAACAGGATCTGCCGGTGGTGGTGGGCGGGGTTCTGCGCCTCGTCGAGGGCCAGCTCGGCGGCGGCGCGGCCGAGCTCGTGGCGGGGCTGGCGCACCGAGGACAGGGGTACGGCGGCCGCGGCGGCGAACTCGATGTCGTCGTACCCGACGATCGCCAGCTCCTCGGGCACGTGGGTTCCGTTCCCGATGGTGTGCTGGAGCAGGCCGAGCGCGGTGAGGTCGTTGGCGCAGAACGCGGCCGTCGGACGCCGCGCGGACGGCAGCCCGGCCAGCCGGGCGCCGGCCTCGCGGCCACTGGCCACGTCGAGTGAGGACGTGGTGATGACCGTCAGGTCGTCGGGAGGCCGGCCGGCCGCCGCCCAGGCCGCACGGGCACCGTCGAGGCGGTCGCGGACCTGGCCGAGCGTCATCGGCCCGCCCACGAACGCGACCCGCTCGTGACCGCGGTCGACCAGGTGCTCGACGGCCAGCCGGCCGCCGAGCAGGTCGTCCACCGCAGCCGAGCAGAACGTCGAGTCGTTGCGGGTGCGGTCCACGATCACCACGGGAGTACCGCGCCGCCGGATCTCGTCGAGGAGCGGTGACTCCGGGTCGACCGGAGTGACCAGGAGTCCCTGCACCCGCTGCTGCTGGAGCAGCTGCAGGTGCTGCGCCTCACGTTCCTCACGCTGTCCGCTGTTGCACAGCAACAGAGACAGATCGGCCGCCTCGGCCGCCTCCTCGATGCCCTGGGCCACATCGGTGAAGAACGGGTTGCCGGCGTCGAGCATCACGTAGGCGAGGGTCCGGCTGGTCCCGGCGCGGAGCTGGCGGGCCGACTCGTTGCGCACGAAGCCGAGCTCGGCCATCGCCTCCTCCACCTTGGCCCGGGTGGCGCCGCTGACCCGTTCCGGCCGGTTCAGGACGTTGGAGACGGTGCCGAGCGAGACCCCGGCCCGGGCGGCGACGTCCTTGACCGAAGCACTCCGGGCCACCGGTCACCACCCCTCGTCGACGTACTTTGAAACGTTGCCGGGCGACACTCTACGCACTTTCTTCGCGCCAACCCTTGCATCCTGTGACAGCCGTCACCTACAGTCCGGACCGATGAATGAAACGTTCCAATCCGACGCCGAGCAGCCTGCTGCTCGAGCTCGTGGACGTCGAGAAGTCCTTCGGCGCGGTCCGCGCGCTCCGGTCCGGCACCCTGCGCGTCGCGCCCGGCTCGATCCACGCGCTGGTCGGTGAGAACGGCGCCGGCAAGTCGACGTTGGTCAAGATCGTCGCCGGCGTGCACCGCCGGGACGCGGGCACGTTCCGCTTCCAGGGCGAGGACGTCGACTTCGGGTCGACGGCCGAGTCGAAGGCCGCGGGCATCGCGGTCATCTACCAGGAGCCGACGCTCTTCCCCGACCTCTCGGTCACCGAGAACATCTTCATGGGCCGCCAGCCGCTGCGGGCCGGCCGCCGGATCGACCGGGCCGCGATGTACGCCGAGGCCGCGTCCCTGTTCCAGCGGCTCGGCGTCGACCTGGACCCGCGCCGACCGGCCCGCGGTCTCTCCATCGCCGACCAGCAGATCATCGAGATCGCCAAGGCCATCTCCCTCGACGCGAGCCTGCTCGTGATGGACGAGCCGACCGCGGCGCTCAGCGGCGTCGAGGTCGAGCGGCTGTTCGCCGTCGCCCGCAGCCTCCGCGACGAGGGCCGGGCCCTGGTGTTCATCTCGCACCGCTTCGACGAGGTGTTCGCCCTCAGCGACACGGTCACGGTGATGCGGGACGGGGAGTACGTCTCCACCCAGCCCATCGAGGAGACCACGGTCGACCAGCTGGTCGCCCGCATGGTCGGTCGCGAGGTGTCCGACCTGTTCCCGAAGACCCCGGCGGCGATCGGCGACGTGGTCCTCGAGGTGGCGGGCCTCGAGTCCGCCGGCACCTTCCACGGCGTCAGCTTCACCGTGCGCGCGGGTGAGATCGTCGCGCTCGCCGGTCTGGTGGGCGCCGGGCGCAGCGAGATCGCGCGGGCGGTCTTCGGAGTCGACTCCTACGACGCCGGCACCGTCCAGCTGTCCGGCCGCACGATCCCGTCGCACAACCCTCGCGCGGCCATCAAGGCCGGGATGGCCTTCGTCCCTGAGGACCGACGCAAGCAGGGGCTGGTCACCGAGGGTTCGGTGGCCCGCAACGTCGCCGCCGTGATCCGGAAGGGCCTGACCCGCTTCGGGCTGCTCACGACCGGTGCCGAGAACCGGGCCGCGGGACCGTGGGCGAGCATGCTCGAGGTCAAGACGAGTGCGCTCGACATGGCGGCCGCCACCATGAGCGGCGGCAACCAGCAGAAGGTGGTGCTGGCCAAGTGGCTGGCGACCCGGCCGCGGCTGCTGATCATCGACGAGCCGACCCGGGGGATCGACGTCGGCACCAAGGCCGAGGTGCACCGCCTCCTGTCGGACCTGGCCGGCGACGGCCTCGCGGTGCTGATGATCTCCTCGGAGCTGCCCGAGGTGCTCGGCATGGCCGATCGCGTCCTGGTCGTCTCCGAGGGCCAGATCACCGCGGACATCGACCGCGCCGACGCGACCGCCGAGAACGTCATGTACGCCGCGACCCACCGCGACCAGGGAGCGGTGGCATGAGCGACACCCTCCTCGTCGAGCCCAGCACCGTCAGCCCCACCCAGCGGGTGATCGGTGGCCTGCTGCGCTCGCGGGAGATGGCCGTCTTCAGCGTGCTGGTCGGCGTGATCGTGGCCACGACGATCAAGCGCCCGGGATTCCTGTTCGGCGGTGACAGCTGGCGCGACCTGCTGCTGTCGCCGTCCATCCTGGTCCTGCTGGCCGTCGGGCAGGCGGTCGTGATCATCACCCGCAACGTCGACCTGTCCGTGAGCTCGATCCTCGGGTTCACGGCCTACCTGACCGGGCGGCTGTTCATCGACCACCCGGGCCTGCCCATCGTGGCCGTCGTCGCGGCCGGGGTCCTCGCCGGGGCGGTGCTGGGTGCCGTCAACGGCCTGCTGGTCGCGATCGCCAAGGTCCCGGCACTGGTGATCACCCTCGGGACGCTCTACATCTACCGCGGCATCGTGCTCAGCTGGGCGGGCAGCAACCGGATCAATGCCGGCGACATGCCCCGGGAGTTCCTCCGGCTCGGCACCCGCTCGTTCGTGAGCATCCCGGTCCTCACGATCGTCGCCGTGCTCGTGCTGATCGGGGTCGGCTACTTCCTGCACTCCCATCGCGCCGGCCGCGAGCTCTACGCCATCGGCTCCGACCCCGATGCCGCGATCCTCTACGGCCTCCCGGTACGCCGCCGGATCATCGCGGCGTTCGTCCTCAGCGGTGCGATAGCCGGCCTGACCGGCGTGATCTTCGCTGCCCGCTACGGCACGGTGAGCTCGGGGGCCGGGACCGGGCTCGAGCTGCAGGCCGTGGCTGCCGTCGTCATCGGGGGAGTGGCGATCTTCGGGGGCAGCGGCACCGTCTGGGGCGCCGCGATCGGCGCCGTCCTCCTGGTCACGATCAACCGCGCACTGCCGGTCCTGGGCATCCCGGACTTCTGGCAGCGAGCCGTCGTCGGCGCACTGATCATCAGCGCGGTCGTGCTCGACCACGTCCTCTCCGCGCGGCAGGAGCGCAAGCTCGTGGAAGCGAGGGACCAGCAATGAGCGCGACCACCTCGACCCCAACCCAGACGCCGGCCCGCACCTACCGTGCGTACGCGCAGCCCTGGTGGCGCCGGGTCCTGCTGACCCGGGAGTTCGCGGTCATCGCCTTGTTGCTGGCGGTGTTCGTCTACTCCAACGAGAACGTCCTGAACTTCGACGGCCCGCTGACGCTGTACTACCTGTTCCTGGACACGGCGCCGATCCTGCTCATCGCGCTCCCGATGACCCTGATCATCATCACCGGCGAGATCGACCTGTCGGTGGCGAGCGTGGTGGGGCTGTCCAGCGTGCTGGTGGGGATCCTGCACCAGGACGCGGGCCTCTCCATCCCGGTGGCTGCCCTGTTGGCCATCGCGATCGGTGCGGTGGCCGGTGCCTTCAACGGGTTCCTGGTCGGGTACGTCGGTCTACCGTCGCTCGCCGTCACCATCGGCACCCTCGCGCTCTACCGCGGGATCGCGGTCGGCCTGCTGGGCACCAAGGCCGTCACCGACTTCCCGGAGCGGTGGACGGACCTGGCCAAGGAGCGGATCCGGGACGGCTCCAGCTACCCGATGATCCTGCTGCCGTTCATCGTGCTGCTGGTGCTGTTCGTGCTGCTCCTGCACTTCTCGTCGTTCGGCCGCGGGATCTACGAGATCGGCCTGAACGACGAGGCTGCGCACTTCACCGGCGTCAACGTCGAGCGCACCAAGTTCTGGCTGTTCGTGATGGCCGGCGCCGTGTCGGCGTTCGCGGGCGTCTACTTCACCCTCCGCTTCGGGACGGCGCGGGGCGACAACGCGACCGGGCTCGAGCTGCAGGTCATCGCGGCCGTGCTGCTCGGCGGGGTCTCGATCTTCGGGGGTCGCGGGGCGCTGCACGGCGTCGTCGCCGGAGTCCTGCTCATCGGCGTCCTCTCCAGTGCCATGCGACTCGAGGGCATCACCGTCAACATCACCAACATCGTCATCGGACTGCTGCTCGTGGCATCCGTTGTCTCCACCAGCGTCCTGGCCTGGGCCTCAGGTCTCAGAGCCAGGCGAAACCCCAGGGGCGCGAGCCCTCGATCCGCGCCGGGCGGCGTGGGAACCCAAGGAAGGTCAACATGAAGTTCCACTCAAGGAGGGCCTCCGCCCTGGCGGCCCTGGCGCTCAGCGGCGCGATGATCCTCACCGCGTGCGGTGACGACGACAGCGGTGGCAGCGGATCGGACGGTGGCGGCGGCGACAAGACCACCGTCACCTTCCTGCCCAAGAACCTCGGCAACCCCTACTTCGACGTCACGGCGCGAGGTGGGGAGGCGGCCGTCAAGGAGTTCGGCGGCACGTTCGACCAGGTGGGCCCGCAGGAGGCCACCCCCGACGCGCAGGTGCAGTACATCAACACCGCTGCGCAGCAGGGCGTCAACGCGTTGGTGATCTCGGCCAACGACCCGGATGCGCTGTGCGACTCCATCCAGGAGGCACGCGACGCCGGCACGAAGGTCGTGACCTTCGACTCCGACACCAACCCGGACTGTCGCGACGTCTACATCAGCCAGGCCACGAGCGAGGGCATCGCCAAGACCCAGGTCGACATGATCGCCGAGCAGATCGGTGACGAGGGCGAGATCGCGATCCTCTCGGCCACCGCCAACGCGACGAACCAGAACGCCTGGATCGAGATGATGACGGCCGACCTCGAGGCCAACCACCCGAACATCAAGCTCGTGGACACCGTGTACGGCGACGACGACGACCAGAAGTCGTTCGACCAGACGGCGGCGCTGCTCCAGAACCACCCCGACCTCAAGGGCATCATCTCGCCCACCACGGTGGGGATCGCGGCTGCCGCCCGGTACCTGTCCGACTCGGCGGAGAAGGGCCAGGTCAAGCTCACCGGGCTCGGGTTCCCCAACGAGCTCCGCGACTACGTCAAGGACGGCACCATCGAGGGCTTCGCGCTCTGGGACGTCGAGTCGCTGGGTTACCTGGCGGCGTTCACGGCCAAGGCGCTGGTGGATGGCGACATCAAGGGCGAGTCGGGCGACTCCTTCGAGGCGGGCAAGCTCGGCGAGTTCACCGTGGACGACGACGGCGTCGTCCTGCTTGGTGACCCGACGGTCTTCAACGCCGACAACATCGACGACTACGACTTCTGATCGTCGACCGCTGAAGGACTGAAGAAGGACCAGACGTGCGCGTGTGCTTCCAGCTCCAGGTCAAACCGGACCGGCTGGCCGAGTACAAGGAACGCCACGCGCACGTCTGGCCCGACATGCTGGCCGCATTGCACGAGACCGGCTGGCACAACTACTCGCTCTTCGTCAGGGACGACGGGCTGCTGATCGGCTACTTCGAGACGCCATCGCTCGAGGCGGCCCAGGCGGGCATGGCCCGCACCGAGGTGAACGGTCGCTGGCAGGCCGAGATGGCTGAGTTCTTCGAGGAGCTCGACGGGCGGGCGCCCGACGAGGGGTTCCTCGTCCTGGAGGAGGTCTTCCACCTGGAGGACCAGCTCACGACCACGACGCAAGAGACGACGCAAGAGACAGAGTGAGATGACGACGTTCGAGCAGATCGCCCCGCTGCTGGAGGCGCAGGCCATCGAGGTTCCCTCGTGGGCCTACGGCAACTCCGGCACCAGGTTCAAGGTGTTCGGCACCGCGGGCACCCCGCGCACGGTCGAGGAGAAGGTCGCGGACGCCGCCACGGTGCACCGGTTCACCGGGCTCGCTCCGAGCGTGGCGCTGCACATCCCGTGGGACCTCGTCGACGACTTCGCCGCCCTGCGGGTGTACGCCGAGGAGCAGGGGGTCGCGCTCGGCACCATCAACTCCAACACGTTCCAGGACGACGACTACAAGCTCGGTGCGCTCACCCACACCGACGCGAAGATCCGGCAGAAGGCGATCGACCACCACTTCGAGTGCATCGACGTCATGCACGCGACGGGGTCGCGGGATCTCAAGATCTGGCTGGCCGAGGGCTCGAACTACCCCGGTCAGGCCGACATGCGGGGCCGCCAGGACCGCCTGGCGGAGAGCCTCGCGGTGATCTACGAGCGGCTGCTGAGCATGGGAGGGGACCAGCGGCTGGTGCTCGAGTACAAGTTCTTCGAGCCGGCGTTCTACCACACCGACGTGCCCGACTGGGGCACGGCGTACGCCCAGGTCAGCGCGCTCGGCGACCGCGCCCTGGTCTGCCTGGACACCGGCCACCACGCGCCCGGGACCAACATCGAGTTCATCGTCGCCCAGCTCCTCCGGCTCGGGAAGCTCGGCGCCTTCGACTTCAACAGCCGCTTCTACGCCGATGACGACCTGATCGTCGGCGCGGCCGACCCGTACCAGCTGTTCCGCATCCTCTTCGAGTGCGTGCGCGGCGGCGCGTTCGGCCCCACGGCGCCGGACTCCGGGCACGACGTCGCCTACATGCTCGACCAGTGCCACAACATCGAGAAGAAGATCCCCGGTCAGATCCGCTCGGTGCTCAACGTGCAGGAGATGACCACGCGGGCCCTGCTCGTCGATCGCGGGGCGCTCACGCAGGCGCAGGAGGACGGCGACGTCCTGCTGGCCAACGAGATCTTCATGGACGCGTTCTACACCGACGTACGACGCGACCTCGCCGCCTGGCGCGAGCAGCGGGACCTCCCCGCGGACCCGATGCGGGCCTACCTGGCCAGTGGTTACCAGGAGCAGATAGAGGCGGACCGCATCGGCGGCACGCAGGCAGGATGGAACTGAACCCCCTATGACTACCAACCCGACGGCAGCCGAGCTGATCGCACGGTCGAACCGGCTCGGTGCCGACCCCAAGAACACCAACTACGCGGGCGGCAACACCTCGGCCAAGGGCACCGAGACCGATCCGGTCACCGGCGAGCCCGTGGAGCTGCTCTGGGTGAAGGGGTCCGGCGGCGACCTCGGCACCCTGACCGAGCCGGGTCTGGCCGTGCTCCGCCTCGACCGGATGCGTTCGCTGGTCGACGTCTACCCGGGCGTGGACCGCGAGGACGAGATGGTCGCGGCCTTCGACTTCTGCCTGCACGGCAAGGGGGGCGCGGCACCGTCGATCGACACCGCGATGCACGGCCTGGTGGACGCCGCGCACGTCGACCACCTGCACCCCGACTCCGGCATCGCCATCGCCACCGCCGCGGACGGCGAGGCGCTGACCAAGGAGATCTTCGGCGACCAGGTCGTCTGGGTCCCGTGGCGCCGGCCCGGCTTCCAGCTCGGCCTCGACATCGCCGCGATCAAGGCGGACAACCCGCAGGCGGTCGGCTGCATCCTCGGCGGCCACGGCATCACCGCGTGGGGCGAGACCAGCGCCGAGTCCGAGAAGAACTCGCTGTGGATCATCGACACCGCCGCGGCGTACATCGCCGAGCACAGCAAGGCCGAGCCGTTCGGTCCGGCCCTCGACGGGTACGCCGCGCTGCCCGACGCCGAGCGCCGCGCCAAGGCGGCCGCCCTCGCGCCGACCATCCGTGGCATCGCCAGCCAGGACCGGCCGATGGTCGGTCACTTCACCGACTCGTCCGTGGTGCTGGACTTCCTGGCCGCCGCCGAGCACCCGCGACTGGCCGCGCTCGGCACGTCGTGCCCCGACCACTTCCTGCGGACGAAGGTGAAGCCGCTGGTCCTCGACCTGCCGGCGACCGCGACGGTCGAGGAATCGCTGGCGCGGCTCCAGGAGCTCGCGGTCAGCTATCGCGAGGACTACCAGGGCTACTACGACCGCAACGCGAGCGCCGACAGTGACATCGCCTGCCGGCCATCCGCGGCGCGGACCCGCTGATCGTGCTGGTGCCCGGCGTCGGGATGTACAGCTACGGCAAGGACAAGCAGACCGCACGGGTCGCGGGGGAGTTCTACGTCAACGCGATCAATGTGATGCGCGGTGCCGAGGGGCTCTCGACGTACGCCCCGATCGACGAGGCGGAGAAGTTCCGCATCGAGTACTGGGCGCTCGAGGAGGCCAAGCTCCAGCGGATGCCCAAGCCGAAGCCGCTGGCCACCCGGATCGCGCTGGTCACGGGTGCCGCCTCCGGCATCGGCAAGGCCACCGCGGAGAAGCTCGCGGCCGAGGGCGCGTGCGTCGTCATCGCCGACCTGTCGCTGGAGAAGGCGCAGGAGGCGGCTGCCGGCATCGGCGGGGCGGACGTCGCGGTCGGCGTCCAGGTCGACGTGTCCGACGCGGACGCCGTACAGGCGATGGTGGACGCCGCGGTGCTCGCCTTCGGCGGCCTCGACCTCGTCGTCAACAACGCCGGGCTCTCGCTGTCCAAGTCGCTGCTCGAGACCACCGAGCAGGACTGGGACCTCCAGCACGACGTGATGGCCAAGGGGTCGTTCCTGGTCGCGCGGGCGGCCGCCAAGGTGCTGATCGAGCAGGGGATGGGCGGCGACGTCGTCTACATCTCCTCCAAGAACTCGGTCTTCGCCGGGCCCAACAACCTGGCCTACGGCGCGGCCAAGGCCGACCAGGCGCACCAGGTGCGGCTGCTCGCCGCCGAGCTCGGCGAGCACGGCGTGAAGGTGAACGGCGTCAACCCCGACGGCGTCGTCCAGGGCTCCGGCATCTTCGCCGGCGGCTGGGGCGCCCAGCGGGCCGAGGTCTACGGCGTGGAGGAGAAGGACCTGGGTGCGTTCTACGCCCAGCGGACGATCCTCAAGCGCGAGGTGCTGCCCGAGCACATCGCCAACGCCGTCTTCGTGCTCTGCGGCCCGGACCTGACCCACACGACCGGGCTGCACGTGCCGGTCGACGCGGGTGTGGCCGCTGCGTTCCTGAGATGACCTCGGTCTCCGTCGCCGCGGTGGACCTGGGCGCCTCCAGCGGCCGGGTGGTCCGGGGCCGGGTAGGTCCGGACGAGCTGTCGATCGAGACGGTCGCCCGGTTCCCGAACGGCCCCGTCGAGCGGGCCGACGGACTGCACTGGGATCTCCCGGCGCTCCTCGAGCACAGCCTGGCCGGCCTGCGGGCGGCCGGGCCGGTGGACAGCATCGCCGTCGACTCATGGGCGGTCGACTACGGCCTCCTGCGCGGCGGCGAGCTGCTCGACCTGCCGTGGAGCTACCGCGACGGACGGACGACGGCGGGCGTCGAAACGGTGCACGCCGGGATGCGTCCGGAGGAGCTCTACCGCCGCACCGGGCTGCAGTTCCTGCCCTTCAACACCATCTACCAGCTGGCCGCCGAGCGGCAGCTGGCCGAGGCGGAGCAGCTGCTGCTCGTCCCGGACCTGGTGACGTACTGGCTGACCGGCCGGGCCGTCTGCGAGCGCACCAACGCCTCCACGACCGGGCTGCTGGACGTCCACACCCGCCAGTGGGACCCCGACCTGCTCGCCCTGGTCGGCGTCGAGCCCGCGCAGCTGGCCGAGCTGGTGGACCCGGGCACCGTGGTCGGCGATCACGAGGGCACGCCGGTGGTCACGGTCGGTTCGCACGACACCGCGTCGGCGGTGGTCGGCGTCCCGATGACCGACCCCGACGCGGCGTACATCTCCTGCGGCACGTGGGGGCTGGTCGGCGTCGAGCTCGACCGTCCGGTGATCACCGACGAGGCCCGCGCCGCCAACTTCACCAACGAGGGCGGCGTCGACGGGCGGATCCGGTTCCTCACCAACGTGATGGGCACCTGGCTTCTGTCGGAAACCTTGCGGACGTGGGGTACCGATGACTTGTCGAGGCTGCTCGACCTGGCGGCGGCCTACGTGGGACCGGAGGTGGTGTTCGACGTGCAGGACACACGGTTCATCCCGCCTGGCGACATGCCGTCCCGGATCGCCGACTGGTGCCGCGAGCACGACGTACGACTGCCGGATGGCCGGGTGGCGCTGGTGCGCAGCATCGTCGCCAGCCTCGCGGCGGGCTTCGCCACCGCGGTCGAACGAGCCGCCACCCTGTCCGGCCGCGACGTACGCCGCGTGCACGTCGTCGGCGGCGGAGCCCAGAACACCCTCCTGTGCCGGCTGCTCGCCGACCGGCTCGGGCTGCCCGTGCTGGCCGGCCCGGTGGAGGCCACCGCGCTCGGCAACGTGCTGGTGCAGGCTCGCGCGAACGGGGCACTCTCAGGCAGTCTCGAAGACCTGCGCGCGCTCGTCGCGCGCACCCAGTCGATCGTCGTCCACGAGCCGCACGGAGTCGCACGATGAAGCGTCAGATGCCCAAGGCCCACGACCTGGCCCCGCTGCTCAAGTTCAAGAAGCCGGTGCTGTCACCGCGCGAACGGCGGCTGGCGAGAGCGCTGACCATCGAGGACCTGCGCCGGATCGCGAAGCGGCGTACGCCGAAGCCCGCCTTCGACTACACCGACGGCGCCGCCGACCGCGAGGTGTCGCTCGCGCGGGCCCGGCAGGCGTTCGCGGACGTGGAGTTCCACCCGGCGATCCTGCGCGACGTGTCGACCGTCGACACGAGCCGCGAGGTGCTGGGGCAGCGGGTGGCGCTGCCGTTCGGGATCGCGCCGACCGGGTTCACCCGGATGATGCAGACCGAGGGCGAGATCGCCGGCGTGACCGCGGCCGCGGCGGCCGGGATCCCGTTCAGCCTCTCGACCATGGGCACGACCTCGATCGAGGACGTCGCGGCGGCGGCGCCGAGCGCGCGGAAGTGGTTCCAGCTCTACATGTGGAAGGACCGCGACCGGTCGATGGCGCTGGTCGAGCGTGCCGCCAAGGCCGGGTTCGACACGCTGCTGGTCACCGTCGACGTGCCCGTCGCCGGCGCCCGGCTGCGCGACGTCCGCAACGGCATGACCATCCCGCCCACCCTCACTCCGCGCACGGTCGCGAACGCGATCCCGCGCCCCGCCTGGTGGTTCAACTTCCTCACCACCGAGCCGCTGGCGTTCGCCTCACTGGACGCGTGGTCGGGCACCGTGGCCGAGCTGCTGGACACGATGTTCGACCCGACCGTCACCTACGAGGACCTGGCCTGGATCCGCGAGCAGTGGCCGGGCAAGGTCTCGGTCAAGGGCGTGCAGACCGTCTCGGACGCGGTGAAGCTGGCCGACGCCGGCGTGGACGCGATCATCCTGAGCAACCACGGCGGTCGGCAGCTGGACCGAGCGCCGGTGCCCTTCCACCTGCTCCCCGAGGTGGTGAAGGCTGTGCACGATTCTGGGCGAGGGAGCGATCTCGAGGTGCACCTCGACACCGGCATCATGTCCGGCCAGGACATCGTGGCCGCGATCGCGCACGGCGCCCGGTTCACGCTGGTCGGCCGCGCGTACCTCTACGGCCTGATGGCCGGCGGCCGCCCCGGCGTCGACCGCACCATCGAGATCCTCCAGGGTCAGATCGAGCGCACCATGCGGCTGCTCGGCGTCAAGTCGCTCGACGAGCTCGAGCCCGGGCACGTCAGCGCTCTGCGGAGGCTCGGCTGAGCCGCCGCCGACGCAAGGTGGGCCCGGAAGGGCGCCGAGCACATCGACATCCGCGCTCTGTTGCCGGGGGCCGGCCAAGCGCGCCGAACGTATGAAGGATGGACACTCCTCGCCGTCGCGCTG
>CAVTHU010000025.1:0-71674 GCA_963734355.1 uncultured Actinomycetota bacterium
ACCGGGCCACAGCCCAGCACGATCGCGACGTCGCGGCGCGAGATCGAGGACTTGTTGACCGCGTGCAGGGCCACCGCCATCGGCTCGGTCAGCACGGCGACGTCGGGCGACAGCCCGTTGGGGACCACGAACGACATCGACTGCTCGACGAGCACCTGCTCGGCGTACCCGCCGGGCGCCAGCGGCGAGAGCCCGATCGGGTGCGCGTCCTGCCCACGGCGGACCAGCGGGAAGGAGACGACGTGCGCTCCCTCGCGGAACTCGCGGCGCGCGCCCCGGCCGCGCTCGCGCACCTCGCCGACGAACTCGTGACCCAGCACGGTGGCCGACGCGGTCCGCATGAACTCGTCGTAGTCGAGCTCCTCCATCACCTCCGCGAGCCCGTCGCAGTGCTCCCGGGCGTGCAGGTCGGAGCCGCAGATGCCACAGCGGAGCACGCCGAGGACCAGCTGGCCCTTGTCCGGCGTCGGGTCCGGGAGCTCGACCACCGAGAGCTTGGTGTCCGCGCACGCGACGGCTCTCATCGGCGTCCGCCTCCTGCCCGCGGGCGTGACTCGACGCCGCGACCCGCTCGTTGGGAGCCATGTGCCGATTATGTTCGAGCGCCCGGGGCTCTCCCGCCGCGCCCTGCTCGGCGGCGCCTCTGCCGGCGCCGCACTGCTCGGCACCGGCGTACTGACCGGAGAGTCGGAGGCCGCCGTCCTCGCCGGGACCCGCCAGGGCTCGCTCCCGAGGAGGTCGACGTCGTCGTGGTCGGCGCGCGGCATCTCCGGCCTGGTCGCCGCCCGCGAGGTCGCCCGCAGGGCCGGTCGGTGCTGCTGGTCGAGGCCCGCAAGCGGGTCGGCGGCCGGGTGCTCAACCACCACCTGACCGAAGCGCACGGCGGCCAGGTGATCGAGTCCGGCGGCGCCTTCGTCGGCCCCACCCAGAACCACATCCTGCGGCTGGCCAAGGAGCTCGGCGTCCGACGTTCCTCGAGTACGACGACGGCAACAGCGTCTACATCTCCTCGACGACCGGCCGGCTGGAGTACCAGGGCACGGTCCCGCCGGACCCGACGATCCTCGCCGGACGCCGCGCTGCTGCTCAGCCAGATCGACCAGTACGCCGCCGAGATCCACGTCGACGCCCCGTGGACGCACCCGCGGCGCCCAGGAGTGGGACGCGATGACGCTCGGCGAGTGGATCCGCGCCAACGCCGTCAACGCCGACGGCGTCGAGAACCTGATCACGCTGCTGGACCCAGCCCGGCTTCGGCGCCGACCCGAGCGAGCTGTCGTTCCTCTTCGTGCTCTGGTACGTCGCGTGCTCGGGCGACGAGCGCACACGGGCACCTTCTCCCGCAACTCCGACACCGCGAACGGCGCCCAGGAGCGGCGCTTCGTCGGCGGCTCGCAGCTGGTCCCGCTCCGGCTGGCCAGGCAGCTCGGCGACGTCGTCGCGCTGCGCGCGCCGGTGCACCGGATCGTCCAGACGAGCGACCACGCGCGTGCGTGCACACCGGCCGCGGGCAGGGTGCGCGCCAAGCGGGTGATCGTGGCCGCGCCGCCGCCGACCGTGCTCGACATCGACTTCCACCCCGGCTGCCCGCCGACCGGCAGCGCGCTGCTCGACGTCACCTGCGACATGGGCCAGCTGATGAAGTGCGACGCGATCTACGAGACGCCGTTCTGGCGCGACGCCGGGCTCAACGGCTTCGGCATCAGCGACCACGGCGCGGTCCGGGCGGCCTTCGACAACTGCCCGCCCGACGGCGAGCCCGGGCGTGCTGCTCGCGTTCGTCGGCGGCTCGACCTGGCGGCAGCTACGGCGTGCTGACCAAGGCGCAGCGCCGCGGCCGCGGTGCTCGCAGGGGTTCGCCGAGATGTTCGGCGAGCAGGCGCTGCACCCGATCGACTACGTCGAGCACGACTGGACCCAGGAGCGGTGGACCCGCGGCGGCCCGGCCGCGATCCACGCGCCCGGGCACGCTGGTCCGCTTCGGCCCGGGAGATCCGCACGCCCGCACGGCCGGGTGCACTGGGCCGGCACCGAGACCGCGACGTACTGGACCGGCTACATGGACGGCGCGGTGAGCTCGGGCAAGCGCGCCGCGGCCGAGGTGCTCGCCAAGCTGCGGTGAGCCCGTCGTAGGTTGGCCGCGTGTCAGCGCTGGCCGGGCTCGTCGACAAGGGGCTGATGGCGCCGGACTGGGCGGAGGCGCTGGCGCCGGTGGACGACCGGATCGGCCGGATGGGCGCAGTTCCTGCGCGAGGAGCTGGCGGCCGGGCGGGGCTACCTGCCCGCCGGGGACAGCGTCTTCCGCGCGTTCCAACGGCCGCTCGCCGACGTCCGGGTGCTCGTCGTCGGCCAGGACCCGTACCCACGCCCGGCCACCCGATCGGGCTCAGCTTCGCCGTCGAGAAGCACGTCTGGCCGCTGCCGAGGAGCCTGGTCAACATCTACCTGGAGCTGCGCAACGACCTCGACGTCATGCCGCCGCGGCACGGCGACCTGAGCGGCTGGGCCGACCAGGGCGTGATGCTGCTCAACCGGGTGCTCACCGTGCGGCCCGGCGAGTCGGCCTCGCACCGCGGCCGTGGCTGGGAGGAGGTCACCGAGCGGGCGATCACCGCGCTGGTCGAGCGCGGCGGGCCGTGCGTCGCGATCCTCTGGGGCCGGGACGCCCAGTCCCTCAAGCCGATGCTCGGCCAGGTGCCGTGGGTCGAGTCCGTGCACCCCTCGCCGCTCTCGGCCAGCCGCGGCTTCTTCGGCTCCCGGCCGTTCTCGCGGGTGAACCGGATGCTCGAGGAGCAGGGCGCCGCAGCCGGTCGACTGGACGCTGCCGCCGGGCGACGCCTCGCAGAACAGTTGAATCCTGAACTATGATGTCGCCGTGAGCGACTCCCGCATGCCCGCGCTCTACATCGGCCACGGCGCCCCGCCGCTGCTGGACGACCCGGTCTGGTCGGGCCAGCTCGCCGCGTGGGCGCGGGACCTGCCGCGTCCGAAGGCGATCCTGATCGTGAGCGCGCACTGGGAGTCGGCGCCGGTGATGCTGAGCGCCGACCGGGCGCCGCTGGTCTACGACTTCGGCGGCTTCGACGCGAAGTACTACCGGATGACCTACGAGACGCCGTCGGCCACCGCCCTGGCGCAACGGGTCGCCGCGATGATGCCGAGCACCGAGCCGGTCCACCAGCACGCCAGCCGCGGCCTCGACCACGGCGCGTGGGTGCCGCTGCGGATCATGTACCCCGAGGCCGACATCCCGGTGCTGCAGCTGTCGCTGCCCACCCACGACCCGGTGCGCCTGCTCGCGCTGGGCGAGCGGCTCCGGCCGCTGCGCGACGAGGGCGTGCTGATCATCGGCTCCGGCTTCCTGACCCACGGGCTGCCGTTCCTCAAGGAGTTCCGCATCGAGGCCGAGGCACCCGGGTGGTCGACCGACTTCGACGCCTGGGCCGGTGAGGCGATGGCCCGCGGCGACGTCGACGCGCTGGCGTCGTACCAGAGCCAGGCGCCGGGCATGCCCTACGCGCACCCGACCGTCGAGCACTACACGCCGCTGTTCGTCACCCTCGGCGCCGCGACCGACCCCGAGGAGCCGGGACTCCAGGTCATCGACGGCTTCTGGATGGGGCTGTCGAAGCGGAGCCTGCAGGTCGCCTGACCCTGCGCCCGGTCGAACGCTTGTAACTAACCGTTCCGTGCATCTTCCATGCGGTTATAACCGCATGCCAGTGGCCGGAACGGTTAGTTACAAGCAGTCGCCGGCAGCCGTTATCCACAGCTGCCGAAATCGACGCGATGACCGCCCATTCCCCGGGGCAGACACTCGGTCATGTACCTACCACAGGGTGCGAGCGCGTCGATGGCCGCCAACGGCGGTCTGCATCACGCTGGGCCGCAGGCTCGCGACTCCGGACTGTCGTCTTCACAGCTGCGGTCACTCATCCGGAGCGGCGGTGCTGGTCGGTCGCTTCGACGGGGCCTCTACGTCGACGGCGAGCCTGTGGAGATCGCTGCGACCCGCATCGCGAGCAGCATCGTCTCCGCACCCGGGCCGTCATCGCGAGGCCTGAAGCGCGGCTACGTCGTCAGCCACGACTCAGGGGCGCACGAGCACGCTCTGGAGATTCTGGTCCCGCCGGATCCGCACACCCACATCACGCGACCGCGGGTCGACGCAGTGCCTGGACCAGGTACGGCGTCGAAGCACCACTACGCCGCGCTTCAAGGCCGGCACAGGTCGTCGTCGATCGACGGGCTCGAGGTCCTGCGACCTCGCGCGGACCGCGGTGGACATCGCGCGAGAGCACGGCGAGCCGTACGGCGAGATCGCCTGCGATGCGGCGATGCGAGCCGGCGTCACCCGAGCGGCGCTGCAGGAAGCGTGCGCGACCCATGACGCTGCTGGCCCCACATCCAGACGGACGCGACGAGCCGTGGAGTTCGCCGACCCTGGCGCGCCAGACCGTGATCGAGACCCTCGGTCGACATCCTGGTGGAGGAGCTCGGGCTCGGAGACGTCGAGACCGCAGTTCCCGTTTCGCCTCGACAGACGGGCGGGTCGCCTGGGCAGACATGCGCGTCGGCTGCCACCTGTTCGAGACCCACGGCAAGATCAAGTTCTTGGCCGCCAGAGGAGGGTGGCGTAGCCGACCGCCCTGCCGCGCGAGATCGCCTGGCAGCTCCAGCAAGCGTGACCACCAGACCTTCCGCGAGGGGCTCGGGACGTCGCACATCTACTGGGAGGACTGCTGGCCGACCGCAGCCGAGACATCGCTCTCAAGCGGCTGCGGGAGGAGTACGACGACACGGTGCGACGGTTCGGCACCCGACTGCCCGAGCGCCTCGAGCGCCAGGCCGCGGGAGATCCGCGGCCGAGCGCGGGCCTGACTCGGACCGCCGTCGCGACTTGTAACTAACCGTCTACGTCATCTTCCATGCGGTTACAACCGCATGCCAGTGGTCTGAACGGTTAGTTACAAGCGCGACCGCCGGCCGCGACGTCAGCGGATGCGGGTCTTCCGCATCATCTTCAGCCCGCCGAGCATCCCCTTGACGTACTTGTCGTAGTCCTGGCCCGGGCGCGCGCCCATCACCTGCTTCTTGAGCACGGCGAGGTTCTGGACGTCGGTGTACTTCAGCAGCCCCTGGTCGCCGTGGCGGGCGCCGACGCCGGACTGCTTGACGCCGCCGGACGGCGTGCCCTTCGAGGCGAACGCCGTGGCGAGGATGTCGTTGACGTTGACGTTGCCGGACTCGATCCGCCTGCCGACCTCGCAGGCGTTCGTCGACGTCGCCGCCCCACACCGAGGCGTTGAGGCCGTAGTCGGTGTCGTTGGCCAGCGCGATGGCTTCGTCCACGGTCGAGTACTTGTGCAGCGCGACGACCGGACCGAACGTCTCGGTGACGCCGGCCAGCATGTCCTTGGTGACGCCCTCGAGGATCGTCGGCTCGAAGAACGCCGGGCCGAGGTCGGGCCGGGCCCGGCCGCCGGTCAGCACCGTGGCGCCCTTGGCGACCGCGTCCTCGACGTGCGACTGCACGCGGTCCTTGTGGTCCGGCGAGACCAGCGAGCCGACGTCCGGCCCGAAGTCGTACGACGCGCCGAGCGTGAGCGCCTCGGTGGCCGCGACCAGGCGGCCCTTGATGTCGTCGTACTTCGACGCCGGGAGGTACATCCGCTCGATGTGCATGCAGATCTGCCCGGTGTTGCCGAAGGCGCCGAACATGGCGCCCTGCACGACCTCGTCGAGGTTCGCGTCCTCGAGCACGATCATCGGGTTCTTGCCGCCGAGCTCGAGGCAGGCGCCGATCAGGTTGCGTCCGGCCCGCTCGCCGATCACCCGGCCGGTCGCGGTGGAGCCGGTGAACATCACGTAGTTGGCGTGGTCGATCAGCGCCGGGCCGACGTCCGGGCCCTCGCCGCAGACGACCTGGAACAGGCCCTTCGGCAGCCCGGCCTCCTCGAGCATCTGCACGCCGTACAGCGGAGAGAGCGCGGTCTTGTTGTCGGGCTTGAGCACGATGCCGTTGCCGGCCATCAGCGCCGAGATCGAGTCGGAGATGCCGGTGGCGAACGGGAAGTTCCAGGGCGCGATGATCCCGATGACCCCCTTGGGCAGCCGGATCTCGGTCGACGTCGACACGAGCGGCACCGGACCGCCGCGCTTGACCGGCTTGAGGAGCTTCGGCGCCCGCTTGAGGTAGTGGCTCATCACCATCACCGGGTCGCAGGTCTCCTCGATCGCCATCCGGCGGTTCTTGCCGGACTCGGCCTGGATCAGGTCGGTGGTGGTCTGCGCGTTGTCGATGAACAGCGTGTGCGCGCGCTTGAACACCGCGAGCCGCTCCTTGAGCGGCCGGGCCGCCCACTCCACCTGCGCCTCGCGAGCCGCGGCGTACGCCGCCTCGACGTCCGCCGGCGTGGACTGCGGCAGCTCGACGAGCAGGTCACCGGTGTAGACCTCGGTGAGCTTCCAGCTGCCGCCGCTGGTGGAGGGCACCCGGGCGACGAGCTTCTCGAGGAAGGCGTCGGTCAGGGAGGTCGGTCGCTGGAGTGCCATGTGGGTCAGCCCCTTCCGAGCACGAGGTCCGCGCCCCGCTCGCCGATCATGATCGCGGGCGCGTTGGTGTTGCCGCCGGTGATCGACGGCATGATCGAGGCGTCGCAGACCCGCAGCCCGTCGATGCCCCGGACCTTGAGGTCGGGACCGACCACGGCCAGCTCGTCGACGCCCATCCGGCAGGTGCCGACGCCGTGGTAGACCGACGTGGCCCGGTTGAGGATCGCGTCGCGCAGCTCCTGCCCCTGCAGGCCGGCGCCGGGGTGGAGCTCCTCCTTGACCGCGCCGCCGAACGCCGCGCCGGCCATGATCTCGCGGACCATCTCCGACCCCTCGGCCAGCACCGTCGAGGTCGTCGGGGTCGGCGAGGTACTGGAAGTCGATCAGCGGCGCCGCCGTCGGGTCGGTGCCGGCCAGCCGCAGCGTGCCGCGGCTGCGCGGGTAGATCAGCGTGGACAGGATCGTGATCGAGGGCCGCGGGTCGACGTCGTGCCGGATCGGCTCGTCCTGGTTGGGCGAGACGTAGGACCACGGCAGCAGGTGCAGCTGCAGGTCGGGTACGTCGGTCGCCAGCGACGTGCGCATGAACGCGACGGCCTCGAAGACGGTGTTCGCGAGGAACGACTTGCCCGGCCGCAGGACCTCCTTGGCCACGCCCCGGCCGAAGAACAGCGGAGTGCCGCGCATCTTCGACGTCGTGGTGTGGAAGGTCAGCGCGTGGAAGAGGTGGTCGTGCAGGTTGTCGCCGACCGGCAGGTCCGCGACGACGTCGATGCCGTGGTCGCGCAGGTGCTGGGCGTGGCCGACGCCGGACAGCATCAGGAGCTGCGCGGAGCCGACGAAGCCGGCCGAGAGGATGACCTCCTTGCCCGCGCGGATGGTCCGCTTGGCGCCGCCGCCCTTCTTGCTGAGGTCGGTCACCTCGATGCCGACCGCGCGGCCGTTCTCGATCACGATCCTGGTCGTCGAGCGTCTCGCTCTGGAGCTGGAGGCCGCCGGGCTTGAGGCTGATGGATGTAGCCGCGGCTCGCCGAGTAGCGGAGGCCGGCAGCGGCGTTCTGCTGCATCCGGCTGACGCCCTCCTGCGACTCCGCGTTGTAGTCGTCGAGGATCTTCGCGCCGAGGGTGTCGGACGCGGCCTGGATGAACTGGAGCGAGCCCTCCTGCGGCGTGTGGTTGCGGGTCACCTTGATCGGCCCGCCGGCGCCGCGGTAGTCGTTGGCGCCGTCCTCGAAGTCCTCCATCCGCAGGTACGCCGCGTTGACGCTGTCGGCGTCCCAGCCGGTGTTGCCCTCGGCGGCCCACGAGTCGTAGTTGGCGCGGTTGCCGCGGACGTAGACCATGCCGTTGATCGAGCTCGAGCCGCCGACGACCTTGCCGCGCGGGACCGGCATCTTGCGGTCGAGCAGGTGCTTCTGCGGCACCGAGTAGAAGCCCCAGTCGACCTTCTTCTTGATCTCGGGGACCGAGTGCATCGGGCCGATCATGCCCGGCTTCTTGACCAGGAACTGCTCGTCGCTCTTGCCCGCCTCGACCACGATCACGCTGGCGCCGGACTGGGCCAGCCGGCCGGCGATCGCCGCTCCGGAGCTGCCGGACCCCACCACGACGTAGTCCGCCTCGTCGGCGTGCCTCGACCTTCTTCGCCATGGGCGGAACTGTAACGCGTTCTAGTTTCCGCTGGTAGGTCTCCCACTGTCACGATGGCCCGGTGAAGATCATGTCGATCCAGTCGTCGGTGGCCTACGGGCACGTCGGGAACTCGGCCGCGGTCTTCCCGCTGCAGCGGCTCGGCCACGAGGTCTGGCCGGTGCTGACCGTGCACTTCTCCAACCACACCGGGTACGGCGCGTGGCGCGGCCCGCTGCTCGACCCGGCCGACGTCCGCGAGGTGATCGCCGGGATCGGCGACCGCGGGGTGCTCGGCGAGTGCGACGCGGTGCTGTCCGGCTACCAGGGCGACCCGGCCGTGGGCGCGGTGGTCCTCGACGCGGTCGCGGCGGTGAAGGCGGCCAACCCGGCCGCGGTCTACTGCTGCGACCCGGTCATGGGCGACGTGGGCCGGGGCATGTTCGTCCGGCCCGGGATCCCGGAGTTCATGCGCGACACCGTGGTGCCGCAGGCGGACATCCTCACGCCCAACCACTTCGAGCTCGACTTCCTGGCCGGCACCACGACCACGACCCTCGACGAGGTGCTGGCCGCGGTCGACACCGTCCGCGACCGAGGTCCGCGCGACGTGCTGGTGACCTCGGTGCTGCACGCCGACGTGCCCCCGGACTCGCTGGACGTCGTCGCGGTCTCCGACGCGGGGCGTGGGCGGTCACCACACCCCTCCTGCCGATCACGCCGAACGGGTGCGGCGACGTCACCGCCGCCCTCTACCTCGCGCACCTGACCACGACCGGCTCACCCGCGACCGCGCTGGAGCGGACCACCGCCTCGGTGTTCGCCGTGCTCGAGGCGACGCTCGCGGCCGGCACCCGCGAGATCCAGCTGGTCGCCGCCCAGGACGCGATCGCCGACCCGCCGGCGACGTTCCCCGCGCGGCAGCTGCGCTAGTGCCGGCGGGTGATCCCGGGGCTAGAGCGATGTCGTTGATCGTGATCTTGTCGTAGGCCTGCGGGCAGCGGGTCGGACGAGACGCAGTCCACCGTCACCGTGATGTCCTCGGGGATCTTGTCGAGCCCGTCGCCCACCGTGCAGAACGCGGTCGCGACGACCTCGCTCCCGTCGAGAGGGTGATCTTGACGTCCAGCCGGTCGGCCTTGCCGCGGTTGTTGGTGACCTTGAGGTTGTCGACGTGCCAGGTCTGGCTCACCGGCTCGCCGACGATCGACCAGCCGTCGGCGTACTCGAACCCGTTGACCTCGAACGCCTTGCCCTCGGTGATGGTGAGCGGGTTGTTGGGGCCGCCGACGCTGTCGTCGTTGACCGCGTCGTTGACCTTGCCGCCGACGATGGCGACGACCGCGATGCAGCCGCCCACGAACAACAGGAACAGCACCGCGAAGACGATGAGGATGTTGCGCGCCGTGTGGCTCTTCTCCACCGGCTGCGTCAGGTAGGGCTGCGGCTGGCCGTAGGTCGGCTGGGCATAGCCCGGTTGCTGGACCTGCTGGTAGGTGTTCGGGTAGCCCGCAGCCATCATGGGCTGGCCGGGCTGCTGGATCTGGCCGGAGCCGAGCGGCCGGAAGTTGTCGCTCCAGCCGGTGCCGTCCCACCACCGCTCCTGGTTGTCCTGCGGGTACCAACCGGCGGGCGGGTTGGGCGTCTGCGTCATCGGCGTGCCTTTCCTCCGGGCGGGTCCTCCCGGGTTCGACGCGCAGCGTGGCACACCGGCTGCACCTGAGTCAGTAGCCCACGGGTACTAGGGCGCGACGGTCCGAGCCAGGGCCCGGGCGCGGTGGCTGGCGAAGACCTCTTCGAGCGAGATCGGTACGCCGTCCGGCCCGGCCAGCGGGACCCGCCAGTTGGGGTACTCGTTCGTGGTGCCCGGCTGGTTCTGCGTGCGCCGGTCGCCCACCGCGTCGCCCAGGGCGACGCAGAGCAGCCGCGCCGGGGTGAGCGCCAGGTAGCGGTGCAGGGCCTCGACGACGTCGTCGCCGTCGTCGAGCACGCCGCGGCGGCGTACCTCCGCCAGCCAGCCCTCGACGTGCTCGCGGGCCGAGGCGAGCTCGTCGTCGAGGTCGCCCTCCAGCAACCCGAGCTGATGCTGCAGCCGGACCTGGTCACCGGCGAGGTAGCCGGCGGTGGGCGGGAGGTCGTGGGTCGTGACCGAGGCCAGGCACCACTCGCGCCAGTGCTCGGCGGGGAGCGGACCGCCGTCGGCGCCGTACTCGAACCACAGGATCGAGGTGCCGAGGATGCCGCGGGAACGCAGGAAGTCGCGGGCCTCGGGTGCCACCACACCGAGGTCCTCGCCGACGACGACGGCGCCGGCGCGGTGCGCCTCGAGCGCCAGGACGCCGATCAGTGCGGCGTGGTCGTAGCGGAGGTAGGTGCCCTCGTCGGCCGGGCGTCCGGCCGGGATCCACCACAGCCGGAACATGCCGATGACGTGGTCGACCCGGACGCCGCCGGCATGCCGGAGCACGGCACCGATGAGGTCACGGAACGGCTGGTAGCCGAGCTCGGCGAGCCGGTCCGGGCGCCACGGCGGCTGGCTCCAGTCCTGGCCGAGCTGGTTGTAGGGGTCCGGCGGCGCGCCGACCCGGACGCCCTGCGCGTAGACGTCCTGCAGCCGCCACGCGTCGGCGCCGCCCGGGTGCACCCCCACGGCGAGGTCGTGCATGACGCCGAGGCTCATCCCGGCGTTCTCGGCCTTGGCCTGCGCCTGCTGGAGCTGCTCGTCGAGCACCCACTGCAGCCAGGACTCGAAGTCCACCCGGTCCGCGTGGTCGCGGGCGAAGGCCTGCACGGCGGGGCTGTCGTGGCGGCGGTAGTCGGGCGGCCACTCGCGGGCGTCGTTGCCGTGGTCCTCGGCGAGCACGTTCCAGGTGGCGAAGTCGGTGAGCGCGTCGCCCTCCCGCTTGCGGTACGCCGCGAAGTCGAGCTCCCGCCCCGCGCTCCGGGGCGCGGCGTGGACGATCCGCAGGGCGGCGCGCTTCGCCGTCCAGCTCGCGTCGCGGTCGATCGGGTCCTGCGGCGCCAGCCAGGGCGGCAGCTGCCCGACCAGCTGGTCGACCGCGTCCCGCTCGTGCTGGGGCAGCGCGGCGTACTCGGGGATCCGCTCGACGCGGAGGTAGATCGGGTTGAAGAACCTGCGCGAGCTGGGCAGGTACGGCGAGGGCTCCAACGGCGCCAGCGGCTCGGCGGCGTGCAGCGGGTTGACCAGGACGAAGTCGGCACCCAGCTCGCTGGCCGACCAGACGGCGAGGTCGGTGAGGTCGGTGAGGTCGCCGAGGCCCCAGCTGCCGCCGGAGCGGACGCTGTAGAGCTGGGTCGCGAACCCCCACTGGCGCTTCCGGTCGGCCCGCTCGGGGAGGCCGAGCCAGGCGGGCGACACGATCAGGTGGGCGCTGGCCTCGGTGTCGCCGCTGCGGGCCTTGAGCAGGTGGTAGCCGAGCGGCAGGTCGGTCGGCACCGCGAACGTCGCCTCGCCGATCCGGCTGCCCTCGATCTCGCGGGGCGCGACCCAGTGGTCGACCTGGTCGGCCCGGCGGGCGCTGCCGTCCTCGAGCTCGACCCACACCTCGACGCTGTCGCCGTCGGTCACGTGCACCGGCACCCAGGCCGTCTGGCCCGCCACCGCCACCACGGTCGGCGGCAGCATCCGCAGCCAGGGCTCGTGCTCCTTCTGCTGCCTCGCCCGCTCCGGGTCGGCGGTGTCGACGCCCATGGCCAGGAGCACGGCCTCGATCGTCTCCGCGGTGACCTGGACCGGCCGGCCGCGCCAGTCGGCGTACTCCGTCATGACGCCGTACGCCTGCGCGAGCTCGACGAGCGGGCCGGTCGGAGACGTCACGGCCCGAGTCTGTCAGCCTTCGCGACGACCACGCGACGACCACGCGACGAGAGCCGGTGACAGGAGTCGAACCCGCGACATTTCGCTTACAAGGCGAACGCTCTACCAACTGAGCTACACCGGCGAGGTGCGCCGCACATCGTAGTTGGGCTAGCTCATCCCGCCGTCGAAGGCGAGGACCGAGCCGGTGATCATCCGCGCGGCCGGTGAGGCCAGGTAGACGATCGACTGTCCGATCTCGGCCGGGCTGATCGCCCTGCCCGGCAGCATCATCATCAGCCGGTCCATCACCCGAGGGTCCAGGTCCGCCGGGAAGTTCTCCGCCACGTGCTGGACCAGCGGCGTGTCCACGGTGCCGGGGCAGACCGCGTTGACCCGGATCCCCTCCGGTGCCAGCTCCAGGGCCAGGCCCCGGGTGAGCATCGTGAGCCCGCCCTTGGCCGCGGAGTACGCCGCGGAGTAGCCCTGGGCCTTGTTGCCCGCCACGGAAGACACGTTGACGATGTTGCCCTTGGCCGCCCGGATGTGGGGCAGCGCGGCCTGGATCAGGAAGAACGGTCCCTTGAGGTCCACCGCCTGCACCCGGTCGTACTCCGCCTCGGTGATCCCGTCGAACCGGCCGAACTGCACGATGCCCGCGACGTTCGCCAGGACGTCGATCCGACCACCGACCGCACACGTGGCGATCGCCGCGTCGACGGCCGCCTTGTCCCCGACGTTGCACTCGACGTACGTCACGCCGTCCGGGACCGTCGGCTGGATGTCGAGCCCGTAGACGGTGTCGCCGAGGTCGCGGAACAGCTCCGCGGTGGCGTACCCGATGCCCGAGGCGGCTCCGGTGATGACGACGATCCGTGGCTCGGTCACGGCCGCACACTAGAACCTGTTCTAGTTCTTCAGCAAGTTCGAGTAATGTCGAAGTATGACCGCCTTGACCATCGGCCAGCTGGCCGAGCGCTCGGGAGTCGCCACCTCGGCGATCCGCTTCTACGAGAGCCGCGGCCTGATCGCCTCGGAGCGCACGACCGGCAACCAGCGCCGCTACGCCCAGTCCACGCTGCGCCGGGTGGCCTTCATCAGGACCGCCCAGCGGATCGGCCTGACCCTGGTCGAGATCGGCGAGGCGCTCGCGACCCTTCCCGACCGGCGTACGCCGACCAAGGCCGACTGGCACCGGCTCAGCAAGGACTGGCGGCCGCGGCTCGACGACCAGATCCGCAGGATCGAGCTGCTCCGCGACCGGCTGGACAGCTGCATCGGCTGCGGCTGCCTGAGCCTGAAGTCCTGCGCGCTGACCAACCCCGGCGACGACCTCGCCGAGCGCGGCCCCGGCGCCGTGCTCCTGGATCCCGACAGGCGACCCTGGTGACCGGACATCCGCGGCACTAGCGTGGCCCCCATGGCGCTGCGGATCGTCGCTAGCCGACCCGACCCGGCGATCATCACGCTGCCCTGGCCGGTCCCGCTCGAGGAGTGGGGCGAGCCCTACCTCGTGCCGCTCCCCCGCGGTCTCTCCCGCCACGTGGTGCGGATGGTGCGGCTGCGGGACCGGATCTACGCCGTCAAGGAGACCGTCGAGGACATCGCCTTCCGGGAGTACCGCCTGCTCCGCGACCTGCAGCGGCTCAACCTGCCCGCCGTCGTGCCGCAGGGCGTGGTGACCGGCCGGGTGGACGCCGCCGGCGAGGAGCTGCCGAGCGCGCTGCTCACCGAGCACCTGCGCTTCTCGCTGCCCTACCGGAGCCTGTTCAGCCACGGCCTGTCCCAGGACAACCTGCCGTCCCTGGTCGACGCGATGGTGGTGCTGCTCGTGCGGTTGCACCTCGCGGACTTCTTCTGGGGAGACGTGTCGCTCTCCAACGTGCTGTTCCGGCGCAGTGCCGGCGGCTTCGCGGCGTACCTCGTCGACGCGGAGACCGGCGAGCTGCGGTCCAGCCTGTCCAGGTCGATGCGGGAGCACGACCTCACGATCGCGACGGAGAACGTCTTCGCCGAGCTGCTGGACCTGCAGGCCAGCGAGTCGCTGAGCTACGAGGTCGAGGCGCACGAGATCATCGACCTGCTCGAGACCCGCTACCAGGCGCTGTGGCAGGAGCTGACGGCCGAGGAGGAGTTCTCGGCCTCGGAGATGTGGCGGATCGAGCAGCGCATCGAGCGGCTCAACGACCTCGGCTTCGACGTCGACGAGCTCGACATCGTCACCGACTTCGACGGCGACCGGGTCCGGATCCAGCCGAAGGTCGTGGAGGCCGGACACCACCAGCGCGAGCTGCAGGGGCTGACCGGACTGCACGTCGAGGACGCGCAGGCCCGGCGGCTGCTCAACGACCTCGCGTCGTACACCGCCGCGCTCAACCTCGGCCGCGAGGACCGTCACCTCGTCGCGAACCGCTGGCTCGACGAGATCTACGAGCCGATCGCCGCGATGATCCCGGCCGACGCCAGCGGCAAGCTCGAGACCGCGGAGATCTTCCACGAGGTGCTCGCGCACCGCTGGTACCTCGCCGAGCGGGCCGGCCACGACATCGACCTCTTCGAGGCCGCGGCCGACTACATCGCGACGGTGCTGAAGGACAAGCCGGACGAGGCGATCACCTCGGCCCCTGCCGCCGTGCTGCCGGACGCCTGAGGGTCAGGGCCAACCCTCGACGTCAACCCTCGACGTCAGCCTCGGACGGGTCGAGCTCGACGTAGTCACCGACCGTGAACGCGCCGTTCGTGTCGAGGGTGACCGGCTGGACGCCGACCGGATGGCCGTCGCGGTAGGTGAGCACCGAGATGCCGGCCGGACGACGGATCGCGGCGCCCACGGCGATGGCGTACGCCGCGCCGCCGGTGGTGCCGGTCGTGTAGCTGTAGCCGACGGCGCCGTTCTCGCCGGTCACCTCGGTCGGGCCGCTCTGGACGTGGAGGTGGCCACCGACGACCAGGTCGGTGCAGCCGCGCTCCAGTGCCGCGTCGCCCATGTTCGCGTCGTGGACCAGGATCGTGGTGATTCGCTCGCCGTCCTCGTCGGCCTGGCAGGCCGCGTCCGCGAGCCGGTCGGCGACCTCGTCGAAGCTGAGCCCGCTCTCGTCGCGCCAGCTCCCGAGCCCGCTCGAGCGCGGGTCGCCCACCCCGAGCAGCCGGGTCCCGGCCGGACCGTCGACCGCCTCTCCGTCGAGCATGGTCCAGCCGTGGTCGGCGAGGTAGTCGCCGACGAAGGAGCCGTGGTCGTGGTTGCCGGTGACCGCCCACTTGCTGTCGGCGTACGGCCCGTCGTCGAAGGCGGCGTCCAGCGAGTCGAGCGAGAACGCCTCCCAGGTGCTGCCGGTCGAGGTGTCGTCGCCCGCGTCGAAGACGGCCTCGGCACCGGCCGCGTCGCCGACCGCGCGGGCGACCCGGTCCATGCCGATGTTGTCGTGCCGGTCCGCAATGAGGAGGACCGTGGTCTCCCCCTCCTCCGGTTGGCGCAGCTCGAGGCCGGCGGCTGCCTCGGCGGCGTCGCGGTAGAACGTCTTGCCCTCGTCGTAGGTCCCGACCGCGCTCTCGATGAGCCGCCGCGTCTGGCTCGTGGTGACGTCGCCGCGGACCTCGACCGCGTCCAGCTCCTCCGGCAGGGGTACGTCGGGGCCGAGGAACGTCGCGAGCGGTTGCCACTCCTCCTCGCTGTCGAGGCGCGGCTCGTCGTCGCTCCACGGTTGGGCCACGACCACGCCGATCACCACCAGCGACAGCACGAGGGCGATCGACCGGCGTCGTCTGCGTGGGCGCGCGAAGAGCGCCTTCCGCCGGTGCTCGCCCACGAGCACCCAGATCACGATCGGGACCAGCCCCAGCGCGGCGCCGCGCACCAGGGAGTCGACCATGAGGTCGGCCAGCACCTCCCGGACGCGGGCCTCGGGCCCCTCGGGCTGGCCGGCGATGAGGGCGTACCGATCGATGAGGTCGGCGGTGCTCGGTGCGTCGGTCTTGCCGAGGGTGACCGAGACGCCGATCCGCTGGTCGGTGGGCACGCGCACGTCGGGCAGCACCGGTCCGGTGAGCAGCACGACGTGGCCGGACAGGTCGGGCCGGATCACCGCGTCGTGGCTCGCGAGGGTGGTCTCGCGGCTGCTGTTGAAGAAGATGACCGCGGCCGAGGCCAGGCACAGCAGCGCCCAGCACACGAGGTACGCCGAGCCGATGAAGAACCGGCGCGTCCGGACGCTCACGGTCCTAGGCGCGCGCCTGCGCCACCGCGTAGAGAGCGACCGAGGCGGCGACGCCGGCATTGAGGGACTCGACCTGGTTGACCATCGGGATGGACACCAGCTGGTCGCAGGTCTCGGCGACGAGGCGGGACAGCCCGTCGCCCTCCGAGCCGACCACGACGACCAGCGGGCCGTCGGCGAGGTCGAGGCCGGGCAGCGACACGTCGCCGTCCGCGGCCAGGCCGATCACCATGCAGCCGGCGTCCTGGTAGCTCTTGAGCTGGCGGACCAGGTTGACGGTCTGGGCCACCGGGATGCGGGCCGCCGCACCGGCGCTGGTCTTCCAGGCGGACGCGGTCATGCCGGCCGCGCGCCGCTCGGGGATGACGACGCCGTGCGCCCCGAACGCCGCCGCGCTGCGGATCGCGGCACCCAGGTTGCGCGGGTCGGTGACCTGGTCGAGAGCCACGACCAGCGGCGGCTCACCCAGCTCGTTCGCGCGGACGAGGAGGTCGTCGGGATGGGCGTACTCGTAGGCCGGGATCCGCGCGGCCAGCCCCTGGTGCACCGCGCCGGAGGTCATCCGGTCGAGCTCGCCCTTGGTGACCTCGAGCAGGCTGATGCCGTGCTCGCTCGCGAGCCGGAACGCCTCGCGGAGCCGGCCGTCGCGCTCGGCGCCCTCGGCGACGTAGACCCCGTTGACCGGGACCCCCTCGCGCAGCGCCTCGACCACGGAGTTGCGGCCGGCGATCCACTCGGCGTCGCCGGTGTTGCGTCGCTTCGGCCGTGCCGCCGCAGACTTGGCCGCCTTCTTCTTCGCGGCCTTGTGTGCCTGGTGGTAGGGGCGGTCCTTCGCCTTCGGTGTCGGCCCCTTGCCCTCGAGACCGCGCTTGACCCGGCCGCCGGATCCCGCCGTCGGCTTCTTGGTGGTCTTGCGGATCGAGCCCTTGCGCTGCGAGTTACCCGGCACGAAGTGCTCCCATACGGTGGTTGAGGAGGTCGTTCTGCGACCGTCTCGAAACCCCGGGCATCAGCTCAGGCTCCACTTCGGGCCCTGGGGGGTGTCCTCGACCTCGACGCCGGCGGCCTTGATCTGGTCGCGGATGGCGTCGGCCGTGGCGAAGTCCTTGGCCTCGCGGGCGGCCTGGCGCTGCTCGAGCAGCCCGGCCACCAGGGCGTCGACGGCACCGGTCAGCTTGGCGTCGGCGGTGCCGGTGCTGGGCCAGGCCGGGTCGTCGGGGTCCAGGCCGAGCACGTCGAGCATCGCCCGGACCTGTCCGGCGGCCGCCGTCGCGTCCTCGCCCGCCGCGAGCTGGCGGTTGCCCTCGCGCACGGCGTCGTAGAGCACCGCGACCGCGGCCGGCGTACCGAGGTCGTCGTCCATCGCCGCGGCGAACGCCTCCGGCAGCTCGCCACGGTCGCCGTCGCCGGCCCGGTCGAGGAAGTTCTCGATGCGCTGGAAGCCGGCCGCGGCCTCGTCGAGGGCCTCGAAGCTGAACTCGACGTGGCTGCGGTAGTGCGCGGCGACGAGGTAGTAGCGCAGCTCGATGCCGCGCACCCGCTTCAGCACCTCTGGGATCAGCAGGCTGTTGCCGAGCGACTTGCTCATCTTCTCGCCGGCGGTGGTGATCCACGCGTTGTGCATCCAGTACGACGCGAACGGGTGTCCGGCCGCACGGGACTGGGCCTGCTCGTTCTCGTGGTGGGGGAAGCGCAGGTCGACGCCGCCGCCGTGGATGTCGAAGGCGGTGCCGAGGTACTTGCCGGCCATCGCGGAGCACTCGATGTGCCACCCCGGGCGGCCCGGGCCCCAGGGGCTCGGCCAGGCGGCCGTCTCCGGCTCGCTCTTCTTCCAGCCCTTCCAGAGCGCGAAGTCGCGCGGGTCGCGCTTGCCGCGCGGGTCGGCGTCCTCGGCCGCCTCCATGTCGTCGATCTTCTGGTGGGTCAGCTCGCCGTACGACGGCCAGGAGCGCACGTCGAAGTAGACGTCTCCGGACCCGTCCTCGGCGGCGTACGCGTGGCCCCTCTGGATGAGCTGGGCGATCAGCTCCAGCATCTCGGGGATGTGGCCGGTGGCCGCTGGCTCGTACGTCGGCGGTGCGACGTTGAGCGCCTCGTAGGCGCGGTCGAGCTCGCGCTTCATGGCGTAGGCGAGGTTGTACCAGGGCCGGCCCTGCTCGGCCGCCTTGACGAGGATCTTGTCGTCGATGTCGGTGGTGTTGCGGATGAACGTCATCTCGTAGCCGCCGTGGCGCAGCCACCGCTGGAGGACGTCGAAGTTCACCGCCGAGCGCACGTGCCCGACGTGCGGCTCCGACTGCACGGTCAGGCCGCAGACGTAGAGACCCGCCTTCCCCTCCTCGAGGGGCACGAAGTCACGGACCTCGCGGGTCTGGGTGTCGTAGAGCCTGAGCACCCGTCAAGGATAGGGAGCGCCGTAGGAAGGCGCCGATTCCCCGCGCGGGCGGCGCGCGCTACTCCGGCAGCTCGGCGACGTTTCCGAAGAAGTCGTCGATCTGCCGGACCACGTCGGTGAACTGGTCGAAGTCGGCCGGCTTGGAGACGTGGGCGGAGGCGTGCAGGTCGTAGCTCTTGGTGACGTCCTCCTGGGCCTGCGAGGTGGTCAGCACGACCACCGGGATGCGGCGCAGGTCGGGGTCCTGCTTCATCTCGGCGAGCACCTCGTGGCCCGACTTCCGGGGCAGGTTGAGGTCGAGGAGGACCAGGTCGGGGCGGGTCGCGTCGGTGAAGTCGTCGGTGCGCCGCAGGTAGGACAGTGGCGTCGACGCCGTCGGTGACCACGTGGAGGTCGGTCGAGAGGCGTCCGGCGGCCAGGGCCTCCCGCGCGATCAGCACGTCGCCCGGGTCGTCCTCGACGAGCAGCACCGAGAGCGCCTGGTCAGGGTGCAACGCGTAGCGCGGATTCATCGTCGTCCACCGTCTCACTGGGTGCCTGGGTCTGGGGCAGCGTGAGTTGGAACCTAGCACCCGGCTCGTGCTTCTCGGCCAGCCAGATCTGGCCGTGGTGGAAGTCGACGATCCTGCGGCACAGCGCGAGACCGATCCCCGTCCCGCCGTACTGGTCGCGCAGGTGCAGGCGCTGGAAGATCGTGAAGATCCGCTCGGCGTACTGCTGCTCGACACCGATCCCGTTGTCGTCGACGGACAGCAGCCAGTCGTCCCCCTGCCGCTCGGCGCTGATCCGGATCTGGCAGGGCCGGTCCGGGCTGCGGTACTTGAGGGCGTTGCCGACCAGGTTCTGCAACAGCGCGGTCGAGCAGCGTCGGGTCGCCCGGGACGGTCGGGAGCGGGTCGTGCTCGACCACCGCCTGCGCCAGCGCGATCGGCTCCTCGAGGTTGGTCATGGCCTGGGCCAGCGCCTGCTCGAGATCGACCGGGATGAAGTGCTCCTGGGTCCGGCCGACCTGCGAGAAGTCGAGCAGGTCGTTGATCAGCGCCTGCATCCGCTTGGCGCCGTCGACCATGAAGTGCGATGTACTGGCGGGCCTTGTCGTCGAGCTGGTCGGCGTACTGACGCTCGAGGAGCTGGCTGAAGTTGGTGACCTTGCGCAGCGGCTCGGAGAGGTCGTGCGACGCGACGTAGGCGAACTGCTCCAGATCGGCGTTGGAGCGGGCCAGCTCGGCGCTGCGCTGCTGGATCCGGATGCGGGCGCGCTCGATGCGCACGATCTGGGTGGCCAGGGTCTCGCGCATCAGGTCGACGTCCGACGCGAGGTTCTGGATCTCGAGTGGGCCGTCCTGGGCGATCTCGAGGTCGAGGTTGCCCGCGGCGACCTGGCGGGTCTGCCCCATCAGCCCGCTCATCGGGTCGAGCACCTGCCGGCGCAGCCCCCGGGCCAGCAGCAGGCCGGTGACGAGCAGGATCGCCGCGCCGAGGGCGATCGCGAACCAGACGTAGGTCGAAGGCGCGCTCGCGGTCCTCGGCGACCTGGCGTCCGCATCTCGTCGATGCTGTTGGTGAGCTGGTTCGACGCGGCCCGGACCCGGTCGAACGCCGCCTTGGCCTCCGCCGAGCCGGCGGCCTCCACCGCGGAGTCGTCGCCGGCCCGTACCTGCGGCGATGATCGGCTCCGCGACCGTCGTTTGCCAGTCGTCGATGGCGTCGTCGAGCTCGCGCAGCTCGGCCAGCAGGTCGGGGTGGCCGAGCAGGTACTTGCGCAGCGTGCTCTGCGCGGAGCCGCCGAGCAGCTCCGCGATGTTGTAGGGCTCCAGGAAGGCCTCGTCCTGGCCCAGCGCGTAGCCGCGGACGCCGGTCTCCTGGTTGACCATGGCGGTCAGGGTGTTCTGGCTGATCGTGTACGCCGGGTCCCACTGCTCGACGAGCTCGTCGCCGGTGCGCTTGGCGTCGTTGATGAAGTAGATGACGGTGGCGATCAGCACCATCAGGAGGAGCAGCACGCCGACGATCGCGCGGTTGACCCGGCGGCGCAGGCTCCAGCCCTGCCCGGTCACTTCCCAGGCTCCTCGGCCGCCTCGCCGACCTGGAGCACCACGAGCGCCGTGTCGTCGACGGCCCGGACAGGTGCGCGCGCCACGATGGTCTCGAGCAGGTCGTCGAGCGACGTCCCCGTCGGCCAGCGCGCCCGTCGCGGTCTCGAGCAGCTCGTCGAGCCCGACGCTGGTCAGGCTGTCGACCTGCCGGTAGGCGTCGAGCAGGCCGTCGGTGTAGAGGAGCAGAGCGGAACCCGGCTTCAGCTGGGTGCGCGTGACCGGCCAGTCCGGCACCGGCTGCTCGTCGCGGATCCCGAGCGGCGGCCCGAAGGCGACGTCGAGGTAGCTGGCCGCCCCCTCGAGGCACGAGCAGCGGCGGCGGGTGGCCGGCGCACCCGGATGGTCAGGCCGAGGTCGCGGTCGATGGTGGCGTCGCAGACGGTCACGAAGATCCCGCCGGGGCTCTCGGCCTCGAGGAGGCGGGCGAGCGCGACCAGGATCTGGTCGTCGGCCACCTCGGCGAGCACCAGCGTGCGCCAGGCGACCCGGAGGTGAACGCCGAGGGCGGCCTCGTCGGGGCCGTGGCCCATCACGTCGCCGATCACGGCGCGGACCCGGCCGTCGGGCAGCTCGACGACGTCGTAGAAGTCGCCGCCGAGCACGGCGCGGGCCCGGCCGGGACGGTAGTGGCTCGCGCAGCTGACGAAGTCGGTCAGCAGCAGCGGCTTGGGCAGCAGCCCGCGCTCGAGCCGGGAGTTCTCGGCGGCCAGCAGCCGCTCCTCGCGCAGCTGCACCTCGGTCAGCTGCGTCTGGCGGCGCTGGACGGCGTACCGGATCGTGCGGTCGAGGAGCTCGGGCGTGAGGTCGTCCTTGATCAGGTAGTCCTGGGCGCCCGCGGCGACCGCGTCGACGCCGACGCGGTCGTGGCGGCCGGTGAGGACGATGACCGGGGTGGTGGTGGTCCTCGGCGACGACGGTGTGCAGCGCGGAGAGCCCCTCCGCGTCGGGAAGACCGAGGTCGAGCAGGACGCAGGACGGCTTGTCGGCCAGCGCCTCGACGCCCTCGGCGACCGTTCGGCACCAGGTCAGGTCGTCGTCGGCGAGTCCCGCCTCGCGCAGGCACTCGCGAACGAGGATCGCATCCCCCTCGTCATCCTCGACGAGCAGGACGCCCGACAGGCTCTGGGTCATGCCTGACTCCCTTTGGTGGCGCCTCCCTGTGGTGCCCGGCCAGTCCGCAGAGTAGCCGGGGAAGGCACCAAGTGACGGAAGGTCGACGAACTGTTCGTGTGACCGGAGTGACGGGAGTGACCTAACCTCTACGGGTGCGCCGACTGCTGCTGCTCTGTCTGCTGCTCCCGGCCGGGATGCTGGTGGGTGTGGCCCCGCCCTCGATCGGTGACCCGTCGGCACGTCAGGTGGCGTTCTCCCGGTGGGAGGGCGGCCCGGCGTTCCGCGCCGGCGCGTCCTCGGGGCTGCGGCTCAAGCACGGGGCGCTGGTGCTCAAGGACAGCTCGAAGCGGCGGGCCTACCACGGGACGACGTACGCCGTGGGCTCGTGGACCTCGCCCGCGGTCGCGCCCGGGTTCGGCCTCACCCAGCTGGTCGCGTCGTGGTCGGCCGTGACGCCGAGGAACAGCTGGGTGGAGATCCGGGCCCGGCTCGCCACTGCGTCCGCCCGGTCTCGGTGGATGGTGCTGGGGCGCTGGGCGTCCTCCGACAAGCACGTGCGGCGTACCTCGGTGCCCGGCCAGTCGGACGCCCTCGGCCGCGTCGACGTCGACACGTGGAAGGCGGCGGGAGCCGCCGACTCCTACCAGCTCCAGGTCCGGCTGATGCGCCGAGCCGGTGCGTCGTCGGCGTCGCCCTCGGTGTCCTTCGTGGGAGCGGTGGCGTCCCGGCTCCCGTCGTCGGTCCCCGCCGTCTCGGCTCCCGGCGTCGCGTCCGGCATCGTGCTCGACGTCCCGCGCTACTCGCAGATGGTGCACCGCGGCGAGTTCTCGCAGTACGGCGGTGGCGGCGAGGCGTGGTGCTCGCCGACGTCGACCGCGATGGTGCTCGGCTACTACGGCCGGCTGCCTTCTCCTGCCTCCTACTCGTGGGTCGGCTCGCGGCCCGACCCCTGGGTGGACGAGGTCGCTCGTCGGACCTACGACGCCGCCTACGAAGGCACCGGCAACTGGCCGTTCAACACGGCGTACGCCGCCTCCCGCGGGCTCTCCGCCTTCGTCACCCGGCTCCGATCGCTGTCGGAGGCCGAGTCGCTGATCGCGGCCGGCATCCCCGTGATCGCCTCGGTGTCCTTCTCCTCGGGCGGGCTGTACGGCGCACCCATCTCGTCCACGGCGGGCCACCTCTTGGTGATCGTGGGCTTCACCGCGTCGGGCGACGTGGTGGCCAACGACCCGGCCGCCGCCTCGGCCTCGGGCGTGCGGCGTACCTACGACCGGGCGCAGTTCGAGTCGGTCTGGCTGGGCGGCTCCGGCGGCACGGCGTACGTCATCCACGACGCCGCGCACCCGCTGCCCGCGTCGCCGGGGAACTGGTAGCCGCGCGTCAGAGCGCGATCGGTGTGCCGTGCCCGTCCTCGGCATCCGGGTTGGTCAGGAACCCGGTCGCGGCGTCCCGCAGCTTGAGCCGCACCAGGACCTCGCGGGCCGCGCTCGCCAGGTCGCGGACGTTCTCGCCGACGAGGTAGAAGCAGATGAACTCGTCGAAGTGGTCGGCGTCGTTGGCCGTGCCCAGGCCGGCCGTCTCGACCGCCTTGTGGAGGGCGTTCATCAGCTCCAGGTAGCCCGTCTCCCACTCCTCGCCATCGCCCCACGCCGTGTAGGGCACCCGGATCTGCAGTTCCGCCATGCCGTCAACCTATGTCGCCACACCACCCGCGCCGGGACAGGACCACCGCCGGTCGCGGCAGATCGCCATAACGATCCGGCGTCAGGTCAGCTTTACCGCCGCGGGAGCCGCGTCCGCGCGACGACCCTGCTGCCATGCGTGAGCGCACGGGACCTCAGTGCGAGCGCTCGCGTCGCCGGTGGCGGTCGTCAGCTTGGTACTGCTGGTGCTCAACGACCACCTGCTGAAGCAGGTGTGGCCTGGGGTGGTGACCGGGAAGCTGAGCGACGTGGCGGGGCTGGTCGTGGCGCCACTGCTACTGACGGTCGGCCTCGCCGCCGTCGGCCTACGGCAGCCGTGCACCTGGGCGTGCGCGCTGACGGCAGCTGGCTTCACCGCCGTCAAGGTGAGCACCGCTGCCGCGGCCATGGTCAGCGGGTGGTGGAGCCTGACCGGCTTCCCGACGGTGATGCGCGCCGACCCGACCGACCTGCTGGCGCTCCCGGCGGTGCCGGTGGCGTGGCTGGTGCACCGCCGGGTCCGTCGGCAACGGCCGGTCGACTGGCGGCGGATGGTGACGACGGCGACCGGAGTCGCGCTGGTCCCACTCGGCGTGGTCGCCACGTCGGCGACCTCCTGTGAGGAGTTCGACGGCGTGGAGCAGGTGTGGGTCGCCGGCGGCACCTGGGCCTCGGCGCCAGCGGGTCTCGATCAACGCCTGGTGGTCCAACGCGACGGCCACTCCGAGCTCTCGCTGGATGGCCACGGAGTCCTCACCGCGCTGCCGGAGGCTGACTCCTCCCGTCTGGACGTCCCGTACGGCGGCTCGTATGCCGGCTGTGACGGCGCCGGATCCTGCTGGCGGATCAGCAACGCCGACGGGCCGCTCGTGGAGGCGTCGACCGACGACGGCCAGACTTGGACGACCGAGCTCACCATGAGCGCGGAGGAGGCCGAGGACGCGGCAGACGGGGTGGAGACCGGATGCGGTGGTGACCCGTCCACCCGTCTCCTCGACCTCGCCGTGCTACGTGTGGACGACGGCACCGAGGTTGCGGTGGCCGCGAAGCACGGCGGCGTGCTGCTCCGGTCGGCGTCCGGGGACTGGCGGCGCGTCTCCGACAAGACGCTCAAGACGATGCGCCCTCCCGGAGTGACGCAGGCCCCCGGCGGCGTCATCGGAACGATCGGCAACGAGCTGCCGCCGGGCAACCCCACCCCTGGGGCGCCGGGCGCCCCGACCACCCAGGCCGGGCCGCCCTGCCCCTCACCCAGCCGCCGCACCGTCACGCCGAACCCGTCCAACGGGCCGCCGACCAGCTACGACGTCTGTCCCTGACGATCCGACGACGTCACGGTCGCAGCAGGTAGAGCCGGAAGGCCACGCTCTCGACCGGCAGCACCTCGACGGAAGAGAAACCCGCGTCGCGCGCGTACCGCCGGACGATGTCGGGGCGGATCACGGTGCCGGTCGCGGCGGAGCCCGGTTCGGTCATGCTCGCGGGGAGGCAGTGCAGCAGGCTGTAGCCGTAGTGGCGCCGTTCCTGCTCGTCGGCCGGCCCGGCGAAGGCGTCACCGCACGGCTCGTCGGCTACGAGGACGACGCCGTCAGGGTTCAGGGCCTCCCGGGCGGCGCGGAGCACCTCGACCGGCCGGGCCAGGTCGTGGAGCATCTCGAACATGCACGCGAGGTCGTAGCCCGCTCCGGCCAAGGTGGCGGCGTCGCGCAGCTCGAACCGCACGCGGTCCGTCACGCCCTCGGACTCGGCGACCCGTTTGGCCGCCTCGATCGAGGCGGGATCGAGGTCGACGCCGTCCACCAGCACGCCCGGATGGGCCTTCGCCATGCAGACGCTCGACCAGCCGATGCCGCAGCCGATGTCCAGCACCCGCGCGGTACCGGACTCGAGCCGCTCCGTCAGCTCGGGTACGGCGGCCAGCCAGCTCTTGATCTCGGCGCGGTAGACCGGTCGCGTGCCGAGGGCCTGGCCCTCGGCCTCGTCCGGACCGTAGTCGGCGTACGGAATCCCCTCGCCGGTGCGGAACGACTCCACCAGCCGCGGGACCTGCGCGAGGTCGGCGATCAGGGAGCGGACCGTGCCGTCCACGCTGTCCAGGGCGTCCGGATCGAGCAGCACGGCAGCGTGGCCCGTCGGCAGCGCGAACCGCCACTCACCGCCGTCGTTCGTCGCGTCCAGCAGCTCGGTGGCGCCCTGCTGCTCGAGCCACTCGCGGACCAGCCGCTCGTTGGTCCCCGTCCGCGCCGCCAGCTCGGCGGGCGTCGCCGGCCCGTCCTCGGCGAGGGACCGGTACAGGCCCAGCTTCACGCCGACGTACGTCGAGGCGATGTCGAACACACCCAGTGTCGCTGCGTCCATCCGCTGGACGAGCTCCTCACGATTCATCGATCCTCCTCAGACCGAGTAGGCAGTAGGTCCGCTGCACCACACGATGCCGGCATCCCCAACCTGCCCGTGGAGCGCGCGCCGCTAGTACCGTGCTGATGTGGCGGAGTTTCGGGATGCCGTCGACTCGTTCCGGGATGCCGTCCGGCAGCACGACGAGGACGCTCAGCGGCGCGAGCTCGACCGGATCCGGAGCGAGTTCGTGGACGCTCCGGTGGAGGAGCTCCACGACGCCGCCCTGATCCTGGCAGACGTGCTGGGCAGCGTGCCGGCAGGGCTGACGGCCTCGTCGGTGTGGTCATCGGCGGTTGCGTGGAGTACGGCGCGGACCCGGCCAGCTGCGCAGAGCCGATCCTGTTCCGCGCCCAGCTCGCGGTCGAGCAGGCGGTCGAGTTCTGTCGCCGATGGCCGCTCGCCGAGGGCGAGGACTACCCGGAGACCGATCGGTGACGAACCGCCGGCACTTCCTCTACCGAGCGATGGGCGAACTGGAGACAGACGAGCACCCGGGCCGCCGTCCTGGGCTGGTGGAGCATCCCGATGTGGACGCCGGCCGTGGCGGCCGTGCTGAGCCGCAAGGACATCCGCAAGGCCTGCTCCCCAAGCCGGAGTTCCTCGCCGCGGCCCGGGAGGTCCTGGAGGCGTCGGGTGCGGGCAAGTTCCTGGTGCGGGCGCTCGCGGTCCTCGACGACGAGGATCTGGTCGTGGTGCACCGCGCCAGCGGCGAGGGGTTCGAGTTCACGATGAGCGGGATCGCTGACAACTTCCAGCTGCACACGCTGCTGGCGGAGCGCCTGGTGACCCCCGGTCACGTGCCGGGCGAGCCGCCGTCGCCCGAAGCGGTCGCGGCCTGCCTGGGGCAGAGCCCCGGTGCGCCGCGCGAGTACGAGGTCACAGGAGACGTTCAACCTCGTGGCGGCCGACGGCAGCCTGGCCCTGGCGCGAGGGCGCACCGATGGACATCCCGGTCGTGGACGGTGCGCGACTGCTGGTCCTCGACCCGCCGCCGCACGAGCGGACCTGGGCCGCGGCACGGGCCTTCGCCGGCATGGCCGCCGAGCTCGAGCTCGAGCGCAGGCTCTCCGAGGACGGCGTCAAGCACTGGATGACGAACGTGTCGCCCGCGGAGAACCCGTTGTCGGAGACACTCGGAGGAGCACACGGAGCCGGCGAAGCGGCACTGGTGGCAACGGGCCTGACGGCTCAGACGGAGTAGCCGCCGTCGATGTCGAGCTTCTGGCCGGAGATGAACCCCGCGCGGTCCGAGGCCAGGAAGCAGACCGCCTCCGCGATGTCGGTGGCGGTGCCGAAGCGGCGGAGCGGGATGTTGCCACGGGCGGCGGCCAGCGCCTCCTCCGACAGCTCGCCGGAGGAGATCAGCCGCGCGGCCATGCCGGCGGTGAGCATGCCGGGACCGACGGCGTTGACGCGCACCCCGTATCGCCCCTCCTCGGCGGCGAGCCCGCGGACCAGGGCCTCGACCGCGCCCTTCGGGGCTGACGAGAGCCCGTCGCGGACCGGGTAGCGAGCGGTTGCCGCAGTGGTGACCGCGACCACCGAGCCCTCAGCGGAGCGCAGGTGCGGCAGGGCCGGGTGGACGACGTTGAAGAAGCCGGCGGCGTCCTCGGCGAGCTGGTTGGCCATCTCGGCCGGGGTCGACCGCGGACAGGTGCTTCATCGGGACGTGCGGCCCCGCGGCGTGGACGAGCGTGTGCAGTCCGCCGTACGCCGCGACCACGTCGGAGACGACCGCGGCGCACGAAGCGGGATCCGTGACGTCCAGCTCGTGCGCGGAGGCATGCACGCCCCACGAGCGCGCCGCCTCGACGGCCGCCTCGGCGACGTCCGCACGAGAGCGGTAGGTGAGCGCCACCGAGGAGCCCCGCGACGCGAGCATGCGTACGACGGCGAGCCCGAGCCCACCGCTGCCGCCGACCACCAGGGCGCAGCCGGTGCGCGAGGCGAAGTCCGTCACGGAGACGAGCCTAGGTGTCTAGGTGCAGGAGAAGTCCCTCGTGTGCCACCCGGTGGCACCGTCGGGGACCACGTCCTGCTCGACGCCGGTCTGCACCTGGCCGTCCTTGTCGATCGCGCGCACGCGCACGGTGTGGTCGCCCTCCTCGACCTCGGCGACGCCCTTCCACTGCACCCAGGTGTCGTCGTTGTTCGGCACCGCCGCGATCTCGGCGTCCGTCCAGGCCTCGCCGTCGACGGAGAACTCGACTCCCTGGATGCCGGTGTGCTGTGCCCACGCGACGCCACCGAAGCTCACGGCTCCGGACGGCACGTCGTCGCCCGAACGAGGCACGTCGATCCGAGACGCGATCTTCACCGGACCCTCCTCGCTCCAGCCCCGCTCGGTCCAGTACGCCGAGATCTCGTCGAAGCGCGTGACCTCCATCTCGACCACCCACTTGCACGCCGAGACGTAGCCGTACAGCCCGGGCACGACCGTCCGGACCGGGAAGCCGTGCTCGAGCGGAAGCGGGGTCCCGTTCATCGCGATCGCGAGCATCGCGTTGCGGTCGTCGGTGAGCGCGGCCAAGGGGGTGCCGCAGTTCCACCCGTCGTCCGAGGTCTGCAGCACCGCGTCCGCGTCGGCGTGCGGGCCGGCCTCCGCCAGGATGTCGGCGAGGCGGACGCCGCTGAACCACGCGTTGCCGATCAGGTCGCCCCCCACCTCGTTGGACACGCAGTTGAGCGTGACCCACGCCTCGGTCAGCTCGCGGGCCACCAGGTCGGCGTAGGTGAGCGTGATCTCCCGGTCCACCTTGCCGTGGATCCGGAGCGACCACTTCGTCGGCTCGATGGCGGGAACGACGATCGCAGTGTCGATGCGATAGAAGCTCGAGTTCGACGTCTGCCAGGGCGTGACCCCCTCGAGCCCGATCCGGGCCGTCTTCGGCACCCGCGGCTCGGTGACGTCGGTCAGCCGGAGCAGCCGCCGCGACTCCTCCACGTGGCGGCGGCCGCGGCCGACCACGCGCCCGGCGGCACCCAGCACCAAGGCGCCGGCCGCGAGGATCCCGGCCCGGATGACGAAGCTGCGCCGGGTGTGGTCCCCGGGTGGGCGCCGGCTCGAGGACGTCGACTCTCGTGCGGGGCCGGCACGTGCTCGACCGCCACATCCAAGCGGTGCAGCGGCTCGGTGAGGAGCGACAGGGCGACCAGCCAGGTCACGAAGCCGACCGCTACCGGGACGAGGTCGACGCTGCTCGACCCGCGTTGGGCGGACACGGCGATCCCGCCGACCATCGCCAGCGCGCCGTACACGATGGTCGGAGCCCACCAGACCCGCCGCGCGAGCCGGCCCGCCCAGGCGAAGATCAGGCCGAGGACCACGAAGATCCCGAGCAGCAGCAGCGGCTTGTCCAGGCTGCCGACCTGTTCGATGAGGTAGTGCGCCAGCCAGCCGGGTGTGAGCCGGATGACCAGGTTGGCCACCGAGACGACCGGGGACTCCCCGAGCGTCATCGCCATCGCCACGAAGTAGCTGGTCGCGAGCCCCGCGGCACCGGCGACGAGGCCCGCGAGCGACCAGGCGCCGCGGAACGTCCTCACGTCGAGATTGTCCCCCACAGCCCTCATTCGTTACGCGATGGCGGGAGGACGGGGCATGATGCGGCGCGTGAGCGAGCCCGGCACCGAGCACGCTGCCCCGCGTCGGGCTGGGCGTCGACGTGCACCGGTACGCCGACGGCGTACCCCTGCACCTGGCCGGGTTGGCCTGGCCGGACGAACCGCAGGGGCTCGAGGGCCACTCGGACGGCGACGTCGCCGCGCACGCGCTCTGCGACGCACTGCTCTCGGCGGCCGGCCTGGGTGACCTCGGCTCGACCTTCGGTACGTCGGACCCGCAGTGGGCGGGCGCCTCGGGCACCGCCATGCTCGAGGAAACAGCCAGGCGGGTGCGCGCGGCCGGCTTCCGCATCGGCAACGCCTCGGTCCAGGTGGTCGGCAACCGACCGAAGGTCGGCCCCCGACGTGCAGAGGCGGAAGCCGCGCTCGGCGGGGCGATCGGTGCCCCGGTGTCGGTGTCGGCGACGACCACGGACGGCCTCGGCCTCACCGGGCGCGGCGAGGGAGTGGCCGCGCTGGCCACCGCCCTCGTCGTGCGGATGAGGTCAGCCCGGCTCGGCGAAGAGCGGGAAGCTGTTGTTGACCACGACGTGGACCGCGGGTACGCTCAGCGTGTGCCAGTCACGAGGAGGCGTGTGCTCGATCAGCACCAGCGAGCGCGGCGTCGTCGTTGCGCAAGCCGACGTAGAGCTGGCCGTGTATCGACGGGGCGCCTGGTAGGCCGTGAGCAAGGCGTGGTACTCCGCGTAGGCGGACGAGCTGACGGTGCGGTACGGGTCGTAGTCTCGCGGTAGTCGTCGAGCACCTGCTGGGTGTAGATGTCCGGCGGCAGCCTCTCCGGCAGGTTCGCTGCGAGCAGCCCGGACGCGCCGGTGTCGGCGTTGGACCGACCGGTCAGGGCGTAGGCGAAGCTGCCCTGGCCGTTGGCCAGGCTGACGTAGGTGTCGCGCTGAAAGGTGACGTCCCAGTCGGGCGGGATGAACACGGCTACGCCGAGTTGCAGCGTCGACCACCTGTCAGGTCCGGGTCCTGGTCGTGACGTCAACAGGCGTGGGAAGCCGGTAGGCCGCGCGGCGGTGCCGAGTTGCCGGGAGAAACGTGTGACGCAAAGGTCGGGGTTGGTCCAGCCTTCCGCGGTGCATCGGCAGGCGGGTCGAAGGCCTCGCCCGCGACCGCGCCGAGGTCACCGATCAGCACGCAGCTCGCGAGCACCAGGTCGATCACCTGGTGTTGGTTGTGGTGGTTGTAGTAAGTTATGTGTTCTCCTGTCCTTGGTCCCCCTCACCGGCTGGGGTGCCCGCCGCAACCGCGACGGACACCCCGAGACCGGTGCGGTCAGGACAGCTCAGCCGAGACCGCCGAAGCGGTTGAAGGAGTTGTCGAGGATCGGAGTCATGTCCGGGAAGGCCGACTCGAAGTCCTCCGCCGGGATGTGCTCGATCAGGATGCCGAGCACGGTGCCGTCCTGGCGGACACCCACGTAGATCTGGCCGTGGATGCTGATCGACCCCTGGTTGTCGACCCAGAGCGCTTCGTACTCGATCGCGGCCAAGGACACGACCGAGCCGAAGGGCTGGAGCGGCACCACGTCGGAGGTCTGCAGCTGCGTGTAGTTCTCCGGCGGCAGCAGGTTCTCCAGGTTCTGCGTGATGACGTCGCCCGCAGCCGTCGCCGGGTCGTCGGCGTAGCTGAACGCGAACGAGAAGCTCCCGTCGCCGTCGCTCTGGAAGACCCGGTTGTCGTCGGTGAAGTCCACGGTCCAGTTCGGTGGGACGTAGATGTCCACCCCGGTCGCCTCGATGGTCGCGCCACAGCCGCCCTCACAGGTGGCGCCGCCCTCGGTGGGTGACGGCTCATCGGTGGGAGTGTCGGTGGCGCTGTCGGACGGCGCGTCGGTGAACCCACCCGAGCCGGGCGAGACACTGCCCACCGAGCTCGGCGACGAGGTCGCGTCCGAGCCCGGGACCCGTGCGGTGAACGGCGACCTCGCGCTGTGCCCGTGCGGCGCGGAGTTGCCCGGGCTGCCCAGGGACTGCGGCGCGAGCCGGGTGCCTTCGTCGCCGCCCGGCTGGATGACGTTGTCCTTCGGCACCGGGTCCGGGTCGAAGGCCACGCCGGCGATGCCGCCGAGCGCTCCGACGGCGACGGTGGCCGCGGTGATCAGGCCGATCACCTTGAGCCGGCTGCTGTTGAAGTACTCCGCCGAGGACTTCACCGCCGGCGTGCGGTCGGCGGCGTGGTCGGCGGCGGGGTCTGCGGCGTGCTCACTTGTCACTCCCGTCGGTGCTCGGAGTGGCCGGATCGGTGGGAGCCACGGGATCGGCGGCAGCCACGGGATCAAGTCGACAGCCACACCGGCCGGTACGGCGCGCATTCCCATGGCCGACCTGGCCTGGCGCGAGCTCGAGCGGACCGAGGTGCCGCACACGACGCAGAACGACGCGTTGTTGAGCAGCATGTTCTCGCACTCGGGGCAGAACGTCTCCGCGAACGTCGAGCGCCTGTCCTCGGAGCCGTCACCCTTGGCGGCGGCCTCGACCGCGGCCTCGAGCAGCGCCTCCTGCAGCATCATCCGGATCTTGATGACCAGGACGGCCAGGATCGCGAAGCCCCAGATCAGGCCGAGCGCGCTGCCGAACGGCAGGTAGGCCATCAGCCGGACGCCGAGCCAGTAGAGGATGTTGGCGCCGACCGCCAGGCCGAAGTTCGCGTAGTACGCCGGCGTGAAGCCGTCGTACCCCTCGCCCTTGCCCGAGAACGCCGCGACCGCGATTCCGGCCGCGGTGCCGTAGATCAGCGACTTGATGACCATGACGTTGACGACGACGATCAGCCACGACGCGATGCCGGACGTGGTGCGGAAGTCCTGGGCGGTGAACACCGAGGAGTAGACGACGATGGTCTCGAACGCCGCGTAGGAGGTGCCGGCGGCCACGCCGAAGGTGAGCCCGTCGATCATGTCGTCGAACTGCGGCCGCGCCGCGAGGAGCACCGCAAAGACGTTCTGGGCGACCTGGGCGACGACCGGCAGCAGGACGGCGAAGATGAGCAGCGCCGGGAACGACAGGGACCCGATGCCGCCGCGGGACCGGCCGCCGCCGGCGAAGCTCGCCCACTGCGACTCGAAGACCCACTCGAAGAAGAACATCGAGACCAGCACCGAAAGAGCGCCGGTGGCGATGAAGAGGCCGACCACGACCGCGGTCGGCGCCTCCTCCCAGAGGTTCACGTCGTCGATGTAGACCAGGTAGGCCAGCGGCACCAGGAAGGCGGCCGCGGCGACCGCGATCGGCAGCAGGCCGAGTGACGTCGCGCCCAGGATGAGCACGGCGGAGAGGATGATCGCCCACCGGTAGTTGTCGGCCGAACGCCGCGAGGTGTGCGGCATCACGGTCGAGATGAGGGCGAACTGGGCCACTCCCTCGGCTGACTGGACGGCGTACGACACCCGCTTCGCCTGACCGGGCCGCACCAGCGACGTCCCGCAGCGGTGGCAGAACGACGCCACTTCCGGGTTGGCGGACGAACACGTAGGACACGCCACGTGAATCACTCCTCAGTTCGGGTCCATGGCAGGAGAGCACGCCGCGACGGGCGCGCTGCTGCGGGCATGGTGTCAGTTCTCGGCGTCATGCAGGAGTCCCAGGGAGGACTATCTTTCGCGGTGCCCGGACGGGTCATTGACTTGGGGACGACCGGCCCTCGACCATCGCGTAGCCATGATGAGTACCCGCCCGTCACGCCTGCCCGGACGCGGGACGGCCGGCCGCTGGTGGGCGGTCCTCGCGGTGCCGCTGCTCGGGCTCTTCGTGACGGGCTGTCAGACCCCGATCGAGGGGACCGACGACGACCAGAAGCCACTGACGCTCGTGGTCTCCGACTCCTGGGTCCGCAGCCACCAGGCCGGGGGTGAGGCCGCGGCCCGGATCGGCGCCCTTCGCGACGCCGTCGAGCGGCTGCGCTCGGACACCCACACCGGCTGGGTCGGCCGTCAGGACGACGTCACCGGATTCCTCGCCGAGCTCTCCGGCGGCTCCTGGCCCGGCAACCCGGCGGCGTTCATCGACGAGCACGGCCCGGCCCTGTTCGGGGTCGACTCCGCCACGCTGCGACTCGAGGACCCCGACACGGACACCGTCCCGAACGTCACGACCACCCGCGCGACCCAGGCGCTGGGCGCGGTGCCCGTCCTCGACGCCTCCCTCGTCCTCACCGGTCGCGGCAGCCCGGCGGCCACCGACGAGCAGCGGGTGACCGGCGTCCTCGGCCGGGTCTTCCCGGGCCTGACCGTCGACACCACGCCCACGATCACCGCCGAGCAGGCGACGACCATCGCGGCAGAGGCGTCCGGTGGGACGACCGACGGCAGCGCGCGGCTCGTCGTGCTGCCCTCCGGCTCCGGGGCGCTCGCCTGGGAGGTGGTGGTCGTCGGCGCGACACCGGAGGACATGCAGGCGGGCCGCTACTACATCGACGCCCACACCGGTGACCTGGTCGACGTCCGGCCGGTGTCGGCGGAGGTCCTCCCGCCGGTGCCCCACCTCGGGCTGAGCGCCGCGCCGGACCCCAACAGCGTCACCGTCACCGGCACCGACCCGCTCGGGCGCGACCTCACGGCGTTCGGCCTGCAGAACGGCGACCGCGTCGAGCTGACCGACACCACGACCGATGCGTGGGACGCCGAGCAGCGCACCGGCGCGATCCAGACCTTCGACGCGTCGACGCTCAAGAACGAGTCCGGGCTGCCCGGCACGCTGGTCACCGGCCCCAGCACGCAGATCAGCGACCCGGAGGCGATCGCCGCGCAGGCCTACAGCCACAAGATCGTCGACTACTACGAGTCCCTCGGCCGCGACTCCTGGGACGACCGCGGCGGTCCACTGATCAGCTCGGTCCACTTCGGGCCCGAGGGCTACTGCAACGCGATGTTCGCGAGCTACCTGCGCCAGCCGCAGATGGTCTACGGCAACCCCTGCGTCCTGCAGGGGCAGCAGCTCAGCCGCACCTTCGTCGAGCCCGACATCGCGGCGCACGAGGTCACCCACGGCGTCACCGCGACCACGGCCGGGCTGCTCTACACCGGCCAGTCGGGCGCCCTCAACGAGAGCTTCTCCGACTACTTCGGCAACGTCATCGGCAACCTGATCCACGCCGACGACAGCGTGGCGATGGGTGAGGACGCCTGCACCGGAGCTCCACAGAGCCAGCTGTGCGTGGCGAACCCGGACGGCTCCTCGTCGTTCCGCTACATGCTCAACGGCAGCGACTTCGACGACTACCTGCGGATCCTCACGCCGGGCGAGCGGCTGCTGCTGCTCATCAACTACCGCCAGGACTACGGCGGCGTGCACTACAACTCGGCGATCTGGAACAACGCGCTCTGGAGCATCCGCACCAGGCTGGCCCTGATCGACGGCCAGGACGGCAACACGTCCGAGCTCGCGCACCAGTTCGACCGGGCCGTCTACGGCGCGCTCGCCACCCGGCTCACACCGACCAGCAGCTTCGTGGACGCCCGGGCCGCGATCGAGCAGGTGATCATCGACTCCCAGCTGGGCCCGGTGGTGCTGCGCACCGCCCGCGAGGTCTTCGACGCCAACAAGATCTGCACCGGATGCCCGACCGCGAGCGAGCTGGCCGGGGACGCCGTCACGACCTCGTCGCAGACCCAGCTGCACCCGTCGATCTCCGGCGACCGCGTGCTCTGGCTCGACCTGAGCTCGACCTCCGACTTCGCCGGGTACGCCGCGGCGACCTCGCTCGGCGGCTCGGGCGGGCCGTCGCTGTCGTCGAGCCCCGACGCGCTCGAGGTCGCCTTCGCCGGCGACGCGATCATGTCGCTCGACCTCCGTGGCCGGGTCACCCGCACCGTCGGCTCGGACAGCGCGGTGATCGACACCGTCCAGCCCGAGGTCACCCTGGCCGCCGGCTTCTCCGGCTCCGACGCGGGCGCCGCCTGGCTCAGCCGCGGCAGCCTCAAGTACGTCGACGCGGCCGGCGCGATGTTCCAGACCGAGCTGACCGGGCTGCAGGGCGACACCATCACCTCGATCGCCGCGGGCGGTGGCACGGTCGCGTTCGGCACCGACCAGGGCCGGGTCTTCGTCTGGAACCCCGGCAGCGGCGACGTCCGCCAGGTCGGCCAGCTCCAGGGCGCGATCCTCTCCACGGCGACGTACGGCGGCCCGGTCTTCGCGATCGACGACAGCCACCGGTCGGTGCTGTTCACCGCCGACGGCCAGACCCTCCAGGTGTCCCGGAACGCGACGCCGTTCGGCGCCACGATGTCGGGCGAGTACGTCGTGTGGGCCGAGGCCACCGCCCGCATCGAGACACCGGTCGTCCCGGGCGGCACCTCGCCGTACCCGGAGACCGACCTCTACCTGCTCTCGCTCGGGACCGGGAAGATCTACGACCTGCACCCCGCCCCCGCGCAGCAGGGGTTCCCGTCCATCTCCGGCCGCCAGCTGGTCTGGCAGGACGCGACCTATGGCGGTGACGACGTGTTCACCGCCGCCATACCTGGAGGGCTCTGATGACCCGTGCTCGGACCCGTCGGCGCTGGTGGCTGGCGCCGTTGGTGGTGGTGCTCGGCCTGGTCGGCACCGGCTGCGACACGGGCATCGACGGCATCGACGACGGCGGGTCCGGTCCCTCCACCAAGCCGGTGACGCTGATCGTCTCCCAGACCTGGGTCAACGACCACCAGGGCGGCCCGGGCACCGGCGGGGCCGCCGGCGGCTCGGACGTGCAGGCCCGGCTCACCACGCTGCAGAAGGCCATCGACCGGCTGCGCGACGAGACCGGCACCGGCTGGGTGGGCCGGCAGGACGACGTCACCGGCTACCTCTCCGAGCTCAGCGGCGGGTCGTGGCCGGGGACTCCGACGGCGTTCATGGACGACGTCGGACCGGACCTGTTCGGCGTCGACTCCGCCGTGCTCCGGCTCGGCGAGCCGGACACCGTGACGGTGCCCGGCATCGTCACGACGAAGGCCACCCAGGCCGTCGGCGACGTCCCTGTCCTCGACGCGTCCCTCGTCTTCGTCGAGCGCGACGGCCGGCTGACCGGCGCCCGGGGCCGGGTGTTCCCGGGTCTGTCGGTGGTGACGGACCCCCAGGTCCCGGCCGACCAGGCTCGAGTGATCGCCGAGCAGGCGGCGGCCGGCACCGCCCAGGCCACGCCGTCGCTGGTGGTGATGCCCCGCGGCGCCGGCGTGCTCGCCTGGCTGGTCCCGGTGGCCACGACCGGCGACGTCACGGCCCCGATCGCCGCCGCGAACTACTACATCGACGCCACCACCGGCGACATCCTCAGCGTCCAGCAGGTCACCGGCGAGGGCCGGGTCGCGCTCCCGTGGGCGGCCTCGGCGGCGACGTACCTGCACCGGGTCCATCTGGCCGGGACCAACGCAGCCGCGCCCGACCCGAACTCGGTCGAGATCACCGGCCCCAACCCCATCGGCGGCACCCTCACCGGGCACGGCGTCCAGACCGACAAGGGCGTGGCGCTGGTCGACACCACCACGCCCTCGTGGAACCAGGACAGCGCGAGCGGCGGCATCTACACGTTCGACGCCACGAAGGTGAAGAACAGCTCGCAGCTGCCCGGCAAGCTCGTGGTCAGCCCCGACACCAAGATCCGCGACGCCGAGGCGATGGCCGCGCAGGCGCTCAGCCGCGACGTCTACGACTACTACGCGGCGCTGGGCCGCGACTCGTGGGACGGCCAGGGCGGCTCGATGGTGTCGACGGTCCACTACGGACCTTCCGACTTCTGCAACTCCTTCTTCACCAGCTCGCTGCGCCAGCCGCAGATGGTCTACGGCAACCCGTGCACCACCTCGCAGGGCCAGGCCGAGGTGACCGAGGTCGAGATCGACACCGCCGGCCACGAGATCACCCACGGTGTCACCGCGACCTCGGCGGGGCTGAAGTACACCGGCCAGTCCGGCGCCCTCAACGAGAGCTTCTCCGACTACTTCGGCAACGTGATCGGCAACCAGGTCAAGGGCACCGACAGCGTCGCGATCTTCGAGGGTGGCTGCACCGGCTACACCGAGGAGACCATCTTCTGCACCAGGAACCCCGACGGCAGCCTGTCGCTGCGCTACATGCTCACCGGCAACGACTTCGACGACTACCTGCGCGCGCTCGACCCGGGCTACCGGCTCAAGCTGCTCGGCTTCAGCAGCCAGGACCAGGGCGGCGTGCACTACAACTCCGCGATCTGGAACAACGCGCTCTGGTCGATCCGGGTCAACCTGGCCAAGATCGACGGTGCGCCCGGCAACGAGTCGCCGCTGGCACGGGCCTTCGACAAGGTCGTCTACGCCGCGCTGACCACCCGGCTCGGCCCGACCTCGGGGTTCCTCGACGCACGGGCCGCGGTCGAGCAGGTCATCGTCGACACCGGACTCGACCCGGTCGTGCTCCGCACCGCGCGGGAGGTCTTCGACGCCAACAAGATCTGCCCCGGCTGCCCCGACACCGGTGAGCTGGGTGGCGACACGGTCTCGGCCTCGCCGGCCACCCAGCTCCACCCGGTGGTCAGCAAGGACAACGTCGCCTGGCTCGACGTCAGCGGCGACGGCGACAACTTCGGCTTCCTCGCCTCGACCAAGCTCGGTGGTGCCGCGCCGAGCCTCGGTCGGAGCTCGAACGTCGCGGAGGTCGCCTTCGGCGGCGACGCCCTGGTCACCCTCGACCTCAACGGCGACATCACCCGCTACACCGCCGGCGGAAGCTCCGCGGTCGTGCTCGACCAGGTGCCCTTCGAGGCGTCGCTGGCGGCCGGGCTGGCCGGCTCCGACGCCGGGGCCGCGTGGGTCCGCGCCGACGACACGGTCTCGTACGTCGACGCAGGTGGCCAGGTCACCAGGGCCCAGGTCACCGGGCTGCGCGGCGACACGCTCACCGGGCTGGGCACCGGCGCCGGCGTGGTCGGGATCGGCACCGACGGCGGCAAGGTCCTGGTCTGGCAGCCCGGCGGCCAGGTCACCCAGGTCGGCCAGCTCGACGGCGCCGTGATCTCGGTCGCGGCGTACGGCGGGAACCTGGTGGCGGTCGACGACCGTGGCCACGTGGAGCTGTTCACCGCGGACGGCCAGAGCTTCCAGCTCAGCAGCGCCGCCTCGCCGTTCGGCGTGACCATGAACGACAGGTACGTCGTCTGGGCCGAGGAGAAGGGCGCGCTCACCGCCGGGGTCGCGGGTGGCAGCTCGCCGTTCCCGGAGACGGACCTCTACCTCGCCTCGCTGGCCACCGGGACGATCTACGACCTGGTGCCCGAGGGCGGCCAGCAGGGCTTCCCGTCGCTGTCCGGCAACCGGCTGGTCTGGCAGGACGCCGCCTTCGGTGGTGACGACGTGCTGACCGCTGAGATCCCGGACGGTCTGTAAGGGACTGGCACCGCGCGGGTCGCTGTAACGGTCCGACCCGGCGTGGCGACTGCTTGCCATGAGCGAACCCGACCACGACTTCACCGGCCTCAAGGCGACCTTCGTCAACTGCACCCTCAAGCGCAGCCCCGAGCCGAGCCACACCCAGGGGCTGGTCGACGCCAGCGCCGGCATCATGCGCAAGCACGGCGTCGAGGTGAGCGAGCTCCGGCTGATCGACCACGACGTCGCGACCGGCGTCTATCCCGACATGCGCGAGCACGGGTGGGAGAACGACGCCTGGCCCGACCTCTACCCCGGCATCCTGGCCAGCGACATCCTCGTGGTGGCCGGCCCGATCTGGCTCGGCGACAACTCCAGCGTCACCAAGCAGCTGATCGAGCGGATCTACTCCTTGTCCAGCGAGCTCAACGACAAGGGGCAGTACCTCTTCTACGGCCGGGTGGCCGGCTGCCTGATCACCGGCAACGAGGACGGCATCAAGCACTGCGCGCAGAACGTCCTCTACTCGCTGCAGCACGTCGGCTACACCATCCCGCCCAACGCGGACGCGGGCTGGATCGGCGAGGCCGGCCCCGGGCCGTCGTACCTCGACCCGGGCAGCGGCGGGCCGGAGAACGACTTCACCAACCGCAACACCACGTTCATGACGTGGAACCTCATGCACCTGGCCAAGATGCTGAAGGACGCCGGCGGCGTACCCGGCTACGGCAACCAGCGCTCGGAGTGGAACGCCGGGACCCGCTTCGACTTCGAGAACCCGGAGTATCGCTAGTGGTCGCTAGGGTCGCCGGGTGGCCGGTGACGAGAGCGACCTGGTCGCCGCGCTCCGGGCCGGCGACGAGGCCGCGTTCGCGCGACTGGTCAACGACTGGTCGCGATCCATGCTGATGCTCGCGCGCGGCTTCGTGTCGACCGAGGCCTCCGCCGAGGAGGTCGTCCAGGAGACCTGGCTGGCCGTGCTCAAGGGGCTGGACCGCTTCGAGGGCCGCTCGTCGCTGCGCACCTGGGTCTACCGGATCCTCGTCAACACCGCGAAGAGCCGCGGCGTCCGCGAGCACCGCACCCTGCCGTGGAGCAGCCTCGGCGGCGAGGACGCCGGCCCCAGCCTGGACCCGGCCCTGTTCCAGTCCGCCGGCGACGCGCACCCCGGCGGCTGGCGGGCCGCACCGTCGTCGTGGCCCGCCGAGGTCGCGGTCGAGGGGTCGGTGCTGGCCGGCGAGGTACGCCGCGAGCTTCGCACCGTCCTCGACACGCTGCCCGACCGGCAGCGGGTGGTGCTGACCCTGCGCGACGTGCTCGGCCACAGCTCCGAGGAGGTCTGCACGATGCTGGAGATCTCCCAGGCAAACCAGCGGGTACTGCTCCACCGGGCCCGCACCGCCGTCCGCGCCGGGCTCGCGACCTACCTGGACGGGAGCTGACATGGCCGCACTGACCTGCCAGCAGGTGGTCGAGCTGGTCACCGACTACCTCGAGGGCTCGCTGGGCTGGCGCGACCGCCGGCGCTTCGAGAAGCACCTGCGGGCCTGCGACGCGTGCAGCCGCTACATCGAACAGATGCGCGAGACGCTGGACCTGCTCGGCACGGTGCCCGTCGACACGCTGTCCACCGAGGCGCAGTCGACGCTGCTCGACGCGTTCCGCGAGCTGAAGCGCTAGAAGACTCCTGGTCAGGCCGCTGCCGTCTTCCGGTGCCCGACCAGCACCACGCCCTCGACGATCTTGACGTCGTACACCGCCACGGAGACGTGCGCGTCGTCCAGGCACTGCCCGGTGCGCAGGTCGAAGCCGTGCTTGTGCACGGGCGAGGCCACGAACGGCACGCCACCGCTGACGCCGACGATGCCCCTCGCCAGGGTCGCGTGCCGGTCGAACGGGTCGTGGTTGGCGAGCGCGTGGACGGTCGTCTCGTCGACCCGGAAGATCGCGACCGCCTGGCCGTGCACCAGGGCGGCCACCCCCCGCTCGATCTCGAGCTCGACGAGCCGGCAGACGGGCTGCCACTCGATCGGGTCCGGCCGAGGCGTCACGACGCCGAACCTAGGGACGCCGTGTTTCCCCTGACGGCTCTCGTGCAACAGGCATGTAACAGTTTGTCCGTGGCCGCCGCTGTCGTGATCCTCGCCGGCGGGTCCGGCAGCCGGGTCGGCGCGGAGGCCAACAAGGTGCTGCTGCCGCTCGGCGACAGCACCGTGCTCGGCCGGTCGGTGCGCACCGCGCTGGCGGTCCCCGACGTGGTGCGGCTGGTGCTCGGCGTCCGCGCGGGCGACGAGGACGCCGTCCGCGAGGCGGTCGCCCCGCTGCTGGGTGACCGGGAGGTCCGCCTGGTGCCCGGCGGCGCCACCCGCCACGCCTCGGAGTGGGCCGCCCTGCAGGCGCTGGCCGAGGACATCGAGGCCGGCCACGTCGACGTGGTCGCGGTGCACGACGGCGCCCGTCCACTGGCCGGCCCGGCGCTGTTCGAGGCGACGATCGCGGCCGCTCGCGAGCACGGCGGGGCGCTCCCCGTCGTGGAGGTGCCGGGGCTGCTGGGCCGCGACCTGCGCCCGGTGGCCGACCACCTGGCCGGCGTGCAGACGCCGCAGGCATTCCGCGCCGTACCGCTGCTGGAGGCGCACCGCCGGGCCGCCGAGGACGGCTACGAGAGCACCGACACCGCCGCCTGCTTCGAGCGGTACACCGACCTGCCGGTGGTCGCGGTCCACGGCGGCGCGGCCAACCTCAAGGTGACCTTCCCCGAGGACCTCGCGGTCGCCGAACGCCTGCTGTAGGCCGGTCAGCCCTGACCGCGCGGCGTGGTCAGCGCCTCGAGCACCCGCAGGTCGGAGTCGTCGGCGACCCGGCGAGCCTCGGCGGGCGCCTCGAGCGTCTCGACCGGGAACCGCTCGGCCAGCGCGGCGACCAGCGCCGCGAAGTCGGTGGTCGGTAGGCCGTCGAGCGCGGCGACCACGGCGGGCGGGAGCACCACCGGCGAGACGACCTGGATCAGCTCGGCCCGGTCGTGGGTCGCGCCCACGCGGCCGTCGTGCAGCTCCTTGACGGTGTCGGTGACCGGACGGATGCCGACCGTGACCGCGGCCCGCTCGGCAGCGTGCGCCACGCACTCGGCGATGAACTCCGGAGGCGTCAGCGGGCACAGCGGGTCGTGGAGCACGAACGGCACGTCCGCGTCGGTCACCGCCGCCCAGCTGGTGCCCAGGTCGACGACGAAGACACCGGCCTCGCCGAGCGCCCACACGGCGCAGGCGACGAGCGGCTCGCCGTGCACCAGGGCGAACGGCAGCGACCCGCGGTCGGTCTCGACCACGGCCCCCATGGCATCGACCCGCCCGAGCTCAGGCTCGGGCGGGTCGATGAAGAGATCGGTTCGAGCCTCGCTCAGGAGGCAAGCACCTCGTCGAGGATGGCCTCGGCCTTGTCCTCGTTGGTGTGCTCGGCCAGGGCCAGCTCGGAGACGAGGATCTGGCGCGCCTTGGCCAGCATCCGCTTCTCGCCGGCCGACAGGCCACGGTCACGCTCGCGGCGCCACAGGTCGCGGACGACCTCGGCCACCTTCATCACGTCGCCGCTGTGCAGCTTCTCGAGATTGGCCTTGTAGCGGCGCGACCAGTTGGTCGGCTCCTCGACGTGCGCAGCGCGCAGGACGTCGAACACCCGGTCGAGCCCCGCCTTGTCCACGACGTCGCGGACACCCACGAGGTCGAGGTTGCAGGCCGGGACTCTCACTACGAGGTCCTGCTGGGCGACGATCCGGAGTACGAGGTACTCCCGGTCTTCCCCCTTGACGGTCCGCATCTCGATGTCCTCGATGATCGCGGCCCCGTGGTTCGGGTAAACGACCGTTTCGCCGACGGTGAAAGTCATATGTGAAGTTCCCCTTCCTAGGTGACCAGTCTAACACGCCACTGGTCGTCGCTGACCGACGTTTCCGCAGGTCAGAGGCACAATCGGCACTTGACAAAGCCCGGTTGCTCATGCTGCGAGGGGTGGTCCGAGCTCGCCCGTGCTCGACGCTCTCTCAGGGTCTACACAGGTGAAATCGCAGGTCATCGGCATCGAAGCCCTGCTCGCCGACCCCACGTGGTCAATACTTCGGGGCATGGCGAGAGAGGGCCGCTGGGGTCGCGGGAGGGCGGCCCGGCGGGAGGCTGCGGAGACCGCTGGTGCGGTCCAGTCGGCGGACGCGACCGCTGCACCGGCCCCTCCAGCACCACTCGCCACGACCACGGCCCCCGACCGCGAACCCGAGTCCCACTCGGAACCCGAGTCCGGCTCCACCGAGGACAGCCGGGAGCCCGAGCCTCCCCGTTCAAGCTGGGCAACCTGACGCCGTTCCTGCTCATCCGGGCCGCACACCCGCGTCAGGCCCTGATCACGGCGGTCGGCATGACCGTCGCCGCCGCACTGGCGGGACGGCCCAGCCGGGAGCTGCTGCTGATCCTCTGCACGGTCCTGGTGGGCCAGGTGATCCTCGGCTGGTTCAACGACCTGGTCGACCGCAAGCGCGACGCCCGCCACCAGCTCACCGGCAAGCCCCTCGCCGATGGCCGGCTCGACCCGGGCACGGTGTGGTTCTGCCTGGCCCTCGCGGTCTTCCTGGTGGTGCCGCTGTCGGTGGGCAACGGCCGGTACGCCGGGTCGGCGTACCTCCTCTCGCTCGCCATCGGCCTGGCCGGGCAGTGGGTCTGGCTTCGCAAGGGCTTCCTGTCGTGGCTGCCCTGGGCGGCGGCCTTCGCGCTCTACCCGGCGTTCCTCTCGTACGGCGGCTGGGGCGGCCAGGCGGAGGGCGCCCCGCCCGAGCTGGTCATCACCGGGCTGGCCGCGCTGCTCGGGATCGGCGTGCACCTCCTGACCGCGCTGTGGGGGCTGGTGCCCGACAACGAGGACGGCTGGACGTACCTCCCGCTCAAGCTCGGGCTGAAGATCGGCGCCTCCCGGCTGCTGTGGGTCGCCGGCACCTACACCGTGCTGGTGCTGGTCGCGCTGGCCTTCGCCGGCACCCACGTCGGGCTCGCGCAGGAGCCCCTCTAGCGCGTCCATTAGTGTTCTGGCCATGCAGACCCGACGCTCGCCACGGCTGGTCGCGGGAGCCCTCGTCCTCGCCCTGCCGCTCCTCGGCTCGTGCGGCTTCAACAAGGCGACGGACCAGGAGTACACCCAGGCCGCGGGCATCAACGACCGGGACGGCGACGTGGACGTGCTGTCCGCGGTGATCGTGGCCGCGCAGCCCGATTCCGGGACCTTCGTCGCCTCCCTGAGCAACAACTCCCCCACCAAGGACCTCGTGCTCACGGGCCTGGCCGGCGCCGGTGAGTGGAGCGACCTGACGGTCGACCCGTCGGACCTCTCGATCGAGATCCCTGCGCGCGGGTTCGTCAACCTCGTCAACGAGGACCCCATCACCGTGACCGGTGACTTCGAAGCCGGCCAGGTCACCGAGCTGACGCTGACCTTCGACAGCGGCGACACGACCACGATGGACGTGCCGATCGTCTTCGCCTGCGACGCCTACGAGGGCCTCGACCCGTCGCAGCAGGAGCCCGAGGAGTCGGAGTCCCCGACGACCGAGCCGTCCCCCGGTGACGTGCCCACCGACGGCGCCACCGAGAGCCCGACCGAGAGCGACAGCCCGAGCGCCGACGCTTCGGGCGCCCCCGCCGAGCCCTACGACTGCATCGCCGTCGGCGAGGGCTGAGCCGGTGCCGCACACCCTCGTCCTGCTCCGCCACGGCGAGAGCACCTGGAACGCCGAGAACCTCTTCACGGGCTGGGTCGACGTACCCCTCAGCGACAAGGGCCGCGCCGAGGCCGAGCGCGGCGGCCAGCAGCTGAAGGATGCGGGCCTCGCCCCCGACGTCGTGCACACCTCGCTGCTGCGCCGGGCCATCACGACCGCGGGGATCTCGCTCGACGTGGCCGACCGGCACTGGATCCCGGTCACCCGCTCGTGGCGGCTCAACGAGCGGCACTACGGCGCGCTGCAGGGCAAGAACAAGAAGCAGACGCTGGAGGAGTTCGGCGAGGAGCAGTTCATGCTCTGGCGCCGCTCGTTCGACGTACCCCCGCCGCCGATCGACGACTCGTCCGAGTGGTCCCAGGCCGGGCTGCCGCAGTACGCCGACCTGGGCCCCGAGATGCCCCGCACCGAGTGCCTCAAGGACGTGGTCGCCAGGTTCCTGCCGTACTGGGAGTCCGACATCACCGCCGACCTGCGCGCCGGCAAGACCGTGCTGGTCGCCGCGCACGGCAACAGCCTGCGCGCGCTGGTCAAGCACCTCGACCACATCAGTGACGAGGACATCGCCGGGCTCAACATCCCCACCGGGATGCCGCTGGTCTACGAGCTCGACGACGACATGACGCCCACCGTCACGGGCGGCCGCTACCTCGACCCCGACGCAGCCGCCGAAGCCGCCGCTGCCGTCGCCAACCAGGGTCGCTGACCGTCCCGACCGGGCGGCGGTGGCCCAGCAACCGTTCTCCTTGTGGAGAGACGTTGCGCACCCACCGCTCCCCGGTGCCGCCGGTGCCAGTCGCGAGACCCTCAGGCGCGCATCGCGGTGGGGAACTCGCCGGTGACGATGTAGACGACGCGGCTCGCGACCGAGACGGCGTGGTCGGCGATCCGCTCGTAGTAGCGGCCGAGCAGGGCCACGTCGACGGCTGCCTCGACGCCGTGCGACCAGCTGTCGGAGAGCAGCTCGACGAAGCTCTGGCGACGGAGCTGGTCCATCTCCTCGTCGTCCTTGCGGACCTCGAGGGCGGCGTTCACGTCGCGGGCGGTGATCACCTGGTGCACCGCCTTGACCATGTCCTCGGCGACCTCGGCCATCCGGCTGACGGTGGGCCGGATCTCCTCGGGCACCGCGATGTTGGGCACCCGGAGCCGGGCGATCTTGGCGACGTGCACGGAGAGGTCGCCCATCCGCTCGAGCTCGGTCACCATCCGCAGCGCAGCGACGACGACCCGCAGGTCGCCGGCGACCGGCTGCTGGAGGGAGAGCAGGGAGAACGCCGTGTCCTCGACCCGCAGGCGGGCCTGGTCGATCGCGGCGTCGGCACTGATGACCCGCTCGGCGATCTCGGCGTCGCCCTTGAGCAGCGCCTCCGTGGCGCCGGAGACCGCCTCCTCGACCTGGGAGCAGATCGCGGCGAGGTCGTCGAAGATCGACTCGAGCTGGTCGTGGAAAGCTTCGCGCATGGCGCCACCGTAGGTAGGCAAGGTGTCCAGTCGGGGTGAGGACGTGAACTGAACATGAACGTTCGGTGCCTCGCACCCCGCGGAAGCGAACGTCGTGCGACGCCCGCCCTACCATCATAGATGTGGACCCGACGACACAGGCGTTCCTCGCCGCCGTCCTCGGAGCCGTCGTTGCCGGCGGAGCCGTGCTCGCGTGGCACATCAGCGACCGCCAGCAGTCGACGGTCCCCACGCACGAAGAGCCCGTGGTCCCGCCCGAGGTGGCGACCGTCCTCTCCGTGCTGCGCAGCAGCGCAGTGATCGTCGACGACACCGACACCGTCGTGAAGGCCTCCGCGCCGGCGTACGCCCTCGGGCTGGTGCGCGGCACACAGCTGGTGTCCGAGGAGCTGGACAAGCTGGTCCACGAAGTACGCCGCGACGGCCAGATCCGCGAGACCGAGCTGCTGATGGACCGGCCCGCCGCACCGGCCCGGCACGTCACCGCGCGGGTCGCGCCACTGGGCTCGCACCTGGTGCTGGCCCTGGTCGAGGACCGCACCCGCGAGCGCCGGGTCGAGGCCGTACGCCGCGACTTCGTCGCCAACGTCAGCCACGAGCTGAAGACCCCGGTGGGCGCGATCAAGCTCCTGGCCGAGGCGGTGTCCGACGCCAGCGAGGACCCGGAGGCGGTCAAGCGGTTCGCCGGCCGGATGCTCACCGAGAGCGACCGGCTCACCCGACTCGTGCAGCAGATCATCGAGCTGTCCCGGCTCCAGGCCGACGACCCCCTGGAGACGCCGACCGCGGTGAGCATCGACGACGTCATCGGCATCGCCGTCGACACCAGCGCGATCGACGCGGACTCCAAGCGGATCGACATCGTCACGGGCGGCACACCGGGGCTCGAGGTGTTCGGCAACGAGGAGCAGGTCACCGCCGCGGTGGCCAACCTCGTCGCGAACGCCGTCTCCTACTCCGCGATCGACTCCACCGTCCTCGTGACGACCAAGTCCGACGAGGGGTCGGTCGAGATCTCGGTCGTCGACCAGGGCATCGGCATCCCGTCGGACGAGATCGACCGGATCTTCGAGCGCTTCTACCGGGTCGACCCGGCCCGGCACCGTTCCACGGGAGGCACCGGGCTCGGCCTCTCGATCGTCAAGCACGTCGCGGCCACGCATGGCGGCGACATCAGGGTGTGGTCCGTCGAGGGCCAGGGGTCGACGTTCACGCTGACCCTTCCCCAGCACCAGCCCCACCACGGGGCGTCGGCGCTGGACACCGCTGAGCCCATCCAGAAAGAGGTACTGAAGTGACCCGGGTACTCGTCGTGGAGGACGAAGAGAGCTACAGCGAGGCCCTCGCCTACATGCTCCGCAAGGAAGGCTTCGAGGTCGCGATCGCTGCCGACGGCAACGCGGCGCTCACCGAGTTCGACCGCAACGGCGCCGACATCGTGCTGCTCGACCTGATGCTGCCCGGGATCCCGGGAACCGAGGTGTGCCGCACCATCCGGCAGACCTCGAGCGTCCCGGTGATCATGGTCAGCGCCAAGGACGACGAGGTCGACAAGGTGGTCGGCCTCGAGCTCGGCGCCGACGACTACGTCACCAAGCCCTACTCCCCGCGCGAGCTGGTCGCCCGCATCCGCGCCGTGCTCCGGCGCGGCACCGAGCCGGACCTGTCCCCCGCGACGCTGGAGGCCGGCCCGGTCCGCATGGACGTCGAGCGCCACGTCGTCACGGTCGGCGGCGAGGAGCAGCGGCTGCCGCTCAAGGAGTTCGAGCTGCTGGAGATGTTCCTGCGCAACCCCGGCCGGGTGCTCACCCGCGGCCAGCTGATCGACCGGGTCTGGGGCTCCGACTACGTCGGCGACACCAAGACCCTCGACGTGCACGTGAAGCGGCTGCGCGCCAAGCTCGAGCCCGACCCGAGCGAGCCCAAGTACCTCGTCACCGTGCGCGGCCTGGGCTACAAGCTCGACCTGTGAGCTGGTCCGGGTCCGGGCTGCAGGATTACCCGGGTAACCGGGGAAACCTGACGATCTCAGGTGTTGCAACGGCCCAGATCGTCAGGGTTACCCGGGTACCCGGGTAACCCGTTCCAGCGCGAGCCCGACCTCTACTCCGGGTCCGGCAGCGTCAGGATCCGGTCCAGCCGCTTGGTGCGCGCGACGATCTCGGCGATGAGCGCGCGCGGGTCGGCGTCGACGGTGCCCTCGTAGTGCGGCTCCAGGAGCGCGAGGCCGCCGATGGCCGCGCCGGCGAACATCCGGACGTCGTCGTCGACCTCGCGGCCGAGCCGCTGGCCGATCGCCTGGGCCAGCAGCTCCATCGGGCGCATCATCTCGGCGAGCATGCCGCGGCGCAGCTCGGGAACTTCGCGGATCAGCCGGTTGCGCAGGTGCTCGAGCTGGAAGTCCTCCTCGGGCAACGCCGCGATGCCGGTCTCCACGGCGTAGCTCAGTGCCTGGACCAGGGAGTACTCCGGCGGCGCCTCGAGGAACCGCCCGATGGTGGTCTCGTCCATGAAGTCGGAGAGGACCACGTCCTCCTTGGTCGGGAAGTAGCGGAAGAACGTGCTCGGGGAGACGTCGGCAGCCGCGGCGATCGACTCGACCGAGGTGGCGGCGTACCCGTTGCGCTGGAAGAGCCGCAGCGCCTCGCGCTGGATGGTCGCGCGGGTGCGCGCCTTCTTGCGCTCACGCAGCCCGGGCGAGGTCGTCACGCTCTGATTCTGCCTCCTGCGGCGTCCGCGGCAGCCGCACCGCGGCGATGACGGCCGCGACGACCGAGATCCCGGCCGAGATCCACAGCGCGAGGCCCATGCCGTCGACGAAGTGGGCGGGGGTGTCGCCGGCGCCGGAGTAGTGGGCGTTCAGCGCCGCACCCAGGATCGCGATGCCGAGCACGCTGCCGACCTGGCGGAGCGTCTGCACGAGGGCCGAGCCGGTGCCGGCGCGGGTGCGCGGCAGGCTCATCAGGGCAGCGGTCTGCGCGGCGAACAGCGCGGCACCGAAGCCGAGTCCGACCAGGGCAGTCCACACCGCCGCTCGGCCGAAGCCGTCGCCCAGCTCGGTGGTCGCGCCGACCACCATGCCCACCGCGACCAGCAGCGAGCCCACCGCCGCCATGATCCCGGCGGGCACCCGGCTGCCCAACCGGTTGGAGAGCTGCATCGCCACCAGCATCCCCATCACCAGCGGCAGGGTGCGCAGCCCGGTGCCGAGCGCGTCGGCGCCGAGCACCAGCCGGAAGTACTGCGGCATCGTGAAGAACACGCCGAACAGCGCCATGCTCGCGACCGCGGCGGTGATCGAGCCCCAGCGGAACGCCGGCTGCGCCCAGACGTCGTAGTCGAAGACCGGGATCGTGCCGGTCAGCCGCCGCTCCCAGAACAGGAACGCCGCCAGCACGACCACCCCGCCCACCAGGCAGGCCACGGTCACCGGGTCGGTCCAGCCGCGGTTCGGCCCCTCGATCACGCCGTAGGTCACGGCCACCAGGCCGGTGGCGGCGAGGACGACACCGAGTCCGTCGAAGCCCCGGCTCTCCTGCTCGACTCCTCCCGACGGCAGGAACCGCACCACCGCCACCAGCGCTGCCGCGATGACGGGCACGTTGATGATGAAGACCGACCCCCACCAGAACGACTGGAGCAGAGCGCCGCCGACGATCGGGCCCAGCGGGAGCCCGATCATCGTGGACAGGCTCAGCACCAGGACCGCCTTGGGCCGTTCCTCGGGCTCGAAGAGGACGACCACGGCCGACATGGCGAGCGGGATCAGCGCGGCGGCGCCCAGGCCGAGGACCGAGCGGGCGGCGATGAGCGAGGCCGGGCTGCCGGCGTACGCGCACCAGAGCGACCCGATCCCGAACACGACGAGCGCCCCCACGGTCAGCCCCTTGCGTCCGAGCCGGTCGCCGAGCATGCCGGCCGGCAGCATCACCGCCGCGAGCACCAGGAGGTAGGCGTCGGCGAACCACTGCAGCTGCGAGGTCGAGGCCTGCAGGTCGGTGGCGATGTCGGGCAGCGCCACGTTGAGGACGGTCATGTCGAGCCCGACCACGAGCAGGGAGAGCGCGGTGGCGCCCAGCGCCCACCAGCGGGCGGACGATGACTCCTTCATGACAGTCACTCCAATCTGACGGTTACTTGTTTTTGATAGTAACTGTCAGATTGAAGGATTGTCCACCCAGCTCCGCAACGCTGGCGTCATGTCGTGGAACGACGTCTGATATCCGCGTGTCAGCTGTCGGTGCAGGTTCCTAGGCTGTGACGGTGACCGCGACCACCCCTGCCCAGGAGACCGGCAGCGCTCCCGAGCCGACCGCCTCGACGGCTCCCACGTGGCTGCCGCTGGCGGCCGTCGGCGTGACCCTGCTGCTCTGGGCGTCGGCGTTCGTCGCGATCCGCTATCTCGCCGGCACCTTCTCCCCCGGCTCGTTGTCCCTCGGTCGGCTGCTCGTCGGCTCGGTCTGCCTCGGCGCGGTGGCACTGGGCCGCGGCCTCCCTCGCCCCACCCGCGGCCAGTGGGTCTCGATCGTGACGATCGGCGTGCTGTGGTTCGGCATCTACAACGTCGCCCTCAACGCCGGCGAGCAGCACGTCGACGCCGGCACCGCCGTGATGCTCATCCAGGTCTCGCCCGTCCTGGTCGCACTGCTGGCGGCGACGTTCCTCCACGAGCGGTTCACGCTCTACCTCGGACTCGGCCTCGCCCTGGCGTTCGGAGGCGTCGCCCTGATCGCGACGGCCTCCAGCGACTCCAACGGTGACCGCAGCGTCCTGGGCGTCGTGCTCTGCCTGGTCGCCGCGGTCGTCTACTCGATCAGCCTGGTCCTGCAGAAGCCGCTGGTCGCCAAGCTGCCTGCGATCCACGTGACCTGGCTGGCCTGCACGGTCGGCGCGGTCGTGTGCCTGCCTTTCCTGGGCCGGCTGGTCGACGACACGCGCTCGGCGTCGGCGGCCGACGTCTGGTGGGTCGTCTACCTCGGCGTCTTCCCGACCGCGATCGCGTTCACCACGTTCGCCTACGCGCTGCGCAGCATGTCCGCCAGCAGCCTGGGTGTGACGACCTACCTCGTCCCGCCGATCACGATCGTGATGGGCTGGCTCTTCCTGGGCGAGACCCCGCCCGGCATGGCCTACGTCGGCGGCGGGCTCGCGCTCGTCGGTGTGGCGGTCGCCCGCCGCAAGCCGCGCACCCTGGCGTCGGAGCCGCCCCCGCCCCGCTGAGTCCTGCCATGATCTGGCCGTGAGCATCGTCGCGAACGTCGTGGTCGGCCTGGTCGCCGCCCTCCATCTCTACTTCCTGGTGCTGGAGATGTTCCTCTGGGACACCCCGACCGGGCACAGGACGTTCGGCCTCGAGCCCGCCTTCGCGGCCGAGAGCAAGACGCTGGCCGCCAACCAGGGCCTCTACAACGGGTTCCTGGCCGCCGGCCTCGTGTGGGGACTGGTCGACGACCTGGACGACGTGAAGCTCTTCTTCCTCGCCTGCGTCATCGTGGCGGGGGCGTACGGCGCGGTGACGGTCAACCGCCGGATCCTGTTCGTGCAGGCGCTACCGGCGCTGGTCGGGTTCGTGCTGGTCCTCGCCGCTTCCTGAGCCGTCCTCGACCTCATCGACCTCGAGCCAGCCCCGGAACGCCTCGAGGTTCTCGGTCGACTCGCCGCGCAGCTTGCGCCACTCCCACTCCTTGCGGATGGAGGAGGCGAAGCCGAGCTCGAGGATCGTGTTGAACGACTCGTCGGCGGTGGTGAGCACCGCGCCGAGCAGTCGGTCGAGCTCGTCGGCGTCGTCGATGACAGCGAGGGGTAGCCGGCCGTCGAGGTAGATGTCGCCCAGCCGGTCGACCGCGAACGCGACGCCGTACAGCTTCAGGTTGCGCTGCAGCAGCCACTCGAAGACCCGCTCGTGGTTCTCGTCGGGACGGCGGCACACGAAGGCGTGCACCCCGAGCGTGTGGGTGCCGACGTCGAGCCGGACCGGGGTCTGCAGCTTCTTCTCACCGGGCAGGGCGAACGAGAACTGGCCGGGCTGCGGCTCGTCGTAGTCGAGCTCGTTGGCCTCGAGGTACGCGCGAAGCCTCTCTCTGGCTCGGCGTTCACGGGGTCCCCGCGGCGTTCCTCGCTCTCGTTGCCTGCCCCCCGGCGAGGAACGCCGTGGGGAACTCGCCGCCACGAGCGAGGAGCGGGCGCGCTCGTAGACGCGGAACGTCGCCTCGGCGGTGGCGTCCCACGAGAACAGCGCAGCCTGCGTGCGCGCGCCGGCCTCCAGTCGCGCGCGCAGCTCGTCGTTCCCGAGCACGCGTTGCAGCGCGTCGGCCCAGTCGTCGGTGTGGTGCCCGGGGACCAACAGGCCGCTGTGGCCGTCGCGGACCACCGTGGTCAGGCCGCCGACCGCGGCAGCCACGACGGGGGTGCCGGTCGCCTCGGCCTCGACGGCGACCAGTCCGAAGGACTCGTTGTACGACGGCACGGCGACCAGCGTCGCCGCGGCGTACCACTGGGCGAGCTCGGCCTGCGAGACCGGGGGGACGAAGCGGACCACGTCGGTGAGTCCGAGCTGCGCCGCGAGGTCGGCGAGCGCCTGCGGCTTGTCGAGCCCGGACCCGGACGGGCCACCGACGATCGGGACCACGATCCGGGAGCGACGGCCCGGCTCCCGCTCGAGCAGCGCGGCCACCGCACGGAGCAGCACGTCGGGCGCCTTGAGCGGCTGGATCCGGCCGGCGAAGAGCAGGACGTCGGCGTCCGCGGGCAGCCCGAGCGCCGCGCGCGCCGCCTGCTTCGGGACGGGCCGGAAGACGTCGAGGTCGACACCGGGGTGGACCACCTCGACGCGCCCCGGGTCGGCGTCGTACAGCTCGATCAGCTGCTTGGCCTCGAGATCGGTGCTGGCGATCAGCATGTCCGCGGCCTCGACCACCTGCTCCTCGCCGATCACCCGCGCGAGCGGTTCGGGGGTGTCGCCCTCGGCCAGGGCGTCGTTCTTGACCTTGGCCATCGTGTGCATCGAGTGCACCAACGGGACGCCCCACCGGTCGCGGGCGAGCGCCCCCACCTGACCCGAGAGCCAGTAGTGGCTGTGCACGAGGTCGTAGTGGCCGACCGGCTGGGACGCCTCGGTGCGCAGCACCTCGCGGGCGAAGACGCACAGCTGGGCCGGCAGCTCGTTCTTGGTCAGCCCCTCGAACGGGCCGGCGTGGATGTGGCGGACGGTGACCCCGTCGCAGGCCTGGAAGACCTGGTCGAGCGTCGAGCTGGTGGCGCGGGTGAAGATGTCGACCTCGACGCCGCGCAGAGCCAGCCGCTTCGCGACCTCGATGACATAGACGTTCATGCCGCCCGCGTCACCGGTGCCCGGCTGGTCGAGCGGCGAGGTGTGCAGGCTGATCATCGCCAGTCGCTGCAGCTCGTCCACGCCCACCTCCTGCACGGTCTGTGGGGGAACGGTCTTCCCCAAGAGCCCAACCTCGCGGTGGCCGGGCGCATTCCCGCGGTACCCGGGCCGGCCGTTCAGGCGGCGTGCGCGCCTCGCGAATGGCGCGACTCCGGGGCGTCGTCGCCGGGCGTGCGCCCGCGGCGCACCAGGAGGCCGATGACGCAGTAGACGACCATCAGCCCACCGAGGATCCCGTCGACCAACCGGTCGGAGTACTGCTCGTGCAGGAAGGACACGACCGCCGCGGCCAGGGCCACGAGGCAGATCGCGACGACCACGCGGAGCGCCATCAGGCCGGACACCAGCCCGGCGCCGATGCCGAGGAGGGCGATGACGAGCAGGGCGAGCCCGCCGTAGTGCAGGGCGTCGATCACGGCTGTGGGCCCGTCGCCGTCGTCGAGGATCGCCCGGGCGATCCAGCACAGGCCACCCAGGATGCCGGCGACGCGGGCGAGGGAGGTCAGTGACACGACCAGACAGTGTGCCACCACAATGGCGGCCATGAGCGAGAGTCCTGCCAGCACCAGCCCTCCGCAGCGGAACGCCGTGGTCACCGGCGCGAGCAGCGGCATCGGCGCCGCGACCGCCAGGATGCTCGCGGACGCGGGGTACCACGTGTTCTGTGCCGCCCGCCGAACTGATCGCATCGAGGCGCTCGCCGCCGAGATCGGAGGGACGCCGGTGGCCTGCGACGTCACCGACGAGGGGTCGGTCGCCGGGCTGGCCGAGGCGGTCGGCGGCACGCTGAACCTGCTGGTCAACAATGCCGGAGGCGCCTTCGGCTCGTCCCCGGTCGCCGAGGCCGACAGCGACGACTGGCGTCGGATGTTCGAGGTCAACGTGATCGGGCTGGTGCAGGTGACCCGGGCGCTGTTGCCCGCGCTGATCGCCAGCGGTGACGGGATGGTCCTGAACGTCGGCTCGACGGCCGGCCGGATCGCCTACGAGGGCGGTGGCGGGTACACCACGGCCAAGCACGGCACCCAGGTGGTCAGCGAGACCCTCAGGCTCGAGCTCTGGGACCAGCCGGTGCGGGTCTGCGAGATCGCGCCCGGGATGGTCAAGACCGACGAGTTCGCGCTGGTCCGGTTCGACGGGGACCAGGAGAAGGCGGAGGCGATCTACCGCGGCGTACCGAACCCACTGACCGCCGAGGACATCGCCGATGCCATCACGTGGATGGCCACCCGGCCCTCACACGTCAATGTCGACGAGCTGGTGATCCGGCCGCGGGCACAGGCGGCACAGCACAAGGTCTTCCGGCTCCCCGTGGAAGAGTGAGCGCATGGCGAGCGGGATGAAGACGATCGGCCTGGTCGGCGGCATGAGCTGGGAGAGCAGCGCGGTCTACTACCGCGACCTCAACCTCGGTGTGCAGAAGCGGCTGGGCGGGCTGGCCTCTCCCCGACTGGTGATGAGCACCGTCGACTTCGCCGAGCTGACCGAGCTCGAGGACGCCGAGCGGTGGGACCAGGTCGGTGCCCTGCTGGCGGAGGCGGGGCGCAGCGTGGAGCGCGGCGGGGCCGACTTCCTGCTGTTGTGCACCACGACGTTCCACAAGGTCGCCGACCAGGTCGCTGCGGCGGTCGACATCCCGCTGCTGCACCTGGCCGACGTGGTCGCCGAGGCGTGCGCGAAGGCCGGGGTCGCCCGCGTCGCCTTCATCGGCACCACGGTCGCCATGTCCGACGGCTTCTTCACCGACCGGATGGCCAGCCACGGGCTCGAGGTGCTCGTGCCACCGGCCTCGGAGCACGACTGGCTGAACTCCGCGATCTACGAGGAGCTGGTGCACGGGCACGTGCTCGACCGGACCCGGCGCCGAGTGGTCGAGCTGATCCACCAGCTCTGGGACGCCGGCGCCGAGGGCGTGCTGCTGGGCTGCACCGAGCTCGAGCTGCTCATCCACCAGGCCGACGTCGACCTCCCCGTCTTCCCGTGCACCACGCTGCACGTCGAGGCGGCACTGGATCGCGCGTTGGGCTGAACCGTCAGCCGCCCAGGACCAGCTCGGCGACCCGGCGCAGGTCGACGGTGAGCTGCTGCTCAGGGACGGTCGCCCGGTCGCCGCAGAGGTCGAAGGCGTAGACGTACATGTCCGGCTTGGGGTCTCCGCCGGCCACCTCACGCAGGTCGATCCGCTCGACCAGCTCGGCGAGCTCGGGCCCACGCTGCTGGTCGGCGTCGAGGTCGACCTCACCGTCGGCGACCAGCCCGGCGAAGCCGCCGGACCGCCGCACCCGCACGCGCCGCTCGTCGGCGGTGGGCGGGGGCGGCTCGCCCGGCCCGGCGGTGCCGGCGCCGAGGTTCACGCCGACGGTGCGCCAGGCCTCCTCGACCTGCTCGGCGTGCTCGCCCGCCGCGGCGACGGTGGCCGCGGCGAAGGTGGCGAAGTCGGCCCTGCTGGGCAACCCGCCGGTGAGGGCGGCGTACCAGATCCGGCCGGCGCCCTCCGCCGACGAGCCGCCGATCGCGGTCGCCGCGAGCTGGAACGCGCGGTTGGGGATGCCGGAGTTGAGGTGGACGCCGCCGTGGTCGTCGGTGGTTTCGATGTAGTCGTCCATGTGGCCGGGCTGCGGGTCCTTGCCGAGGACGGGGTCGTCGTAGGCCGTGCCGGGGTGGGCCATGTCGCGCAGCGCCCGCGCCTGGACGCCCGGCAGGAACAGCCCGGCCCCGATCAACCAGTCGCCCGCCACGGCGTCCTGGCCGAGCAGCCGCTGCTTGAGGCACGAGGCGAAGGCGTCGGAGACCGACTCGTTGAGCGCCCCGGACTGACCCTCGTAGACCAGACCGGCGGTGTGCTCGGTGACCGCGTGGGTGAGCTCGTGGCCGAGCACGTCGACCGGCTTGGTGAACCGGTCGAACGTCCTGCCGTCGCCGTCTCCGAAGACCAGCTGCTGGCCGTTCCAGAACGCGTTGTCGTAGTTCCGCTGGTAGTGCACCGTCGCCACGACGGTGGCGCCGGCGTCGTCGTAGGAGTCGCGGCCGTAGACCTCTTTGAACAGTGCCAGCGACGCGGCCACGCCGTCGGCCGCCTCGTCGACGGCGAGGTCGCCCGTCGGCTCGTCGCCCGGTGAGCGCACCAGCTCGCCCGGCAGCGCGGCGCCGTTGTGAGCGTTGTGCACCACCCACGCCGTGCCGGTGGCCGCTGCTGTCACGGTCGCGCGCTGCAGCCGGATCCGGTCGTCGTGGGTGAGCATCAGCTCCACCCACTCGGCGTCCTCGGGGTGACTGAGTGCGATCTGCCGGAGCAGGTACGGCGGGACGAAGCAGTGCCGCGGCGTGCCGGTCACGACGGCACCCGGTCGGCCGGGAAGCCACCAGTGGCGACCGGCCCCCAGCGCTCGGGGGTGATCCGGACGAGCGACTTGCCCTGCTTCCTCATCGCGGCGCGGTACTCGTCCCAGTCGGGGTGCTCGCCGGAGATGCAGCGGAAGTACTCCACCAGCCCGTCCTCCGCCTCCTGGCTCGGCATGTCGAGGACCTCGGCGGTGCCGTCGACCTGCACCCAGGCGTCGTTCCACTCGTCGGAGAGGACGAGCACGCTGGCGCGCGGGTCGCGCCGCAGGTTGGTGGCCTTGGCGCGGTCGGGGTACGTCGAGACGACGATCCGGCCGTCGGCGTCGACCCCGCCGGTGACCGGCGAGAGCTGCGGCCGCCCGTCGGAGCGGGTGGTCACGAGGACCAGGTGGTGGCGGGTCCGGACGAAGTCGAGCAGCTCGTCGCGCCCGACCCGAGTGTTCGTCGCGATGGTGGGCATGTGGCCACGGTATCCGCGCGCGCCGACCTCCTTCCCTGGCACGGTCCCTGGCCCGGTCGGTTCGCCGATGCGGTCCCGGAGGCCGACGAACCGTAAAGTTGACCCTTGTGCCCGAAACGCTGGCGGTGAAGACCGCGAACCTCCGCAACGTCGCCATCGTCGCGCACGTCGACCACGGCAAGACCACGCTCGTGGACGCGATGCTGCGCCAGGCCGGTGCCTTCACCGCGCACCAGGCCGAGATCGTCGGTGACCGGGTCATGGACACCGGCGACCTCGAGCGCGAGAAGGGCATCACGATCCTCGCCAAGAACACCGCGGTCCACTACACCGGCCCCTCCGCACCGGAGGGCATGACGATCAACATCATCGACACTCCCGGCCACGCCGACTTCGGCGGTGAGGTCGAGCGGGGGCTGTCGATGGTCGACGGGATCGTGCTGCTGGTGGACGCGAGCGAGGGCCCGCTCCCGCAGACCAGGTTCGTGCTGCGCAAGGCGTTGAACGCCGACATGCCGGTCGTGCTGGTCGTCAACAAGGTCGACCGGGGCGACGCCCGGATCGCCGAGGTCGTGGACGAGACCTACGAGCTGTTCATGGACCTGCTCGACGACGACCACAGCCAGGACGCGCTCGACTTCCCGGTGATCTACGCGTCGGCCAAGGCCGGCCGCGCCTCCCTCACCATGCCCGAGAACGGCGGCATGCCGGACAGCCCCGATCTCGAGCCGATGTTCAAGACGATCCTCGAGACGATCCCGGCCCCGACGTACGTCGAGGGCGCCCCTCTGCAGGCACACGTCACCAACCTCGACGCCTCGGCGTTCCTCGGCCGGCTGGCGCTGGTCCGGATCCACCAGGGCTACCTGAAGAAGGGCCAGCAGGTCGCGTGGATCAAGCGCGACGGCACGGTGAAGAACGTCAAGATCACCGAGCTCCTGGTCACCGAGGGCCTCGAGCGCAAGCCCGGCGAGCAGGCCGGGCCCGGCGACATCGTGGCCGTGGCCGGCATCCCGGAGATCACCATCGGCGAGACCCTGGCCGACCCGGAGAACCCGGTCGCCCTGCCCCTCATCCACGTCGACGAGCCGGCGATCTCGATGACCATCGGCACCAACACCTCGCCGCTGGTCGGCCGTGGCATGAAGGGCGCCAAGGTCACCGCGCGGCTGGTCAAGGACCGGCTCGACAGCGAGCTGGTCGGCAACGTGTCCCTCCAGATCCTCCCGACCGCCCGCCCCGACGCCTGGGAGGTGCAGGGACGCGGCGAGCTGGCGCTGGCGATCCTCGTCGAGCAGATGCGGCGCGAGGGGTTCGAGCTCACCGTCGGCAAGCCCCAGGTGGTCACCCGCGAGATCGACGGCAAGATCCACGAGCCCGTCGAGCGGCTGACCATCGACGCCCCCGAGGAGTACCTCGGCACCATCACCGAGCTGCTCGCTGCCCGCAAGGGACGCATGGAGCAGATGACCAACCACGGCACCGGCTGGGTGCGGATGGAGTTCCTCGTCCCGGCCCGCGGCCTGATCGGCTTCCGGACCGAGTTCCTCACCGACACCCGCGGCACCGGCATCGCCCACCACATCTCCGAGGGCTACGAGCCGTGGGCCGGCGAGATCCGCGGGCGCAGCAACGGGTCGCTCGTGGCCGACCGCTCGGGTGCGGCGACGGCGTACGCCATGACCAACCTGCAGGAGCGCGGCACCATGTTCGTGGAGCCGGCCACCGAGGTCTACGAGGGCATGATCGTCGGCGAGAACTCCCGCGCCGACGACATGGACGTCAACATCACCAAGGAGAAGCAGCAGACCAACATCCGGTCCGCCACCTCCGACAACTTCGAGAAGCTGGTCCCGCCGCGGAAGCTGTCGCTGGAGCAGTGCCTGGAGTTCTGCCGCGAGGACGAGTGCGTCGAGGTCACGCCCCAGACCGTGCGGATCCGCAAGCTCGTCCTCGACCAGAACGAGCGCGCGAAGACCGCGTCCCGGGCGCGCAAGGCCCGCTAGTCCTCGAGGGTCAGGTCCACCCGGTTGCCGAGCGTGACCTCGTGGGCCGGGATCCACCACGGGTCGACCACGCACGTCGAACCAACCGGCCTGCACCGCCGGATCGGCGTTCGCGAGCGTCCGGGCCTCGTCCACGTCGACCAGGTAGACGGTCAACCCGCGCCAGTCGGGCGAGTCGACTGCTCGGATCGGGCCGTTGACCGCGATCTTGCCGGCCTCCCCCAGCCCGCGGAGGTAGGCGAGGTGCTCGGCCTGGATGCGGTCGTCGTCCGGACCGTCCGGTGGCCGCGGGTCGGGAGTCATCAGCCGGACCACGCTCAGCACCTGGAACTCCATGCTCATCCTCCGAATCTGCCAGCACCAGCGTCGGGGGCACTACCTTTCGGCCATGCTCCTCGACCTGCAGCTCGACGTACCGCCCGAGCGCGCCGCGGTCCGGGCCCGCGAGCTGGTCGATGCCGGGGCGGCCGGGCTGTTCACCTTCGAAGGGCCGCACGACGTCTTCCTGCCTCTCGCCGCGGCCGCGGCGTCGGGAGTCGAGACCGACCTGATGACCAACGTCGCGATCGCGATGCCGCGCTCGCCGATGCACCTCGCGCACACCGCGCACGACCTCCAGCGGATGAGCGGCGGCCGGTTCCGGCTGGGGCTCGGCTCGCAGGTCCGGCCGCACATCGAGAACCGGTACGGCGCCACGTGGAGCCCGCCGGCCGCCCGGATGCGCGAGATCGTGCTCGCGGTGAAGGCGATCCTCGGCGCCTGGCAGGACGGCACCCGGCTCGACTTCCGCGGCGAGCACACCCGGCACACGCTGATGCCGCCGACGTTCGTCCCCGGCCCGCTGGAGTGGGGGCCGCCGCCGGTGCTGCTCGGCGCGCTCGGGCCGGTGATGACCCGGACCGCGGCCGAGGTCGCCGACGGGCTGCTGGTGATGCCGTTCCACAGCCACCGGCACGTCCGCGAGCGCACCCTGCCCGCGATCGAGGAGGGGCTGGCCCGGCGCACCGACCCGGCGGCGTTCGTGGTCCATCCGCAGGCGATCGTGGCCATGGGTCGGACCTCGGAGCAGCTGGCCGCCGCCACCCTGGGCGTGCGCGGGCTGCTGGCGTTCTACGGCTCCACGCCGGCGTACCGCCCGGTCCTCGACGTCGAGGGCTGGGGCGACCTCCAGCCCGAGCTCAACGCGCTGTCCAAGACCGGCGACTACGCGGCGATGGTCGAGCTCGTCGACGACGCGATGGTCGACACCCTCGCGGTCCGCGGCACCCCCGAGGAGTGCGCCGCCGAGCTGCATCGCCGCTTCGGCGACCTCGCCGACCGGGTCTGCTGCTACTTCCCGGGGTACGACGCCGGCCTCGGCGACATCCGAGCCCTCGCCGCCGCGCTGCTTGTAACTCACTGTCCGAGCGTACTCCGATGGGTGCTATAACCGCATGAGGTAGTGGTCCGGACATTGAGTTACTGGTGAGCGGCCAGCCCGGCGACCTCATCGACGAAGGCGACGTCGGAGGTGGTCGGGATGAGATGCACCTCGTCGGTACCGATGTCCTCGAGCCGCCGCAGGAGGTCGCGCAGCTCGGCGGCGGTGCCGGCAAAGCCGGTGGTCGGGGCCATCGCGTCGACCAGGGCCGGCGGCAGCCAGTTCATGTAGTGGCGCAGGTGCCGGTGCACCTGGGCGCGGGCTTCGGGGACGGCGCTGGGCGACGGGGCGAGCGCGACCCAGAACGACGTGGTGAGCAGCGGCGCCGGGCGGCCGGCCTCGGACCAGGCGGCCCGTGCGACGTCGTACAGCGCGGAGGTCATGGCGACGTCGAGGTCGAGGGTGAAGCCGGCCAGCCCGTCCGCCCAGGCCGCGGCGGAGCGCACGGTGCGCGGCCCCATCGTCCCGACCAGCAGCGGCGGGCCGCCGACCTGGAACGGCGGCGGGCCGACCGGGAGCGTCGCATCGGTGAGCATCTCGCCGGCCCAGATCCGCTTCAGCTGATCGACCCGGCGCGCCATCTCGGCCATCGTCTGCGGGCCGTCGGCCTCGGCGGCGCGGTAGTCCTCTTCCCGGCCGCCGACCCCGAACCCGACGGTGAGCCGGCCGCCGCAGAGCCGGTCCGCGGTGGCCAGCGCCTTGGCCAGCGGCGCGGGCCGGTGCAGCTGCGGGACGAGCACCGTCGTCACCAGCCGGACCCGCGAGGTCCAGGCCGAGGCCGCCCCCAGCAGGGTGAGCGACTCGGGGTTGTCGAAGGCCATCCGCTCCCCGAAGCAGAGTGACGCGAACGGCCCCTCGTCCACCGCTCTCGACCAGCGCTCGAGAGTGTCCGGCACGGCCCAGAGATCCGGCTCCATGACCGGAAGCGTCATCCCGAGTCGCATGGGGAGCACCCTGTCAGAACGGGTACGCCGGACAGACCGAAGCCCGGTGCCGAACGTGCAGATCGTCCGGCACCGGGCTCCGTCAGCCGTGGGTCAGGAGATGACTCCGAGCCCGTCGATCACCACTGACTTCTGCTTCTTCTTCTTGTTGGCCTTCTTGGTGTCGTTGACGATCGTCACGGTGCCCGACTGGGCGGTGGCGAACGTCGCGACCGGGATCAGCACCTTGTTGGCCGCCGCGCCCTTGAGCGAGATGGTCTTGAGGAGCTGGCCGTTGAGGAACACCTTGACGGTGCCGCCCTTCTTCCCCGTGCTCGCAACGAGCGCCAGCGAGGTGGCCCCGCTGATCGCGGTGCTCAGCGTCGAGCCCTTCTTCTTCGAGGTCGAGACGGTGCCACTGAAGGCGCCGCCCTGGCTGCTCCGTTTCCACGTGCCCTTGGTCGAGGCCAGCACGGCGTCGTCCCTCGGCACGGTGAAGGACCGCGTCGCCGGAGTCTCGTCGGCGTTCCCGGCCGCGTCCGTCGCGAAGACCGTGAAGTGGTGGGTGATCGGGTTGAGGCCGCTGAGCACCACCGGTGAGCTCGGGCAGCTCTGTGCGCTGCCGTCGAGGCTGCAGGTGAACGTCGCCGGCGTCTCGCTGGACGAGAACCCGATGCTGGCCACCGTGTCGAGGAGGTAGCTCCCCTCGACCGGACCCGACGTGATCGTCGTCTGCGGGTCGGTGTGGTCGATCGTGACGCTCAACGACCCGGTCCCGGTGCCCACGAACCGGCCACCGACCTGCATCTCCAGGTTGTAGAGACGGCCCGACTGCAGCGGGATGTCCGCCGAGTAGGTGCAGCTCGCGTTGCCGCTGGCGTTGACCGGCAGGTCGGCGCAGAGCACCTCGTTGGCGATCGTGTCCTTGATCGTGACGGTTGCCAGGGCGAGGTCACCCAGGCTGCCGTCGGCCGCCTGCGTCACGTGGACGCTCAGCGGGACGTTGACCACGTCGTTGCCGCCCGTCGGTGCCTCGACCGTGGCCGGACCCGTGTAGGCCGGGGTTGCGTCCTCCTTGGTCACGTTGATCGTGAACGCGAAGTCCTCCGAATCGGTCCCGTCGGTCACGTTGACGGAGACGCTGTAGGCCCCCGGAGCAGCCGTGGTCGTTCCCGTCACCGTGAACGTGGACGTGAGGGGACCGGTGGGCGCCGACGTGTCGGTCTCGGTCAGGGTGAGCCCGGCCGGAAGACCGGTGGCCGAGGCCGACAGGCCCGGGTTGGAACCGCCCCTGCGTCCCGACTCCGCCGAGAGCGTGATCGGGGTGGACGGGCCGTCGCTGTACTGGACGTCGTACGACGACGCCGCCGGGCCGGTTGCCAGCAGCCTGGGGACGAGCGAGAAGTCCAGGTTGTTGACGTCGAAGAAGTAGTTGTCCACTGCTTCGATCTTGAGCCTGGCGTGTTCGGTGGCCACGTTCGGCCAGGTGATCAGCTGCGAGCCGTCGTTGGGCGTGCTCGCCGCGAGGACGTACGGGAAGGTGTGCCCGCCGTCGGTCGACAGCGAGATCTTCACGTCCGTCGCGAGCGGCGGGTGCACGACCGCGGCCCCATCGGTGTATCCGTTGGTGTTGGCCACCGCCCAGGCGATCGGCTCCGTCCGGCCGGCCACGCCCGCGGCCGGGGTTCCGGTGTTCTTGGAGCTGACCAGGAACGGTCCCGTGCCCGGGTCGATCAGGAGCTTGGTGTCACCGAAGGCGTAGCCGCCGGCCTCCGGGTCCACGTCCCGCGCGGTGAGCCGGAAGTTGAGCGACGGCTCGGTGTTGCTGGCCACGGCCGTGCCGACGTAGTCGGACGTCGGGAGCCACTCCGCGTAGCACTCGATGGTCGGGATCGGCACGTTCGTCGCGCCACCGGCGAGCGGTGGTGCCGGTGCGGCAGGACAGGTGCCGGTGTCGGCGTTCGTATTGTTCGCCAGGACCTGGTCGAGGTCCGGGAACGTGCGCGACGGGTTGCCGTCGGCGAGGTTCTCCCCTGGCGAGTGGATGACCAGGGTGCCGGCGGACGTCACGTTCGCGTAGGTCCCGAACACGCGGAACAGCGGGCCGTTGAGCTTGGGCGACTGGACCAGGCCGGTGCCGGTCGTGCTGCCGTTCGGGCCACGGTCGTTCTGCTCCCAGAGGTAGATCAGGGAGTCACCATCCGAGTCCGTCGCCGAGCCGGTCAGGGTGAACGGCGTCCGCGTCGGGATCGTCTTGGACGCCGGGGGCGTCACCGACGGCGCGTGGTTGGCCGTGGTCACGATGGTCGAGCCGCCGTTCGTCTGCGGCCCGCCCTGGGCGGTGGTGCCGACGAAGCCGGTCACGTCACCCGCCACCGGGGTCATCGACATCAGCGCGTGGTCGACACCGGCGGTCTGCACGGCAGAGGTCGGCGTGCTGCCGTTGAACGTGACCTGGACGCCGTTGGTCAGGCCCGCGGCGGTGTTCTGGTTGTTGTAGCCGGTCACGGCCACGCCGCCGGTCCCGATCGCCGGGAGCGCCTCGAGCGCCGCGTCGATCGTGGCGGACGTGGAGCCGGCCACGATCGGTGCCGTGGTCTGGCCGCCGTAGGTCAGCGTGAACGAGTCGGCGCCGTCGAAGTTGTACAGCGAGACGGTCTGGACCTCGTTGACGTTCGCCTTGGCCGCGACGATGTTCGCCGTGATCTCGGCCTGGCTCCGCTGGCTGAAGTACGGATCGGAGTGCGGCTGCAGGTTGTCCTGCTGGCAGATGCCGGCGTAGGCCATCACCGACGAACCGGAACCCGGCTCGACCGACGTGCCGGCGTTGCGGTTGCCGGTCGAGCAGTTGAACTGGGTGCCGTTGAAGGTGTGGTTGCCACCGAACTGGTGGCCCATCTCGTGCGCCACGTAGTCGATGGCGTAGAAGTCACCCTCGGGCTCCGGCAGACCGGTGCAGCCCTGGGCCTTGTTGTTGCCGCCGACGACGCCGAGGCTGGCGACGCCACCGCCGTTGACGCCGAGGCCGAGGTGGCCGATGTCGTACTTGTCCGCGCCGACCAGCTGGCCGAGCGCGATCCGGACCGGGCCGAGCGCTGGAGCAGCTGGCCAGGTTGGCGGCGCTGAAACATGCGGCGGCGCCGCAGGGGCCGTTGAGCCCGGTGGCCTTGGCCGCGGTGTCGAGGTTGAGCTTGTCGGAGTCGTTGATCAGGACCAGCCGGACCGCGAAGTCGTCGTTGTAGACCTCGTTGACGCGGTTGATCAGGGTGACCTTCTCGGCCAGCACGTTGGCGGTGCCGAAGTAGGTCGCGTAGCTCGGATCCGTGACCAGTGCCAGCCGGTAGGTGCGCAGCTTGACCGCGTCACCCGGGTTCTCGCCGGCGTCCGCGCCGTCCGCGATCCGGGCCGCGAGGCCGTCCTCGCCGGTGACCTGGTCGAGGTTCGGCTCGACCAACCCGCGCTCGGGCGCGGGCAGCGCGTCACCCATGTAGGAGAGGTACAGGCTGTCGTCGCCGTTGTAGGCGGGGTCGATGAACCAGGCGTCGCCGCCGTGGGCGCCGCGCACGAACGCGTGGAAGCCCATGGGCGTGACGTCGAAGCGCACGGTGGCGCTGCCGTCCTGGCTGCGGCCGGCGTAGGTCTTGATCTCGGGGTGGTCAGCGGCGAGGCCGGACTCCATGATCGACGACTCGACGACGTCGAAGGTCACCACGTCACCGTTGGGCGCGGGCAGCTGAAGGGTCGCCGGGGCGGCGCCCTTGGCCGACTCGTCCGGCGCGGCGGCGAGGCGTCCGTCCAGGGCGGAGGAGTCGAGCGTGAAGGCCTTGTACGCCGTCGGGTTGACCCGGCGCTTGTGGCCGTCCGAGGAGGTCTGGGGCCGGGAGCCAGTGGCGGTGAACACCGAGGCATCGGCAGCGACAGGGGACGCCGCGGCACGGGCGCTCGCGGCGTTGGAGGGTGCAGAGAGAAGCAGGGCCGGGACGAGGGTCACCACGACCGCCGCACTTGCGACGATCGCGCCGACACGCGTACCCCGGCGGGCGCCAGCCCGACGAGAGGTGCTCAGCACAGGAGGGATCCTTTGTGGGGTGTCTGCCGAGAGAACGGACGGAACAGGCCGCAACTTACGTCCGCGAGCGGCTGGAGGCCATCCCCCATGTAGGCCAGTTTGTCTGACGATCCATTTCGGACTCTCCCGAAGGGTCTCGCCGGGCCGGCGCCGGCCTCGGTCAGCTCGCCATGCTGTCGAACATGCCGGGCTGGTAGGACCCGCCCTGGTAGTTCGCGATCACGCTGAGCCGGTTGGTGGCGTTGATCAGCGCCACCAGGGAGACCAGCCCGGCGATCTGGTCGTCGTCGTAGTGCTCACGCACCTGGGCCCAGGTCTCGTCGGACACTCCGGCACCGGAGTCGGCCAGCCGGGTGCCCTCCTCGGTGAGCGCCAGTGCGGCCCGTTCGGCCTCGGTGAACACCGTGGCGTGGCGCCAAGCGGCGACCAGGTGCAGCCTGACCGCGGTCTCGCCGGCGGCCGCCGCCTCCTTGGTGTGGATGTCGACGCACCAGCCGCAGCCGTTGATCTGGCTGGCGCGCAGGTTCACCAGCTCCTGGGTGGCCTTGGGCAGCGACGACTGGTCGATCGCCAGGCTCACGTTGTAGATGCGCTTGCTGATCCTGGCGCCGACCTCGTTGGCCAGGAAGTCGATCCGGGGTTCCATGACGTCGTCCTCTCTCGTGGTTTCACTTGACGCACATCGAGATGCCGACGACCCGCCGCCTGTGACAGCGCGGCGCCGTGACGTGCGCCATCGAGGAGGGATGTCACAGAGCCGGCGTGCCCGGGGTCTTGTGGGTGTGGCACGGTCGAGAGTGGAGGCACAGGAACCCGACATGAGTGACAGAGCAATGGACACGAGTGGGGACTCGGCCACCGAGACGTTCGTGGCCCTGCGCAACCTGCTGTTCACGGTCGCCTACGAGATGCTCGGCTCCGCCGCCGACGCGGAGGACGTCGTCCAGGAGACCTGGCTGCGCTGGTCCGGCGTCGACCACGACTCGGTGCGAGACCCCCGCGCGTACCTGGTCCGGATCACGACGCGCCAGGCCCTGACCCGCATGCGCACGCTGCGCCGGCGCAAGGAGTCGTACGTCGGCCCGTGGTTGCCCGAGCCGTTGCTCACCACGCCCGACGTCGCCGAGGACGTCGAGCTCGCTGATACCGCCTCGATGGCGATGCTGCTGGTGCTGGAGACGCTCACCCCGACCGAGCGGGCGGTGTTCGTGCTGCGCGAGGTGTTCGCCCTGGAGTACGACGAGATCGCGGAGGCGGTCGAGAAGACACCGGTGGCGGTCCGGCAGGTGGCACATCGGGCGCGGGCCCATGTCGCGGCCCGCCGACCGCGGGTCGACGTCACTCCGACCACGACCCGGGCTGCGCTCGCAGGCGTTCCAGCGGGCGGTCGAGACCGGCGACCTCCAGGGCCTGCTCGACATCATGGCGCCGGGCGTCGTCCTGCTGGCCGACGGCGGCGGCGTCGCCCAGGCTGCCCGGGTACCCGTCGTCGGGGCGGGCAAGGTGGCCGGCTTCCTGAGCAAGATCCCGCCGTCGGCGTCGCTGCATCCGGCGGAGGTCAACGGCCACCCGGCGCTGGTCGTCAGGTTCGACGGTGTGCTCGACACCGTGCTCGGCGTACGCATCGACGACGGCCTGATCACGGAGCTCTACGCCGTGCGCAATCCCGAGAAGCTGTCGCACATGCAGCGGGCGACGACCCTGGACCGTTGAGCCATAGTCACTACGAGTCATATCCGAGGTCCGAGGGGGCGGCTCTAGGCAGGTATGACCGACCTGCTGCCGCGGGCCGTGGACGGTCTCGGGACCACACCGCTCGCTGCTGCGCACACCCGCCACACGCCGTACCTCGACTTCGACGTGCCGTACGCCGTCTCGGCGTACCTCCGGCTGGCGGCGGCGCTGCCCGGCACCGCTCTGCACTACGCCGTCAAGGCCAACCCCGACCCGACCCTGCTGGCGGCGCTGGCGAGCTCGGGCTCCCGGTTCGACGTGGCCAGCCCGGCCGAGATCACCGCCGCCCTCATGGCCGGCGCCGGGCCGCGCGACCTCGTCTACTCCAACCCGGTGAAGCGGCGCGAGGACGTCCGGTTCGCGGCGCGGCTCGGCGTGGACCTGTTCGTTGTCGACTCCCCCGGGGAGGTCGCCAAGGTCGCGGAGGCCGCGCCCGGTAGCCGGGTGCTGTGCCGGCTCGTCACCTCGGGCGAGGGATCGGACTGGCCGCTGTCGCGCAAGTACGGCTGCTCGACCGGCGAGACCGTCGCGATCCTGCGTGACGCGGCTCGGCTCGGCCTGCGCGTCGACGGGGTCTCCTTCCACGTCGGCTCGCAGCAGCGCGACCCCGAGGCCTGGGCCGGCCCGATCGGCGCGGCCGCCAGGGTCTTCGAGACGCTCCGCGCGGACGGGCTCGACCCGTGGCTGCTGGACATCGGTGGAGGATTCCCGGCCCGGCTCGACGACGGCTGCCCGCCACCGGAGGCGTACGGCGCCGCGATCGAGCGGCACCTCGACGCGGCGTTCGGCGACCATCGGCCGACCACGATCGCCGAGCCCGGCCGGGGGATCGCCGCGGACGCCGGCGTCCTGGTCACCACCGTGCTCGGGGTGGTGCACCGTGCCGGCACCCGCTGGGTCTTCCTCGACGCCGGCGTCTTCACCGGACTCGTGGAGACCCTCGACGAGGCGATCCGCTACCCGTTCGCCACCGACGTCCCCGGCCCGACCGGCCCGTGCGTGCTCTGCGGCCCGACCTGCGACAGCGCGGACGTGCTCTACCAGGACGCCATGGCCGAGCTGCCGCTGGCGCTGGCGGAGGGCGACCAGGTGCGGTTCCAGTGCGCCGGCGCCTACACCGCCACCTACTCGACCGTCGGCTTCAACGGCTTCGCACCGCTCACCACCGTGGTCCACGGCGGATGAGCAGACACCGGGCCAGCCGGCCGGCCGTCCGAAGGCTGCTCACCGCCTACGCGTGCGCCGCGATCGCCACCGGGATGCCGTGGCCGCTCCTCCTGGTCCTCGTGTGGGACCAGTACGGTGCCGGGCCCCATGGCGCCTTGGTCGTCGGCCTGGTCGGCGCGGCCCGGATGGCGCCGTACGTCCTGCTGTCGTGGGCGGTCGGCTCGCTCGGCGACCATGTCGCGCGGGATCGGCTGGTCCGGGCCACGATGGCGTTGCGGCTGCTCTTCCTGGCCCTGGCGGGTGTCGCGCTCGCCGGCGACCGGATCGCGCTGGGCGTGGTCGCGGCTTCGCTCGCGGTTGCCGCCGGTACGCCGACCTACCCGGCGATCGCGGCCTCGCTGCCGGGGCTGGCCGGCGCCCGGCGTGCGCAGGCGACGGACCTCCTGGTCACCATCGAGGTCTCCTCATGGGTGGTCGGCCCGGCCCTCGGCGGGCTCCTCCTCGCCGAGTCCATGCGGCCGTGGACGGTGCCGGTCGCGTTGGCGCTGGCCGTGGCCGGGCTGGCGCTGTGCGCGGGGATCTCGATCCCGAGTCCGGTCGAGAAGGCGCCCGACGCGGTGGCCGGGATGCTGCGCGCGGTGCTGCGCTGCCGGCCGGCGCTCCGCGCGCTGGGCGTGGCCGGACTGCTGAACCTGGTCGCGACCGTCACCGGCGTGGTGCTGCTTCCCCTCAGCACCGAGTCGTGGGGGCGCGGCGACGCCGGCTTCGGCCTGGCGACGGCCTGTCTCGGCTTCGGCGCGCTGGGGGCGCCGCTGCTGAGCAGGTTGGTGACGATCACCCGCACCGGCGGGTTGCTGGTGTTGGCCGGCGCGGTCCTGGTCGTCGCCCTCTCGCCGGTGCCCTGGCCCGCGTTGCCGCTGTTGGCGCTGGCCGGCGCGATGGCCGTGGTGATCGAGAGCCTGCTCACCGGCACGCTCCAGAACGCCGTTCCGGACCGCTACCGGGCCGGCGCCCTCGGCCTCGCCGACACGATCATGGTGGCCGCCTGTCTGGTCGGCAGCCTGCTCGCGCCGGCCCTGGCCCGGGTCGCCGGGGCTCGACCCGCGCTGCTGGTCGTCGCGGCGGTCACGGTGCTGCCGGTGCTCATGGTCCGGTTGGTCCCACCGATCCCGACGGCCACTCCCTACGATGCTTCGGATGAGCGAACGGCAGCGCGACCCGATCCGCGAGGCGCACCGGCAATGGGTGCGACACGGGTGGGGTGACGCCGCGGACGGGATGGTCATGGTGACCTCGCTGGTCCGCGTCCAGCAGCTGCTCATGGAACGGATCGACGCAGTGCTGCGCCCGCTCGAGCTGACCTTCGCCCGTTACGAGGTGCTCCGGCTGCTGTCGTTCTCCTCGGCCGGGGCGATGCCGATGACGCGGCTCGGCTCGCTCCTCCAGGTGCACCCGACCTCGGTCACCAGCGCGGTGGACCGGCTCGAGCGGCAGGGCTTCGTCGAACGCCAGCGCCACGACGACGACCGCCGGGTCGTGCTGGCCGCGATCACCGACGCCGGCCGCGCCGTCGTCGAGAAGGCCACCGACGGTCTCAACGGCGAGGTGTTCCAGAAGCCCGGGCTTGTCGGCCGCGCAGCTCGACGACCTGACCGGGCTGCTCGGCGTACTGCGCGCCGACGCGGGCGACACCGTCGACTGAGGCCGCGGTTGCAGGGATACCCGGGTACCCGGGGTTACTGGCTCCGGTCAGGGGTTTCAACACCGATCGGGCCAGGAACCCGGCTGGCCGGGTATTCCGCCCGATCGGCCCGTAGCCCTCTAGAATTAGTTGGACATCCAACTAACTGAGGTCCACATACATGAGCGAGCTCCACGTGCCGAAGCACCCGGTGCGGCTGGTCACCGCGTCCAGCCTGTTCGACGGGCACGACGCGTCGATCAACATCATGCGGCGGATCTTCATGAGCCAGGGGTGCGAGGTCGTGCACCTGGGACACAACCGCTCGGTGCAGGAGGTCGTGGACGCCGCGATCGAGGAGGACGTCCAGGGCATCGCGGTGTCGTCGTACCAGGGCGGCCACATCGAGTACTTCGAGTACCTCGTCGAGTCGTTGCGTGAACGCGGCGCGGACCACGTGCACGTGGTCGGCGGTGGCGGCGGTGTGATCGTGCACGACGAGATCGACCGGCTCCGCTCGAGCGGGGTGACCATCTTCTCCCCCGAGGACGGCCAGCGGCTCGGCCTCCCCGGGATGATCAACAGCGTCGTCGCCGATCTCGACTTCGACCTGTGGGACAAGCGACAGGTGACGGCGGACGACGTCATCAGCGGCGACCGGGTCGCGATCGCGCGGGCGATCACCGGCGTCGAGGAGGGCAAGCTCCCGCAGGGCGCGCTGGACGCCCTCACCCAGGCCGCGGCCAAGCACCGGGTTCCGGTGCTCGGCATCACCGGCACCGGCGGCTCCGGCAAGTCGAGCCTCACCGACGAGCTCGTACGCCGGCTCCGCATCGACCAGCAGGACAAGCTGCGCGTCGCGGTGGTCGCGGTGGACCCGACCCGGCGCAAGGGCGGCGGCGCGCTGCTCGGCGACCGGATCCGGATGAACTCGCTCGACGGCGACCGTGTCTACTTCCGCAGCCTCGCCACCCGCGGCGCGCACGAGCTGCCTGACTACCTCGGCGACGTGATCACCGTGCTCAAGGCGTCCGGCTTCGACCTCGTGGTCGTCGAGACACCCGGCATCGGCCAGGGCGACGCGGCCGTGGTGCCGTACGTCGACACCTCGATGTACGTCATGACGCCGGAGTTCGGCGCGGCCAGCCAGCTCGAGAAGATCGACATGCTCGACTTCGCCGACGTCGTCGCGATCAACAAGTTCGAGCGCCGAGGCGCCGAGGACGCGATGCGCGACGTCGGCCGCCAGCTGGTCCGCAACCGCGAGGCGTTCGGCAAGCGGCCCGAGGACATGCCGGTCTTCGGCACCAGCGCCGCGACGTTCAACGACGACGGCGTCACCGCGCTCTACCAGCACCTCGCCGGGCTCCTGGGCGAGCACGGCCTGCACCTCGAGGACGGCGCTCTCCC
>CAVTHU010000026.1:0-70359 GCA_963734355.1 uncultured Actinomycetota bacterium
TGCCGGACTCGCTCCACCGCGCCGGGCGGACCAGCTCGGTGGTCCGCATCCTCGGCTTCAGGCCGGGCTTCGTCTCGTCGACCCAGGTCTGGCCGACCCGCGGCTCGCCGTCCACCTCCGAGACCCGCCTGAGCGACGACTGCCACTCGGGTCGACGACGCGGGTCGACGAGGTAGTCGAACGCCGTCTCGCGGTCGCAGGCGAACTCCACGCGACCGCCGAACCGGCGCATCAGAAGGTGGTGCCGGTGAGCAGCTCGTACGCCTCGACGTACCGCGCCCGGGTGCGCGCGACCACCTCGGCCGGCAGCGGCGGCGGGGGCTCGCCCGAGGCGCGGTCCCAGCCTGACTCCGGGGAGAGCGCCCAGTTGCGCACGATCTGCTTGTCGTACGACGGCTGCGCGCGGCCGGGCTGCCACTCCGCGGCCGGCCAGAACCGCGACGAGTCGGGGGTGAGCACCTCGTCGGCGAGCACCGTCGTCCCGTCGCCCCGGGAGCCGAACTCGAGCTTGGTGTCGGCCAGGATGATGCCGCGCTCGCGGGCGATCCCCTCGGCCCGCGCGTAGACGTCGAGGGTGAGCCGGCGCAGCTCGTCGGCGCCGTTCGGCGCCGATGGTCTCGACCACCGCGGCGTACGACACGTTCTCGTCGTGCTCGCCCAGGTCGGCCTTGGTGGCCGGCGTGAAGATCGCCTCGGAGAGCCGGCTGCCGTCCTCGAGTCCCTCGGGCAGCGGGATGCCGCAGACCTCGCCGGTCGCGCTGGTAGTCGAGCAGCCCGGACCCGGTCAGGTAGCCGCGGGCCACGCACTCGACGGGATACATCGCCGAGCCGCTCGCAGATCACCGCGCGGCCCCGCACCTGCTCGGGCACGTCGGTCGAGACCACGTGGTGGGGACCAGGTCGGCCAGCTGCTCGAACCACCAGAGCGACATGCGGGTGAGCAGCTCGCCCTTGTCCGGGATGGTGGTGTCGAGCACGAAGTCGAAGATCGAGATCCGGTCGCTGGCCACCATCAGGAGCCGACCCTCGTGCGGCCCCTCGGTCAGCTCGTAGAGGTCGCGCACCTTCCCGGAGTGGAGGTGCTTCGTGCCGGCGATCTCAGGGGCAGGCGGCAGACTCACGTCGGTCACGTGGCCACCTTAGGTGCAGCAGCTCCGCGAGCTCGCCAGGCTGGCCCAGCGCCGGGCAGTGGCCGCTCTCCAGCTCCTCCGGAACGACGCCCAGCCGGTCGAGGGCGACCCGACGGAGGAAGCAGGCCGGGAAGACCCGGTCCTGGAGGCAGAGCACGAACCTCGTGGGCACGTCCGGCCACCGGTCCAGCGGCCAGGGCTGTGTGTAGGCGGCCATCGAAGGATGCGCGCGCTCCCTGTCGAGTGCGCCACGAGCGAGCTCGTCGGGAACGTCGTGGTAGTAGCAGATGAGGGGGTCGTCGTTGCCCGTGAGACCACCGTCCGTGGCTGCTTGCTCGCTCGCGGCCTCGGCGTATCCCGTTTTCGTCCACCAGTCCTCCGGCCGCTCACCGGGGCGCGGGGCCATGCCGGCGACCAGGACGAGTCCGGTGGCCGGTAGCCGGTCGGCGACCAGTGGCGCCGTGAAGGCGCCGAACGACTGCCCGACGACGATCACGTCATCGTGGTCGCCGACGGCCTCGATGACCACGTCGGCGTAGTCGTCCAGGGTCGCCGAGTCGTCGACGGGCAGGTCGGGCGCCACGGTGTGGTGACCACGGGACCGCAGCTCGGCCTCCACGAGGTGCCAGTACCAACCGCCGTCGCCGGCCCCGTGGATCAAGGCGAAGGTGCTCATGCTCGACCCCTCCGCTCAGCGGTGACCACGAGGACGACGCCGGCCACGACGACGGCGGCGCCCAGCATCGTGGTCGTGGTGACGGCCTCGCTGAGGACGAGCCAGCCGAGGAAGCACGGCGATCGCCGGGTTCACGTAGGCGTAGGTCGCGACCACCGAGACGCTGGTGGACCGAAGCAGCCAGTTGTAGGCGGTCAGCGCCAGGATGGACCCGACCAGCAGCAGGAAGGCCCACGCCCCCCACGCCCTCGCCGTGTACGCCGCGGGATCGAAATGCTCACCGCCAGCGGCGCCGAGGACAGTGAGCACCGTGCCCCCGATGAGCATCTCGTAGACCACCAGCGCGAACGCGTTGGCCGGGAGCGTCAACCGCGGCTGGAGCCAGGTCCCGAGGGCCCACGACATGCTCGCGAGCACGACGATGAGCAGCGCCCATGTCGGTCCGGTGCCTGCCCCGCCCCCACCGACGATGAGGACCACGACGCCGGCGAAGCCCACGACCATCCCCGCGACCGAACGCCGGGGTGGGCGGTCACCCACCAGCCCTCGCAGGCACCCGACCCACAGCGGCACCGCTGCCACCAGCACGGCCGTCAGCCCCGACGGGGCGCCGAGGTCCTCGGCCACCGCAACCAGACCCTGCCCGCCGACCGGCAGCAGGAGTCCGACCAGCGCACAGCCGACGAGCTGCGGGCGGGTCAGGCGCAGCTGCTCCACACCACCCCACACCGTAAGACCGACAGCCAGGAGCGCACCGGCGGCGAGGGCGCGGGTGCCCGAGCCCATCAGGGCCGGCATCTCGTCCACCATCACCCGGACGGCGAGGTAGGTCGACCCCCACGCGACGTAGACGGTCCCCAGCGCGGCCACCAGGAGCAGTCGTCGGGGGGCGACCGGTTCAGTCAGCCGGGGGCTCGGGTCTGTCGTCAGCGTGGCCATTCGGACTTCCTCTCCGCGGGAACCTGAGTACCGACGCTAGGAAGGAATGGTCATCGTGAAAAGCGATTGTTTCTGATCGAACGATCGCCTGTGCTTATCATCAGCCATGGACCTGGAGCTGCGACACCTCAGGACGCTGGAGGTCATCGCCGAGGAGGGCACCTTCGGCAGAGCGGCCGGCCGGCTCGGCTACACCCAGTCGACGGTCAGCCAGCAGATCGCGACGCTCGAGCGCGCCATCGGTGCCCCGGTCTTCGACCGGCCAGGGGGCCCGCGAGCGGTCCGCCTGACGGCGCTGGGCGAGCTGGTCCTTCAGCGCGGTCGCCTGGTGCTCCGAGGCGCCGACGAGCTCGGCGCTGCCGTCGACCGGTTCCAGGCCGGTGAGGGGCGCATCGACATCGGGACGTTCCAGAGCGTGTCGACGGTGATCCTCCCGTCCCTGGTGAGCCGGTTGCATGCCGAGCACCCGGACTGCGAGGTGCGGCTCTTCGAGGAGGAGCCGGAGGACCCCCGGATCGGCGACCTGGACATGCTCTTCTACGACGGCGTCATCGACGACGACGTGGAGTCCGTGAAGCTCCTGGACGACCCCTACGTCCTGGTGGCACGCACCGGCGACTTCGCCGAAGACCCGGTCCGGCTGGCCGACCTCGACGGTCGGGACATGGTGGCGTGGCCGGCCACCTGCGACCAGCCGCGGATGGAGCAGGCAATGGGTCGCAGCGGCGCCCACCCGCGGATCGTGTTCCGGAGCGCGAGCAACGAGGCGCTGCTCTCCATGGTGCGCTTCGGTCTCGGATTCGCGATCCTGCCGAAGCTCGCCGTGACCGGAGCCTTCATGGACGACCACCTCCGGGTCCATGCGCTCGACCTTCCGCTGTCACGCGAGATGTACCTGCACCGGCCGAGCAACCGGAGCCTGTCCCCGCTGGCGGTGCGGGCGATCGAGCTCGCGCGCGAGATCGCCGCGACCCTCTGACACACCCCCACTGGTCCGGGGCCCGGACGCCGTTTGGCAAGGTCTGCTGCATGGCCGAGTCAGCCGAGCAGGTCCACGCCCGCATCCGCGAGGCCGTCGCGAGCGGCGGCCGCCTTCCCGCGCCACCGAGCAACGAGTGGGACAACTTCCCCTGGGAGGTGGTCGACGGTGCGATCGTGCCGCGGCTGCTCCCGGAGCCGGCCGACGACCCGCTCCGGGCCGGTGAGGCGGCGGACAAGCCGTGCCCGTCGTGCTTCGGCGTACCACCGGAGAAGGTCGTGTGGGAGGACGAGTCCTGGGTGCTCAAGCACTTCGGGCAGCCGAGCGGGCTGCCGATCGTGCTGATCCTGGAGCCGCGGCTGCACCTCGACTTCGGCCAGCTCGACGACGAGCTCGCGTCGCAGCACGGGCGGATCTCCACCCGGCTGGTGCGGATCGTCGAGGGGCTCGACAACGTCGCCCGCTGCCACGTGCTGCGCTACGGCGACGGCGGCGCGCACGCGCACACCTGGTTCGTGGGCCGCACCGCTCGGCTCACCGGGGTGATCGGCTCGCCGACGATCGAGTGGGACGACGTCCTGCCCCCCGGCTCGGAGGACGTCTGGCGCGCGGACCTGCACGCGATCGCGACCAAGCTCGCGAACTGGGGCGGCGACGCCAGGGCCTGACCCCTTTCCCATGTAACTGGACTGAACTAGTCTGATTACATGGCCCGGCCGGAGCGTCCCGACTTCATCATCATCGGCGCGCCCAAGGCCGGCACCACCGCGCTGCACTCCGCCCTGGCCCAGCACCCCGAGGTCTTCACGACCACACCCAAGGAGCCGAAGTACTGGCTCTGCGGCGACGCGCCGCCTCCGCACTGGATCGGCCCGGGCGACGCCCACTCGCAGCAGGAGTGGATCTGGCGACGCCGGGACTACGACGCGCTGTTCCGGCCCGCGGCCGAGCACCAGGTCCGCGGCGAGAGCACGCCGTTCTACCTGTGGAGCTACCCGGCGCACCGCCGGATCGCCGAGCACCTGCCCGACGTGAAGCTGGTCGCCGTCGTCCGCGACCCGATCGACCGCGCGTACAGCAACTGGATGCACCTCTGGTCTGACGGCCTCGAGCGCGAACCGGACTTCGAGCGGGCCTTCGCGCAGCAGCGGCAGCGGATCGACGCCGGCTGGGCGCCGTTCTGGCGCTACCAGGACCTCGGGCTGTACGGCCGCCAGCTCGAGCACCTGTATCGGTACGTCGACCGCCAGCGGGTCCATGTGGTGCGCTACCGCGACCTGGTCGAGACGCCGGCCCAGACGGTGGACGAGGTGTGCCGGTTCCTCGGCATCTCCGAGAGCCACGTCTCGTCGATCCCGCGCGACAACTCGCGCACCTACGCCGAGCCCGGCTGGCGCACCGCGGTGTTCGGCCGCGCCGTGCGGGCGGGCGCCTGGCTCGGGCAGTTCGGCCCGCCGGAGATCTGGCGCGCCGCCAGCGCTCCGATCATCGCTCGGCTCAGCTCGGGCGAGTCGCACCGGCCGAAGCTGTCGCCGGACGCCCGGGAGCGGCTGCTGCCGTACTTCGAGGAGGACATCGCGCTGCTCAGCGAGCTGACCGGCGAGGCCTTCGCACTCTGGCGCTCCGCGGAGAGCCGCGGCTCGTTCGAGCAGCGGGTCGGCGCGAGCTAGCTAGAGGGCGGCGACCTCGGGCAGGTCGACGGTCACCCGCGCCGCGGTCACCATGCCGGGCCCGCCCTGGGCCCAGAGGTCGGCGACCGCGGTCGCGAGCAGCCCCTTGCTGGTGAGCTGCGCCAACGGAGGGCAGTACGCCGCCTCGAGGTCAGACGGCAGCCGGCCGACCATCGTCGCCCCGACGAAGACGGCCACGCCGTTGGGCACCGCTGGGTCCCAGGGGTTCGGGACCAATCGGCAGTGCTCGTTGTCCAGCGTCACGCCCTCCGCTGTCACGACGGTCTGCGCCTGGGCGAACACCGCCGCGACCCCAGCCAGGTCGGTCGGCGCGAGCACCAGCTGTGTCTTCACCGACAGGGGCTGCCTGGCCGGTTCGTCGCGGCACGACGCCGCCACCGACGCGAACGTCGGCACCCCGGCCTGGGGTGCGAGCCCGGTGTTCTGGTTGACCCAGGTCCCCATCGCCGAGAACCCGCGCGACAGCCCGTCGGCCAGGTCGCCGGCGGCCTGGTTGAGCTGGTCGGCCGTCGCCGGCCCGCGCGGCGAGCGGTGCTCGGTCCAGGCCGAGCCGTCCCAGTAGCGGAACTGGGTCGCGTCCTGCGGGTCCACGAACCACCCGGCCGCTGGTGTCTGCGTCATGGCCACATGATGCCCCGGGTGGTGGGCGGTGGCGGGATAGTCGCAGACGTTTGGCACCCGGTCCGCGCGGGGCGGGCGTCCCGAACGTCTGCGACTACCGGACCAAGGTGACCAGGTCGTGGGCACCGTCGGGGCGGGCGGCCTCGACGTAGAAGCGGGTCCGGCCGTCGGGGAGCGGGACCGCGGCGGCGTAGCGGAACGCGCCGTCGGAGTACGGCGAGGAGATCGGCGGGTCGTCGGAGGCGACCAGGCGGGTGCCGTCCCAGCGGGCGACGCCGGTGGTCTCGTGCCAGTTGGACTCGGCGTCGGCGCGTCCGTCGTAGAGCACCGCGTCCGGGGAGAGCACCGCGGTGACGCGGGCACCGCGGGCGTCCCAGTGGCCGGGGCGGCCGGCGAGCACCTCGCCGCGGTCGGTCCACGCGAGGCCGTCGGGCGAGGTGAGCCGGCGGGTGGTCATCCGGTCCTCGTGGCCGGGCTCGGTGAGCGGGTGGCAGCACAGCCACATCACCCACTCCTCGCCGGTGCGGGTCGGGTGCTGGATGACCGGGTCCTTGACCGCGACCCGCTCGTCGCCGGGGAGCACGACCTGCTGGTGGCCGGCAGGCAGCTCCTCGACCGTGGGCGCGGTGAGCGAGTCGAGCCACCAGTGCTTGGAGTCGTAGGTCGCGCAGGAGAGGTAGAGCCGCCACCCGAGGTCGGGCACCGGGACGAGGACCGGCCGCTCGAACGACTCGCAGCCGAACGTCTCGCGGGCGACCTCGGTGACCGGCGTGAAGTGCACACCGTCGTCGGACCGCGCGACGACGACCGCGACCCCGCGGCCCTCGGTCAGCGGACGCCGGACGCGGTAGGTCAACCAGAAGGTGCCGTCCACGAGCACGGCGGAGGCGGCGCCCGACCAGTTGCCGGGGCCGGAGTCGGGTGCGGGGACGACCACGGTGGCGTCGCCGTACGTCGGCAGGGGAAGGGTGTCGACGGTCATGCCGGCATCTTAGTCGACCAAAGGGGTCTAGTTTGGTATCGCGCCACAGTGGCACGCGCCCAGCGCACCGGCCGCCGCATCGAGTGCATGCTGCGCCTTGGTCTCGTTGGGCTTGGCGATCCGGTCGGCCATCAGCGCGAACAGCATCTCGTTCCCGTCCTGGTCGACCGCGATGCCGGCCAGGCTGCTCACGTTGCTGAGGGTCCCGGTCTTGGCCCGCACCAGGCCGCGCGAGTCGGGGAACGGCTGGTCGAACCGGTGGGTCAGCGAGCCGGTGAAGCCGGCCACGGGCAGCGCGGTGGCGACGGCGTTCAGCTCGGGGTGGCCCGGGTCGAGGGTCAGCCGGAGCACCTGCACCAGTGCCAGCGGCGTGATCAGGTTCTCGCGGGACAGCCCGCTGCCGTCGTGGATGTCGAAGTCGGCGGTGACCCCGAGCCCCTGGAGGGTCTGGGTGACCGCCGCGGCGCCGTCGGCGAACGTCCCGCTGCCGGACACCGCCTTCCCGACCTGGTGCGAGAGCACCTCCGCCCCCTCGTTGTCGCTCACCTCGAGGACCCGCGCGGCGATCTCGCGGAGCGGAGCCGACTGAACGGACGCCAGCTCGCGACCGCCTGCCGCGACGCCGTGGGTCGGTACGCCGACCACGGTGATGCCGTGGGAGAGCAGCAGGGCGGCGAACGTCTGCGCGGCGTACAGCGACGGGTCGTCGACCCGCCCGGAGCCGACGGCAGGCCGGCCCTCGTCCACCCAGAGCGCGGTGACCCGGGAGACCACGTGCTCGGGCAGGTAGTGCGCCGGCCAGGCCGGGTTGAACGACGGCTCGGAGAAGAAGGAGTCGTCGTAGCCCAGCTGCACCGAGGTGCGCCCCTGCTGCCGCAGGGCGGCCGCGGTCTGGGCGGCGAGCGTCCGGAGGTCGGCGTGCTCGGGGTACGCGGCGGGCAGCGGCTTCGAGGCCAGGAACGGGTCGCCGCCGCCGACCAGCACGATCCGCTTCTTGCCGCCGGCGACCACGCGGGTCGTGAACCGGGTCTCCGGCCCGAGCACCGAGAGCGCCGCGGTCGTCGTCAGCAGCTTGGTGACCGAGGCCGGCATCGTGGGCGCACCGTCCCCGAACCGCACGACCGGCCGGCCCGCGGTGAGGTCGGCGACGACGCCCACGACGTGCGCGCCGAGCGCGGGGTCGGCGAGGTACGGCGCCACGGCGGCCTGCACCAGGGCCGGGTCGATCCGGCCGGGTGGGGTCACCGGGGTGTCGACAGGCGGGGGCTCGGTCAGCGCGGGCAGCTCGAGGCCGGGCGGCGGGGGTACGGCGGCCGGCCCGGCCGGCGTACCCGCCGTCGGGTCGTCGTCGCCGAGCCGTCCGATGAGGTCGAGCCGCCAGGCCGCGACGCCGCCCAGGAGCAGTGCCACGACCAGCAGCGCGACCAGCGCCCGACCGACGAGACCGTGGCCTCGCTCACCTGGTGACACCCAACCCCCTTCCGCGTGCATACGACGAGGACATTGTGCGGGAGGATGCCTGACATGGAGTTCGACGTGCTCGTGGAGATCCCGAAGGGCCAGCGCAACAAGTACGAGGTCGACCACGTGTCCGGACGGATCCGGCTGGACCGGACGCTGTTCACCTCGACGCAGTATCCGGCCGACTACGGGTTCATCGAGAACACGCTCGGGCTCGACGGCGACCCGCTCGACGCGCTGGTGCTGCTCCAGGAGCCGACGTTCCCGGGCTGCTTGATCAAGTGCCGCGCCATCGGCATGTTCCGCATGACCGACGAGGCCGGCGGCGACGACAAGGTGCTGTGCGTGCCCTCGACCGACCCGCGGCTCGAGCACATCCGCGACATCAACCACGTGCCGAAGTTCGACCGGCTGGAGATCCAGCACTTCTTCGAGGTCTACAAGGACCTCGAGCCCGGCAAGTCCGTCGAGGGTGCCGAGTGGGTCGGTCGCTCGGAGGCCGAGGACGAGGTGCGCGCGTCGTTCAAGCGCGCAGGCAACGAGGCCCCCGCCTACTGATCTGGCCCCCGCTTGACGCCGCGGAAGTAGGCGATGGCGCCGGAGACGTGCAGCGTCACGTCGGCCACGGCCTGGCGGGCCAGCCAGCGGTGGACCTGGTCGGACGTGCAACCCGGGCCGAGCAGCCCGGCCAGCCGGCCGGCGCGACGGATCGGCTCGAACCGCAGCCCGGTGTCGTTGAGGAGCGCGCTGCCGCTGATCACGCCGCCGACCTTGAGCACCCGCGCCATCTCCACGACCGCGCGAGCCGGGTCGGGGAAGCAGTGCAGTCCGGTGAACGAGACCACGAGGTCGAAGGACTGGTCCTCGAAGGGCAGCGCCTCGACGTCGGCGATCCGAGTGGTGACCTGGTCGGCGACGCCGTGCTCGGCGGCCACCTTCGCGGTCCGGTCGAGCATCTTCTGGGAGATGTCGGCGGCGACGTAGCCGACACCCTGGTCGGGGTGCAGCCCGCGCACCGCGACCCCGCCGCCGCACGGTACGTCGAGCACCCGGGCGCCCTCGGGCAGGCGTCCGATCTCGGCTGCGGCGGCGTACAGCAGGCGCAGGTCGCTCTGGACGCCGACCGCCCAGAGCGCGCCGCCGACGGTCTTGTGCTCGACGGTCCAGTCGTAGAACGACCCCCACAGCGGGTCGTCCGACCAGGTACCAAGCCCGGGCAGCTTCACACGCGCTACCCGACCAGGTCCTTGCTGCGCAGCATCTCCTCCGGGACGCCGAACGCGTCGACGAGGTCACGGGCCAGCGGCCGGACCTTGCGGCACAGCTCGTTGATCTCGCGGCTGATCGCCTTGGACCGGCTGCCGGTGAGCCGGCCGTGCTCCATGAACCAGGCCCGGTCCGCCTCGATGGTCGCGAGCGCGTGCAGGTCGCAGACCAGGCTCAGCGCGACCTTGTTGTCGCCGTCCTCCAGCGTTCCGACCTTCTCGACGAACGCCTCCAGCACCAGCCGCTCGACGTGCGCGCGGGCCGCGTGGATGACGTGGTCCTGGACCAGGGAGAAGACCTCGCCCGGGTTCATCCCCTCGTCGATGCCGCGCTTGAGCCGGCGGGCGACGCCGGCCAGCATGTGCTCCTCGCGGAAGCGCAGCATCGCGAGCTGGTACTGCGGGTCGAGCAGTCCCGCTTCCTGGTCCCACTCGTCGCCGCCGGGCAGCAGGTCGCGGACCCGCTCGACGAGCTTGTGCACGCTCATCCGCTCGACCACGGTCTCGACCGCGAGCCCGGCGACGAACCGGACCATCCCGAGCTGGTCGAGGTCCTGGAAGCCCGAGGAGTAGTCGGTGAGCAGCCCCTTGGCGACCAGCTGGAGCAGGACCGTGTTGTCGCCCTCGAACGTGGTGAACACGTCGGTGTCCGCCTTGAGCGCCGCGAACCGGTTCTCGGCCAGGTAGCCGGCGCCCCCGCACGCCTCGCGGCACTCCTGGATGGTGTGGGTCGCGTGCCAGGTGCCGAGCGCCTTGGTCCCCGCGGCGCGCGACTCGAGCTGGCGGACGAACTTCTCGTCGTCCACCTCGCCGGAGAACACCTGGTGGCACTGGCCGGCGACCACCTCCTGCGCGAAGTGCAGCGCGTAGGTGTGGGCCAGGAGCGGGAACAGCCGGCGCTGGTGCTGCCCGTAGTCGAGCAGCAGCTCCTCCTCGTCCTCCGAGGTCGCCTCGAACTGCCGGCGCCTGAGCGCGTAGCGGATCGCGATGGCCAGCGCGACCTTGCTGGCGTTGATGCCGGCCCCGCCGACGCAGACCCGGCCCTGGATCAGGGTGCCGAGCATCGTGAAGAAGCGACGGTTCGGGTTCTCGATGTCACTGGAGTAGGTGCCGTCCTCGGACACGTCGGCGAACCGGTTGAGCAACGCCTCGCGCGGCACCCGCACCTGGTCGAACCAGAGCTTGCCGTTGTCGACGCCGTTGAGTCCCATCTTGAGCCCGTCGTCCTCGATCCGGACGCCGGGAGCCGGCCGCCCGTCCTGGCGGATCGGGACCACGAACGCGTGCACTCCGTGCCGCTCTGTTGTCTCCTGGCCCCGACCTCGAGCTGGGCGAACACGACGGCGAGCTCGGCGTGGGCGGCCGCGTTGCCGATGTAGTCCTTGTTGGCCTCGGGCTCCTTCGTGGTGATCACGAACTCGGCCGCCTCGGCGTCGTACGTCGCGACGGTGCCGAGCGCCTGCACGTTGGAGCCGTGCCCGGTCTCGGTCATCGCGAAGCAGCCCATCAGCTTCCCGGTGACCAGGTCGGTGAGGTACTTCTCGTGGTGCCGCGCGGTCCCGAGCTGGAGGATCGCCCCGCCGAACAGCCCGAACTGGACGCCGACCTTGACCAGCACCGACAGGTCGCCGAAGGCCAGGGTCTCGAACGCCGCGAACGACGCCCCGACGTCACCGCCGCCGCCGTACTCCTTCGGGAAGCCCATGCCGGTCTGGCCGGTGGCGGCCATCTCGAGGACGACCTCCCTGACCCGCTCCCGGAACGCCGTCCGGTCGAGGGTCTCGGCCTCCTCGAGGATCGCGGCGTACTCGACCAGGTTGGTGCGCACCAGCTGTCGCACCTCGGCGTAGTGACCGTCGAGCAGTGCGGTCAGCGCGGGGACGTCGACCGTCGGCTGGACGTAGCCGGCCGCTTCGGGTTCGGGCACCTCGTCCGGGGAGTCCTCGCCCGGCTGTTCGTCCGCGGGTGCGGTGGTGTCGCTGGCCACGACGCGAGGCTACTGAGGAGTACGCGGCCGGGGTCACCGCCGTCCGGGCTAGGGCCGCGCGAAGTAGTTGGGGGTGATCCAGTAGTACATGGACACCTCCTCGACCCGCCGGCCCGGCCGCGGCGCGTGGATCATCATCCCGTTCCCCGTGTAGATCGCGGCGTGGTAGATCGACGTCGGGCCGCCGTCGCCCCAGAACAGCAGGTCACCCGGCTGGAGCTGGGCGAGCGAGATCGGCGTCGACTGCTGGTACTGCGCCACCGAGTAGTGCGGCAACGACTTCCCGCCGGCCTGCCAGGCCATCATCGTCAGGCCGGAGCAGTCCCACGCGTTCGGACCGGCGGCACCGTACTTGTACGGCTCGCCGAGCTGGGCGCGCGCGAAGGCGATCGCGGCCGCGGCGTTGCCGCTCGTCGGCGGAGCGGGCGTGGTCGGCGGGGCCGGCGGGGTGGTGGGAGTCGGCGTCGGGGTCGGCGTCGGGGTCGGCGTCGTGGGCGCCGCGGTGGGCGTGGGCGCCGCGGTGGGCGTGGGCGCCGCGGTCGGCGTGGGTGCCGAGGTGGGCGTCGGTGCCGAGGTCGGGGCGGGCGGAGCCGTGGCGGTCTGCTCGCTCCTGCTCCTCCGCCGCCGCCTCCTCGGCCTGCTGCTGTGCGGCAGCGGCCGCTGCGGCGGCGGCCTCGGCCTCGAGCTGGTCCTGGTGCTGCTCGGCGAGACTTGCGCTGATGCCCTGCAACCGGGCCAGCTGGCCGATCATGCGATCCCGCTCGGCCGCGTAGGTGTCGGCCTCGTCGGCCGCCGCGGCCTCGGCGTCGCGGGCGGCGTCGCGGGAGTCCTTGGCGCGTTCGGCCGCGTTGCGGGCGTCGGCCAGGGCATCGGCGGCCTGCACGTCGGCGGCCCGGGCCACGGTGTCGGCGGCGTCGTAGGCGTCGTACCGGCCCTGCAGCGCGGACTCGGCGTTCTGCAGCGCGGCGGTGCCCTCGAGCACCTCGGTGATGCCGTCGGCCCCGCTGATCGCGCCGAGTGCGGTGAGCTGCGGCGAGAACTGGTAGGCCGCGACCGCGGCATCGGCGTACGCCGCGCGCTGCCGCTCGAGATCGGCGGCCGCGGCCACGGCGCCCTCCTGGGCGAGCCGCGAGGCCTGCGTGGCCTGCTGCGCCTCGTAGCGAGCGCCGTTGAACGCCTCGGCCGCCTTCGCAGCGGCGATCTGGGTGGCCTCCAGCCGCTGCTGGGCCGCGGCGAGCTTGCCGCGGACCGAGTCGACGTCGGCGGCCGCCGCATCGACCGCGGACTGCGCATCGTCGACGTCGTGCTGGGAGACCGGTCCGTCAGGGCCGTCGGGATCCGTGGCCCAGGCCGCCGGAACGGCGAGGCTCGCAGCGCACGACAGCGCCACCCCCGCGACCAACCTCCGCGCACGCACGGCCTCGACCCCTCATACGGCTCTCGACCGGCTCCTTCCCCGAGTCGGTCTCGTTGCGCCCCGCGAGTCACACATCCCACATGTGTCACTTGCGGCGCACGAACACCAACCGTAAGGCGATCTGAGCCCCCGTCAACCCAAAACGGGCAGATTTCTCGGATTCCTCGGCGTGTCGCCTTGACGTACTACACCGATGTAATTCTCGGATGAGGGTCAGTCGCGCAGGACCGGGACCGCCGAGGTGGTGGTCGTCGGGTGCGAGCGCAGCCCCCCACCTTCGAACACCTGGCCGCTGGCGAGACCGCCGATGTAGAAGCTGACCAGGGCGATCAGGATGCCGGCGACGTCGTCGGCGATGTAGTGCCAGCCGAAGTAGAGGGTGGCGACCGCGGTGATGCCGAAGTTGACCCAGACCGCGATGCGCAGCCACCTGATGTTGATCGTGTACGTCACCATCAGCGCGACCAGCATGGTGATGCCGCAGTGCAGGCTCGCGAAGCCGGCCACCGACTGCACCGCGTTGCTCAGTGAGCCGGTCACGACGTAGTCGCGAGTGAAGTCGAGGGAGTCCATCAGCCGCTCGGACGGCGTGTTCGGCAGGTCGGTGTAGAGCTGGACGTAGCGGAAGCCGGGCCCCAGCGTGGGCAGCGCGTAGTAGGAGATGGTGCCGAGCACCCAGGCCAGGCACTGCGAGGTCACGAACCAGTAGCCGTAGGACAGGTTGCGAGCCCAGACCACCCAGGCGGTGACCACCAGGGGCACCATCGGCAGGAACCACAGGTAGACGAAGGACAGCACGTAGGCCGCGATGCCGGTGCCGAGCACGGTGTGCAGCACCGTGGCGGGGTCGTGGCCGAAGAGCAGCGCGTGGTCGAGCAGGTGCAGCTCGCGGTCGTACTTGGTCTCGATGACGAACGGCAGGAACGACTTGATGTTCCGGTAGGTCACGTAGACGACGTAGAAGCAGGTGATCCCCAGCGCGACGAGGGTGATCCGCTCCTTGTTCCAGTGGGTCTTCAGCCGGTTCCGGACGATCTGGGGGATCGCCCGCGGCTGGCGCCACGAGTTGTAGATCGTCAGCGGGAGCAGGTCCAGAAGCAGCGCGCCGAGCAGCAGGATCGGCAGCCGGATGTACGACGGGCCGAGGAAGCTGCCCTCGGGGTCGACCAGCCTCTTGTCGAGGATGATCGCCTCGGTGATCGCCCACACCGCCATGCCCGCGGCCAGGAAGACCATGAGGACCCAGGCGCGGCGATACACGCAGGTCAGTGTAGGGAGCGCTCCCTGGGGTGACGCGACCGCATTCAGCCGCCCACCGGTGCGGTGCGGGTGGCGTCCACCGAGAGCCGGACCGGCTGACCGATGCCGGGGTGCTGGTCGAGCGGCGCGACCGCATCGAGCTCGCCGACGCCGTCCACGTCGACCACCAACCGCACCTGCTCCGGCGTGACCCGCGCCTCGACCACCCTCCCGCTCAGCTCGCCGTCCGTCTCGACGCGGAACGCCGAACGGCGTACGGCCAGCCGCACCGGCGGGATAGTCCGTGACGTTTGTGTGGGCGATGCCTGCGACGACCCGCACGAACGTCACGGACCATCGCGGCGGCCGCGCCCTCGAGCACGCGGGCGTAGCCGAGGAAGAGAGCGGTCTGGGGGTCGACGGGGGCGCGCCAGACCTCGTCGATCGCGCCCTGCTGGACGATCTCGCCGGCCCGCATCACCGCCAGCCGGTCGGCGACGGTGAACGCCTCCTCGTGGTCGTGGGTGACCATCAGCGCGGTGATCCCCTCCTGGGTGAGGATCGCGCGGAGGTCGGTGGCGAGCCGGTGGCGGAGCCCGGTGTCCAGAGCCGAGAGGGGTTCGTCGAGCAGCAGCAGCCGGGGGCGTACGGCGAGACAGCGGGCCAGGGCGACGCGCTGCCGTTCGCCGCCGGACAGCGTGGCCGGCAGCCGGTCGGCGTACCCCTCCAGGCCGACCAGCGCCAGCAGCTCCTCGACCCGGGCCGCGATGCCGGAGGAGCGCCGGAGCCGCAGGGCGTAGCCGACGTTGCCGGCCACGGTCAGGTGGTTGAACAGCTGGCCGTCCTGGAACATCAGCGCGAAGCCGCGCTTGTGCGTCGGCACCCGCTCGAGGTCGGAGCCGTCCCAGGCGACGGTGCCGGCGACCAGCGGCTCGAGGCCCGCGACCGCGCGCAGCAGCGTCGACTTCCCGCAGCCGGACGGGCCGAGCACCGCGAGCACCTGACCGTCGGGGAGCTCGAGGCTCGCGTCGCGGACGGCCGGGCTGCCGTCGTACGACACGGAGACGTCGGTGAGCGTCAGCATCACAGCGCCCCGACGCTGCGGACACCGAGCCGGTCGACGACGAGGACGACGAGGGCGGTGGCGGCGGCCAGCACGACCGAGGCGGCGAGCGCCATCCCGAAGTTCTCGTCGCCGGGGCGGCCGATCAGCTGGTAGATCACGACCGGCAGGGTCGGGTGCTCGTCGCGGGCCAGGAACGACGTGGCGCCGAACTCGCCGAGGGAGACCGCGAACGCGAAGCCGGCCGCGGCCAGCAGCGGCCGCCGTACGGCGGGGAGGTCGACGGTCGCGAACGCCCGCAGCGGGCCGGCGCCCAGCGACGCGGCGGCCTGGCGCTGGCGGTCGTTGACCCCGGTGAGCACGGGCACCAGCGTGCGCACCACCAGCGGCAGCGCGACCAGGGCCTGGGCCACCGGCACGAGCAGCGGCGAGTCGCGGAAGTCGAACGGCGCCTGGTCGAGGGTGATGAGGAAGCCGAAGCCGAGGGTCACGGCGGACACACCGAGAGGCAGCATGAAGAAGCCGTCGAGCGTGCTGCGCAGCCGGCGTTCGCCGCGGGTGATCGAGCGGCGGCTGACGACGACCGCGATCAACCCGCCGAGCAGCAGCGCCATCCACGTCGCGTCCACCGCAGTCCGCAGCGAGATGACCAGCGCGTCGCTGACCGGGACCAGCAGCGCGTTGCCCTCGCCGACGGTGGTGAGCCGGCGGTAGTTCTCGAGCGTCCACGCGTCGTCGGCGCGCAGCGAACCGACGACGAGCGTGAGGATCGGCGCCGCCACCAGCACGAGCACCAGCAACGTGAGCGCCACCTGGGCCGCGTCCTGCCGCCGGGGCCGCCGCGGGCGCGCCGTACGACGCTCGACGGTCGGGTCGGGCACGGCTCGGAGTCGGCTGACGAGGACCAGGAGTCCGGTGATCGCGAGCAGCTGCAGGATCGAGAGCGCGGCGGCCGCCTGCAGGTCGAGAAGCTGGGTGGTGAGCAGGTAGATCTCGGTCTCCACCGAGGAGTAGCGCAGCCCGCCCAGGGTCAGCACCACGCCGAACGACGTGGCGCAGAAGAGGAACACCACGCTCGCGGCGCCCACCAGCGCCGGCCGCAGGGCCGGGAAGGTGACCGTGCGGAACACCTGGGCCGGGCTCGCGCCGAGCGCCGCGGCCGCCTCGCCCGGACGCGGGTCGAGCGACTCCCAGGCGGCACCCACCGCACGGATCACGACGGCGACGTTGAAGAAGGTGAGGCCCGCGACGATCGCGGCCGGCGTCCCGTCCAGCCCGAGGAAGCCCAGCGGCCCGGACTCCCCCACCAGCAGCCGGAACGCCACGCCCACCACGACGGTCGGCAGCACGAACGGCACCAGCAGCAGCGCCCGGACGACGTTGCGGAACGGGAAGGCCAGCCGGTGGAGAACGTACGCCGCCGGCAGCCCCAGCACGACGCTGGCCAGCGTGGCCACCGTGGCCGACCAGAGCGTGAACCACAGCACCCGGTGAGTACGCGGGCGGGCCAGCACCTCGGCCACCCCGGCGGGGTCGAAGCTGCCGTCGACGAAGAAGCCCTGGGCGATCATCCCGGTGACCGGGACGACGAAGAAGACGACGAGCACCAGCACCGGCCCGAGCGCCAGGCCGGCGAGGATGGCGTACCGACGCGTCTTCATCTGGGCCATCACTGGCTGGTGAGGTCGCTCCAGTCGGTCAGCCACTCGTCGCGGTGCTCCGCGATCTCGGCCGGGTCGACGGTGTACGCGTTGCTGGGCTGCTGGGCGAACTGCGCCCAGTCCGGCGGCAGCGCGGCGCCGGCGTCGACCGGGAAGACGTACATCGCATCCGGCAGCGCTTCCTGGAACGGCCGGCTCAGCATGAAGTCGACCAGGGCCTGGGCGCCCTCGGGGTTCTGCGCGCCGGCCAGCACGCCGGCGTACTCGACCTGACGGAAGCAGGTGTCGAGCAGGGCACTGGTGGTGGTGCCGCCCTGGCCGTCGACGGTGAACGCCGGGGAGGAGTCGTAGGACAGCACGATCGGCCGGTCGCCGCCCCCGCCGCCCTGGGTGAAGTCGACCTCGTAGGCGTCGGACCAGCCCTGGGTGAGCTTGGCGCCGTTGGCCAGCAGCTGGCTCCAGTAGTCCTGCCAGCCGTCCGCGCCGTACGCCGCGATCGTGGCCAGCAGGAACGCCAGCCCCGGCGAGCTCGTGGTCGCGCCGGGGGTGACGAAGAGGTCCTTGTACGCGGGCTTCACCAGGTCGTCGAGCGTCTGGGGCTCCGGGACGCCCTTGTCGGCGAACCACGTGTCGTCGACGTTGACGCAGACGTTGCCGGTGTCGACCGGGGTGAGGTCGTGGTCGTCGTCGCCCGGCAGCGCGTACTGGTCCGCGCCGTCGGGCAGCGTGCGGCGTACGGCGCCAGCACGCCCTCGTCGATGGCCCGCGACCCGAACGTGTTGTCGATGCCGAACACGGCGTCGCCGGTCGGGTCGTCCTTGGTGAGCACCAGCTTGTTGGTGAGGGCGCCGGCGTCGCCCGAGGCCTTCACCACCAGGTCGTAGCCGCTCTCGTCCTCGAACTGCTTCTGCAGCTCCTTGGAGATCACGAACGACTCGTGGGTCACCAGCACCACGCGCTTGCTGTCGTCACCACCGTCGTCGTCCCCGCCCACCAGCGAGCAGGACGTGGTGAGCAGCGCGATCGCCGCCAGCGCCACCCACCCAGGGCTCCACACACGAGTGCGCCTCATCTGCCGTGACTCCCTTCGCCGGTGCTAACCGGAGCAGGTTCAAGGGTCTGCGGCTTCTCCGCACTCTCAGCGCCTTCGGGCGCTCCCCTGTCGTACGGCCAACCATACGTTGACCCGGCGCGAACTTTGCGCCGGGTCAACGGGTGAGCGGGACCTCCTCGTCCACGCGGGCGAGCTTGTGCGGGTTGCGGACGAAGTAGAGGCCGGTGACCTTGCCGCCGTCGATACGCATGGTGGCGATGGTGTCCAGCTCGTCGTCGAGCAGCAGCCGCAGGCCGGCGGTGCCGTTGACGGTCGTCGTCTCGACGGCGGGCACTCCCGGCGCCCGGGCGAACACCCCTTCCATCCAGCGCAGCACCTTGTCCGCGCCCTGGATGGGGCGCAGGGCGGCCTGCTTCACGCCGCCGCCGTCGGTGATGAGCACGACGTCGGGGGCGAGCACGTCCATCAGCGACTGGAGATCGCCGGTCGAGACCGCGGCCATGAACCTCTCGATCACCGCATCCCGCTCGGCGCTGCCCACGATCTCGCGCGGGCGGCGGGACTCGACGTGGCTGCGGGCGCGGTGCGCGATCTGGCGTACGGCGGCCGGGGTCTTGTCGACGGCCTCCGCGATCTCGTCGTAGGGGAGGTCGAAGACCTCGCGCAGCACGAACACCGCCCGCTCGGTCGGAGTGAGCGTCTCGAGCACGAGCAGCATCGCGGTCGAGACGCTGTCGGCGAGCTCGACGTCCTCGGCGACGTCGGGCGAGGTGAGCAAAGGCTCGGGCAGCCACGGCCCGACGTACGACTCGCGTCGGCGGGACAGCGAGCGGATCCGGTTCAGCGACAGCCGGGTGGTGATGCGGACGAGGTACGCGCGGGGGTCGCGCACCTCGTCCACGTCGACGTCGGCCCACCTCAGCCAGGTCTCCTGCAGGACGTCCTCGGCATCGGCGGCGGAGCCGAGCATCTCGTAGGCGACCGTGAAGAGCAGGTTGCGGTGGGCGACGAACGCGTCCGTCGCGTCACCCAGGTTTCCCGGGCCCGCCGTGCTCATGAGTGCGAGGCTACGGGCTTCGCGAGGGGCAGCTCGCACACGTCGGAGTAGCCCTGGCTCTGCAGCCCGGCGGCGGAGTTGAACCGCGACCGCATGTTCTCGAGCGCGATCATCTGGGTCAGCTCGACCACGGCCGGCTCGCCGAGCTCGTCGAGCAGGTGCGCCACCATCTCGTCGGTCACGGTCAGTGGCGTGACGGACATCGCCTCGGCGTACTCCAGCACGTCGCGCTCCAGCGGCGTGAACACGTCGGACTCGCGCCAGCGCGGGACCTCGCGCACCTTGTCGAGGTCGAGGCCGTCGTTGTGCGCCTTGAAGTAGCCGAAGTCGAGGCACCACGAGCAGCCGATGACGCCGGCGCTGGCGAGCTGCGCGTAGGACTTGAGGTTCTCGTCCAGCCGGTCCCATTTGTCGACCTTGCCCTCGAACGACATGATCGCCTTGAGCACCGGCTTGTGGTGGAAGTAGACGTAGCCGTTGTCGGGGAACTCGCCGCCGAGCATCTTCTTGGCGAACATCTTCATGATCGCGCCGTAGAGACCGGTGACCTCGGCCTTGGGGATCCGGAAGGTGCTGGTGCTGGGCATCTGTCTGCCTCTTCCTGTGTCGGTTCGTGTGTCGGTTCAATGCGTCCTGCCCACGAGACACCGAGCACCCGGGAGTTGTGACAGGGCGTGTTGTGACAATCTGCGGCCATGCCCAGTCGTCGCCACGAGCTGCTCGCCCGGCTGGTGCCGAAGGTCCGCAAGTCCCGCGAGCTCGAGTCCCCGAAGGCCGAGCGGGCCCGGCTGGAGAAGTGGCACACGACCCTCGACCGTGCCTTCCCGACCGCCGCGGTCCCGCTGTTCAGCAGGCGGTACGCCGTGGTCCGCGAGGAGCTGCCGGCCGGCTTCCCGTCGTACACGGTCACCCAGCGGGGCCGCGACCCCGAGCCGGACCGTCGTCTACCTGCACGGCGGCGGGTTCGTGGGGCCGATCGACCCCTACCAGGTGCGGTACGCAACGCGGCTGGCCTCGGGGCTGGGCGCCCGGGTGGTGATGCCGGACTACCCGTTGACTCCGGAGCACACCTGGCGCGATGCGCACGGTCCGATCGTCGACCTCGTCGAGCGGCTGCTGACCTCGTCGGAAGAAGTGACCATCGCCGGCGACTCGGCCGGCGGCGGCCTCGCCCTCGCCGTGGCGTTGACCCTGCGCGACCGCGGCGGGCCGCAGCCCGCCCACCTGCTGCTGATCTCGCCCTGGGTCGACCTGACGATCAGCACCCAGGAGACCCACGAGGTCACCAAGGACGACCCGTGGCTGTTCATCGGCAAGATGCAGGCGTACGCCGAGTGGTGGGCCGGCTCGCCCGACGAGCTCGACCGGCCCGAGGTCTCCCCCGCACTGGGCGACCTCGCCGGGCTGCCGCCGGCGCTGATGTTCTTCGGCACCCGCGACTCGCTCTGGCCGGGCGGGAAGCTGCTCGTCCGCCGGGCCGAGGAGGCCGGCTGGCCGCTCACGTACGTCGAGGAGCCGGGGCTGATCCACGTCTTCCCGATCCTGCCCTTCCTCCCCGAGGCCAGCCGGGCCTGGCGGCAGACCCTGGAGTTCCTGAAGTGAAGATCTCGGCCGTTCCCTTCGGCGCGCTCGACCCGCTCACGGCGTACAGCCTCTGGAAGCTGCGCCAGGACGTCTTCGTGGTCGAGCAGGAGGCGGCGTACGCCGACCTCGACGGTCTCGACCTCGCCCCCGAGACCCGCCACGTCGTCATGGAGGACGACGAGGGCGTCGTGCTGGGCTGCGCGCGGGTGATCGACGAGGGTCGCTCGTGGCGGATCGGCCGGGTGGCGCTGCACCGCACCGTGCGCGGCCAGGGCTGGGCCGACCAGGTGCTGCAGGCCGCGCTCCAGGTCTGCCCGGACCGCGACGTCGTGCTCGACGCGCAGGCACCCCTGGCCGGGTGGTACGCCGGCTTCGGCTTCGAGGTCGGCGGCGAGGAGTTCCTCGAGGACGGCATCCCGCACCTGCCGATGGTGCGGCGCGCGCAGTGAAGGTGCGCGTCGGCGCCGGCACCGGCGTCGAGTGGCTGATGGCGGCAATGGCGGTCGCCGACCCGGACTGGCGGGCCGTGCTGACCCACGGCGAGACGGCGTACGACGCGGCGCTGGCCGCCGGCGGGCGCTCGCTCGTCCGCGACGCCGGTCGGATCGGCCGCACGGGCTGGATCCGCCTGCTCGGTCCGCTGACCCGGGTCCGCGGCGCCTGGTCGGTCGAAGCGCTCCGCCACGCGGTGGCCGAGCTGCCCGCCGACGGGCTGCGGGAGACCTTGCTCGGCGACGGCACCCAGACCTCTCGGTGGCTGACTCGGGCGAGTGCTGCAGACCTGCGCCACACCTGTCTCGGCGTGCTCGACACGCTCCCCGGCCCCGCCGAGCGTGCGCCGGTCCTGACCCCGGTACGCGACCGGCTCGAGGAGGCAGGACCCGAGCGGCTGCTCGACGAGGTGGCCCCAGGGCTCCACTACGGGCCCGGCGTGCTCGACCACGTCGTGCTGGTGACCTCGCCCCAGGTCGCACCCATCGTGGTCGAGTTCGGACAGCCTGACCGGACCGTGATCGTGCACCCGCCGCTCGGCGAGTCCGTCCGGTTGCGGGACCTCGGACGGGCGCTCGGCGACGAGACCCGGATGCGGCTGCTGCAGCTGATGAAGGGCGGCGCACGGTCGCTGCCGGAGCTGTGCGACATCCTCGGTGCGCCCCGGACGACGCTGCTCCACCACCTCGCGCTGCTGCGTGGGTCCGGGCTGGTCGATCTCTCCGTCACGGCCGGCGAGGCGAACGTCTACCGGCTGCGACCCGAGGGTTTCGAGCAGCTCGCTCAGGCGGCGAAGGCGTTCCCCTTGCGCTAGGGGTGTCGAAATATTTCGACACCTGCTCTACCGTTCGGCCATGCTCCGTGTCTGCATCGCGCTCATGGCCCTGCTCGCGATCACCGCCTGCTCCGACTCGGAGCCGGACCCGCAGGCGGCCGAGCCGTCCGCGACCGAGCCGTCCGAGGCGTCCGTGACCGAGGCGCCGGTCGAGGTGGCGCCGTACGTCGAGACCCCCACCGGCCCGGTCGGTCTGACCACGACGGAGGACGGCGCCGTGTGGGTGGTGGGCGCGCAGAGCGAGACCGTGTTGCGGATCCCCGCGGGCGCCACCGAGCCCGACCTGACCGTCGACGTACCGGGCGTGCCGCTGCGGACCACCGCGGCGTACGGATCGGTCTGGGTGACGTCGTTCGACGGCAAGGAGCTGCTGCGGCTCGACCCGGCCACCGGCGAGGTGGTCGCGACGATCAGGACCGGCGCCGGGCCGGAGGGGGTGGCGGCCGGGTTCGACTCGATCTGGGTGGTCGCCCAGGACGCCGGGAAGCTGCTGCGCATCGACCCCGGCACCAACGCGGTCAGCGACGAGATCAAGCTGGAGGTCGGCGCCCGGCTGGTCGAGGCGGGCCCGGATGCGATGTACGTCGCGCACTACGCCGACGACATGATCCTGCGCGTCGACCCGAAGACGAACGCGGTCACCACCTCCGAGGCCGTCTGCGACGGACCACAGGCGATGGCGGTGCTCGACGGGAAGGTGTGGGTCACGTGCACCCTGTCCGAGGAGCTCGTCGCTCTCGACGCGACCACCCTGGCAGCCCGTCGACTCGGTGGCCGTCGAGGGCTCACCCGACTCGGTCGCGGCGACTCCCGACGGCCGGCTCGTGGTGGTGGCCGAGCAGGGGCCGCGGCTGGTCCTGGTCGACCCGGCCACGGCGCACCGTCACGAGCGAGACCGTGCTCGGCGAGGAGGACGCGCTCAACGACCGCGCCAACCTCGACCTCGCGCTGGCCGGCGGCGAGGCGTGGGTCAGCTCGTTCAACGCGGACCGGGTGTACCACCTGCCGCTGCCGGGCTGAGGCTTTGCAGGGTTACCCGGGTACCCGGGTAACCCTGACGATCTCAGGTGTTGCAACGGCCCAGATCGTCAGGGATTGCCTGAGATCCCCGGGCCGGGGCGGTCTGGTTCAGCCGGCAGGGGCGAAGGTCACGACGCCGTCTCCATCCTCTGACCGGGTCGCCTGGCCGCGGGCCACCAGCAGCTCGAGGTGGGCCTTGGTCTCCATCGCGGCCATGCCCCTGCTGAAGACGTCGAGCTCGTCGTACGCATGCTCGTGACGGGTCCAGCCGAGGTGGCCGGCGACCTCGACGGAGTTGAGGGGCCCGGCGGCGAGGGCGGCGACGCAGCGCTCGAGCCGGTTCTCGTGGAACACCAGCAGCTCGTCGACCCGGGCGTGCGAGGACGGCGCGACCGGGCCGTGGGCGGGCAGGATCCGCAGGTCGGGCAGGGCCCGGACCTTGGTGAGCGAGGCCATGAAGTCACCGAGCGGCTGCGGCGTCGGCGGCACGGTGAAGCCGATGGACGGTGTGATCGTCGGCAGCACGTGGTCACCGGCGAAGAGCAGCCCGTCCGACTGGTCGGCGAAGACGTAGTGACCGGGCGTGTGGCCCGGCGTGTGGACGGCGTCGAGGGTGCGGGCGCCCACCGGGATGGGGAAGTCGCCCTCGAGCCAGGTGTCGGGGTACTGCCACAGCGTCAGGTCGGGGAGCTCCTGGTCGGCGCGGCCCTCGTTCCAGAGCCGCGCGAGGTCGGCCGCCCCCGCGGTGACGAGGACCCGGGCGAACGGGTTCTCGGTGTGCTCGTCGAACTCGTGGTGGAACAGGTCGAGCCCGGGCTTCTCGTCGATGCCGAGCGCGACGTCGGCCCCGAGCTCGTGGCCCAGCACGGTCGCCATCGTGAAGTGGTCGCGATGGATGTGGGTGACCAGGAACCGGCGGATGTCGCCGAACCCGGACCCGATCGAACGCAGGCACCGGTCCAGCAGCTCGCGCGCCTCCGGGATCGCCCAGCCGCCGTCGACGAGGACCAGCCCGTCGTCGGTGCTGATGACGTAGACGTTGATCGCCTTGAGCCCGTCCATGGGCAGCGGCAGCGGGATCCGGTGGATCCCGTCCGCGACCTCCCACGCGCCCTCGGCGGTCCAGTGCTCGCCGGAGTCCGGCGAGACGGCGTATGCCGTGGGGGTGGTTGACGAGGTCATGGATCCGACCCTAGAGGGCGCAACGTAGATCAAGCGGACCCGGCCACCAAGGGCGCACCCTCGGGGCATGACGATCCCGTTCGAGGAGCCTCTGGTGCCGCGCACGCCGGCACCGGCCACCGTTCCGGAGCCGCCGCGCCGGGGCGAGGCGGGTGGCGAGCCGTGCAGCGTCTGCACGGGCGCCAGCACCGCGGCGGTCTGGTCCGACGAGCACTGGACGGTGCACCCCCCGGTCGGCGGCAGCCTGCCGGGAGCGGTGTGGGTCGCCTCCCGCGAGCACGTCGACTCATTCCAGGACCTGCCTCCCGGTGCGGCGGCCACCTTCGGCGACCTGTGCGCCCGCGTCGAGCGCGCGATCCTGGCGCGCGGCGACGTCGGCCGGGTGCACCTCTACCGCTGGGGCGACGGCGGGGCGCACTTCCACGTGTGGTTCCTGCCGCGGCCGCTCGGCATGGTGGAGGCCGCGGGTGCGATGCTGCCCCTGTGGGAGGACGTCCTGCCGAACGTCCCGGACGAGGAGCTGCTCGCGGCCGCGGAGCAGGTCGGGAGCCGGATGGGGTGACCGACCGGTTCGTGGCCTTCGTCGACCGGCTGGGCGCCGACCTGGACACGATGCCGACCCGGGCCGAGGACATGGCCGCCGCCGCGCACCTGTCCCGGTTCCACTTCGAGCGGGTGATCATGGCGATCGCCGGGGAGTCGCCGACCCGGTTCCGAGCCCGCATCCTCCTGGAGCGTGCGGCGCACCGGATGACCACCACGGACGCGACCCTGCTCGACATAGCGGTCGAGGCGGGCTACTCCTCCCACGAGGCGTTCACCCGCGCGTTCCGCCGGGAGTACGGCGTCGCACCTTCTGTCTGGCGACGTCGGCCGGCCCGGTTCCGGATCGCGTCGCCGAACGGCGTGCACTTCCACCCGCCCGGTGGCCTGCGGCTACCGGCCCGACACAGGATGGACAGCATGGACCTCGTGGTCGAGATGGTCGAGCACCACGTCTGGGTGGTCGACCAACTGGTCGACCGCGCCGCGGGGCTGACCGACGAGCAGCTGGACGACCCCTTCGACGGACTGGTCGAGGGGATCGACGGCGAGTCGGTGCGCTGGGCCCTGTCCCGGCTGATCGGGCAGATGGCGATGTGGTGCGCGGCGATGGCCGACCGCGAGTACGACTTCGCGGTCGAGCGCCACGAGTCGGTCGCGTCGATGCGGCGCCGGCTGGCCACGACCGGCCCGGACTTCGTGACGCAGGTGCGCGAGGTGGCCGACGAGGGCAGGTTCGACGAGACCTTCGTCGACGCGTTCGCGCCCGAGCCGGTGGTGATGACCTACGGCGCGATGGTCGCGCATGTGCTCACCTTCGCCGCCCACCACCGGCTCTTGGCCGTCTCGAAGCTGCGCCAGTTCGGGATCACAGACCTGGGCTGGGGTGATCCCAAGCCGTGGTTCAACCGCCAGGTGGGCTAAATCGGTCAAGCCCGGTGCCCGGCGCCGGCCGCAGACTCGAGCCATGACCGAGGCCTGCTGGTTCTGCGACGACGCCGACCGCACCGACCCGCCACCCGGCGGCTGGCTGCTCGAGGACGACACCTGGCGGGCCGGCGCCGCTCCCGCGTCGTACGCCGTCCCGGGCACAGTGGTCCTCGAGGCTCGCCGCCACGTCGCGGACCAGGCCGGGTTCGACGCCACCGAGCGAGCCACCTTCGCCGGGGTCACGGGGCGACTGCTGAGCGCGATCCGCGAGGCGACCGGCTGCGCCCGCGTCTACCAGTGGTCGACGATGGACCGCTACCCACACTTCCATCTCTGGCTGCTGCCCTGGCCCGCCGACGCGGCCACCCGCGGTCCGCGGTACCTCGTGGACTCGGTGTTCCACATCGAGCCGGACGAGGCGGCGACGCTGGCCACGGCCGAACGGCTGCGGGTGGCCCTGGACTCCGGCTCCCCGCCGTGACCACACCGGTCTCGGGGCCGCTGGCGCGGCGGCTCGGCACCGGCGACGCCGTGGTCGTCGGGCTCTGCGCCATGGTCGGCGCCGGGGTGTTCTCGGCGTTCGCCCCCGCGGCCGGCGCGGCCGGGGCCGGGCTGCTGATCGGACTCGCGATCGCCGCCGTGGTCGCCATCTGCAACGCGGTCGCGTCGGCCCAGCTGGCGATGACCTACCCGACCTCGGGCGGAACGTACGTCTACGGCCGTGAGGTGCTCGGCGAGTGGTGGGGGTTCCTCGCGGGATGGAGCTTCGTGGTCGGCAAGACCGCGTCCTGCGCGGCGATGGCGGCGACCTTCGCGGCGTACGCCGTGCCGGCCGATCCCTGGGTGCAGCGGCTGGTCGCAGCGGTCGCCGTCCTGGCGCTGACCGCCGCCACCCTCGGCGGGGTCACCCGCACCGCGACCGTGGCCCGGGTCCTGCTCGGCCTCACGCTCGTCGTCCTGGCCCTGGCCGTGGCGATCGCGTGGACCTCGGCGGCCGGCTCCCGCCCGCTGCCGGACCTGGAGCTGCACGGCGGCGCGTACGGCGTCCTGCAGTCGGCCGGGCTGCTGTTCTTCGCGTTCGCGGGGTACGCCCGGATCGCCACGCTGGCCGAGGAGGTACGCCGCCCCGAGCAGCTCGGCCGCGCCGTGCTGGTCGCGCTCGGCATCGCCATCGCGCTCTATGCAGCAGTCGCCCTCGCGTTGCTGTTCGTCCTCGGCAGCGACGACCTCGCCGACGCGACGACCCCGCTTGTGACGGCGGTCGAGGTCGCCGGTGCGAGCTGGGCCGCGCCCATCGTGCGGGTCGGGGCGGCGGCCGCCGCGCTCGGTGCGCTGCTCGCGCTGCTCGCCGGAGTCAGCCGGACCACGCTGGCGATGGCCCGCGAGCGCGACCTGCCGCCGCCCCTGGCCGCGGTCGACCCGGCCCACCAGGTGCCCCGGCGCGCGCAGCTCGCGGTCGCCGTCGCGGTCGTCGCGCTGGTGCTGGTCACCGACCTGCGCGGTGCGATCGGGTTCTCCTCGACCGGCGTGCTCCTCTACTACGCCGTCGCCAACCTGTCCGCGCTGCGCCAGCCGGCCGAGCAGCGTCGCTGGCCGCGGGCGGTCAACGTCCTCGGTCTGGTGGGCTGCCTGACCCTGGTCGTCACGCTGCCGGTCACCTCCCTGGTGGCCGGGCTCGGCGTGCTGACCGTCGGCGTGCTGGGGCGGCTACTTCTCCGGGGCCGCTGACAGGTCCGGCAGGCCGAGGTCCATGGTCGGCTGCTGGATGCCGCCGTCGACCTCGATCAGCTTGCCGGTGACGTACTGGCCCGCCTTCGACGCGAGGTAGAGGACTCCCGCCGCGATGTCCTCGGGCTCGCCGACCCGGCCCAGCGGCGTCTTGGACTCCAGCTGGTCCATCAGCTCGGGCTGCGACGCGACGTACTCCAGCGAGCTGGTGAGGATCGAGCCGACATAGATGCCGTTGACCCGGATCCTCGGTGCGAGATCCTGTGCGGCCATCCTGGTCCAGTGCGCCAGCGCTGCCTTGGCGGTGCCGTAGGCGACGAAGCCGCGGTCCGCGGTGCGGCCCATCATCGAGCTGATCGTCACCACGGACTGCTGGCCGTCGGCGTTCTTGAGCATCAGCGGCACCGCCGCCCGGGTGAGCGCGTGCGCCGTGGTGACGTTGAAGCTGAACGCGCGGTCGAGGAAGCCGTTGCTGGTGTCGAGGAAGGCCCGCGGGAAGGTGCCGCCGACGTTGTTGACGACGGTGTCGAGCCGGCCGAACGCGTCGTACGCCGTCTGGGCGAGCCCGGCGACCGCGTCGAGGTCGCTGAGGTCGGCGGCGACCACCTCGCACCGGCGTCCGGTCGCTCGCACCTGGCTCGGCGACCTGCGTCGAGCTGGTCGGTCGTGCGGGCCGAGATGAGCACGTCTGCGCCCGCCTCGGCGAGGGCCACGGCCGTCGCAGCACCGAGGCCGCGCCCGGCGCCGGTCACGATCGCCGCCTGGTTCCGGGAACGGCGAACCGGTCGAGGATGCTCACTTGCTCACCAGCCCGCGGCCGGTGACGAGCGGGAGGTCGATGGCGCGGACGATGCCGGGGTCGGCGGCGACCACTGCCGGCAGCGCGTTGATGATCCGCTGCGCGGTGGTGATCATCCCGGAGACGTTGTGGTCGCCGTGCTCACCGTGGTGGGTGAAGTCGACGTTCATCATCGGCTCGCCGGTGATCTTGATCCGGTAGCAGCCGTCCGAGCCCTCCGGCGGCTTCTCCCACTCGGGGACCTGCTCGGGGTCGGTGCGGGTGATGTGCTCGAGCACCACCCGCGGAACGCCGTCGACCTTGCCGACGACGGCGAACTTCACCGCGCCCATCGTCCCCTTGGCCACATCTCCGCTCACGCTCTCGGTGTCCCACTCGGCCGGGCGGCGGTCCACCTCCTCGGTGAGCGGCTCGTCGAGGGTGACGTCCAGGCCGGCCGCGATCTGCCGGACCACGCTGCCCCAGGCCATGGTCAGGATCCCGGGATGGAAGATCATCCCGACCTCGTCCATCGGCTTGCCGAAGCCGAAGATGTCGTTCATGACAACGGGCTGGTAGTAGGTCGAGTAGTCGCAGATCTCCATGACCCGGACCTCGTCGATGCGCTGGCTGAGGCTGGTCATCACCAGCGGCAGCACGTCGTTGGCGAACCCCGGGTCGATGCCGTTGATGTGCATGGAGGCGTTGCCCCTGGCGCAGGCGTCCTCGATCCTCGCGATCATCTCCGGCGGCAGGATCTCCTCCGGCCACTGCAGCAGCACCGGGCCGCTGCTGGTGACGTTGATGCCGGCCTCGACGAACGACGTCAGGTCGTCGATGCACTCGAAGACCCGGTCGTCGGCCATCGCCGTGTGCACGATCGCGTCCGGCGCCAGGGCGATCAGCGCGTCCCGGTCGGTGGTCGCCTTGATGCCGAGCTCGCGCCCGAGCCCGGCCAGCTCACCGGCGTCCCTGCCCTCCTTGGCGTCGGTCGACGTCCACACGCCGACCAGCTCGAGGTCCGGGTGGGCGTCGACGCCCGCGATCGCGTGCCGGCCGATGGTGCCCGTCGACCAGACGACGACGCGCAGCGGCTTCTCGGGGATGACCTGACCCATGCGGGCAGACTAGAACAGGTTCTAGTTTGTGGGAAGGGAACCGCGGTTGGGATACCCGGGTACCCGGGTATCCCTGACGATCTCAGCCATTGCAACACCCCAGATCGTCTGGTTTCCCCGGGTACCCGGGTATCCCGTCAGCCCCGATCAGACCGGGTCGAGCACCACACACCGGGTGCCGGTGTAGATGGTCGGCATGCAGCGGTTGCAGTGGATGCAGACGCCGTCGGACTGCCGGCCGGCGATGAGCTCGTTGACCAGCGTGGGCTCGCGGAGCAGGGCCCGGCCCATGGCGACGAAGTCGAACCCCTGCACCATGGCGTTCTCCATGGTGTCGCGGCGGTTGATGCCGCCCAGGAGCATCAGCGGCATCGAGAGCCGCTCGCGGAAGCGGAGGGCCTTGTCGAGGAAGTAGGCCTCGTGGAACTCGTACTCCTTGAGGAACTTCTTGCCGATCGGCGTCCTCATGCCCAGCCGCACGGGCAGCGGCATCGCGGCGGCGAACTCCTTGGTCGGGGTCTCGCCGCGGAACAGGTACATGGGGTTCATCAGCGAGCTGCCGCCGCTGAGCTGGAGCGCGTCGAGGTGGCCGTCGGCCTCCAGCATCGCGGCGACGTCCAGGCTCTCCTCGGTGGTCACGCCGCCGCGGAAGCCGTCGCTCACGCTGACCTTCGCGGTGACCGCGACCGCCGAGCCGACCTCGTCCCGCACCGCGCGGGCCACCTGCCGGGCCAGCCTGGCCCGGTTCTCGAGCGTTCCGCCGTACCCGTCCTTGCGGCGGTTGAGCCCGGGCGCGAGGAACGACGAGATCAGGTAGCTGTGCGCCATGTGCAGCTCGAGCACGTCGAAGCCGGCCCGCACCAGGGTGCGCGCGGTGTCGACGTACGCCGCGGTGATGCGAGCCAGGTCCTGCTCCGAGGCGGGACGGACCATCTGCATCGACAGCGGGCTCGGCATCCGGCTCGCGCTCAGGGCATGGACGCCGTTCGAGCGGCCGTTCGCGACCGGACCGGCATGGCCGACCTGGCCGGCGATCTTCGCGCCGGTCTGATGGATCGCGTCCGCGAGCCGGGCCAGCCCCTTCTCGGTGTCCGGGCCGACCACGATCTGCTCGCGGTGGGTGCGCCCCTCCGGCGCGATCGCGAGGTAGGCGACCGTGGTCAGCCCGACCCCGCCCCGCGCCACCGCGAGGTGGTAGTCGATGAGCGCGTCGGTGACCTGCCCGTCCGGCGTCCGGCCCTCGAACGTCGCCGCCTTCACCGTCCGGTTGCGCAGCGTGACCGGCCCGAGGCGCGCAGGAGCGAACACGTCAGGAGACACGACCGAAGGCTAGAACACGTTTCAGTTTGGCGGGAGGGCTGCTGGCAGGCGGCGCGGCACGGTCCGTGACAATGGCCGGGTGGCCGTCCTCGACCAGATCAGCTGGGTCGTGGTCGGGTACGCCGTCCTGGTGGCACTGGTCGCCGGCTACGCCGCGTACCGCTGGCGCGAGCGGCCGCCGTGGCTGGCGTCGATGGCCTGGATGCTGGAGGCGCTGGTCGTGCTCCGGGCGGTGGCCGGGTTCGGCGTACTGCTGTCGGGCCAGAAGCCGGACGAGGTCAGCACCCAGGTCGGCTACCTGATCGCCTCGGTGTGCATCATGCCGCTGGCGCTGCGCTCGGTGCAGGACGACCACGGCGTCTGGTCGCTGGGCGTGATCGGTGTCGCCGCGGCGACGGTCGCGGTCGTGAGTGTGCGGATCGTGATGACGCTGTGACCCGGCTCGAGCATGGCGAGGCCGAACCCGCCCCGCCCGCCACCTCGCGCTCCGGCGCGCACCAGGTGCTGCTGCTGCTCTACGCCCTGTTCACGGTGGCCGCCGGTGCCCGGTCGCTGGTCCAGCTCGCGACCAAGGCGGACGAGGCGCCGTTCGCCTACGTCCTGTCGCTGCTCGCTGCCGTGACCTACGCGCTCGGCTGGCTGGCGATCCGGCGGGCCTCCGAGGGCCACACGGCGTTCGCCTCGCGGATGCTCTGGATCGAGCTGGCCGGCGTCCTCACCGTCGGCACCTTGAGCCTGGTCGAGCCCGACTGGTTCCCCGACGCCACGGTCTGGTCGGACTACGGCATCGGCTACGGCTTCGTGCCCGTGGTCCTCCCCGTCGCCGGCCTGCTCTGGCTGCGCGCCCAGGATCCCGCCCGCGCGGGCCGGGGCGTCGTGACGGCGTTCCGCGTCGTGGCGGTCGCCGAGGCGCTCAGCTGGCTGGGCCTGCTGACCGGCATGTTCTTCAAGTACGTCGTCGACGCCGGCGAGCGTGGCGTGCAGGTCTTCGGGCCGATCCACGGCACGGTCTTCCTCACCTACGTGGTGGTCACGCTGCTGACCTGGCGGTCGCAGCGCTGGTCGCTGCCGGTCGGGCTGCTCGCGCTGGTCGCGTCGGTGCCGCCGTTCTGCACGGTGGTCTTCGAGGTGTGGGCGCGCCGGACGGGGCGTCTCCGCCCGGGTGGCTGACGTTGTCCCGCCGTTCACCTGTCGTCCCTAGCGTCCGTGCGTGCTCTCGCCGACCCTGATCCGCTACCTGCTGATCGGCGCGTTCACGTTCGGGCTCGACCTCGCGCTCCTCACGGCCGTGCGGAGCGGCCTCGGCTGGCCGCTGCCCGTGGCGGTCACGATCGGCTACGCCGTCGCGCTCTCGGTCAACTACGTCCTCAACCGGGTGCTCAACTTCCGGTCCCACGCCCCGCTCGGTCCAGAGACCCTGCGGTACGCCGGCGCGGTCGCCGTGAACTTCGGTGTCGTGCTGCTCGGCGTGACGACCGGGCTGGCGGCGGTCGGCGTCCCGTACCAGGTCGCCAGGCTGGCGGCGGGTGCCTGCGAGGGGATCTTCATGTACTGCGCGATGCGCTGGTTCGTGTTCGCGGTCGTACGCCGCGACGAGGCCAGCGATGATGCGGAGCGTGCGCCTGTCTGCTGACGAGCTCGACCGCCTCGTGCGGCGGCTCCGCGCGGCCGGGTGCGTGTTCGCCGAGGAGGAGGCGGAGCTGCTCGCCGAGGCGGCGGCGTCCGCCGAGGAGCTGGAGACGCTGACGGCTCGACGCGCTGCCGGCGAGCCGCTGGAGCCGCTGCTCGGCTGGGTGGAGTTCTGCGGGCTCCGGCTCGCGGTGGCGCCAGGGGTGTTCGTGCCGCGGCAGCGCACCGCGCTGCTCGTGGACGAGGTGGTGGCGCTGGTCCGGCCCGGATCGGTGGTGGTGGACCTCGGCTGCGGCGTCGGGGCGATCGCCGCGGCCGTGCTCGCCCGGGTCCCCGGCGTGGAGGTGTACGCCGTCGACGTCGACCCGGCAGCGGTGACCTGTGCCCGGCGCAACCTGCCGGCGGAGCGGGTCTTCGAGGGCGACCTCTACGCCGCCCTGCCGACCGGGCTCCGCGGCGAGGTGGACGTGGTGGCGGCCAACGCGCCGTACGTCCCGACCGACGCGATCGCGCTGATGCCGCGTGAGGCCCGCGACCACGAGCACCGCGTCGCGCTGGACGGCGGTGCCGACGGGCTCGCGGTGCAACGCCGGGTGATCGCCGAGGCTCCGGCGTGGCTGCGGCCGGGCGGCCACGTGCTGGTGGAGACCGGCCGGAGCCAGCTCGACGGCACCAGCGCGGCGCTCCGGGCGGCGGGGTTCGCGGTCGTGGTTGCCGACGACGACGAGTCCGGAGGGCTGGTCGCACGCGGGACGACGTACCCCAACGGAGGTATGGAAGGCCAGTCCGGCCAGCCCTAGAATTCTCGATGTTCCGAGAGGTCCCTCGGTCCGGCGACGGCTCCCATCCCCATGTTCGCCGCAGCCCCGGTGGGGGGTGGCTGCGTTCGGGAGCCGTCGCCTTCTTGCGTGGCTCGGTTGGCTACGCCAGCGCGTCGGCGAGCAGCCGCTCGAGGGGTACCGGCACCGCGTCGTCCGACAGGGCCTCGACCAGGAGGCGGCCGTAGCGGATCTTCCGCCCCGACCCCGAGCCGAAGAACCGGTGCAGCTGGTCCTCGGGCCGCCGGTCGCGCTGGGCCGGCTGCTGCTGCAGGCCGCGGAGGTGGGCGAGGTCCCCCTGCGCGTCGACGACGGCGAGCACCGCAGCCACGCCGAGGGCCCGGATCAGCTCGTCCTCGAGGTCCCGGTCGCACGAGTGGAAGCCGAGCGCGGCGAGCCCGTCCGGGCCGGGGGCTCGGCGCGAGCCCGGCGCGCTCGAGCCCGCTGCGGACGAACCGCTCCTCCGCCGCGTCGTACAGCCCGGTCAGCCGATGCGTGGGCGCCAGCTCGGCGACGTACCTCGCGATGTTGGTGATCCCACCCATCGCGACCACCTCGACGCCCCGGTCGGTCAGCCTCACCCCGCGTTTGCCGGCCAGCGCCAACACCGCCTCGCGGTCGCTCTCGCCCTCCACGAGCACCGCGCCGCGCACGCGGGCCACCCTAACGACGCTGCGGCCGGCCCCGAGAGGGACCGGCCGCAGCTTGCTGCAGGGGTGCGATCAGACCAGGACGAGCTCACGCTCCGGCTCGGCAGCAGCAGGCTGCTGCACCTCGCCGTCGTGGTCTCCACCCTCGATGTCGATCGTCGGCAGCCGACGCTCGAGCCAGGCCGGCAGCCACCACGCCCAGTGCCCGAGCAGGCTCATCGCCGCCGGGACCAGGATCATCCGGACCAGCGTGACGTCCAGGAAGACGGCGACCGACAGGCCGATGCCGAACATCTTGGTCGTGACCTCGAGGTCGAGGATGAAGGACGCGAAGACGCTGATCATGATGAGCGCGGCGCTGGTGATCACCCGAGCGGTCGAGCCGACGCCCTCGACCACGGCACGCCGCGGGTCGAAGTGCTTCAGGTACTGCTCGCGGACCCTGCTCATCAGGAACACCTCGTAGTCCATCGAGAGGCCGAACAGGATCGCGAACATCAGCATCGGCGCCAGCGGCATGATCGGCACGTTCTCGTGGACGCCGATCAGGCTCGCGCCCCAGCCCCACTGGAAGACCGCGACGATGACGCCGTACGCCGCGCCGACACCGAGCACGTTCAGCACGGCGGCCTTCAGCGGCACGAGCACCGAGCGGAACACGAGCATCAGCACCAGGAACGACAGGCCGATCACGGCGCCGAGGAACCACGGCATCCGCTGCTGCAGCCGCGACGACACGTCGGACGTCAGGGCGGTCGAGCCGGTGATCGACACCTCGACGTCGGTGCCGTCCACCGCCGCGGGGATGGTGTCCTCGCGAAGGTGCACGAGCAGCTCGTCGGTGCGGGCGTCCTGCGGAGCCGTCGTGGGGGTCACCCCGATGATCGCGAGGTCACCTTCGTCGTTGGTCACCGGAGTGTCCACCGAGGCCACGCCGGCTCTGGGCGGCGAGACCCTGGACGACCCTGTCGAGAGTCGCCTCGGGGATCGTCTCACCGCCGTTGTCGACCACCACCTGGAGCGGACCGTTGGTGCCGGGGCCGTAGCCGTCGGCCATCAGGTCGTAGGCCTTGCGAGTGGTCGAGGACGGAGCGTCGTTGCCCGCGTCGGCGAACCCGAGGTGCATGGAGAACACCGGAACCGCGAGAACGCCGAGGACCACGGCTGCCGCCGACGCCGTAGCGCACCGGCTTGGCGACGACCCGTGCGGCCCAGCGTGCCGAAGCGGCGTTCGGGTCGTAGGCCGGCTTCTGCTTGACGAACGGGACCCGGGCGCTGTTGACGCGGTGCTTGACGACGCCCAGCATCGCGGGCAGCAGCGTGATCGAGGCGACCATGACGACGGCGACCATGATCGCGGAGCCGTAGCCCATCATCTCCATCATCGGCACGCCGGAGACCTTGAGGCCGAGGATCGCGACGATCACCGTGACGCCGGCGAAGAGCACCGACAGACCCGCGGTCGCGTTGGCGCGACCGATGGCCACGGGCACGGACTGGCCGGCGGCCAGGTTCTGGCGGTGCCGGGACAGGATGAACAGCGCGTAGTCGATGCCGACACCGAGGCCGAGCATCATGGCCGACCACGCCGGTGATCTTCGGGACGGCCACGAGGCCGGCCATGATCCCGATGGTGCTGCTTCCGACCGACGATGGCCCCCAGGGCCGTCGCGATCGGCAGGCTCATGGCGACCAGCGAGCCGAAGGCGATCGCAAGGATGACGATCGCAAACAGGATGCCGATCATCTCGCTGTTGCCGCCGGCCGACTCGTTCGCGTAGCCGAGACCACCGTCGTACTCGACCTGGATGCCCGCGTCACGGACGACCTGGAGAGCCTCCTCGGCGGCGTCGAACTCGGCGCTGCCGATCTTCTCGAGGTCGAAGCCGACCGTCGCGAAGGCGGTCTGCCCGTCCTCGCTGAGGGTGGGACCACGTGGGTCGTAGGGACTGCTCACCGCGATCACGTGCGGGCCGGCGGCCGAGCTGCTCGACGGCCTGCTGGATCGCGGCCTTCTGGTCACGGCCGGTGAGGCCGTCCTCCGAGTGGAAGATGATGTTCGAGGCGTACAGCGTCTCCTGCGGGAAGCGCTCCTGGATGGCGTCGGCCGCGGCCTGCGACTCCGAGCCGGGCAGGCTGAACGTCTCGTCGTAGGCGCCTCCGCCGGCGGCGTTGAGCATGACGATCGAGACCGCGACGACGACCCAGGCGCCGATGACGCGCCACGGGTGGCGGCCGGCGAAGTGGCCGATGCGGTAGAGGACGTTGGACATGGTGACTCCTTGATGGTTGGTCTTGCGGGATGCGGACAGTGGTGTGCTGGGCATGAAGCGAAGGTAGGAATTTCGAGGTGTCGCGAGACATGGGGCGGGCCGCACGTCGCGACAGGTGAGCCGCACGGTCTTCCGGCGGTCTCGGTGCGGAAAACCGCACGGGGCCCCGTGGGTGTGGTCACTCGGCGGGCTGCAGGACCGTCTCGACCTCGATCTCGATGCGGATCTCCTTGCTGACCAGGACTCCGCCGGCCTCGAGCGCGACGTTCCAGGTGATGCCGAAGTCCTCGCGGTTCACCGTCGTGCGAGCCGAGAACATCGACCGCTCTCCGCCCCAGGGGTCGCGGGCGTGGCCCTCGAAGGTCACCTCGAGCGGGACCTCACGGGTCACGCCGTGGATCGTCAGGTCGCCGAGGACGACACCGTGGGTGCCGTTCCACTGCGCGCTCTTGCTGCGGAACGTCGCCTCCGGGAACTGCTCGACGTCGAACAGCTCGGCCGACTTGATGTGCGCGTCGCGGTCCGCGTTGCCGGACTCCACGCTGGCCATGCCGATGACGACGTCGACGCTGGAGTCGGCGAACCTCTCGGCGACCTTCACGGAACCGCGGATGTCGGTGAAGCGGCCGCGGACCTTGGTGATCATGAAGTGCCGGCCGACGAACGCCACGTCGGCGTGCCCCGGGTCGATCTCCCACAGTCCGGCGGCCGGAACGGTGACGCCGTCGACGGTACCGGGTGGGGGTGGTGGTGTTGGTGGTCATGACTCTTCTCCTTCTGGTTCACCTCGGCCTTGGTGCCGATAAGTGTGGTTGCACGCACATTTAATACCAGAGCAGACCGTCTGTCAAGATGCGTGCGCCCGCACATTTTGATACGGTCGTCGACATGCCTGAGGAAATCGACCGAGTGGCGGCCTGGGCTTGCGTGCTGCGAGTGCACGCCGCGTTGTTGCCGACGCTCGAGCGTGAGGTGACGCGCGCCGGCCTGCCGCTCACCTGGTACGACGTCCTGCTGGTGCTCAACTCGGCGCCGGGCCGGCGACTCACGATGAGCGAGCTCGGCGCTCAGGCCGTCGTGAGCCGGGAGAGGGTGAGCCGCGTCGTCCAGGAGCTGGAGCGCGCCGGACTGGTCGACCGCTCCCCCAACCCCGACGACAAGCGGTCGTCCTACGCGCAGATCAGCAGCGAGGGCAGGCACCGGCTGGCCGCGGTTGCTCCCGTCTACCTCGCGGGCATCGAGGAGCACTTCACCGGGCATCTCTCCGACCGCGAGATCGTCGCGGTGACGAACGCTCTCGGGAAGGTTCTCGCCGCCGAGGAGCGCAACCAGCGCGCTCCTCGCTGAGGCTCAGCCGTCCGAGAGGAAGCCGGCGATCAGGTCGTTGACCAGCTCAGGCTGCTCGAGCTGGAGGAAGTGGCCGGCGCCGGACACCAGCTCGAACCTCGCCGTGGCCGGCAGGTTGGTGGACGCGTGCACGGCATACGCCGCCTGCATGCAGCCGTCGTCGGCGCCGTGCAGGACGAGCTGGGGCACGGTCGGGATGCCGTTGAGCGTCCGCGCCCACGCGCGGTACGCCGGGGGCACGCGCCAGGGCGCGCGGATCGCCCGGTAGTAGCCGACCGCCGCCGCGACGTGCGCCCGGGTCGGCCAGGCGGAGCGGACCAGCGCGACGTCCTCGGCGGCGTCGTACCCGGGCGACCAGTCCCGCCACAGCCGCGGCAGCCAGCGGTCGACGGTGCGCTCGGGCAGCAGCGGCAGCTGGTTGAACATCGTGTACCAGCTCATCCGCAGCTGCCGCGGCGTCAGCCGGACCGGCGCCCCCTGCATCGCCCCCAGCGGCGGGACCGCGAGGGTCACCACGCGCTGGTACGGCGAGTCGGGGTGCGCCCCGAGTGCGTTGGCCGTGATCGCACCCCAGTCGTGGCCGACCAGCACGGTCCGCTCGTCGCCGCCGAGGGCGCCGTGCAGCGCGACGGCATCGGCCATCAGCGCGCCGACGTGGTAGCCGTCGGTGGCCAGCCCGCTCGGCGCGTAGCCGCGGAGGAACGGCGCCACCACCCGCCTACCGCGGGCGGCGAGGTGCGGCCCGAGGTGCCGCCAGGTCCACGCGGTGTCGGGGAACCCGTGCAGCGCCACGACGAGCGGACCGTCGGCCGGTCCCCACGCCAGGCACGACAGCCGGACGCCTGGCAGGGCGACGTCGACGACCTCTGGTTCCACGGACCCATTGTCGGGACGATGGGCCGATGCCGGCAGAGCGTCCACCGCTGTGGGTCTGCCCAGCCTGCGGGCGGGCCTTCGCCAACATCCACCAGAGCCACGCCTGCGGTCCGCTCGACCTCACCCACCACCTCGCGGGCCGCAGCGACGCCGTCAAGGCGACGTACGCCGCGTTCCTCGCCCTGCTCGAGGAGAACGGCCCGGTCACGGTGCTGCCCGAGAAGACCCGGATCGCGTTCCAGGTGCGGATGTCGTTCGCCCAGCTCACCCTGCGCAAGGAGTGGGCGCTCGGCCACCTCGTGCTGGCGCGGCGGGTGGAGGACGAGGCGTTCACCAGGGTCGAGACCTTCTCGCCGCGCAACCACCTGCACGCGTTCCGGCTCGACGGTCCCGACGAGGCCGAGAAGCTGCGGCCGTGGACGCCGAGGCCTACGCGGTCGGCTGCCAGGACCACCTCGGGCGGGACGCCGACCAGCCCTAGGGTCCCCGCCCGACGGGGCTCAGGCCCCGGCGCGGAACGCCAGGTCGGCGGCGAGCAGCAGCGTCTCCTCGGGCGTGGTCGGGTGGAACTTGGCGGCGCGGATGTCCCGGTAGCGAGCGCTCCACGACCGAGCCGCGGAAGAACGCCGATCCGCCGGCCACCTCCATCGCGAGGTCGCAGACCTCGACCCCGGCCAGGGCGATCTCGCGCTTCGCCACCATGGCCGCGGTCAGCGTGTCCATCGACGGCGCCACGTCGTCTCCGACGAGGTCGAGGACGGCGTCCAGTGCCCAGCCCGCGACCATCAGCCGGTGCTGCATGAGGCCGACCTGGCGCCGGATCGTCGGGTCGTCGGCGCGCCTGCGCACCGACTCGACGGCGGCCGTGAAGGCCGCCTCGGCGACGCCGAGGTAGGCGGCGGAGATGATCGGGAAGGCGATGCTGCCGATCACCTGGAGCGGCGGGTCGATGACGCCGTGCGGACGGTTGGCCAGGACCCGCTCCTCGGGGACGAAGACGTCCTCGAGGACGATGTCGTTGCTGGCGGTTCCGCGCATGCCGAGGGTGTCCCAGTTGTCGAGCACGCGGACGCCCTCGGAGGCGAACGGCACGGCGAGGTTGAGGACCCGCAGACCCTCGTCCGGGTCGTCGTAGGTCGCCATCGTCGACATCACGGTGCCGGCGGTGGACTGGCTGGCGAACCGCTTGTGGGCCGTGACCCGGAAGCCGCCGTCGACGCGGACGGCCTCACCACGCGGGTGCGTCCAGTCGCCCCCGCCGGTGGACACGAGCAGGATCCCTTCGTCGGCCACGCGCCGCAGGGTCGCCTCCGCGCCGGGCATCCCGCGCCGGTAGCGCCAGGCGGTGAAGCACACGACGTGTTGGTGCATGGACGTCGCGAGCGCGGTCGAGCCGCAGTGGTGCGCCAGCTCGCGCTGCAGCTCGGCCAGCTCGCGCGGGGTCGCGCCCAGGCCACCCAGCTCGGTGGGCACGGCGGCGGCCAGCAGGCCGGCGTCGCGAAGTGCGTCGAGCGCCTCGGACACGAAGCTGCCTTCGACGTCGTGGCGGCCGGCGTGCTCGGCGAGCACCGGCGCGACGGCGGCGGCGCGGTCGAGGAGGTTGTCGGTACGGGGTTCGTCAAGAGTCGTCATACCCAGAGGGTCCGCGTCCGAGGCCCGGCAGGAATAGTGCAGGTTCTGGACCTGGCCAGTACAACTTCTGGACTGCCGCCTGGCCCGGTGCGACCATGGGGCATGCCGGAGTACGGACGGTTCTGTCCCGTATCTCTCACGACCGAGGTGCTCGCCGACCGGTGGACGCCGCTCATCGTGCGTGAGCTGGTGCTCGGCAACACCCGGTTCAACGACATCGCCCGCGGACTGCCCGGGATCTCGCGCTCCCTGCTGACCGCGCGGCTGCGCCATCTCGAGAAGCGCGGGGTGGTGGAACGGTGGTCGTCGGAGTATCACCTCACGCCCGCCGGGCGGGACCTCGAGAAGATCATCGACGCCTTCGGGCGGTGGGCGGTCGAGTGGCTCTTCGACGAGCTCTACCCACACGAGGTGGACCCGCACACGCTGATGTGGTGGATGCACCGCCGTACCGACCCAGCGCGGTTCCCCGACCGCCGGGTGGTCCTGGAGTTCGTGTTCACCGCTCCCGACCCGATGACGGTCTGGCTGGTGCTCGAGCACGGCGAGGTGTCCGTGTGCCACCAGCACCCGGGCTTCGACACCGACGTGCTGCTGCGTGCGACCACCGCGACGTTCAGCGACGTCTTCAACGGACCGCTGACGTGGACCGACGCCGTGCGGTCGGGCGCCGTCGAGATCTCGGGGCCACCGAAGCTGGTCCGCGAGCTGCCGAGCTGGTTCCTGTGGAGCCCGTGGGCCGAGGTGGTCCGGGACCGGGCGGCCCGGGTCTGACTACCCTGCCGCCGTGGAGCTGGTTGTCGTCGTCGGTGGCGCGAACGTCGACATCAAGGCGCGCAGCACCGCCGCGTTGGTCGGCGCGACCAGCAACCCCGGCACCGTGGTGCGGACGCCCGGCGGCGTCGGCCGCAACGTCGCCGAGAACCTCGCACGGCTCGGCTCGCGCGTGGCCCTCGTCTCGACGGTCGGGTCGGACCCCGACGGTGACTGGCTGCTCGAGGAGACTGCCGCGGCCGGGGTGGACGTGTCGTCGGTGCTGCGCGGCGGTCGCACGGGCCGGTACGTCGCGCTGCTCGACGCCAACGGTGAGCTGGTGGCCGGGGTCTCGGACATGGCGGCCACCGACGCGCTCGGGCCGGAGGTGCTCGACCACGACCTGCTCCGGTCCGCGGACCTGGTCGTGGTCGACGGCAACCTTCCGGCGACGACCGTCGACGCCGTGCTCGCCCTCGGCGTCCGCGTCGTCATCGACCCGGTCAGCGTCGCGAAGGCGCGGCGGATCCTCCCTCTGCTGAGCGGGATCCGGCCGGTCTGCGCGATCACGCCGAACGAGGACGAGCTCGCTGCCCTCGGCTCCGTCGAGGAGCTCCACGCCCGCGGCGTCGAGGTGGTGTGGGTACGCCGCGGCGCTGCCGGCTCGCTGCTCAGCACCGCCGACGGCGTGGTGGAGCTCGAGGCGCCGGCCGCGGCGCCGGTGGACGTGACCGGGGCCGGCGACGCGATGCTGGCGGCGTTCTGCCACCGGCTGATGGAGGGGGCGACGCTGGCCGACGCCGCGGCGTACGGCCACGAGGCGGCGGCAGTCACCGTGGCCAGCCCGCACACCGTCGTCCCCGACCTGCGCGACAGGATGTCCCCGTGATCGCAGCTGACGGACGAGGTGGCCGAGGCGGTGGCGGCCGGACGGCCGGTGGTCGCACTGGAGAGCACGATCATCAGCCACGGCATGCCGTACCCCCAGAACGTCGCCATGGCGACCGAGGTCGAGGGCATCGTCCGCGAGCATGGTGCGGTGCCGGCGACCATCGCGGTGCTCGGCGGCGTGCCGAAGGTCGGGCTGTCACCCGACGACCTCGAGCTGCTGGCCAGCGACCCGTCGGTGGTGAAGGCCAGCGTCCGCGACCTGCCGTCGATCATCGCCCGCCAGGGGCACGGCGCCACGACCGTCGCTGCGACCATGCGGCTCGCCTCCCTGGCCGGGATCCGGGTCTTCGTGACCGGCGGGCTGGGCGGCGTACACCGGGGTGCCGCGACGTCGTTCGACGTCAGCGCCGACCTGACCGAGCTGTCGACGACCCCGGTGTGCGTGGTCTGCGCGGGGGTGAAGAGCATCCTCGACATCGGCCTCACCCTGGAGAAGCTCGAGACCCTCGGAGTGCCGGTGCTCGTCGACGGCAGCGACGAGTTCCCGTCGTTCTACTCGCGCAGCAGCGGCTTCGCGGCGCCGCTGCGCGCCGACGGCCCGGGCGAGATCGCCGGCGCGATGGACGCCGCGTGGTCGCTCGGGCTCACCAGCGGAGTGGTGGTCGCGCACCCGATCCCCGTCGCCGACGAGCTCCCGGCGTCGGAGATGGACCCGGTCATCGCCCAGGCCCTCGCCGACCTCGACGCCCAGGGCATCGGCGGACGGGACGCGACGCCGTACCTCCTCGGCCGGATCGTCGAGCTCACCGACGGCCGCAGCCTCACCGCCAACATCGCGCTGGTCCGGGAGAACGCCCGGGTGGGCGCCGAGATCGCCGTGCGCTACGCCGACCTGGTGGGATAGCCGCCAACCGATTTCCCGACCCGGGTTTGGACTCCGCCCGATCGGGCGAGGCTGATCGCATGGCCGAGATGGTGATCAAGTACGACACGTTGTCCCTGTCGCAACAGGTGATCGAGCGCCAGGAAGGTCACGCCCGTCGCATCGCGTCGTACCTCCCGGACCATGCGGACATCGGTGACTCGACCGGGTTGCTGCTCTCGGTCTTCGACCCGCTGTCCAGGCTCGCGGTGACTGCCGGCACCGATGCCGCCCGCGTGCTCGGCGAGCTCGAGCAGGCGATGGCCGGGGCCGTCGGCGACACCCAGGTCGACGTGGCCGACCAGGACGGCAAGGTCGGCGATGCGTTCACCAAGCTGATCGGCCGCCTCGGCGCCGACGGCGCGGACGACCACTACCCCGATCTCGGCGGGCCGACGCTGCCGGCCGCGGGTGAGGGCGCCCCCGACGGCTACGGCGACGTCGAGTCGTTCTTCTGGGAGAAGGGCGAGGCCACGGCGCAGGCGCTCGGCGGCGGGGTCAGTGACATCCAGGGGCTGATCCACGACCTCGGGCAGTGGGGCTCGACCCAGCACGTCACCGAGCTGGTCGACGCGTCGTCGTTCCTCGTGGCGCCGCAGGCGCCCGACAACCCGGTGTCCGACCTGCGGTGGAGCGCGGGCGCCCTGCTGGGCAGCATCGACTGGGTCGCCGAGCAGTTCGTCGGGTTCTCGATCCTCGACCGGTGCGTCTTCCACCCGTTCGCGGGCGACTGGCAGGGCATCTTCAAGGCCTCCGAGGCCTGGCACCACGCCGGCGACGCCGCGCAGGGGATGACTCGCAACCACGCCGGGCTGGTGGCCAGCACCCCGCAGACCTGGCAGGGGCTCTCCGGTGACTCGTTCCGCGCGGCGATGACGACGATCGCGGGCGCGACCTACGGCCTGAGCGCGGCGTACTCGTACGCCGGCGACCTGGTGAAGACCCTCTCGACCGTCACCAAGCTCGCCTGCGCCGGCATCGGGCAGCTGCTGAAGATGATCGCCGACAAGCTGCTCAAGATGGCGGCCGAGGCGGCGACACCGGTGGTCGGCTGGGCGATCGGCGCGGTCACCGTCTACAGCGACGTCCAGGACATCATCAAGTGGGTCCGCCGGGTCAACACGCTGATCGAGACCATCTCGTCGGCGATCCAGGACTTCGCCGAGGCCAAGACGTCGATCCTGACCAAGGCCCAGCTCATCGAGGACCTCGCCCAGGGCGCGGCCACCAGCGCGGCGGCATGAACACTCGCGAGGAGCAGCTCCTGCGCCAGGTGGAGGGGATCCTCGCCGAGAACCAGCGCGACGCCGAGCGGGTCGCGCGCGAAGACGCCGAGCGCGACGAGCGACGGGCTGCCGCCGCCCGCGCCGGCCAGCTCGGCCCCGACTGGCGTGCGGTCCAGCGCCGGATCGACGCCGGCCAGACCTCCCTGGCCGAGGTGTTCGGCGGCGGCGACGAGTCCCCGGCCGCCGTACGACTCCGCGCGCAGTCGCGTGCCACCATCGAGGTCATGGAACTGCCCGACGAGCTGGTCGACGAGGTTGCGGCGCTCCGGGAGGCGCTGCCGTGACGAGCGCCCCGATCGAGGTCGCAGACTGGCTGGACGGCAAGACCTTCAGCCCCCGGATGACCGCCACGCTCGGCCTGCCGTCGGCCGACGCTCTCGGGCTGGTCTCCGGCGCCCTGACGTCGCAGGGGTTCAAGATCAAGGACGCCACCGCCACCGGCTTCCGTGCTTCGTGGAGGGACCTGACCGGGTGGCTCGGCGTGGCGATGGCCGACGACTGGGACTTCAAGCGGACCCGGCTCGCGGTCACCGCCGAACCGACCGCGGCCGGCACCACGCTCACCATCGCGGTCGAGAAGGGCGGCGAGCACCGCGCCGGCCGGCGCAAGGGCCGCGAGGCCCTGACCGCGGCATTCCAGGACGCTCAGCGCCGGGGCGTCCCGGTCACCACAACCCCCTGGGAGAAGCCATGACCACCGGACCGTCCGACGACGACCTCCTGCCAGACGAGCTCCTGCCCGGCGAGCACCCGCCCTTCGACGAGGCCGACGAGGCGGACGTCCTCGAGCAGGAGCTCGAGGTCCCGGACGACGACGAGGACTACGAGCGCGGCTGACGTCGGCTGTCTGCATTACCTTCCTGCCTGGGAGGCGACCATGAGCATGCACGGCTGGCGGGAGTTCCTCGCTGCAGAAGGCGTTGACGACTGGGTGGTGCTGCACGGCGGAGCGACCGCCGTGTTCAGCGTTGCGTCGCTCGGCGACGCCGCGCAGCTTGCCACCGCATTCGCAGACATCCCCGGGATCGATGGGTCGAGGGTCCTCATGACGGTCGCCGACGACCGTCTCAGCGTGCGGTTGAGCCGCGATCTCTGGCACCTGGACGAACAGCACATCGACCTGGCTCGGGCCATCTCGGCGGCTGCTCGAGCGCAGGGTGTCGTCGCCGACCGCACGAGAGTGCAAGAGGTCCAGGTGGCGGTGGCCGCCAAGCCCGACGAGGTCGATGTCGACTTCTGGCGCGCCGTTCTCGGCTACGCGCCGGCCTCCGACGACAACGGCGTCGATCCGCTCGGCCACGGCTCGACCGTCTGGATGCAGGAGCTCAACCCGGACAAGCCGCTGCGCCACGCGATGCACGTCGACGTGTCCGTGGCTCGCGAGCACGTCGAGGCGCGCATGGCGGCCGCCCTGGCCGCAGGTGGCGTCGTCATCGACGATGCCGGCGCCCCCGCGAGCTGGATCCTCGCGGACCGCGCCGGCAACCGCGTGTGCATCTGTGCCTGGCCAGACGGCGCCGCCCCGTCCGCTCCTGACTGACGAGAGCGGCGTCGCTCGGTCCGCTGCCCGCGGACCTGTGCCACCCTCGGGTTCCGTGGAGCCCATCGACGAGCACTTCCTCCGCACCGTCGAAGCCTTCGGCACGCCGGACGAGCCGCAGCCGGTCGAACCCGTTCTCGTCGGTCGGCTCGAGGCCCTCTTCGAGGCACAGGTCGAGAGCCGGCACCTCGACCTCGCGGCTCGCTGGCTCCAGCAACGCGGGGCCGGCTTCTACACGATCGGCTCGGCCGGGCACGAGTCGAACGCCGCCATCGGCCTGCTGTCGCGGACCACCGACCCCGCGCTGCTGCACTACCGCTCGGGTGCGTTCTACGCCGCCCGCGCGCACCTGGACGGGAGCGTCGATCCGGTCCGCGAGACGCTGCGCAGCCTCACCTGCTCCGCGTCCGACCCGATCTCGGGCGGCCGGCACAAGGTCTTCGGCCACGCCGGGCTGCACATCGTCCCGACGACCTCCACCATCGCCTCGCACCTGCCGCGTGCGGTCGGGCTCGGCTTCGCCCTGGGACTCGCGAAGGTGCTGGGCCGCGAGACGCCGTGGCCGGAGGACGCGCTGGTCATCGCGAGCTTCGGCGACGCCTCGGTGAACCACTCGACCGCGGCCGGCGCCTTCAACGCGGCGGCGTACCTCACGCACGTGCGCCGCGACTGCCCGCTGCTGCTCGTCTGCGAGGACAACGGCATCGGCATCAGCACGCGTACGCCGCGGGGCTGGCCGGCCGCGGTGCTGCAGCACCTGCCGGGAATCCCGTACTTCGAGGCACCTGGCCACGACCCGGTCGCGCTGCTCGAGACCACCGAGGAGGCGCTGGCCGCCGTACGCACCCAGCGCTCTCCCGCCGTGCTCCACCTCAGCACCGTGCGGTTCATGGGCCACGCCGGCTCGGACGTCGAGATCGCCTACCGCTCGCCGGCGGCGATCCAGGCCGACCTGGCTCGCGACCCGTTGCTCGGCACCGCCCGCGCGCTGGTCGAGAGCGGTCACTGGAGCGTGGAGGCCGTGCTGGCCCGCTACGAGCAGGTCCGGCAGCGGGTCCGCGTCCAGTCGCTCGAGGTCAGCGCGGAGCCTCAGCTCGAGACCCGCGACGAGGTGATGGCACCGCTGGCGTACCCGCCGCGCCGGAGCGCGGCCACGCCGATTCCGGCTGGGCCGAGGCCGCTCACCCTGGCGCAGGCCATCAACCAGACGCTCGGCGACGAGCTGCAGGACCACGACGACGTCCTCGTCTTCGGCGAGGACGTGGCCGTCAAGGGCGGGGTGTACGGCGTGACGCGGGGGCTGCGGGACCGCTTCGGGTCGACCCGCGTCTTCGACACCCTGCTCGACGAGCAGACCGTCCTGGGCACGGCGCTGGGCACCAGCCTCGCAGGGTTCCTGCCCGTGCCCGAGCTCCAGTACCTCGCCTACCTGCACAACGCCGAGGACCAGCTCCGCGGCGAGGCTGCCTCGCTGCGGTTCTTCTCCGACGGGCAGTACGACAACGGCATGGTCGTCCGGATCCCGGGGCTGGCCTACCAGAAGGGGTTCGGCGGCCACTTCCACAACGACAACTCGCTCGCCGTCCTGCGCGACATCCCGGGGATCGCCGTGGCCGTCGCCAGCCATCCGCACAGCGCCCCCGGGCTGCTGCGCGGCTGCCTCGACCTGGCCCGCGAGGGCCGGGTGTGCGTCTACGTCGAGCCGATCGCGAGGTACCACACCCGAGACCTGTTCGACGGCGACGCGGGCTGGCTCTCGCCGTTCGACGGCGCGACCCGGGCCGCCCTCGGCGACGTGGTCGGCTACGGCACCGGGCGGGACCTGCTCATCGTCACGTTCGGCAACGGGGTCTTCATGAGCCTCCGGGTGGCCGCGACGCTGCGGGCGGACGGCTTCGGCTGCACGGTCCTCGACCTCGCGTGGGTCGCACCGCTCCCCGCCGCGGCCCTGGTCGACGCGGCGTCTCGCGCGTTCACCATCCTGGTGGTGGACGAGACCCGGCACAGCGGTGGCGTCTCCGAGGCGGTGGTGGCGACCCTCGTGGACGCGGGGGTCGAGGCGCCGATCTCGCGGGTGACGAGTGCGGACTCGTTCATCCCGCTCGGTCCCGCCGCCGACACCGTGCTCCTGCAGGAGGACGAGATCCTCGCGGCCGCCCGCCGCGCTCCGCTCAGACTGTGAAGTCCACCCCCTGCGCGAGCGGAAGCTCGCCGGAGAAGTTCACGGTGTTCGTCGCCCGCCGCATGTAGGCCCGCCACGCGTCCGAGCCGGACTCGCGCCCGCCGCCGGTCTCCTTCTCGCCGCCGAACGCGCCGCCGATCTCGGCGCCGGAGGTGCCGATGTTGACGTTCACGATCCCGCAGTCGGACCCCTCGTCGGACAGGAACAGCTCGGCCTCGGCCTGGTCGTGCGTGAACACGCTCGACGACAGCCCGTGCGGCACGGCGTTGTTGATCGCGATGGCCTCCTCGAAGTCGTCGTAGGGCAGCAGGTAGAGCAGCGGCGCGAAGGTCTCCTGCGCCACGACCGCGGTCTGGGTCTCCATGCGCACGATCGCCGGCTGCACGTAGTAGGCGTCGGCCGCCTGGTCCTCGAGCACCCGGCCACCGCCGGTCGCGACCTTCCCGCCCTCCTCGGAGGCCCGCGCGATCGAGGCCTGCATGCCGTCGTACGCCGCGCGGCGGATGAGCGGGCCCACGAGGGTGCCGTCGGCCATCGGGTTGCCGATCGGCAGCCGCTCGTAGGCAGCCGAGAGCCGGTCGGCGAGCTCGTCGACCACCGACCGGTGCGCGATGACGCGACGCATCGTCGTGCACCGCTGGCCGGCCGTGCCCGCTGCCGAGAAGACGACCCCGCGCATGGTCAGGTCGAGGTCGGCGCTGGCGCTGACCACGGCCGCGTTGTTGCCACCGAGCTCGAGCAGCGTGCGGCCGAACCGGCCGGCGACCCGCGGCCCCACCGCCTGGCCCATCCGTGTCGACCCGGTCGCACTGAGCAGCGCGACTCCGGGATGGTCCACGAGGGCCTGGCCCACCTCCGCGCCACCGATCAGCACCTGCGACACGTCGGACGGAGCCCCGAGCTCGGCGACGGCCTGCTGCAGGATCGCGGCGCACGCCAGCGACGTGAGCGGCGTGAGCTCCGACGGCTTCCAGACCACGGGGTCGCCGCAGACCAGGGCGACCGCGGTGTTCCACGACCAGACCGCGGCCGGGAAGTTGAACGCGCTGATCACGCCCACGACTCCGAGCGGGTGCCAGGTCTCCATCAGCCGGTGTCCGGGGCGCTCGGAGGGCATGGTCCGGCCGTACAGCTGCCGCGACAGCCCCACCGCGAAGTCGCAGATGTCGATCATCTCCTGGATCTCGCCGCGCGCCTCGGAGGTGATCTTGCCGACCTCGAGGCTGACCAGCGTGGCGAGGTCGTCCTTGTGCTCGGCGAGCAGCTCGGCCCACCGCTTGACGAGGGCACCCCGGGCAGGCGCGGGGACCTTGCGCCAGGCCAGGAAGGCCTCCTGCGCACGCTGGACGGCCTCGTCGACGGCCGAGGCGTCGGCGTACGCCAGCGAGCTGAGCACCTCGCCGTTCACCGGTGACGTCGCCGTGTCGTCGCCTCGCACGAGCTCGACCCCGCACCGCGCAACCACGTCCTCGGTGAGCGTCGTGAGCTCGGCACGCGTGGGAAGGGTCATCGAGGGCTCCTCTGGCTAGACGATGTTGAGCTCGGGCCGGACCCCGCTGTCGCGGAACCGGCGTACGTCGAGTCCGCTGACGTCCACGACCGGCCTGACTCCGTGATACAGGTCGCGCACCACCTCGCCGACGGCGGGTCCCATCAGGAAGCCGTGGCCGGAGAAGCCGGTGGCGTAGAGGAAGCGGTCGACCTCGTCCGCCTCCCCGATGAGGGCGTTGTGGTCGGGGGTGTTCTCGTAGAGGCCGGACCAGCCGCTGGCGATACCGACACCGCCCAGCGCCGGGGTCCGCCGCTCGACGGCATCGGGCATCAGGTCCGGGTCGGACATCCCCATGAGCAGCCCCGGGCCTTCGGCGTGGAAGTAGAAAGTGCTGGCGAAGTCGATGGTGAACGGCGTCCGCGGATCGAGCCCCGGGATGGGCTCGGTCACCACGATCTCCCGGCGCTCCGGCGTGACCGGAAGGTCGACGCCGACCATGGCCCCGACCTCGGCCGACCAGGCGCCCGCCGCGCAGACCACGGTGTCGGTGCGGATGGAGCCGCGGTCGGTGCGCACCGCGCTGATGGTCCGTCCGTCGTGCTCGATGTCCGCGACCGTGGTCCCGCGGAGCAGGCGGGCGCCGGCCCGGCGTGCCGCTCCGGCGTACCCGAGCACGACCGACTCGGGGGTGCAGTGGCCGTCCGTGGGCGAGTACGCCGCGGCCAACACCCCCTCGGTGTCGATGAGCGGAGAGAGCCGCTTCGCCTCGGCCACGTCGATCATCCGGCTCGGGACGCCGAGCTCGTTCTGCAGCGAGACGCTCTTCTCGAACAGCGCGACGTGCTCCGGGCGGTCGAGCAGGAACAGGTAGCCGACCTGGTGCAGGTCGATCTCCTGCCCGAACTCCTCGCGGAACGTCTCGAAGGTCCGCAGGCTGCGCAGTCCGAGCTCGATGTTGACCGCATCCGAGAACTGCGCCCGTACCCCGCCGGCGGCCTTGCAGGTCGAGCCGGACCCGAGCTCGTCCTTCTCGACCAGCACGACGTCCCGAACCCCGGACGCCGCGAGGTGGTACGCCGCGCTGAGCCCGACGACCCCGCCGCCGATCACCACGACGTCCGCGCGCGTCGGCAGGCTCACCCCGAGCACTCTAGGACCGGCCCTGCCCCACCACGGTCCGGAGCGCTGACAGCAGCTGGCGGCGGGCGGTCGGTGACAGCCCGTCCAGGAGCGCTTCCTGCGCGGCGAGGACCCGCTTCTCGAGGCGCGCGAGCTCGCGCCGCCCCGCGGACGTCAGGATCAGCACGTTGCGCCGCCGGTCCTCCGGATCACGGGACCGGGCCACGTGGCCGCGGCCCTCGAGCTCGCCGACCACGGCGTGCACGTCGCTGACGTCCATCCCGAGCCGGCGGCCGAGCCCGGCCTGGCTGGTGCCCGCTGCCTCGGCCAGCGCCAGGAGGGCTGCGTAGTGCTGCTTGCGGGCGCCGGTCTCCGCCAACGCCGCCGTGACCAGCCGGTCGCCGGCCATGGCCGCCCGGCTCAGCAGCCAGCTCGGCTTCTCCTGAAGCTTCGCGGGCGGCTGGTACTCGCTCTCGTCCACGCCCCCAACCTAACGGAAGATCATTGACTCCACCAATGATTGCGATATCGTTGGTCGCACCAACGATTCTTCAAGAAGGGAACCCACATGACCACCTACGTCACCGGGCGCGACATCGGGCAGACCGAGCGGGCCATGCAGCAGCTGCTCGAGTCGGTCATCACCGGCACCCCACTCGCCTCGGCCGAGCACTGGGTCGCACTCACCGTGATCGCCAACGCCCCGGTGGCCCCCGACACCGCCGGCCTGTCCCGCGCCCTGCGCTCCTCGCAGGCCGACACCGCCTCGGTCGCGGACGATCTCGCCAGCCTGGGCCTGGTCGTCGAGCGAGACGGCTGGGTGCCCAGCGCCGCCGGCCGGATCCTCTTCGGCGAGGTCTACGAGCGCGTGCAGGAGCTGACCGCGCAGCTCGCCGAGGGGCTCGAGCCGACGGACATCGCGACCACCCGCCGGGTGCTGGCCACCATCACCGAGCGCGCCTCCGTTCTCGCCGCCGCAGGCTCCTAGCGGCGGAGCGGTCACGAGTCGAAGCCCAGCCCCAGCCGGTCCATCGTCCGCAGCCACAGGTTGCGCCGTCCGGTCCTGTCGTGACGGGCCAGCGAGCGGGTGGTGAGCTGGATGCCGGCCCAGGCGAGGGGTTCCGGCGGGAACGGAAGCGGCTTCTCGCGGACCATCTCCAGGCGGGTCCGCTCCGTCTCTTCACCGCCGAGCAGGTCGAGCATCACGTCGGCAGCGAACCGCGACGCCCCGACCCCGAGGCCGGTGAAGCCGGCGGCGTACGCCGTGCGTCCGCGGTGGGCCAGGCCGTAGAACGCGCAGAAGCGGGTGCAGGTGTCGATCACTCCCGACCAGCGGTGCGTGAACCGGATGCCCTCCAGCTGCGGGAACGTCGCGGCGAAGTTCCGGGCCAGGGTCTGGAACGTCTCTGGGCGGTCGTCGTGCTCCGCGTCGATCGAGCGGCCGTAGTGGTAGACCGCGTCGTACCCGCCCCACAGGATCCTGCGGTCAGGGGTGAGCCGGTAGTAGTGGAACTGGTTGCCCGAGTCTGCGACCCCGATGCCCGGGTCCCACCGCAGTGCCTCGAGCTGTTGCTCGGTGAGCGGCTCGGTCGCCAGCACGTAGTCATAGACCGGCACCACCCGCCAGGCATTGCGACGCAGCGGCCCGGGGAAGACGTTGGTCGCGAGCGCCACGTGCTTCGCCCGCACCACTCCCCCGCTGGTGGTCGCCGCGACCCCGGCACCCGCCTTCTTCAGCGACTCGAGGCGGGTGCCCTCGGCGAGGCGCACACCCAGCCCCTCGGCCGCGTCTGCCAGCCCCCAGGCCAGCCGGGCCGGGTCGACCATCGCCGCCTCGTCCGCGTCGAGCCGGCCGGCGAGGTACGTCGGCGAGGCCACCAGCTGCTGGACGGCCGCCGCGTCCAGGAAACCGGCGACGTCCGGCTCCAACTCCGCGACCTCGTGCGCGCGCGTCGCAACCGTCAGCTGCCCGCCCCGCGCCCATCCGCAGTCGATGCCGTAGCGCCCCAACGTCTGCTCGATCTCGTCGAGGTTGCGCATCCCGAGCCCGTGCATCACGTCGTACTCGTCGGGCCACCGCTCCCGGCCGTTGGCCTCGCCGTGGGTCAGGCTGGCCTCGCAGAAGCCGCCGTTGCGTCCGGTCGCGTGCTCCGCCACCCGGTCCGCCTCGATGAGCAGCACCCGCCGGTCCGGCTGACGCTCCACCGCCCGAAGTGCCGTCCACAGACCCGTGAACCCGCCACCCACGACCAAGAGGTCGGTGTCCTGGCTCCGATCGAGGGCCGGCCGCGGCTCCGGCCGGGCCGGGTTGTCGAGCCACAGCGGCCGCAGCACGGAGTCGGCCAGGGGGTCCACGCGGACCACCTAAGGCCACGGGCGACGAGGTCGGCAAGGGCTAGCAGGTCGGGGCCGGGGCCCGGAACACGACCGCCTCACCACGAGGCGGTCGCGTCGGGACACCTAGGCGGAGAAGACTCCGAGGAACTGGCCCAGGGACGGCCGGCCGAGGTGACCGGCCTCCTGCATGATCCCGGGGGTCTCCGGATCCGTGGCGAACGCCGTCCAGCCCTCTTCGTCCCAGTCGAAGACGGCCCACACCCGGTCCTCCTCGATCGGGTCGCGGTAGACCGTGGAGCCCTTCGACCCGTGCGACCCGCGCTTGTCCGCGCCGGCCGTGCCGTAGACCTCCAGGAAGTGGTCCAGGTCCTTCACCTTCGTGGTTGCCAGAATCATTGGTCTCTCCCTCGCTCGCCAGCTCTTGTCGGCTGGATCAGGGGGAACACTCCACCGAAGCGTCACTGGGCACATGAGGAGACCTCCTCATTCCAGGTCCCCAGTCGAGATGACGACCCGGTGCTCGAGCGCCCATCGAGTGGCCGCAGCTCGATTCGTCACGCCGAGCTTCGTGTAGATGTGCTGGATGTGGTTGTCGGCGGTCTTCGCCGAGATGAACAACCGTTCGGACATCGCGCGCGTGGTCGCACCATCGGCGATCAGCCGCAGCACCTGCAGCTCCCGCGCGGTCAAGCCGGCCAGGGCGCCCTGCTCCCCGGCGACGGCGAGTGCCTGCCGGGCAACGTCGATCTGGTTCAGCGCGTACGCCGCCGTCTCCTGGAGATCCATCGCGGCGCCGGTTGCGGCCCACCGCTCCAGCTTCTCGTCGCCCAGCGTGTCCCGCAGCCGCTCACCGAGATCGGCGAGGGAGGGCACGTGGTGGAAGCTGGCCGGTTCCCGGGCCATGGCACCGAGCAGGGTCCCCGCGACGGCCGGTCGGTCGAGGCGCTCGAACAGGGCCGGCAGGCTGGCGAGGGTGATCATCAGCTGGGCCACCGCCCCGGCCCGCAGGAACGCCTCGATCGATGCGCCGAACAGCGACAGCGCTGTCTCCAGCTGGCCGTCCGACGTGTGCAGCAGCGCGGCGTCCCGAGCCATGAAGCCTTCGAAGAACCGGACGTCGTGCACACCGATGTAGGCCACGGCCTCGTCCCAGGTCTCCAGTGCGCGCTGCGGGTCTGCCTTCGACCACGCCAAGCCGACAATCCAGGACGTGTAGGCCACCCAGTACGGGTTGCCGAGGGCCCGCGCCGCCTCGACCGCCGCCGCGGTGAGCTCCAGCGCCTCGTCGACCCGGCCCGCCGACTGCAGCCCGTCGATGTGGGCGGCGATCCCGTACGCCCGCCCCGGCCCCGGCAGCGCCGCCACCTCACTGGTCAGCTCGACGTAGCGGTCCAGATTTCCGCAGTAGACCTGTCCGAGAGCCTCGATGAAGGTCGCGTAGCCGGGCTCGCAGGACTGGTAGCGCGGTAGCGCCTCCAGCTCGGTGGCGCGATGGGCGTGGGCGGTCGCGGCCGCCGCTCGTCCGACGAAGCAGGCATAACCCGCCGCGGCGTACAGCCGAGGTAGCCGCTCGACGTCGGCACGCGCCGCCTCCTCGAGCAACGCCTCTGCCCACCCGATCGTCTCGAACAGCTCGACCGAGAAGCCCATCAGCGCAGCGTGGGCGGCGACATCGGTTGCCACCGCGACCTGGCCTCGGTCGACGCTCCACCGGAACGCGGACCGCAGGTTGGCCAGCTCGACCTGCACCCAGTCCACCTCGGCGCGCCAGTCCGGCCCGTTCCAGCGCTCCCATCGGAGCGCGGCTTCGCTCGCGTAGTGAGCGGCATGCCGATCGCGAGCGGCATCTCGCTCGGACGTCTCCGAGAGTTGCTCGCGGGCGAAGGTCCGGATGGTCTCGTACACGCTGTAGCGGGTCCGCGCGGCACCGTGATGAGCGACGACCAGGGACTTTCGCACCAGCGAGTCCAGCAGCCGCAGGGCCTCCACGTCGTCGCTCGCGTCGGCGACCGCACACAGCGCCGGCAGGTCGAAGCCGCCGGCGAACACCGAGGCGGTGCGCAGCACCTCCCGCTCCGCTTCGTCCAGCAGGTCGACCGACCACGCCACCGTGCTGCGCAGGGTCGACTGCCGATCCGGTCCGTGCTCCGGCCCGGTCAGGAGCCGGAACCGGTCGCCGAGCCGGTCTCGCACCTCTGCCGCACTCATCGCTGCCATCCGCGCCGCCGCCAGCTCGATGCCCAGAGGCAGACCGTCGAGCGTCTCGCAGATCTCGATGACCGCCGCTGCGGCCTGCTCGTCGAAGATCCCGAAGCCGGGCCGGACGGTGCCGGCTCGCTCCACGAACAACCTGACCGCGTCGGACGTCACACCACCGTCGAGTGCCAGCGGCGCGACCGACACCTCCGCCTCGCCGGCCACCAGCAGCCCTTCTCGCGACGTAGTCAGGATCCGAGGCGCATCCGAGCGGGCGAGGACCCGCCCGATGGCCGCAACGGCCGCGGACAGGACGTGCTCGCAGTTGTCGACCACGATGAGCAGGCGCCGCCCGGCCACCGCCTCGGCGACCGTGTCGATGACGGCGGTGTCGCCTGGGGGGTGATGCCGAGAGCGTTGGCGATGGCGTCGGGCACCGCGTCGGGATCGCCGACCGGTGCCAGCTCGACCAGCCACACCCCGTCCGCGAACTGGTCGGCGAGGTCCGCTGCCACAGCCACGGCCAGCCGCGTCTTGCCCACACCGCCGACACCGCTGAGCGTCACCAGCTGGTGCGTGCCGACCAGTGCCGCGATCTCGGCCCGCGCGCGGTCGCGCCCGATCAAGGTCGTGGTCGACCTCGGTAGGTTGCCTCGGCGTACCCCCCGGCTCACGCCGTCAGTCTGGCAACACCGGCGTGAATAGTGTTGGGTCGGCTCGGAGGGGGCACGAGATGGACGAGCTGGCGCTGCTGACCCGCGCGGAGCACGAGATGGGCGCTGTCATCGGTGCACTCGCCGACGCGGAGATGGAGCTCGTCAGCAACTGCCCGCCCTGGACCGTCCGCCGCCTCGCCAGCCATGCGATCAAGAACCAGCTCTTCTGGGCCGGGCTCGTGACAGGTCACGACCTCATGTCGCAGGACGAGGCGATGGCCGCGGTGCCCTACGAGGGTGACCTCGGCCCGATCGCTGCCGAGGTCGCGTCGCAGGTGGTGGAGCTGTGGCACGCCGACGAGGTGATGACCGCGTCCCACGACACGCCGTTCGGTGCGCTGCCGGGCGCCGTCGTCATCAACTTCGCCCTCGTCGATGCTGCGGTGCATGCGTGGGACGTCTCCGCGAGCGTGGGCCGCGCCATCGAGTTCCCACCCGAGTGGATCCCAGGGATGACCGGAGTCATCGAGCTGACCTGCACGGAGCACACCGTGGAGATCGGACTGGTCAAGCCACCCACCACGCCGCCTCCCGGCGCCACCGACACCCAGCGGCTGATGGCCGCGGCGGGCCGCAGGATCCCGGCCTGACGGCTGTCGTCGGTGGACGCTCGGCCGTGGCCTCCCCCGGTCATCCACCCTCGGCGTGCTGGGCGGCCAGGCGGACCGGCGCGTTGGCGGCGCCGTACCCGTCATAGCCACCCCGGCGCTGAACGACCTCGAAGAAGATCGAGCCGATCGTGCGCGTGTAGAAGTGGGTGAAGTCGCCCGTCTCGTCGCGGTCGTAGAGCACTCCGAGCTCGTGCATCTCGGCAACCAGGGCTGCCGGCAGGTCGAACCGGGCCATCAGGTCGTCGTAGTAGTTGGCGGGAATCGCCAGCGGCTGTAGTCCGCGCTCACGGGCCGCTCTGGCGGCTGCCATGGCGTCGTGGCTGGAGAAGGCGACGTGCTGCGGGTAGCCGTGTGGATGGTCGAACGCGAGCGGTGCCACGTTGAGCGCGAGCCGAACGCCGCCGTCGTCGCTGCGCACCACCTGGCTGCGGACGAGTCCACTCGGTGCCGCGACGTCCTGGCTGCTGGTGGGCTGCAGCGCCAGGACGCTGCTGTAGAAGAGGACCGCTTCGTCGAAGTCCTGCCAGGGATGGGACAGGTTGACGTGGTCGATGGCCGTCAGGTGCAGCTCGCCTGCATCCGCGTCGCCGCCTTCGAACTCCGACACCCAGGAGGCATCCTGGTCCGCCAGGCCGGCGAGGAAGACCTCGGTGCCGTCGGGCGCCTGGAACGCGGAGAGCTGCTCCTCGTTGGCGTGGGTCCTCCGGAACACGGTCGGGGCTTCGAGCCGGCGAGCGCGTTCGGCCGAGGCGGCGGCGTCTCTCACCTCGAAGCCGACGGCGGCCAGGGTCGGCGTCCACTCGCGTGCCAACCCCTCGTTGCACACGACCCGGGCGCGGTCCTGGGTCCACAGTCGCACCGGCTTGGTGCGGTGGTGTCCGCGGAACGTGAAGCCGAGCTGGCGGAGGAGTACGTCGACCTCGCCGGTGTCCTCGGCCTTGACCTCCACGAAGTCGAAGGCGGCCGGTTGTCCGATGTCGGGCAGCCGGGTGGGCTGGTCGGCACGACCCGTGGCGAGGCCGAGGTGTGCGACCTGGTCCTCCAGCCACGTCAGTGAGCGCTTCGCCTGGTCGGCCGTGCGCCGGACGTCTGTCTGCCGGAAGACGTCGTTGAACACCTCCAGGGACAACGGTCCGGTGTAGCCGGCGGCGAGGACGTGGCCGACGAAGGCCCTCAGGTCGAAGGCCCCCTCGCCGGGAAACAGCCGGTAGTGCCTGCTCCAGGAGAGGACGTCCATGGTCAGGGCGGGCGCGTCGGCCAGCTGCAGGAAGAAGATCCGGTCCCCGGGGATCTGCTCGATCGCAGCGGGGTCGTGACCACGCGACAGGATGTGGAAGCTGTCGAGGCACACCCCGACGGCCGGGTGGTCGGCGAGCTCGACGATGCGCCAGGCGTGCCGATAGTCGTCGACGAACCGCCCCCACGCGAGCGCTTCGTACGCCAGCCGGACCCCGTGGGCCGCTGCCTCCTCGCCCAACCTCCGCAGCTGCGCCGCAGATACTGCATCGTCATCGACCGTCGCGGTGCCGACGTTGCTGCAGACGAGCATGGTGTCGATGCCGAGGCGCCGCATCAGCTCGAACTTGGCACGCGCGCGGTGCAGCACGGACTCGAACTCGTGGTCAGTGACACCCTCCGCGTCGCGGAACGGTTGGTACAGGTCGAGGGAGAGACCCAGCCGCTGGGCGAGCGCGGCCACTTCCTCGGGGCTGGCCGGCGAGGCGACCAGGTCCGGCTCGAAGACCTCGACGCCGTCGAATCCTGCCGATGCGGCGGCGTGCAGCTTCTCCACGAGGGTGCCGCTGAGACAGACGGTGGCGATCGACGTTCTCATGGAGGTCGCTCCTCACTCGCTCGGCGCCGAGGGCGTGAGGACCCTGGCCGGGTTGCGGACCATCAGCTGGTGGAGCTGGTCCTGGGTCGCACCCTGTTCGAGGAGCCGCGGGACGATCCGCCGGGAGATGTTCTCCATGGTCCAGTGCGGCACGTGAGCGGCCCGCCAGGACGGTGGCGTCACCCGGCTGAAGAACGCCGCGTCCTGGGAGAGCACCATGCGGTCGGCGTACCCGCCCTCGAGCAGGGTCAGGACCGTCGACACCCGGGCGTCGTCGGGCAGGACGTGCTCCATGCCGAAGCGATCCATGCCGATGGTGGCGCCGGCGTCCATCAGCTCGCGGAGGTAGTCGAGGTCCTGGCTGTCCCCGCAGTGACCGATGACGAGCCGGTCGGGAGTGACTCCGCGGTCGAGGAAGAAGCGGAGCTGGTCACGCCCGTTGCGGGAAGGCGCGTGGGTGTGGGTGGTGATGGGCACACCGGTGCGCCGCTGGGTCGTCGCGGCGGCCTCCATGACCCGTCGTACGTCGGGGGTGAGGCCCTGCTCGTCCGTGACGATCTTGAGCATGGCCGCCCGCACGTCGGTGCCGGCGATGCCGCCCTCGATGTCTTCGAGGAAGAGCTCGAGCAGGGGATCCGGTCCCCCGACCAGCCGGCCCGGGCCATGGGTGTGGAAGTACGCCGGCAGCACGTCGGGCGTGTAGTACCCGGTCGAGGCGACCAGCTGGACGCGGGTCCGCTCGGCCACGCGACGGACCCTGGCGACGTCGCGGCCGAGACCCGGGACCGTCAGGTCCACGACCGTCCGGACCCCGAGATCCCACAGCCGCTCGAAGCCCGCGACCGCGGACTCGACCGCGTCGTCCTCGCGCCACTCGGGATGGGGGAGGTTCAGGTCGAGCTCCGGGTGCCCCACGAAGACGTGCTCGTGGATCAAGGTCGTGCCGAGACTCTCGGCCGGCACCGGTCCCCGGAAGGTCTGGACCTCCCCCGCGAGGGTCACTCCGCTTCGCTCCGGATGGCCTCGTAGATCTCGAGCTGCTCGGCGGTGAAGTTGTCTCGGAGGTACTCGTCGGCCTGGGTGCGGAAGGCGTCGACGTCCACGTCGTCGACGACCTCCATGGTCCCGGAGTCCGCCCACTCGGCGAGGATCGCCTCCTCGTCGTCGGCCACGCACTGGGGCACCTGCTCCTCGGCGGCGTCGACCGCGGCGGTGAGCGCGTCCTGCTGCTCGCCGGAGAGGCCGCTCCACGCTTCGGCGCCGATGATCACCAGGTTGCTGTTGGCCTGGTGGTTGGACATGCTGATGTAGTCCTGCACGTCCTGGAGGCTGCTCGCCGAGATGTTCGTGATCGGGTTCTCCTGGCCGTCGACCGTGCCCTGCTGCAGCGCGAGGAACAGCTCCTCGTAGGCGACCTCGGTGGCGTCGGCTCCCAGGGCCTCGGCGTTCATCAGGAACTGCGGGGAGTTCGGGAACCGCATCCGCAGCCCGTCCAGGTCGCCGGGCTCACGGATGGGCTCGTTGGCCGTGAACTCGCGCATGCCGGCCGACCACGCGCCGAGCGTGTGCACGCCGGTCTCGTCCTCGAAGCCCTGGAGCAGGTCTGCCGAGGCGTCGCTGTCGAAGAAGCGGGCCAGGTGGTCGCTGTCGTCGAACGCGTACGCCGCGTCCAGCACGCTCACCGGCTCGTAGACCGCACCGAGCGCCGAGGCGCCCTGGATGTCGATGTCGATGTCACCGGAGACCACCGAGGAGATGCGGTCCGCGTCGGCGCCGAGCTGGCTGGCCGGGAAGATCTCCACGGTCACCCCGACATCGGCGTCGGCCACCTCGTCGGCGATCACCTGCGCTCCGCACCGGTGCTGCGGCTGGGTCTCGGTGTAGCTGTGCGCCAGCTGGAGCGTCACCTCCCCGCCGGCCTCCCCGCCACCGCCACCGCTGTCGTCATCGTCGCCGCACGCGGCGAGCGTCATCGGGAGCGCGAGGCACGCGGCCACGACCGCTCCCCTCCCCCTGCGTCCTTGCCTTGAGTCCCAGCGTCATCAGCCGTTCCTTTCTTCAGTGTTGTCCCGAGGCGGGTCCATCGCAGACGGGCCGCGGGTGGCCTCGGCCGCCACGAGGTCGTCGAAGTCACGCGTCATCGCCGTCCGGTCGGCGGGGCGCCCGGTGATCAGCTCGAAGGCGTCGGCGGCCTGGTGGACCGCCATCCCGGCGCCGTTGAGCACGGTGCACCCGGCCTCGCGAGCCGCTCTGCAGGAGCGGGGTGTCGATCGGGCGGTAGACGATGTCGGCCAGCCACAGGTCCGGTCGGAGCAGCCCGTCCGGCACCGGCGAGCCCGGGTGGGCCGCCATCCCCATCGGGCTCGCGTTGACGACTCCAGAGCTCGTCGCCAGGGCGTCGGCGAGTCCGGACCGGGAGACCGGCGCGAGCTCGACCTTGATCGGGAGCGCGCCGAGGGAACGCCGGAGCGCTTCCGCACGATGGTGGTCCGGCTCGACGACGAGCAAGCCGCTGCACGCCGAGCTGCACGAGGGCGTGCGCGACGGCGGTGCCGGCGCCGCCGGCGCCGAGCAGCACGACGCGCGTCGCGGTCGACATCGGGGAGTCCGAGCTCGAAGGCCTGGCGGAAGCCGGTCACGTCCGTGTTGTGGCCCGTCGTACGGCCCGCCCCGGATCAGCACCGTGTTGAGCGCTCCGATCGACTCGACCGCGGAGTCGAGCTCGTCGACGAGCGGCACCATCGCCTGCTTCGCCGGATGGGTGACGTTGAGCCCGTCGAAGCCGAGCTCGATCGCACCGGCCAGCAGCCGCTCGAGCCGGCCGCGTGTCGAGCGGTCCGGCCGGCAGCTCGACGACCTTGTAGACGTAGCGAAGGCCCTGCCGCTGCGCCTCCCGCTCGTGCAGCTCCGGCGTGAGCGACGGGCCGACTCCGTGCCCGATCAGGCCGGCCAGCCACGAGCGAGGCGTCGCCTGCCCGGTCACAGTCCCAACCTCTCGGGCAGGTACAGGATCGCGTCGGGCCAGAGGATGATCGCCACGCACAGCAGGGTCAGCGGCACCAGGAACGGCACGGAGCCCCAGAAGACCTCGGACATCGTGGCCCTGGTGATCGCCTGGAGGACGAAGATCACGGTGCCGACCGGCGGCGTCAGCAGCCCGATCATCTGCGAGACGATCATCAGGACCCCGAGGGCGATCGGGTCGACGTCGTACTGCAGCGCCAGCGGCTGCAGGATCGGAACGGTCAGCGTGAGGACCGCCACCGCGTCCAGGGCTGTCCCGAGCACCATGGACAAGGCGAAGACGACGAACAGGAACACCGTGGCGTTGCTCGTCAGGCCCAGCATCGCTTCGGAGAGGTCCTGGGGCACCCGCTCCCTGGCGAAGACGTAGCCCAGCAGGTTCGCCGACGCGACGATGAGCATGATGCTGCCGGTCGTGACCGTGGCCTCGACCAGGACCTTCGGGACGTCGCGCAGCCGCAGGGTTCGGTAGGCGAATCCCGAGCAGCGCCATGTACGCCGCTCCGACGGCCGCCGCCTCGGTCGGCGTGACGTAGCCGCCGAGGATCCCACCGAGGATGATCACCGGGGCGCCCAGCGGTGCGATCACCCGGCGGCCGGTGACCCAGACCCGCCCCCATGCGAACTCGGTGCGTTCCAGGTTCGGCATCCGGCGTACCCACAGGAAGACGACCACGCACAGCCCGAGGGCCATCAGCAGCGCCGGAACGACCGAGGCGGCGAACAACGCGCCGGTCGAGACGCCGGCAAGGCCGGCGTAGATGACCGCGGGGATGCTCGGCGGCATCACCGGCGCGATCAGCGCCGACGAACCCACGACACCGAGCGCGAACGGCTTGGTGTAGCCGGCTCGGAGCATCGCCGGGATCTCGACCTTGCCGAGCGCGGCCGCGTCGGCGACGGCCGACCCGCTCATCCACGAGAACCCCAGGCTCACGCCGACGCTGACGTAGCCGAGGCTGCCGCGCACCCGGCCGAGCAGTGCCAGGGCGAACTCGAAGAGACGATCGGCGATGCCGGCGTGGTTGGCGATGCAGCCGAGCAGGATGAACAGCGGCACCGCCAGGAGCGGGAAGCTCGCGGTGGAGCTGGCGACCAGGCGCAGCGCCAGACCGACGGACTGGTCGGTGGTGATCATGTACAGCAGGCACGGGCCGAAGAACGCGAACGCCACCGGCACCCGGATGACCAGCAGCCCGGCGATCAGGAGACACAGGACGAGGACGCTCATTCGGCCGCGAGCTCCACGTGGTCGGCGTACGACGGCTCGGGCACGCCCAGCACGGCGTAGGTGAGCGCCGCCACCAGGGCGCGGACGACGACGCTGACGAACCCGATGAGTGAGACGGCGTAGAGCCACGACATGGGCATCCGCAACGCCGGGGACTTCAAGATGCCCTGGCTGTGGGCCAGCTCCCAGGCCTCCGCGCACAGGCTCAGGCCGATCGCCGCGACGATCAGGCACGAGATCACCCGGACCACGCGCCGCACGAGCTCGCTGGGGACCGAGTCGATCATCTCGATCGAGATGTGGGAGTCCGTGGTCACGAGGACACCGGCGACCAGGAAGGTGAGCCAGACCAGGGCGAACCTGGCCAGCTCTCCGGTCCAGGGCCAACCGTCGATGGGCAGGTAGCGCTGCGCCGCCTGCATCAGCACCAGGCCGAAGATCAGCAGCAGCCTGCGACCCCCAGCGCCAGCTCGACGCCGGTGATGACCCGGACGAGACGTGCGATCGGCCGGGGAGGCTGCGACAGGAACCGGGCGAGCCGGCCCTGCTGCGGTTCCTGGGTGGTGCCCTCGCTCACACGCCGAGAAGGTACGGAGGACGGCAAAAGACGGCAAGGGGTTGCCATCGTGTTGCCAGATCACGTTGGGTGGACGGGTGGCAGGGCCGACCATCTACGACGTCGCCGCCGCCGCCGGCGTGGCCACGTCGACGGTGTCGCGGGCCTTCTCCCGGCCCGGCCGGGTCGCGGCCGGCACCCGCGAGCGGGTCCTCGCCGTCGCCGCCGAGCTGGGCTACCGCCCCAACCCCCACGCGCGCGCCCTGCTCTCCGGCAGGCACCACACCGTCGCGATGGTGGTCTCCGACATCACCAACCCGCACTACTTCGAGCTGATCCGGGGCGCCGAGCTGCGGGCCCGGGTCTCGGAGTACACGCTGGTGCTGGTCAACGCCGAGGAGTCACCACGCGTCGAGTGGGACCAGATCCAGCGGCTGGCCGGCGCCGTCGACGGGTTCGTGCTGGCCGCGAGCCGGCTGCCCGACGAGAACCTGGAGCAGATCTCGGCCCAGCGCCCCCTCGTCCTCATGAGCCGCGAGCTGCCCGGCCTGGCCAGCGTGGTGCTCGACCACGTCGAGGGGTGCCGCCAGATCGTCGGGACACCTGGCCTCGCTCGGCCACCGCGAGCTCGTCTACCTGGCCGGTCCCGCCAACTCCTGGATGGCGGGCACCCGGTGGGCCGCCCTGAACGGAGCCGCGGAACAGGCCGGGATCAGCGCGCGGCGGATCGGTCCGTTCACGCCCAAGGTGAGCCAGGGCGGCGCCGCGGCCGACGCGGCGGTCAACGCCGACGCGACGGCGGTGGTCGCGCACAACGACCTCCTGGCCATCGGCGTGATGAACCGCCTCGCCCAGCGCGGGCTGCGCGTACCCGACGACGTGAGCGTCGTCGGGTTCGACGACATCTTCGCGGCCGACCTGTGCACTCCTCGGCTGACCACCCTTGGCGGCGCCCACGTCGACGTCGGCAGAGCCGCCGTCGAGCTCCTGCTCACCGCGGAGACCCGGGCCCCCGACGACCAGCCCCGCGTGATCCTGCCGACCGAGCTCGTGCTGCGCGACTCCACCGGGCCCGCGCCGGCAGCCAGCCGATCCACGTAGCCGGCCGTTGGCAACTATGGCAACCGGGTGCCCTCGTGGATGTCGTCGGTAACCGTGCAGGGATGAGTGAGGGCAGCCAGGCCACGAAGGACCGAGAACGCACACCCGGCAAGGCAGCGGTGTCCGCGTGGTTCGGGAGCGCTTTGGAGTACTACGACTTCGCGATCTACGGGACCGCGGCGGCGCTGGTGTTCCCGGACATCTTCTTCCCGGAGGGCAACGACACGGCCAACAACGCCGCGGCGTTCGCAACGTTCGGTGTCGCGTACGTCGCGCGGCCGATCGGCTCCTTCCTGATGGGCCACATCGGCGACCGCGTCGGCCGCAAGCAGGTGATGATCGGGACCATCCTGATGATGGGCATCTCGACCTTCCTGGTCGGCTGCCTTCCGACGTACCAGCAGGTGGGCCTGCTGGCACCGGTGCTCCTGGTCGCCCTCCGGCTGGTCCAGGGCCTCTCGGCCAGCGGGGAACAGGCGGGCGCCAACTCGATGTCCTTCGAGCACGCGCCCGACGACCGCCGTGGCTACTTCACCAGCTACACCCTGAGCGGCACCCAGGGCGGCCAGATCCTGGCACCGGCCATCTTCCTGCCGCTCGCGGCGGCGCTCGACGACGAGCAGCTGCAGTCGTGGGGATGGCGGATCCCGTTCTGGATCAGTGCCATCGTGGTCGTCGTCGGGCTCGCCATCCGGCGGCGGCTGGACGAGACCCCTGAGTTCCGCGCCGAGGCCGACCGCGATGCCGAGTCCCCGGGACCGCTGGCGGTCCTGTTCAGCGAGCACCGGACAGCGGTTCTGCGGGTCTTCTTCGCGGCGTTCATCGCCACGGTGAACACCATGTTCGCGGTGTTCGCACTCAACCTGGCGACCTCGGACGACTACGACATCGGCATCAGCGAGACCACGATGCTGTGGCTGGCCATCGTCGCCAACGTCGTCGCGATCGCGGTGATCCCGTTGTGGGGCCGCCTGTCCGACCGGGTCGGCCGCAAGCCCGTCTTCATCACCGGCGCTCTGGGCAGCGCCGTACTCTCCGTGGCCTTCTTCGGCGCGCTCGTCCACGGCCACGTCGTCCTGATGTTCGTCCTGGGTGTGGCCCTGGCCGGCTTCGTCTACTCGATGGCCAACGCGGTCTGGCCGGCCACCTATGCCGAGTACTTCCCGACCAGTGTCCGGCTCTCAGGTACCGCCATCGGCACCCAGTTCGGCTTCGCACTGGCCGGGTTCACGCCCACCATCGCCAGCGCACTCATCGGCTCCGACTCCAGCAACTGGGTCCGAGTCGCCCTCTTCACCGTGGTCGCGTGTGCGATCTCCGCGATCGCTGTGGCCACCGGCCCTCGAGCCACCCATCGAGTGCCCACCAGTGAGATCGGCCGCAGCGTCGCGCCGCGGGAAACCCGGAAGGTCCCGGTGGATGCCTGAACCCACGAGGGAGCGAGGCAGCGGGACGGACGTGGACCTCAGCCCGCCCGCTCCACCTCGTCGACGACGTACTGCGCGATGGCCAGGCTCGAGGTGGCGGCGGGCGACGGCGCGTTGCGGACGTTGGTCACGCCGTCGCTGTGGGTGATGCGGAAGTCGTCGACGAGCGACCCGTCGCGCTCGACGGCCTGGGCCCGGACGCCGGACCCGGCGCGGACGACGTCGGCCGCACCGATGTCGGGGACGTAGCGCTGCGCGCTCCGCATGTAGGCGCGCTTGGAGAGTGAGCCGCGCACCTCGGTGACGCCGGTGCGCCAGTGCTTGCGGGCCATCCGCCAGAAGCCTGGCCAGGTCACGATGTCTCGCACGTCGCGGGCGCGTACGCCGGAGCGCTTGTAGCTCTCGCGGCGCAGGGCAAGCACGGCGTTCGGCCCCACTTCGAGCTCACCGGAGACCCGGCTGGTGAAGTGCACGCCGAGGAAGGGGTACTGCGGATCCGGCACCGGGTAGACCATCCCGCGCACGAAGTCGCGCTTGGCGGCCGTGACGGTCATGTACTCGCCCCGGAACGGCACGATCCGGGGCCCGGGCTCGGCATCCGAGAGGACGGCCAGCCGGTCGGACTGGAGCCCGGCGCAGACGACGAGCCGGTCGACCGTCTCGGAGCCGGCGGTGGTGGTGACCCTGATCCGGCCACCGGCCCGCTCGATGCCGGTCACCGCGGTCGACAGCCGGACCTGGCCGCCGGCCGCCTCGATCTCGCCGGCGATCGTCCGGGCGATCGCCACGAAGTCAGTGATCGCGGTCTCCGGCGAGTGCAGCGCCGCGAGCCCGGTGGCGTGCGGCTCGATGTCGGTGATGCCGGCGGCATCGACGCGCGCCAGCCCCGGGACGCCGTTCGCGCGGGCGGTCTGCTCCAAGGCATCGAACCGGCCGAGCTCGTTCGGGTCCACGGCGACCACGAGCTTGCCGCACTGGTCGAACGGCAGCCCGTGCTCCGCGCAGTACTCCTTGATCAGGGCCCGCCCGCGCGTGCAGAGCTGGGCCTTGAGGCTCCCCGGCTTGTAGTAGATGCCGGCGTGGACGACGCCGGAGTTGTGGCCGGTCTGGTGGACCGCGACGCGGTCCTCCTTCTCGAACACGATGACGCGGGTGCCAGGCCGTCGTCGTACCAGCTCTCGACCGACGGCCAGGCCGAGGATGCCGCCTCCGACGACGCCGAATATCTGTTCTGTCACGTTTGTCGAGTCTGGACGGAAGAGACCCTCATGCGGTCGAACCTAGGCGGCTCGGCGGGCACTGACCAACAGCGGTGACGCGCTTCACCAATGTTGGGACCGGACCTGAGACCCGCCTGGTTGTCACACGCCTCGGGTCAGCCCTGCTTGCGTGTTGTCTTCCTGGCTGCGCTGAGATCACTGAGGCGCTCGGCGTCCGCGCGAGCCTCGCCGGCCCTCTGCTTGGACTCTCGAGCGGCGGCGGTGACGGCCTTTGCTCGCCCCTGAGCGGCGCGCTTCTGTCCATCGGCGGCAGTGTTGACCCGCTGCTTGCGCCGCTCGACCGTGGCGGTGACGTCCGCTGCGCGATGGTCGGCGGCGGCCTTCCGCGCCGAGGCAGTCTTCACGGCTGTCGCCTTGGCCCGCTGCTTGCCACGTGCCTCCTTGACCGCCGCCTCGTCGAGCCCCGAGAGGGCCCGCGACTGGGCGGCCCGGCGTTTCTGAGCAGCCTGCCGGGTGCCGGTGAGGGCGGTCTCGTTGGCCTGCTCGCGAAGTGTCGTGGCTTGCTGCTCGAGACGTTCCGCCGCCCGGACCTTTGCGACGTGCTCGACGCGGTCGCTGCCGCGCTTGGCGATCTCTCGGTCGCCGATCAGGGCGCCGGCAGCCCGGTCGACCGACCCGATGGCTCGGTCCAACGTCAGCCGCGCGGGCGACGTCCCCGGCAGCCGGGTCGAGAGTGCGCTCTCGAGGATGACGAGTGGAAGGCGGGCGAACTCATAGGGGACGGTGATGAGAGTACGGATCATGATGTTCCTCGTTCTGTCGTCTGGGTGCGCAGGCGCTCGGCCTGCTGCTCTGCGGTGACGGCCTCGCGCTCGAGGCGGGCCTTGTCTGCGGCGGACTGTTGCTCGATGGCAACCGCGTCGGCCGCGAGGGCCTCAGCTTCGCCAAGGCGGGATTCGGCGAGCTGCTCGGCCTCACGCTCGGCGTTCTCGCGACCCAGGGCCTCCAACCGCTCGGCGTCCCGGGTGGCGGCTGCGTGCTCACCCGCTCGCTGCTGCTCGGCCAGGGACTGCTCACGATCGGCGCGGGCGCGGGCCGTGTGTCGCTGCTCGCCGGTCTCACGGATGGTCTCGCGCAGGTCCTGCGCCGTTTCCGTCAGCTTGGCTTCGGCCACTGCGTCCTCGGCCAATGCGACCTTGCGCTTGTGGGCTTCGGCCTGCTCCAACTGTCCTACCTGCACGAGGTCGTCGTTGCGGGTGACGGCGCCGACTACCTCCTTGGCCTTGCCGGCGATGCTGCCGACGAGTCCTTTCCGGGCCTCTGCTGCCTGGTCGCTTGTTGATTCGTTCGTCATGGGCACTCCTTGGAGTCGTCGTCACTGAGCAGGAACCGCCTCGGCGCACGGGTGCGCCGAGGCGGTTCAGGTGCAGCAAGGCTGATGGGTCAGCGGTCGCCGGCCCCGTCGTGGTCGTCCCGCTCCGCGTCGTAGAAGTCCCGGCTACCGGACTTGGCCAAGCCGCGGCTCACCATGTAGCCGATGGTCAGCAGGGTGACGAAGAACCAAGCATCTTGACTGCCGAAGTCGGTGGCGTCCACGACCGCAGCGGCCACCAGCACGCCGACGACGGTGATCAGGTAGGCGACGAACTCGGTGGTCTTGAAGGCCGCCTTGGTCTCGGTGCTCAGGCGACGCTCAACAAAGGCGTCGCGGCGCGAGGTCTGGGCGATGTGCGTAGACATGTGGAACTTTCTTGTCGTGTGACGCTTTCCCGGATGCGCGAAAGCGGTGATGTCGTTCGAGAGAGCGGTGCCCGAGGCGAGTTCCGCCGACGCCACCCCTAGGGGTGCACGTGTCGTGACCCGGCTCACTCGATGCCCGTACGGCCCGCGTAAATGAGGTCGTGGCTGACGGCCCACAACACGGCTTCGGCACGTCGCGTCACCCCGATCTTCCGGTACGTCGATCGAATGTGGCTCTTGATCGTGTTGACGCTCAGGTAGAGGCGCTCGGCGATGTCCTGGTTGAGCAGACCGCTCCCGATGAGCTCGAGAATCGATACTTCGCGATCCGTCAGGCGGGAGTCGGACCGAGCAGCGTCGCGGCGGCGGTGCGCAACCACCGTCGTGGAGTGGGCGGCCGCGGCCCGCTCGAGTGTCTGGAGGAGGCCTGGGGCGTCGATGTCCAGCTGCACCGTTTCAGTGACCCCCATGGCGAGAGCGGCCTCGGCCCGCTGTGACCTACCGTTCGAGGTCAGTGCGACCACCGGGAAACCTGCGGCGAGCAGGGTGGCCAGCTGGTTCTGGGGGAAGCCGGTGTCGCCAGCCAGATCGAATACGACCACGTCGTGGCTACCAGGGTCGCCGTCCCGGATCGGGCCCCCGACTACCGACGCCCTGTCGTTGTCGTAGGAGAGGAGCTGGATCAGTCCGGCTCGTGTCAGCGCGTGCCTACTCAGCGCCGCGACACGGAGCGCCTGGGTCATGTGGCCGCACCGATGCATTCACGTGCGCGGCTCGGGGCACCTGCCTCCCGGTCGAGCACCTGGTCGAACACCCACGCGAGCACTCCGCTCGCTGTCGGTTCGTAGGCAGCAGAACGCTGCCAGATCCGCCGGAACGCGTCGACGACCTCGTCGTCGAAGCCGGTCGACGAGGTGGCGTCACGGTTCACGACGGCCGCCACGAGGAAGAACGTGAGGTCGAAGAGCTCGCCCAGTGCCGTTTCGTCCCCTTGACCACACCTCAGGACGAGATGGGTGATCACACCTTGGCAACGATCGGCGAGGCGTGGTTCAGGGGGTGCCGATGGGGTGCTGTTCATGTGGCTGTGGCCGTTCCTGGTTCATGTGCACGTGTCCGAGACTCAGAGTCAGTTTGTCCGCGGCCAGGCACCACCGACACCGGCGAACTTATGCACTTGCGTCGGGGCAAGGGACTCGAGGAACGCGCGTAGGCGTACCGTCAGGATGAGCTCCCGTTGGGAGCCACAACGGACCGAGGTCCTCGATGTCGCCGCACGTCGACCGCTCCGAGGACCCGTCTGTAGCCGGGGCTGGCCTTTCGATCAAGGACGCCAGCACCTACCTCCGCGTGCCGGCTCCAACCATTCGTTCGTGGGAGCGTCGTTACGGCCTGCCGGCAACTCCGCGCAGCGGCGGCGGGCACCGCCGCTACCGCTCCGCCGACCTCATCCAGCTGAGCCTGATGCGCGACGAGATCGCGATCGGTCGCCGGGCCGCCGACGCGGCACGTCGGGTGCGCGGTCTACTCCAAGAAGAGAACCCCGGAGCCGCGCGAGTCCATGCGCTGCTGGACGCGGCGAGACAGATGGACTCGGGTGCGATCCGCTCGTTGCTGGAGCTGGCGCACAGGGAGATCGGACTGGCCGCGACCCTCGACGACGTGGTGCTGCCGGCGATGCGTCAGATCGGCGTGTGGTGGGAGACCGGTGACTGCTCCGTGGATCAGGAGCACTTCACGACGGAGGTCGTTCGAACCTGGATGGCCAAGGTGACCACGCTGGCTCCGAGCAAGGCCCCTGGCGGCCGGACCGTCCTGCTGGGGACGGGACCCGACGACTTCCACACTCTGGGACTCGAGGCCCTCGCCGCACAGCTTGCGCACCAGCGGGTGACCGCCCGTTCGCTGGGCCCGCGCACCCCCGTGGGCGTGCTGCTCTCCGCGGCAGCAGCGACCCCTCACGCCCTCGTGGTCGTCGTGTCGCACCTGCCGAGCCAGCGGCGCTCGGCGCTCGCTTCTCTCGAGGCCGTTGCCAAGTCCGGTGTCCCCACGTTCTTCGCCGGAAACGCCTTCCTCTTCCCGGCATCACGCGAGCGGGTCCCTGGCACCTATCTGGGCGAGAGCATCGGAGAGGCCGCCCTCATGATCGCCCTGTCCAGCCGCAGCGGAGGGCCGGAGGCGCTGAGCTGAGCTCGGACGAAGCT
>CAVTHU010000027.1:0-331718 GCA_963734355.1 uncultured Actinomycetota bacterium
TCGAGAAGGCGATCCTCGAGGTGAAGGCGCGCACCGACCAGCCGTTCGGGGTCAACCTGCGCGCGGACGCCGGCGACGCGGTCGAGCGCTGCGACCTGCTGATCAAGCACGGCGTGAAGGTGGCGTCGTTCGCGCTCGCGCCCAAGCCCGAGCTGATCAAGAAGCTCAAGGACCACGGCCTGGTCGTGATGCCGTCCATCGGTGCCGCCAAGCACGCGGTGAAGGTGGCCGGCTGGGGCGCGGACGCCGTGATGATCCAGGGCGGCGAGGGCGGCGGCCACACCGGCCCGGTCCCGACCACGCTCCTGCTGCCGACGGTGCTGGACGCTCTGCATGACTCTGGGGCTGACATCCCCGTCGTGGCCGCCGGTGGGTTCTTCGACGGCCGGGGTCTGGCCGCCGCGCTGTCGTACGGCGCCGCGGCCGTCGGGATGGGCACCCGCTTCCTGCTGACCCAGGACTCCGCGGTCCCGGACTCGGTGAAGCAGCTCTATCTCGACACCGACCTCACCGGCACGGTCGTCACCACGAAGGTCGACGGCATGCCGCACCGGATGCTGCGCACGCCGTTCGTCGAGGAGGTCGAGGAGACCAGCGCCGTGCGCCGGCTCGGGCCCACGATCCGCAGGACCCGGCAGTTCAAGCAGGAGAGCGGGATGGGCTGGCTGCAGCTGGCTCGCGACGGCCGCGCCATGCGCAAGGCCCAGGGCCGGACCCTGGCCCAGATGACGCTCGCCGCCAACACCCCCACGCTGCTCAAGGCCGGGCTGGTCGAGGGCGACACCGGCGCCGGCATCCTCGCGTCGGGCCAGGTCGTCGGCGTGATCGACGACCTGCCCACGTGCGAGGAGCTCATCGACCGCATCGTCACCGGTGCGGTCGATGAGCTCCGACGCAGCTCGGGCTACTTGGCCTGACCGGCCTCACCGAAGAACACCCGCAGGTCGTCGACGACCAGCTCGGGCACCTCGAGCGCGGCGTAGTGGCCGCCGCGGTCGAACTCGGTCCAGTGCACGATGTTGTCGTTGTCGCGCTCGGCCAGCGGCCGGATCGTCTGGAAGTCGTCCTTGAAGACCGCGACGCCGGTCCGGCCGTGGCTGACCTGCGGCTCGACGCCGGAGCGCCCCTCGGCGTAGTGGTAGCGCGCCGCGGTGGCCATCGTGTTGGTCAGCCAGTAGAGCGTGACCTGGGTGAGCACCTGCTCCGGCGAGACCAGGCTGGTCCCGTTGCCGAAGTTCTCGAACAGCTCGTTGTAGGCCAGCTGCCCGACCGGCGAGTCGGCCAGCGCGGCGCCGATGGTCTGGGGCCGGGTGCCGTTCATCTGGTTGTAGCCGCCGACCGACTGGAACCAGCCGAGGAACTCGAGCGCGGCGTACTCCTTCGGTCCGAACTTCTCGAACTCGGCCGGGTCGCCGGACGGGAACGAGAACAGCTGCAGCACGTGCGCGCCCAGGAAGCCCTCCGGGTTCAGGATCGCGAGCTCCCGGGACACCATCGCGCCACCGTCGCTGCCGTGGGTGCCGTACGACGAGTAGCCGAGCCGGCGCATCAGCTGGTCGTAGGTCCGGGCCACCCGGGCCATCGTCCAGCCCTCGTCGACGAGCGGCGTGCTGAAGCCGAAGCCCGGCATCGACGGGACGACGACGTGGAAGGCGTCCTCGGCCCGGCCGCCGTGCGCCTCGGGGTCGGTGAGCGGGCCGATCATGTCCAGGAACTCGGCGAACGAGCCCGGGTAGGTGTGCAGGAGCAGCAGCGGCGTCGCGTCCTCGTGCGCCGAGCGGACGTGCACGAAGTGCACGGTCTGCCCGTCGACCTCGGTCACGAAGTTCGGCACGGCGTTCATCCGGGCCTCCTGGGCGCGCCAGTCGAACGACTTCCAGCGCTCGACCATGTCCTGCAGGTAGGCGGTCGGGGTGCCGTACTCCCAGCCGTCGCCGGGGGCGGAGACGGCGTACCGGGTGCGGGCCAGGCGGCTCTGCAGGTCCTCGAGGTCGGCCTCGGGGATCGTGATGGTGAAGGGGCGGATCTGGGTGTTCTGGTTGGTGGTCATGCGGCTACGCTAGAAGCGATTCAGGAACGTTTCGTTCCTACAATTTCGACGACTTTCGGAGCACATTCTCATGGCGGACACCGCGGCCCGGATGCTGGCCCTGCTCGGCCTGCTCCAGGCTCGCTCCGACTGGTCCGGGGCCGAGCTCGCGCACCGGCTGCGGGTCACCGACCGCACCGTCCGCAACGACATCGACCGGCTGCGCGGGCTCGGCTACCCGGTGGACGCCGTCCGCGGGCCGGGCGGTCGCTACCGGCTCGGGGTCGGCACCAAGCTGCCGCCGCTGCTGCTCGAGGAGGACGAGGCGGTCGCGGTCGCGGTCGGCCTGCGCGCCGGGACCGGGATCAGCGGCATCGAGGAGACCAGCGCCCGGGCGCTGGCCAAGCTCGAGCACGTGCTCCCCCACCGGCTCCAGCGCCGGGTCAACGCGTTGCGCGATGCCGTGAGCGCCGGGCCCGAGAACACCGGGCTCCAACGTCGACGACCCGATCGTCGACCCGTCGCTCCTCTCCGAGGTGGCCGGAGCGGTGCGCGACCACGTGGAGCTGCGGTTCGACTACCGGGCTCCCCACGGGGCCAGCCGGCTCCAGCTCGAGCCGTACCGCCTGGTGAGCTGGCAGCGGCGCTGGTTCGTGGTCGCCCGCGACGCGCGGACCGACACCTGGGCGCCGTACCGGCTGGACTGGATGCACCTGCGCACGCCCGGCGGCCGCCGGTTCACGCCGCAGCCGCTGCCCGGCGAGGACTACACGTCGTTCGTGCTGCGCGAGGTGGCGTTCTCGGGCTGGCTCATCCACACCCGCATCGAGGTCGACGCCCCGGCCGAGGCGGTGCTCGCCCGGATCAACCCGACCGTGGGCGTGGTCGAGAGCGTGGACGCCGACCACTGCGTGCTGGTGACCGGCGGCGACAGCGTCGAGATCATCGCGGTCTACATCGGCATGCTCGGCCTCGACTTCCACGTCACCGAGCCGCCCGCACTTGTCGAGGCCGTGGCACGGGTCGGGGACCGCTACCGACGGGCCGTCACAGCGACTTCTGGAACTCCAGCTCCCGGCCCACGACCCGGTAGCCGATCGCGTCGTTGACGCCGATCATGTGGTCGTTCGACTCGGCGTTCCAGGTGCTGATCTCGGCGATCTGGGGCTGCACTTCACGCAGCCACAGGTTCATGTCGGTCTTGAGCAGCAGCCCGAGCCGGTGGCCGCGGTGGCTGCGCACGACCGACGTGTCGTGCTGGTGGGCCAGATGGGGTCGCTCCCCGTCGACGAGCACGACCGAGTGGCCCGCCTGCTCCCCGGTGTCGCGGTGTCGCGCGAAGGTGCGGAACATGCGCTGGCCACGGGCCAGCTGGCTGGTCTCGTAGGCGCGCATCCGGTCGGCCGAGAAGACCTCGTCCTCGATGTCCAGGTCGTCGGTGGGGGCGTCGTTGATCGCGCTCGCCATCTCGGCCAGCTGCTCGAGCTCGTCGTCGGGCGTGCGCCCCTCGCGGCGGACGATCTCGTACTCCGCCGCGGCGGCGGAGGCCTCGGCGTGCAGCCGCTCGATGGCGACCCAGTCCAGCTCGGCCAGCTGCTGGCGGCGTTCGATCGCCGCGCTCTTCTGCTCCAGGCCGTGCCGGGCAGCGAAGCCTCGCGCGCCCTCGTCGTCCCAGCCGTCGATGCCGATCGACGTCCGGCCCCGGGCCCGGACCTCCTTGACGAGCTCCTCCAGCATCCGGGTGCCGTGGCCCCGACGCCGGTGCTCCGGATGGACCTGCACCCCCAGCCAGGCCAGGTGCAGGTTGTCGTAGTCGGTGGTGGCCACCCGCCCGACCGCCACGGGGACGCCGTCGACCAGCCCGACGTACGGCGCCTCGACCTCGCCGTCCCAGCCGTAGCGGAACCGGCCCTCCTCGCTGAGCAGGGTCGCGGGGTGCTGCCACGGCGAGTCGACCGCGCGGGCGGCGTTGACGACCTCGGTGTACTGGGCGAGCCGGTCGGCGTCGTCCGGGCCGAACGGCTCGATCTCCATGGGTCCAATGTCACGGGGCACGTGGCCGGCGCCACCGATTAACCCAGCGCTGTGAGCGCGGCCTCGACTCGAGCGCGCCCGTCGGGCGACAGCTCGTCGAGCCTCCGGCGCAGCGCGGCCACCTTGACCGCCCGCCCCGAGGTGAGCAGGGCTCGACCCGCGGGCGTCATCGCCACCACCTGGGCCCGGCCGTCGTCGGCGTCGGTCTCGCGGAGGACGAGCCCCTCTGCCTCGAGCGCGTTGATGATCCGGGTCATCGACGGCGGCGTGACGGCCACGGCGTCGGCGAGCGCGCCGATGCGCTGCGGGCCCTGGCCGTCGAGGGTGACCAGGACGCTGAGTCCGCCCGGACCGATGTCGGAGCTGGGTGCCTCCTGGCGCAGCGCCCGGACCAGCCGCCCGAGGGCGACGTACAGCGAGACGGCGAGGTCCGGGTCGTTGGTGTTGTCGGCCATGTCAGTCCTCCTGGTGGACGTACTTGCCCCCCGCAGACAGCGATGCCGCGGCTCCGATGAGGCTCATGATCGCCGCCGCGAGGAAGACGACGACCAGCCCGTCGTGGAACGGCTGCGAGATCAGGTGCGGGAAGAACTGCTTGCCGGTGAGGGTCGCCGCGTTGTCCGCCGGCAGCCCGTCCAGGGCGCCCGTGGGCTCGAGCAGGGTCTGGATCGGGTTGTAGCCGAGGAACGACGCGAAGAGGCGAGCCGACCGGCGGCAGCCCGGCGACCTGGTCGGCCGCGCCCGCCGACACGCCCTGCTGGGTCAGTCCGGACCGGAGCGAGTCCGGAAGGTTGCTGGCCAGTCCGGCCACCATCAGTGAGAAGAAGATGCCGATCGACAGCGCACTGCCGGAGTTCATGAACGTGCCGCGCATCCCGGACGCCGCGCCGCGCTGGTTGGCCGGCACGCTGTTCATGATCGAGGTGGCGTTCGGCGCCGCGAACAGCCCGGACGCCGACGCCGTTGATCAGCAGCAGCAGGGCGAACTGCCAGTAGGCGAAGTCCACCGGGATCAGCAGGAACCCGATGAAGCGTCGCCGCGACCAGGACCAGTCCCCCGGTGGCGAACAGCCGGGCGCCGTACCGGTCGGAGAGCCAGTCCGGCGATCGGTCCGGCCACGAGGAAGCCGACGGTGAGCGGCAACAGGTAGATGCCGGCCCACAGCGGCGTCGACTCGTAGTCGTAGCCGTGCAGCGGGAGCCAGATCCCCTGCAACCAGATGATCAGCATGAACTGCATGCCGCCCCGGGAGGTCGGCGGCCAGCAGGCTGGCGAGGTTGCCGGCGGCGAAGGGCCGGATCTTGAACAGGTGCATCGAGAACATCGGCTCCGCCACGCGGTTCTCGATGACGACGAACACGACCAGCAGCCCGACTCCCCCGACGAGTCCCGCGACCACCCAGGGGTTGGTCCAGCCCGGTGGCGTGGTCGCCGTACGGCTGGATCCCGTAGGTGATCGCGACCAGCAGCGCGGTCAGCCCGACGCGCGAACGTCACGTTGCCCCACCAGTCCATGCGGCGACCTGCGACGCGCACCCGTGCTCGTGGAGCGACCTGAAGCCCCAGACCGTGCCGAGGATGCGCGAGCGGCACGCTCACCCAGAACACCGCCCGCCAGTCCCACTCCGCCAGCAGGCCGCCGATCACGAGGCCGAGGAACGATCCGGCGACAGCGGCGACGTTGTTGATGCCGAGCGCCATGCCGCGCTGGTGGGCCGGGAAGGCATCCGTCAGGATCGCCGTCGAGTTGGCGAAGATCATCGCGCCACCCACTCCCTGCACGACCCGGCCGACGATCAGCCACATCGCACCCGCGCCCTGGTCGAGCGGATCGAGCGCCAGCGCCACCGACGCCGCGGCAAAGACGAGGAAGCCGAGGTTGTACATCCGGACCCGGCCGTAGATGTCGCCGAGCCGACCCAGCAGGACCACGAGCACGGCCGACGACGACCAGGAAGCCCATGATCATCCAGAGCAGGTAGCTCGACGTTGCCGGGCTGGAGCGGGTCGAGGTGGATGCCGCGGAAGATCGCCGGCAGGGAGATGAGCACGATCGAGGCGTTGATCGTCGCCAGCAGCATGCCGAGCGTGGTGTTGGACAGCGCCACCCACCGGTAGTGCGGGTGGTCGGCGGCGACGCGCGGGCTGCGAGCCGGCCTGGCCGGCTGGGTGGACGTCACGCTTGCGACATTACTTGTCGTTGGCTAAGTAATCTTCGTTGAGCGTCGAGAGGCTGGTCACAGGCGGTGGGCTCGGTGCAGGGATACCCGGGTACCCGGGTGTTCCTGCGCCGTTGGGGTGTTGCAACACCCCAACGGGGGTGGCATACCCGGGTACCCGGGTATCCCTGCGTCGCTCCCGACCGCGCCGTCCCGGCGCCGAACAGACGACGGCCGCCACCCCCATGGGTGGCGGCCGCCGAGCCTGTCAGGTCAGCTGAGCGTCAGCGCCGTGTCGTCGATGACGAACGACGTCTGGAGCGAGCTGTCCTCCGTGCCGGTGAAGCTGATCGTCACCGTCTGCCCCGCGAACGAGGAGACGTTGAACGACTTCTGGCTGTACCCCGAGGCCTTGTTGAGGTTGGAGTACGTCGCCAGGGTGGTCGAGCCCGCCTTCACCGTGAGCTTGTCGTACTGCACCGAGGTGGTGGTCTCGGCGGAGTCGACGTGCAGGTAGAAGGTGAGCGTCGCTCCGCACCCGGCCGGGATGGCGACCGACTGGCTGAGCGTGTCGGTGTGGGTGGTGCCGTAGCCGTCCAGCCACGCCTTCCAGGCGCCGGCATGCGCGGCCTGGCTGGCCGAGCTGTCGATCACGCCCGCGGACGCGGACCACGGTGCCGCCGTACCGGTCTCGAAGCCCGGGTTGCCGAGCTTCTGGCCGGAGCAGCCGCCACCGCCACCGGAGATGGTGAAGGTGAACGTCGCCGACCCGGAGCCACCGCTGGCCGCGGTCGCGGTGACCGTGGCGTTGTAGGTGCCGGCCGTCGTGGGCGTGCCCGAGACGGTGCCGGACGACGAGACCGAGACGCCCGGCGGGAGGCCGGAGCCGGTCCAGGTGTACGGCGCGGTGCCGCCCGTGGCCGACAGCGTGAACGACGAGATCGCCGTACCGACCGTCCCCGATTTGGCGCCCGGGTTGGTGACGGTCACACCGCCAGTGGCCGAGCAGGTCGGGTCGGCAGCCTGCGCCGGGACCGACACCGCGTCCCACGCCGCCTTGACGGTGTTGAACTCGGTGCAGCTGCCCGGGAACAGGCTCTTGGCCGCGGTCAGCGTCCAGGTCCGGTACTTCAGGTAGGACGACGAGGACGTCTTGAGCAGCATCGCGTTGTACATGATCTGCTGGGCCTTCTGGATGCCGATGCCGGTCACCGACGAGCCGTTGCAGGTCGGGCTGGCTGGGCCGCCGGACGGGTTCGAGCCCTGCGACAGCAGGTAGTACCAGTGGTTGCCCGGCCCTGCGGCCGCGTGCACCTCGGTGTTCGGGATCGAGCTGGAGTAGCAGTTCGGGTCACCGATGGCCGACGGGTTGTACATGATGCGGATCGGGCCCTGGCCGACCAGGTTGACCTCTTCACCCACGGTGAAGTCGGGCACGTCGGCCGGGTTGTTGGCGAAGTACTCCGTCGACGCACCGAAGGTGTCGCCCACGAACTCCTGGGTGCCGCCGCCCGAGATGCCGCCCGGCGTCCGGTCGTCGACCCCGTGGCCGAACTCGTGCGCCACGACGTCCAGCGAGCCGATCCACTTGCCGCCGGTCTGGGTGTGGCCGATCTGGACCTGGGTGCCGTCGTAGAAGGCGTTGACGTCGTTGAGCCCGACCCGGATCGGCACCCAGCCGCCCGAGCCGTTCATGCCGTTGCGGCCCAGCCACGACGACATCATCTGGCGCATCTTCTCGGCCGAGTAGAACGCGTCGACGCAGCCGGTCTCGCGGTCCGTCGCGCTGCCGTTGCCCCACACGTCATCGGGGCCTGTGAAGGTGGCGTTGCCGCTCGCGTTCTGGCACTTGAGCGTGGAGGCGTTGCTGTTGGTCATCGAGAACGACGAGCCGGAGCCGGTCGTCGGGATGGTGACGCTGCCCTCCCAGTTGCCGTTGCCCGTGCCCTCGAGGACGTGCTCCTTCGTGGTGAGGACGCGACCGGTGCGCGCGTCGACGTACACCGTCAGGCGCGAGGCCTCGCCGTGCTTGCGCCCGGTCACCCAGGTCTCCCACGCGAGCCGGGAGTGCTTGGTCTGCAGCACCACGAGGCGGCTCTTGCCGAGGGTGGCGCGGTTCAGCCGGTGCGCGCTGGTGGCGCGGGCCGCGGCCTTGGAGACGGTGACCTTGACCGAGCGGAGCTTGACCTGGCGGGTCTGCGCGACGCTGGTCGCGAGGATCTTGCCGTTGTTGTCCGTTGACACGACGAAGTCACCTCCGACCACGGGGATGCCGCGGTAGGTGCGCTCGTACGGCACGTAGTTGAGCCCCATGGAGCTGAGGACCTTGCCGGCCTTGAACGCGTCGTGCTTGCCGGCCTTCAGCACCTCCGGCTTGCTGTTGACGAGACGGTTCGCGGAGGCGGCTGCCGCTGCGATACCTCCGGGCGGTGCGGGCTTGGCCGCGGTCCCCCCTTGCGATGGTGCCGTCCGGTCTGAGCTGTGCGACGGCGATGCGCTGGCGCCGGTGGGCGCCAGCACGGCCATGGCCGCGACGAGCGCGAACGTAGCGCTCCCGATGACGAGTCTTCTCACCCGAGAATCTCCTTGTGTAGGGCTCGATCGAGCCACTGGATGAAAGCTGCCTGGATGCAGGCATGGCTCCGCTCGGGTGACGGACCGCCCGAGAAGATCCGGGCCCGAATCTCCACCTGCGGAACATCTGCGGTCAATGGGTGCAATGTGCGAAAAGGTGCAGTGCGAAGTTCTGCAAAAGGTGCCCTGACGGCGGTATCGGTCGCGGAGTGGACTCGGCCCCATCCGTCTCGGCGGTCGCAGCCGGTTGGAGCCGCTGAATCCGTCGATTCGTGCAGTTCAGAGCCGCTCGATGATCGTCACGTTGGCCTGGCCGCCGCCCTCGCACATGGTCTGCAGGCCGTAGCGGCCGCCGGTGCGCTCGAGCTCGTTGAGCAGGGTCGCCATGATCCGGGTGCCGGTGGCGCCGATCGGGTGGCCGAGGGCGATGCCGCCGCCGTTCACGTTGACCTTGTCGTGCGGGACGCCGGTCTCCTTCATCCACGCCAGCACGACGGAGGCGAAGGCCTCGTTGCACTCGAAGAGGTCGATGTCGTCGGCCCTGAGGCCGGTCTTCGCGAAGGCACGCTCGGTGGCGCGGATCGGTCCGGTGAGCATCCAGACCGGGTCGTCGCCGGTGACCGAGAGGTGGTGGATCCGGGCGCGCGGTGTGAGTCCGTGGTCCTTGACCGCTTGTTCGGAGGCGATCAGCAGCGCCGACGAGGCATCGCAGATCTGTGAGGCCACCGCAGCGGTGATCCGGCCGCCGGGAGCCAGGGGCTCGAGGCCGGCCATCTTCTCCATGGAGGTCTCGCGCGGGCACTGGTCGGTCGTGAAGCGCTGTCCATCGGCGAGGGCGAGCGGCACGATCTCGCCTTCGAAGCGGCCCTCGGCGATCGCCGTCCGCGCGCGCTCGTGGGAGGCGAGCGCGAACTCCTCCATCTGCACGCGGGAGATGTCCCACTTCTCGGCGATCATCTCGGCGGAGCGGAACTGGCTGACCTCCTGGTCGCCGTACCTGGCCTGCCAGCCGGGCGACTCGGCGAACGGCGTGGAGAAGCCGTACTGCTGGCCGACCAGCATCGCCGCGGAGATGGGGATCGCGCTCATGTTCTGCACGCCGCCGGCGACCACGAGGTCCTGGGTGCCGGACATCACGCCCTGCGCGGCGAAGTGCACCGCCTGCTGCGACGAGCCGCACTGCCGGTCGATGGTCACGCCCGGCACGTGGTCGGGCAGCCCCGCCACGAGCCACGCGGTGCGTGCGACGTCGCCGGCCTGCGAGCCGATGGTGTCGCAGCAGCCGAGGATCACGTCGTCGACGGCGGCCGGGTCGATGCCGGTGCGGTCCACGAGGGCCTTGATCGTGTGCGCGGCCAGGTCGGCGGAGTGGACGTCGGCCAGGGCACCGCCGCGCTTGCCGACCGGGGTGCGGACGGCGTCGACGATGTAGGCGTCAGCCACGGTGGATCCCCTCCAACAGGATGGTCAGGTACTGCTGCGCGATCTCGGTGTGGGTCCGCCGGCCGCCGGGCCGGTACCACGAGACCGCCACCCAGACGGTGTCGCGGATGAAGCGGTAGGTGAGCTCGAGGTCGAGGTCGTCGCGGAGCACGCCCGCGTCGATGCCGCCCTGGAGCAGGGCCAGCCAGACCTCGCGGGACTGCCGGTTGCGATCGGCCAGGTAGGCGAACCGTTCGAACGTCAGCAGGTACGCCGCGTCGTTCTGGAAGATCGCGACCTCGTCGTGGTGCTTGTCGATCGCGTCGAAGGAGACCAGGACCGCCCGCTCGAGCTTGGTCCGGGCGTCGTCGTCGCTCGCCAGGATCTCGTCGTACTGCCCGAAGAGCTCCTCCTGGAACGTCGACAGGATCTCGTCGACCATCGACTCCTTGGAGTCGAAGTGGTGGTAGAGGCTGCCGGACAGGATGCCGGCCGCGTCGGCGATGTCGCGGACGGTGGTGTTGCGGAACCCCTTCTTCGCGAACAGGCTCGCGGTGATCGCCAGCAGCTCGTCGCGTCGGGTGGCGCTGGGTTCGGCGGTCATGACTGCTGGCTCGAGACTGCGACGACCTCGCCGGTCATGTACGACGCGTAGTCACTGGCGAGGAAGACCATCACGTTGGCGACCTCCCAGGGCTCGGCGGCCCGGCCGAAGGCCTCGCGCTGCTTCAGCTCGGACAGCAGCTCGTCGGAGGTGACCTTGGCCAGGAACGGGTGCATCGCCAGGCTCGGGCTCACCGCGTTGACGCGGATCCCGTGCGGCGCCAGGTCGATCGCCGCGCACCGGGTCAGCGCCATCACGCCGGCCTTGGCGGCGGCATAGTGCGCCTGCCCCTCCTGGGCACGCCAGCCGATGACCGAGGCGTTGTTGACGATCACGCCCTTCTTGCCCAGCCGCACCATCTCCTGTCCCGCTTCGCGCACGCACTTGAACGTGCTCGTCAGGGTGACGTCGATGACCTTGCTCCACTGGTCGTCGGTCATGTCGAGCACGCTCGCGGTGCCACCCAAGCCGGCGTTGTTGATCATGACGTCGACGCCGCCCTGAGACCCCGCCAGGTGCATCAGATTGATGAGGTCGTTGTTGTTCGTGACGTCGCAGAGCGTCGACCACACTCGCTCCTTGCCGAACTCGGCCTCCAGCTCCTCCTGGGCCTCTCCCAGCCGGCGCTCGTGGGTGTCGCTGAAGACCACCGCCTTCGCGCCCTCCTCGAGCGCCCGGCGCACCACGGCGGCACCGATGCCGGCCCCTGCCGCGGCGGTGACCACGACGACCTTGCCGGCCAGCAGGTCGTGGCCCGGCACGTAGTCGGGGACGGGCTGCTCGGCTCTGTGAGTCGTCACGCGGTCCCCTTGGGTTCTCTGGGCAGGCCGAGCACGCGCTCGGCCAGGATGTTGCGCTGCACCTCGTCGCTGCCGCCGTAGATCGTGTCGGAGCGGGAGAACAGGAAGAGCCGCTGCCAGTCGTCGAGCTCGTAGGGCGCTCCTCCCCCAGGCGACTGCGCCAGCAGCCCGTCCAGGCCGCGGACGTCCATGGCGACCTCGCCGAGCCGCTTGTGCCAGTTGGCCCACACCAGCTTGAAGATCGACGCCGCTCCCCCAGCGGCCGACGAGTCGTCGCCGGCGGTCACCGCCGAGAGCGACCGGAGCGCGGTGAACCGCATCACCTCGAGCTCCGCCTTGAGGCTTGCCAGCCGGTCCCGCAGCACGGGGTCGTCGATGGCGCCGTTGTCCTTCGCCAGGGCGATGACGCCGTCGAGCTCGCGGTCGAAGCCGACCAGCTGGGCCAAGATCGAGACGCCTCGCTCGAAGCCGAGCAGCCCCATCGCTACCCGCCAGCCGTCGCCCGGCTCGCCGACGACCAGGTCGGCGGCCGTGCGGGCGCCAGTCAGGAACACCTCGTTGAACTCCGAGCCGCCGGTCAGCTGCTCGATCGGCCGGACCTCCACACCGTCCTGGTCGATCGGCACCAGCAGGAACGACAGCCCGTGGTGCCGCTCGGAGCCGGGCTCGGAGCGCGCGAGGACGAACAGCCACTGGCTGAAGTGGGCGTTGGACGTCCAGACCTTCTGGCCGTCGAGCACCCACTCGCCCCCGTCCAGGCGAGCCCTGGTCTGCACGTTGGCCAGGTCGGAGCCGGCGCCCGGCTCGGAGTAGCCCTGCGCCCACAGCTCCTCGACGGCCAGGATCTTCGGGAGGAACCGCTCCTGCTGCTCCTTGCTGCCGAACGCCATCAGCGTCGGCCCGAGCAGCTCCTCGCCGAGGTGGTTGACCCGCACGGGGGCGTTCGCCCGGGCGTACTCCTCGTGGAAGATCACCTGCTGCCAGAGCGAGAGGCCCCGGCCGCCGTGCTCCGTGGGCCAGCCCACGCCGGTCCAGCCGTGCGCGGCGAGGTGCCGGTTCCACGCGAGCCGCTCCGGGATCGCCTCGTGGTCCTTGCCCGGGCCGCCGAGCCCCTTGACCGCCGCGAACTCGCCGGTCAGGTTGTCCTCGAGCCACGCCCGGATCTCGGCCCGGAAGGCCTCGTCCTCGGCGGAGTAGCTCAGGTCCACGTTTGGTACTCTACCAAGCAAATGCTTGGTTTGGAGACGCTGCCCGCCCTGCTCCGCGACGCCGCGGAGCGGTTCGGCGACCATCCGGCCTATGTCGAGGGCTCCGTGCGAGCTGTCGTACGCCGACCTGCTCACCCGTGTCGAGCTGACCGCTGGCGGCGTACGCCGAGGCGGGTGTGGCCCAGGGAGACCGGGTCGTGCTCTGGGGGCCCAACAGCATCGACTGGGCCGTTGCGGCGCTCGCCGTCTCCTATGCAGGCGGCGTGCTGGTGCCGGTGAACTCGCGCTACGTCGGTCCCGAGGTGGCCGACGTCGTGGAGCGGACCGCGGCCCGCGTGGTCGTGGTCCAGGACGGTTTCCTCGGGCGAGACCAGGTCCGCGAGCTCGCCGACGCCGGAGTGTCGGAGCAGGTCGTCACGCTCCGGGACCTGGTCGCTCGGACCGCCGCGGCGCGCGACCTGCCCGCCGTCGGACCGGACGACGTGGCCGACATCCTGTTCACCTCGGGCACCACCGGCCGGTCGAAGGGCGCCATGAGCGCGCACCGCCAGACCATCGGCGTCGCGCGCGCCTGGGCGGAGCTCGGCGGCGTCCGGCAGGACGACCGCTACCTGGTGGTGAACCCGTTCTTCCACTCCTTCGGCTACAAGATCGGGATCGTGGTCGGCCTGCTGACCGGGGCGACGCTCTACCCGGTCGCGACCTTCGACGTCGACGAGACGATGCGGCTGATCGAGTCGGAGCGGATCACGGTCTTCCCGGGCGCGCCGACGCTGTACCAGTCGCTGCTCAACGCGCCCGGTCGCGCCGAGCGCGACCTGTCCTCGCTGCGGCTCGCCGTCACCGGGGCGGCCGTCGTACCCGTGGTGCTCATCGAGCGGATGCGCGCCCCGGAGCCACAGGGCCTGGCGATCGACCACGTGGTGACGGCGTTCGGCATGACCGAGGCGGTCGTGGTGACGATGTGCCGCGACGGCGACTCCGCCGAGACGGTCGCGACCACCAACGGACGAGCGATCCCGGGCATGGAGACCCGCATCGACGACAACGGTGAGCTCCTGGTCCGCGGCGACTACGTGATGCTCGGCTACCTCGACGACCCGGAAGCCACCCGCGAGGCGATCGACGCGGACGGCTGGCTGCACACCGGCGACGTCGGTTCGCTCGACGACGACGGCAACCTGACGATCACCGACCGGCTCAAGGACATGTACATCTCCGGCGGTTTCAACGTCTACCCGGCCGAGGTCGAGCAGGCGCTGGCCCGGCTGGACGGCGTCGCCGACGTCGCGGTGGTCGGCGTACCCGACGAACGGATGGGCGAGGTCGGCAAGGCGTACGTCGTCCGAGCCGCGGGCTCGAGCCTGACCGAGGAAGACGTGATCGCCTTCGCCAAGGAGCGGCTCGCCAACTTCAAGGTGCCGCGCCAGGTCGCGTTCACCGACGCCCTCCCCCGCAACCTGTCGGGCAAGGTGCTCAAGACCGACCTGAGGGACCGCTGATGGACTTGGAGTTGGAGGCTGGGTCCCGGCTGGAGGGATACCCGGGTACCCGGGGAAACCTGACGATCTCAGGCGTTGCAACACCCCAGATCGTCAGGGATACCCGGGTACCCGGGTATCCCTGCAAGGCCGGGAACAGCTGATGGATCTCAACCTGTCCGAGTCCGAGCTGGCCTTCCAGGCCGAGGCGCGGGAGTGGCTGGCGGCCAACGTGCCGGCCGAGCCGCTGCCGTCGATGGACACGGCCGAGGGCTGGGCGCTCCACCAGGAGTGGGAGGCCACGCTCGCCGAGGCCCGGTGGTCGGTGGTCTCGTGGCCGGAGGCGTACCACGGCCGCGAGGCGTCGCTGGTCGAGTGGGTGGTGTTCGAGGAGGAGTACTACCGGGCGGGTGCGCCCGGCCGCGTCTCCCAGAACGGCATCTTCCTGCTGGCCCCCATCCTCTTCGACCACGGGACCCAGGAGCAGCAGGACCGGTTCCTGCCGACGATGGCGACCGGCGAGCAGGTCTGGGCGCAGTGCTGGTCGGAGCCCGAGGCCGGCTCCGACCTCGCCTCGCTCACCTCGACCGCGCGCCGCGACGAGGCGCGCGGCGGCTGGGTGCTGAACGGCCAGAAGACGTGGTCCTCGCGGGCGACGTTCGCGCACTGGGGGTTCGGGCTGTTCCGCTCCGACCCCGAGGCCGAGCGGCACCGCGGGCTGACGTACTTCCTCTTCCCGCTGGACGCGCCGGGGATCACGGTCCGCCCGATCGCCCAGCTGGACGGGGAGGCCGGCTTCGCGGAGATCTTCTTCGAGGACGTGTTCGTGCCCGACGCCGACGTGCTCGGCGACCCCGGCGACGGCTGGCGGGTCGCGATGAGTACGGCGGGCAACGAGCGCGGGCTCTCGCTGCGGTCCCCCGGTCGGTTCTGCGCGGCCGCCGACCGGCTGGTCGCCCTGTACCGCTCGGCCCCCGACCTGCGGGTGGCCGACGACGTGGTGGATGCGTGGATCAAGGCGCAGGCCTACCGCTTCTACACCTGGGGCACGGTCACCCGGCTCGCGAACGGTGGCGACATGGGGGCGGCCGGCTCGGTCAACAAGGTGTTCTGGTCGGAGCTCGACATCGCGCTGCACGAGACCGCCCTGGACCTGCTCGGCCCGGAGGCGGAGCTCGAGTCACCGTGGCTGGACGGCTACACGTTCTCGCTGTCCGGCCCGATCTACGCCGGCACCAACGAGGTGCAGCGCAACATCGTGGCCGAGCGGATCCTGGGCCTTCCTCGTGAGGTGCGGAAGTGAGGTTCGAGCTCACCGACGACCAGCGTGACTTCGCGGCCGCCATCGAGGGGCTGCTGGCCGGCGCTGACACCGTCAAGGCCGCGCGCGCCTGGGCCGACGGCGACCACGACCCGGGGCTGAAGCTGTGGGCCAGGCTGACCGAGCTCGGCGTCACGATGCTGGCCACCGAGGCGACGCCGGTCGAGGTGTGCCTCGCGTTCGAGGCGCTGGGCCGGCACGCCGTGCCCGGCCCGTGGGTGGAGTCCGCGGCGTACCTGCCGGTGGCGCTGGGCCGCGAGGTCGAAGGCGTCGCGACCGTCGCCGTACCGCCGCACGTGCCCCTGGCACTCGACGCGGACATCGCCGACGAGGTGTACGTCGGCACCGCGCTCGTCACCGACCTCGGACCGATGCACTCCTCGGTCGACCGGACCCGTCGGCTCTTCGAGGTCACGGGTTCCGAGACAGGCGCGAGCGCGCCTTCTTCCACCACCGGAGATGCGTTCGACATGGCCGTGCTGGCCGTCTCGGCGCAGCTCCTCGGCGCGGGCGAGCGGGTGCTGGCCGACAGCGTCGCGTACGTCAAGCAGCGCAAGCAGTTCGGCCGGGAGATCGGGAGCTACCAGGCGATCAAGCACGCGCTGGCCGACGTCCGGATCGCCCTGGACTTCGCGCGGCCGCTGGTCTTCGCCGCCGCGCTGGGTGAGATCTCGCCGAGCGCGGCCAAGGTGGCGGCCGGCGACGCGGCGTACCTCGCCTCGCGTACCGGTCTTCAGGTGCACGGCGCGATCGGCTACACGGCAGAGCTCGACCTCAGCATCTGGATCACCAAGATCCGGGCCCTCGTCTCCGCCTGGGGAACGCCGGCTCACCACCGGGCTCGCATCCTGGAGGAGCTCGTCTGATGGAGTTCGCATTCTCCGAGGAGCAGCAGGAGCTGGCGGCGACGGTCCGTTCGCTGCTCGCCAAGCGCGCCGACAGTGCGGCCGTACGGGCCGCGATCGGTGTCGGAGACCGGCTACGACGAGGAGCTCTGGCAGACGCTGTGCGAGCAGATCGGGGTGTCAGCGCTCGCCATCCCGGAGGACTACGACGGCGCCGGCTTCACCCTGCTCGAGTCGATGATCGTGCTGGAGGAGGTCGGCCGGTCGCTCGCGCCGTCTCCCCTGCTGTCCTCGCTGGTCACCGCCGAGGCGCTGCTGGCGGGCGGGACCGACGAGGCGAAGCAGCGGCTGCTGCCGCGGATCGCCGCGGGCGAGGTGGCGGCGTACGTCGTCCCGGGCGAGCCCTCCCTCTTCGCCGACCAGGCCACCGTCCTCGTCGCGGCCACCGAGGACGGCCTCGCGGAGCTCGATCCGGCGTCGAGTTGCGTGAAATGGCTGCCTTCGATGGACCAGACCAACCATTTCGCGTCACTCGACGCGACCGGCGGGACCCCCATCGGTGATGCCGTGGCCGCTCGCGAGCGAGCTGCTCTGGTGGGTGCGGTAGGGGTGGCCGCGCTCTCCGCCGGCCTGTCGGCCCGGGCGCTGGAGATGACCGTGGCCTACTCCAAGGAGCGGGTGCAGTTCGGCCGCCCGATCGGCTCGTTCCAGGCGCTCAAGCACCGGATGGCCGACCTGCTGGTCCTCGTCGAGATGTCCCGCTCGGCGTCGTGGGCCGCGTCGTACGCCCTCTCGACGGACGCCCCGAACGCCGAGCAGCTCGCCCACGTCGCGAAGTCGTACTGCTCCGACGCACTCACCCGCATCGCCGCCGAGACCGTGCAGCTGCACGGCGGCATCGCGATCACCTGGGAGCACGACGCCCAGCTCGTCTTCAAGCGCGCGCACGCGCTGGCGCAGCTGTTCGGGCGCCGCACCTACACCGGTCGCTGATCGAGCTGTGACATGTCGGGTGGATGTCGACGCCGGGCGGGGCGTCGAGGATCATCCGGGCGTGTTTGTCGCTGATCGGGCGGGTGCCGCGGTGGTCGACGAGGAAGCCGCCGCCACCAACGCCGGGCCCATCTCCGGGAGGCGTCCCCTCGAGCTCGGTGTAGCGTCACGAGACAAGGTCGGTCTCCGGAGACCAAAGGCTCGGACATGCAACTTGAGCATCTGTGCGACGTGAGCTGGACCTATGACTTGCTGCACGAGGTCGAGCCTTCAGCAGGGGCCGACGGCCGCATCTACGGTCAAGGCGCGGCCACGTTTGAGGGTCGGTTGTCGGGGTCGGCGCAGTGGTCGAACTTCCCAAGGATCCGCAACCGCTTCGCGCTACCCGATGCTCGCGGAGTGATTCATGCGGGCGACGCGGAGGTGCTGTTTGCCCTGACGGGATTGTCGTCGCTTGACGACGGTCAAGGGGTCCATGTGATGACGTTCCAGACCGCAGCCCCCTCATACCTCTGGCTGAACGACGTACTCGCCATAGGCGAGGGAACGATTGACGTCGAGCGCGCACGTCTTGCAATGCGCTATTACGAGTGCCGAGTTGAGCTTCCCCTCGAGCACTTCGCGCCGTGATGGCTGGTCGCCGTGCGCTTGGAGCTCGCGATCGGCGTGACAGCACTTAGCCAGCACCAGCGGGTTTGCCTTGCGTCATACGGCCACGTAAAGGCGTACAAGGCGGGTCGAACGATCCCGGTCGCCGTGCTCGAACCGGTCTGAGACGCCAGATCGCATGCTCCGGGCTGAGGGCGATCAGTGGCTGCTCGGGTTGGACATGGCCTCGTTGACCTGCTGCGAGCCCAGATAGGTGACGACGGCCAGCACCCGACGATGGGTGGTGCCATCGTCGACCAGCCCGAGCTTGGTGAAGACCGATCGCATGTGCGCCATCACAGTGCGCTCGGACAGGAACAGGGTGGCCGCGAGGGAGGCGTTGGAGTGCCCTTCGGCCACCAGGCCGAGCACCTCGATCTCACGCGGGGTCAGGGAGTCGAGTGCCGAGGACCGTCGCGCGCCCACCAGCGAGCGGACGATCGCCGGGTCGATCGCACTCCCGCCATCGGCGACTCGCCGCAGGGCGTCGGCGAACTCCGCGAGGTGCAGGACCCGGTCCTTGAGCAGATAGCCGAACCCGGGCGTGCCGACCAGGTCGAGGCACTCGCGCAGCTCGATGTGCTGCGAAAGCAGCAGGATGCCCACGTCGGGACTGGTCATGCGGATCCGAGCAGCCGCGCGCGCTCCGTCGGACTCCAGCCTCGGTGGCATGCGGATGTCTGCGATGACGACGTCCGGCTGCAGGTCACGGACAGCTGCTTCCATCGTGTCCGCGTCGCCCACGGCCGCCAGCACGTCGTGGCCGGCGTCGGCGAGCAGGCGCACCAAGCCTTCCCGGAACAGCACCGAGTCCTCGCCAACGACGAGGCGCATCACAACATCGCCGTGACTGTCGTGCCCGTACCCGGCGGCGACGAGATCGTGACGGTGCCCCCGATCGACTCGACCCGATCACGCAGCGCGGTCAACGCTCCTGTGGCCGGGACCCCGCCGACCCCGTCGTCGCTGACTTCGACGCACAGCCGTCCGGCCATGTCGGCGACGCGGACGCCGACCCGGGTGGCATGTGCGTGCTTGAGCGAGTTGGTCACGGCCTCCGAGACGACCAGGTAGGCGCTCAGCGCCTGCACGTCGTCGAGGGCCGGCAGTGGCGACACGTCGAGGTCCATCGCGATCGGGGTGGCGGCGCGCACCGCCTCCAGCGCCGGTACCAGGCCGTCGTCGAGTCGGCCCGGTCGTACGCCGTGGGCGAGCTGCCGCAGCTCGGAGACGGTGCCTTCGAGTTCCGCGACCGCCCGGTCGATCTCGGCCGAGCGGGCCGGGTCCAGGTCGCGCTGCAGCATGCGCAGCCGGATGCCGGTCGCTATCAGGCGTTGCTGGGCTCCGTCGTGCAGGTCGTGCTCCAGTCGCCGCCGCTCAGCAACGGTCGCCTCGATGAGGCGAGCCCTGCTGGCGCGCAGGCCGAGCCGCAGCCGGGCAGACCTCGATAGGGACCGCGGCCGCGCGCGATAACGCGACCAGCCGGCGCCGGGCGCGCGCCGCGCCGTTCCTGCTGCTGATCTGGGCGATGGCATCGCCGCCGAACGTCAGGGTCAGGCCGTCGGTCGCCGCGCTGACCTCACCTGCGAGGTCGACCCAGGAGTCGCCCTCGGCGAGGACGAGGCGCAGTCCCGGGTCCCCGTGCGCCTCCCTGAGCACCGCCTCGATCTCCTCGGGGTCCCTCCGGCCGGCCCGGACGTCGGCCGCGAACCGCTCCACCTGGGCGACCGCCACGAAGCGGTCGCGGTCCACGACCCGCGCGACGGCTCCACTGACGTACCGGTGCAACGGCAGCAGGACCAGCGCGGTCACGAAGGCGGCAGCCGTCAGTTGCAGGCCGGACGATCGCGACACCACCTCGCTCACCCCGAGCACGACCACCCCGAAGGTCACGGCGGACAGCACCAGCGTGAACATCCAGGCCGTCGACTCACTCAGCAGCCGGTCGATGTCGAACAGGTCGTGCCGCACGATCGCCACCGTGACCGCGACCGGGACCAGCACCACGATGGCGACCAGGACCGGCGCGTAGGCGACGCCGAGGACGACCCCGAAGCCGATCGACATCACCCACCCGGCCACCAGCAGCGCCACGATCGCCACGCCGGCCAACATCAACCAGCGCACCCGAAGCCGCAGCACCTCATCGCCTGACCGGTATCGGAGGACCAGCGACACGATCGCTGCGACCAGGCAGCCCACCACCAGTAGCTGCCCGCAGACGAGGAGCACGACGCGTGGGCCTCCTGAGGGCCCACCGACGACCTGTCCATCGACCTTGTGCATGCCCCACATCGCGGCGACCGTCAACGCGGTCGCGCCGACGTACGCCAGCGGGACGGCGCGCCAGATCCGGCCGGGACGCCGTCCGTCAGGGAACACGAGCAGGAGGGCGAACAGACCAACCAGGACCAACGGCCACAGTCCGGTCGAGACCGTGGCAAGTGCGCCCTCGCCGGGGAGCGACGACTCGTAGTACTCGGACTGGGTGAGCACGTCCAGCGCCATGACGAACGAGATGGCGCCGCCGGTCCAGGCCAATGCCGGTCCGGTCGGGTTCGAGGGGACACGCCGGACGATCCACCACGCCGCAGCCACGCAGACCGCGGGTGTGAGGAGCTCGGGGAGCAGGGATCCGACAAGGCCCCAGCCCTGCCCCGCGGGCTCCTGCGCTGCGGCGTAGCCGACCAGCCCAATGGGCAGGAGCCAGGTGGCGGTGGCGCCAAGCGTCAGCGCACGAACATGCGCGGGCTTCACTCCCGCATGCTCGCACGGCTACGGCACCGCCGGCATCGGTGTCAGCACCTACTCCGCGGTCGCAGGCCGACCCCGCGACCACACCGATGCCCCGGTGCTCTCGAGCGACGAGCCTCGTGAGCATCCACTTCCGCTCTCACCTCGAGGCCGCCATGAACATCATCCTCACCATCCTGGTCGGGTTCCCGCTGGGGTTCCTGATCGGCTCGCGGAGCCGAGCCATCGTCACCTACGTCCTGGTCGACAGCTATCTGTTCACCTTCCAGACGGCCTTCCTGATCATGCAGTGGGTCGACGGAGACGAGCACGCCTTCGGTTCACGTGGCCGTGACTGGTCAACCGAACGGACCACGATGTTCTTCTCCTACCTGGTCCTCAACGGAGTCATCGTCGCGGCCGGCATCGGCCTGGTGGTCCTCGGCCACAAGGTCCGCTCCCACCGCACCGCCGGCCGCGAGCACCGTCGCCGCCGGCTGAGCCCATCCCTCTCACTCACCACGCCACCGGCCCGCCCATGGGTCAGCACGAAAGGCAAACCGATGAACACCAATCTCACCAACACGCCACTCACCACCCGCACCACCGCCCTGGCTGCCTGCCTGATCGCGCTCTACGCCGCCGCCATGGCCTGCGGCACCAACGACGGCACCGCCACCGCCCCCGCGGCCATCAGCAAGCACGGGACGGCGGACAGCTTCATCAAGAGCTCTCGGTCGGACCAGGCGGAGTACCTGCGACAGCTGCACGCCAAGCGGACGGCTGAGTTCCGGTCGCACAAGTTCGGAGACGACCGACGCCAGCAGCACGGGCAGCAGCACCTGTTCGGAGACGACCGACGCCAACAGAACGGGTAGGCCCGGAACCGCATCGAGCACCACCACGAAGGGCCCGGCACAAACCGGGCCCTTCCCCGGTCGATCTGAGATCCTGAGCGGGTGAGCGAACCCGTTCCCGTACGGGTGTTCCGCTTCGACGAGCTCGAGGCGGCCGACCCGACCCCCGGCATGCTGCGCGAGCGCGCCTTCGAGCTGCCGATCCTGTGGTCCGGGCGGGTCACCACCCAGCCCGGCGCCGTCAGCGGCTGGCACCACCACGACCGCAACGAGTCCAGCCTCTACGTCGTCCGCGGCGTGCTCCGCCTCGAGTTCGAGGGCTTCGACGGCCACCTCGATGCGCACGCCGGCGACTTCGTCCACGTCCCGGCGTTCACCGTGCACCGCGAGTCGAACCCCACCGACGAGCCGAGCATCGCCGTGATCGCCCGCGCAGGTGGCGGCGTCCCGACGGTCAACGTCGACCCGCCGCAAGGCGTCATAGGAGAACCAGAACACGGGAGGTCGTCATGACGTTCAGATCTCTGCGGCTCGCGCCGGTGGTCGCCATCATCGGGCTCGGTCTGCCCTTCCAGTCCCCGGCCACGGCCGCGACTCCAGATCGGGTCGTGCTCCCGACGCTGACCTCGGTGCAGGCCCAACACGTGGGGAAGGTCGACCGGGTGACGTTCGGCTTCACCAACGGGCTGCCGCCAGGACGTCCAGCTCCAGTGGGTCGACACGCTTCGCCACGACGGGTCTGGGCTACCCGTCCGCGTGGCGGGCACGAAGGTGTTGGCAGTGTTCTTCAACGGCGCCACCAACCACGACGCCAACGGCTCCACGACCAAGGGACGCACGGCGTACGGACTGCCCAACGTGATCACCGCGGTCAGCGCCGGTGACTTCGAGGGCACGGTCACGTTCGGTCTCGGGGTGCAGAAGCGCACGTCGTACACGGTCACCAAGCTGCACAACCCCGACCGGGTGGTGGTCGATGTCCGCGCGGGCTTCCCCACCACCACGCGGAAGATCTGGCTGGTCGACACCGACGCAGTCGAGACCGGCGACGAGCCCTACTTCGTCCCGCGTCAGCGGCCGGTCCGCAGCGACGCTCCCGCGGCCGCCGCGCTGCACGCCATGTTCGCCGGGCCGACCCCGCAGGAGCGGGCGGCCGGGCTGCGGCTGGTGACGTCCCACGCCTGGGGGTTCGACGGCCTGCAGATCGCCGGCGGCATCGCCCGGCTGCGGCTGACCCGTGGCTGCAACAGCAACGGTTCGACGATCACGGTCGCCGGCGAGATCGCCCCGACCCTGCGACAGTTCCCCACGGTCGACTGGGTCAAGATCTACGGTCCCGGTGGCACCACCGAGCAGCCTCAAGGACAGGTGGACTCGATCCCGACCTGCCTCGAGCCGTGACCGGTCAGGGTCTCGGCTGCGGGTCGTGCTCGTGGGCCGGGTCCGCAAGCGAAGATCCGCTCGTAGAGGTCGTAGACGAACGCCGCCTTGTGGTTGTTGTAGTCCATCACCTCGGCGAAGCCCTGAGTGGCCAGCTCGGTCTTCAGCGCGCCGTACGCCGCCCGGTCATCGGGGTGGCTGCGCAGCCAGTCGCGGAACATCCGGGTGCGAGCCGGCTCCCGGCTGCCGGGTGACCACACGTGCAGGTTGGTCTTCGGGTCCTCGGTCCCCAGGACCCGGTGCTGGTCCCACTCCGGCTCGCGGACCCGGAGCGTGAAGCCGGCGGTCTCCAGGTCCGGGAGGTACGCCGGCTCGTCGCCGCTGTCGGCGACCACGAGGTTCACGTCGATGATCGGCTTGGCGGCCAGCCCCGGCACCGAGGTCGAGCCGACGTGCTCGAGCACGAGCACCCGGTCGCCGAGCGCGTCGCGGACCCGGGAAGCGACGACGGCGTACTGCGCGGGCCAGTCGTCGTCGTACGGCACGACCTCGACCGCGCGGGACTGCCCTCCGACGCGCGCCTTCGCGACCTCGTCGAGGTCTGCGAGCTCGTACGGACGCCAGAGGGGGTGAGTGGGCACCTGCCCCACTGTAGGAGCCGGGCTCAGGCGTCGGTGGAGGTGTACTTGCCCTCGAAGTGTGCCCGCGTGGGTGGCTACCGGTGGTTGTCGGGGACCACCCCGTTTCTGCCTGCGGAAACACAAGTCTGACCCGGTGACTACCGGTGACCTCTGGTGACTGTCTTGGGGACTCTCTGCGGACTCACCACCACCCAATCCGGGAGTCCGGATGGATCTGCTGCAGCACAAAGAAAGCTCCACTACAGACTGTGACGCACACAAACGATCAGTCGCTCGCCCCCACCCTGCGGGGCGCTCCCGCACACCTGGCGAAGGCAAGAACAGGTAACCGAGCCGGTAAGTCGGCGGATGCCGCCCACGCTGTTCTCCGCGATCGTCAAGGACGGATCCCCCTGATCTCAGGCCGCGGCAGCTAAGTACCGCGCGCGGCACACCGACGAAAGGTCAGCATGCACAAGGTCATCCTCACCCTGCGAGGCGTGAGATGGGGCTGATCTTTCGGTCCCGCAAGGGGCTCGGCCGGGGTGGCTCGATCCGGCCCGCTCGGCGACTCGCGTGGGCGACGGCGACATTGCTGATCCACGCGGAACGGAACGGCCAGTGCTGTTACTGCTCCGAACGCGGCTCCTTCGATCCCTGGCCCTGCCTGATGGCACGCCTGGCGATGCATGCGCAAAGTGAGATAGGGCCGCCCACCGGGTGACGTCTCACAACGAACGCCCTCCGCGCACCAGGGCGGAGGGCGTTCTACTTGGCAGGCGCGAGGTGATCCCCCAAACCCCCGTTAGCCAAGCCCCCGTACTTGAGCGTCAATCGTCCCACCGGAACTCGGGAAGTCTCTAGCCCAAGTGGGTGAGCCCAAGTGGGTGAGCATCACGCGTCCGACGGGAACGCCTTCGCCTCACATGGGGACATGGAGGCGGAGGCGCCCAGCCCCGTCCTGGGGGATCTAACGAACGAGGCCACGTTCAACCTAGGCGCCAAGCGTGGTCGTCGTCCCCACATGGACCGAACGCCCTCCGCAGAATTGGTGCGGAGGGCGTTCGGTGTCCAGCCAAGTTCGGATCCCCCGATCCCCCCAGGCCGGACACCAGAAACACTACTGAGTTACACGGGAATGGTGCGCGCGTCCCGTGACCTGGACAGGTGGAGCTCCATCGCCGCGCGGATTCTGTCGGAGACCGGCACGCCCACTTTCGCAGCGGCATCCGCGGGAACCCCTTGTGCTACCTGCGGAAACACGGTCAGACGAAGGTCCCTCGCAAGCCGAATCCCTCTCTGTTGAGAGCCTATTGAGAATCAGCCACGCGATCCCGAGTGACGGGTCTCTTGCCCGAGGTCTCGTCCATCCGACAAGACAAGGTCGAATGGCCTCGTTCGTTCTTGTGATCCCCTGGACGGGGCATTGGAGCGGACGGGCTTACGTCATCGGCTGTGAATGCTCGCGCCGTGAGCCCCAGGAGGGACGAGAGACCTCTCACGAAGTGACTCGTGGCCCTGCCGGTATCCCGCTACGCCTTCGATGCTGGAAAGGTCCCAGAAGCCACCGACTCGAGGAGGGGCCATGGCCGCAGCAATCCTGCTCCTGCTGTTCGTGATGTTGATCGCCGGCATCGGCATCAATCTCTACCTGCGCAGCTGGGTCCGCGAGGAGTCGCGGCGCGAGGCGCACCTGAGAGACCCGGACACGCACACCATCGCCTACGCGATTCCGAATGGGGTGGATCCCGCGACAATCGAGTCCGCGTTGGCGCGAGCCGGTCTCAACTCCGGGGTCGACCGCGTCGGCATGGTCCATTGCGTCCGCGTCGAGTGCAACGACTCGCAGCGTGAGAAGGCCCGCGGTGTCCTTGAAGGCATCCGAATGAACGTGTACGACGGCTCGCAGTTCCAAGCAGGGCACGTCGTCTTCGAGGACGAGCGCTGACCGCACTCCAGCATGAATCGGGAGTGTCAAGAATCAACTGGAACGGGCTCCATCCACAGGTGCCGACGCGACGCGACAGCTCCGGCAGGGCACGAACATCCGCGTCGCGCAGGACGTGATGAGGCACGCCTCGCTCGCCACCACGCAGGCGTACCTGGAGGTCAACAATGAGGAGAGGCGGACTGCGATCAACCTGCTCAACTGACACAACCCCGAACGAACGCCCTCCGCAGGGAAAGCGCGGAGGGCGTTCCACTTGGCAGGGTGCGGGATCCCCCGATCCCTCCCGTTGGCCAATGGTCAATCGTCCCCACCGGAACCTGGGAAGTCTCTAGCCCAAGTGCGTCAGCCCAACTGGGTGACGGTGAGAGCGTCAAGGACCGGCTGGGCCATGCGTCCGCGACCGAGACGCTCGACACCTACAGCCATCTTTGGCCGGACTCCGAGGATCTGACCCGAACTGCCGTCGACAAGGTGCTCGGCGTGGCCGCTGCGGACTCCCTGCGGACTGGCGAGTCGAACTGATGGCTCCGTCGCAGGTCAGAGGCCCTAACCCTCAGTCGAGGTGTACTTGCCCTCGAAGAAGAGCAAGGGGTTCTCGGCGTCGTGCACGGCGAGGTCGAGCACCCGCCCGACGACGATGTAGTGGTCGCCGGCCTCGTGGACGTGGTGGATCTGGCAGTCGACGTACCCGAGCGTGCCCTCGATCATGGGCGAGCCGGTGGCCGGGGCCGGCTCCCAGGAGACGCCCGCGAACTTGTCGTGTCCGCGGCTGGCCATCTGGTTGGAGAGCTCGGCCTGGTCGTCGGAGAGGAAGTTGACGCAGAACTTCCCGGAGCGCTGGATCGCGGGCCAGGCGCGCGAGGTCTTGGCCGGGATGAACAGCACCAGCGGCGGGTTCAGCGAGACCGACGAGAACGACTGGCAGGTCAGCCCGACCGGGGCGCCGCCGCTGATCGAGGTGACGACGGTGACACCCGAGGCGAACCGGCCGAGCACGTCACGGAACATGCGCGCGGCGGCGACGGCCTCGGGATCGTCGGCGTCGACGAAGGTGTCCTCGCCGGGGCGGAACTGGAAGTCGTACATCGAGTCGCCCAGCCAGGACTCGATCAGGTCGTGGCTCGGCCAGGTCTCGCGCGCGTCGCTGCTCATCCCGTCCGGCACGTCGCCGTCAGGAACCCTGTGCGTCACGCCGTCCACGGTAGGCGCTACTGCCCGCCGCCGAAGTCATGGCCCCAGTACGAGACGGCGGTCGACTCCCGCGCGACCCAGCGCCCGTCGTCGACGGTGAGGCCGTCGGTGCCGAACTCGACGTCGAAGCCGCCGGGCGACCGGACGTAGAACGAGATCATCTCGTCGTTCATGTGCCGGCCCAGCGTTGCGGACAGCGGCGCCTGGTGCTTGCGGACCCGCTCCAGCGCGCGGCCCACGTGGTCGAGCTCGTCCACCTCGAGCATGATGTGCACGCACTTCGACGGGTTCGGCATCGGCAGGAACGCGAGCGAGTGGTGCCGCGGGTTGACGCCCAGGAAGCGCAGCCAGACCTTCGACCCGGGCTCCTTGCCGACGAACTCACCGGGCATGCTCATCGAGTCTCGGAGCCGGAAGCCGAGGGTGTCGCGGTAGAACCGCAGCGCCTCCACGTCGTCGGTCACGGGCAGCACGATGTGGCCCATGCCCTGGTCGCCGGTGACGAACGTCGCGGCGTACGGCGTCACGACCGGCCGGGACTCGTAGGTGATGCCGTGGAACAGCTCGAAGACGTTGTCGAAGGGGTCGCGGAACCGGACCAGCTCCTGCACCCGGCGCTCGGCGAGCTCCTCCCGGCTGCCCTCCTCGACCGCCACCCCGGCCTTCTCGAGGTGCTCGCGCGCCTCCTGGAGCGCGGCGTGGTCGGCGAGCTCCCAGCCGACGCAGTCGAGCTGGTCCACGTCGGACGGGAAGACGACGAGCCGGGCCGAGACCTGGTCGATCCGCCAGTACTGGTGGTCGGGGTTCGGGCCGCGACCCTCGGCCAGGCCGAGCACCTTGCCGGCGAAGGTCTTCCACTGCTCGAGGTCGGTGGAGGCGACGCGGACGTAGCCCATGGACTTGATGTCGATGGTCATGAGCGCTCTCCCCTCGGACGTTCACGGTGGCGGGCCAGGAAGGCGGTGGCGACCTCGGCGAACTCGTCGGCGGCCTCGATCTGGGCCCAGTGCCCACAGTTCGGGAAGACATGCAGGGTGGCGCGCGGGATCGCCTTGAGGGCGACGAGCGCGCCGTCGAGCGGGTTGACCCGGTCCTCACGACCCCAGGTCAACAGGGTGTGCTTGCGGATCTTGTGGGCGTCGCGCCAGAGCATGCCGTCCTCGGCGGTGTCCTTGTTGAAGAAGGACATGCCCATCGAGATCATCGCCTCGCGCGCGCCGGGCGCGGTCGCGTCGGCGTACCGCTCCTCGACCAGCTCGTCGGTGACCAGCTCCTGGTTGACGACCATCGTGGAGATGAAGGCGCGGAGCGCCTCGCGGCTCGGCTCGAGGTTGAACTCGGTGAGCCGCTTGACGCCCTCGGTCGGGTCGGCGTGGAACAGGTTGAGCGAGAGCCCGCCCGGGCCCATGAGGACGAGCCGGCCGACCCGGTCGGGGTGCTCGATGGCCAGGCGGGTCGCCGTACCGCCGCCGAGGCTGTTGCCGAGCAGGTGCACCCGCTCGATGCCGAGCTCGTCGAGCAGCGCGACGACGTACTCCATGGAGAAGCGGAAGTAGTTGCCGACCACCGGTGGCTTGTCGGAGCCGCCGAAGCCCGGCTGGTCGACCAGCAGGGTGCGGAAGCTGCTCGCGAACCGGGGCAGCGCGGATCCGAAGTTGGACCACGCGGACGCGCCGGGGCCGCCGCCGTGCAGCATGAGCAGCGGCAGGTCGCCGCCGACCCCGGTCGGGCTCCCGGCCTCGTAGTAGTTGAGCGTGAGGTCATTGGCCTTCGCAGAGCGGCGGACCGACTCCTTGTCGTAGGCCTCAGCCATCAGTACATCCCGGGGTCGATCTTGTGGCCGAACTCGTGGGCGCCGTACATCTGGAGCGCCCGCTCGGGGTCGTTGGCGGCGTGCACCCGGCCGGCGTGGGCGTCGCGCCAGGCCCGCTGCAGCGGCGTCCCCTCGGTCAGAGCGCGGCCGCCGGAGGCCTCGAACAGCGAGTCGATCGCGTCGATGGCGCGCTGCGAGCCGAGGACCTGGTCGCGGCGGACCTTGAGCCGGACCTTGAGCGGGATCTGCTCGCCCTTGGCGACGTGGTCCTGCTCCTCGCGGATGTTGTTGACCAGCAGGGCCCAGGCCGCGTCGATCTCGCTGCTCGCCCTCGCGATGCGGACGGCTGCGAACGGGTCGAGCGAGGCCTTCTCGCCGAGGTAGGCGGCGCGGGTGCGCTTCTGCTGCATCTCGACGTGCTCGTCGTAGGCACCCACGGCCATGCCGATGATCGGGGTGGTGATGGTGCCGGTGAAGATCGAGTGGAACGGGAGCTTGTAGAGGTCGGACGGGTTCTGCTCCTGGCCCGGGCCCCTGCACTGGCCGGTCTCCCCCATGCTGAGCGTGAACGCCTCGGGGACGAAGACGTCCTCGACCACGATGTCGTTGGAGCCGGTGCCGGACAGCCCGATCATGTGCCAGACGTCGTTGATCGTGTAGTCCTTGCGCGGGAGCATGAACGTCTTGAAGTCGACGACGTTGCCGTCCTCGTTGAACACCAGCCCGCCGAGCAGCACCCACGTGCAGTGGTCGCAGCCGGAGCTGAAGCTCCACTTGCCGCTGAGCGTGTAGCCGCCCTCGGTCACCGTGGCCTTGCCCGTCGGCGCGTACGACGAGCTCAGCCGCGTGTTGGTGTCTTCGCCCCAGACCGCCTGCTGCGCCTCGTCCGCGAACAGCGCCACCTGCCACGGGTGCACGCCGACCACGCTGGCGACCCAGCCGGTCGAGCCGCACGCGCTGGCGATGTCGCGGACTGCTGTGTAGAACGTGACCGGATCGGCCTCGAGGCCGTCGAACCGCTGGGGCTGCAGGAGCCGGAAGAACCCGACCTCCTCCAGCTCCTTGATCGACGCCTCCGGGACGACGCGCAGGCGCTCGGCCTCGTCAGCCCGGTCACGAAACGTGGGCAGCAGGTCTCGGACCCCGCCAATTACTGACTGAGCCGCAGCCTGGGACATTGCTCTCTCCTCCGTGTGTGGTGCACTCCAATACTAGAACACGTTCTAGTCCGGTGTCGATGACCGCGCGGCACGGCGGAGCGATCAGCGAGAGGCGAGCCGGGCGGCGACCACGTCCAGGCCGGCTCCGGTGAGGGTCGGCAGGCCCGCGGCACGGCCCGCGGCCACCAGCAGAAGCTCCTCGTCCCGGCCCTGCAGCTCGGGCCCCTCGCCCGATCGCCAACCGGTGTCGGCCGAGACGACCGTGACCCCGGCCAGCCGCTTCGGGCCGCCCATCAGCTTGTTGCGTGCGACGTACGCGAGACAGGCGGAGACCACTTCGGCGGGGCTGCGGTAGGGCTTGCCGAGCGGCCGCGAGATGTCCTGGGCGTGGATGACCACGTCCATCAGCGGATCCATCGGACCGCTCAGGAACATCCGCCGGGTGGAGTCGGCGCTCTCCCGGAGCTGGGTGACGAGCTCGTCGGTGGGATACGCCGCCACGCGCTCGGCCGCAAGGGCGATCTCCATCCGGTCGAAGCTGCCCCTGCGCCCTGATGACCTCGCGCAGGATCTTGCCGGCGCTGGTGCGGGTCGTGGTGCCCAGGTGGGCAATCACGTCCCGCACCGTCCACGCCTCGCACAGGGATGGGGTGGACCACTGCCTCTTCGGTCAGGCCAGCGACGTGGTCTGCGAGCCGACGCCGCTCGTCGGCCAGCGCCACCTGGATCGCGGTCCGGTCTAGGGCTGGCTCGACGGCTCGGGAGGTCACGCCCATTCGACCGGGATCACTCGCCGAACTCATCGGCCACGGTTCACTCCCCCGCAGCCGCCCTGGCCGCAGCCTCGACCCGGGCGACGTAGGCCGGCCAGTCGTAGCCGTCCTCGATGTTGGCGTCGTCGGGCTTCCTCCCGATCTGACCGTCGATGAGCTCGCGCACGATGTCGGCGTGGCCGGCGTGCCGGTGGGTCTCGGTCGCCATGTGGACCAGGATCTGGTGGAGGGTCACCTCGCCCCGGTCGCCCCACCACGGCACCCGCCCGACCGTCTCGAGGTCGCACTCCTCGAACGTGACAGCGGCGTGCGCCCAGGCGGTCCGGTAGAGGTCCAGCACCCACTCCCGGCTCTCGTCGGCGGTGAGGTAGAGGTCGTCGTTCATGTCGGCGTCGTCGTGGTGCCACGGCAGCGCGATCCCGCTCGGCCGGCCGAACGTGTCCCCGAAGTAGCCGAGCTCGACGCTGGCCAGGTGCTTGACCAGCCCGAGCAGGTTGGTGCCGGTCGGCGTGAGCGGCCGTCTCGCGTCGTACTCGCTCAGCCCCTCGACCTTCCAGACCATCGCGTCGCGGGCGGACTGCAGATACTCGACCAGGGTCTCCTTGGGCTCTTTCACGAGGCTGACCCTGCCAGTGGGCGCCGACCGCGGCCAGCGACTTGCGGCCGGGCAGCCCGGGGCGGCGGTGGCTCCACAACCGCTGTCCACGTGGATGATGGTTGCTCACCCACCGCTCCTACGTCAGACAGGTCGCGGCTGCCTTGTCCTGCTCGGCCTTCAGCATCAGCGCGATGTCGATCAGCTGGTCCTCCTGGCCGCCGATCAGCTTGCGGCGGCCGGCCTCCAACAGGATCTTGGCGCCGGAGACGCCGTAGCGGTCGGCGGCGTTGCCGGCGTGCTTGAGGAACGACGAGTAGACGCCGGCGTACCCCATCATCAGCGTCATCCGGTCGAGCTGGCACTCCTCCGGCATGGCCGGCTTGATGACGTCCTCGGAGGCGTCGACGATCTGGAGGAAGTCGACGCCGGTGGTCCAGCCGAGCTTGTCGCAGACGCCGATGAACGCCTCGAGCGGGGTGTTGCCGGCGCCGGCGCCGAAGCGGCGGACCGAGCCGTCGATCTGGGTGGCGCCGGCGCGGGCGGCGATGACCGTGTTGGCGACGCCGAGGCCGAGGTTCTCGTGGCCGTGGAAGCCCACGTCCGCGACGTCGCCGATCTCGGCCACGAGCGCGGCCACGCGGTCGGCGGTCTGCTCCATGATCAGCGCGCCGGCCGAGTCGACGACGTAGACGCACTGGCAGCCGGCGTCGACCATGATCCGGGCCTGCTTGGCCAGCACCTCCGGCGGCTGGGTGTGCGACATCATCAGGAAGCCGACCGTCTCCAGGCCGAGCTCGCGGGCCAGCCCGAAGTGCTGGATCGAGACGTCGGCCTCGGTGCAGTGCGTGGCGATCCGGCAGATCTGGCCGCCGTTGTCCTGGGCGGCCCGGATGTCGTCCTTGGTGCCGACGCCCGGGAGCATGAGGAAGGCGATCTTGGCCCGCTTGGCGGTCTCGGCCGCGATCCGGATGAGCTCCTGCTCGGGGGTCTTGGAGAAGCCGTAGTTGACCGACGAGCCACCCAGCCCGTCGCCGTGGGTGACCTCGATGACCGGGATGCCCGAGGCGTCCAGCGCCTCGACGATGTCGTGCACCTCCTGCCCGGTGAACTGGTGCCGCTTGTGGTGCGACCCGTCGCGCAGGCAGGTGTCGGTCAGCCGGAGGTCGAGCTCGCCCCAGGGCTCGGTGCCATGGGTCCCCGACCAGGTGCGGGTCGAGTGCGTTGATCTCGGTCACGAGAGGCTCCTGGCGATCGACTCGCCGACCTGCGTGGCGGCGGCGGTCATGATGTCGAGGTTCCCGGAGTACGGCGGCAGGTAGTCGCCTGCGCCCTCCACCTCGACGAAGATCGCGACCTTGGTCTGGCCCTGGGTGGCCGGCGACGGGCCGTCGATCTGCGGCTCCTGGAGGAGCCGGTAGCCGGGGACGTACTCCTGCACCGCCTTCTCCATCGCGAAGACCGACTGGACGATCGCATCGGTGTCCGCGTCCGGAGCCACCATGCAGAAGATCGTGTCGCGCATGATCATCGGCGGCTCGGCCGGGTTGAGGATGATGATCGCCTTGCCGCGCTCGGCGCCACCGATCGACTCGACGCCCGCGGCAGTCGTCCGGGTGAACTCGTCGATGTTCGCCCGCGTGCCGGGGCCGGCGGAGACCGACGAGACCGAGGCGACGATCTCGGCGTACGACACCGTGGCGGCCCGCGACACCGCGGCGACCATCGGGATCGTGGCCTGGCCGCCGCAGGTGATCATGTTGACGTTCATCGCCCCGACGTGTTCCTGGCCGTTGACCGGCGGGATCACGGCCGGTCCGACCGCGGCCGGCGTGAGGTCGACGGCCCGGATGCCGGCCTCCTCGTAGCGCGGGGCGTACTCGCGGTGCACGTACGCCGACGTCGCCTCGAAGATCAGGTCCGGCAGCTCGTCCTGCTTGAGCAGCCAGTCGACGCCCTCGTGAGTCGACTCGAGCCCCTCGTCGGCGGCGAGCCTGAGCCCCTCCGACGTCGGGTCGACGCCGATCATCCAGCGCGGCTCGATGCTCCCGCCGTTCCTGGCGCTGCGCAGCAGCTTGTACATCAGGTCCGTGCCGATGTTGCCCGGCCCCACGATGGCGGCCGAGATCGCGTCCGGGGAGGTCACCGGGCGATACTAGAACCTGTTACAGTTTTGCGCCATGAGCGCCCCCCTCGCGGACTCGTTGCCCGGGGAGGTCGACGTCGTCGTCGTGGGTGCCGGCGGAGCGGGAATGTGCGCTGCGCTCGCGGCCGCCAAGCAGGGGCTGGACGTCGTCCTGGTCGAGAAGTCGAGCTACTTCGGCGGCTCCACGGCCCGCAGCGGCGGCGGCGTCTGGATGCCCGGCAACGCGGCGCTCAAGTCGGCCGGCCAGGTGTCCGCCGACGACATGGCGCAGGCCAAGCTCTACCTCGACTCGATCGTCGGCGACGAGGTCCCGAAGGTGCGCCGCGACACCTATCTCGACCGCGGACCCGAGGTGCTCGACTTCATCCACGCCCACACCCCGGTCCGGTTCCAGTGGGTCCCGCAGTACGCCGACTACCACCCCGAGGCGCCGGGTGGCCGCGCCGCGGGTCGCTCCTGCGAGCCGGTCCCGCTGGACGCGCGGTTCCTCGGCGCCGAGCTCGACCGGCTGCACCCGCAGTACACGAAGGCGCCGGCGAACATGATCGTGACGCAGGCCGACTTCAGGAAGATCAGCCTCGGCCTGCGCACCTGGCGCGGCCCGGCGACGATGATCAAGGTCCTGGTCAACCGCGTCATCAGCGGGCTGCTGCGCCGCCGGATGTATGCCATGGGCAACGCGATCGTCATCGGCCTGCGCAAGGGGCTGATGGACGCGCGGGTGCCGGTCCACTACGACACCGAGCTTGCCGACCTGGTCCTGGACGGCAGCCAGGTCACCGGCGTCCGGGTCACCCGGGACGGCCAGGAGTCGACGATCCGGGCCCGCCGCGGCGTGATCCTCGGCAGCGGCGGCTTCGAGAAGAACCTCGAGATGCGGGAGAAGTACCAGCCGCACCCCACCTCGGTGGAGTGGACGACCGGCTCGCAGTTCAACTCCGGCGGCGGCATCCTCGCCGGCATCGCGGCCGGTGCCGAGACCGCGCTGATGGACGACGCGTGGTGGGGTCCGACGATCCCGCTGCCCAACGGGCCGTGGTTCTGCCTGGCCGAGCGCAACCTGCCCGGCTCGATCATCGTCAACCAGGGCGGCCGGCGCTACATGAACGAGGCGCTGCCCTACGTCGAGGCGGTGCACGCGATGTACGACGGCGAGGCGACCGGCGTGGGCCACGTCCCGAGCTGGATGGTCATCGACCAGCGTTACCGCAACCGCTACCTGTTCGCCGGGCTCTCGCCGCGCCAGCCGTTCCCCGGCCGCTGGTACAAGCACGGCACGGTCAAGAAGGCCGCCACCATCGAGGCGCTGGCCGCCGAGATCGACGTACCGCCCGACGCGCTGAAGGCGACGCTCGATCGCTTCAACCGGTTCGCGAAGAGCGGGGTCGACGAGGACTTCCACCGCGGCGAGTCGGCGTACGACAAGTACTACTCCGACCCCAAGGTGAAGCCGAACCCGTCGCTGAACGTGATCGACCACGCGCCGTTCTACGCCGTGAAGATCGTGCCCGGCGACCTCGGCACCAAGGGCGGGCTGCTCACCGACGAGCGGGCCCGGGTGCTGCGGCCGGACGGCTCGGTCATCGGCGGGCTGTACGCCGCCGGCAACGCCTCCGCCGCGGTGATGGGCCACACCTACGCCGGCCCCGGGGCGACCATCGGCCCGGCCCTCGCGTTCGGCTACCTCGCCGCGCTGGACATCGCGCACACCTCGGTGGCCGAGGCCGAGAAGGAGACCGCCTGATGCCGATCGATCCTGACGTCGCGATCGGCGCTCCGGTCGGCGAGATGTCGTTCTCGTGGACCTCGAGCGACGTCCTGCTCTACCACCTCGCCATCGGTGCCGGCACCCGCCCGGGCGACAACCTGAGCCCCGACGCGCTCCGCTGGACCACCGACGGCGCGAGCCTGCAGGTGCTGCCGTCGTTCGGCGTGGTGGTGCCGACGTTCCACCAGACCGACCCGCCGCCGCTGGACCTGCCGGGCTGCGACATCAACCTGTCCCAGGTCGTGCACGGCTCGCAGGCGATCACCGTGCACGCGCCGATGCCGACGTTCGGCTCCGCGACCGTCCGGACGACGCTCACCGACGTCTGGGACAAGGGCAAGGCCGCGGTGATCTGGCAGGAGGGTGTCGCGACCTCCGAGTCGGGTGAGGAGCTGTGGACCACCCGGTCCTCGATCTTCGTCCGCGGCGAGGGAGGTTGGGGCGGCGACCGCGGGGCCGCCGAGCCGGTCGACCTGCCGGACCGGGCGCCCGACGCCGAGACGACGTACGCGATCACTCCCCAGCAGGCGCTGCTCTACCGGCTGTGCGGCGACCGGAACCCGCTCCACTCCGACCCCGACTTCGCCAAGGCGGCCGGCTTCCCGGCGCCGATCCTGCACGGGCTCTGCTCCTACGGGATCGTGCTGCGCGAGCTCACCACCGCGCTGCTCGGCGGCGACGCGACCCGCGTCGGCGGCTTCGCGGTCAAGTTCACCGGCGTGGTCTACCCCGGCGAGACGCTCCGCGTGCAGGGCTGGCTGGAGGACGGCCGGCTCCTCGGCCGGGCCACCGTCGACGGCGGCGAGCGCGACGGAGCGCCCGTGCTCGGCGACGTCGTCGTCACGCTCGCTTGACGAAGCCTTCAACAAGCGCGACGAAACCGTCAGGGTCGTCCACCCAGGGGAAGTGACCCGCGCGCTGCTGGATCACGAGCTCGGCGCGCGGGAAGACCGCGGCCACCTCGGCCATCACCGGGACAGGATTGCCGGAGTCCAGCGCTCCAGCGAGCACCAGCACCGGGACGTCGAGCACCGCGAGGGCGCCACGAGTGAGCTCGGGGTCGAAGGCGCCGTCCGAACCGAACGCCATCGCCTTCTCGTCGTCGCGGCGCTCGTCCATCCAGGTGTCGTGGGCGCGGACGTCGTCGTCCCAGCGGCCGTACATGAAAGGCGAGATGGCGGCCCAGTCGCGCTCGCCGCCGGTGCCCGCCTGGATCCTGGCGAGCGCAGCCGCGGCCTCGGCGTACCACGGCTCGCCCGCACGCAGCCGGGCGATCTCCGACCGGGCCTCGTCACTGATCTCGATGTCCAGGCCGCGGACGCTCGGCGCCACCAGGACCAGCCGCGCGACCCGGTCGGGGTGGGCGACCGCATACGCGTAGGCGAGGTTGGCGCCCGCGGAGTGGGCGAGCAGGTCGAGCAGATCGAGGCCGAGGTGGCGGCGTACCGACTCGACGTCGGCGACCTGCCGGTCGCAGCGGTACGACGCGGGGTCGGCCGGGGTGTCCGAGGCGCCGGTCCCCCGCAGGTCGAGGCGCGCGAACGCCCGGTGCGCGGCGAGCCCGCCGAGGTCGCGGAAGTAGCCGGAGTCCAACATCGGCCCGCCCGGCAGGCAGAGCAGTGGCTCGCCGGAACCGTGGACGTGGATCGCGAGACGGGTGCCGTCGTCAGCGGTGAGGTGAGCGGTCGAGGAGGGTTCCATGCACCGTGTCTTTCGTCGCGCCGCGCTACGTGAGCAGCCGGACCACTTCGTCGGGGCCGGGCATCCCCGCGATCTCCGCCGCCACCCGCTCCGCACCAGCGCGCAGCCCGCGGTCGGACAGCAACCTCTCGACCGCGGTCCGTACTGAGGCCGAGGTGGTCTCAGCAGGTCCCAGGACGAGGGCGGCGCCCGCGCGGATCCCGCCCTCGGCGTTGCGGAACTGGTCGGCCGCCTGCGGCAGGCAGAGCTGAGGCAGTCCGCGCGCCAGGGCGCCCAGGAAGGTGCCGGAGCCGGCGTGCGAGACGACGGCCGAGCACCGCGACAGCACCTCCGCCTGGTCGACCCACGACTCGACGCGGACATGCGTCGGCTGTTGCCCCAGTGACGCCGGCTCGGCCCGCGGTCCGACAGCAACCAGCACCTGGACCGGCAGGGCGGCGACCCCCTCGACCACTTCGCGCAGCAGCTCGGGACTGTTCTGGACGGTGCCCAGGGTGACGTAGACGAGCGGGTTCCCCTGCGGCGGCGTCGCCGGAACCGCCTCGGACACCGGGCGGAGCGGCTGGACGCGAGGGATGTGGTCGACAGACGTGGTCTGCACGGACGGCGGACAGATGTCGAGGTAGCCGGCCCGGAAGCACCCGGCGTACGGCAGCACGTCGAGGCCGTGCTCGCGCCACAGCGGTGCGAGCCGCGCGGCAGTGTCGTCGAGGATCGCCACCGGCACCGCGGTGCCGAACGAATGGGTGATGCTGGGGACGCCGAGGACGGCCCCGACAAGGGGCGCCGCCAGCTCCGCGTGCTCGTGGACGAGCAGGTCGGGGCCCCAGTCCCTGGCGAGGTCGAGCAGGTCTCTGGCCATCGGCGGCGTCAGCGCCTCGCCGAACATGCGAGGAAAGACGAACGCCGCCCGATCGCCACCGGGCAGCTCGTCCGCCCGGGTCCGGACGTCGCCGCGGAGCGCGGCTTCGGCAGCGCCGTGCGCTCCGGCGGGGACGCCCTCGACGCCGGCGGCCATCACCAGCGGCAGTGCCTGGTTGGCGGTGGCCCACAGGACGTCGTGCCCGCTGTCACCGAAGGCGCGGGCCAGCTGGAGCATGGGAATGATGTGGCCGTAGCCGGACGTGGACGAGAACAGGACCTTCATCAGGCCGGCTTTCGGCCCAGGACGTAGAGCCGCTCGCTGATCTCGCCGCGGGCGGGGATCGCACCACGGTGGTACCACTCCACGTCGGTCAGCCCGGCCTCCTCGACCAGGCGCACGACCTCGGGCAGGTCGTGCAGGACGAAGTCGAGGTCGACCGGAGCGTCGAACCACTCGTCGAGGTGGCGGATCCTGGCGCCGGCGTGCAGGCCGACCACGAGCCACCCGCCGGGGAGCAGCGGCCGCGCGAGGGAGGCGAGGGCGTCGGGCAGCTCGGACGCCGCCAGGTGGATGAGGGAGTACCACGCGAGGACGGCGGTCCAGCCCGCGCCATGCGTCGGCCGCATCAGCCGCCGCAGGTCGCCGACCTGGTAGTCCCCGTCCGGGAACCGCCGCCGCGCCTCCTCGACCATGCCCGGCGAGAGGTCGATCCCGGTCGCGTCCGCACCCGCCTCGACGAGGTAGGCCGTCACATGTCCCGGACCGCACCCGGCCTCGACCACAGGTCCGCCGTCGGCGTGCGCAGCGATCCGGTCGAGCAGCCAACGTTCGAACGGCTGGGCGAGCAGCTCGTCGACCAGGTGGTCGGCGTACCCCGTTGCGACCGCGTCGTACGACGAACGCACCCGCTGGTCGCGTGCCTCGGCGCCGGCGGCGAGCACCGCCTCGCGGTCGACCTGGGGGGCCGCCTCGGCGACCGCGCTGTCCGCCTGGGGGACGTCGCCCAGCAGGTGCACCCACCGGGAGTCGTGCTGGCCGCGCTGCCGGGGCAGCTCGCGGACCAGTGGCTCGGGCCGGGCGGCCAGGTCGGCGAGGACGAGCTCGACCTCGCCGCGGTCGCCGAAGGCGTGCAGCCGATCCGTGCGGGTCCTCAGCTCGCCCGGAGCCTGCGCGCCGCGCAGCAGCAGCGCGGTCACCAGCGCCTTCTCGGCGTCGTTCAGCTCCAGGACCTCGGAGAGGAGCTGGTGGTACTTCAGGGTCCGCCTGCCCTTGTCGGCCCACACGATGCGCACCAGCTGCCGGTCCTTGAGTCCGCGCAGGGTCGCCTCGACCGTCGGCTCGTCGTAGTCGACGATCGGGTCACGGCTGCTGGACTGGTTGCAGCCGGTGCGGACGGCGGAGAGCGTCATCGGGTACGACGCCGGGACGGTCACCTGCTTCTCCAGGAGCACCCCGAGGACGCGCTGCTCCTGCGGATCGAGTTCGGGGAGGCCCACGGATCCCAAACTAGAGGGTCGGGTCGCCAAGCACCGCGTCCAGGTGCCGCCGGGACCGGGCGGCGAACGCCGGCACCGACTCGGCGTAGTAGGTGAGCCCGTTGAGCGCCGGCAACATCGCCCAGGCCCGGGCCCGCGCCCACGTGGCGTCGTCGACGTCCAGTCGCTCGCGGTAGATGCGGCGCGACTCCCCGCCGAAGAGAGTCCACGCCGGGACCACGTCCGGAGCCGGGTCCGCGACTCCGAGCGCGCCGAAGTCGATCACGGCCGCAAGACGACCGTCGCGCACGATCAGGTTGCCGTCGAGAAGGTCGCCGTGGATCCACACCGGCGGCCCGTCCCACGGTCCGGCGTCGAGCGCGGCCAGCCAGACGGCTCTGGCCCGGTCGCCGTCGACAAGGTCGCCCAGCTCCTCGAGCTGCTCCTCCACCGCCCAGTCAGCGGACAGGGGTGCACCGCGTGTCTCACCGGCCTTGATGGGGCCGCCGTCGGTGTCGACCTGCTGCAGAGCGGCGACGAAGTCGGCAAGGTCCTCGGCGAACTTCATCCGGTCGCCGTCGGCCTCGTCCAACGTCCTGCCCGGAAGCCACGGGACCACCGACCACGGGAACGGGTAGCCCTCTCCCGGCTCACCAGTCGACAGGGGCACCGGCACCTCGACGGGCAGGTGAGGCGCCAGCCTCGGCAGCCACCTCGCGTCGCTGACTGCCTGGTCGGCCGAGTCCGCGTACACCGGCATCCGGACCAGCAGCTCCTCGCCGAGCCGGAACAGCCTGTGGTCGGTCCCGAACGCAGTCACCGGCCGCAGCGGCAGCCCTGCCCATCGGGGGAACTGACCGTCCACCAGCGAGCGGACCAGCGACTGTGGGATCTCGATCTCGTCGGCGTGCATCGGCATCGGACCCATACTCTCCACCCATGAGCCTTCTCGACGACTGGTTTCTCGTCGAGCACACGTCCAGCGGGGTCACGCACCCGACGTACCGCAAGGGCACCGGGCCGGGCGTCGTCGTGATCTCGGAGATCCCGGGGATCACCGAGGACGTGATCGCGTTCTCCGAGGAGGTGGTCGGGTTGGGGCTCACCGTGGTGATGCCGCACCTGTTCGGGAAGGTGCCGTCGCCGGACTCGCCCCTGGCGATGATGAGCTCGCTGCGGCAGGCCTGCGTCAACCGTGAGTTCAACAAGATGCGGCTGCGCCAGACCTCGCCGATCGCGGACTGGCTCCGCTCGCTCGCCCGGGACCTGCACGCCGAGCTGGGCGGCCCGGGGGTGGGCGCGCTCGGCATGTGCTTCACGGGCGGCTTCGCGCTGGCGATGATGGTCGACGAGTCGGTGGCCGCCCCGGTGCTCGCCCAGCCCTCGCTGCCCTTCCCGGTCGGCAAGGCGCGCGCCGCGGACCTGAACCTCTCCCCCGCCGACCTGTCGAAGGTCAAGGAGCGCGCCGCGGCCGGCTGCCAGGTGCTGGGGCTGCGCTACTCGGGCGACCTGGCCACCGGCACCCGCTTCGACACCCTCGACAAGGAGATCGGCGACGCGTTCCTCCGGGTCGAGTTCCCCGGACGCAAGCACTCCACGCTGACCGCGCACCGCCAGCAGGAGGGCGTCGACCGCGTGCTCGCGTTCTTCCGGGAGAAGCTGCTTGCCTCATCTCCCGTCGAGTGACCCGATCCGCAGGTTTTCCACTGTGGAGACCCTGCCATTCGGGTCACTCGAGTGTCCGGTGACCGAACCCGCCGTCAGCTGCTGAGGATCAACCCGCTGGTCGGGACGCCGGTGCCGGCGGTGACCAGCACGTGCGGGACGTCGGGGAGCTGGTTGACCGACGTACCGCGGAGCTGGCGGACCGCCTCGGCGATGCCGTTCATGCCGTGGATGTAGGCCTCGCCGAGCTGGCCGCCGTGCGTGTTGAGGGGCAGCCGGCCGCCGACCTCGATCGCGCCGTCCTTGATGAAGTCCTTCGCCTCGCCCCGGCCGCAGAACCCGAGCTCCTCGAGCTGCATGAGGACGTACGGCGTGAAGTGGTCGTAGAGGATCGCCATCGGCATGTCGTCGGGCGCGAGCATCGACTGGCGCCACAGCTCGCGGCCGACCACGCCCATCTCCGGGATCCCGATGTCGTCGCGGTAGTACGACGTCATGACGTACTGGTCGGCGCCACTCCCCTGCGCGGCCGCGGCCACCACGGCGGGTGTCTGGCGGAGGTCGCGGGCCCGCTCGACCGAGGTGACGACCAGCGCGACCGCCCCGTCGCTCTCCTGGCAGCAGTCGAGCAGGTGCAGCGGGTCGACGATCATCCGCGAGGCCTGGTGGTCCTCGAGGGTGATCGGCTTGTCGTAGAAGAACGCCGCCGGGTTGGTCGCGGCGTGCCGGCGGTCCGCGACGGCCACTGCCCCGAAGTCCTCCGAGGTGGCGCCGAACTCGTGCATGTAGCGCCGCGCCTGCATCGCGACGGTCGCGGCCGGCGTACCGAGCCCCATCGGGTAGGACCAGGCGTTGTCGAGGCCGTTGGTGTTGACCTGGGTGGCGGCCGCCAGCGAGAACTGGCCGAACCGGCTCTCGGAGCGCTCGTTGAAGCCGCGGTAGCAGACCACGACGTCGGCCACGTCGGTCGCCACCGCCATCGCCGCCTGCTGGACCGTCGCGCAGGCCGCGCCGCCGCCGTAGTTGATCCGGCTGAAGAACCGCATCTCCTTCATGCCGAGCTCGCGGGCCACCGCGATCTCGGAGGAGGTGTCCATGGTGAACGTCGTGAGCCCGTCCACGTCGTCGACGCCCAGCCCGCAGTCGGCCAGCGCGGCCCGGACGGCCTCGACGGACAGCTGGAGCTCGGAGCGGCCGGACGCCTTGGAGAACTCGGTGGCGCCGATCCCGACGATGGCGGCCCGGCCCGAGAGCGTCACACCGCCACCTGGACGGTCCCGGTCACGTGGTCGCCGAGCGACACCCGCCCGACGACGTCGATCGTCGCGATCCCGTCCTCGACCGAGGTGACGGCCCCGCTGAAGGTGAGCGTGTCGTAGGGATGAGCTGGCGCGCCGAGCCGGATCGCGATGCCCTTGAGCTCGGTGTCCGGGCCGGCCCAGTCGACGACGAACCTCTCGACCAGCCCGTTGGTGGTCAGGATGTTCATGAAGATGTCCTTGGACCCGGCCGCCTGGGCGACGTCGCGGTCGTGGTGCACGTCCTGCCAGTCCCGGGTGGCGATCGCGGTGCTCACGATCGTGGTCGGCGTCATCGGCAGGCTCCACTCGGGGATGACCTGGCCGGCCTCGAGCGTCCTCATCAGGCCTTCCTCCACACCGGCAGCGTCAGCTCGTCGTCGATGTCGCGGAAGTCGACCCGAAGCGGCATCCCGATCTCGATCTCGTCATCGGCCACGTCGACCACCTCGCCCACCATCCGCACGCCCTCGTCGAGGTCGATCAGCGCGATCACGATCGGCAGCTCCTTGCCGGGGACCGGCGGGTGCCGGTGCACGACGTACGAGAACACCGTGCCGGTGCCGGCGGCCACGTCGTAGCCGCGGTCGTACGCCGAGCAGGACTGGCAGGCCGGGCCGGGCGGGAACCGCTTCGCGCCGCAGGCGTTGCACCTCTGGATCCGCAGCTCACCGGCCCTGGTGCCGTCCCAGAAGAACTGGGAGTCGCGGTTGACCATCGGGCGGACGGTCACGAGTCCTCCTTCGGGATGAACTTCAGCACCCGGAACAGCATGGTCGCCACCACCTCGCCGCCGACGTACCAGGTGTTCCGCGAGGTCACGAAGTAGCCCTCGCCCATCGCGGTGTTCTTGGGCCCGGCGACCGAGTCGAGCGCGCTGGTGACGCGGAGCTCCTCGCCGACCCGGAGGTAGCGCTCGTAGCTCTGCTCGCAGTTGGTGCCGAGCACGGCGGTGTAGCCCTCGTCGGTGAGGAACTCGGTCATCCGGCTCAGCGGGTCCTCGGGAGGGCGCTTCCGGCCCAGCCCCGGCATCGTCCACACCTGGGCCATCGAGGGCGGCGCCTCGCCCTGGCGGAACCGCTCGTTGTCGTAGCCCATGGCGTCCAGCCAGGTGCCGATGGTGGCCTGGTTGACGGGGTACGGCGCGACCGACTCGGACGCATCGCCGAGCGCCTTGATCCGCTCCGCCTCGGCCATGATCCGCTCGTGCTTGTCCCCCATCAGCGGGGCACCCGCGGCAGGCCGAGGCCGAACATCGCGATCAGCTCGCGCTGCACCTCCTGGACGCCGCCGCCGAACGTCAGGACCAGGTTCCGCTTCTTCTGGCCGTCGAGGTACGCCATGAGGGTCTTGGTCTCCTCGTCCGACGGGTCGCCGTAGCGGTGTACGACGCGGGTCAGCTCGTCGAGCAGGTGCTGGACCTGGTCGGCGGCGAAGACCTTGGACGACGACGCGTCGCCGACGGAGATCTCGCCGACCGCCGCCGCGCGGGCGACCTCCCAGTTGAGCAGCTCGTTGACCCGGAACACCGCCGTCACCTGCCCGAGCAGCTCGACGACGTCCGGGCGCTCGACCACGCCGGCCTTGGTCGCCCACTCGATGACCCGGTCGCGCAGCCCCTCGACCCGGCCGGCCGGCCCGAGCATCACCCGCTCGTGGTTGAGCTGGGTGGTGATCAGCTTCCAGCCCTGGTTCTCCTCGCCGACCAGCATGTCGACCGGGACGCGCACGTCGTTGTAGTACGTCGCGTTGACGTGGTGCGAACCGTCTGCGGTGATGATCGGCGTGTGTGAGTAGCCGGGGTCGGTGGTGTCGACGATGAGGATCGAGATGCCCTTGTGCTTGGGCGCGTCCGGGTCGGTGCGGACCGCGAGCCAGACGTAGTCGGCCTGGTGGCCGCCGGTGGTCCACAGCTTCTGGCCGTTGACGACGTAGTGGTCGCCGTCCTTCCTGGCCGAGGTGCGGAGCGAGGCCAGGTCGGTGCCGGCGTCGGGCTCGGAGTAGCCGATCGCGAAGTGCACGTCGCCGGCGAGGATCCGCTTCAGGAACAGGTCCTTCTGCTTCTCGCTGCCGTACTTGATCAGCGTCGGGCCGACCGTCTGCAGGGTGACGGCGGGCAGGTGCACGTCGGCGTACTGCGCCTCGTTGGCGAAGATCGTCTGCTCGATCTCGCCGAGCCCGTGGCCGCCGTACTCCTTCGGCCAGCCGACGCCCATCCAGCCGTCCTCGCCCATCTGCCGCACGATCCGCTGGTAGCTCGGCCCGTGCCGGTCGCGGGCCAGCTCCTGCTCGTCGTACTGGCCGGCCAGACCCGCGAAGTAGTCGCGAATCTCCGCGCTTGAGCCGGCGCTGCTCGGCGGTGAGCTCGAGGTTCTTGGTGGTGGGGTCCTCGACGGGGACGGCCTCGGCGCGGACGTCGAGCAGGTGGGTGAGGTCGGTGACCCAGCTGAAGTAGTGGTGCAGCGGGTAGGTCTCGTCGACGCCCATGCCGCCGTGCAGGTGGTGGCAGGTGCGCAGCGCCGGCGGCCCCTCGGTGCAGGTCCAGTACGCCGCGACCGCGAGGTCGTCGCTCACGTCGAGCCCCTGGTCGAGCCGCCAGGCGGCGTTCTCGGCCGCGAGGTCGAGGGTGCGCGAGGAGATGTAGACGTCGGCGATCTGCATCGCGACCGCCTGGAACTCGGCCAGCGACCGGCCGAACTGGGTGCGGCCCTTGATGTACGTCGCGGTGAGGTCGCGGGCGCCGGCGACGACACCGGCCGCGGTCAGGCAGAGGCCGGCGACATAGCGCTCGGCCAGCGCCTGCGCGGCACCGTCGCCGAGGAGCTCGGCCTCGGCGCCGTCGAGGACGACCGTGTGCGTCGTGATCCGGGCGCTGGAGCCGGACTCCAGCAGGGTGACGCCGGGGTCGCTGACGTCGACCAGCGCCACGACCGGCTGGTCTCCGTGCACCGCCGTGACCAGGAGCTTCGCCGCTCGGTCCGCGTAGGTGACGGCGATCTTGCGACCGGTGACGGAGCCGTCGGCGTACGTCGTGGTGGGGGCGGCGGTGATCGCGCGGCCGGCCTCGCGCAGCGCGGGCGTCAGGAGGAGGGCCGCCGCTGGCGATGCCCGGCAGCAGGGCCTGCTGCTGCTCGTCCGTGCCGGCCGCGGCCAGCACCAGCGCACCGCAGCAGAGCGTCTCCCAGACCGGCAGGTGCTTCGCGCGGGTGCCGGTCTCGCGGAGCAGCACGCTCACCTCGGGCAGCCCGAGCCCCTCGCCGCCGTAGGCCTCGCGGGACGGCGAGCCCGAGCAGCCCGGCCTCGGCGAGCTCGGCCCAGCCGCCGTCGCGGTCGAGGACGTCGGCCAGCACCGACCGGACCGCCGCCAGCGACTCGGCGCGCTCGGGGTCCACCTGCGTGAAGCCGTCAGTCGCCACGTGCAAAACTGTAACGTGTTCTAGAACGGAGGACCATGCTCAACCCACTCAGCGGTCTGCGTCGGAAGGTGTACCTGCCGTACGCGCGCATCCCCCAGGGCCGGATGGTCGAGCTGCCGGGCCGCGGGTCGACGTACGTCACGGACACGCCGGGTCCCTCCGCCGAGTCGCCCACGATCGTGCTGCTGCACGCGCTGGGCTGCACCGGGCTGCTGACCTGGTACGCGGCGATCGCGCCGTTGTCGCGAAGGTTCCGGGTGGTCACGCTCGACCTCCGCTGGCACGGGCGTGGGATCGGCTCGGAGGAGTTCTCGCTGGTCGACTGCGCGGACGACGTGGGTGCGCTGATCGACGTTCTCGATCTCGAGGACGTGATCGTCGCCGGCTACTCGATGGGCTCCATCGTGGCTCAGCGGGTCTGGCGCCAGCACCGCGACAAGATCGGCGGCCTGGTGCTCTGCGCGACCACCGACCGGTTCCAGATGACGCTGCCGGAGCGCGCGTTCTTCACGGGGATGGGCGCGACCATGCTCGGGCTGCGCACCGTCGCTCGGTCGCGGACGGCGGTGCACGCCTCCCGCGCGGCCGCCCGGGCCCTGGACCTCGAGCCCCGGGACATCGAGGAGTGGGCGCTCGCCGAGCTCCGTTCGACCTCGCCGTGGGCGGTCGCCCAGGCCATCGCCGCCCTCGGCCGGCACCACTCGCGGCCCTGGCTGCGTGAGATCGACGTGCCGACCGCGGTCGTCGTCAACCGCCGCGACCACGTCATCCAGCCCGCCCGCCAGCTCGCGGTGGCCCGGCTCATCCCCGGAGCCACCATCCACGACATCGACACCGGCCACGCGGCCTGCGCGCTGGAGACCGAGACGTTCGTCCCGGCGTTCGTCGAGGCGGTCGCGACGGTCAACGCCCGCCGCCGCGACTTCCGCTCCCGCGAGCAGCGGGACTCGACCGCCTGAGGGAGCGTCGGTGGTTCAGGCCCTGCCCTTGGCCTTCGTGATCGGTGTGACCTCCTGGAGGCCTTGGACCGCCTGGCGCAGCCGCTCCAGCTCGGCCGGGAAGCGGCGGGCCAGGTCGTCGACGTCCGGCATCGACTCGCGGCAGGCGATGACGCCCGACGCCGACCCGGCCGTTGTTGGACATCACGGTGATGTTGAGGCCGGCACCGTGGAAGACCGGGCCGAGCGGGTGCAGGGCCTCGATCCTGGCGCCCATGAAGTAGAGCGGCAGCGGCGGGCCCGGCACGTTGGAGATCACCAGGTTGTGCACCACCGGGTGCTTCTCGGCGAGCCGCAGCGAGGCGTACGCGCGGACCGCGAGGCCGAACGTGCGCGGTGCCGCGAACTCGGCCCAGTCCTGCAGCGCTTCGGCGCTGATGGCCTTGTGGTGCTCCTTGGCGTTCCGGTTCGACGTGGCCATGTCCTGGAGCCGCTCCAGCGGGTCCTCGACGTCGGTGCCGAGCCGGGTGAACAGCGCCGAGACCTGGTTGGCCCCGGAGCGCGTCGACTCCGAGCGGACCGAGACCGGGACGGTCGCGAGCAGCGAGCTGTCGGGCAGCTCGTCGCGGTCCTCGAGGTAGGCGCGCAGCGCGCCGCCGGCCACGGCGAGCAGCACGTCGTTCACGGTGGTGCCGGTGGCGGCCTTGACCTCCTTGATGGTGTCGAGGTCCATCTGGGCGAGCGCGATCGCGCGGTGGCCGGTGATGGTGCCGTTGAACGACGTGCGCGGAGCCGTGAGCGGAGCTGCCATCGCCGTGCCTTCGCGGGCCCGGCCGATGGTGCCCATGAGGCCCTGCACGGTCGGCGCCATCAAGCCGAGGCTCGTGAACGGCCGGGTGACGCTGGTGACCAGCCCGCGGCCGAACAGCTCGCGATGGCCGGGCTCGTGCGGCCACGCCTTCTTCTCCTGCTGGGCGCCGAGCGGCTCCGCGTCCGGCTCCAGGCTGCACAGGTGCGAGATCAGGTTGGCGCCGGAGACGCCGTCCACGGTGGCGTGGTGCATCTTCTGGAAGACCGCGATCAGCTCGCGACCGTCCTCGCCCTGGTAGCCCTCGATCACCCACATCTCCCACAGCGGGCGGGAGCGGTCGAGCGGGAGGCCGGCGAGGTGGCCGGCCAGGTCGGTGAGCTCGGCGTACCCGCCCGGCGTCGGCAGGGCCAGCCGGTGCACGTGCCGCTCGATGTCGAACTGGGTGTCACGCACCCAGACCGGGTGGTCGAGCCCGAGCGGGACTCGGCGCAGCTTGCGCGTGAAGTCCGGGACGTCGCGGACCCGGGACTCGATGCCGTCGCGCATGGCGGCGAACGAGTACGGCTCCGGCATCGTGGCCGGGTCGAGCACGATCAGCCCGCACACGTGCATGAGCTGCGCGGGCGTCTCGAGGTACAGGAAGCTCGCGTCGAGCCCCGACAACCGGTCCATCTCAGCCTTCCGTAGACACGTTCCCCGTGAGCCTCAACGAGCGGGACACCCGAGCGGTCACGTGAGGACCGTCTCACGCCCCGGGAACCCTCGAGCCCGGCCCTGCGTTGGGTTTGTGTGCTAGTCGACGACGAACTGACCCGCCAGGCCGACGCTCTCGTGGCATTGGGCTACCCCGAACAGGTTCGCGACGCTGCCGAAGCCCTCGCGGCCCCGCTGCGGGCGCTGCTCGAGGACGAGGTGGTCTCGGAACCCTCGCGGGCGTCGTTCGTGCTGGTCCCGGGTCGCGGGATGCTCCCGGTCTCCGAGCGCGTGCCGATGCTCCGGCTCGGCGACCGGACGGGCACGCTGAGCCGGCACTTCGCGGACGTCGACACCTTCGCCCCCGTGTTGGACGTCCCGGACGGCCCCGTGTACGCCGTGGTGGGGGTCGAGCGCGGTGAGGAGTTCTGCGGCGTACGCCCGGACGAGGCTGCGGACAGCATCGCGGACCGCGGCCGGAGCATGCTCACGATCGAGGAGGGGCTGGCCTTCCTGCACGCGGTGCCCGAGGCACTGGAGAAGAACAAGTGCTTCCACACCGGCGCCTCGCGGGGCACCGACCGGCGAGTGCCGGCGGTGTGGATCTCCGACAAGGCACCGCACCTGGGCTGGTGCTGGGAGAGCAACCACCACACCTGGCTGGGCGTGGCCTCGGCCGAGGGACGGGTCACACTCCCTGCTGCCTGAAGTGACCCGCCGGTAAGTTTGACGCGTGTCACTCCGTCCCTCGTTCCGGACCAGAGCCCTCGTCTACGCCGCCCTGACCGCCAACGCGATCCGGCCGCTGCCCGGCTTCCGCGCCGGCGTCCCGTCGTTCTTCGCGGGCTGGATCACCGGTGAGATGGCGCCGCACTGGCTCGCAGTCACCACGGCCGACGCCGCCACCCACCTGACCGCGAAGCGCCGCGACCCGGTCGGACTGGCGATCGCCGGCGCCGCCGCCGTGGGGCTGGGCTACCTGATCAGCCAGGCCCGGCGCGACCAGCAGACGGCCGAGGCCGCGCTGACCGAGGCGCTCGGCGCCGACTACGGCGAGCAGCTCGACGCGCTGCCGACCCCGGCCGAGGTGCGGACGTCGTGGCGGTCGCTCGTCAACCCGTTCCGGACGTTCCGCAAGCCGCCGGTCCCGATCCGGGTCGAGCGGAACATCGCGTTCGGCGAGGCGGGCCGCCGCAACTACCTCGACATCTACCAGCCCGAGGAGCCCGTGGAGAACGCCCCCGTGCTGCTCCAGGTGCACGGCGGCGCATGGATCCTCGGCCAGAAGGAGGAGCAGGGCATCCCGCTGATGCAGCACCTGGCCGCCCAGGGCTGGGTCTGCGTGGCGATCAACTACCGGCTCTCGCCCCGGGACCCGTGGCCCGCCCAGGCGGTCGACGTGAAGAAGGCGATCCACTGGATCCGCCAGCACATCTCGGCGTACGGCGGCGACCCGGGCTACATCGCCATCACCGGCGGCTCGGCCGGCGGCCACCTCACCGCGCTCACCGCGCTGACGCCCAACACGCCCGAGTGGCAGCCCGGCTTCGAGGACGCCGACACGTCGGTGCAGCTGGCGATCCCGCACTACGGCGTCTACGACATGGCCGGCTCGACCGGCACCAAGCCGGCGACCCAGCTGCGCGACCTCTTCCTCGCCGACTGGGTGATGAAGACCAAGTGGCGCGACCACCCCGAGGTCTTCGAGGACGCCAGCCCGATCCTGCGGATCACCCCCGATGCGCCCGACTTCTTCGTGATCCACGGCGCCCACGACTCCCTCGTCCCGGTCGACCAGGCCCGCCAGTTCGTCGCCAGGTTGCGCGAGGTCTCCAAGCGGACGGTGGTGTACGCCGAGCTGCCCGGCGCCCAGCACGCCTTCGACATCTTCCCGTCGATCCGGTCCGCGCACGTGGTCCGCGCCATCGACCGCTACCTGCACTGGCACTGGAACCAGTACCGCAGGGAACGGGACAGCGCGATCTGAGGTAGCCCGCCGCTGTCAATAGGTCATCTGATCGATCCGCGAGCAGGTGCCTTAGCCGCAGTGTGGCAGGCATGTCACCTTTCGCAGGAGCGCCCTCACTGACCGTCCGCCTCCTCGGCCACACCGACGACCCGCAGCTCACCAGGGCCCGCCGGCACGCCCGTCAACGCACCCTTGCCAAGAGACGCACCCGGAGATGACCCTGAGCCCGATCTGGGGTGAAATCCCGATGCGCGACGGGGTCGCCACGCGGCATGGTCGTCCCATGACCTCTTCACCACGCTCTCCGCGGACCACGGTCAGCGTGGTCCGACCTACGTTCGACGACGACGTGGCCCGTGCCGTCATCCGGGCCCGGGTCCACCGGCAGCACCGTCGCGCACAACGGGTGCTGACCCGCATCTGACCGCGATCGTCAGCGCGGCAGCCCGAGGATCCGCTCGCCGGCGACGTTGCGCAGGATCTGCGTGGTGCCGCCCGCGATCGACAGGCAGCGGGTGTTGAGCAGCTCCCACATGTCCTTGCGGAGCTGCTCGGACGGCGCGACCAGGCCGCCGCCCTGGAGCTCGACGACGAGCTCGGCGCCGTCCTGGCGGTTGCGTACGCCGAGCAGCTTGGCCACGGACGACTCGGCGCCGGGACCCCGGCCGGCGAGCGAGCGCAGCGTCGTACGCACGCCGAGCAGCGTGCAGACCGTCGAGAGCGCGACCGCGTGGCCCACCCGGGCCCGCTGGGTCTCCGTCAGGTCCAGCTCCGATGCCAAGGTCACGGCCCGCTCGGTGCTCTTGGACAGCCGCGTGGTGGCCATCGCGACCCGCTCGTTGGCCAGCGTGGTGCGGGCCAGCTTCCAGCCGTCGCCGAGCTCGCCCACGAGGCAGTCGTCCGGGACGAACACCTCGTCGAGGAAGACCTCGTTGAACAGCGCCTCGCCGGTGATCTCCCGCAGCGGTCGTACGTCGATCCCGGCCGACCTCATGTCGACGAGGAAGTAGGAGATGCCCTTGTGCTGGGGCGCGTCGGGGTCGGTGCGCGCGAGGCAGATGCCCCAGTGGGCGCGCTGGGCGACCGAGGTCCACACCTTCTGGCCGGTCAGCTGCCAGCCTCCGTCGACCCGCACGGCCTTGGTGCGCAGCGAGGCCAGGTCGGAGCCGGACCCCGGCTCGGAGAAGAGCTGGCACCACACGAGCTCGCCCCGCAGCGACGGCAGCACGAACCGCTCGCGCTGCTCGTCGTTGCCGTGCTCGACGATCGTCGGCAGGGCCCAGCCCGCGATGACGATGTCCGGACGGGTGACCCCGGCCCGGGCCAGCTCCTCGTCGATGACGATCTGGGTGACCGCGTCGGCGCCGAGGCCGTACGGCGCGGGCCAGTGCGGCGTCAGGAAGCCGGCCTCGACCAGCGCGGCCGCGGCGCTCGTCGTCCGGCGAGCGAGCCGATCCGCTCGGCCGCCTCCCGGACCTCGGGTCGCGCTTCCTTGTCGCGACCCTGCAGGTCGACGTCCACGAGGCGGCGGGTGCCGTCGACCGAACGCTCGGTCAACCTCAGCGCGGCCGCGTCGGCATCGCCGACCAGCGCGCGCAGCGCCAGGGCCCGGCGCAGGTAGAGGTGCGCGTCGTGCTCGTAGGTGAAGCCGATGCCGCCGAGCACCTGGATGCAGGACTTGGCGACCTCCACCGCGCCGTCGAAGCAGGTCACCTCGGCGACGTCGGCGGCGTACGCCCACTGCTCGTCGGCACTGCTGAGCACGCTGCCCGGGCAGACCGTCGCCACGTCCCAGGCCGCGGCGGTGACGGCCTCGCAGGTCTCGAGCATCTCCGCGCAGAGGTGCTTGATGGCCTGGAAGGCGCCGATCTTCTGGCCGAACTGCTCGCGCACCTTGGCGTAGTCGACCGCCGTCTCCAGGCACCAGCGCGCGACTCCGGCGGCCTCGGCGGCGGCCAGGGTGACGAACGTGCGGCGGACCAGGTCGCGCGGCTCGGCCGGCCCCACCGCCACCGCGCCGTACCGCCGGGTGAGGTCGATGCCGAGCCCCGGGTTCGCGCCGGCCAGCGCGACCAGCCCGTCGGCGCCGAGCACGTGCGTGGCGCCGGCCAGGTCACCGGCCATGGCGCCCACTCCTGGGGACTCGTGGACCAGGGCGACCGCGGCTCCGTCGCCGATCTCGCTGCACGGCGCAACGAGGGCCGCCACCGCGGTCGAGAGCAGCGGTCCGGGCACCAGCTCGTGCGCGCACGCCTCGAGCGCGACCGCCTGGTCGAGGACCGAGCCGCCGCCACCGCCGTACGACTCGGGCAGCCCGATCGTGGCCACGCCCATCTCGACGCAGGCCTTCCAGGAGTCGGCGAACGTCGCCCCGGCGTCCCCCTCGGCGTCCCGGGCCGCCTGCCGACCGCCCAGCGACGCCGCCCACTCGCGCAGGCTGCGCGCGAGCTCGGCGTGCTCCTCGGAGATCCCGATCGACATGCGTCTCCTGAAGGTCGGTAGTTGAGGAGGTTGCTCCGCAACCGTCTCGAAACTAGAACGTGTTCCAATTCTAGCCGAGCCTGGCCGCCGAAGTCAGACCCCCAGTGCCACGAACGCCGCAGCCGTCGACTCGCGGACGACGTCGCCCGCGGCCCTCTCCCGCACGTGCTGCATCACGACGCCGAGGTCGTCGAACTCGTCCAGCCCGCGGTGCACGTCCACCATCAGCTCGGCCGTCGCCTCGTCGTTCACCGGAGCGACGCTGGAGAGGATCCCCGCCGTACCCATCGACATCAGGGCCGTGGCCAGCCCCAGGAGCTCGTTGGCGCCGACGGGGACCAGCACGCCCGAGTCGCACGCCGACAGCACGAACCGGTGCGGTGCGCGCCGGAGCCGCTCGAAGTCGTGCACCGTCAGCGGTCCGTCGTCCAGCTCGAGTGCCGAGAACATGGGGTTGTCGCCCCGGAACCTGCCGTGCGCGGCCACGTGCACGAGCTCGGCACCGTCCATGGCGCGCAGGCACCCCTCGACGGTGGCCGACCCGTTGCTCAGCACCACGGCCTCCGGGTGCTGCGCGGCCACCAGCGGGACCTCCGCTCCCCCCGAGGCGAGCCCCGGACCGGCAACGAGCACCCGGCCGTGCCGGCGCGTTCGTGATCCTCGGGCGCGCAGCCAGGCCGACGCCGTGGGCACCACCGTGACAGGCACGTCGGCCAGGGCGGGCAGCAGCCCCCACGGTGTCGCGTGCAGCGAGGCGGTCGGCGAGACGACGACCGGTCCCCTGCCGAACGCGGCGACGGACGGGCCGAGCAACGCCGTCTGGAGGCGGGCCCGGATGTCGGCGAGCCGCACCGGCCGGCCACGAGCCGCCTGCCGCAGCACGAACCGCGCGGCGTCGACTGCCGCGGTCGCGTCCGCGGCGCTGCCCACGGCGTACGCCCGGACCCGGCCACCGGTGACGACGACGGACCGCAGCCCACCGTCGACCTCGAACAGCTCGACGAACGTCGCGTCGCCGACCTCGTCGACCAGCCGGTCCACGTCGAGACCGGCCCGGATCGGTCCGGCGCCGTTCGCGACGCCCACCAGGCGTCTGCGGTGCTGGATGGCCTTCTCCAGCCGGGCGCGCTCTCGCTCCAGCACGATCGCCGACTCGTCGTCGTCCCGGGCCTCGGACAGTCGACGGTCGTTGGCGCGGAGGGCGACCAGCAGTCCGGCCAGCTCCCGGTCGCGCGGCGCCCGGGTCGCGGGCTGGGCGAGCGTGCCCCTCCAGCGCTCGCTCCACCACAGCTGCGTCCGCGGTCGGGCCTGGACCGCGTGGCTCTGCGCCAGCCCGGCCAGCTCGTCCCCCCGCGCCGAAGCACGCGCCCGCAGCTCGGTGCTGCCGAGCGTGGCCCGGTGGTCGTCGAGCGCCTCCAGGCCGCGGCGGCAGGCGTGCCACACGCCCCGCACATCACCGCGCTGGTTCCGGTCGAGCGCCTCGGCCAGCCAGGCGGTGGCCCGCACCAGCCCTGAGGGGTGACGCCGATACCTGGCGGCCGACGCCCACAGCGGCGTCGCCTCGCGCCCGGCCTCAGCCGCCGCGCGGCCGGCGAGCAGCCACGCGACCGGGGCGTCCTCGGACCGCGCCGCCTCCAGCCGCTCGGCCAGCCGCTCGGCGGTGTCCGCCAGCGCGGCCCCGCGTGCGCCCGTACGCCGCCGGGCCCCGAGCACGACCAGCTCCGCGCGTGCGGTCGCGACCTCTCGCTTCTGGCGCCGGAAGCTGATGACCGCGGCTCGGGCCGCGGCCAGGGCCGCGTGAGCGTCCCCGCGGGCCAGCTCGCCCATGGCCTCGTAGAGGCGCAGCTCGGCCCGGTTCACCGAGTGGATCCCCTCGCGAGCGAGCTGCTCGGCCGCAACCGCACAGGCCTCGTTGGGGAGCCCGGCGGCCAGCAGCACCTTGCAGCGGTCCTCACCCAGCTCCACCGGCGGTTCGCCCCAACGCGCGTACGCGGTGTCGGCCTCTTGGTAGAGACTCAGGGCCCCCGGCAGGTCACCGCGGCAGAAGGCGAGGTAGCCCAGGTCGTGCACGGCCTGCACCGCCTCGAGGTCCTGGCCCTCGGCCTCGAAGATCCGGCGCGCCTCCTCCAGGGCCCGCTCGGCCCCGGCGACATCGCCGATGTCGAGGTAGAGCAACGACAGGATCTCCAGGGTCCGCGCCTCCCAGATCCGGTCACCCAGCCTTCGAGCACCACGCAGCGCACCGCGCAGATCGGCCAGGGCCTCGTGGTGCCGGCCCAGGATGACCGAGAGGACATAGCCCCGCCGAGCCCGCGCGGTCGCCCGGACCCGCGGGTCGCGCGCGCCGTTCACCGCGAGGTCCAGACGCGACATTCCGGCGCGCGTGTGCCCGTCCATCACCATCGCGGCCCCCACGTGGCGTTGACGTCGGCGAGCCGGTCAGGGTCACCGCTGCGGCGGGCCAGCGGGCCGCGTGGCTGAGCTCGCGGACGGCCTCCGCCATCCGGCCCTGCTCCCGCAGGACGACAGACCGCGCACGTGGCGCGCCACGGAGAGCGTCCAGGCGTCGGTCGTGCGCGCCAGCAGCTCGTCCGCTCGAGCCCGGCGAGCGTCGGGCTCGGCGACGGCGAGCCGCAGCAGCTCGGCCGCGTCCACTCGACACGTGCAGCCACGCGTCGCGCCCCTTCCCCGCCAACCGCCTTACTACGGTGGAGGCATGCCTGTGCCATCCTCAGCACTCCGGCGACGGTCGTGACAGTCACGCCGGGTGACGGCCCGGCGAGGCCGCCCGGCAGCGCACTCGGGACCAGCTCAAGGACGATCCTGGACGATCCCGACCTGATCGTCGACTCCGAGACCGACGACCTCGCCGACTTCAACTTCATCTGCGACCCCAGCACGTGCTGGTGGAGGACCGCGCGGCCGCTGACCGTCTCGACCGGTACTTCCCGGCAGGGCGACTGCCGAACGGACGATGAACCTTCGACACTGGAGGCGACCCTCGGCGGTCGCGGACCGGTGCGCCGCGATGACGGCCATGCCCTGCGCTACCGGGTGCCGCTGCGTCGCAGACCGACCGAGAACGACCTTCTGCGCACCATGGCCGAGACGATGCTGACCCCGCGACGAGGTCCGGCCCGGTGAGCTCTGCGACACCCGACCACTTCATCCACGTCGCGCCGAAGGCGACGTGCTGTCCGGCCACCGAACCCGCGGAGACGGGCTGACAGAACCCTGGCCCAGCGGTGAACAAGAAGCGTCGAACGCAAAAGGGTGCGGGCGTCAACGTGGTCGTCGTGGACACCGGTCTGGCACAGGCCCGGCCTGGCAGCCACGCGTGGCTGCGCGGGCGTCACGAAGGTCACAGGCGTCGAGGAAACACCTTCGACGCGAACCACCGGCATCCGTCCCTACGCCGGCCACGGCACCTTCGTCGCCGGCGTGATCCGCGCGATCGCCCCGGCCGCAACGTGCACGTGCTGAGCTTCCAGGTGGACCCGAAGGTCCCTGGGGGCGGCGTACGGGAGTCCAGCTGGTGCAGCTGCTCGATGGACCGGCGCTACACGCGGAAGCGGAGACCCACCTGATCAACCTGTCGGCCGGAACCCGCACCCGGCTTCAACGTCCCTCCGCGCGCCTTCGAGCGCTGGTGGGACGACCGCGAAGGCGACGTACCCGGACCTCGTCGTCGTCGCGGCTGCGGGCAACGACTCGAGCCACCGACCACTTCTACCCGGCCTCGTTCGACTGGGCCGTGGGAGTCGGCTCGATCGACCGGGACGGCCGCGTGTCGAGCTTCTCCAACTACGGTCGACTCGGTCGACGTCTACGCGCTGGGTCGCAACCTCGATCAACGCGTTCCCCCGCGGCCGGTACTTCGGTCACGAGCGACCCAACATCGGCGACGAGCGAAGGTTCACCCAGAGGCTGGCGCGTTGGAGCGGGACGTCGTTCGCGGCACCCGTGGTCACCGGTCTGATCGCGGAGGAGATGAGCAACCACAGTCCGATGTGGAGCGCGCGGCAGGCACGTGACGCAGTCCTGTCGCAGGGCCAGCAGCGGCGCGGGCCCGCGTCCGGAACGCGGTCAGCGTGCTGCTGCCGCGCCTACACCTGATCCGCCGGACGGACCGACCGCAGCACGATCCACGGCGTACGCCGCAGCACGCCTTCGATCTGTACGCCGAACCGCACCGGCCCGGTCGGCACGACCACCGAGAAGATCCCGGACGAGTCGACCGGGGTGGTCTGCGTGCCGTCGTCGACGGACTCGAGGACGACCTCGTCCACGTCCGCGTCGAGGACCTGCCCGACCACCCGGTCGCCGTCGACCTCGACCTCGAGCGACAGTCCGTCACTCTCGAAGCCGAGCGTGCGTACGTCGAGCGCGCCGCGGACGGCGGCGTCGGCGAGCTCGAGCGAGTCGTGGGTCAGAGCCAGCAGCTCCTCGTCGATCGTTCGCCACGAGAACGCGGCGCGTGCCGCTTCCCGCCGATGATCGGGCACGGCGGCCACCTCTCCCATGGCACGGGCGAGCTCCTCCATGAGCCCGTCGTCGTCAGTCGAGGAAGACATCGAAAGCACCTCCTTGGTGCACGGGCGCGTCGTCTGCCCAGCCGCGCAGCGCCCGAGAGCTCCGCAGCTGTTCCAGGGCACGTGCCCTGGTCGGACCGATGCTGCCCCGGGGGATCCCCAGCCGGGCACTGATCTCGTCGTAGGACACAGGTGGGTCGGCGAGGAGCATGAGCAGCAGCTCGCGACGCTTCTCCGGGAGCTCCATCATCGCCTCGCGCAAGGCGTGCGACTTGAGGTCCTCGACCAGCGCCTCGCCCGGGTCGGAGACCTCGGCGGTGTCGAAGGTGGCGCCGCCGGGGTCGACGGGCAGGTCTCGAGCCCGCCGTCTGATCTGACGCAGCCCCTCGTTGCGGGCGGTCGTGGCCAGCCAGCCGGGCAGGGCCCGGGGCTCGCGCAGCCGGTCGAGGTGCTCGACCAGGCGCAGCCACACGGTCTGGTTGACGTCGTCGGCATCGGCCGGAGAGAGACGCAGCCGGCGGATCACCGCGGTCACCAGCGGGAAGGTAGCGGTCCACCAGGGCGTCCCACGCGTCGGAATCCCCGGCGCGCGCTGCCTCGACGAGCTGCTCCACCTCGGGAAGTGGGGACATCGGCGTCTCCTCCGCGCTCTTGGCGCCGACTCCGCTGGCCTTCATGACCTGCAGACGCACGAACCCGACCCCGAGATACATCGCGTTCGTCCCCCGCGTCGGCAAGTCCAAGGTGACACCCAATGAACCGGCTCGGCAACCGAGATCTTGCGCGACCCGGTCGTATCCACCGCCTTCCTCCCGTGTCCGTCTGTGCAGTCGCAGCCCACGCCGTGACCACACCACACCCCAAGAGCACGACCCCACGAGAGGAACCACCATGAACACCAACACCACCAGCCGACGCGGCCGATACTCGGCCCGCGCCGCTGCCATCGCCACCACCGCCATCATCTTCGGCGCCGCCGCGTGCGGCACCGAGACGGGTTCGGACAACGGGGAACCGGCCGCTCCGGCCGCCCCCGCCGCCCAGCCCCAGCCGGCACCGCACGCCCCCACCTCTGCCGACAAGGCCGAGCGCGAGGGTGCGGCGGCGGAGCTCGGGGCCGCGGCACAGGCCCAGGAGCAGTACCTCCGCCACCTTCGTGACTCGATTCAGCAGCAGCGCGAGCTGCCGCACCCTGGTCGCGAGATTCCCCTCACCTGAGGCGACATCCACAAGGACAGCCCCCCGCACCGCGGGGGGCTGTCCCATGTTCGCCCACGGCTGACCTAGGGTCGGCCCGTGTCGGACATGCCCGCGGACCTGTTGCAGCACGCCCGGGACGCCAAGGGGTTCATGCCCGACGACGAGGGGCTGCTGCTGCACCGCTGGGCGCGAGAGCGGCTCCCCCACGGCCCGGCGCTCGAGGTCGGCACCTACTGCGGCAAGTCCGCGATCTACCTCGGTGCGGCGGCCCGCGAGGTGGGCGGCACCGTGTTCACCGTCGACCACCACCGCGGCTCGGAGGAGAACCAGGCCGGCTGGGAGCACCACGACGAGTCGCTCGTGGACCCGGAGCTCGGGCTGATGGACACCCTGCCGGTCTTCCGCAGGACCATCGCCCGCGCCGGGCTCGAGGACCAGGTCGTCGCCGTGGTCGGCAGGAGCACCACGGTGAGCAGCCTCTGGCGCACTCCCCTGTCGCTGCTGTTCATCGACGGCGGCCACGCCGAGGTGCACGCCCAGAACGACTACACCGGCTGGGCGCCCTGGCTCATGAACGGCGGCGCGCTGGTGATCCACGACGTCTTCCCCGACCCGGCGGACGGCGGGCAGCCGCCGTACCACGTCTTCCTGCGCGCGCTCGAGGGCGGCAGCTTCGACGAGGTCGAGGCGCTGGGTTCGATGCGGGTGCTACGACGTACGCAAGGCGACGCGGGAGACCGACTCAACCCATAGGGTGATTGGCGCCCGACGCAACCACGCATTCGCACTCGAGGGCCAGCTCGCCGAAGTGCGGGGCGAGCGAGGTGCCGCGCATGATCCCGGAGCCGGCGGTGCTGTGCCCGGCCACCTCGCCCAACGCGTCGACAGCCAGGATCACCGCGGCGGCGGTGTAGGTCGTGTGCTCGACGGGCCAGTGGACGTCCCGCGGCTCGCCCTCGTGGTCGCCCCCCTCGTCGTACACCCAGCCGGTCCAGTAGCGGCCGTCGGACTCGCGCAGGTGCTGCATGTCCTTGAGCAGCGTCAGCGCGCGACGGTGGTCGCCGATCGTGTCGAGGGCCATCGCGAGCTCGCAGGTCTCGGCGCCGGTCACCCACGGGTTGGTGTCGACGCAGCGGATGCCGAGGCCGGGCACCACGAACTCGTCCCAGCGCGACTCCAGCAGCTCGTACGCCGCGCGGCCGCGAACCGGGCCGCCCAGGACCGGGTAGTACCAGTCCATCGAGTAGGTCGACTTGTCCTCGAACAGGTCGCGGTGCTCGCGCACGGCGTGGCCGAGCCGGCCGCCGGCCAGCTCCCACTCCGGCTGCGGGTCGTCGAGGAGCTCGGCGAGCGCGACGCCGGCGCGGAGCGACTGGTAGATGCTCGAGGAGCCGGCCAGCAGCGCGAACTCCTCGGTCGGCGTCCACCGGATGCCGCCGAACGGCAGCTGCTGGGCGACCACCCAGTCCAGCCCGGCCCGCACCGACGGCCAGAACCGCTGCACGAACCGCAGGTCGCGACGGACCAGCCAGTGGTGCCAGATGCCGACTGCGAGGTACGCCGACATGTTGACCTCGCCGCGCTCGTCGTCGGCGGCGCCGTTGACGATCTTCATCGGCCACGAGCCGTCGCCGCGCTGGATGGTCGGCACCCAGGCGTAGGCGTGCTCGGCGGCCTCGACCTGGCCGCCGACGAGCATCGCCATCGCCGCCTCGACGTGGTTCCAGATGTCGACGTGCTCGCCGACCGTCCACGGCACGGCGCCGCACGGCTCCTGCATGGCCGCGATGGCCGCCGCGCTGGCCGCCACCTGGGGCGCGGACAGCACGCCGTCGACGTGCGGCAACCGGGCGAGGTCCGTCACGCTGCGCCGTTCGCCGAGGTGGGCTTGCGGAAGTAGAGCACCAGGCTCTTGCCGATCAGCGGGTCGAGCACCTTGCCGGCCACCTCGAGCACCTTCGGCTGCTTCATGATCTCCCAGACCAGGAGCTTGTGGTACGTCTTCGCGAGCGGGTGGTCGTCGTTGTTGACCCCCACCGCGCACTTGATCCACCAGTACGGCGAGTGCAGCCCGTGCGCGTAGCCCTTGCCCTCGAAGACCATCGCGTCGCCCGGCGTGCCGTCGTTGAACCGGCCGGCCTTGGTGACCTTGTCGACCAGCTCGTGGTCGGTGTAGATCCGGATGTGGCCGCCCTCGGCGTTGTGGTAGTCGTCGGACAGCTTCCAGTTGATGACCTCGGGCAGCCAGCGCGGCACCGAGATGGCCAGCGTTCCGCCGGGGCGCAGGACGCGGACCAGCTCCTTGATCGCGTCGACGTCGGCGTGGATGTGCTCGAGCACCTCCGCCGCGACGACCCGGTCGAACTCGCCGTCGCCGAACGGCAGCTGCAGCGCGTCGCCCTGCTTGACGTCGGCCTCGGCGCCCTCGGGCACCTCGCCGGCCTGCCTCATCGCGTGGAAGAGGTCGCTCACACCGGCCAGCTCGTCGGCGTCCATGTCGAAGGCGATGACGTCAGCACCGCGGCGGTACATCTCGAAGGCGTGCCGGCCCGCGCCGCAGCCCATGTCGAGCACCCGGTCGCCCGGCCGCAGCCCGAGGCGGTCGAAGTCAACGGTCAGCACGGGCGCTCTCCTTCTTCTCCGCCGCGAACTCGGCGATCGTCTCTTCGTAGACCTGGGCCACCTGGGCGGCGACGGCGCGCCAGCTGAACAGCTCGTCGACCCGTTTCCGGCCGTTCGCGCCCATCACGGCGCGGCGCGCGGGGTCGTCGAGCAGCGCGGCCAGCGCCGCTTCGAGCTCGCCGACGTCGCCAGGGGTGACCAGGTCGGCGCAGTAGCCGTCCGGGCCCAACGACCTCGGGGATCGCGCCGGCGCGGGAGACGATCAGCGGCGTACCGCAGGCCATCAGCTCGGCGGTCGGCAACGAGAAGCCCTCGTAGAGGCTGGGCACGCAGGCGACCTCGGCCGAGCCCATCAGGTCGACCAGGTCGGCCTCGCTGATGCCGTTGACGAACCGGACCGAGTCGGTGATCGACAGCTTGTCGATGAGCTGCTCGGTGCGGCCGCCGGGCTTGGGACTGGTGACCAGGATCAGCTCGACGTCACGCTCGGTGCGGAGCTTGGCGAACGCCTCGAGCAGGGTCGCGATGCCCTTCATCGGGGCGTCGGCGCTGGCCATCGCCATGATCCGGCCCTTCACCCGCGGCGCCGTCGGCGGCACGAAGCCGTCGTCCACGCCCAGGAGGATGACCTGCATCCGCGCCGGGTCGACGCCGAAGTCCGTCGCGATGTCGCGCTTCGACGTCTCCGACGGCGTGAGGATCTTGCGGGCCTTGCGGGCGACCCGTCCCTGCATCCGCAGGAAGCCGTACCAGCGGCTGAGCGTGAACTTCCGCCACGGGTTCTTCGTCTGCGCGATGTCGATGCGCCGGTCGAAGGTGATGGGGTGATGGATCGTGGTGACGAGGGGGAGCCCCATCTCCTCGATCTCGAGCATCCCGTAGCCGAGCACCTGGTTGTCGTGGACGACGTCGAAGTCGTCGGTCCGCTCCTTCAGGAGCTTCACCACGCGGGTGCTGAACGTCTTGGGCTCGGGGAAGCCCGCCGCGCACATGGTCGCGAACTCCTCGACGTCCACCCGGTCGCGGAACTCCTTGAGCTTGGGCACCCGGAACGGGTCCGGCTCGCGGTAGAGGTCCAGGCTCGGGACCTTGGTGAGCGTCACGCCGTCGTCGAGGTCCGGGTAGGGCTGCCCGGAGAACACCTCCACGCGATGTCCCAGCGCGGTCAGCTCGCGACTGAGGTGGCGCAGGTAGATGCCCTGACCGCCGCAGTGTGACTTGCTGCGGTAGGACAGCAATGCGATCCGCACGGCGGACCTCCCTTGTCTCCGAACAGGCTGTGTGCCCAACAGCGGATGGCGGGCCGGCCCTGCGACGTACTCGATGGTCGATGAAACACGCGTGAAACTGGAACGTGTTCCTATTATGGACCAACTCGTTATAGCCTAATGACCAGGCCCAATGAGGGGCGCGGACCGGAGCTGAGCGGTCACCTTGTGGAAGGTTCCGATGTGAGCAGCACGAACTCTCTGACGGTCGAGGATCTCGGGTCCGCTGCTCAGCGCGACCGCCGCAAGCGGATCCTCGACGCCACGATCGCCCTGGCGACCCAGGGCGGGTTCGACGCCGTCCAGATGCGTGCGGTCGCCGAGGAGGCGAACGTCGCCCTCGGCACGCTCTACCGCTACTTCCCCTCCAAGATCCACCTGCTGGTCTCCGCCCTCGGCCGCGAGTTCGAGCGCGCCAACGCCTCGATCGGCGACAAGCCGATCCCCGGCGACACGTCGTCCGAGCGGGTCATCTACGTGCTCCGCAAGACCACCCGCGGTCTCCAGGGCGACCCGCACCTCACCGAGGCGCTCACCCGCGCGTTCATGTTCGCCGACGCCTCCGTCCAGGCCGAGATCCACAACGTCGGCATGCTGCTGACCCGGATGCTCACGCGGGCCATGCACCCCGGCCAGACCGAGCTGACCGACGACGACATCGCCATCGCGCGTGTCATCGGCGATGTCTGGCTCTCCACGCTGGTCGGCTGGGTCACCGGCCGCACCTCGGCCGCCGACACGGCCGCGCAGATGGAGAAGGCCGTCCACCTGCTGCTGCGCGACTGAGCGCTAGCGCGACACCTCGAACAGGAACCCGGCGATACCCGCCGCGCCTTGCATCCAGCCGACGCCCGGCGGGAGCAGGGGCTCGGGGTTGCGGTGCTCGGTGAACCGCCAGTAGGCCCGGTCGTCCTCGACGTACGCGCGGTCGACGAGGTCGTCGGCCAGCGCCAGCGCGAACGCCGGGTCGTGAGGTAGCACGGCCGAGCCGACACCGGCGGTGCCGCAGCAGCGGCCGTCGTTGTCCCAGAAGCCCGGGCAGCGGCGCTCGGGGATGCCCGACGTGTGCAGCGAGTGCAGGCAGCGGCCGATCCACGCTGTCGGCGGCTCGCCCGCGACCTCGGGGACCCCGGCCGCATCCAGCGCCTCGAACAGCCCAAGGTTGCCGGCCGGGCCGTGGCACCAGTTCCACGTGTACTCGTCCATGTCGGGCTTGTGCGGGATCCGCCGGGGCACCGCGAGGCCGCCGTCCTCGAGTGAGGCGGGGTCGGCCAGCGTGACCAGGTGCTCGGCGCCCTGTCGGGAGGCCTCGACCAGGTCCGGTCTCTCCAGCGCGACCCCGGCCCGAGCGAGCGCGCCGGCGATCCCGGCCAGTCCGTGCGACCAGTTCGGCATCTCGACCGGGCGACCGTCGTCGAGCTTGTCCGGCGGGACGAGCCGGCGCGGGACGAACAGCCAGTTCAGGCCGGCCGGCGGTCTCCTCCGCCTCGGCCAGCAGCCGCTCGGCGGCGTACGTCGCGAGCTCGGCGCCGCGGGCGGACCCTGCCTCGACCGCGGTCAGTGCCCCGAAGAGGATCGCCGCGGTGCCGAGCGTCGCGTCGCTGCAGTCGGGCCAGCCGTCCGGTGCGAGCTCCAGAAGCCGGTCCACGCAGGCATCGACACCCGGCTCGCCCAGCAGGACCAGGCATTGGAGATGACTCACCAGCCCGTCGAAGTAGGTGACGTCGGTGGCCGAAGGAGTGACTGCCCTGAGGCGGTCGGCGATCGCGGCCGCCAGCGCCGCCTCCTCGTCGGTCCACGCCCGGGTCGCGGCGACCGCGGCCAGCGCGTGCACCAGCCCGCCGATCCCGCTGTGCATCCCGTCCCGGTCCCACTCCGGCTCGGTCGCGGCCGGCGTCAGCGGGATCCACGGCCCGCCCTCGTCGTACCGGACCTGGTCGAGCACCCATCGCCACGCCGCCTCGGCCAGCTCGAGGTCGGGCGCGCTCATGGCGGCCATGCTCGCACCCGTCCCGACGATTCGTCTGCGACCCCCAGCGTCGGAGTCCACGTAAGAGCACAGACGAATCGGGCTGGACCCCTACTCGAGGAACTCTGCCGTGCTCCCGCCCAGCTCCATCGTCGGCATGCCGAGCTTGCGGTGGTCCCACGACCGGACCCGGTCGACGTCGAGGCGGACGACGACGCGGTTCTTGGCCATGAACTCCACGAACGGCTTCATCTCCTCGGAGTACTCGCCGTTGTAGCGGTTGAAGATGTCCACGCAGACGTCCCAGACCACGTCCGGGTCCTCGATGATCACGCCCCGACCCTCCATGGCGACACCGCGGAGCTGGTCGTAGGTGTGGCCGGTCTCGACCAGGAACGACATCCGCGGGTCGCGGCGCAGGTTGACGACCTTCTGCGCCTTGCGCTTGGTCTCGATCCAGATCGTCTGGTCCTTGACGGCGTACCACATGCCGACCAGGTGGATCTGGCCCTGCGGACCGTACGTCGCGACGGTCGAGGAGCGCTGCTGGTGCAGGAACTCCACGATCTCGTCGTGGCTCATCACGATCTGAGCCCGCTGGTTGGCCACAGGTCAGCCGCCGAACGCGTGGGTCGCGGTGACGCCGCCGTCGATCGCGATCTCGGCGCCGTTGATGTACGACGACTCGTCGCTGCCGAGGAACACGTAGAGCGGCGCGACGTCCTCCGGGTGGCCGACGCGGCGCAGCGGGACCTTCTTGGCGCCGTACTCCATCGCCAGGTCGCCGCCGTGCACCCGGGTCATCGGGGTGTCGATCATGCCGGGGTGCACCGAGTTGACCCGGATGTTGAACGGGCCGAGCTCGTGCGAGGCGCCCTTGGTCATGCCGCGGATCGCGAACTTGGTGGCGCCGTAGGCGACCGTGTTGGCCATCCCGCCGAGACCCTCGGTGGACGAGGCGTTGATGATCGAGCCGCCGCCGTTGGCCTTCATGGTCGGTACGACGGCCTGCATGCCGAGCCAGCAGCCCAGCTGGTTGACCCGCCAGAGCAGCTCGACCTCGTCGACGGGCATCGACTCGACGGTGCCGAACCGGAGGATGCCGGCGTTGTTGGCAAGCACGTTGACGGGCCCGAACCGCTCGTTGGCGTCGGCGACCAGGCTGGCCCAGGCGGCAGGGTCGCTGACGTCGTGGTCCACGAAGTGCGCGGTCGGACCCAGCTCGTCCGCGAGCACCTGGCCCGGCTCCTTGGCCACGTCGGCGACGACGACGCTCGCGCCCTCGGCGACGTACGCGCGGACGATGCCGGCGCCCTGCCCCATCGCGCCACCGGTGACGATGGCGACCTTCCCGTCGAGACGGCCCATCAGACTTCCAATCGCATGATCGAGTCGGCGGCGAAGCCCACCGAGGGATCGCGCTCGGAGAAGAACTCGCCGAGCTGCCGGTCGAGGTCCGGCAGGTCCCAGACCGAGCCGGACGCGTCGAAACGCTGCTCGACCACCGGTGCGGCGACCAGGGCCACCATCCCGCCGTAGACCACGAAGACCTGGCCGGTGATCCGGTCGGCGGCGGGCGAGGCGAGGTAGGCGACCAGCGGGGCCACGTGGTCGGGCGAGTAGGGGTCGACCTCCTCGCCGGAGGTGTCCTCGCCGAAGACCTGCGCGGTCATCGCCGTCCGGGCCCGCGGGCAGATCGCGTTGGCGCGGACGCCGATCTTGCCCAGGCCACGGGCCGAGGACAGCGTGAGCGCCGCGATGCCGGCCTTGGCGGCCGCGTAGTTGGCCTGGCCGGGCGACCCGCCGAGGAACGCCTCGGACGCGGTGTTGACGATCCGGCCGTAGACCGGGGCGTCGGCGGCCTTCGACCGCTCCCGCCAGTGGGACGCCGCGTTGCGCGAGAGCAGGAAGTGCCCGCGCAGGTGGACCCGGATGACGTCGTCCCACTCCTCGTCGGAGAGGTTGAACAGCATCCGGTCGCGGGTCATGCCGGCGTTGTTGACCACGATGTCGAGCCGGCCGAACCCCTCGACCGCCGCGGCGAGCATCGCGTCGGCGGTGGACCGCTCCCCCACGTCGCCCTCGACGATGGCGACCTCGGCGCCGAGCCCCTTGAGCTCGTCGGCGGCGTCGTCCGCGGCACCGGGCAGGTCGTTGAGCACGACGCGCGCCCCGGCGCGACCCAACGCCACCGCCTCGGCCCGCCCCAGGCCGGCCCCGGCGCCGGTGACGACCGCGACCCGGCCGTCCAGCGACAGGTTGTCGTCGCCCACGCTCAGCCTTCCAGCGAGATCGCCGCGCGCGGGCAGGCCGCCACCGCGCGCTTGACGTTCTCGAGGTTCTCGTCGGTCGTCTCGTCGGTCTTCAGCTGGAGGTTGTCGTCGTCGTCCACCTCGAACACCTCGGGAGCCATCGCCTCGCAGAGGGCGTTGGACTCGCAGAGGTCGTAGTCGACCTTGATCTTCATGTCTCGCTAGCTTCCTTCACTCGAGTGACCTGGGAACACGTGCGCGGTGGGGTCGATCGCGACGGTCGCGTTGTTGACGGCGGTGGCGGCCTCGCCGAAGCCGACGGCGATCAGGCGCACCTTGCCGTCGTACTCGGTGATGTCGCCGGCCGCGAAGACGCGCGGCAGGTTGGTGCGCATCGCGGAGTCGACGATGATGTGCCGCTTCGAGACCTCGATGCCCCACTGCTGCAGCGGCCCGAGGTCGGCGATGAACCCGAGCGCGGCGACCAGTGCCTGGCAGGGCCGGGTGACGGTCTCGCCGTCGACGTCGATCACCACCGACTCGAGGGTCCCCTCGCCGACCAGCTCGGTGACCTGCGCCTTCGTGATGATCTCGACGTCGGACTCCGTCACCTGCTGCACGGTGCGCTCGTGGGCGCGGAACGCGTCGCGGCGGTGCACCAGCGCGATGGTGCGCGCGATGCCCTGCAGGTTGAGTGCCCAGTCGAAGGCGCTGTCGCCGCCGCCGACGATCACGACGTCCTTGCCGGCGTACGGCTCGAAGCTGGGCACGAAGAACTCCATGCCCCGCCCCACCCAGCCGTCGCCGGCGGGCAGCGGCCGGGGGCTGAACTTCCCGATGCCCGCGGTGATCAGCACCGCGCCGGCCCGCACGTCGGTGCCGTCGTCGAGCGAGACGGTCACGCCCTCGTCGTCCTGCTGGAGGCCGACGGCGGTCCGGTCGAGGAGGTACTCCGGCTTGGCGGTGGCCGCCTGCTCGACGAGCCCGTCGACCAGGGCCCGGCCCTTGACGGACGGGAAGCCGGCCACGTCGAAGATCTGCTTCTCGGGGTACATCGCGGTGATCTGCCCGCCGAGCTCGGGCAGCGAGTCGACGACCGCGACCCGATGGCCCCGGAACCCGGCGTAGTAGGCGGCGAACAGCCCCGTGGGACCCGCGCCGATGATCAGGAGGTCGGCCTCGACGACCGTGCCAGCAGTGCTCACGGCGTCGATCCTTCCACGCGAGGGCCTGCGTCCCGGACTGGAACGTGTTCTAGTTTTGCAGAAGGGGCTACTTGGTGTCGAGCGCGGAGACCAGCCAGCCGTCGTCCGTGTGGAGCACGGTCACCAGGACGCGGTACGGCGTGTAGGTGGTGTCGCCGGCGTCCTTGCTGACGTACAGGTTCAGGAAGACCAGCGCCTGCACCTCGGTGCGGGTCGCGTGCGCGACGCCCTGGGCGACCACCCGCGCCTGCTGCTCGGTCTTGGCGGCGACGAACTCCTCCTGGACCTCGGTCGCGGTCTTCCGGAACTCCTTCGCGAACGCGTCGGTCATCAGCGCCGTGGCGTCGTCGAGCTGCTTGTCGTAGTCCTGGTAGGAGCGGGTCAGGATCGTCTCGGCCGCCTTGGCCGCGGCGTCCACGCCGGCGGTGGCGTCGTCACTGCCGATCACGATCGGCTGCTTCGAGGGCTTCGCCACGTCGTCGTCACGCAACGCGTCCCAGGCGAACAGGCCGCCGGCGACCAGCGCCAGGACCGCGACCACGCTGAGCAGCACCGTGGTGGCCCGCCGGCTGTCGAACAGTGAGGCCAGGCCTGCGCGCTCGTCCGGAGCCTCTGGTGGTTGAGGAGGGCGCTCTGCGCCCGTCTCGACACCAGGTGACTCGGGGCTGGGACTGGACGCGTCTTCTTCGGGGTTTCGATCCTCGACCACCGGTGTGGCCTCGACAGGCTCGACGGTCTCGGTCGGCGTACTCCCCTGGCCCGCCACCCGACGTGGGCGGGAGACGGGGGCTCGGGACGACGCCGGACGCCGCGGGTTGATGCGGGTCATGGCACGAACTGCAGGTCGCTGGTCAGCCACGTGCCCTTCTCGGAGACGAGATCCATCTGGATGCGGTAGTTCTCGGCCTTGGGGTTGTCGCCGGTCTGGTTGTTCTGGACGGTGCCCGTGGTCGCGAGGATCACCGTGGCCGAGTCGGGGTCCTGGGCGACCACACCGGACCAGATCACCTCACCGGTCCGGATCGACTTGTTGTCCTGGAGCAGCTTGATCAGGGCATCGGTCGCCTGTGAGTACTGGTCGCGGAAGTCGCCGGTGGCCCCCGCCATCACGGCGTCGATCGACTCCTGAGCGGTGTCGTAGCGGATGTTCACGAACGCCGTGGCCTCCTTCGAGGCCGCGGCCAGGATGTCGGTGTTCCGCTGCTGCTCGGTCGCGGACGCCTCGTCGAGCTCGACCACGCCCTTGACCGGCAGCGAGGTCGGGCCGGAGTCGTCGTCGAGCAGCCGCACCCCGGCGACGACGAGCAGCGCCGCGGCCACCATCACCACGACGTACAGACAGACGTTCAGGAGGACGCGGTTCACGGTGCCGCCACCACCGGACCGACGAGCAGCCACTTCCACGAGTCGTCGCCGAGCACCGACAGGTTGCCCTGGTCACCGAGGTGCACCGGGTTGCCGTTCGCGTCGGTCACGCCGTCGATGATGCCGGACGTCGGGTCGTAGCCGCCCCGGTAGGCCGCGCCCGGTGTGCCGTACCGGCCGTCGGGCGAGTACGGCGTGCCGCGCTGGACGAACGGCTCGCCGGCGGTGCACTGGGCCGGGAAGATCGGGCCGTCCGACAGGTCCGAGGGCGGCCGCCACTGGTTGTGCGGCAGGTACCCCTGCGTGCACGGCTGGACCTCCTGGTCCAGCTGCAGGTTGACGTGGCCGTAGCCGTCGCCCGGAGTGCCCGTGAAGCCGCTGGAGATCACGTGCGGGAAGATCACCAACAGCTGCTCGAGCCCGGCGAGGTGCATCATCCCCACCTGGCCGACGCTGGCCGCGTTGGCCAGCAGCACCGGCAGCGTCGGCTCGAGCTCGGTGAGCAGCCGGTCGACCTCGCGCGCCGTCGCCGGAGTCTCGGAGAGCGTGGTGCGCAGGTCCGCGTCGCTGTCCTTGAGCGACTTCGTGATCCGGGCCAGGTCGTGGGAGAAGGAGCGGATGTTCTCGCTCTGGCCCTCCTGGGTCTGGAGCACGACCAGCCCCTCGTCGAGCAGGGCCCGGGTCTCGGCCGTGTGCTCCGACGCCTCGTTGATGAACGTCGAGCCGTTGTCGAGCAGCTGCTGCATGGGCTTCCCGGTCTCGTGGAACATCGTCCCGAGCTCGCGAACCACGGTCTGGAGCTTCTGCTTGTCGACCGAGTCGACGAACGAGTTCAGCTCGACCAGCAGGGCGCCCTCGTCGACGGGCAGCGACGCCGCGTTGCCGTGCAGCGTGTCACCGTCCTCGGCGTACGGCGGCTTGTCGTCGGCCGGCTCGAAGTCGAGGTACTGCTCGCCGACCGCCGAGAGGTTGTGCACGTACATCGGCGCGTCCTTGGGCAGCTCGGTGCCCTCCTCGAGGGCCAGGTCGAGGACGAGGCCGTCGCGCGTCGCGTTCATCTGGCTGACCTTGCCGATCTTCACGCCGCGGTAGGTGACCTCGCTGCCCTCGTAGAGGCCGCCCGAGGTGGGCAGCGTGGCGTGCACGGTGATGCCGCGCCCGAGCACCCTGTCGATGAACCCGAGGTAGGACGCGGTGATGTAGACGATCCCGACCGCGCTCAGCACGAGGAACGCCGCGATGCGGACCCGGGTGCCGCGGATCATGACGAGCCTCCGTAGAGAGCGCGCGTGGAGGGGTTCGCGGGCGTCGTCCGGCCGAGCCCGCCCCCGAGCAGGCTGCCCAGCAGGTCGCCGACGTCGTCCAGCGGGACGTCCGGGACGGTGTTGAGGACGGTGCACACCGGGTTGGTGGCGTACTGGGGCTTCGTGCACTTCTTCCTCAGCGAGGTGAGGAGGTCGACGTCAGCGAGCACCTTCTGGCAGGCCTGGCTGGTGATGTCGAGCGACTGCAGGCACTTCTGCACGTCGTTGAGGACCTCACCGGCCGGCGGGAGATCCGGCGTCGGGATGTCCGGGATGGGGAGGTTCGGGATCGTGGTGCCTGCGGGCAGGAAGTTCTCGAGGTTGATGTCCGCGCGGATCGAGGTGTTGGCGTAGTCGCCACGGACGATCTCGGAGGCCTCCTTGGGGAAGGGGAAGCTGAGGATGAGGTTGAGCCCCGGGGCCAGCTTGTCGCCCGCGGCGCGCAGCTGGGACAGCACCGGCTCGAGGTGGGCCAGCGACTTGAGCAGGTCGTCCTTGCTGGCGCTGATCACCCGGGTGCCGACCTCGCCGAGCCGGTCGAGCGCCGAGAGCATCGCGATCAGCTCGTCGTGCTGGTCGGCGAGCACCTTGACCGCCGGCCCGGCCACGTCCAGCGCGCCGCTCACGGTCTGCTTCTCGCGGTTGAGCGTCGCGGTCAGGTTGTTGACCGACTCCATCGCCCGGATGATGTCGCCCTTCTGGTCGTCGAGCGTCCCGACCACATCTGTGAGCGACGCCAGCAGGTGACGCAGGCTCTCCTCGCGCCCGTCCATCGCCTTGTTGAGCTCCCTGGTGATGGTGCCGAGCTGGGCGACGCCCCCGCCGCTGAGCAGGAACGACAGCGCTCCGAGCACCTCCTCGACCTCCGGGTTGCGGCCGGTCGAGGAGAGCGGGATCTTGTCGCCGTCGCCGAGCCGCTCGTCGGAGGCGCCCTCGGACGGCGGCTCCAGGGCGACGTACTTCTCACCGAGCAGGCTGACCTGGCGGATCTCGGCGATCGCGTTGTCGGGCAGGTCGACGTCCTTGCGGACGATCATGGTGACCTTGGCGTGCCACCCGACCCGCTCGACCTCGGTGACCTCGCCGACGGTGACGTCGTCGACCATCACCGGTGACTTCGGGACGACGTTGAGGATGTCCTCGAACTCCGCGGTGACCGTGATCGCGTCGTCGGCGTCGACCGGTCCCCCGGGCAGCGGCAGGTCATAGGCGCCGTCGAACTTGCACGAGGTCAGCAGCAGCGCCGCTGCCACGAGCAGGACGAGCGAACGGGCTAGGCGGCTCATGAGCCACCTCCCAGCAGCTCGGTCATCGTGGGCGTGTCGTCGGAGGCGTACTGAGCCTGGGTCTCGGCCGCCTGGCTCTGGGCCGGCTGGGTCTGGGCCGGCTGGGTCTGGGCCACGCGGCTGCCGGCGGCGTCGTCGACCTGCCCGGACTGCTTGCCGGCCTGCGTCCCGCCCTGCTTGCCATTGGGGATCGCCGGGATGTTGTCCTCGACCGGCTCCAGCAGCTGCTCGAAGATCGAGCAGGCGAGGTCCTTGCTCACCTTCGGCATCTGGGACTGCTGGACGATCGCGCACAGGAAGCCGTCGGCGTCCCACAGCTGGCCCTGGACGCCGATCCGCGAGCCGATGGTGCCGGACTCGGCGTTGTAGGCGAGGGTCAGGTTGTTGATGGCCACCGGGGCGACCGCCAGGGCGGTGTCGATGCTGTTGCGCTCGGAGTTGATGGTCTTCATCAGGCTCGTGAGCTTCTCGACGTCGGTGACCAGCGCCTGCCGGTTGTCCTGCACGAACGTCTTCACCGTGCCCACCGAGTCGGCCACGGCCTGGAGTGCCTTCTGGATCTCTGCCCGCTCGGAGACGAGCGAGGACGAGACGCCGGCCAGGTCCTTCACGAACGCCCGGACCAGCTTGTCGTTGGTGGCCAGCGTGTCGGTGAACTGGGCCAGCTCCGTGACGGTGTCGAACAGCGGCCCGGCGCCCTCACCGAACGTCGCTGCCGCCGCGGAGAGCTGGCGGATCATCTCGTTGCCGCGCTGGCCCTGGCCGTCGAGCGCGTTCGCCCCGGCCTCGAGCAGGTGGTTGAGGGAGCCGTCCTTGTTGACGCCGTTGGGGCCGAGCGCCTCGGCGAGGTCCCGGATGCTGGCGTAGATGCGGTCCAGCTCGACGGGGACGCCGCTGTCCGGCAGCGCGATGTCCGCGCCGTCCTTCATCGTCGGCCCGCTCGAGTAGACCGGGCTGAGCTGGACGAACCGGTCCGCCACCAGCGTCGGCGTCACGACCACGGCCTTGGCGTCCTTCGGGAGGTCGACGTCGGCGTCGTACTCCATCTCGACGCGGACCGAGTTGCCCTCGGGGATCACCGCGGTCACCCGGCCGACGTTGACGCCGAGGACGCGCACGTCGGTGCCCGTGTAGACGCTGACCGCCCGCGGGAAGTGCGCGGTGACGGTCTTGGTCTCGTCGGGCTGGTGCACGAAGAGGAAGGTCGCGGCGAGCAGGATCACGGCCACCGCGACGATCGCGATCCGTGGGCTGAGGCGAGCGAAGGCGTTCATGGCATCAGTCCGGAGGCCCGGGCAGGAACTCGCCCGTGGGGATCGCGGCCAGGTTGACGGCGTACGCGTCGAACCACGGGCCGGTGCCGATGATGTTGCCCAGGATCGAGGCGTAGGGACCGAGGGCGTTGAGGGTCGCCTTGAGCTCCTTGTCCTTGGAGTTGAGGAGGCTGAGGAGGTCGTCGACCTCCTTCAGCGCGGGCTTGAGCTGCGCCTGGTTGTCGGTGGCGACACCGCGCAGCTGGATCGCGAGCTCGCGGGCGTTGACGAGCAGCCGGTGGATGGCCTGCTTGCGCCGCTCGACCTCCTCGAAGACCAGGCTGCTGTTCTGCATCAGGTCGACGAGGTCCGTGCTGCGGTCGGCCAGCAGCGTGCTGACGTCGCGCGAGCTCCGGAGCAGGTGCTGGATCTGCGCGTCACGCGAGGCCACCGACTGCGAGAGCCGCGCGATCCCCTCGAAGCTGGCCTGGATCTCGGGGGCGGACTGGTTGACCGTGTCGGAGACGACGTTCAGCGCCTGGTCGAGCTGGTCGGTGTCGATCTGCTCGGTGGTCTCGGTGAGGTCACTGAAGACGCCGACGATGTCGTACGACGACGAGGTCCGGTCGACCGGGATCGGCGTGTCCTCGTCGAGCTGGCCGGAACCGGCGGGGACCAGGTTGAGGTACTTCTCCCCGAGCAGGTTGAGCACCTCGACGCTCGCCTTGCTGTCCTTGCCGAAGTCGACGCCGTGGTCGACCTCGAAGGTGACCAGCACCTTGCCGTGGTCGAGCTCGACCTCCTGGACCCGGCCGGCCCGGATGCCGCCGACCTGGACCATGTTGCCGCGGTGCAGCCCGCTCGCGTCGGCGAAGTACGCCTGGTAGCTGTCGCCGCCGAAGCCGGGGAACTTGTTGAGGTTGAACGCCGCGGCCATCACCAGGAGCATCACGACGAGCGTGATCGCGCCCAGGCGGAGCAGCTGTGCCTCGGTGTAGCGCCTCACTCGCCACCACCCCCGGAGTCCGGCGCCGTGGAGGGGGTCTCGTCGGCGCCGTTGCAGCGCGGCGCGGTCGAGTGGAAGTTCAGGTTGCCGAGGCCGTCGAGCACCTGCTGGAGGCCGGGGATGGTGCCGAGGTTGCCCGGGCAGCGTGATCCGGCCGGAGAAGCCGCAGACGTAGTAGCTGTACCAGGAGCCGTAGGTGCCGGTGCGGGTCTGGTCGGTCATCGACTCGGGCAGCCGGTCGAGGAGCTCGGTGACCTGCTGCTGGTTCTGGGGCTTGTTGAGCAGCCGCGCCAGCTGCTTGAGCTTCGCCACGTCGCTCTTCACGATGGGCCGGCCCTCGCGGAGCAGGTCGGCGACCACGACGGTCAGGTCGGAGACGTTGTCGAGCGAGCTGCCGATCGTGTTGCGGTCGCGGGCCAGGTCGGCCATCCAGCGCTGCAGCTGGGAGACCAGGGTGTTGAGCTCCTGGTGCCGCTGGTCGACGGTGTCGAGCGTCTGGGTCAGGTTGTTGACCACCTGGCCGATCAGCTCGTCGCGGTCGGCGAGGCTGTTGGTGAGCGAGGCGGTGCTGGCCAGCAGCTCCTGGATGGTGCCGCCCTCCCCCTGCAGGACCTGCACGAGGTTCATGCTGAGCTCGTTGACCTGCTTCGGGTCGAGCGCCTGGAACAGCGGCTGGAACCCGTTGAACAGCGTCGTGAGGTCGAGGGCCGGCGCGGTCTGGTCGACCGGGATGGTCGCGCCGGACTCCAGCCGGGTGCCGGTGCTGGGCGCGTTGGCGCCTCCGCTGTCGCCCCCGATGCCGTCGTCGATCCCGTCCGGGATGGCGACGCCGTCCTCGTCGCCGGCCTCGAGCGCGAGGTAGCGGTCGCCGACCAGGTTGAGGAAGCGGATCTCGGCACGCGAGGTGGTCGTGAGCGGCACCTCGGACTTCACCCGGAACGTCACCAGTGCCTGGTTGCGGTGGTAGTGCTCGACCTTCTTGACCTCGCCGACGCTGACCCCGGCCACCCGGACGTCGTCGCCCTTCTCGAGCATCGACGCGGTGGAGAACACCGCGCGGTACTCGGTGCTGTCGCCGAAACCGAAGTTGCCCATGATGGCGGCGAGCAGTCCGGTCACCAGGATGGACGCGATCGTGAAGATCAGCAGCTTGATGCCGGCGGCGATGGTCTCGGCGTTGCGGCGGTTGCGCAGCTTGGTCGCCTTGCCCTCGGGGGCCTTCGCCCCGGCCACCGGCCGCTCCTGCGTCGTGGTCACGAGTCGCCACCGCCCCTGACGACCGGGCCGTAGAGCAGCGACCCCAGGGCGCCGTACGAGTCGGCCGCGCGGCCGGTCTCTCCCGCGAGAAGCGCGTTGACGATCGCCTTCTCGGCGTCGGTGCCCGCATAGCCGCTGGTCTGGGTCTTCTGGGCACCGCCGGTGATGAGCGTGGGCAGGTCGCCGGTGGGCGGCTTCTCGTCGATGTCCGAGCCCTCGGCGAACGCCGCCGGGTCCGCCGGGACCTTGGGGTTCGGCAGGCCGTCGCACCAGGGGCCGTGCCCGACCTCGCCGTAGAGCGGGCGGTCGTCGGCGTGGTAGGCCTCGTACTGGGCGGTCCCGAACTCGAGGTACTGCTTGACCTGGTTGCCCTCGAAGGTGCGGGCCAGGCGCGGTGCATATGCGGCGGCGCCCTCGATGAGGCAGGGGAACTCCGGCGAGTACATCGCCAGCAGCTTGAGCACCGGCTCGCTGACCTGGCCCACCTGGATCAGGTTCTGCTCGTTGTCCGACAGCACCCGCGTCGACGTGACGGCCAGGCCCTCGAGGTCGGAGAAGAAGCTGTCGAGGTCGTCTGCCTTCTCGATGATCGTCTTGCTGGTCACCGTGAGGTTGCCGAGGACCGAGATGAGGTCCGGTGCGGCCAGGTCGTAGATGTCGGCGACGTTCGCCAGCGAGACCAGGTCCTGCTTCAGGGTCGGCAGCTTGTCGCTGATCGCGCCGAGGTAGGCGTCGAGCTGGTCGAGGGTCGCGCCGAGCTGCTCGCCGCGCCCCTCGAGCGCGGTGGCGAGCGCGTTGAGCGTGTAGTTCAGCTCCGCGGGCTGCACGGCCCTCAGCAGCGGGAACAGGTCGGCCAGGATCTTGCTGAGCTCGACGTTGGTCTCGACGCGGTCGGCCGGGATGACGTCGCCGTCCTGGAGCGAGCCGGTGGGCTTCGCCGGCGCGACGAACGAGATGAACTTCTGGCCGAACAGCGTGGTCGGGATGATCTGCACGCCGACGTTCTCGGGGATCTCCTTGGCGGCGTCAGGTTCTATCGCGACCTTGATGACCGCCTGCTCGCCGTCCTGGCTCACCGAGCGGACCTGGCCCACCAGGACGCCGTTGATCCGAACGTCGCCGAAGCGCGCGAGCTGGAGCCCGGCGCGGTCCGCCTGGATCGTCACCATCGTCGTCCGGTCGAACTTCTTCTGGTAGACCGCGATCGAGAACCAGATCAGCAACGCGATGATCGTGATGAAGACGACGCCGGCCACCAGCAGACGGTTGTGTTCCCGCCTGCTGTCGTGGTGGATGTTGACCAGCACCGTCGTGACCCCGCTACCCCGTGATCCGCACGGTGGTGGTCGAGCCCCAGATGGCGAAGCTGAGGAAGAAGTCGGCGACCACGACGGTCACGATGCTGGTCCGGATCGCCCGGCCGACCGCCATGCCGACGCCGGCCGGGCCGCCCGAGGCGGTGTAGCCGTAGTAGCAGTGGATCAGGATGATGCAGACCGAGAGGACCAGCAGCTTCCCGAACGACCAGAGCATGTCGATCGGCGGCAGGAACTGGATGAAGTAGTGGTCGTAGGTGCCCGGCGACTGCCCGTAGATGAGGGTGACGATCAGCCGGGGCGAGAGGTACGACGCGCAGAGCGCCACGACGTACAGCGGGATGACGGCGATGAACGCCGCGATCATCCGGGTGGTCACCAGGAACGGCAGCGACGGGACGCCCATCACTTCGAGCGCGTCGATCTCCTCCGAGATGCGCATCGCACCCAGCCGGGCGGTGTAGCCGCAACCCACCGTGGCCGCCAGCGCGATCGACGAGACCAGCGGCGCCACCTCGCGGGTGTTGAAGTAGGCCGAGATGAAGGCGCTGAACTTCGCGACCCCGATCTGGCTCAGCGAGGCGTAGCCCTGGATGCCGACCTCGGTGCCGGCGAAGAAGGCCAGGAACGCGATCACGCCGACGGTGCCGCCGATCAGCGAGAGGCCGCCGGCGCCGAAGGTGATCTCGGCGAGCGTGTTCTTGATCTCGCGCGGGTAGCGCCGGATCGCGCGCGGCGCCCAGGCCAGGGCCTTGACGTAGAAGAGCAGCTGGTCGCCCCGCTGCTCCAGGGACTCCTTCGGACCCTGGACGATCGCGCTCCCGATCGCGCCGATGCTCGCCATCTCTACAGCCCCGGCGGTGGAACGACTTGGAAGTAGATGGCGGTGATCACTGCGTTGAGGAAGAACAGCAGCATGAACGAGATGATCACGGCCTCGTTGACCGCCCGGCCCACGCCGCTCGGGCCGCCGCCGGCGTTCAGCCCCTTGTAGGCGCCCACGATCGCGGCCAGCCAGCCGAAGACGATCGCCTTGATCATCGAGATGTAGAGGTCGGGGAGGCTGGCGAGGACGGTGAAGTTGGCGAGGAACGCCCCGGCCGAGCCGCCCTGGACGATGACGGTGAAGAAGTAGCCGCCGCCGATGCCGGCGGCGATCACGATGCCGTTGATCATCATGGCGACGAACATCGTGGCCACGACGCGCGGCGCCACCAGCCGCTCGAGCGGGTCGACGCCGAGGACCTCCATGGCGTCGATCTCCTCGCGGATCTTGCGCGCGCCCAGGTCGGAGCAGATCGCCGAGCCCGCGGCGCCGGAGATGATCAGCGCGGCCGCGATGGGCGCGGCCTCCCGGACCGTGGCCAGGACCGCGGTGGCGCCCGCGAACGACTGGGCGCCCAGCTGGCCGGTCAGGTTGCCCACCTGGAGGGAGATGACCGCGCCGAAGGGGATCGAGATCAGGATCGTGGGCATCAGCGTGACGCTGGTGATGAACCACGCCTGCTCGATGAACTCGCGGAACTGGAACGGTCGCGTGAAGATCCGCTTGGTGACCTCGACGACCATCGCCGCGATCTCGCCGGGGCCCCGGAGGACCGACACAGCAGCGAACGCCATCGATTCCTCCCCATCGTGCGACGGCCGCCACAGAGTAGAACGTGTTCTCGTTTTGGTCCAACGAGGTGCGTCCGCTCCTGTGGCCCCCACCCCGATCTGGGGGTTTGTTGTCGTACCTACAACGGCGCAACGGCGCTCGCGTTACCCCGCCGAGGCAAAGTGCGTCCGTGCGGGTCCTATCGTTGCGATGTGGCAGAGCGCTCAGGTGACCTGTGGGCGTCCTTCCAGCACGACCCGCGCGACCCCGCGGTGGCCCCTCTGCGCGCCTCCGACGCCGATCGCAACGTCGTCCACGGCGTGCTGACCGAGGCCTTCGCTGACGGCCGGCTGGACCGGGAGGAGTACGACGAGCGCACCGCGGCGACCCTCCAGGCGCGCACGCTCGGCCAGCTGCCGGCGCTGGTCGCCGACCTGGTGCCGGACCGACCGCTGCTGCCGGCGAAGGTGCCGTTGGCGTCAGCGACGTCCGGCGACATCCAGCGGCGGGCCGAGGAGAAGTGGCGACACGATCGTCGGGATGCGCTCGTGGGCTTCCTCGGCACCAGCCTCATCGGGTGGACCGTCTTCGGCATCTTCGACTTCCCCTGGCTGCTCGTCCTGAGCGCCTTTGCACTGATGAACCTGCTCCGGACCGTGGCCGGCAAGAGCGAGATCGTCGGCTCCGAGGTCAAACGGCTGGAGCGCAAGCAAGCCAAGGAGATCCAGTCCCGCAACAAGAAGCAGTTCGGGCCGTGACCCGGGTCTGGACGGCGCTGCGCACCCACCCCTCCGGGGTGCTCCTGTTCGGACAGCTCCTGGTCGTGCTGGCCTACCCGTTCCTCGACGACTCGACCGGCGGCCGCGCCGTCATCGGCGTGGTCCAGATGGTCGTGGTCTTCACAGCCGTCGCCGCGGTCCGGCTGACGCCGGCGCTGTCCTGGGTGGCGCTGCTCCTCGGCGTACCGGCCATGGTGTTCGCGGTGCTCGAGGCGGTCGAGCCAGACACCGACTGGATCGTGCTGACCTCGGCGGCGGTGCACGCGCCGTTCTACTTCTACGTCTCCTACGCGATGATCCGGTACCTCTTCCACGACGACCGGGTGACCCACGACGAGCTGTTCGCGACCGGCGCCGCCTTCACGGTGGTCGCGTGGGCGTTCGCCTACGTGTACGCCGCGGCACAGGTGATCTGGCCGGGCTCCTTCGTCGGGGCCGAGGGCGACGATCAGGAGTGGTTCAGCCTGCTGTTCCTCTCCTTCACCAACCTCACCAGCGTCGGCCTCTCCGACGTCGTACCGATCGCTGCGCACGCCCGCTCGCTGGTGATGATCGAGCAGGTCGCGGGCGTGATGTACGTCGCGCTGGTGATCGCCCGGCTGGTCGGGCTCACCGTGGTGCGGGCGTCCGTCCGCCGGGACGAGTGAGCCTCGTGGGCGCCTAGCCGAACAGCTTGCCGATCAGCCCACTCCGCGCGACCTCGGGCCGGGCGTCGGCGTTCGGGTCGAGGTCGACCACCGCAGCCAGGAAGTCGTCGACCTGCGTGTGGTCGTAGCCGTCCTCCAGCCGGACATGGGTGAACTGCGTGCGCCGCACCAGCTCCGCGAGCGGCTCGCCGGCCCGGAGCGTCTCCGCGACGGTGACCAGGAACGCATCCACCTCGCTCTGCTGGTAGCCCCGGCGACCCAGCGTGGTCGCGAAGCTCGCCCGCTCCACGTAGTCACAGAGCTGCTCCGCGGAGAGGCCTTCGGGCTGCGGTTCGGTGTGCTCCGTGTCGGTCGCCTCGGGCAGCTGCGTCGGGTCAGTCGCCTCACTGGTCTCAGTCGTGTCGCCGTCCACCATCACATCGTGGCCACGCCCGGAGCGCGTTTCGGGCCAGAACGCCGCGATCGGCGTCGCCGTTCCAGACCGGCTCAGGTGGCCGCGTCCCACCCGTCCGGCCGGTCGCGCTTGGGCATCTTCCCGACGACGAGTCGGTACGACTCGTCGACCGCCTCGAACAGCTCGTCCTCGGGGATCCCCGCGTAGGCGAGGGAGTTCCAGCCGGAGCGGCCGATGTAGCGCATCACCGTGGCGGCGTCGGGATAGCGGTCGAGCCATTCGTCGGCGACCTCGCGCGTGGGTCCGCCCTTGACGCCCACCGAGTCCGAACCCAGGAAGGCGAAGATCTTGCCGCGCTCGCCCTCCCCCACCTTGACCACCGGGAAGTCGTGGTCCCACGGAAAGTCCGGCCAGGCGCCGGGCTTGCCGACGCAGTACGCCTGCAGCGTCGTGACATCCACGACAGCCAACCTAGGCCCGCCGCGGCAGTACAAACCGCCCCGACGTTCCCAAAGTCCCACACAAGGACCGCCTGCCGGGCTAGCGTCAGGCTCGCGGAGGTGGGACATGGACCTCTCGGAGCTCTACCGGGACATCGTCGAGGGCTCTCCGGATGGCCTGTGGGTCATCGACCTGGACGGTCGGACGGTGTACGCCAACCCGGAGATCGCGCGGCTGCACCGGATCAGTGACGAGGGACTGACCGCGCTGACCGTCTTCGACATCCTGGACGAGGACGGCCGCGCGCAGTTCCGCGCGCACCTCGACGAGGCGCGCGCGGGCCGGATCGAGGAGCATCCGGTCGAGGTGCAAGTGGGTGCGCAGCGACGGCACGATCCAGTGGATGCTGTGCAGCGAGACCGCGCTGCTCGACGACGCGGGCCGGCCGCGGGCCCTGCTGCACCGCTACTCCGACAACACCGATCGGCACGAGCTGATCGCCTCGCTGCAGGCCAGCGAGGACGCGCTGGAGGACCAGGTCGCGCAGAACAACCTCATGCAGGCGGTCGCCAGCGCCGCCAACGAGGCCACCACGCTCGGCGAGGTGCTCGTGCAGGCCCGGTCCCTGGTGCTGCTGCACGACGACTGGGAGCGAGCGCGGGCCTTCGTGCCCGACCCGGACGGCAGCGGACAGGTCGAGCCGTTCTACCCGATCGACACCGACCGCGACGAGGACGTCGGCGACCCGCAGGCGGCCGCGGAGCTGCTGTTGGCCCAGCGCGCCCACGACGCGCGCGGGCCGGTCTGGGACGAGGACAAGCTGACCATCGCGTTCCCGATCCTGCTCGGCACCGAGGTGTACGCCGTCGTGGCCATCACCTCCGCTCCCCCGCTGTTCCGCCACGAGCTGATCGAGACGATGACCGGCCGGGTCGCCGAGCAGCTGGCCCGGGTCGCCGAGCGCGAGCGGGCACAGGCCGAGGTGGCCCGCGCCCGCGACGAGGCCATGGAGGCCTCGCGCCAGAAGTCGGACTTCCTGGCCACGATGAGCCACGAGATCCGGACCCCGCTCAACGGCGTGATCGGCCTCAACGACCTCCTGCTCCGCACCGTCGCTCACCCCGGAGCAGCACCGGCTGTCGTCCGGTGTCCACGGGGCCGGCCGGATGCTGCTCGGGCTGATCAACGACATCCTCGACTTCTCCAAGATCGAGGCCGGCCGGCTGGAGCTGGAGCGGCTGGACTTCGACGTGCGGCTGCTCCTGGAGCAGGTGTCCGGCATGCTCACCGAGGTGGCCCGCGAGAAGGAGCTCGACCTCGTGGTGTCGTGCCACCCGGACGTCCCGGCGGTGCTGTGGGGCGACCCGACGCGGCTGGGGCAGGTGATCACCAACCTGGTGGCGAACGCCGTGAAGTTCACCGAGCACGGCGGGGTCGCCGTCCGGGCCACCGCCCAGCCCGACGAGGGCCGGGTGCGGCTGCGCGTCGAAGTGGCCGACACCGGTGTCGGCGTGCCTCGTTCGAAGCAGGCCCACCTCTTCCAGCCCTTCAGCCAGGGCGACTCGTCGACGACCCGCATCTACGGCGGCACCGGGCTCGGCCTCGCCATCTCGAGCGAGCTCGTGGATGCGATGGGCGGCACCCTGGAGTACGCCGCGAACCCCGGCGGCGGCAGCGTCTTCACCTGCACGGTGGTCCTGGACCTGGGGGTCGATTCGACCGCGGCCAACCGGGGCGACGTCATGGCCCGCGAGCTGCTGCACGGCCGGCGGGCGCTGGTGGTCGCGGACGAGTCGCACGGCTCGGTCCTGACCGAGCAGCTGGCGTGGTGGGGTGTCCGGTCCGACCGCGTGGCCAGCGCGGCCGAGGCGCACCCGCTGCTCGACGGCGACGCGTACGACGTGGTGCTGGTCGACGGCACCGACCCGGGCACGCTGGGCGAGGCGGTGCCCGTCGTCGAGCTCACCGCGCCGCACCTGGCCGGGGACCTCCGGGTCGCCCTGCTGCAGCTGTTGGGAGGCGACGCGGGCGCCGACCCGGTGATCAAGGCGAGCGCCGAGCAGCCGGGCAAGGGCCGGATCCTGGTGGTCGAGGACAACCCGGTCAACCAGATGGTCGCGACCGGGCTGCTTGCTGCGCTGGGCTACACCACCGACACCGCGGACGACGGGCTGGCCGCCATCGAGGCGGCCGGCGACGGCGGCTTCGACGCGATCCTGATGGACGTGCAGATGCCGCACATGGACGGCTACACCGCGACCCGGCACATCCGGGCGCACGAGACGGGGCGGCGCCGACCGATCATCGCGATGACCGCTGCCGCGGTCGCGGGCGAACGAGAGCGCTGCCTGGAGGCAGGCATGGACGACTTCCTCACCAAGCCGGTCGACGCCGCGCGGCTGGCCGACACCCTGAAGCGGCTGGCTCGCACCCGGTCCGTGGTACGCCGACCGGCTGGACCTGGACCGGCTCGAGGAGCTCCGCGGGCTCGACGACTCCGATGACGACGGGCCGTCGTACGTGAACCGCGCGATCGGGAACTTCCTCGGCAGCGCCGAGGGACATCTCGCCACGATGGAGGCCGCTGCGGCCTCCGGTGACGCCGCCACGCTACGGGCGGTGGCGCACCGGCTGGCCGGCTCGGCGCTCAACCTGGGAGCGGTCGCGCTGGGTGAGGGCGCCCGGGAGCTCGAGGAGCACATCGTGAACGGCTCGTTGGGCGACGCCGTCGCGGCGCTTCCCGAGCTCGCCGAACTCATGGCGATCGACCTGGACGCGCTGCGCGCCTACCAGGACGAGCAGTTCCCGGCTCGGACCTCCTAGCCTCCCTAGCCCTCCTCGTCCTCCTCGTCGTCCTCGTCGAGCAGCCCCTCGCGGCGGGCCGCTGCCACCAGGCTGCGGATCTGGCTGATCGAGCCGCAGCCGTCGTCGATCTGCTGGTTGCGCTCGGTCGCGAACTTCTCGCCCAGCTCGGACCGCAGCCGGTCGCCGACCTCCTCGCGGGCCGGGTTGAGGATGGTCAGCTCCTCCTCGGTGAGGTGGTGGTTGACGACCCGGGCCAGCTCCTCGACGGCGTCGTCGAAGGCCTGGGTGTCGGTGCCCTTGAGCTCGAGCACGGCCAGCATCGCCTCGTGCCCCTCGGCGTGCTCCTCCTCGCCGTGCTCGGCCTCGTGCTCGGTGATCGCGTCCCGGCGGCGCAGCCTGGGGTAGACGTGCTTCTCCTCGGCGAGGGCGTGGGCGGTGTGCAGGGTGGCCAGGGCGCGGCGTACGTCGTCCCGGTCGGACGTGCTGTCGCGCAGGTCGCGCAGGAGCCCCTCGAAGCGCCGGTGGTCGTTGAGGATCAGCTCGATGACGTCGCCCTGGGTCGGTCTGCCCAGGTCGATGGAGGTGTCTGCCATGCCGCTGAGGTACCCACCTAGGCTGACCACGATGACAGGGTCCGAGCGCTCGCCGCGCGCCGCGCTCGTCCTCGTGGTCGGTGTGACGGTCGTGCTCAGCGTGCTGCTGTCGCTGGTGCACCTGCCGTCCGCGGTGCTGTTCGCCGCTCTGGTCGGCGGGATGGCGCACGCGCTCACCTCGCCGACGCCGCTGGAGCTGCCCTCGGGGCTGTTCCGGGTCGCCCAGGGGACCATCGGCGTGGTCATCGGCGCGGTCGTGAGCCTGTCGGCGCTGGAGCGGATCGGCCACGACGTGGTGCCGATCGGGTTGGTCATCGTCGCCACGCTCGTCCTCTCGGTGGGGGCCGGGCGGCTGCTCGCGCTGCGGGACGACGTGTCGCCGGTGACCGGGGTGTTCGCGCTGATCGCGGGCGGTGCGTCCGGAGTGGTGGCGGTGGCCCACGACCTCGGCGCGGACGACCGCGTGGTGACGGTGGTGCAGTACCTGCGGGTCCTGATCGTGCTGATGACGTTGCCGCTGGTGACCGCCATCGTGTTCCGGCCCACGCGCGGGCACGGCCAGCTCGCATCGTCGGACGCAGGACTGCTGAGGGACCTCGTGTTCGTCGCGGTCTCGCTGGTCGTCGGGCTGGCGCTGGCCCGGCTGGTGCGGTTCCCGACCGCCTCGCTCCTCGGACCGCTCGCGGTGGCCGTGGTGCTGGCGTTGGGCGGCTGGCTCGGCGAGGTCCGGGTGCCGACGCCGGTCCAGTGGGTGGCCTTCGGCCTGATCGGTGCCCAGGTGGGGCTCCGCTTCACCCGGGCCAGCCTCGCGTCGATCGCCCGGATGCTGCCCGCGGTGCTGGCGCTGACCTTCGGGATGGTCGCCGCCACGGCGGCGGTGGGTGTGCTGCTGGCGTGGGCGACGCCGGTGGACGGGCTGACGGCGTACCTCGCCACGACGCCGGGCGGGCTGTTCGCCGTCCTGTCGACGGCGGCGGACGCCGGGTCGGACGTGACCTACGTCCTCGCGGTCCAGCTCTGCCGGCTGCTGGTGATCCTCGCGCTTACCCCTCTGCTCGCGCGGTGGCTGTCAGCTCGGCGCGATCGATGATGGCCCGCGTCCGGAGCCGGTAGCGCCAGACCTGGAGCAGGCCGAGCGCCCAGAGCGGGTACTGCGCGCACATCGCCCAGCGGAACGCGCTCGCGTCGTAGGCCGTGCTGCTGCCCGGCGTCCGCCAGTCGAGGATCAGGCCGATCGCGACGACGAGGACCAGGCTGGCCGAGAAGCCGGCCTGGTTGATGATCCCGTTGGCGCTGGCGAGCCGCTCCGCGGGGTTCGACGTCCGCGCGAGGTCGAACCCGATCATCGACGCCGGCCCGCCGATCCCGATGACCTGGGTGAGCAGGACGAGGAGCCAGAACGGCGCGTCGCCCGGCCAGACGAGCACCGCCGTCCACACGGCCACGATCGACCAGACGATGGTCAGCACCGTCGTCGAGCGGTGCCACGGGTGCCTGCCGATGAACCAGCCGATCGTCGGTCCGCTGTACATCACGGCCACCACCACCAGGCTCAGCAGCAGGCTGGCCCGGGCACTGCTGAGTCCCTCGCCGCGCACGAGGAACGGGAAGCCCCACAGCAGGGTCATCGCGGTGACGCTGAACTGGGTCACGAAGTGCATCCAGAAGCCCAGCCGGGTGCCGGGATGGGCCCAGGAGGCCCGCAGGCTGCCCCGGATGGTGGCGAAGGTGAGCCGCGGCCCCCGGATGACCCGGCCCTCGGGGGCGTCGTGGACCAGGATCGCCACCGCCGCGGTCGCGACCACGCTGACCGCGGCGGCGATCAGGTAGGCCTGGGTCCAGCCGAGATGGCCCAGCGCCCAGGTCATCGGGGCGGCCGCGGCGATCGCGCCCAGCTGGCCGAGCGTCCCGGACATCGCGGTGAGGAACGGGATCCGCCGGCCGGTGAACCAGCTCGCGACCAGCCGGAGCAGGCAGATCCAGGTCATCGCGTCGCCCATGCCGACGAACACGCGCGCGACCAGCGCCGCGCCGTACGAGTCCGCGAGGGCGAAGCCGGCCTGGGCCAGCGTCAGCAGGATCGCGCCGGTGAGGATCACGCTCCGGGGGCCGTAGCGGTCCACCAGCAGCCCGACCGGGATCTGCATCCCGGCGTAGACGAGCAGCTGCAGCATCGTGAACGTCGCCAGCTGCGCGGCACTGATGTCGAACCGGTCGGCGGCCGCCAGCCCCGCCACCGCGAGCGAGGAACGGTGGAAGATCGCGAGCACGTACGCCGAGAGCGCGACGCCCCAGACGATCCAGGCCTGCCTCACCGGGTCGACGCTAGCCAACGATTCGTCTGCGGTCCGACCGGTCGTCCGTCGCTGGACGGCACAGACGACACTCGCTCGCTTCGAGCCCCGTCCTCCTCGGCTTCCTCCTCACTTCGTCGCTCCATCATCTGGCGGAGCTCCTTCTTGAGCTCGCTGATCTCGTCGCGGAGCCTCGCGGCGACCTCGAACTGGAGCTCGGCGGCGGAGGCCTTCATCTGGTCGGTGAGGTCCTGGATCAGCTGGGCGAGGTCGCCCGAGGGCATGCCGGCGAGGTCGGCGGCGTGGCTGCCGGCGTCGGAGTCGCGCAGCCGCGGGACCGGCTGGCCCTGCTTGGCCTTCACGCCGCCGGCGCGGCCCTTGGCCTCGGTGCCGGCCCAGGTCTGGAGCAGCGCCTGGGTCGACTCGTCCTCGCGGGCCAGCATCTCGGTGATGTCGGCGATCTTCTTGCGCAGCGGCGTCGGGTCGATGCCGTGCTGGGTGTTGTAGGTCTCCTGCTTGGTGCGGCGCCGGTTGGTCTCGTCGATCGCCGACTCCATGGAGGGCGTGATCTTGTCGGCGTACATGTGCACCTCGCCCGACACGTTGCGGGCGGCCCGGCCGATCGTCTGGATCAGCGACTTGTCGGAGCGGAGGAACCCCTCCTTGTCGGCGTCGAGGATCGACACCAGCGAGACCTCGGGCAGGTCGAGCCCCTCGCGGAGCAGGTTGATGCCGACCAGGACGTCGTACTCCCCCAGGCGCAGGTCGCGCAGCAGCTCGATCCGCTTGAGGGTGTCGACCTCGGAGTGGAGGTAGCGGGTGCGGATGCCGGCGTCGAGGAGGTAGTCGGTGAGGTCCTCGGACATCTTCTTGGTCAGCGTGGTGACCAGGACCCGCTCGTTCTTGGCCGTGCGCTCCTTGATCTGGTGGATCAGGTCGTCGATCTGGCCCTTGGTCGACTTCACCACGACCTGGGGGTCGACCAGGCCGGTCGGGCGGATGATCTGCTCGACGACCGCGGGCGGGGTCGAGCCGCCGACCTTGTCGAGCTCGTAGTTGCCGGGCGTGGCCGAGAGGTAGATCGTCTGGCCGATCCGCTCGAGGAACTCCTCCCACCGCAGCGGGCGGTTGTCCATCGCGCTGGGCAGCCGGAAGCCGTGGTCGACCAGGTTGCGCTTGCGGGACATGTCGCCTTCGTACATGCCGCCGATCTGGGGCACCGCGACGTGGGACTCGTCGATGACGAGCACGAAGTCTTCCGGGAAGTAGTCGAGCAGGCAGTTGGGCGCCGAGCCGCGGCTGCGGCCGTCGATGTGCATCGAGTAGTTCTCGATCCCGGCGCAGGAGCCGACCTGGCGCATCATCTCGACGTCGTAGGTCGTGCGCATCCGCAGCCGCTGGGCCTCGAGCAGCTTGCCCTCGCGCTCGAACTTGGCCAGCTGGTCCTCCAGCTCGAGCTCGATGCCGCGGATCGCGCGCTCCATCCGCTCCGGGCCGGCGACGTAGTGGGTGGCCGGGAAGACGTAGAGCTCCTGGTCCTCGGTGATCACCTCGCCGGTGACGGCGTGCAGCGTCATCAGCCGCTCGATCTCGTCGCCGAAGAACTCGATGCGGACCTGGTGCTCCTCGTAGACCGGGAAGATCTCGAGGGTGTCGCCGCGGACCCGGAAGTTGCCACGCGAGAACGTCATGTCGTTGCGCGTGTATTGCATCTGGACCAGCTGACGCAGGATGCCGTCGCGGTCGTGCTCCTCGCCGACCTTGAGGCGGAGCATCCGGTCGACGTACTCCTGCGGGGTGCCGAGGCCGTAGATGCACGACACCGAGGCCACCACGATCACGTCGCGCCGGGTGAGCAGCGAGTTGGTCGCCGAGTGGCGCAGCCGCTCGACCTCCTCGTTGATCGAGGAGTCCTTCTCGATGTAGGTGTCGGTCTGCGGGATGTAGGCCTCGGGCTGGTAGTAGTCGTAGTAGGAGACGAAGTACTCGACGGCGTTGTCCGGGAACAGCTGGCGCAGCTCGTTGGCGAACTGCGCCGCGAGGGTCTTGTTGGGCTGCATGACCAGGATCGGCCGCTGGACCTGCTCGGCCACCCACGCGACGGTCGCGGTCTTGCCGGTGCCGGTCGCGCCGAGGAGCACGATGTCCTGCTCGCCGCCCTGGATCCGCTTGGTGATCTCGGCGATCGCGGCCGGCTGGTCTCCCGACGGGTCGTAGTCGGCCTTGACCTCGAACGGCGCCACGCGGCGCTCCAGATCGGTGACGGGACGCATGTGTCGAGACTACGTTGGCCCACCGACAGCCGGGTCCGGCGAAGTGCCCACGCAGGCCGCCGACGGCTCCTACCATCGCGACGTGGACGAGCCGGCTCCGATGCGTAGCCTGACGATCGACCGTCCTCGACACGCTCGCATCGTCCGGGACCTGGTGGTCGAGGCTGCCCAGCGCCGGCTACGCCAATGGTGGCTGCTCCCGGCGGCCGTGGTGCTCCTGCTGCCCACGTTGCCCAGCGTACTGGTACGTCGGCGTCACGATCCTGCTGGCCGCCATCGGGATCCACCTCCAGGTCTGGCGGGCCGAGGCAGTTCGGGCGACCCGGCAGGGCCTGGACGTCGGCCAGACCGTCACGGTGGCGTACACCGAGGACGACCAGCTGACGGTCACCGACATCACCGGCCAGGTCTTCCTGCCGCGCGGGTCGGCCATGCTGGTGCGCCGGACCCGCGGCAACGCGAGCGTGTACGGACGCTCGGCGTCGTTCGTCCTGCCGGGAGAGCTGCTCACCGAGGAGGACATCGCCTTCCTGCAAGGACCAAGCCCGTCCTCCGCCGAGGCATTCGGCCCCACTCTGCCGCTGTCGCTCGACGTCACGGAACAGGTGCAGGACGCCCTCGTGGCGCAGGCCACCCGGAGTGTCGTACGCTCCGCCGACTTCCTGCTTCCTTACGTCTGCGCGCTTGCCATCATCGTGCTGGCGACCGCAACGCGGCTCTGGCCGCTCCTGTTCGTGGCCGTGTTCTTCCTGCTTCTCGCCGTGCCCGGACTGTTCGGGCTCGGGAAGACGCGGCGAAGGTTCCGGCGCATCCACCCGGTCGGCAGCCCCATGCGCGGCCTGGTCACCCCCGGCCACCTCACCGTGTCGAGGCGGCAGGGCACGGTCGTCCACGCATGGGACCGCTTCACCGCGCGGAAGGTGACCGACAAGGCTGTCCTGCTGCGGATCCGCCGCGCACCTCTGACCAGCACGCGCACCGAGGTGTTGCCACGTGCCCTGTTCCCGCCGGGCGAGCTGGCCCTGTTGAAGGCGTCGGTGCCGAAGCGGTTCTGAGGCGTGTCTCGCGACGTGACACCGTGTCGCGGATAGCGTGTGCGCATGGCGCCCAGGTCTCAACCCCGTGGGGGACGTGCTCAAGGCTGTCACCAACACGTGAGCCAGCAGTGACAGAGCGGGTCCAGCTCCGCGTGCGGTTCGCGTCCGCCGGTGACGTTCCGGACGACGACGAGGGGCTCTCCCACGAGCACCTGTGGGCCACGGCGGTCGACACCGGCGGTGGCACCTACCGCCTCGAGAGCAACTCCTTCGCCGTACCGCTCGCCGCCGGCGACCTGGTCCGCGCCGGCTCCGACGCCGCGGGCCGGCTGCAGGTCGTCGACGTGGTCGAACCGTGCGACGGCGTGCTCACCATCTTCGCGCCCGACGCCACCGCCCCGCCGGACGCCGTGGCCGCCCTGATGGACGTCTGGCGGCTGCAGGGCGCCGGCTGGACCGAGCACGGCGGGCCGTTCCTGGCGACCGTCTGGCCCGGGACGCCGATGGACGCCGTCGCCGCCCAGCTCAACGCCGACCAGGCCGCCGGCCGGGGCGAGTGGATCCTGGCCGCGGAGCCGCACGAGCGGCGGCGCGAGGCCCAGGACGAGATCGACTTCGAGATCGGGTGAGCGAGAGGGGCACCGGGGTTTCGAGACGGACCCTTCGAGGCGAGCAAGCTCGCGCCTCAGGAGAACCGCAGGCGCCCTCCTGAACGACTGGTTGGCCGCTCACTAGGCTTGGGTCGTGAGGAGCAGCGCGCAGACCATCGAGCGCGTGCTCGTCTGGGTGCGCCGGACGCTCGCGGTCGTGTTCGGCGTCCCGATCACCATCGGGATCGGGATGAGCCTGGTCGACTCCTACCGGCGCCGCGGCAAGAAGCCGAAGCCGTTCCCGACCACGCCGCCCAACACGGTCGAGGTCGGCGAGGGGACGATCACGACGTACACCTACGGCAAGGACCTGTACGCCGACATGCTGGCCGCGATCGAGGGCGCCCAGCGGCAGATCCTCTTCGAGACCTACATCTGGAAGGGCGACGCGGTCGGCGAGCAGTTCAAGGCCGCGCTGGCGGCGGCGGCCGACCGGGGCGTCGAGGTCTACTGCATCTACGACGGCTTCGCGAACCTCGTGGTCTCGCCGCGGTTCAAGCGGTTCCCGACGTCCATGAAGGTGCTGCGCTACCCCGCCTACGCCGCCGGCTGGCGCTTCTTCGACCTGCGCCGCTACGGCCGCGACCACCGCAAGATCCTGGTGGTCGACGACAAGGAGGCCTACGTCGGCGGCTACAACATCGGGTCGGCGTACGAGACCGAGTGGCGCGACACGCACGTCCGGATCACCGGTCCCGGCGTCCAGGACCTCCGCCGGGCCTTCGCCGACTTCTGGAACCTGCACCGGCGGCGCCGGCTCCGGACCAGCGAGCGGCCGCTGCTCGTCGAGACGGCCAGCGTCTGGGAGCCGCACATCCGGTTGCAGCGCAACGTGCCGCGGCTGTGGATGTTCCCGATCCGCGGCATGTACCTCGAGGCGATCAACCGGGCCAGCACCAACATCTGGATGACGTCCGCCTACTTCATCCCCGACCAGAGCTTCGTCGACGCGCTCCGGGACGCGGCGCACCGCGGCGTGGACGTCCGGCTCCTGGTGCCGCTCAAGTCCAACCACATCGTCGCGGACTGGCTCTCCCGCGGGTACTTCTCCCAGCTGCTCGAGGCCGGCGTCCGGATCTTCCGGTTCAAGGACGCGATGGTGCACGCGAAGACCTCCACCGTGGACGGCTCCTGGGCCACGGTCGGTACGGCGAACATCGACCGGCTGAGCCTCCAGGGCAACTACGAGATCAACGTCGAGGTCATCGACCACGGGCTGGCCAAGGACCTCGAGGCCATCTGGGCGGTCGACGAGTCGAACTGCATCGAGCTGACCCGCGGCGAGTGGGAGGCGCGCGACCTGCACCGCCGGTTCACCGAGCTGGTCCTGAGGCCGCTCCGGCCGCTCCTCTGACCTGTTCCTGACCCTGAAGAGACTGGTCGCGTGACCAGCCGGCAGGGTCGTTCGTTGGGGGTGTCGTGACCGCGCGGGTGGGTCCCGGCCGGATCCGCGACACCGGGGTGTTCGTGCACGTCTTCGCGCGGCTGGCCGGCCGCGCGGCCGGCACCTCCCCACCTGCCGTGTTCCTGACCCTGGGCCGGCACCGCCGGCTGTTCTGGGGCTGGCTGTTCTTCGCCGGCGCCCTGATGCCCGGCGGCCTGCTCCCCCGCCGCGAGACCGAGCTGGTCATCCTGCGCGTCGCGACGCTCTCCGGGTCGGCGTACGAGCTCACCCAGCACCGCCGGCTCGCCCGCCGCGCCGGCCTCACCGCCGACGAGATCGACCGGGTCTCCCTCGGCCCCGCCGATCCGTCGTGGGGACCTCGGGACCGGGTCCTGTTGCGGGTCGCCGACGCGCTGCACGCCCGGTGCGACGTGTCCGACCGTCTCTGGACCGAGCTGCGCGCCCAGCTCGACGAGCGGGAAGCCATCGAGCTGGTGATGCTCGTCGGCCACTACGCGATGCTCGCGACCACCCTCAACACACTGCGGGTGGAGCCGGACCGGCCGCGCCGACTCGATTCAATCGCGTTGCTTCGCGGTCCCCGAGAGCCATAGCGTCGATGCCAGCCATGACCACTCACCTCGTCGCCCTCGTCTTCGATGCGAACGACCCGGTCCGTCTCGCGCGCTTCTGGGCCGGCGTCCTGGGCCGGGAGGTGACCGAGGATCCCGATGAGCCCGACGTCATCGTGCTCCAGCCGAGCGACGACACCGGGTTCCGGATCGAGTTCTCGCCGACCCAGGAGCCGAAGACCGGCCCCAACCAGATGCACTTCGACCTGACGAGCCAGTCCCCCGAGGAGCAGCAGGCGACGGTGGCCAGGGCGCTCGAGCTCGGCGGCCGACACATCGACATCGGCCAGGGGCCGGACGCGGACCACGTGGTCATGGCCGACCCCGAGGGCAACGAGTTCTGCGTCATCGCGGCGGGGAACAACTTCCTGGCCGACACCGGCCTCATCGGCGCGCTGTCGTCCGACGGCACGCAGCAGGTCGGGTACTTCTGGAGCGAGGCACTGGGTTGGCCGCTGGTCTGGGACCAGGACGAGGAGACCGCGATCCAGTCGCCGCACGGCGGCTCGAAGATCTCCTGGGGCGGTCCGCCCGTGGCACCGAAGCTCGGGAAGAACCGCCTGCACCTCGACGTCGCGCCACCTGCCGACGGTGACCAGGAAGCGGAGGTCGAGAGGCTCATCTCCCTCGGCGCGAAGCGCATCGACATCGGCCAGGGCGACGTCAGCTGGGAAGTGATGGCCGATCCCGACGGCAACGAGTTCTGCGTCCTGACGCCCCGATAGCGCGCGCTGCAGGTCACCAGGCGTCGGGCGTCGACTGACGAAGGCCGAGGAGGTTCCCGTCGGCGAGCCGGACGACGGCGAGCTTGGCGCCGGGGACCTCGACGACCCCCGTCTCGGCGCTTCCGTTGGTGATGGGAGCGCTGCCGAGCTCGGCGAGCGAGCCGTCGGCGACCTCACCGAGACCGGTGGCGCCGGCGTCGATCAGCGCTTGCCGGGTCTGCTCGATGTCGTCGGCGTCGATGAAGACGAGCGGCTCGTCGACCCAGGGCAGTGACGTCAGCGCGATCTCGATGTCCGGCGTCTTGAACACCGCGAAGTCGGCTTCACCGGGCGCGGTCTGCTGACCGCTGCTGGAGAAGGCGGGGCCGGTGCCGAACACCGACGTCCACGCGCTCACGCCGGCGTCGAAGTCGCGGGCCGGGAAGACGACGGTGGCGATGGTGGGGTTACCCATGACGAGTGTCCTTTCGTGGATCGGTTGTCACGATTCCATCACCTATTGCGGCAGATTTGCTTCCGCATTCGCCGGTAGCCTGAGGCCGTGCTGACGAGCTCCGCCCGACTGCTCCGCCTCCTCGCCCAGCTGCAGGTGCCCGGCGACCACACCGGGCCGTCCCTGGCAGCCGAGCTGGGGGTGTCGGTGCGCACGCTGCGCAACGACGTCGCCACGCTCCGCGAGCTGGGCTACCCGGTGGCCGCGTCACCGGGCGTCGCGGGCGGCTACCGACTCGGCTCCGGGAGTCGGCTCCCGCCCCTGCTGCTGGACGACGAGGAGGCGATGGCAGTGGCGCTGGGGCTCATCCTGGCCGCGTCCCATGGGCTGTCCGACACGGAGACCTCGTCGATGCGAGCCTTCAGCAAGGTCGTCGCGCTGCTGCCTGCACGCCTCCGTCCCCGACTCGAGTCGCTCGCGGGCGCCACGTTGAACGCTCCGCTCGGGAGTGCCACGGTCGCCACGGACTCGCTGCCCCCGATCGCGGCCGCCATCCACGCCCGCGAGCAGCTGAGGTTCAGCTACCACGACGCCTCCGGCAACGAGACGCACCGGGAGGCCGAGCCGTACCGCCTCGTCCTTCGGGGTGCGCGCTGGTACCTCCTGGGCTGGGATCTCGGGCGGGACGACTGGCGGACCTTCCGGGTCGATCGGCTGCGGGTCAAGGTGCCCAACGGTCGCCGCTTCCGGCCGCGCCCCGACCCCGAGGGCGGCTTCGAGGACTTTGTCGTGCGTGCCCTGGAGACCGCGTCCTGGCAGGCGCGCTACCGGGTGCGGCTGCTCGCCTCGGCCGACGTGATCCGCGAGCGGGCACCAGCCTCGGTCGAGATCGAGCCCGAGGGAGAGGACTCCTGCGTCGTCACGGTCGGCTCCGACGATGCCGCGATGGTCGCGAAGTACCTGTCCTGGTGGGACGCGCCCTTCGAGGTGCTCGACTCACCCGAGCTGCTCGCAGAGGTCAGGCTTCTGGCCGAGCGGTACGCCGACGCGTCCCGGCGTTCCTAGGACCTCAGCCCAGCGGCGGTCAGCTCTCCAGCTGGGCCAGGAGCCGGTCGTGTCGGTGGTCGCCGCGGAGATCGACGACCCAGTCGCCGTCGCCGGTGGGCTTGCCGCAGGGGCGCGGGGACTCGTCGAAGTCGTCGGTCGGGCGCAGGCAGGCGACGTTGATGACGGTGCCGGTCGAGGTGACCACGCGGCGTACGACGCCCCCGGCGCCGTCGTAGTCGACGTCCATGCCCAGCACCCGGGCCAGGGTTCGGGTCTGCACGGTCTGCGAGGCGTCGTCCATCGCGCCGTCGATCGTGTAGCTGAAGTAGATGTCGGTGGCGGGGGCTCGCAGCCGGACCTGCTGCGGGTTGGTGCCGATGCTGTCGCGGTGCGCGAGCAGGGTGCCGTCGACGTCGTGGACGAGAAGGTCGAGCGACTCCGCCGAGCCGGGCAGCAGGTCGGGGTCGGTGGTGGTCAGCCGCAGCTCGGAGATGGGCGTCGCGGCGCGGAGCCACGTCTGCACCTCGACCGTGCCGTCGGCGTTGACCGAGCTGAGCACGTACATGCCCTCGGCGGGGGCGTCCGCGGGCGGCGGGGGTACGTCGCGGGTGGCCCGCTCCGACGACGGCGCGGCGGCGGGTTCCTTGGCATCGTCCCCGGTGAGCGCCCAGAAGCCGAGCGCGATCAGCGCCACGACCACCGCAACCGCTGCGAGTGCCGTGAGCCCGCGTGTCACCGCCGGCTCCGGGCCTGGCCGAGCGGCGTCGCGGTGATGACCGCGAGGTTCTGGTAGCCGCCGCGCGCCGCGTCGTACGGTCCGGCGCAGGTGACCAGGGTGAGGCGACGCGGACCCTTGGGCGAGTGGAGGTACGAGGCCGGTCCGATGGTGCCCTGCGGTCGCAGGCGGAGCGAGGTGATCTCGAAGGTCTGCCTCAGACCGTGGGACCAGACGTGGACCCGGTCACCGGCGTGCACCCCGAGCAGGCTGGCGAACGGTCCGAGCCCCTGGGTCCGCGAGTCGACGTGGGCGGCGACCAGGGTGCTCCCGAACGGGTCGCCGAGCCGCGAGCCGCCGCTCCACCAGCCGGCGAGCTCGATGTCGGCGGGTACGTCGAGGAGCCCGTTGCGCGTGGTGCCGACCGGGCGCACGACGACCCGGCGGCCGTTGGGCAGCCGGATGCCCCGAGGAGGCTCGGGGACCACCGAGCCGACTCGCTCGGCGACCGCCGCCGGCGGCGCGCTGGCGACGGGCTGGGCCGACGGAGGCGCCGCCGCGGGTGAGGCAGCCTCGCCCACGGCGCAGCCGGACCCGCTGGCGACCGCCAGGACGGTCGCCAGCGCGGTCAGTGGCTTCAGCGTCCCGAGAAGGTCCACACGGGCACCCGGCCCACCAGCCCCGCCGAGCCGGTGTCGATCTCGGTGGGCGGCTCGGCGCCGGACGCAGTGCCGCCGGTGGTGCGGACGATGACGTTCATCGACCCGTCCTTCGGGTTGCCGACGGCGTAGACCGCGGTGATCGTCCCCTCCTCGAGGGTGACGTCGAGCGGACCGAGGATCGGTGTGCCGGTCACGCCGGCCGGCAGCAGCGAGACCTCGTGCGCGCCGGCAGCGACATCGCCCTCGGCGAACTCTCCGTTGGCGATGTTGGTGAAGACGGTCTGTCCGTCCACGACCACGTCTGCGGGTGCGGTCGTGGCGGTGTGCGCCAGGAGCACACGGGCCTTGCCGGGCTCGATCGGCTCGTCCGGAGTCGGGTACACGCTGACCAACGGAGTGCCGCCCACCTCGGCCGGCCGGTGCACGACCACGTCACTGGACTTGCCGGCGGTGACGTCGACGGTCGACGAGATGTCCTGCGTGCCGTCGTTGAACGTGACCTCGTGGCTGCCCGCCGCAAGCTCGAGCGGGCCGACGATGGTCCCCTCGACGACCCCCGCCTTGACCTGCTTCCCGTCGACGGTGACGGTCACCGTCAGCTTGGGCACGGCCTGGACGATCGCGATCTTGCCCACGGTGGCCTTGGACTTGGCCTTGGCCGGTGGCGGTTGCGCGTCGCTGGCGAAGCTGGTGGTGGCAATGGTCCCCCCGATGACCAGGGCGATCGACACCGCTGCGACCCGAATGGTGCGGTTCATGATGACTCCCCCCAGGCGCGGGACGACCGTCCCGCTTCCCCTGGCGCACACGGTAACCACAGGAGGCGTGGTTCAACCGAGCCCGTCGCGCCACATACCCAATTGCCGGCGCTCCTGCTCGGTCGGCGCCAGCGCGATGGCACGCTCGGCCTCGGCCACGGCCTCCTCGGTCCGGCCGGCCCGGGCCAGCAGGTCGGCGCGGGCGGCCGGGAGCAGGTGCAGCCCCTGCAGCGCGGGGTGCTCCGCGAGGTCTTCGAGCAGCAGCAGCCCGGCGGCCGGGCTCTCGGCCATCCCGACCGCGATCGCCCGGTTGAGCGAGATCACCGGCGAGGGGTGCAGGTCGAGCAGCCGCTCGTAGAGCCGGACGATCCGGCGCCAGTCGGTGTCGTCGGCGTGCTCCGCCCGCAGGTGGGTGAGCGCCAGCTCGGCCTGCAGCCGGTAGGGCCCCGGCATCCTCCCGTGCGGCATGGTCAGGCTCAGCGCCTCCGCAACCGCCCCGCGGTCCCAGCGGGACCGGTCCTGGTGCTCGAGGGTGACGAGCTCGCCGTCGACGAGGCGCGCGTCACGCCGGGCGTGCTGGGCGAGCATCAGGGCGAGCAGCCCGCGGACCTCGTCCTCGTCGGGCATCAGCTCCATGAGCAGCCGGCCGAGGCGGATGGCCTCCTCGGCGAGCTCGGGAGCCGCCGCGCCGGCGTACCCCTGCGTGAAGACCAGGTAGACCACGGCGAGCACGCCGTCGAGCCGCTCGGGAAGGTCCGCCGCCTCGGGGACCTTGTAGGGGATGCCGGCGTTGGCGACCCGCTTCTTCGCGCGCAGCAGCCGCTGGCTCATGGTCGCCTCGCCGACCAGGAACATCCTGGCCACCTCCTCGGTCGCCAGCCCCGCGACGACCTTGAGCGTGAGCGCGACCCGCGCCTCCATCGACAGCGCTGGGTGGCAACAGGTGAAGACGAGCCGGAGCCGGTCGTCGGAGACGGCTCCGTGGTCCACTGCCGCCTCCTCCACCTGCTCGTCCAGCTCCTGCCGGACACCCAGCTCGGCGAGCTTGGTGCGTTCGGTGCCGGCCCGCCGGATCACGTCGAGCGCGCGGCGCTGGGCGGTGGTCGTGAGCCAGGCCGCCGGGTTGCGGGGCACGCCGTCGCGCGGCCAGGTCAGCAACGCCCGCTCGGCGGCGTCCGCGACGGCGTCCTCGGCGAGGTCCCAGTCGCGGGTCGTGCGGATCAACGACGCGACGATGCGGAGGCGCTCGCCGGCCATCGCGGCCGCGAGCGCCTCGCCCACCTCGTCGCTACTCGACAAAGGGGCGCAGCTCCAGCCGGCCGCCGACCGCCATCGGGTGCTCGGCGGCCACCTTGATGGCCGCGTCGAGGTCGGCGCACTCGAGCACGTCGAACCCCACGATCCACTCGCGGGCCTCGGCGAAGGGGCCGTCGGTGACCAGCAGCTTGCCCTCGCGGCGGGTGACGCTGGTGGCGTCCTCGGCCATCCGGACCTGGTTGCCCAGCAGCCGCACGCCCGCGTCGTCGTACTTGGTCACCCAGTCCTCGATCTCGAGGGTGCCGGTCAGGTCGGTGTCGCTCTCGTCGCGGCTCGGGTCGAGGCTGACGAGCATCAGGAACTTCATGGTTTCCTCCGTTGGTCGGTTGTCGCAGTACGACGAGCGACCGGCCGCGGATCCGACACTGCTACCTCTGCACCGGCAGGTGAGTTCTGGGCGCCAGCCGCGGGCCGTGCCGGGGTCGGCGCAGCCCGGCCATGCCGACCAGGGCGGGGACCCGGCCCCGCTGTGGACGCCACGGCTCCAGGAACTCCTCGAGCTCGCCGTCGTCGAACGGGGTGCCGGTCAGCGCCCAGCCGACGTCCTTGGCGACGTGGTAGTCGCCGAACGAGACCGCGTCGGGGTCGCCGTGCGCCCGCTGCCGCACCTCCGCACTGGTCCACACCCCGACGCCGGGGATCGTGCGGAGCCTGCGGTCGGCCTCCTCGTGGCTGAGCGCGATCGTGCGCTCGAGGCTGTCGGCCACCCGGCTCACCGTGACGATCGTCCGGGACCGGGCCGGGTCGATGTGCAGCCTGAGCCACTCCCAGGACGGGATCTGCCGGAGCGTCTCCGCACTCGGCTGGACCCAGACCTTGCGCTCCACGCCCGGGCCGGGCGCCCGCTCGCCGTACCGGTGCACCAGCCGCCGGAACCCCGCGAACGCCTCCTGGCCGGTGACCTTCTGCTCGACGATCGCCGGGACCAGTGACTCCATGACCAGGCCGCTGCGGCCGAGCCGAGCGTGCTGGTGGCGACGCCAGGACTCCTCGAGGACAGGGTGCCGCGGCTCGAAGCCCGTCCAGTCGTCGAACGCACCCAGCAGCCCGGGCACCGACTCGAGCGCCCACACCGCGCCCTCGCCCCAGGCCTCGGCGTGCACCTCGCCGTTCGGGTCCAGCGGGTCGATGACCAGGGTGGCCGGCCCCTCGGGGGTGCGGATCCCGCGCCAGACGCGGCCGCGCTCATCGACGCGGAACGTCGGGTCGCCGCCGCCGTGTCGCTGCTGGTGGAGGGTGCTGACCACCGCACACGGCCAGTCGGGGCGCCACACGCGCACCTGTCCACCCGCCACGTCCACGACCCTACGGCCCGGCGCCGACCACTGCCGTGCGGCCTCTAGATGAGCTACGGCGTAGAACGCGTTCGGGTCGACCAGCCGGCGCTTCTCCGGGTCGCGGGTCGTGCGGCTGTGCATGTAGCGATGCGCCCCGAACTCGATGCAGATGTCGTCGAACTCCTCGACGAGGGCGTCCAGCACCTCCTCGGTCATGCCCTCTGGTTCGATGCCGATGTCGAACAGGACCTCACAGAACCGGGCGTCCGGATCGCCGTGCCCGAGGTACTCCGACCGGATGCCCTTCACGTACAGGGCGATGAACGTCATGCAGTGGAAGCGTTCCCGGTAGTCGACCAGGAGGTCGAAGAGCCGTCGGCTGAGTGCGGCGTACTGGTCGGCCGCGGGCAGCGCGACCAGGTACCTGGTCGGCTCTCCCACGGTGGCGTCGAGGACCTTGTCCGAGAAGGACTCGACGTTCTTGATGGTGGCGTACTTCGGGCTGAACAGCACGCTGACGAAGCCGGCCTTCTTCAGGGCCTTGTCGACACCCTGGGGCAGCCGGCCGGCAGCCCAGCCGATCCTGTGCAGCTGGCCGTAGACGACCGCGTTCATGGCTCGGTGATAGATGGTCGGGTCGGTGTCGCGGTAGATCGAGGTCTGACCGATGCCGAACCGCTTGCCACTGCCGAGCAGGAGGTCTGCGAACAGGCACCGCATCATGTTGGCGTCCTCCGGCGGCTCCGACATGAGCGCCTGGGTGGCGCTCAGGAAGTCGTCGAGACTCCGGAAGTGGTCCTGGTCGTTCTGCCAGAGGGTCGTGTACTTCTCGGCCCTGATCACCTTGAGGGTCAGCGTCGCGATCACACCGGGCCGGCCGAGCCCCAACAGCACCGAGTGGAAGAGCTCCGGGCGCTCGGTCCGGCTGCACGAGCAGACGTTGCCGTCCCAGTCCACCAGCTCCAGGGCCACGACGTTGTCGGCGAAGAGCCCGTGCCGGTGTGAGGCACCGCTGATCCCGCCGACGGAGGCGAACCCGCCCACCGTGATGTGGTTGTGGTCGCCGATGATCGGGAGCCCCAGGCCGCGAGCGGCCAACCACTCGTCCAGGTCCGCCGAGACCTGCCCGCCCTGGACCGTGACCGTCATGGCCGACTCGTCCAGCGTGATCGAGCCGGCCAGCTTCTCGGTCACCAGCACCGTGCCGCCCTCGGCGAGCACCAGGTCGTTGCTGGAGTGGCCCTTGCTGCGGACCACGAGCGTCTCCCCCAGCTGCTTGACCTCCTTCACCACCCGGACCACGTCGTCCGTGGTCCGGGGAAGGTAGATCTTCAGGGGGAACCGTGGCGGCAGGTCCGGATCGGCGACCCGGCTCCAGTCGTAGCCGAGGCTGTCCAGGCTGTCGTGCGTGAACGTCTCGTGACTGTTGATCTGGCGGCGCCAGGCCGCGATGGCCGGTGGAGTCAGGCGCCGCTCGGCGGGAATGGTCAGGCCTCTCGCTTCGGGATGATCCCGATCTGCTGCAGCATGCTCAGCTGGTCCATGACAACCCACTCCTCGGCGATCCTGCCGTCGTCGGTCATCCGGTAGATGTCGTGTGCCGGGACCTCGACCGCGATGCCGCTCGGTGCGAAGCCGATGTAGTCGCCAGTGTGGGTGCCGCGGTAGCGGTGCCGCACCGCCACCATGTTGCCCGAGGCGAAGATGTCCATGATCGTGGTGTTGAGGTCCGGGAACCCCTCGTAGAACTCCTCGAAGATCTTCTCGAACGCCGCGGCGTCGAGGTCACGACCCGCGAAGTGGTTCACGTAGTCCGGCGCGAACGCGTCGATGTGCCGCTGGACGTCATGGACGTTGATGCCATCCTCGTAGGCGCTGCGCACGATCGCCATGTTCTCTTCTTCTGTCGCCATGGCGAGCAGTCAAGCAACGGCCTAACCGGCCGTCAATGACCCAATCGGGCCGCGAGAGCCTCGGCCTGCGCGGTGTAGCCGCGCACGGTCGGAGGCCCGGTGAACACGAAGATCAGCCGAGCCAGGAGCCCGGTCCCGACCTCGGACTGCTCGAGCCGGACCTTGCGCTCGCCGACGGGTTCGATCCGGAAGGTCCGGGTGACCAGGAACATCCAGGTGGGTCCGAACCTGCTCTCCCAGCGCAGCACCGAGGGAGGGGTCACCTCGACGATCTTCTGCTTCATCGGCATCGAGACGCGGCCCAGCTTGAGCTTCATCCGCACGACGGAGCCGACGACGAGGTCGCCGCGGGGCTCGAGCAGGATCGGGTTCCACGACCTCCACCCGCCGAGGTCGGTCAGCACGGCCCAGACCTCCTCCTGCGACGCCGCGATCTCGCTGACCCGCTCCAGGTGCACCGCCATCACTCGCCACCACGGTTCTCGTCGAGGAACTCGACGAGCCTCGGGAAGATGTCGCGATCGTTGTGCTTGCCCATGAACGGGTCCTGGTGCCCGTAACCGGGGAACACATGGAGCTGGTGACGGCCCGGAACGAGCTTCTCGAGCCGGCGATGGCACTCGATGTTCGAGTCGGTGAAGACCTTGTTCTCGGCGCCGGTCATGAAGAGCACGGGGGTCTCGATCTGTCGGGCGTTCTGGAAGTAGTTGTCGGGCAGCGCGTCGTACCTCGAGTCGTCCGGGTCGTACTTCACCGCGGTGTTGTTCTCCTTCACCATCTTCCGCACGTGGCGGTAGTAGTTCATGCTCGTCGGCCCGTAGAGGTCTCCGCCCCGGGCGTGCGTGACCGCGTGGAGGTTGTCGTGCTCGTAGAGGGCGGGCCATCCCGTGCCCCACATCATGCTGAGCATGTGGCACGCCGGCACGTCGCACTCACGATGGAACTTCGAGACGGCGGCGGACAGCATCCGGCCACGGGTGCGTCCCGGATCCTCGCTGGCCCGCGGGTCGAGGTAGGGAACGCTGAGGAGGGTCTCGACCATCCAGGGCGCGGAGGTGAGCTTGAGCTTCGACCAGCGGGGCACGCGCGGGGTGAGGGCGACGCTGTTGGCGATGGCGCTGGTGACGCCGGTGACGGTGCCGCCGAACAGGCTCATCATGAACGAGACGGCCCCCAGGCAGTGGCTGATGACGTGCAGCCGGCGATCGCCGATGTGCTTGCGGATCTCGTCGATGGCCGCGGGGAAGTCGTAGAGGGCGACGTCGTCCATCGTGTAGGAGTGCCGGCGCATGTTGTAGGAGTGCCGGTTGCTCATCCGGAAGTCCAGGCTCCAGACATCTGTGTACCCGTGGTCCAGCAGGTAGTCGACGATGTTGTAGTGCTCCGGCATCACGAACATGTCGGTCGACGTGGTCAGGCCGTGGATGAGCAGCACGACGTCGTCCGACGGCTCGCGGAGGAAGCGGAACGCGGAGATGCCGAGCAGGTCGCCCGTGGTGATGAAGTGGGTGGACACCTCGGCGTCATGGACGCCGTCGAGCGTGAAGAGCGGGACGCTGCGCTGCTGGGTCTGGGTCATGACGGCTCCTGTTGCGCCGAGCGGTTGACGACGAAGGGCGGCTCGATGAGGCGGGGCCTGGGCAGGTCGCCCACGGGCACCGGGATGCGGGTCGCCCGGCCGCTGTTCGTCGTGACGGGGGCGGGTGAGATGTCGAAGTCGCGGTGCACCTTGTCGACGAGCAGCGGATGGATGGTCAGCGTGCCCGAGCTGTCGAGCCGGATCCGCAGGAAGCCCTTGCCGTCGTCGATGGACTGCCCGCAGAAGGCCCAGTCGCGGGCGAGGTCACTGTGGCTCAGGGCGACGTAGAGGCCGAAGATGCTGGATCCCAGGATCCCTCCGGCCAGCGCGGCGATGGCCGCGCCCGCCGAGAGCTGCAGCCAGTCGGGGAGGAGCAGGAACCGGGCGTGCGGCAGGAGGCCGAACCCCACGAAGCAGGCCAGTGCCACGACGAGCTGGGAGAGCACCAGCATCGTCACGCCCACGGACACGATCGGCGGCCGGCGCCGCAGCACCGGCGCCATGCTGATCGCCGCGGCGACGAGGGCGACCGCCAGGAGCCGTCCCGCGAAGCCGAACAGGTCCTCGGCGTCCGAGTTCAGGTAGGCGTCGAGGATCCGGCCCTCCTCGCGGGCCCGGACGCCCTGCCAGAAGATCAGCAGGAGGACCGAGAAGAGGAACAGGTGGACGCCGGCGGCGAGCGAGAGCAGGCCGGGGTTGCGGGTCACCAGCCACTGCTTGCACCACGGGAAGGCGATCCGGGTGGCCCAGCGCCGCGACTCGCTGGCGCTCGGGTACATCGCGCCCTCCTGGCGGAACGTCGACACGCCGTCACCGTCTCGCGCGTGACGGGACTCCTCGGGGAGCACCTTCAGCTCACTGGCGAGATGGTGGGTTCCGCCCAGGTAGGCACCGCCGAGGCCGCAGGTCACCATCTGCCGTGCCGTGCCCGCCGGAGCGTCACCGTCATCGAGGATCTCGGCGTAGCGGACGTAGTGATGCCGGTCGCCGGTCACGTAGAGCCGGATCTCGGCCCCGGTCGGCTCGCGACGGTCGGTCCCGGCCACGAGTCTGCTGCGCACGAACTTCCGCTCGAACCACTCGATGCTGTTGAAGGCGTCGGGGTCGCCGACCGTCTTGACCCACAGGGGCGACGCCGAGCACAGAATCACCCCGTCGCCGGGACGGAGGTTGGCGGTCAGGGTCTCCTCGAAGTACTTCACCTGGGGTTCGTCGAAGTAGGAGCCGAGCTGGCTGTCGAGCCCGACCAGCCACCAGCCATGGGGCAGCTTGACGGTGAAGTAGCTGCGTGACTGGACGGTCCGCCAGCCCCCGATGTTCCGCTTGTGGGTGAAGATGCGGAGGAACGCCGTCAGCCCGTCGTACCAGTCGTGGTTGCCGGGCAGCGCGATCAGGAGTGGCTGCGGTACGGCGTGGGGCAGGGCTGCCGCGGAAGGGGCCGATGAGGCGGTCCTCGTACTCCTTGGCGGACGCGGTCGGGTAGACCTCGTCCCCGCCGAGCACCAGCATCCCGCCCCGCGGGAGAGGGCCGTCCGCCCCGTCGACGCTGAGGGTCGGCTGGCTCATCAGCGAGGCCACGGTGAAGGCTGCATCGAAGCCGTCGCCGGTGTCCGCGGCGTAGTCGAACCAGAAGTCGGCGCCGGGTCCGATGAGCTCGTCGGGCACGGTGACGACGTAGCTCTCGAAGCCCTGCTGGATCTCGCGCTTGTCGGCGTAGTCGGCGAAGACCGTGCCCAGCAGGGTCTTCACGCCCAGCCGGGTCAGCTCTCGGGGCGCCAGCCAGCGCACCACGTCGCGGGGTGTGAAGTTCAGCTGGGCGACGTGCTGGGCCAGCTCGCGGCTCTTCACGAGTCGTCCGTCCGGTCGGAGAAGGCCTTGCCGTAGACGTCCCACAGCTCGCCCAGGAACAGCCGGCCGAACCCGCTGAGATCGCCCATCGGACGCGAACCGGTGCTGCGGAACGTGGTGAGCTGCTTCGCGAAGTCCTGGAGGTGGATGGTGATGATCCCCGCCGCGATCGGTTGCTCGTCGTCGTCGGGGTGGACGTGGCCGTCGAGAATTCGCACGTGCAGGGTCGAGGTGTCGCGCCACACGTCGAGACCGGGATCGTCGTGGACGTGCTTGACTCCCGTGAAGGTCAACGGGTTGCCGCCGGGGCCCGAGAACCACAGTCGGTAGAGCATCTTCCGCGAGCTCGGGTCGTCCTGCTCCACGAACAGGTTGAACCAGCCGCGTTCGACCTCGAAGCGCCCCCCGAGCACATCACTCTCGAGGTAGCCGACGGCACTGCCCTCGTGGCTCGGCTCGGTGACGAAGCGGTCGACGTCGTCGACGGTGATCGTGAGCTCGAACATCAGCCGGTCCCCGGAGTCGCGGGCCAGGTCGTAGCCCGCCTGCGACTCGGCAGCACCGACCGAGACGAAGCCCTTCATCCTCTCGGTGAACGACACCCCCAGGACGTCCGCCTCCGGTGCAGCGGGCGCGGACGCGACGGGCGTGGGCGACGCGGTCCCGGCGAGCAGACCTCCTCGTGGGGAGGTCTCGATGACATGGGTGCAGCCGCGGTCGGCGACAGCAGCGATGGTCAGCGACGGGTTCGCCCCGACGGGGCCGGGGAGCAGCGACCCGTCCCACACGTGCAGGCCGGGATAGCCGAACACCTCGCCGTACTCGTCGCACACGCCCTCACCGAGGTGCCGTCCCATGGGAGACCCGCCGAGGGGATGGACCGTGACCACCCGCCTGCCCAGCCACAGCGGGTTGTCGTGGTAGCTCGCGCCGAGGTGGGACGCCACCGCCCTCATGGTGCTGCGGACCCCCTCGAAGTAGTCCATGGACGTCTCCGTCGTCCAGTCCGCGGCGAGGAGGCCGTCCTGGAGGTGGAGGACGCCGTCAGGGACGTCACGGCCCATGCCCAGGAGCGGCAGCGCGGTGCTGGAGAGCTCGCCGGCGCCGAGCAGCTCGGCCAGGTCCGCGCCGATGGTCGAGTCCGCGGACTCGTTGATGCGCTCGCGGATGCGCTTCAGGGCGAACCGGCCCGCCCTCTTGACGCCGGCGCCGGCCTGGGTGGCCTCGGCGAGCCACGCGGTGAACTGCGGATACCCGGCGTCCTCGACGTAGTGGCCGCGCCCGAGCGAACCGTCGTCGTCCGACTCGTCCCCGACGCGGATCGCGCTGGTGATCACCGGTCCGCGGCTCCCCTCGACCGTGCGCGGCCGGCCGTCCTTGGTGGCGCCGAAGAGGAGGGCCAGCAGGTCCCCGTTGCCACTGAACCGGCTGCCGAGGGTCGGGCTGATCCCAGGGAACGCCGTGAGGTTGCGCAGCAGCAGGAAGGTGGTGCCGAAGGTGCCGGCCGCGAGGACCAGCCGTTCGCAGGTGATCGTCTCGGTGGACAAGCCGGTCGACGGCTCACCGTCCGAGCCCGTGTGCACGACGTACGTCACCTCGTAGCCGCCGCCCTCGCGGGGCCGGAAGCCCTTGACCTCGTGCCTGGTGCGCAGGTCCGCACCGTGGTGCCTGGCCGCCGAGAGGTAGGTGTGGTCCAGGGTGTTCTTCGCGCCGTCGTTGCAGCCGAGGTCGCACTCGCCACAGAGGCGGCAGGTCAGCCGCGGGAGGCCATGGACGTTGCCGTACTCCGGCACCGGCAGCTCGGCGCGGGCAACCGGCGGCTCACCGGCTCGTCCGCGCGAAGCTGACCGCGAGCGGCGGCATCAGGAACTCGGCGGACATCGCCTCGGCGGCGTCCCGCATCGCCGCGGTCTTGGGCGTCTCGGGGTAGGGATAGCGAGTCGCGCCCAGCATCTGCTCGACGTCGTCGTAGTGCGGTTCGAGCTGGTCGCGGGTGATCGGCCAGTGCTCATAGCCGCCGCCCGGGAGCGGCGACTCGTGGACGAACCACTTCTCGTCCTTGCGCAGCATGACGTTGGCGTAGATGAGTGACCCGCCACCCAGTCCACTCGAGACGACGGCCTCGATGCCACTGAACGTCCAGATGTCGAAGAGCCCGTGGCGTCCCTCGGAGGGGTCCCAGAAGTTCCGGGCCATCTCCTCAGGCGTGCGCGCGAAGGACCCCGGTGGGTAGGGCCGACCTCGCTCCAGCACCACCACGGACCGGCCATCGGCCGCCATCCGGTACGCCGCCACCGATCCGCCGAACCCGGATCCGACGACGACCACATCGGCGTGTTCTGACGCTCTGGACGTGGGCATCAGATGCTTCCTCCATCGAGATCAAGGAACAACTGCACGGTCGCGCGCTGGTCCGAGACGCGTGACGCCCCACGTCAGCGGGCGCCACGTGCCGAGGCTACTGCGCGGTCGCCGCTTGGGATACGGCTCGAAATGACCATGGCCGTCACCCTCCGTCACCCTGCTAGGCGTCCTCTTGGAGACCCCAGCCATAGGGTGACGGCCATGGCGATCGTCTATCCGCAGGCCGACCTCACGCCGTCCAAGAAGGAGCTGATGGACGCGTGGCTGCCCACGCGCTCCTGGTTCGACGGCAACCCGGACCGCAAGCCGGTCGGCGCCTTCCGGTTCGACGACCCCGAGGGCCAGGTCGGGCTGGAAGGCTTCCTGCTCGGGGGACTCGGGCTGCCGACGTACTTCCTGCCGCTGACCTACCGCAGCGCCGAGCTGGCCGGTGCCGAGGACCATCTGGTCGGCATCACGGAGCACTCCGAGCTCGGCACCCGCTGGGTGTACGACGGCTGCGCCGACCCGGTGTTCGTCCGGGAGCTCGCCGCGGCGATCCTGAACGGCGGTAGTGGCGTCGAGGTCGAGTTCGAGGGCGAGAACGGCCGCGAGACCCGCCCGACCAGCGCCCAGGTGCGAGGCACCGGGAGCGCCGACTCGGAGGTGCCTGGCATCGACACCGTCGGCTGCCACGACGAGGGGCCGCTCACGATCGTCAACGCCGGTGCACTCGAGCTCGTGGTGGCCCGGGTCGTCGGCACGTACGTCGACGCCGCCGAGACCCTGGCGGTGACGTGGAAGGGCGGCGACGACGTCGTGATCGCCGGGGTGCGGCCGGGCTGAGCCTCGGGCCGGCTACTGGCTGCCGATGTCGTGGTCCATCTCCAGCGGGGCCAGCGTGCCGAGCGACTCCGCGACCACGACCAGGTCGTCGCCCTGGGCGAGCCGGAAGTCGTCGGGCGGGTTCACGTAGGAGTGGCCCGAGCGGCTGACGGAGAGCAGCGTGGCGCGGTGGTCGGCGCGGAGCTTGGCCGAGAGCTCGTCGACCGAGAGGCCCACGGAGTCGTCGGGCAGCTGGACCCGGTAGAGCTCGGAGCCCTCGCCGCCGGAGACGATGTCGGTGACCAGGCCGGCGAGCCCCGGGTAGAGCGACGAGCGGGCCATGAGCCGGGAGACCAGCTGTGAGGAGACGAGGATCTCGTCGGCGTCCGCGCGCTGGAAGTGCTCGACGTGCGAGGGGTTGTTCACCTCGACGACGGTCCGCACCTGCGGGGCGATCGACTCGATCGCCATCACGCAGAGGATCGACCTCATGTCCGCCTCGTTCGAGCCGTCCGCGGGGCACACCACCGCGGCCTGGGCGTCCTCGACGCCGGCGCGCTTGAGGTCCTGGGCGGTCGTGATGTCGCCGCTGACGAAGTAGACGCCCTCCCCCGCTGGATTCTTGTCGCTGTTGTGGATCACGACGATCTTGGTCGTGTACTCGTCGGTCGACAGCTCCTGGATCAGCTCCCGCGCGGTCGAGTTCCAGCCGCAGACGATGATGTGGTCCCGGTATCCCGAAGCACCCATGCCCTGGCCCTCCTTGAGCAGGTAGTCGATGAGGAACCCGACCAGGGCTCCGGTGAGCGAGGCGACGATGGCGACGCCGAACAGGATCAGGAGCCAGCTGATCGCGTAGCCGATCGGGGTTTGCACCTGCGAGGCGTCGCCCGAGCCCATGACGGTCGTGATCGACCAGTACAGCCAGTCCATGAACTCCCGGAAGAACCCTCCGCCGTTCTTCCAGGTGCTGCCGTCCTTGTCGCGCTCGGCCACCGTCACGAGGGCGGACGCGATGATCAGGAAGCCACCCAGGATGACGCCGACCCGGACGAAGAACGAGCGGTCCATCCCGCTGGTCAGCCGCCGCACGTGGAAGGCAGCCCGACGCAGGATCGGGATCGAGAAGAACGCCGCGAAGCGCGCCGGAATCAGAGCCATGACGCCGGGGATCATCGCACCACCGGGGCCGAACCGGACATGACCTGTCCGGACCATTCCCTCGGTTCAGCCGGGCACCAGGTCCGGTCGCGCCTCGGCCAGGACGGCCTCGCGGTCCTCCGGGAGCACGAACCCGGCCGCGATCGCGGCGTCCGTCGCGACGGCGTACGCCGCCAGGTAGGCCGCGCGGTCGGCGTACCGCGCGCGGATCAGGGCGGGGTCCATCGGCAGGGTCGAGCCGAACAGCTGGCACAGGTACGACGCGTCCGGCTCGGTGTCGCCGCGCAGCACCTCGACCGGTGCGTCGACCACCGGCGTGCGCACCCCACCGCGGGTGTTGCCGGCCTCGTCGCGGACGAACGCGTCGCCGTCCACCTCGAGGCGGGCCGCCGTCGGCGCGGGGTCGCCGCCCCGCGCCCACCCGTCCAGCCAGCGCAGCGCCGCCCGGACGACGTACGCCTGCTGGCCGCGGTTGACCGGGCGCGGGCAGCCGAGCAGCTCCTCGAACTCGCCGATCTGGAACCGGTCGGCGTGCGCGGTCCCGGCGACCTCCCAGAGCCGGACGTACGCCGAGTCGGGCTGCCGGGCGGGCAGGTAGCGCAGCGCGCCGAGCAGGTCGGTCTCGGTCTCGACCATGACCACCGGCACGTCGAGGTCGTCGCGGATCGGCATCGGGGTGGAGTTGCGGTACTGCCGCGGATCCACGCCGACGCCCGGCTCGCCGAGCGGCATCGCGGCGCCGCCGCGGGAGTGGATGAGGAACCCGTCGAAGACCCGCGCCTGCGGGTGCACGACGTTCACGAAGGTGGTCAGCGCGAAGGCCGACTGCGACTCCCCGATGGCCAGCCGGACGTCGACGACCAGGTCGGCCAGCGGCCCCTCATCCAACGACGCCGCGACGGAGGCGTAGATCGAGTAGCAGTAGGCGTCGCCCGGGTGGCTGAGCGCGGCGTACCGCTCCCGGGCCTTGATGCCGGTCGGCGCCACGCCGACAACGCCGACCACCGGGTCGCCACCCTCGACACCGACGTGCTGCGCGGAGACTCCGACCCAGGCGTGGCCGCGGCGGACGATCTCGTCGGCCAGGTAGGTCCAGTCCGGCGCGGCGTCCGACCCCGACGACACGTTGAGCCACTCCACGACGACGGTGCCGCTGAACGAGCCGGGCGCGTTCGGCCGGCGGACCGCGACGCGCGTGACGAACGCCGCGGGTTCGTGGCCACCGTAGGAGACCGCGGTGCCACGGGCGACGTACTCGCGCTCGACGTAGCCCGCCGCCGCCAGGTCCGGGCCCGGGCGCGCGGACAGCAGCCCGGACTCCCCCGGCGGGAGCTCCTCGAAGCTGGTCACTGGTCCCGGGCGGCCTTCTGGGCCTTGGCGATGGTCTCCTCGACCAGCGAGCTGAGCCGGGCGCCGCTCGGCCAGCCGGCGTAGTGGCACAGGAAGATCACGATCTCGCGCAGGGCCGTCGTCGTCGAGCTCGCCGGTCGCGTAGCGCGGCGGGGACCTGGATCCTGAGCACGTCGTGGGCGCCGGTGCCCGGCGAGCAGCCCGATCAGCAGCAGCCGGCGGTCGCGGTCGGAGAGGCCGGGCCGGCTCCAGATGTCGGCGAACAGGTGGTCGGCGGTGTAGCGGAAGAAGTCGCCGTCGCCGTCGGACATCTCGAAGCCGTAGACCTCCTCCATCTTCTCCAGCCCGCGGCGGCGCTCCTCGGGGAGATCGTCGAACTTGCCCATCAGAGACCCAGGCCCTTCGCGAGGTTCTCGCGCGCGAGCTGCGCGAGCGGTACGTCGACGCCCAGTGTCGTCGGCCAGCTCGATCGCGAACGACAGGTCCTTCTCCCCCAGCGCCCGGACGTGGTCGAAGACGCCGTGCCAGAAGTCGTCCGGGTCGAGCGGCGCCGTGGTGTCGCGGTACATGATCGCGCCCGGGCCGCCGGTGATCGCGTCGGTGTGCCGGACCACCTCGCCCAGCGCGACCAGGTCGAGGCCGGCCGCCTCGGCCAGCCGCTGCGCCTCGGTGACCGCGGTGAACGCGACGAAGTGGATCAGGTTGCGGGCCAGCTTCATCCTGCGTGCCGGCGCCGAGCGGGCCGGCGTGCACGACCATCGAGCCCATCCGCTGCAGCACCGGCTCGGCGACGCGCGTACGCCGTCCGCGGACCCGCCGACCATGATCGCCAGCGTGCCGTCGGCGGCGCCCATCGGGCCGCCGCTGACCGGGGCGTCGAGGACCCGGAGGCCCGAGCGGCCTCGAGCTCGGCCGGCGTCGCCGGCGCGACCGTCGAGTGGACGACGACGCACCGGCGGGTCCGACCGCAGTCGAGCGCCTCCGCAGCCACGCTCGCGCACCTGGTCGTCGTCGCGCACCATCACGCAGAGCACGTCGACGCGCGAGCCAGCTCGGCCACGGAACTGGCCGCTGTGGCGCCGGCGGTCTCCAGCTCGGCGACCGGCTCGGGCGCCACGTCGTACACCCAGAGGTCGACCGTCGGACGGCGAGCCGGAGCGCCATCGGCTTGCCGATGTTGCCGAGCCCGACGAACCCGACGCGCGTCATGCCCGGAACATCTGTCCGCCGTCGACCGCGATGATCTGGCCGGTCACCCAGGCCGCCTCGTCGGAGAGCAGGAACAGGCAGGCGCCGACCATGTCCTCCGGCTGGCCCATCCGCTTGATCGCCAGCCCCTTGACCAGCTCCTTGGCGGCGTCGCCGGCCTGGGTGCGGGTGGCCTCGGTGTCGGTCGGGCCGGGGGCGATCGCGTTGACCCGGATGCCCATCCCGCCGAGCTCGTGCGCGAGCTGCTGGGTGAGGCCGTTGACGCCGACCTTGGCCAGGCCGTAGAAGCCGGAGTAGAGGTAGGCCGCGGTCGAGCTCTGGTTGACGATCGCGCCGCCGCCGCGCTTCTGCATCTCCCGGTAGCAGGCGCGGGTCATCACCAGCGCGCCGTCCATGTTCACCGACATGAACTTCCGGTAGTAGTCCCAGTCGACGCTGATCAGCAGGTCGAACTGCATGTCGCCGTAGATCGCGGCGTTGTTGACGAGCAGGTCGATCCCGCCGTACGCCGCGACGGTCGCCTCGACCATCGCGGCCGCCGACTCGGCCGACGAGACGTCGGTGCGCGACGAACAGCGCCGCCGATGTCGGCGGCCACCTTCTCGCCCCGCCTCGACGTTGAGGTCGGCGACCACGACCGACGCGCCCTCGGCCGCGAGCGCCGTGGCGTACGCCTCGCCGATGCCCTGCGCCGCGCCGGTGACGACGGCGACCTTGTCGTCGAATCTGCTCATGCCGGACTCCTCATGCTGGTTCGGCGATCGTCTTGGTCTCCAGGTACTCCTCGAAGCCGGCCACGCCCATCTCGCGGCCGACGCCGGACTGCTTGTAGCCGCCGAACGGCGCGTCCGGGCTGAACCACACGCCGCCGTTGACGGCGAGCGTGCCGGTGCGGATCCGCGCGGGCCACCGCCTTGGCGCGCTCGAGGTCGGCCGAGTCGACCGAGCCGGAGAGGCCGTACGCCGACTCGTTGGCGATCCGGACCGCGTCGTCGTCGCCGTCGTGCGGGATGACGACGAGCACCGGACCGAAGATCTCCTCCTGCGCCAGCCGCGAGGAGTTGTCGAGGCCGGCGACGACCGTCGGCTCGATCCAGAAGCCGTCCTGGTCGATGACGTGGCCGCCGGTGGCGAAGGTGCCGCCCTCCTCCTCCGCGAGCGCGAGGTAGCGACTCGACCCGGTCGCGCTGCGCCTGCGAGATGACCGGGCCGCAGATCGCGCCCGGGTCGGCCGGGTCCTTGGCGCCGATCGACTCCATCGTCGCGGCGGCGACCTGCACCGCCTCGTCGTACTTCTCGCGCGGGACGACGAGCCGGGTGGTGAGCGCGCAGCCCTGGCCGGCGTGGATGCAGGCGGCGAACGCCGTGGCGCCGGCCACCGCGGCCACGTCGGCGTCGTCGAGCACGATCGCGGCGGACTTGCCGCCGAGCTCGAGGAAGACCTTCTTCAGCGTCGGCGCCGCGGCGGCCATGATCGCCCGGCCGGTCGCGGTGGAGCCGGTGAACGACACCATGTCGACCCGCGGGTCGGTGGTCAGCACGCGCGGCGACCTCGTTGTCGCGCGGGCGTCACGACGTTGAGCACGCCCGGCGGCAGGTCGGTGTGCTCGGCGGCCAGCCGGCCGAGCTCGCAGGCCAGCCACGGGGTGTCCGGCGCCGGCTTGAGCACGACGGTGCAGCCGGCGGCGAGCGCCGGGCCGACCTTGGCCAGGTTGATCTGGTTGGGGACGTTCCACGGCGTGATCGCGGCGACCACGCCGACCGGCTCGCGGCGGACGGTCCGCCGGGTCGGGATGCCCATCGGCTCGGCGACGCCGAGGTCGGTCTCGCACTCGTAGGACTCGGCCAGGTCGGCGACCCACCTCAGCCCCTCGACCGGGACGTCGTACCCGGCCGCGGTCATGCATGAACGCCGGGCATCCCGACCTCGGCCGTGGTCAGCGCCCGAAGTCGTCGGCGTGGTCGAGCAGCGCCTGGTGCAGCTGGCGCAGGCAGCGCACCCGGAGCTCGAGGTTCGTCGACCAGTCGGTCTCGTCGAACGCCCGCCGGGCGGCGGCGATCGCGGCGTCGACGTCGGCGGCGGTGGCGTCGGGCGCCTGCGCCGATCTCCGCGCCGGTGGCCGGGTTGAGGATCGGGTACGTCGCCCCGTCGCTCGCCGGGACCAGCTTGCCGTCGATCAGCAGCTGCGCGGGCGGGGTCGTCACGGCGCGGACTCCTGCGTGATGTAGTCGCCCGCGCTCGACCGGCGGCGGCCAGACGCGTCGAGGGCAGGTCCGTCGTAGGTGGTAGTGGCCGGGCTGCGCCGTGCCGTCGACGCGCCATCCGGTCGAGCAGCGCCCTGCGGCGCCTTGCCGGACGCCGGCGATCGCGAGGAACGTCGTGCGCGGTCGAGCCGAGGTCGAACCAGTCGCGCTGCCAGGCGAACTTGAGGCTCGCCGTCGGCCTGTCGCTCGACGCCGAACCACGAGCCGCCGATGCCGAGGATCTCGTACTCCTTGCCGGTGGCGTCGTCGATGATCCCGGACCGCTGCTTCCAGAAGCCGACGCACCATCGCCCTTGCCTCGTCGATCACCGTGCACTGGTAGTCGTAGTGCCAGCCGTCGAGGCCGGCCATCTCGATGCCGAGCGCGCAGTCGCGGATCTGCTCGCGGCCGACGGCCATGAAGTGCTCGTCGGGGGTGTACATCCAGCCGTACGTCGCGTCCTCGGCGTACCAGTCGGCCATGATCGTCCAGTCGCCGATGCCGCTCGGCCTCGCGGTTGACCTCCAGCCAGGTCTCCCAGAACTCCTCGATCTCGGCCGCGGGCTCAGCACGTCATCCTCAGTCCTCCTCGATGGCCAGGGCCATGGCCGGGCAGTAGCGGACGGCGGCCTGCACCTGCGGCCGCAGCGACTCGTCGGGGTGCTCCTCGAGGACGACGACCCGGTCGGCGTCCTCGTCGAAGCCGAAGACGTCGGGCGCCTCGCCCTGGCACATCTGGTGCGCCCTGGCACAGGTCGAGGTCGGCGACGACGCTCATCATGCGCTGCGCCCGCCTCCGGTAGCGCACCCGGCACGGCTGCTCGAGCTGGATCACCATCTTGGAGACGTCGTCGCGGTAGGACTCGCGACGGCTGGGCCATCTCGAACTCGTAGTCGCGCAGGATCACCGAGAAGATCGCCTTGAGCTGCATCATCGCGAACGCGTTGCCGACGCAGCGGTGCTTGCCGGCGCCGAACGGGATCCAGGTCCAGCGGTTCTGCAGGTCCTCCTGGCGCGGGTCGAGGTAGCGGCCCGGGTCGAACCGCGTCCGGGCTCGGGGAAGTCCTCGGCGATCCGGTTCGAGACCCGCGGCGACGGCCGCGACCATGGTGCCGGGCGGGATCGTGTGGCCGGCCAGCTCGATCTCCTCCTGCACCACGCGCAGCAGGATGATCAGCGGCGGGTGCAGCCGCAGCGTCTCCTTGAGCGCCGACTCCAGCCGCGGGATCGAGCGCAGCGCCTGGAACGAGACCTCCGAGCCGTCGGCGTAGAGGTCGTCGAGCTCGGCGACGACGTCCTTCATCACCTCGGGGTGCCGCAGCAGCTCGATCAGCGCCCAGGCCGCCGTGCCGGACGAGGTGTGGTGGCCGGCGAACATCATCGAGATGAAGATGCCGGTGATGTAGTCGGCGCTCATGTCGATCGAGATCAGCACGTCGAGCAGGTCGCGCTCCTCGCGCGGCACCTTGCCCGCGCGCCTTGCGCTTGTCGATGATCCCCTGCACCAGCTCGACCAGCTGCTCGCGCGCGGCGTCGCGGCGGCGGAAGCGACTCGATGTCGGCGTACGGGTCGACGTACGCGATCGCGTCGGTGCCGCGCTCGAGCTCGTGGTAGTGCTGGGCGAACGACGCGTCGAGCTCCTCGCGGAACGGCTTGCCGATCAGGCACGACGAGGTCGTGTAGATGGTCAGCTCGGCGAACCAGTCGAGCAGGTCGATCTCGCCCTCGTCGCCCCAGTCGGCGACCATCCGGCTGATCTCGGCCTCGATGGTCGCGCGTGGCCGCGCATCATGTCGCCGCGCAGCGCCTGGTTCTTCAGCATCTGCTGGCGCTCCTCGGGCTGGCGTCGAAGACCACGCCCTTGCCGAAGATCGGCGTCATGAACGGGTACGCCGCGGCCTGGTCGAGCGTCGAGTCCGGCGCCCGGAAGAACTGCTCGTTGGCCTCGGCACCGCGTGACCAGCACGACGTCGCGGTCGGCGAGCCGGAACCGGCCGATGTCGCCGCACTCCTCGCGGACCCGGTGGAACAGGCCGATCGGGTCGACCCGCATCTCGGCGAGGTGGCCGTGCGCCGTCGTCCGGGACGGCGTACGAGACCTCGCGTGATCGTCGCGGTCACGCGTCCTCCACGGGTGCCTCGGGGCTGACCTCGACGAGGTTCAGGTGCACGCCGCGCGGCGCGCTGACGACGGTGGTGATCGCGTCGGCGATCGCCGCCGGCTTCAGGAAGTGCGGGTGCCGGGCGAGCCCGAACCGCACCCACTGGTTGAGCACGAACGCCGCCTCGTCCGGCGTCCCAGTCGCTGCCCATCTCGCTCCAGGTCGGGCCGGGCCGGACGATGCGACGCGCGGACGCCGGTGCCCTCGAGCTCCATCTGCAGCGCGTGCGCCAGGCCCTCGAGCCCCCACTTGCCGGCGGCGTACGCCGCCATGAACGGCCGCGGCCGGACCGCGACGTCGGAGGAGACGAAGACGATGTCGCCGCGCCGCCGCTCGACCATGCCGGGCACGAACGCCCGGACCAGCCGGTGCGCGCCGACGACGGTTGAGGTCGAGCTCGCGGGCGAACCGCTCGGTGTCGACCTCGTGTGATCGTGCCCGGGCGCGACCGCGCCGGCGTTGGAGACCACCACCTCGATGTCGCCGAGGTCCGCGGTGACCGCCTTGGCGAACGCCGCGACCGAGTCGTCGTCGGTGAGGTCGAGCGGGTGCACGACCGCCTCGCCGCCGTCCGCGCGGATCTGCGGCGGCGACCTCCTCGCAGCCTGTCGGTACGCCGCGCGCCGAGCGCGACCGGGAAGCCCGGCCGCGGCCAGCGCGAGCGCCGTGGCGGCGCCGATGCCGGAGCGAGGCGCCGGTGACGACGGCGGGGCGGCGGTCGGGCTGGGCGTACTTGTCGCTGGCCATCAGCGCACCTCCACCCGGGTCGGCATCGCGGCGAAGCCGCGCACGTTGAGCGAGTGCACCCGCACGCAGCGGTCGTGGTCGACCTCGACCGAGCGGACCCGCTCGACGAGCGCTGGTCAGCGCGATGCGGGCCTCGAGCCGGGCCAGGTTGGCGCCGAGGCAGAAGTGCCGGCCGCCGCCGAAGGACAGGATCTGCGCGAGCTCGTCCTGGTCGCGGTGGATGTCGTAGTCGTCGGGGCGGTAGAAGACCCGCTCGTCGCGGTTGGCCGAGCCGAGGCAGAGCAGCAGCTTCGAGCCCGCCGGCGCGACCGTGCCGTGCAGCTCGACGTCGCGCGAGGAGGTAGCGGGCGAGCAGCTGGCTCGAGGTGTCGAAGCGCAGCGTCTCCTCGATCCACGGGTCGACGAGCTCGAGGTCCGGCCCGTCGAAGACCGTCGCGAGCTGGTCCGGGTGCCGGGTCAGGTGGAAGAGCGCGTGGCCGAGCAGCTTGGTGGTCGTCTCGTTGCCGGCCACGACCATCAGGAAGAGGAAGGCGATGACTCCTCGTCGGTCGAGCCGGTCGCCGTCGACCTCGCGCCTCGAGCAGGGCGCTGGTCAGGTCGTCGCTCGGCTGCACGCCGCCGCTGGTCGACCATGTCCTGGTAGTAGCCGACCAGCCAGAGCGACGACGTCCATCGCCGGCCGGCGGCACGTCGTAGACGCCGTCCTCGCGGTGCACGACGAGGTCGGCCAGGCGGCGTACCTCGCGCGGTCCGCCTCGGGCACGCCCATCATCTCGGAGATGACGTCCATCGGGAGCTTGCCGGCGAAGTCGGTGATCCAGTCGAAGGCGCCCATCTCCAGGCACTCGGCGAGGTAGCGGTCGGTCAGCTGCTGGATCCGCGGCAGCAGGTCGTGCACCCGGCGCGGGGTGAAGCCCCGGGAGACCAGCGAGCGCAGCCGCTTCTGGCGCGGCGGGTCCATGCCGAGGAACGACATCACCTTGTGCGCGTCCGGGCCCCAGGCCGACTCCTCGATCGCGACGCCCCAGCGAGTTGGAGTAGGTGCCCTCGGTGCGGACCGCCTCGGCGATGTCGGCGTGCCGGGTCAGCGCCCAGAGGTCGAGCTCGCGTTGTGGTGCAGCGGCTCGTGCTCGCGCAGCCAGGCGTAGACCGGGTAGGGGTCCTCCTGGAACGCGTAGTCGTAGGGGTCGAGCGCGAGCGGCTGGCTGGTGATGGTCACGTGTTGCCCCTCATGATCATGGCCATCACGGCGTCGAGCCGGTCGGCCAGCTCGTCGTAGGTGATCAGCCCCATCCCGGTCTGCAGCAGCGCGCCGGTGAGCGCGAGGGTCAGGGCGTCGAGGAGCTCGGGCGTCCGCGTCGTCGCCGAGCGCCGTCCGGAACCGGTCGACGAACTCGGCGCCGATGACGACGCGCAGCCGCTCGACGTCGGGGTCGGTGCCGAGCAGGGCGTGGTTGGCCGCCGCGGCGAGGTGCGGGCTGGTGCCGAGCACGGTCGCGAGGTGCGTCGTCACAGCCGTGACCCGCTGGAGCGGCGTCCTGCCGGCGATCTCGGCCGGGTGCTCGAGCAGCACCTTGCGGTGGAACAGCTCGGCGAACAGGTGGTTCTTGCGAGGCGAAGTAGGTGTACGCCGTGGCCGGCGAGACGCCCGCGCGGCCGGCGACCGTGCGGATCGTCAGCGCCTCGGGCCCGACCGCGGCCAGCTCCTCGCTCCGCGGCGTCGAGCAGCCGCTCGACGGTCTCGGCCTGACGGGCGTTCAGCCCGCGCCGCGGCAGGGTGGACACCTGACTGGACACCTGTCCAATCTAGAACGTGTTCTCGTTCGGGGTCAAGGTTCTAGATCGAGAACGCGAGCACGACCGCCCCGGCGGTCAGCACGAGCGCCGGCAGCAGGCGCTGGCGGGCCGCCTGCTCGTGCAGGACGAAGACGCCGATGAGCACGCCGAACGCGATGCTCAGCTCGCGGAGCGCAGCCACCGCCGCGAGCGCACCGCTGGTCTGGGCGAGCAGCACGAGTCCGTACGCCGCCATCGAGACCACGCCTCCGCCGAGCCCGGCGAACGCCTGCTTCCGGGCGAGCGCGGGGAGCCGCCTCCCCCGGCGGGCGATCGCCACGATCGGCACGACCCACGACTGCAGGAGGAACAGCCAGCCGGCGTACGCCAGGACCGGCGCGCCGCCGGAGACGGCAGAGCCGTCGACCACGGTGTAGCCGGCGATCGCGACGCCGGTGGCCAGCGCGGTGGCGATGCCGGTCCGGTCGCCGAGGGTGAGCGGCGGTCCGGCCAGGGTGACGCCCACCAGGCCGAGCACCACCAGGCCGACGCCGATGAGCACGTCGGGGCCGAGCGACGCCCGCGGCAGGAAGATCGAGGCGAACGCGGTGAGCGCCACACCCGTCCCTCGCGAGAGCGGGTAGGCCCGGCTGAGGTCGGCCTGCTGGTAGGAGGCGAGCAGCAGCACGAAGTACGCGACGTGGATCGCCGCCGAGACCGTGACCAGCGTGAAGTCGCGCGCGTCGAGCAGGGGCTGGGTGACCGCCACCGCGCCGCCGATGACGAACGTCGCCGTCGAGATCAGGGCGAACCCGACCAGCCGGTCCGCGGCGGTGTGGGCGATGGCGTTCCAGCCCGCGTGCAGGACCGCGGCCGCGAGCACCAGGACGACGACGAGCGGTCCGGGATCGAGGTGCAAGCGGCTGTCCTGGTGTCGGTGCGAACGGGTTGACTGGCCCCATGTTGCTCGCCGACGTGGTCGCCACCTCCACCGAGGTCGCCTCGACCCGCTCGCGCAAGGCCAAGACCGCGGCGTTCGCCGAGCTGTTCGCGCGGGTCACCGGCTCGAGCGCCGAGGAGATCGAGACGGTCACGTCCTACCTCGCCGGGTCGCTGCGCCAGCGCCGCACCGGGCTGGGCTGGCGATCGATGCAGTCGCTGCCGGCCCCCGCCGAGGCGCCGTCACTCACGGTGCTCGAGGTGCACGAGGCGTTCGAGCGGATCGCGGCCCTGTCCGGCTCCGGGTCGCAGGGCACCCGGGCCGCCGCGACGGCCGAGCTGTTCGGGCGCGCGACCGCCGAGGAGCAGCCGTGGCTGCGCGGGATCGTGACCGGCGAGGTCCGGCAGGGTGCCCTCGACTCGCTGGTGCAGGAGGGGCTGGCGGCAGCCGGCGGCGTACCCCTGGCGGCCGTCCGCCGGGCGGCGATGATGGCCGGCTCGACGGTCGCCGTGTCCACCGCAGCGCTGACCGGCGGCGAGGAGGCGCTGGCGGAGTTCGTGCTCGAGGTCGGGCGACCGGTGCTGCCGATGCTCGCGTCGAGCGCGACCACCGTCGAGGCCGCGATGGACAAGGCCGGTGCCGGCCCCGACAGTCCCGTCGCGATCGACACCAAGCTCGACGGCATCCGGATCCAGGTGCACCGCCGCGGCGACGACGTCCTGGTCGCCACCCGCTCGCTGGAGGACATCACCGCCCGGCTGCCCGAGGTCGTCGCCGTGGCACGCGCCCTTCCCGCCTCCGACTTCGTCCTCGACGGCGAGGTGCTCGCTCTCGACGACCAGGGCCGGCCCGCGCCCGTTCCAGGAGACCGCGTCCCGCACGGCGATGAGCGAGGGCGTCCACCTCACGCCGTACTTCTTCGACCTGCTCCACCTCGACGGCCGCGACCTGGTCGACTCCCCCGGCTCCGAGCGGCTCGAGGCGCTCGCCGGACTCGTGCCGGAGGAGCACCTGGTCCCCCGGCTGGTGACGTCCGACGTCACCGAGGCCGAGGCGTTCGTCTCGCACGTGCTCGACCTCGGCCACGAGGGCGTGGTGGTGAAGAACCTCGCCGCGGCCTACGACGCCGGCCGGCGCGGCTCTGCATGGGTGAAGGTGAAGCCGGTGCACACCCTCGACCTGGTGGTGCTCGCCGTCGAGTGGGGCTCCGGCCGCCGCCGCGGCTGGCTCTCCAACATCCATCTCGGCGCCCGCGACACCAAGGAGGATGGGTCGAGCTCCTTCGTGATGCTCGGCAAGACCTTCAAGGGCATGACCGACGAGATGCTCGCCTGGCAGACCGAGAGGTTCACCGAGCTCGCCCTCGACCCGCCGTCCGTGCACGACCACCACGTCGTCGAGCTCCGCCCGGAGCAGGTCGTCGAGATCGCCCTCGACGGCCTCCAGCGCTCCACCCGCTACCCCGGCGGCATGGCCCTCCGCTTCGCCCGCGTGGTCCGCTACCGCGACGACAAGACCCCCGAGCAGGCGGACACCATCGAGACCGTGCGCGAGCTCTTCGGGCGGTGATCCGGGCTCGACAGAGGTTTCCGTCCTCTGAATGGCGAACGCCCTCCGCCGACAAAGCGCGGAGGGCGATCTACTCGGTAGAGCGTGGGTGATCCCCCGATCCCCCCGTCGCCAAGTCTCAGAAGTCTGACACCGCGACCAAGCGACGGCTATCACCTCTTTCGGGGGACGCCCCCGCCTCGGATGAAGGACCGGCGAGTTGGTCACGAACTGTCCAACCTGAGAGACGGGCGCCGGGTGCCACAGCGCCCCACCGCTCACGGGTGCAGGTGGGGCGCTGCATTCGGGGACGCCGACGCCGAGGATGCTCGGGACAACTCGGCGCCTAGCAGGGGTGCCCCGAGGTCAGCCACGCTAGTCCCGCGGTCTGGCGAGGATGACCACCCGCTGCGGGTGAAGTGCGGAGCCTCGAAAGGTATTGCAACAAGTCTTTCGAAAGAGTACTTTCCATACATGCCCAACCCGCACCGCCGACTCAACGACCCCCGTGAGCTGACCGCGCTGGCCCACCCGGTCCGGATGGCGATCATCGAGCTGCTGTCGATCTCGGGACCGCTGACCGCGACCGAGCTGGCGGACCGGTTGGACGAGACACCCGCCAACTGCTCGTGGCACCTGCGGAAGCTCGCGCAGCACGGGTTCGTGGAGGAGGCCGAGGGCGGCAAGGGGCGGCAGCGGCCGTGGCAGGTGCCCGGGATCGGGTTCCAGTGGGACGACGAGCACGGGTCGGCGTCGGCCGAGGAGCGGCGCGCAGCGGAGGCGCTGTCCGAGGTGACGATGCGCCGGGCGCTCGACCGGCTGCGCGAGGCGCAGCAGCGGATGGCCGACGAGCCCGAGGCATGGCGCACCGCCCAGTCGGGCTCGGAGATGGTTGCCTGGCTGACCGCCGACGAGCTCCGCGAGATGAACGACGCGATCACGGCGGTGCTGGACCGCCACATCGAGCGGCTGACGGACCCCGGTCAGCGGCCGTCGGGGTCCCGGCTCTGCGAGTTCGTGGCGTGGGGTGTGCCGACGTACTTCCCCGGGGTGGACCCGGCATGAGGAAGCTGTTCGCGAGGCCGGGGTTCCCCCGCCTCTTCGCCGGGCTGAGCACGTCGATGCTCGGCGACTCGGTGATGCTGCTGGTGCTGAGCATGTGGGTGAAGACGCTCACCGACTCCAACGCGATGGCCGGCCTCACGTTCTTCTTCATGGTGCTGCCGGCGCTCGGCGCCCCGCTGTTCGGCGTCTGGATCGACCGGCTCCCGCGCAAGCCGATCCTGGTCTGGGGCAACCTCGCGAGCGCAGCCGCGGTGCTGCCGCTCACGCTCGTCCGCGACGAGGGCGACGTCTGGCTGATCTGGGCCGTCGCGTTCCTGTACGGCGTCTCGTTCGTCGTGCTCCCGGCGGCGGTGAACGGACTGCTGAAGGAGCTGCTCCCCGAGGAGCTCCTGGTCGACGCCAACTCCAGCCTGGCGACGTTCAAGGAGGGGTTCCGCCTCTTCGGGCCGTTGGTGGGTGCCGCGATCTTCGCCACGGCCGGCGGCTGGCTGGTGGCCGTCGTGGATGCCGCGACCTTCGTGGTGGCCGCCGCGTTCATCGCCTCCATCAAGGTGACGGAGACGGCACCCCCGCCGCGGACGGGGTTCCGGGACGAGGTGGTGGCCGGGCTGCGGTTCATCGTCGGCGACCGGGTGCTCCGCAACGTGCTCATCGGGCTCGGCGCCTCGATCCTCGTGATCGGGTTCTTCGAGGCGTCGATCTACGCGCTGCTGGACGCCTTCGACAAGGCCCCGACCTTCGCCGGAGTCTTCGTGACCGTGCAGGGCGTCGGAGCGATCGCCGGCGGCCTCACCGCAAGCCTCGTGGTGCGCCGGCTGGGCGAGGTCGGCGGCGCCGTGATCGGGCTGGCCACGATGGCGCTCGCGACCGCCGTGGAGGCAAGTGCCCCGACCATGTCCGTGGTCCTCGGCGGTGCGGTGCTGCTGGGCATCGCGATCCCGTGGACCTTCGTCGCGTTCACGACGCTGATGCAGCGCCGCTCCCCCAGCCACCTGATCGGCCGGGTGTCCGCCACCGTCGACGTGCTGCTCTCCACCCCGCAGGCGATCTCGCTCGCAGTCGGATCACTGCTGGTGAGCCTGCTCGACTACCGGACCATCTTCTGGATCATCGCCGCGGTGATGACCCTGGGAGCGCTGCAGATCGCCACCACCCTGCGCGACCAGATCCGCGCCGACGTACGCAGCGGCGGCACGCCGGAGGAGCCGGTCCCGGCTCCCGAAGCGGACCTCACGAAGGGGGCGGACCTGTTCTAGGAGAACCGTCACAGTCGTGCAACTCGGAGTTGCACTCCGATTACCATCGCCGCATGGCCACTCGTGCTCCCATGACCGACGGTCGCCGCTCGGCGGCCGCGGCCCGGCGCCGGGCCCGCGAGAAGGAGATCATCGCGGCCACCCGAGCACTCTTCGACGAGCGGGGCGTCCGCGAGGCGCAGATCGAGGACATCGCCCACGCGGTCGGGATCAACCGAGCCATCGTCTACCGGCACTTCTCGGGCAAGGAGGAGCTGTTCGCGCTCACCCTGGTGAGCTACCTGGACGAGCTCCACGAGGCGCTCGAGTCGGCCGACGACCCGGACGCCGAGGCGCCCCGGCGGCTCGAGGCGCTGGTGGGCGCGTTCGTCGACTACGGCCTGGCCCACCCGGCGTTCACCGACTGCGCCCAGGCGCTGATGCGGCGCAGCGGCCCCGAGCTCCTCGACGAGATCTCCGAGAGCGCGCTGTTCCGCCTCGGCCGCGGCATCTCGGGCTGCCTGGCCATCCTCCAGGACGCGCTCCAGGCCGGCGTCGACGCCGGCACCTTCCGGGTCGAGGACCCGACCCTGCTCGCCAACATGCTCTACGCCAGTGGCCTCGGCGCGCTCCAGCTCGCGCGGGTCGGCATCCTGGTCACCGAGCCGAGCCCCGGCGTTCCGACCGTCGGCGAGATCTCGCCGCGACCAGGTCCGCGCCTACCTCGTCGACTCCGCGCTCGCCCTCGTCACCCGCTGACCTCGCCGCATCTCGGATCGAGGCCGACTGTCGGTGGTCGCCCCTAGCGTGTGGATGTGGTGAACGACGTGGCGGCGGTGGAGCGGATGCGCACGCTCCTCGAGGCGGCCGCGGCCGAGCTCGAGGCTCGCCGCGAGGACGTCCTCAGCAGCACCCTGATCTGGCCGCGCGGGCTGGACGCCGAGCGGTGCGCGGCGTTCCTGCACGCCGTCGACCGCGAGCTCGCCGTCCTCGACAGCGCGGGCTACGTGACCGTCCCCCGATCGGGCCGCTTCCCGCTGCTCAGCAAGGCGGGCATCGGGATCGAGGTCGACCTCCAGCGGGTCTCGCAGGTGGGGTCGCTGGCCGGCTGACTCAGGCGCGCTCGAGGATGGCGGTGACGCCCTGCCCGCCGGCGGCGCAGATCGAGATCACGCCGCGACCGGTTGCCCCGGAACCGCGGGTCGGACGTCGCCAGCAGCTTCGCGAGCACCGGCACGATCCGGCCGCCGGTGGCGGCGAACGGGTGGCCGGCGGCGAGCGAGGAGCCGGTGACGTTCAGCTTGGAGCGGTCGATCGAGCCCAGCGGCGCGTCGAGGCCGAGCCGCTCCTTGCAGAACACCGGGTCCTCCCACGCCTTGAGCGTCGAGAGCACCTGCGAGGCGAACGCCTCGTGGATCTCGTAGTAGTCGAAGTCCTGGAGCGAGAGCCCCTCGCGGGCGAGCATCCGGGCCATGGCGTACGCCGGAGCCATCAGCAGCCCCTCGCCGCCGTGCACGTAGTCGACGGCCGCCGTCTCGTAGGCCGTCAGGTAGGCCAGCGGCTTCAGGCCATGGTCGGCGGCCCAGTCCTCCGAGGCCAGCAGCACCGTCGAGGCGCCGTCGGTCAGCGGCGTGGAGTTGCCGGCGGTCATCGTCGCCGACTCGCCCTTGCCGAAGACCGGCTTGAGCTTCGCGAGCTTCTCCACCGTGGAGTCGGGGCGCAGGTTGTTGTCCTTCTCGAGGCCGCGGAACGGCGTGATCAGGTCGTCCTCGAAGCCGGCGTCGTAGGCCGCGGCGAGGTGCTGGTGCGACAGCGCCGCCAGCTCGTCCTGCTCCGCCCGGCCGATCTGCCACTCGAGCGCGGTCAGCGCGGCGTGGTCGCCCATGGAGAGGCCGGTGCGCGGCTCGCCGTTCTGCGGGATGGACAGGCCGATGTCGCCGGGCCGGATGGCGGCCAGGGCGGCCAGGCGACCGCGGGTGTCCTTGGCGGAGTTCACCTTGAGCAGCTTCTTGCGGAGCTTCTCGCTGATCGCGACCGGCGCGTCGGACGTGGTGTCCGAGCCACCGGCGACGCCGACCTCGATCTGGGCGAGGGCGATCTTGTTGGCGACCTGGATCGCGGCCTGGAGGCCGGTGCCGCAGGCCTGCTGGATGTCCGTCGCGGGTGTCTCGGGCGACAGCTTCGACCCGAGCACCGACTCACGGGCGAGGTTGAAGTCGCGGGAGTGCTTGAGCACGGCGCCGGCGACGAACTCACCGAGCCGCTCGCCCTGCAGCCCGAACCGGTCGACCAGGCCGTCGAGGGCCGCGGTCAGCATGTCCTGGTTGGACGCGGTCGAGTAGGCCGTGTTGGAGCGGGCGAACGGGATCCGGTTGCCGCCGAGAACCGCGACGCGTCGGGTCTTCCCGCCATTGAGCTCGTGAGTCATGGAACAAGTTTCTCGCGAGTAACATCGAAACAAAAGGCACTGAGGCGGGAATCACGAAATGTGGACGCCCAGTTACACAGAGAGTTACATGAAACCATGAGCGACCGCTACCAGGGCTTCACCTCCTCGCCGATCGGCAAGGTGCTGGTCAAGAACCTCGGCCTGCCGAGCCCCACCAAGCTCGAGCGCTACACCGCCGGCGCGCCGCTGGTGGACGGGACGGTCGTCACGGGCGGCTCGGGCCGGCTGGTCGAGTCGCTGCCGGGCCTGCTCGACGTTCTCGGCATCGCGTCGACGACGCAGTTCGCGGAGGACCAGTCGTACAAGGGACTCGTCTTCGACGCGACCGGCCTCAAGGACTCCGCCGACCTGCACGCGCTCCGTGACTTCTTCTCCCCCAAGCTGCGCAGCCTGGCCTCCTGCCCGCGGGTGGTCGTGATCGGTACGCCGCCGGAGCAGGTCAAGGGCGCCGAGCGGGTCGCGCAGCGCGCCCTCGAGGGCTTCACCCGCAGCCTCGGCAAGGAGATCGGCAGGGGCGGCACCGTCCAGCTCGTCTACGTCGCCGAGGGCGCCGAGGGTGCGGCCACCTCGACGCTGGCGTTCCTGCTCTCGCCCAAGTCCGCCTACGTCTCCGGCCAGGTGGTCCGCATCGGCGCGCACGGCACCCGAGCCGCCGGCGAGGTCGCCGACTGGACCATGCCGCTGGCCGGCCGGGTCGCGCTGGTCACCGGCGCGAGCCGCGGGATCGGCGAGCAGATCGCCCGGGTGCTGCACCGCGACGGCGCGACCGTCGTGGGTGTCGACGTACCCCAGCTCGCCGACGACCTGCAGACCCTGATGAAGGAGCTCGGCGGCGACTGGCTGGCACTGGACATCACCGGCAAGGACGCACCGCAGCGCATCGCGTACCACCTCAAGGAGAAGCACGGCGGCGTGGACGTGGTCGTCCACAACGCCGGCATCACCCGCGACAAGAAGCTCGCCAACATGGCCGAGGACAAGTGGGACTCGGTGATCGCCGTCAACCTCACCGCGCCGGAGCGGATCACCCGCGAGCTGCTCGACCAGAAGGTGATCAACGACAACGGCTCGGTGGTGGGCGTCGCCTCCATCGCGGGCATCGCCGGCAACGTCGGCCAGACCAACTACGCCGCCTCCAAGGCCGGCGTCATCGGACTGGTCGACTCGCTGGCCGACGAGCTCGAGGACGGCATCACGATCAACGCGGTCGCCCCCGGGTTCATCGTCACCCAGATGACGGCCGCGGTGCCGTTCGCGACCCGCGAGGTGGGCCAGCGGCTCAACGCGATGGCCCAGGGCGGGCTGCCGGTCGACGTCGCCGAGACGATCGCCTGGTACGCCTCCCCCGGCTCCTCCGCGGTCAACGGCAACGTGGTCCGCGTCTGCGGCCAGATGATGCTCGGCGCATGAACGCACTCATGATCGTCCGGGCGGCGCTGCCCTCGATCCCGGTCGTCAACCAGCTCCCGGGCATCCGCAAGACGCGGCGGCGAGTTCACCGGCCTCAGCCGGTCCGGCCCGGAGACCTCGATCGAGCGCGGCCACGTCGACGCGTTCGCCGACGGTCTGCGGCTTCCCGACCAAGGACACCGTCCCGCTCCCCTACCCGCACCTGCTCGCGTTCCCGCTGCAGATGGCGATCATGAGCGACCCGGCGTTCCCGGCGCCCGCGATCGGCACCGTGCACCTGCGAGAACTCCATCACCGCCCACCGCGCCATCGCCATCGGCGAGACGCTCGGGGTGACGTGCAGCGTCGGCCCGGCCCAGCCGCACCCGAAGGGCACGGTCTACGAGTTCCTCACCGTGGTGACCGCCGGCGGCGAGAACGTCTGGGAGGAGACCTCGACGTACCTCCGCCGCGGCAAGGGCGACGACAGCGCGTCGTCCGGCAGCGCCGCTGTTCTGTTCGGGGGCGCCCCCGAGCCGAACGGCGTGGTCTGGAAGCTCCCCGGTGACCTGGGCCGCCGGTACGCCGGGGTGTCGGGCGACCACAACCCGATCCACCTCTACCCGATCACCGCCAAGGCGCTCGGCTTCCCGCGTCAGATCGCGCACGGCATGTGGACCATGGCCCGCTGCGTGGCCGCGCTCGAGAACCGGCTCCCCGACGCCGTCCGCGTCGACGTGGCCTTCAGGAAGCCCGTGCTGCTGCCGGGTTCGGTGGCGTTCGGCTCGACCCCGGTCGACGGGGGCTTCGCCTTCTCGCTGACCAGCCCCACGAGCGGCGCCCCCCACCTGGCCGGCCGCACCACCGCTCTGTGAGCTGGGCAGCGGTGCAGAAGTCACCGGTTAACCGGTGAATTTGTCACTTCTGCACCGAAACTTCGCTGTAGAAGCGCAGGAGTCACCGGTTAACCGGTGATTCCGACAGGCGCACCACCGGCCGGGCACCTCTCAGTCGGGCCAGCGCCCAGGTCACGAGGGCGACGAAGCCGAGACCGGTGACCAGGCACGTCACCGGAAGTCCGACGCCGCCGATCAGAGCGCCGAACCCGACCATGGCGACCGGCATCAGCACGTCGTCGCCGAGCGAGGTCACTGCACCCATCCGGCCGAGGTAGGCCGGATCCACGAGCTGCTGGAAGGCGCCCGACAGCTGGGCCGAGGCCAGCCCGGCCGTCACCCCGATCACGGTGGTGGCGACGAAGAGCAGCGGCCGGTTGGAGACCCCGATCAGCGCGATGGCCGCCGCCTGACCGACCAGCATCAGCAGCCCGGTGCGGGCCGGCTCGGTCGAGCGGAACTTGATCGCGAAGGCCGCACCGACCGCTGCACCCACTCCGACCAGCGCGTCCGCGACGCCCACCGTCGCGGCGCCCCAGCCCGAGCGGTGCACGTGCACGGTGACGCCCACCGCCAGCGCCGGGCCGACGAACAGGTTCAGCCCCGAGAGCGAGACCACGAGCGCCCGGACGTACGGCTTCTCCCTCAGGTAGTGCGCCGCGGCGACCAGGTCCTGACGCACCGAGCCGGTGGAGCTCAGGACGCGCGGGTAGCGCGGCTTGAGCGCCAGGGCCACGAACGCCGCCACGACCGCGAACGTCACGGCGTCGACCACCATCACCAGCCGGAGCCCGCCGACCGCGACCAGGACGCCGCCGAGCGGGGCACCCCCGAAGCGGGCCAGCCGGCCGGCCACCTGCATCAGCCCCGCCGCCGCCGGGAGGTCGTCGGTGCGGACCAGCGTGCGCGGCAGCGTCATCGCGGCCGGGTTGTGGATCGCGTCGAGGACGCCGAACACGATCGCGACGGCCAGCAGCAGCGGCACGGTGACCCCGTTGGCCGTGGCGAGGGCGGTGCCGACGACGAGCAGCGCGATCCGACCCACGTTGGCCAGCACGACGACGCGGCGGGCGTCGTAGCGGTCGGCCAGGGCCCCGCCGTACAGGGCGGTGAGCGCACGCGGGATGGTGCCGGCGCCGAGGATCAACCCCGCCGTCGCCGGGTCGGTGATCGTGGCCGCGGTCCACGCGAACGCCACGAACCAGGCGGAGTCGCCGGCCAGCGAGATGCCCGAGACCACCGACCAGGCATGGACGAGCCGGTCGCGCCGGAAGGGCGGCGCCTCGGTCACGGTCACGGCTTGCTCGGAACGCCGTGGGCGAAGACGAAGCAGCTCTCCCGTCCGGGTGCCGGCTCGCGGTGCGACGCCTGGAACTCGACCACCAGCGCGTTGATGGCCTCCGCGAGCTCGTCGAGCTCCTCGGGCGTCGCCCAGATCCACGAGTCCGTCGCGAACGCGGCCCGGGTCCACGCCTCGTCGTACGCGTCCGAGCCGTCGCGCGCGGCGAGCCAGCCACGCACCCGGCCGAGGTGGTGCTCGAGGTACTCGTACTCGGCGGCGACCGCCACCGCCTCACCGACCGGATCACCGCGTACGTCGGCCAGCGACCAGCTCAGCGACAGCGGCACGTGCCGCCACCAGCGCTCGCGCCGGTCCTTGGCCAGCTCGGGCACCTCCTCGACCAGCCCGGCCCGGGCCAGCATCTTGAGGTGGTGGCTGACGTTGCCGACCAGCTGGCCGGTGCGCTCGGCCAGCTGGCTCGCGGTGGCCGGGCCGTCGACGCCCAGCACCTCGAGCAGCCGACGGCGAACGGGATGACCGCTCGCAGCGACCTGCTCCATCGACGCGCGGACGCGGGGACCCTGCTCCATCCGGCCACCCTAGTTCCACAAGAACTCTTGTGCAATATCTCTTGTGGAATTTGGCGCGTGACCGGGCGTCTCCGCTAGCCCGGCCGCCGCCGGCGCCACACCATGATCGGGAAGGCGACCGTCGCGGCGGCGCCGCGATCGTCGTGAGCCGCAAGTCGTTCGCCAGGCCGTAGACCAGGCACAGCACCGAGATGAGCCAGAACGGCAGGGTCATGAGCGCGAGCCTCTTGCCGTACGGCCGTTCGCCCGGCGTCGTCACGCCCCGAGGCTAGTGCCCTCGCTGGTGCCCGCGCCCGGTCACCGCGATCGCGCCGGCCCCGAGCAGGGTGAGCGCGGCGGCGACCAGCGCGGCGGCGTTCCAGCCGGCGTACAGGTCCTCACCGGTGTGCGTCGCGACGGTCACGAACAGCGTGATGCCGCAGGCGGCGCCGAGGTAGCGGGCGGTGTTGTTGGCGCCCGAGCCCATCGCGGCGCGGTCCGGTGGCACCGAGGCGATCGCCTCCCGGCCGAGCAGCGAGTTGAGCACACCGGTGGCCGCACCGGCCACGATGAACGGGACCGCGATCCGCCACATGTGCGAACCGGCGTCCAGCCCGTAGGTGAGCAGCTGGCCGACCGCCACGACGACCAGGAACAGCGCGACCGGACGCGGCCCCTCGAGCGGGTGCGGGATCCTGCGCACGAGCATCGAGGTGACCACCCCGGTGCCGGCCCAGGCGAACACCGGGAGGGTGGCCGCCCAGAGCCCGCGCCCGTAGCCGACCTGCACCAGCGTCGGGGTGAACGACGCCATGCCGATCATCCCGGCCCCGAGCACCAGTGAGCCTCCGGTCGCGGCGCGGAACCGCGGGTGCGCGAGCAGCTCCGGGTCGAGCAGCGGGGCGGCCACCCGGCGCTCGACGAGGACGAACGCCGCGAGCGAGAGGACCGCGAGCACTGCCAGCACCACGGTGGGCAGGTCGATCCCGTTGCGCCCCTGGGTGAGCGCGGAGACGGCGAGCGTCATCGCCGCCACGAGCAGCGCCAGCCCGGCGGTGTCCACCCGGTGGCGGACCGCAGCCGAGGACTCGGCCATCCATCGCAGGCTCGGCGGGACCAGCGCGAGCGCGAGGGCGGCGGTGACCCAGAGGCTCGGCCGCCAGCCGGAGCCGAAGTCGAGGAGAGCGGACAGCACGGCCCCGGCCACGATGCCGAGACCCACCGAGGCACCCCAGACCGACGTCGCGTGGAGCCGGTCCGGCGCCAGCGGGTAGCGGTGCGCCAGCACCGCCAGCCCGCACGCCAGCACGGCGGCGCCCCCGCCGCCCTGGACGACGCGGCCGACCACGAACAGCAGCGGCTCGACCGACACCGCGCACAGCACGGCGCCGACCCCGGTGGCGACCAGCCCCGCGACGTACACCCGCCGACGACCGCGAGCATCACCGATCACGCCGGACGCGAGCAGCAGGCCGGCGAGGCCGACGCTCATCGAGCTGAGGATCCAGGCGCGCGCCACCGGTCCGGCGCCGAGGTCGGCGGCGGTGGCCGGGATCGTCGCGATCGGCGTCACGTAGGTGACGAGCACGAGGGCGGTGCCGAGCGCTACCGGCACCAGGGGCCGCGAGGTGTCGACCCGCGGTTCTGTGGCACTTGGTTTGAATTCCAAACTCACTCGTGGCACGCTACCACCCGTGTCCACTCCGTTTCCGGCGCTCGCCCAGCTGCCGGGACGCCCCTGCCCCATCGCCGCCTCGCTCGAGGTCGTCGGTGAGAGGTGGGCGCTCCTCGTGATCCGCGAGATCGTGATGGGCAGCCGGCGGTTCACCGACATCGTGCGCGGCACCGGTGCCCCCCGCGACCGGATCGCCGCACGGCTCAAGGTCCTCGAGGAGGCGGGCGTGATCGAGCGCCGCGCCTACCAGGACCACCCGACCCGCTTCGAGTACGCCCTCACCGACTCCGGCGTCGCGCTGGTGCCGGTGCTGGACGCGCTGCTGGCCTGGGGGCTGGAGCACGCCGTGGCGCCAGGACGACCCGAACCGGATGCGGCGCTACCCCACCCAGAGCGAGAGGCTGGCCAAGACCCGATGACCCTCACCGACGCCACGAGCACCACCGACGCCGCGCTGGGGCGAGCCGCGCACCCGAACCGTGACGTGGTACGACCCGATGATCGGCGCCGAGCAGGGGCTGCGGCTGGCCGGCATCGACTACCTGCGCGCCATCCAGCGCGGCGAGCTGCCGCCGGCGCCGATCGCGGGGCTGCTCCAGTTCGAGGTGTCGGAGGTCGAGGAGGGCCGGGTGTCGTTCACCTGCCGTCCCGACGAGTCGGCGTACAACCCGATCGGCGTGGTCCACGGCGGCCTGGTCTGCACGCTGCTCGACTCGGTGACGGCCTGCGCGGTGCACAGCACCCTGCCGCTCGGGAAGGGCTACACCTCGATCGAGATCAAGGTGAGCTACCTGCGCGCGGTGACCGCCGCCAGCGGCACGCTGACCGCCACCGGCACGTTGGTCAAGGGTGGCTCCCGGGTGGCGTTCAGCGAAGGCGTGGTCACCGACGAGTCGGGGACGCCGGTCGCCACCGCGACCAGCACCTGCCTGGTCTTCGACCTTCCGAGCTGAGTCTCAGCGGGCGGCCGGCCGGCCGAACTGGACCTTCTTGACCCTGCCGATCACGCCGGTGGGGGCCACGGCGCCACGCTTGTTGAACGTCGCGGTGGCGGGGCTCCAGACACCGAGGTCGGTGATGCCGTTGCCGTCCCAGTCGCCGGTGACCGGCACGTCACCGGGGATGCCGAAGGGAACGACGGTCGTGAACGCCACGCCCATCGGGTCCTTCTGCAGCAGCGTGAACGTGGCGGTGGCCTGGTCGTAGACGCCGAGGTCGGTGACGCCGTTGCCGTCCCAGTCACCCGTGACCGGCAGGTCGTTGGCGTCGCCGAGGGCCACCTTCTGGACCGAGCCGTCGGGCATGCGGAGCAGGAACTTGGCGCTGCCCGGGCGGCGTACGCCGATCTCCCAGGTCCCGTTGCCGTCCCAGTTGCCGGCGATCGGCAGGTCGCCGCTCTTGCCGAACTTCACCGTGGTCTTGCTGCGCTTCACCTGCATCGTGAACAGCCGGCTGGCGGGCTCGCGGATGCCCGGGTTGACCCGGCCGTCGCCGTCCCAGTCGCCGAGCACCGGCTGCGCGGCCCCGCGGCCGAGCTTGATCACGCGCTCCTTCGCGCCGGTGCGGGTCACGTGGAACGCGGCCGGGGCCGACTTCCGGTAGACCATCACCTCGGCGGACCTGCCGCCGTACATGTCACCGGCCAGGGGGATGTCGGTGACCGCGACCGTGCCGCAGTTCTGCGAGGCCTGCAGAGGAGTTCATCGGGAACCGCGAGCCGTGGAACCAGGCGTCGACGATGGCGCCGCCGACCCGCTCCTCGAAGTGCAGGTGCGGACCACTGGCGTTGCCGGTCTCGCCGACGGTGCCGAGCTGGGTGCCGGCCTGCACGACCTGGCCGATGGTGACCAGCACCGAGTCGAGGTGCGCGTAGAGCGAGCTCTCGCCGTTGCCGTGGTCGAGCACGACGTACTGGCCGTAGCTGGGCTTGCCCTGGCCGACCACCACCGTGATGACCGTGCCGGATGCGGCGGCGACGACCGGCTTGCCGAGATCGCCACCGGAGTAGTTGAAGTCGACGGCCCGCACGCTCGGGCTGTGCCCGTTGCGGGTCGAGCCTGACCACACCTCGTTGCAGGGGAACGGCATCTCGTACGACGTGGTCGGCGGGCTGGTCGGCTTCAGCTCGATCAGGCTCAGCCCCTCGTCGCCCGGCAGCGGCTTGCCGCCGTTGGTCGCGGTGGGGTCGTGCTCGCCCTGGGCGTCGTTCGCGTCGTCATCCCCCGGCTTGCCGGGCTTGCCCGGCTTGCCCGGCTTGGTGGGCTTGGTGCCGTAGTGCTGGGCCGACGCGTGATGGTTGAAGTGGGAGTCGGTGTCCGCCGACGCGGACGGGCCGAGCGATGGCGCCAATGACCAGCACGGCCGCCCCGACCCCCGCCAGCACGGCGTGCTTGCGGGTCGGTCGGCGCCGGTTGGGGGATCGGTGCAGCGGCCGGTACATGAGTTGAAGTGAACAATCGTCACACCTGTCCCGTCCGGCGAATGGGAAGAAATGGCCGAAGAGACCAGGGTCGTGGTCTTGACAGCTGTGGCTGGTGTGGTCTGTGTGACTGGAGTGGCGCGCGCGTCAACGCGGCCGGCGGGACCGGATGACGCCCTCCTGGGCCGCGGTCGCGACCAGGGTGCCGTCGCTGGTGTAGACGTGACCGAAGGCCAGGCCCCGGCCGCCGTGCGCGTTGGGCGACCACTGGTCGTAGAGCCACCACTCGTCGGCGCGGAACGGCCGGTGGAACCACAGCGTGTGGTCGAGCGAGGCCATCATCGCCTTGGCCGGGTTGACGTCGTGCACCGCGAGCGAGGCGCCGAGCAGGCTGATGTCGCTGGCGTAGGTGAACGCCGCCAGGTGGGCCATCGGGTCCTCCGGCAGGCTCTCCCTGAAGCGCACCCACATCCGGGCCTGGGACGGGTGCCTCGGGTCGGGCTCGAGACCGTGCCGGGAGTTGCCGAGGAAGCGCACCTCGATCGACGCCCACTCCTTGCCGAGCTCGTCGGCATCCGCGTTGCCGCGGCCGCGCATCAGGTCGAACAGGTCCAGCCCCTGGTCGGGGCCGGGCACGTCGGGCATGACGTCCTGGTGGTCGAACCCCTCCTCGGGCTTCTGGAAGTTGATGGTCTGGTGGTAGATCGGCCGGCCGTGCTGGCGGGCCGTGACCCGGCGGGTGAGGAACGAGCGGCCGTCCCGGATCCGCTGCACGTCGAAGATGATCGGCACGGCGTAGTCGCCGGGCAGCAGGAAGTAGGAGTGGAAGGAGTGCGGGACGAACTCCGGGTCCACGCTGCGGGTGCCGGCCACCAGCGCCTGCGCGGCCACCTGCCCGCCGTAGACCCGGGCCCGGGCCGAGGGTGGGTGGGCGCCGCGGTAGAGGTCCTCGTCGAGCGTCTCGAGGTCGAGCAGGTTGAGCAGGTCCGCGACCGCCGAGGCGTCGCTCACGGCGTCGCTCACGTGTCGCGCCCGGACTCGTTGGGGTCGTTGCCGTCCTGGGTGTCGAGGCCGGCCAGGAACTGCTCGAACTGCCGGCCGATCTCCTCGCCGGTCGGCATCGGCTCGTCGTCGGCGAGCAGGCTCTCGCCGGGGCCCTCGGCCCGCTCGAAGGCGTCGTACTGCTGCTCGAGCGCCTGGACCACCTCACCGACCTCGTCGTTGGAGGACAGGTAGCGCTCGATCTCGGTCTCCCGCTCGCGGGCCAGCTCGTGCAGCTCGGTGAGGTCGATGGTGAGCCGGCCGGCGAGCTCGACCTGCTCGAGCAGGACCGCGGCGGCCTTCGGGTAGTCGAGCTGGGCGAGGTAGTGCGGGATGTGCGCGACGAAGCCGAGCATGTCGTGGCCCCACTCCCCCAGCCGCAGCTCGAGGAGGGACTGGGCGCTGCTCGGGATCCGCAGCTCGCCCCGCCAGGGGCTGGCGCCCGGGACCAGCTCGGGGCGGTTCGCGTGCGGCGTGATCGCGATCGGACGGGTGTGCGGCACCGCCATCGGGACCGAGCCCATCGCGACGACCCGGGTGACACCCAGGCGCTCGAGGACCTCGCGCACCGCCCGGGCGAACGCCTCCCAGCGGTTGTCCGGCTCCGGGCCGTGCAGCAGGAGGTACGGCGTGCCGCCGCTGTCGTGCAGCAGGCGAACGACGAGCCGCGGCGCGTCGTAGGACTCGTAGTGGTCGCGCACGAACGACATCGCCGGCCGCCTGGCCCGGTAGTCGTGGAACTCGTCGACGTCGAAGGTCGCCACGATCGGCCCCGCACGGACGCTGTCGAGATCGGCGAGGTGCCGGGCCGCGTGCGCGGCGGCGTTTCCGGCGTCGAGGAACCCGTCGAGGACCAGCACCATCGTCAGGTCGGAGACCCCCGTCAGGTCGGGGACCTCGTCGACGATGTGCACGAGGCGTTCGGTGGGCACCCGGCCAGTTTCTCAGACGCCCCAGAGAGCGGCGACATGGCGTGCGTCGGTGCCGCAGCAGCCGCCGAGGATCCGGAGGCCGGGCAGCCGGGACACCATGGCGACGAGCGAGGCCTGCAGCTCGGCGGGATCGCCCTCGTCGAGCTCCTCCGCCTCGTCGAGCTCGGCGTGCGACATCTGGCTGGCGTTGGGTCGCAGGCCGGCGATCCGCTCCCACGGGCCGTCGCCCTCCAGCCCGTGCGCGACGTGGGTCGGGTGTGCGCAGTTGACCAGGAACCAGTCCGGGCCGCCCGCGGCATCGACCTCCTCGATCGCCGCTGCCAGCGAGGTGCCCCCGGCCAGGCGACCGTCGGTCTCGACCGTGAACGAGACCGCGATCGGCAGTCCCACGTCGCGCGCCGCCGCCACGATGCCGATCGCCTCGTCAGCGCCGACCAGGGTGAGCGCGGTGGCCAGGTCGGCGCCGGCGTCCTGGAACGACGCGAGCTGGGGCCGGTGGTAGTCGGCGTACTCCTCGGAGGTCAGCCGGTCGCCGGCCACGTAGCCGTCGCCGCGCGGGCCGAGCATGCCTCCGACCAGGACTCCCTGGTCGTGCAGCTCCGGGTGCGCGTCGCGGCGCTCGTGGAGGAACGAGATCGAGTCGCGGTTGACCCGGTCGAGCGCGGCGGCGTCGTAGCCCAGTCGCTGACCCCAGTCGGGGTTGGCCCGCCAGGTCGGGGCTTCGAGCATCAGGCCGACGCCCGCCCGCTGGGCGACGTCGGCGTACCCGTCGTAGTACTGCGCGAGGAGCTCGCGCCCCTGGGTCTGCTCGACGAGCGGGAACGACGCGAACTCCGGGAGGTCGACGCCGTGGTGGAAGATCAGGTCGGTCTCGAGCCCGCCGTCGGTGACGTAGCGGCGGTCCTGCAGAAGTGTGGTCACAACATCTCCGTTCCGTTCCAGACTGATTGGTCTGTTTGTAACAGACCGTTTGGTCTGGTACAAGGGCTTTATGCCCAGAGACGGGACTGCCACCCGGGATCGCATCCTCGACGCCGCCGAGCACCTCGTCATCGAGAACGGCTTCACAGCCACCTCGGTCGACCAGGTTCTCGATGCCGCATCGACGTCCAAGGGCGCCTTCTTCCACCACTTCGCGTCCAAGCTCGAGCTCGGGCGCGCGCTGGTGAGGCGGTACGTCGCGGCCGACCTGGCCCATCTCGACGGCGCCCTCGCGGCCACCGAGGCGATCACGGACCCGGTCAAGCGGACGCTCGCATTCGTCCGGGTCTTCGAGGACACCGCGGACGAGCTGATGTCGGCGCAGTCGGGCTGCCTCTACATGTCTGTGCTCACCGAGCGACAGCTGGCCGACACCGGCGAGCCGATCCTCGGCGCGGTCGTCACCTGGCGGGAGGCGTACGCCGGCCTGCTGCGAGCCGCCCTCGGACGCCGCGGCCGGCGGGTCGACGTGGACGCACTTGCCGACAGCCTCTTCGTCACCTTCGAGGGCGCGTTCCTGCTCTGCCGCTCGACGGGCGACCCGGGGCACATGCGCCGTCAGCTTGCTACTCACCGAACTCTGGTGCAGGCACTCCTCACGCCCACGGAGTGACCGGATCAGACGGTGCGGTCGGCGTCCGCCGGCGCCCGATCGGCCGGGTCCTCGGCGAGGGCGGTGATGTCCTCGACGATGCCGAGGGCGATGGCCTGCGGGGTGAGTCCGATCTGCTCGAGGATCCGGCCCCGCTTCGCGTGGTCGAGGAACCGCTGCGGGATCGCGTGCAGCCGGAACGGCGTGTGCACGCCCTCGGCGTTCAGCGTCTGCAGCAGCACCGCCCCGCAGCCGCCGGTCTCGCCGTTGTCCTCGATGCTCACCACCAGCCGGTGTTGACGGGCGAGCTGGAGGAGGACCGGGTTGACCGGCTTGACCCAGCGCGGGTCGACGACGGTGACTCCGATGCCCTGGGCGACCAGCCGGTCGGCCACCTCGACCGCGGTGGCGGCCATCGCGCCGACCGCGACCACGAGCACGTCCTTGACACCGTTGCGGACCAGGACGTCGACGCCGCCGAGGGTGTCGACCGCCGGGATGTCGTCGGGCGGCGGGCCCTTGGGGAACCGGAGCACGGTCGGGGCGTCCTCGACGTCGACCGCCTCGTTGAGCAGCTCGCGGACCCGGGTGGCGTCGCGGGGCGCGGCCAGCCGCAGCCCGGGCACGACCTGCAGGATCGACATGTCCCACATGCCGTTGTGGCTGGCCCCGTCGTCACCGGTCACGCCGGCGCGGTCGAGCACGAAGGTGACCCCGCACCGGTGCAGGGCGCAGTCCATCAGCACCTGGTCGAAGGCGCGGTTCAGGAAGGTCGCGTAGATCGCGACCACCGGGTGCAGTCCGCCCATGGCGAGGCCGGCCGCGGAGGTCGTGGCGTGCTGCTCGGCGATCCCGACGTCGAAGGTGCGCTCGGGGAACCGGGCCTGGAACTGGTGCAGCCCGACGGGGTGCATCATCGCCGCGGTGATCGCCACGACGTCCTGCCGACGCTGGCCGATCCGGACGATCTCGTCGGTGAACGCGTTGGTCCAGATGTTGCCCTTGGGGTCCTGCTCGCCGGAGTCGGGGTCGAACGGGCCGACCTGGTGGAACTGGTCGGCCTCGTGGCGCTCCGCGGCGTCGTAGCCGAACCCCTTGCGGGTGATCGCGTGCACGATCACCGGCCCGTTGAACTTCTTCGCCTGGGCCAGCGCGTGCTCGACCGCGGCCAGGTCGTGGCCGTCGACCGGCCCGACGTACTTCAGCCCGAGGTCCTCGAAGAGCCCCTGCGGGGCGACGGCGTCCTTGACGCCCTTCTTCATCGCGTGCAGGGCGTCGTACGCCGCCGGCCCGACGCCCGGCACGGCGTTGAGCCGCCGCTTGATCACGTCGAGCACCTGCTCGTAGCGCGGGCTGGTGCGCAGCGTGGTCAGCGCGGTGGTGAGTCCGCCGACCGTCGGCGTGTAGGAGCGGCCGTTGTCGTTGACGATGATGACCAGCCGCGACTTCTGCGCGACGGCGATGTTGTTGAGCGCCTCCCAGGCCATGCCGCCGGTGAGCGCCCCGTCGCCGATCACGGCGACGACGTGCCGGTCCTCGCCGCGGATCGCGTAGGCCTTGGCCAGCCCGTCGGCGTAGCTCAGCGAGGTGGACGCGTGGCTGTTCTCGACGACGTCGTGCGGCGACTCGGCCTGGCTCGGGTAGCCGCTCAGCCCGCCCTCGACCCGCAGCCGGTCGAACTCGGCGGCCCGTCCGGTGAGCATCTTGTGGACGTAGGCCTGGTGCCCCGTGTCCCACACGACCCGGTCGCGCGGCGAGTCGAAGGTGCGGTGGATGGCCATGGTCAGCTCGACGACGCCGAGGTTGGGGCCGAGATGGCCGCCGACCGGCGCACAGGAGGTGATCAGCCGGTCGCGGATCTCGCTCGCGAGGGTCTCGAGCTCGTCGTCGGAGAGCCGGCGCAGGTCACGCGGACCGGCGATCGAGTCGAGCACACCCATGGACAGTGAGTGTACGGACTCAGAGACTCACGACAGCGATTGCCGGTTCGTGCAGGCTGCCCAGCCAGACCCGGCCGTCGTGCTCGCGGACGCCGGTCACGAACGCGTACTGGTCGTGCGGCAGGCGAAGGTCGTGCACGAGCCGGCCCGAGTCGTCGTAGGCCTGGACCCAGGCACAGCGGGCCGGCCGTGGCTGGAGCCCGGTCGGGATCCGCTCGGCGGTGCGGCGCAGCCACATCGGTCCGACCCGGATCCGGCTGGCCAGCGAGTTGGGCGGGCTGGCGATGGTCACCCAGATCAGTCCGTCGGAGCCGCGGGCGATGTTGTCGGGGTAGCCCGGGCAGCTCGGGGACGAGGTGGTCACGGGTGCCGGCGCGCTCGCCGGTGAGCCAATGGCGCACGACCGTGCAGCCGCCGGACTCGGCCACGGCGACGTACGACTCGTCCGCGGCCAGCGCGACGCCGTTGGCGAAGTCGAGCCCGTCGAGGACCGTGGTGGTCGTGCCGTCCAGGTCGCGGCGCAGCAATCGGCCTGACTTCGTGGCCATGACGATGTCGCTGCGCCAGTTCTCGAGTCCGTACGACGTGGATGAGTCCGAGAACCAGACCGTGCCGTCGGACGCGATCGCGGCGTTGTTGCAGAAGACCATGCGTACGCCGTCGACGCTGTCGGCCACCGTCTCGACCCCGCCGGAGCGGGTGTCGACGCGGAGCAGCCCTCGATGAGCGTCGCAGACCAGGAGCCGCCCGTCGGGATCGATCTCGAGGCCGAGCGGGCGGCCGGCGGTCTCGGCGACCCGGTCGATCTTGGCGCCGTCGGGGCTGACCCGCCAGATCGCGCCGTCCCCGGTGCCGGTGAAGACCGACCCCTCGTCCGGACCGTGGGTCGCGACGACGACGTCCTCGGCGCCAGGTCCGGGCACGGGAACGACCTGTGATCCGAGAGGAGGTCACGTCGTCATGCTGGCGTAGAGGGGCGAGTCGAGGAACGCCGGGACCACGATCGAGGCGGACGCCGTCAGGTCCAGGGCGCGGGCGGCCGCCGGTTCCACGAACACGATCTGCCGTCCTTCGCCGCAGACGATGTCCGCGTCGGTGAGCGCCGTGCGGTGCGGCGTACACGTGCATCCGGTCGTCCGAGCCGTACGCCGCGTGGAACACCTGGATCGTCCGCCACGGCTGGAGCGTGCCGGGCGACAACCGGACGCCGGTCTCCTCGAGCAGCTCGCGGTAGGCAGCCGCCTCGACGTCCTCGCCGTCGCTCGACGTGGCCGCCGACCAGGCCCCACTTCTCCGGGTCGATCGCCGGGAACTCGTCCCGCTCCTGGAGCAGGATCCGGCCCCGGCGGTCGACCAGGACGATGCCGGCGAAGAGGTGGGACAAGCGGGTGCTACTCCCCCTTCACCTTCTTGACCGCGCCGTTCGACTTCAGCAACAGCTGGATGGTGCGCCGCTGCTTGAAGTTGAACAGGTGCTTGAGCGAGCCCGCCCGGGTGTCGAAGGAGAAGTCGCCGATCTTGCCGACCTTCCAGTTGTCCTCGATGAACCGAAGGATCGAGGCCTGCTCGGTCTGGTGGTGGTCGACGAAGTTCGCCCGCGCGTAGGGCGAGATCACCAGCAGCGGGAGCCGCGGCCCGGGTCCGCAGCGACCGGTGTAGCCACCCCTGGCCGCGACCCCGCCGCACATGGCTGTGTCGACGGCCGCGTTGCTCGAGCCGTTGGTGATCTTCGCCGCCCGGTGGTCGTACCACCCGTCGGAGTCGTCGTAGGCGACGACGATCGCGGTGTCCTTCCAGTACTTCGACTTCTGGATCAGGTTGATCTGGTCCACGAGGAAGTGCTGCTCGTCGATCGGGTCCGAGTACCCGCCGTGGCCGTCCTGGTAGGCGGCCGCCTTGACGAAGCTGACGGCGGGCAGGCTCTTGGCCTTGACCGCCTGGGCGAACACCGACAGGTCGTAGTTGTGGTTGGCCTGGTCGGTCTTGCCGACCGCCTTGATCGAGCTCGGTGGCAGGTGGTGCGGGTTGGCCGTCGAGGCGTAGTAGGAGAACGGGTTGTGGTGCGGGATGTAGTCGACGACCGCGTTGCCGCCGATGTTGGTGTGCGTGGCCCCGCACACCGCGCGGCTGCCGCCGCTCGACGGTGTGGTCGGCCCGAAGCCGCCCTGGAACCAGCCCCACGTGATGCCCTTGGCGTTGAGCAGGTCACCGATGTTGCGGCCGGTCGCCCTGACCAGGTGGTTGACGCCGTGCGCGGAGCAGTCGTCGTCGAAGGGCTGCGGGTCGCCGATCATGGAGCCCACTCCCGAGACCGGGTCGGGGTCGATGAGTGCTCCGGCCGGCGGGACCGGCGCTCCCGTCGTCGGAGTCCACCTCGATGAAGCCGTGGGTGTTGCCGGACACCAGGTTGATCGCGCCCGGCGTCGACGGCCCGAAGTTGCTGCCGAAGAAGCGGTCGGACATCGCGAAGTTCTGGGCGTAGTTCCACAGGCCCGTGACCGTGTTGCCGTCGTAGTAGCCCATGGTCAGGCCGGGAGCACCGAAGAGGCCGCCGCAGGTGTCGACGCTGACGCTCTGGACGAACAGGTCCATGGCGCCGCCGTTGTGAGCCCGCTGCTCGGCGGTGTAGTTGTGGTTCTGGTCGCAGGTCAGCGCCTCGTCGGGGCCGAGGCGGAACGGCTTGTAGAGGTTGGGGTTCTTCTTCAGCTTCTTCGACGTGACCAGGTTGTCGTTCTCGGGCGTGTTCTTCTTCGCCTTGAACTTCGTGCCCCCGCCCTTGTTGGTCGCCTTGGGATAGGTGCCGAAGTAGTGGTCGTAGGAGATGTTCTCGTCGAAGATCACGACCACGTGCTTGATGGGGGTCTTGGTCTTCGCCTTCTTCGGGTGGACGAAGGCCACGGTGGAGGCGCTGGAACCGGTGAGCGCGGCCGCGGAGGTGGCGACCGTCGCCGACGACGTGCGCAGGCGCAGCGTCCGAGCCGGGCACGGTGGCGGTCAGGACCAGGGCTGCGAGCGCTCCGGCGGAAGCGCACAGGCCGACGGTGGTTCCGAGACGACGAGGCATGAGTTGAGAACCCTTCCTGCATTCTTCGACGAGGTGGGCCGGAGTGCCGGCCGGTTCGTCACGTTACGCCTGAGAGCAGGCGTTGCCCATACCAGTCCGCCGCGTCGCGGACGCCGGGCAACGCGAAGAAGTAACCGCCACCGATCGGCGAGATGTAGTCCACCAGAGGTTCACCCTCGAGCCGCTTCTGGACGGTCACGAACGCGCGTTCCAGGTCGCTCTGGTACGCCGTGAACACCAGCCCCATGTCGAGGTCGCCGTTCGCGTCGAGGCCGCGGTCGTAGTTGACCGCGCGGCGCAGCATCCGGCTGCTGTCGGTCGCCGGCGTCCGCGGGTTCGCCATCCGGATGTGCGCGTCCAGCGGGGTGGTGTTGCCGATCGGGTCGTTGCCGTAGTCCGGGGCGTCGGTCTCGGCGGACCCCGACAGTGGCGCACCGGTGTCGCGGCGGCGGCCGATCATCCGCTCCTGCTCGTTGAGTCCGACGCGGTCCCAGAACTCCACGAACATCCGGATCACCCGGACCACCTGGTAGCTGCCGCCGGCGGTCCACGCCGGCTCGCGGGAGCCGACCCAGACCAACCGGTCGAACTCGTCGGGGGTCGGGTTCGCGCTGCCGTCCATGAAGCCCATCAGGTTGCGCGGCGTACCGGACGGGCGCGGCGGCGAGCCGAAGGCGTCCACGCGCCAGCGGGGCTGCATCGCACCACGGGTGTGGCGGAGCAGGTCCCGCAGCGCGTGCAGCACCGTGTCCGGGTGCGGCGCCGCGATCAACAGCATCAGGTCGCCGTGGCACAGGTCGGGGTCGAGGTCGTCGTCGGGGAAGGTGCCCATCGTCGTCAGCCGACGCGGCTTCTTGCCGCGCAGCCCGAACCGCCCGTCGAACAGGCTGGCACCCACCGACACCGTGACGGTCAGCCCGTCGGCCGGCAGCTCGGGGCCGAGCACGCCGGAGTCGGAGGGAGGGCTGCTGATGCCGACGTCCGGAGGCCGGCCACCGGTGGAGAGGAAGCGGGCCCGGTCGGTGAGCGTCTTCATCAGCCCGACCAGCTCGCGGTGGCGGGTGGTCGTCACGTCGCAGGCGACGTACGCCGCGCTGGCGACCACCTCGCGGGTGACCCCGGGCTGGTGGACCCCGTGGAACGGGATCGGCTCGGCCGGCGCGGTCTCGCCGTCGGCGGACGCGGGTGCGGCACGCAGGCCGGGCCCAGTCCGGGACGAGCTCGCGCCGACGGCCGCCCCACCGAGCGCGCCCGCCGCGCCGGCCCGGAGCAGGCCTCGGCGCTGGATGCCACGCGGCTCCTGAGGCTCGTCGCTCACGTGATCCTCCTCGGCTCGAGCACGCTGGCCACCGGCGCGAGCCGTTCGGCCAGCTCGGCGACGACGGCGTCGACGCGCTGCCGCTGGGCCAGCGGCCAGTCGGCGATGGCGCGGTGGCCGAGCGGGCCGCGGGCCAGCCTCGCCATGAGGTGGCGGGCCTTGTCGACCTCGCGGAACAGCCTCTTCACGTGCGGGTAGCGGCTCTTGAGCGGCTTGCGGACCAGGTCGAGCACGGTCCGGGTGCCGTCGAGCCCCGCCGCCACCGTGGCCAGGTCGCTGTGGCTGCCGAAGTCGGCCCGGCCGGTGAGCACGGGCCGGAGCAGGTTCTCGGCGATCTCGTGGGCGCGGATCGAGAAGGTCAGCGGGTCGAGCTGGGCGGTCGCGAGCTCGTCGCGGAGGTCGCTCACGGCGTCGGCCAGCAGGTCGGCCTGGTGCCGCCGCTCGGCCGGACCGGTCGACTCCGGGCGCCAGAGCGCGAGCTCGACGCGGTGGAAGCCGGTGAAGCCCGGGTCGTGGATCCCCCGGCGCAGGCCGGCGGGCAGCCCGTTGATCACGCCGTCGAGGTCGCCGAACGCGTCGTACGCCGCACCGAGCCGCTCGTAGCCGGCGTGCGCTGCCAGCCACCAGCGCTTGGCCGTCGCCAGGTCGCCCGCCGCCGCGGCCCGGGCCAGCGACCGGGTCTGCTGCTCGAGGCGGGGCAGCTGGCGTCGTACCCAGTCGGTGTAGCCCAGGGTGGCCCGGATCAGCTGGTCCTGCGGGATCGGGACGACGCCCCGGACGCCCTTCGCGTCTCCGGTGATCGTGCGCGCCGGGCCGGTGATCGGCGACTGTTCGTCGAAGAGGCACTGCAGCGCGTACTGACCCGCCGCGAGCCGGACGTGCAGGGTCACCGTGGTGTCCGGGCCGAACGGCTCGATCTCGGCGAAGACCTGACGCTTGTTGTTCGGGTCCACACCGACCACCCGGACCTCGCCCGGGTGGAAGTCGGCGTTGTGCACCGTGATCTCCTGCGCGCCCGCCGGACCGGGTGTCCACCCGGAGCCGCAGTCGCTGATCGACATCTCGATCGCGCCCGGGGCCGCGATGCCCGCCTCGGCCTCGGCCTCGGCGTTGGCCGGGCGCCGGTCGCCCGTGGTGACCGCGGCCGTGACCGTGCCACCGACCGCCGCGGCGACGAGGACGAGGGTCGTGGCGGTCAGGCGCATTCGCCGAGAGCTGCCCATGGCGCGGCCAGCCTAGGTCGGGCTGTTGCGGGTCGATCCCGGTCCCAGTTGGGGAGGTCAGCGCAGCCGGTGCTTGCGGCGGCCGATGCCCTTGACGGCGTACTGCATCGTGCGCGGGACGGGCACGCGGACCACTGCCTGCTTGCGGACGTACTCGTCGACCTGCCAGGTGACCCAGTGGCCGGCCGGGAAGTACGCCGCGTCCCCGACCGCCAGCACGACCGGCTCCTCGTCGTCGACCTGGATCGAGACCGAGCCGGCGACGATCACGATCGACTCGTCGACCTCGTAGTACCAGCGGAACCGGCCGGCCGTGCAGTCCCACGTCCAGTGCGACGTGGTGCCGTCGGGACTCTCGGCCCAGCCTGAGACGCGCGCGTGCGGCGTGCCCTCGAGGATCCAGTCCGGGTTGATCGGCTGGTCGACCAGCGGACCCTCGCCGCGCCCCACCTTCAGCACGGAGGCGACGGTCTGGGTCATGCCACGAGGTTAGGTGCCCGCAACCCGCTGCGCCGGACAACCGCGCAACCGTGACAGGGTGTCGGCGTGCGCACCTCGTCGACGCGTCGGCCACCGTGGCGGCAGCTCGCCGCCGCTCGCTGAGTCCGGCCCGAGCAGCGCCCGGTCGCCACCGAGCGCGCGGCCCGCTGGCGTCGACCGGCTACGTCCTCGGTGGCGCATCGGACGCGCTAGTCGCCCGGGACGCGCACGGCCTGGCGACGCTGGGCGTGGACGGGGTCTCGCTGGCTCGCAACGGCGGCTCGGTGTCGGCGCCGGACGCAGACCTGACGCGGCTGCTCGGCAGCGCGCACGCGAACGGGCTCCGCGCCGAGCTGCTGCTCAGCAACTACAGCAACCGGCATCGGCGACTTCGACGCCAAGGCGGCGGCGAAGCTGCTGCGCGACCCCGCACACGTGCAGGCGGTGGCCGCCCAGCTGGCGTCGTACGTCGCCACCCAGGGCTGGGACGGCATCCAGGTCGACCTCGAGTCGATGTCGAAGACGGGACGCCGACGGGTTGCTGATGCTGGTGCAACGAGCTGCAGACGAGGATGGCGCCGGAGAAGTCGGTGTCGATCGCGGTGATGGCCTCGACCGACTCGCAGGAGTACGTCGCCCGTGGCTACCGGCTGGCCGAGCTCGGGGCGGCCGTCGACACCCTCGCGCTGATGACCTACGACCAGCACGGGCCATGGTCCGGGGCCCGGGCCCGATCGGTGCGCTGGCGTGGCAGCGGCAGGCGGTCGCGAGTGGTGACCTCGGTGGTGCCGGCTGCGAAGGTCGACCTCGGCGTGGCCGGCTACGGCTACACCTGGCCACGAGGTCGGGACGGCCGCACCGTCACCGACAAGCAGGCCCGCAAGCTCGTCGCCCGCGACGGCGCCACGGCGCGCTGGCGGAAGGCGCCCGGCGAGTGGACGGCCCGGCTCTCCGACGGCACGCGGATGTGGTGGTCGGACGGACGCTCGTACGTCGCTGCGCCTCGCGCTGGCCACCGAGCTCGGGCTGCACGGCGTCGCGCTGTGGCGGCTGGGCTCGGCCGACCCGCTGCCCTGAGCCAGCGCTCAAAGACGGGCAACGTAGCGCCGGCCGCGCAGCGCCTCCTCGACCAGGCCGACGGCGCGACGTACGCCGGAGAGGCGCGCCTCCTCCGTCAGCCAGGTCTCGACCGCGGCATCGACCACGTCGAGGGTCGCCACGTCGCGCAGCTCGGCCCTGGCCTCGCTCAGGCCGCGCTTGACCGCGGTCTGGCAGCCCTCGACGTGGAGCACCGCGAACCGCGCGAGCACGACGACGTGATGGCGCAGCGCCGGGTAGCCGCGGTACTCCGGCGGGCACAGGTCGAGCAGCCAGTTGGCCGCCGTGCGCTCCCAGTCGGGTGCGTCGGGAGGCCGCACCTCGCGGGGCCAGCCGGGTGGGGCGACGTGCCCAGGGTTCGGTGGAGCCATGCCGCAGATGCTACGTCAGGATTCGAACATCTGTTCGATCCTGCTCGAGCTCGGGATCGCGGAGCCCGACGCAGTCGAGGGCCCAGAACGGCTCGCAGTAGACCAGCGCTCCGCTCATCCAGTCCTCATGGGTGTCGAGCACCGCGACCTGGAACGCCGGCTCCGGGATGCGAGTCGACGGCCGGGTGAAGCCGCGCGGCGTCGCGGGCTCGAAGCCCCTGCTCGAGTAGTACGCGGGGCTCCCCTCGAGGAACAGCGCCGGTGCCCCGAGCCGCCGGGCCTCGTCGATCGCCGCGGCCACCAGCTCGGTGCCCACTCCCCTGCCCTGCCGGCCGGGAGCCACCGAGAGCGGGCTGAGCACCAGCACCTCGACCAGCGCCTGGCGGGCGTCGACCCAGGACCGGCTCAGCAGCACGTGCCCGACGACCGCTCCGTCCTGCTCTGCCACCAGCTCGGCGCGAGCGTGGCCGGCGCGCAGCTCGTCCACGAGGGCGGCGACGGTCTCGCCCTCGTCGCCGAAGGCCGCGGTGACGACGGCGCGGACGTCGGCCTCGTCGTCGGGCCGGTACGCGCGGATCATCCGGCCAGGAACGAGAACCGGACGGTCCGCTCGTCGTTGTCGACGTTGAGGTCGACCAGGCAGATGCTCTGCCAGGTCCCGAGCGCCAGCTTCCCCTCGAGCACCGGCACGGTGGCGTGCGGCGGCACGAACGCCGGCATCACGTGGGACCGCCCGTGGCCGCGAGAACCGTGCGCGTGCTCCCAGCGGTCGTCGGCGGGCAGCAGGTCCCCGAGTGCGCTGAGCAGGTCGTCGTCGCTACCGGCCCCGGTCTCGATGATCGCGATGCCGGCCGTCGCGTGCGGCACGAACAGCTGGAGCAGCCCGTCGCCCCGGTCCGCGACGTACGCCGCGCAGTCGCGGGTCAGGTCGAGGACGACCTCACGGTCACCGGTGCGGTACTGGCGCGTCTGCGTGTCCACCGGCCGATCGTGACACGGCAGGTTCGGGCTGCGCGGCCCCTGGTCGGAGGAGAGCCGCGAGCACGGCCAGCCAGACGGCGCCGTAGACCAGGCTGGTGCCGACGTCGGTCAGGTGGTGCGCGCCCTGGTAGAGCCGGCTGACCGCGACGAAGAGCGGCACGCAGGCGAGCAGCACGACGACGACCCGTCCGGCACCGCCCATGCGGTCGCGGCTCCGCAGCCAGAGCAGGAGCAGGAGCGCCGCGCCGCCGTACACCGCGACCGCGGTGCCCACATGGCCCGACGGGAAGCTGTGGTCGGGGACCAGACCCGGGTCGAGGATGCGCACCGGCGGTCGATCGCGCGGGTCCGCGTTCGAGCCCAGCCAGTAGATGCCGCCGTCGCCCACGTTGGCCAGCGCGATCAGCAGGACGGCGACGACCGAGCGGAGTGCCACGCCGGCGACCACCGCAACGACGGCACCGACCGCAAGACCCACCGGCGTCTCGCCCAGCAGGGTGCCGACGTCTGCGACCGGATCGAGCCAGGACGTCCGTTGGCCGGCGAACCACCGCGAGACGTCGTCGTCGGTCCCCTCGATCGACCCCTGCAGCGTGTGGGTCAGCAGCCAGCCCCAGCCGACCACGACGAGCGCGAGCACGCCGTACATCGCGACGAGGTAGCATGACCCTGCGCGCCACTGTCGCCCTCCTCCGAGCCCTCCCCACCAGGGGACGTACCCGGAAGAGGTGGCGATCAGCCCTCGAGCAGCGCGTTGACCCGGTCCACCTTGGCGGTGAGCTGGCCCTCGAAGCCGGGCCGGATGTCCGCCTTGAGCACCAGGCCGACTCGCGGCGAGACCTCGGCCACGACGTCGACGGCCCGCTTGACGACGGCCATCACCTCGTCCCAGTCGCCCTCAACGGTCGTGAACATGCTGGTCAGCTCCCACGGGAGCCCGGACTCCTTGACCACCCGGACCGCGGCGGCCACGGCCTCGGAGACGGAGCCGTCCTCGGTGGTGGCGGTGGGCGAGATGCTGAAGGCAACGAGCATGGTTCCAACCTAAGCAGGCCCCGTGGCAGGGTGGCCGGGTGATCCTCGCCTGCCACACGCTGATCTACTCCGACGACGCCGACGCGACCCGGGCGTTCTTCCGCGACGTGCTCGGATTCCCGGATATCGACGCCGGCACCGGGGACTTCAATTGGCTGATCTTCCAGACCGGCCCGAGCGAGCTGGGCGTGCACCCGACCGCCGGCGAGGAGTACAGCTCGCCGCGGCACCACGCGATCAGCTTCATCGTCGACGACCTCGACTCGACGATGGAGGAGCTGCGCGCGAAGGGCGCCGAGTTCTCCTCCGGCCCCGACGACCACGGCTACGGCCTCGTCGCGATGGTCCAGGTGCCGGGCGCGGACGACGTCCAGCTCTACCAGCCGAGGCACCAGACGGCGTACGCCCTCTGACGGGTCGGTGGATCTCGAGGACGTCGGCCGGCTCGCCGAGCAGCACGCGGGCGTCAAGCGGAAGGGCACCGAGGCCCGGCCGGCGTGGTACGTCGATGACCGGCTGGTCGTGCGCCGGCAGGACCCGACCTCGGTGGTGATCCGGTCAGGGTTCGCCCAGCGCGAGCGGTTGCTCACCGACCACCCGGACACCTTCGGCGTCCCGCCGCGGTTCGAGAGCCACATGATGGTCGTGGTCGAGCTGGACCGCGCCGACCCGGCCGCTGTGGCCCGGGCGATCAGCGAAGCGGTGGAGCTCCAGCGCCGGCGGGTCAGCCGGCGTTGAAGATGACGTACTCGCCCTTGTGCAGGAAGAACCCCTCGGGCTTCTTGAGGTTGATGCAGATGACCCCGGTCTTCTCGCTCAGGCAGGCGAGCTTGCCGACCGTCGTCGCCGAGCCGTACGGCAGCACCTTCGCGCCAGGCTTGCGGATCGTGTCGGTGTTGCACACGGGGACCGCGCGGCCGTGCCGGAACTCGATCCGTCCCACCCGGTCAGAGACCGGCGTCCCGGAGCAGACGTCGGGGTCCTTGACCGACCCCACGTTGATCTCGCAGCCCTTGGGCCCGCTGGTGCCCACGTTGCAGTAGATGTTGCCGCTGGGCGTGACGAACTTCTTCAGCGCCCTCATGTCGTTGGACACGTCGAAGTGGGCCAGCGCCGCGTCGTAGGTGCGCGGGATGCCCAGCCGCTGCGCTGGCTCCGCTTGGTGGGCGCCCGCGGTGCCGGTCGGACGCCGTCACGAGGACGGCGACGAGCGGTACGAGGACGGCCGTCAAGGCCCTGCGCAGCGACATGGCCGCACCCTGACACACCCAACCCCGATTCGTCTGCGGTCACGCGCGGCGAAAAGCCGGTCAGACCGCAGACGAATCGCTCAGGCCTTGCGCAGGCTGCGCAGGACGTACTGCATGATCCCGCCGTTGCGGTAGTAGTTGGCCTCACCAGGGGTGTCGATCCGGACCACGGCGTCGAACTCGGTGTCGTTCGCCGTGACCTTCACGGTCCGCGGCGTGGAGCCGTCGTTCAGCCCGGTGACGCCGGTGAAGGAGAAGGTCTCCTCGCCGGTGATGCCCAGCGACTCGGCGGTCTCGCCCTCGGGGTACTGCAGCGGCAGCACGCCCATGCCGATCAGGTTGGAACGGTGGATCCGCTCGTACGACTCGGCGATCACGGCCCGCACGCCGAGGAGCGCGGTGCCCTTGGCGGCCCAGTCGCGCGAGGAGCCGGAGCCGTACTCCTTGCCGGCCAGGACCACGAGCGGCGTGCCCGCGGACAGGTAGTGCTCGGACGCCTCGTAGACCGTGGTGACCTCGGCGTCGTCGCCCTCACCGGTGGTGAAGTCGCGGGTGAAGCCGCCCTCGGTGCCCGGCGCCAGCTGGTTGCGCAGCCGGATGTTGGCGAACGTGCCGCGGATCATCACCTCGTGGTTGCCGCGACGTGAGCCGTAGGAGTTGAAGTCGCGCTGCTCGACACCGTGGTCGGCGAGGTAGCTGCCCGCGGGCGAGTCCTTCTTGATCGCGCCGGCCGGGGAGATGTGGTCGGTGGTGACCGAGTCGCCCAGCTTCAGCAGCACCCGGGCGCCCTCGATGTCGGTGACCGGCTCCGGCTCGTCGGGCATGCCGTCGAAGTACGGCGGCTTGCGGACGTACGTCGACTCGGGATCCCACTCGAAGGTGTTGCCCTCGGGGGTGGGCAGCTCCTGCCACTGCTTGTCGCCGGCGAACACGTCGGCGTAGTCGGTGGTGAACATCTCGGAGGTGATCGCGGTCGCGATCACGTCCTCGACCTCCTTGGCGGTCGGCCAGACGTCCTTCATGAAGACGTCGTTGCCGTCCTGGTCCTGCCCGAGGGGGTCCTTGAACAGGTCGACGTCCATCGAGCCGGCGAGCGCGTAGGCGACCACCAGCGGCGGCGACGCCAGGTAGTTCATCTTCACGTCGGGGTTGATCCGGCCCTCGAAGTTGCGGTTGCCGGAGAGCACGGAGACGACCGCGAGGTCGTTGTCGTTGACCGCCTGGCTGACCTCCGGGATCAGCGGACCGGAGTTGCCGATGCAGGTCGTGCAGCCATAGCCGACGAGGTTGAACCCGAGCTTGTCGAGGTACGGCGTCAGGTTGGCTTTCTCGTAGTAGTCCGAGACCACCTTGGAGCCCGGCGCCAGTGTGGTCTTGACCCACGGCTTGCTGGTCAGCCCCTTCTCGACGGCCTTCTTGGCCAACAGGGCGGCGCCGATCATCACCGAGGGGTTCGAGGTGTTGGTGCACGACGTGATCGCGGCGATCGCGACGGCGCCGTGGTCGACCTCGACCTCCTGACCATCGATGGTGACGATGGCGGGGTTGCTCGCGCGGCCACCGTCCTTCGGAGCCGCAGACGGCTTGGACGGCTTGCCGTTGCCGTTGGCGTGGCTCGGTGCGTCCGAGGCCGGGAACGACTCCTCGACCGCCTCGTCGTACCCCTTCGTGTCCTGCTTCTCGCTGCCGTCGACGTAGTCGGCCAGCGCACCGCGGAAGGACTCCTTGGCCTCGGACAGCGAGACGCGGTCCTGCGGCCGCTTCGGCCCGGCCAGGGACGGTACGACGGTCGCCAGGTCGAGCTCGAGCTTCTCGGAGAAGCGCGGCTCGGCGTCCGGGTCGTGCCAGAGCCCCTGCTCCTTGGCATAGGCCTCGACCAGCGCGAGCTGCTCCTCGGTGCGCCCGGTGAGCTTGAGGTACTTGGTCGTCTCCTCGTCGATCGGGAAGACCGCGATCGTGGAGCCGAACTCCGGGCTCATGTTGCCGATGGTGGCCCGGTTGGCCAGCGGCAGCACCGACACTCCGGGGCCGTAGAACTCGACGAACTTCCCGACCACGCCGTGCTTGCGCAGCATCTCGGTGATGGTCAGCACCAGGTCGGTGGCGGTCGCGCCCTCGGGCAGGTCGCCGCTGAGCTTGAAGCCGACCACGCGCGGGATCAGCATGCTCACCGGCTGGCCGAGCATCGCGGCCTCGGCCTCGATGCCGCCGACGCCCCAGCCGACCACGCCGATGCCGTTGACCATCGTGGTGTGGGAGTCGGTGCCGACGCAGGTGTCGGGGTACGCCGTGAGCTCACCATCGATCTCGCGGGTGAACACGACGCGGGCGAGGTGCTCGATGTTGACCTGGTGGACGATGCCGGTGCCGGGCGGGACCACCTTGAAGTCCTCGAAGGCGCCCTGGCCCCAGCGCAGGAACTGGTAGCGCTCGCGGTTGCGCTCGTACTCGATCTCGACGTTGCGCTCGAACGCCTCCGGCGTACCGAAGACGTCGGCGATCACCGAGTGGTCGATCACCAGCTCAGCGGGCGCGAGCGGGTTGATCCTCGTCGGGTCACCGCCGAGGTCGGCCATCGCCTCGCGCATGGTGGCCAGGTCGACGACGCACGGGACGCCGGTGAAGTCCTGCATGATCACCCGCGCCGGCGTGAACTGGATCTCCTTGTCCGGGTCGGCGTCGGCGTCCCATCCTGCGAGGGCGCGGATGTGCTCCTCGGTGATGTCCGCGCCGTCCTCGGTGCGGAGCAGGTTCTCCAGCAGGACCTTGAGGCTGTACGGCAGCGACGCGACGTCGAGCCCCTCACCGGCCACCTTGTCGAGGCGAAGATCTCGTACGACGTCCCGCCGACGTCGAGGCTGCTCTTGGCACCGAAGCTGTCCTTGCTGGCCACTGCTCACCATCTCCTCGTCTGCGCGGGCTTCGCTGCCCATCCTGCCGTCGCAAGCCGACCGGTCGGTACCCGCATGGAAGTCTCTTGATATCAAGATACATGACGTCGAGAGGGGAAGCGAGCGCCCGCCAGGGATCTCGGCCTTTCCCTGACCATCTGGGGTGTTGCAACGGCCCAGATCGTCAGGGTTACCCGGGTACCCGGGTAACCCTGCGCCCGGCTCAGCCCAGCAGCCGGGGCTCGATCCGCGTCTCGGTGACGGTGCCGTCGGGCTGCCGCTCGATCACGTAGGCCGCTACGCCGGGCCGGTCCGCGACCGCCTCGACCAGCTCGGTGCCGTCGTAGACGAGGCCGACGCCGTCGTCGGTGGCGTGCGAGGTGGGCAGGTCGCCCTTCTCGACGAGCGCGTGCAGCAGCGGCCGGCGCTGCTCCTCGCTGTCGTAGTGGACGCCGTTGCCGTAGGGCAGGAGGCCGAGGCCCGGCGGCGAGAGGCGCAGGTCGGCGCCGTAGCTGTCGGTGGGGCCGCCGACGTACCAGCAGATCGACCCGGCCGAGACACCGCTGAGGACGACCCCGCTCTCCCAGCACTCGCGCAGCACCTCGTCGACGCGGTGCACCCGCCAGACGGCCAGGAGGTTCGCGACCGACCCGCCACCGACCCAGATGACGTCCTGGGAGAGCAGGTGGGCGCGGATGTCGTCGACGTTCGGCATCGTGAACAGCTCGAGGTGGGTGGCGCGGACGTCGGAGCCCGCGAAGGCGTTGTAGAAGGCGGTGGTGCCGGTGAGCGAGTCGCCGCCGGCGGTGCCGAGGTAGCAGAACCGCGGCCGCTCGGGGTCGCCCGCCAGGTGGATGGCGTGCTCGATGATCGGGCCGCGGCGCGAGCGCAGCGGCCCTGTCGCGGAGGGCAGGAAGCCGCCCGAGGTTGCGAGGATGCGCAAGGGCTCAGCCTCCGAGAAACGGTTGGGACCATCGGCAGCCCGCACTCTACGTGACGGCCACGCGTCTGCGGACGGGATCGAGGCACTGACTCGTGGGTCAGGAAACCGGCACCAGCAGCGCGACGCACTCGACGTGGTGGGTCATGGGGAACAGGTCGAAGGCGCGCAGCCGCTCGAGCACGTAGCCGTGCTCGGCGAAGATCGCGATGTCCCGGGCCAGGGCGGCCGGGTCGCACGCGACGTAGGCGACCGCGCGGGGTGCCCTGGCTGCGACTGCTCCGACGACGGTACGGCGGGCGCCCTCGCGCGGAGGGTCGAGCACGACCAGGTCGACCGGCGCCACCGGGAGCTCCTCGAGGACCGCGCCGACGTCACCGTGGAGGACCGTGGCGCCGGGCACGTTCGCCTCGCCGTGCGCGCAGGCGCGCGGGTCGCCCTCGACCAGCGTCACGCCGGACGGATCGCCGACCGCGTCGGCCAGGAACCGCGCGAACAACCCGACGCCGGCGTACAGGTCGAGCACCGACTCCCCCGGCCGTGCGGCCAGGAAGTCCAGGACGGTGTCGACGAGCACCATCGGGGCGCCGGGGTGCACCTGCCAGAAGCCGTCGTCCTCCACCTCGAACCCGATGCCGTGCACGGCGTGGTCGGCCGGAGGACCGTGGATCAGGCAGTCGTCGACCTCGACCACCTCGTGCGACCGGTGCTTGCGCATCCCCCGCCTGCCGCCGGGCAGGGCGACGTAGCGCTGCCGGGTCCGCCAGCGCAGTCCGTCCTCCTCATGAGGAGGCTCTGCCGGGCACCAGCTCCACGGTGACGTCGAGCTCGAGGCCGGCCAGCCGGGAGAGCTGCTCGCGGACCACGTCCGCCTTGAGCGACCGCTGCCGCGCCAGCGTCACGTGCTGGAAGTCGCAGCCCCCGCAGCGGCCGGGGCCGGCGTACGGGCAGGGCGGGTCGACCCGGTCCGGCGAGGGCTCGGGCACCTCGACGGCGTCGCCGCGCCAGAACCTGTCTCCGTCGGTCCCCTCGGTGATCTCGACGACGACCCGCTCGCCGGGCAGCGCGTGCCTCACGAAGACCACCCGGCCGGGGCCGTCGGTGGCGTGCAGCCGCGCCACGCAGTGGCCGCCGTGGGCGACCCGCTCCACCACCACGTCGTACCGCTCCCCGACGTGGGACCTCCCCCGCGGTCGGCGGGTGCGGGGTCGGCGCGCGGGGCTCAGCGGTGCACGTCCCGGCCGTCGCCGCGCCGGCCGTCGCCGCGCCGGTCGACCTCGCCGCGGCGCAGGTCACCGGGGCGGACGCGGAACTCCTCGCGCAGCTCCCGCTCGCGCGCGATCTCGGACGAGCGCAGCTGGTACGGCACCGAGGTCACCATCACCCCGGGCGTGAACAGCAGCCGGCCCTTGAGCCGCAGGGCGGTCTGGTTGTGCAGCAGCTGCTCCCACCAGCGGCCGACGACGTACTCCGGGATGTACACCGCGACGACGCCGCGCGGGTTGGCCATCTTGATCTCGGTGGCGTACTCGACGATCGGCCGGATCAGCTCGCGGTACGGCGAGTGCAGCACCTTGAGCGGCACGTCGATGCGGCGCTGGTCCCACTCCTCCAGCAGCCGGCTGGTGTCCTCGGGGCTGGTCGAGACGTAGACCGCCTCGAGCACGTTGGGCCGCGTCGCCTTCGCGAACGCGAGCGCCCGGAGCGTCGGCTTGTGCAGCTTGGAGACCAGGACGATCGCGTGCACCCGCGTGGGCATGATCTTGTCGTCCTCGTCGGCGGCCAGCTCGGCCTGCACGTTGTCGTAGTGCCGCCGGATCGCCTTCATGATCACGTAGAAGATGACCATCGCGACGATCGCGATCCAGGCGCCGGCGAAGAACTTGGTCACCAGCACGATCACGAACACCACGGCGGTCATGCCGAGGCCGAAGGTGTTGATCGCGCGGGAGCGGTACATCCGGCGGCGGACCGCGGGGTTCCTCTCGGTCTTCAGGTGCCGGGTCCAGTGCCGGATCATCCCGAGCTGGCTGAGGTTGAACGACACGAAGACGCCGACGATGTAGAGCTGGATGAGCCGGCTGGTCTCCGCGTTGAAGGCCAGGATCAGGATGATCGCCATCACGGCGAGGAACACGATGCCGTTGCTGTAGGCCAGCCGGTCGCCGCGCGAGCCCAGCGCCCGGGGCGCGAAGCCGTCGCGCGCGAGGATCGAGCCGAGCACGGGGAAGCCGTTGAACGCCGTGTTCGCCGCGAGCACCAGGATGATGCCGGTCATCGCGACCACGAAGTAGAAGCCCGGCGGGAAGTCGCTGAAGATCGCCTTGGACAGCTGCGCGATCACGGTGTGCTGGTCGTAGTCGGCGGCCAGCTGCTGGCCGTCGGCGGTGCGCAGCCGGTCGATGTCGTTCGGGTCGACGTACCGCATCCCCATGTTGCGGGCCAGCGCGATGATGCTCAGCAGCATGGTGATCGCGATGGTGCCGAGGAGGAGCAGCGTGGTGGCCGCGTTGCGGCTCTTCGGCTTCCGGAACGCGGGGACGCCGTTGGAGATCGCCTCGACGCCGGTGAGCGCGGCGCAGCCGGACGAGAACGCGCGGGCCAGCAGCACGATCAGCCCGATGTTGGTCAGCTCGTCCTCGTAGCCGGGCGCCGGCGCGATGGTGAGGTTCGCGCTCTCGACCGGAGGCAGGTCTCCGGTCAGGCCGAGCAGCAGCCCGTAGAGGGCCATCCCCATGATGCCGATCATGAAGCCGTAGGTCGGGATCGCGAACAGCGTCCCCGACTCCCGGACGCCGCGCAGGTTCATCGCCATCAGCACCACGACGAGCACCGACGCGACGATCGCCTCGTGGCCGGAGAAGGCCGGGATCGCCGACGCGGCGTTCTGCACGCCCGACGAGATCGACACCGCCACGGTCAGCACGTAGTCGACCAGCAGCGCGGCGCCGACCGTGACGCCGGCGTTCTGGCCCAGGTTGACGGTCGCGACCTCGTAGTCGCCGCCGCCGCTCGGGTAGGCGTGCACGTTCTGGCGGTACGACGCGACGACGGTCAGCATGACCACCGCGACGGCGATGCCGATCTTCCACGACCACACGTAGGCGGAGGCGCCGGCCAGGGACAGCATGATGAAGATCTCGTCGGGGGCGTAGGCGACCGACGAGAGTGCGTCGCTGGCGAAGACCGGCAGCGCGACCCGTTTGGGGAGCAGCGTCTCGCCCAGCTGGGAGCTGCGCAGCTTGCGTCCCAGCAGGATCCGCTTGGAGACGTCGCCGACACCCACGAGCCGCAAGCGTACGCACCCCGCACGCCGGATCCGCAGCCAACGACGTCAGCCGGGCGCGGCAGCGGATACCGTGGCCGGGTGCATGTCGTGATCATGGGCTGCGGGCGGGTCGGCTCGACCCTCGCCCGGAGCCTCGAGGACCGCAACCACACGGTGTCGGTCATCGACAGCGAGCCGGACGCCTTCCGGCGGCTGGGCCCGGGCTTCAACGGTGACAAGGTCACCGGCTACGGCTTCGACCAGGCCGTCCTGGAGAAGGCCGGCATCCGCCGCGCCGATGCCTTCGCGGCGGTCTCCAGCGGCGACAACTCCAACATCATCGCCGCCCGGGTGGCCCGCGAGACGTTCGGCATCCAGCAGGTCGTGGCCCGCATCTACGACCCGGGCCGCGCCGAGGTCTACCAGCGGCTCGGCATCACGACCGTGGCCACCGTGAAGTGGACCGCCGACCAGGTGCTGCGTCGGCTGCTGCCCGCGGGCGCGGAGGCGGACTTCCGCGACCCGTCCGGCACGATCCGGGTCGACCAGGTGCCGATCCCCGAGCAGTGGGTCGGCCAGCGGACCATCCACTTCCAGGAGCAGACCAGCAGCCGGATCGCGTGGATCGACCGGCTCGGCGAGGGGATCCTCCCCAACCGTGAGTCGGTGATCCAGGAGGGCGACCTGATCCACCTGGTGATGCGCGAGGAGAACGCCGCACACGCGTTCAAGATCATCGACGCCGGACCCGAGGAGCGCAGTGAGAGGTCCATGCGAGAGTCGCCATCGCCGGTGCCGGTGCAGTCGGCCGCTCGATCGCCCGGGAGCTGATCCAGAACGGCCACGAGGTCCTGCTCATCGACAAGGACTCCGACGCGATCAAGCCGGAGCGGGTGCCCGACGCCGAGTGGCTGCTGGCCGACTCCTGCGAGCTGTCCTCGCTCGAGGAGGCGCGGCTCGACAAGTGCGACGTCGTGATCGCCTCCACCGGCGACGACAAGGCCAACCTGGTCACCTCGCTGCTGGCCAAGACCGAGTTCGGCGTGCCACGCACGGTGGCCCGGGTCAACCACCCGAACAACGAGTGGCTGTTCACGGAGGCTTGGGGCGTCGACGTGAACGTCTCGACGCCGCGCATCATGTCGGCCCTGGTCGAGGAGGCTGTGACCGTCGGCGACCTGGTCCGGCTGTTCACGTTCCGCCAGGGCAACGCCAACCTCGTCGAGCTCACGCTGCCCGCCGACTCGCCGTACGTCGGGAAGCCCACCGGGCTGATCCCGTTCCCCGACAACTGCGCGCTGGTGTCGATCCTGCGCGACGGCCAGGTCTACGTCCCGGACGCCGAGCAGCCGGTCGAGTCCGGCGACGAGCTGCTCTTCGTCGTACCCGAGGACCGCGAGGACGAGCTCGAGCGGCTCCTCGCACCGACCGAGCACGGCAGCAAGGACTGACGCGCGGCCGCAAGGCGCGCAACGGTGACCCGGCTTCAGGCCGGCTCGGGACCTGCCTGGAGCTGCTTCTCGATCGGAGTGGCGTTCCGGGCCAGCAGCCAGATGACGGTCAGGAACGACGCGATGCGGAGCGCCCAGCCGAGGCCGAGCCGCAGGATCGCGATGATCAGCACGGCCGTGTCGGCGTTGATCGTCCCGGACCAGCCGAGCAGCCAGATCGGGCCCTGGAGGAGCACCCCGATCGCGCCGGGAGCCAGCAGCACCCAGGTCAGCCGGGTGCAGAGCTTCACCACCTGCTTGTCCTCGTGCCAGGCCAGCGGGTCGCCCGTCACGCTGCCGAGCATGAATCCCACGAGCGGCCAGCCGAACAGCGACGAGGTGCCGAACACCAGCGTGTAGCCGAGGCTGTAGAGGATCCCGGGCAGGAAGAACGCGAGCGCCTGGTCGGACGCGTCGCCGCCGGCGTTGGCCGCGATGCGGGTGAACACGTAGCCGATCGCGATCGAGAACGCCGCGTTGAAGACGTACTGGACGGTCGAGCGCTGGAGCAGCCGGGCCACGAGTGCGATGGCGACACCCGCCCCGCTCACGATCAGCGCGAGCCGGATGTCCTTGGTGGTCAGCCAGAGGATCGTGAAGAGCAGGCCGGGGATCGCGGCCTCGATGATCCCGCGCCTGCCGCCGAGCGCCTTGGCCATCTGGGCGCGCACCATCGCCTCGACGGTCTCGACCGTGGGCAGTGGCTTCTCGTCGACGGTTTCGACGGACTCGGGTTCGTGCTCATGGGATGAGTTGGTAGCGCGGGTTGTACATGAGCCGGACGCCGGCGTACGCGCCGATCCGGCCCTCGACCTCGATCGCCCGGCCGGGCTCGATCCCGGCGATCCGCCGGCGGCCCAGCCAGACCACGGTGATGACGCCGGAGCCGTCGTTGAGCTCCGCCTCCAGGGCCGGTACGCCGGCGCGCGGGCGCAGCGTGACCGTCCGCAGGGAGCCGCGCAGCGTCACCCGCTCACGGTCGGGAGCATCGGCGATCGAGATGGCGCCGGACTTGCCGGCCCGCGCGTACTCCTTGCGCAGGTGGTGGGTGTCCTGGGTGGCCGGGTTGGCCCAGCGGCTGATGGTGCTGCCGCAGCTTCTTCTTCGTCATCGTGGACTCATCGACTCGGGGCGTCAGCCGGGCTGGTCCGTGCGTCGGGCCTGCGGGGGCACGACGACGGGCAGCCCCTCGCCCACGGGCATCGCATGGGCGCCGCGGTGCACCGCGACCTTGCGGATGCTCTCCTCCCAGTCCTTCGCGTCGTCGGGCCGGGACGCCGCGGCTCCGAGGAGTGAGCAGCGCAGCATCCAGCGCGGACCGTTGATGCCGATCACCCGGGACACCTGGGTGCCGCCCTTGCGCTGGCCGACCTCGCAGATCAGCTCGGTGCCCCACGGCCCCTCGCGCTCGGTGGCCGTGCCGCCGGCCTGGGCGACCTCGGCGGCGATCTTCGGGCGGGCCTCGGACCAGAGGTCGCCGTTGCGCGGCGCCGCGAAGGCCCGCAGCTCGAGCGCTCCGTCGGGGCCGGCGATGACCACGGACTGCACGATCCCGCTCGCCTCGTCGACCTGGAGGCGCAGCTCGCGGTTGGGCTCGGCGATGATCAGGAGCGAGCCGAGGTCCAGGCGCTCGACCTCCTCCGGGCGGGAGCTCCTCGGAGTCGAACGGGCCGTCCGCCAGCAGGTCCTCGGCGTCGGTCTCCTCCTCCTCGACGAGGTCGTCGTCGAGGTCGTCGACGGTGCCGTCGTCCTCGACGGCGTCGGACTGCGCCTTGCGGCGGAACTTCACGTGCGGTCGCTCCCTGGGTCGCGGGCCGGGTCTGCGGTCCCGAAGCCTCCAGTAGAACCGTAGCCGCCTCCCCCTCGCACGCTTTCGGGCAGGACCTCCACCTCGGTGAACGCCGCCTGCTCGACCCGCTGGAGGACCAGCTGGGCCACCCGGTCGCCTCGGCGCAGCTCGATCGGCTCGGTCGGGTCGAGGTTGACCAGCAGCACCTTCACCTCGCCGCGGTAGCCGGCGTCGATGGTGCCCGGCGTGTTCACGATCGACAGCCCGTGCCTGGCGGCCAGGCCGGAGCGCGGGTGCACCAGCGCGACGTACCCCTCGGGGACCGCCATCGCGATCCCCGTCGGCACCAGGGCCCGCTCCCCCGGCTGCAGGGTGACGTCGACCGCGGTCACCAGGTCGGCCCCCGCATCACCGGGATGCGCGTACGCCGGCAGCGGGAGGTCGGGGTCGAGGCGGACGACGGGCACCGGGAGCTCCACCCGCCGGACCCTAGTGCCCTGGATGAGGGTCTTCGTGCGCTTCGCGCACTGATCGCACGCACGTCGCGGCGTTGCCGTCACTCGATGATGGGCCTACAGCGTCGTCGTTCCGGCGCCTTGCGCCGCACGCACGCTGAGCACGCCAAGCAGACGAACACCCCCACCCAGGGCACTAGACGACGCGCCGGGTGGGAGGATCCGCAGCGTGGACCCGGCCCCGTACGACGAGCGGCTGGGCGTCCCGCTGCGGTGGTGGGTGCAGGGCGTGATGCTGGTCGCGACCTTGTGGCTGGCGCTGGTGGTGGCGGTGCCGGGGCCGGCGGCCTGGGTCTGCACCGGGATCGCACTGGCGCTGCTGACGGCGCTCCTCCTCAGCTACGGCAGCGCCCGGGTGAGCGTCGACGCCGGCTGGCTCCGGGCCGGCCGGGCCAGGATCGAGGCGGTCCACCTCGGCGCGGTCGCGGCCCTGGACGCCGAGGAGACCCGTCGGGTCGCCGGACCGGAGGCGGACGCCCGGGCGTACCTGCTGCTGCGTCCCTACCTCAAGCGCGCGGTCCGGGTGGAGATCGTCGACCCGGCCGACCCCGCGCCGTACTGGCTGGTGTGCTCGCGGCACCCCGACGAGCTCGCCCTGGCAGTGAAGGGGCTGGCGCAGCGATCGCAGGCGTGATGGGTACTGTCCGGCCATGGCTTCGGACAGGGTGTGGACCGCTTTCTCGTTGGTCGCGGGCCTCGGCGCGGCCGCGCTGACCCGCAAGCTCCTCGACCAGTCCTGGCGGGCCGCGGCCGGCAAGAACCCGCCCGAGAACCCTGCCGACCCCGACGTGGGCCTCGGCGAGGCCGTCGTGTGGTCCGCGCTCACCGGTGCGATGGTCGCGCTCGCCCGGATGGTGGCGCAGCGGCGCGCGGCGAGCTACTACACCCGGTCCACCGGCCATCTGCCGCCGGGGCTCCGCGCCGGCGACGAGGAGTGACGCCGACCCTGCACCTGACGTGAAAAGACGCTGACCCGGCAGAAGTCTCTGCCGGGTCAGCGTCAAAGCTGGTGACTAGGCGCAGTCGAAACAGATCAGTTTCTTGGCGTCCGCCAGCTGGCTCCGGTGGTGGACCAAGAAGCAGCTATGCAGGTGAACTCGTCCTCCTGCTTGGGCTTCACCTCGACCGCGAGCTGTGCGAAAGGTACGCAAAAAGAGCATGCAGGTGAACTCGTCCTCCTGCTTGGGCTTCACCTCGACCGCGAGCTCCTCGTGCGAAAGGTCCGCACCCGGGAGCTCGAAGGACTCGGCCGCCTCGGCCTCGTCCTCGTCGACCTTGCCGGAGTTCTTGTCGTGGCGACGCGCCTTGAGCTCTTCGATGCTCTCTTCGGACTGGTCTTCTTCACTCTTGCGCGGGGCGTCGTAGTCAGTCGCCATGTCTCTTCACTCCCTTCGGCCGTTCCTCACGTCTGTCATCCCCCGAGACCGACGTGGTACGTCGTCGGCAGGGGAGGATTGTGCACCATTGGCCCGGGAACGGTCACACCGGCGGACGATGCGGGGGTTGAACATCTGGTGACGGGCGGCTATTCCCCGCTCGGGAGCGGGTTCACGAGCCCGAGACCGCGAGGTACCCAGCCTCGGCGATCGCAGACCTGAACTCGTCGAAACCACCCTCCGGAGCGGCGATGACTATCGGCCGGCCACCGACCCCCCGGGCGGTCTCCACCCGGGCCCCGGCGGCGGTCGCGATCAGCCCGCCGGCGGCGTGGTCCCAGAGGTTGACGCCTTCCTCCAGGTAGCCGTCCAGGGAGCCCTGGGCCACCCCGCACAGGTCGAGCGCGCAGGAGCCGAACCGGCGGATGTCGCGGATCCGCGGCAGCAGGTGCAGCAACGCCGCGGCCTGGATCTGGCGCTGGTGCGCCTCGTAGGAGAAGCCGGTGCCGATCAGCCGCTCGGCCAGCGGCACCACGGCGCGGACCCGGATCGGCACGCCGTCGCGCTGCGCCGGCCCGCCCAGGGTGGCGGTGTACTCGTGACCGGTCGCGACGTTGAGCACCACTCCGGCCACGATCTCGCCGTCGAGCTCGGCGGCGATGGACACGGCGTACTGCGGGATGCCGTAGAGGAAGTTCACGGTCCCGTCGATCGGGTCCACGATCCAGCGGACGCCGGAGGTCCCGGGCTCGTCGTCCCCTTCTTCGCCGACGACCGCGTCGTCCGGGCGTGCGTCGAGGAGCGCCTTGCGGATCAGCCGCTCCGCGCTCCGGTCGGACTCGGTGACCACGTCGACGTCACTGGACTTGGTGGCCGCGACCGTCACCCCGCGCGCCGCGCCGGACTGGATCAGCCGACCGGCCTCGCGAGCGGTGCGTACGCCGAGCTCGAGCAGGTCGTCGGCCAGCTCGGAAGGGAGCGTCACGGGGCCTCCCCGCAGAGAGCGGGGCGGTCGCCACGCGGGTTCGGGCAGCAGCCGACCGGGCAGCGGTCCCACAGCGGGCCGATCGCGCCGACGCCGGCCCGGACGACGTCCTCGCCTCGCTCGACCGCGGCGCGCTCGAGCAGCAGGTCCCGGACCATCGCGACGAAGCGGGGGTCGGTCCCCGCGGTGGCCGCGCGCCGGGCCGGGAGGCCGAGCCGCTCGGCGGTGGCCAACGCCTCGGTGTCGAGGTCGTAGACGACCTCCATGTGGTCGGAGACGAATCCGACCGGGACGAGGACGACGGCCGGCGCGCCGTCCTTCGCCAGCCCCTCGAGGTGGTCGTTGACGTCGGGTTCCAGCCAGGGCACCTGCGGCGACCCCGACCGGGAGCAGTAGACGAGGTCGTGGGGATGAGCGATCCCGGTCTCCTCGGTGATCCGGGCCGTCACCGCCGCCACGACGTCGAGGTGCTGGGCGACGTAGGCCCCGCCGTCGGGGCCGGCGGTGTCGGCCATCGAGAGGGGGATCGAGTGGGTGACGAAGACCAGGTGGGCCTCCGGCGCGCAGCTCGTCACCGAGCGCGGTCAGCGCGGCCAGCACCGCGTCGACCACCGGCTCCACGAACCCCGGGTGGTTGAAGTAGTGCCGGAGCTTGTCGAGCACCGGCGCGCCTCCCCCAGCCGCGGCGACGGCCGACACGGCGTCGAACAGGTTCTCGCGGTACTGCCGGCAGGACGACCAGGACGAGTAGGCGCTGGTGAGGAAGCAGGCCGCCCGGGTCACCCCGTCGTCCTTCATGCGCTGCACGGCGTCGGTGAGGTAGGGGTCCCAGTTGCGGTTGCCCCAGTAGACGGGCAGGTCGATGCCGGCCGCGGCCAGGTCGGCCTCGAGGCCCCTGACCAGGTCGCGGTTGAGGTCGTTGATCGGCGAGCGGCCGCCGAAGAGCTCGTAGTGGGCTCCGACCTCGACCAGCCGCTCGCGCGGGATACCCCGGCCGGCCGTGACGTTCTCCAGGAACGGCACGACGTCCTCGGGCTTCTCGGGGCCACCGAACGAGACGAGGAGCAGGGCGTCGTACGGCGCGACGTCGGGACCCTCCACGCGGCGAGTCTAGAGAGGGCCGGAGTGGGGGTGGTCGGCCCTAGGTTTGCCCCGATGCTCTCGAAGTACCGCTCGGTGCTCTCCCGGCCCGGGGCCCTGGCCTTCTCCGCCGCGGGGCTGGTCGGGCGGCTGCCGCTGTCCATGGCCGGGCTCGGGATGCTGCTGCTGGTGCAGGGCGACACCGGCTCCTACGGCGTGGGCGGCTCGGTCTCGGCGGTCTACATGGTCGCCAACGCGATTGCCGCCCTCCCCCTGGGCCGCCTCGTCGATGCTCGGGGGCAGGGCCGGGTGCTGGCCCTCGGCAGCATCGTCTTCGGCGCGGCCATGGTCGCCCTCGTCGTCACCGTGCGGGCCGACTGGCCGCTCTGGTCGACGTACGCCGCCGCGGCCGTGGCCGGCGGCACCCTGCCGCCGATCGACGCCTGCGTCCGCACCCGCTGGGCCCACGTGCTCGACCGGCCCGACGAGATCGAGACGGCCTACGCGTTCGAGGCGGTCGTCGACGAGTCCGTCTTCATGGTCGGCCCGATCGTCGTCACCCTGCTGGCCACCCTGGTCGACCCGGTCGCCGGCATCGCGGCCACCGTGGTGGCCGGCGTGGGCGGGAGCCTGGCGTTCGCCGCCCAGCGCGGCACCGAGCCACCGGCCCACCCCCACGACCGCACGCGCGGGGCCCGGGTGCCGCTGCCCTGGCGCTCCCTGGGGCCGCTGACGGTCGTCTGCGTCGCGCTGGGCCTGATGTTCGGGGCCGCCGAGGTCATCACGGTCGCGTTCGCGGACGAGCACGGCAGCAAGTCGGCGTCCGGGCTGCTCCTGGCCCTGTGGGCGCTCGGCAGCCTGCTCGCCGGCGCGATCACGGGGGCGGTGACCTTCCGCCGCGGGCTCACCCAGCGGGTCCGATGGGGAGCCCTGGGGCTCGTGGCGGCCATGGCACCCCTCGCGCTGGTCGACTCGAGGGCGGTGATGGCCGGGTTGATGCTGGTCGGCGGCTTCGCGATCGCGCCGACGCTGATTGCGACCACGGCCATGATCGAGCAGGTCACGCCGGCGGCCCGGCTCACGGAGGGGATGGCGCTGCTGCAGACCGGGCTGGTCGCCGGGGTCGCCCCGGGCGCCGCGCTGGCCGGCATCGTCGTCGACCACGCCGGCGCGTCGCCGGCCTACCTCGTCCCCCTCGGGGCCGCGAGTGCTCGACGGCCTGCCGGCGGACGCTGATGCCGCGGCACGCGGCCAGTGCCTGGCGCCGAGGCGCGTCAGGCCGTGGTCGACGCGAGCGGCCGATGACTGGACGTTCGAGCGCGCCACGCGCCAGGTGCGTGCCTGGGCCGCGGAATGAGTGTGCGGATCTCGGCGCCGGGCACTAGCCTCAGAAGGCTATGCCCGTGCTCTCCGCCTACCGCCAGGTCCTGTCCACGCCGGGCGCGGCCGCGTTCTCGGCGAGCGGGTTCCTGGCTCGGCTGCCGATCTCGATGGTCACGCTCGGCATCGTGCTGCTGATCTCGGCGCGCACCGACTCCTACGCGCTGGCCGGCGGCATCTCGGCGGCGTTCGTCATCGCCTCCTGCCTGGCCGCCCTGCTGCAGGGTCGGCTGATCGACCGGCTGGGCCAGGCCCGGGTGCTGCGTCCCGGGCGTCACGATCTGCACGGTCAGCCTCTCGCTGCTGGTCTGGGCGGTCGAGGCCGGCTACCGGGTGCCGCTCCCCTACATCTTCGCCGCCCTGGCCGGGGCCACCATGCCCGCGGTGGGCGCCGCGGTCCGGGCCCGCTGGACCCACGTGCTGACCAACCCGGCCGAGCGGCAGACCGCGTTCGCGCTCGAGGCCGTGGTCGACGAGTGCGTCTTCCTGTCCGGCCCGCCGCTGGCCACCGTGCTCGCCACCACGGTCGACCCGGCCGCCGGCCTGGTCGCCGCGATCGTCTTCGGACTGGTCGGCACCCTCATCTTCTGCTCGCTGCGCAGCACCGAGCCACCGCCGCACCCGGCGCCACACCGACGGCGTCAAGGTCGCGATGCCGTGGCGGCGGCTGCTCCCGGTCGCGCTGATCAGCTTCGCGCTGGGCGGCCTGTTCGGCTCCACCGAGGTGGTGACCGTCGCCTTCGCCGACTCGCTCGGCGACAAGGCGATCGCCGGCGTGCTGCTCGCCCTGTGGGCGCTCGGCTCGCTGGTCGCCGGCGTCATCACCGGCGCGGTCACGTGGCGGAGCGCCCCGGCGACCCGGATGCGGCTCGGCGTGGTCGCCCTCACCGTGCTGATGGCGCCGACCCCGCTGATCGGCAGCTCGGTGGCGATGGGCGTGCTGCTGTTCCTGGCCGGCTTCGCGATCGCGCCGACCCTGATCGCCGCGGTCTCGTTCATCGAGCAGACGGTGCCCGCGAGCCGGCTCACCGAGGGCATCGCGATGCTGCACACCACGATGGCCGCCGGCATCGCCCCGGGCGCCGCCGTCGCCGGCGTGGTCGTCGACGCGCACGGCCCGCACGCGGCGTACCTCGTCCCGCTCTGCTCCGGGCTCCTCGGCGTGCTGGCCGCCATCGGGACCCGCGGGGGCAGGTCAATAGGCTCGCGGAGTGAGCACCTGGACGAACTGGTCCCGTCTGGAGACGGCCCGCCCGACGCGTGAGGCCACGCCGGCCGACGCGGGCGACGTCGTCGCGGAGGTACGCCGCGCGCTGGAGACCGCGAGCACGGTCAAGATGGTCGGCACCGGCCACAGCTTCACCGCGATCTCGGCGCCCGAGGCGACCATGCTCCGGCCCGAGGGCCTCACCGGCATCGTCGCCGTCGACCGCGACGCGCTGACGGTCACCGCCCGGGCCGGCACGCCGCTGAAGGTGCTCAACGCCGCAGCTCGAGGCGCTCGGCCTGAGCCTGCACAACATGGGCGACATCGCCGAGCAGACCCTGGCCGGCGCGATCTCGACCGGCACCCACGGCACCGGCGGGCTGGCGGCCGGGCTGGCCGCCCAGGTGGTCGGCCTGGAGCTGGTCACCGGCACCGGCGAGCTGCTGCCGGGCCACCCCGGACGAGAACGCCGACGTCCTCGAGATGGCCCGGGTCGGGCTCGGCGCGCTCGGGATCCTGACCACGATCACGTTCCGGGTCGAGCCGGTCTTCGTGCTCGAGGCGGAGGAGCAGCCGATGTCGTGGGACGAGGCGCTCGACGGCTTCGACGAGATGACCGCGGCGGCCGACCACGTCGACATGTACTGGTTCCCGCACACCGACCGGATGCTGACCAAGCGCAACACCCGCCGCGGCACCGACCTGTCGACCGCGAGGCCGCTCTCCCGCCGCCGGGCCTGGTTCGACGACGAGTTCCTGCAGAACACCGCGTTCGGCGTGCTCACCGCCGGCGCCAACCGGGTGCCCGGCGTGATCCCGCGGATGAACCGGATGAGCGCGTCGCTGCTCAGCCCGCGCACCTACTCCGACGTCCCGCACCGGGTCTTCACCGCCTCGCGCCGGGTGGTCTTCCGGGAGATGGAGTACGCCGTCCCGCGCGAGGCCGGCCTCGACGCGCTCCGCGAGTGCCGCCGGGCCCTGGACGCCTCCGACCTGCGGATCAGCTTCCCGGTCGAGATCCGGGTGGCGCCCGCCGACGACATCCCGCTGTCGACCGCCAGCGGCCGGGACTCCTTCTACCTGGCCTTCCACACCCACCGCGACGCCGAGCACCGCGACTACTTCGCGCTGATGGAGCCGATCCTGCGGGCCCACGACGGCCGCCCGCACTGGGGCAAGGTGCACACCCGCACCGCGGCCGACCTCGCGCCGGCCTACCCGCGGTTCGGGGAGTTCCTCGCGATGCGCGACCGGCTGGACCCGCAGCGGGTCTTCGCCAACGACTACCTGCGGCGGGTGCTGGGCGACTGACCTGCGACGACGATCACGCCCATCCCCGGCGTGGCGCACGCTCGCGGTCCCGCTCAGACGCGGCTCGCTGACGTAGGCTCGCCGCATCCGGACAGAGGACCACGACGAGGAATGTCGGCACCCGAACGCACTCCCAGCCCACCGCTGGTCGAAGCGCGCCCTGAGAGCTCGACGGGCCGGTACCTCACCCTCGTCGGAGTGACCCCGGACGGTCGCCGGCTGCGGCTGGCCGACCCCCACGACCCAGCCGGACGCGAGTTCACCGTCGAGATCGATGCCCGGCTGCGGGCCGCCCTCGGCGTACAGCCCGCGACCCGACCCGAGAATCCGGTGCCCAAGGTGGAGACCCAGATGGACAGCATGCTGCGACCCCGTGACATCCAGGCCAGGATCCGGGCCGGGGAGACCCCCGAGTCGGTGGCCGCCGCCGCCAAGACCACCGTCGAGAAGGTCATGCCGTACGCCGCCCCGGTGCTCGCCGAGCGCGAGCACGTCGCCGAGCGCGCCCAGCGGTCCTCGATCCGCCGGCCCGCGGGCGAGGCGCCGCACGGCGCACGCACCCTCGGCGAGGCGATCACCGGCCACCTGCACGAGCGCAACGTCGACCCCGAGGTCGTCGCCTGGGACGCCTGGCGCCGCGAGGACGGCCGCTGGGCGCTGACCGGCCGCTTCTCCATCCAGGGCCGCGACGGCCTCGCCGAGCTCACCTTCGACCAGCCCGGCAACTTCGTGGTCCTCGACAACGACGACGCCCGCTGGCTGGTCGGCGACGTCCCCGACCCGGTCGCCGAGCCGGAGCCCGAGCCGGGCGTCCGCCGGCTCGCGGCCGTCCCCGCCGAGGACACCGACCAGCTCACGCTCGGCGACGACGTGCTCGGCATCACCGACGAGCCGATCGAGGCCTTCCTCGACGACCAGCCGGGCGTCGACGAGAGCGAGCTGGTCGAGGAGGCCGCCGACGCGGTCGCGCTCGACGAGGACGCCGACGACGACCTCGCGCCGGAGCCGCCGCGCCGCCCGGTCAAGAAGACCCGCGGCCGGGCCTCGGTCCCCAGCTGGGACGAGATCATGTTCGGCGGCAAGCCGGAGTAGCCCTCACGGGACTGCCCAAGGTGATTGCCAGCCGCTAGTCTCCGCCCATGGCGTACTTCGTGACCGGCGCGACGGGGTTCATCGGCCGGCACCTCGTCCAGGAGCTCGTCGACCACCGCGACGGCACGATCTTCGTGCTCTGCCGCGAGTCGTCGCTGCGACCGGATGGAGTCCCTCATCCAGTCCTGGGGCTCCGACCGGGTGGTCCCCGTGATCGGCGACCTGGCGGCGGACCGGCTCGGCGTCGACGACGACTGGATCAGCGAGCACCGCGGCGGCATCGACCACTTCTTCCACCTCGCGGCGATCTACGACATGACCGCCGACGACGCGACCAACGAGAAGCTGAACGTCGGCGGCACCCGGCACGCCCTCGAGCTCGCCGACGCGCTCCAGGTGGGCTTCTTCCACCAGGTGTCGTCGGTGGCCGCGGCCGGTGACTACCACGGCACCTTCGACGAGTCGATGTTCGACGAGGGGCAGCACCTGCCCTCGCCGTACCACCGCACGAAGTACGAGTCCGAGAAGATCGTCCGCACCGAGGCGACGGTGCCGTGGCGGGTCTACCGGCCCGCGATCGTGGTCGGCCACTCCGAGACCGGCGCGATGGACAAGGTCGACGGCCCCTACTACTTCTTCCCGCTGATGAAGCGGATGCGGGACAACCTGCCGGGCTGGCTGCCCCTGGTCGGCGTCGACCTCGGCGACACCAACGTGGTGCCGGTCGACTACGTCGCGAAGGCGATGGACCACCTCGGCCACCTGCCCGACCGCGACGGCGAGGCGTTCCACCTGGTCAACCCCGACCCGCAGCCGGTCGTCGACATGGTCAACGCGTTCTGCAAGGCCGCCGGCGCGCCGACGTTCGCGACGCCGGTCGACCGGCGGACCACCGGCGGCCCTCGGACTGCTCCCCCGCGCGCTGCGCCCCTCGACGCTGATCAACGGCGTCGTGAGGTCCGCGCCCGCGCAGGCGGTGCTCGACCTGACCGTCGGGCGGCTCGGCGTACCGGCCGAGGTGCTGGCGCACACGTCGTTCACCGCGGTCTTCGACTCGCGGCGCACCGAGAAGGCGCTGGCCGGCTCCGGCATCGCGGTGCCCGACCTCGAGGGGTACGCGCGGACCCTGTGGGGCTACTGGGAGGAGAACCTCGACGAGGCCACCGGCCGCGACTCGCGCAACCGCGACGCGCTCCAGGGCAAGTACGTCGTCATCACCGGCGCCTCCTCGGGCATCGGCCAGGTCACCGCGCTCAAGGTCGCCCAGTGCGGCGGCATCCCGGTGCTGGTCGCCCGCGGCAAGGACAAGCTCGAGGAGACCCGGGCCACGATCGAGCGGCGCGGCGGCACGGCCCACGTCTTCCCGTGCGACCTCTCCGACCTCGACGCCATCGACACGCTGTGCAAGCAGATGACCGCCGAGCTGCCGGCGATCGACTTCGTCGTCAACAACGCCGGCCGGTCGATCCGCCGCTCGATCAAGCTGTCGCACGACCGGTTCCACGACTTCGAGCGCACGATGCAGCTCAACTACTTCGGCGCGATCCGGCTGGTGATGGGGCTGATCCCCACGATGCGCAAGCAGAAGCGCGGCCACGTCGTGAACATCAGCTCGATCGGCGTCCAGACCAACCCGCCGCGGTTCTCGGCGTACGTCGCGTCGAAGGCGGCGCTCGACTCGTGGTCCAACGTCGTCTCGTCCGAGCTGGTCGGCGACGGCATCACCTTCACCGGCATCCACATGCCGCTGGTGCGGACGCCGATGATCGCCCCGACCAAGATCTACGACAAGTTCCCGACCATCTCACCCGCGCAGGCCGCCGACCTGGTCATCAAGGCGATGGTCGAGCGCCCCCACGAGATCAACACGCTGCTCGGCAACGCCGGCGCGATCGCGCACACCCTGGCCCCGAAGCTGGCGTTCCGGGTGCTCAACATGGCCTACCACGTCTTCCCCGACTCGGCCGCCGCCAAGGGCGAGCAGGTCTCCACCGGCACCCGCGAGTCCGAGCAGATCATGCTGGCCAAGGTGTTCAAGGGCATCCACTGGTAGGACCCGCCCTCAGTCAGTCGCGACCTGGACGATGACCTTCCCGAAGTTGCGGCCGGCCAGCATGCCGTTGAACGCCTCGACGACGTTCTCGAGCCCGACGGTGACGTCCTCGCGGTAGCGGACCTGCCCGTCCCTGACCCACGCGACATCTCCTCGAGGAACTGCGCGTGGTGCTCGCGCTCGAACTCGTTCTGGATGAAGCCCCGGACGGTCAGGCTCTTGGTCAGCACCCGGCGCATGAACCCGTCGAGCCGGTCCGGGCCCTCGGGCGCCCCGGTGGCGTTGTAGCCGGCGACCAGGCCGCAGACCGGGATCCGTGCGTACAGGTTCAGGTGCCGCAGCACGGCGCGGGCCACCGCTCCCCCGACGTTCTCGAAGTAGACGTCGATGCCGTCGGGCACCGCCTCGGCCAGCCGGTCGCGGAAGTCGGGGGCCCGGTGGTCCACCGCCGCGTCGAACCCGAACTCCTCGACCAGCGCCCGGCACTTCTCTGGCCCGCCGGCGATCCCGACCGCCCGGGCGCCCTTGATCTTCGCGATCTGCCCGACCGCGGAGCCGACCGGTCCGGTGGCGGCGGCGACCACGACCGTCTCGCCGGGGGCCGGCTTGCCGAGCAGCAGGAGCCCGGCGTACGCCGTGAACCCCGGCATGCCCAGCACCCCGAGCGCCGTCGACACGGGCGCGGCGTCCGGGTCGAGGCTCCGCATCGCCCGGGCGTCCGCGACGGCATGGGTCTGCCAGCCGGAGTAGGACAGCACCAGGTCACCGACCGCCCGGTGCGACGACCGCGACTCGAGCACCTCGCACACCGTGGCGCCGACCATCACGTCGCCGATGCTGACCGGGTCGGCGTACGACTCGGCCTCGCTCATCCGGCCCCGCATGTAGGGGTCGAGCGAGAGGTAGCGGACGCGCAGCAGCACCTGCCCGTCCTCGAGCGGCGGGAGGTCGACGGTGACCGTCTCGAAGTCTGCGGCCGTGGGCTCGCCGTCGGGACGGGCGGCCAGGACGATCTGGGTGGACTGCATGGTCCTTCCTAACAGCGCTACCCGGTCTCGACCGGCCGTTCCGGGTCGGTGATCCAGTCGGACCACGAGCCCGGGTAGAGCGTGGCCCGGACGCCGAGCAGCTCGAGGGCGATCAGGTCGTGGATGGCGGTGACGCCCGAGCCGCAGTAGACGGCGACCTCCTGCGAGCCGTCGGTCGGTACGCCGGCGGCCTCGTAGAGCGCGCGGAGCTGGTCGGGGCTGCGGAACCGGCCGTCGGCGCCCAGGTTGGCGCTGGTCGGGACGTTGACCGCGCCCGGGATGCGGCCGGCCACCGGGTCGATCGGCTCGGTCTCGCCGCGGTAGCGCTCGGGCGCGCGGGCGTCGACCAGCACGGGTACGTCGAGCACCCGGTCGGCCTCGACGACCGGCAGCACGCCCGGGCCGGGCCGGAAGTCGCCCGCGGCCACGTCGGGGTCGCCGGTCTCGACCTCGCCGCCCTCGGCCACCCAGGCCGACCAGCCGCCGTCGAGCACCCGGACGTCGGGGTGTCCGTGGTGGCGGAGCAGCCACCAGCACCGACCGGCGGCGTGGCCGCTCCAGTCGTCGTAGACGACCACCGGGCGATCGGCGGACACCCCGGCCCGCCGCATCGCGGCCCCGAACACCTCGGGGTCCGGCAGCGGGTGCCGGCCGCCGGTGCCGGGAGGCGCGGCCAGGGCGGTGTCCATGTCGACGTACGCCGCGCCGGGGACGTGCCCCGCGGCGTACTCGGGCGGGCCGGGCGGCCCGCCCATCCGGTAGCGGACGTCGAGCACGGTCACCTCGTCAAGGCGCGACCGGAGCTCCGGGACCGAGATCAGCGGGGAGGTCACCCAGACATCCTCACCGATGAGTCCGAGCGCCCCGGCAGGTCTGTCCGCGCATGAGCTTCGACGTGGTCCTCGCCCTGCCCACCGAGCACCGGGGCCGGGCGTACGCGTTCGCCCGAACCCTCGGCCTCGACACCCCCGGTGATCTCGCGGAGGACGGCGTCCCCGAACCGCTGCGCGTGGTGCTCAACGAGCGGACCGCGGTGATGTACATCCCGACGGGTGGCTTCGGCTGGGTCACAGCCGGTCGCACGACAGCGGAGCGCGGCACGTCGGAGTGCCTGGTCACCCTCCAGGTCGGCACGGCCGCCGAGGTCGACGACCTCGTGTCGCGGGCGGCGATCTCGGGCGGAGAGGTCGTCTCGGCCGCGCAGCACCAGTCGTGGGGCTACAGCGCGGCCTTCGCCGACCCGGACGGCCACCTGTGGCAGGTCCTGGTGCCGACCTGGTGACCTGGCGGCCGTCGGGATACCCGGGTACCCGGGGAAACCAGACGATCTGGGGTGAAGTTTCGGCCCAGATCGTCAGGGATACCCGGGTACCCGGGTATCCCTGCAGCCGCGGAAGCGGGGATCAGGCGGCGCTCCGGAACGCACCCGGGGTGGTCCCGAGCAGGGCCCGGAAGTGCCGGGTCAGGTGCGACTGGTCGTGGAAGCCGGTCGCCGTCGCGACCTCGGCGATCGGCATGCCGGCGAGCAGCAGCGGGCGGGCCCGGTCGAGCCGGCGGCCGACGAGGTAGCGGTGCGGCGGGAGGCCGTACTCACGACGGAACACCCGCACCAGGTGCGACGGATGCGTGCCGAGCTCGCGGGCGAGCCGCTCGAGACTCGGCGCGTCGTCGTCGAGCCGGTCCCGCACCAGCCGCGCCAGGCCCGCGTCGCGGCCGTCCGGGGCGGGCAGTGCGGGCGGGGCGATCGGGTCGAGGTGCGCGGTGATCCGCTCGGCGACCAGCGCCAGCCGGGACTCGGCCTCGAGCTCGTCCCCCGGCGAGTCGAGGACGTCGTGCAGCCCCGAGACCGCCCGGGCGAGGGCCGGGTCGGTGAGCGTGGGCGACCGCAGCGCCGCGCCGGTCAGCCGCTCGGGCAGCCACCGCTCGTCGACGTACAGCACCCGCTTGTCGAAGCCGCCGGGGCTGGCCGCCCGACCGTCGTGGCAGACGTACGGCGGCAGCACGGTCACCCGCCCGGCGACCGCCTGCTGCCGGGTGCGGTCCAGCGTGTAGTCCACGCCACCGCTGTCGACCAGCAGCACCGTCCACTGCTCGTGCACGTGCGCCGGGTAGCTGTGCTCGGTGAAGTGCGCGTGCAGCACCTCCGAGACACCGGCGAGCGCCGGCCGCCACGCTCGCACCCGCTCCACGTCAGGAACGTACAAGACCGCACCAGGCCGGTGCCGCGACTCTGGACGCATGGACGCTGGGGACATGGAAGCCGGGATCCGCTTCGACACCAAGATCGCGGTGCTGGTCCGCGACGACCTCGAGAGCTGGCAGCGGCTCAACGTGACGGCGTTCCTGGTCAGCGGGATCGTCGCGGCGTACCCCCAGCTGATCGGCGAGCCCTACGAGGACGCGGACGGGACGCCGTACCTCCCGCTGCTCGGGCAGCCGGTCGTGGTCCTCGAGGCCGACGCCGCCACGGTCAAGGCCGCCCACGCCCGGGCGCTGGGCCGCGAGCTGCCGATGAGCGTCTACACCCGGGAGATGTTCTCCACCGGCAACGACCTCGCCAACCGCGCGGTGGTGCGGGCGGTGGCCCGCGACGACCTCGACCTGGTGGGGATCGCGGTGCACGGCCCGAAGAACGGCGTCGACAAGACGGTGAAAGGGTCGCGCCTCCATCCGTGACCGGCGGTTCCCTCATTAGGGTGTCCGCGTGGCCGAGCTCCAGTTCTTCACCGGGACCATGGACTCCGGCAAGAGCACGCTGGCGCTGCAGACCAACCACAACCGCGTCCAGCGCGGCCTGGTCGGCCGGATCTTCACCAGCCGCGACCGGGCCGGCATCGCGATGCTGTCCAGCCGGCTCGGCCTGCAGCACGACGCGATCGAGGTCGACCAGGACTTCCACTTCTGGCGGTACGTCGTCGACGAGCTCACCCGCGGCGCCCGGGTCGACTACCTGATCTGCGACGAGGCGCAGTTCTACACCCGCGACCAGGTCGACCAGCTGGCCAAGGTGGTCGACGAGCTCCAGCTCGACGTGTTCGTGTTCGGGATCCTCACCGACTTCCGCAGCGAGCTGTTCCCGGGCAGCGCCCGGCTGGTCGAGCTCGCCGACCGCACCCACGTCCTCCAGGTCGAGGCGCTGTGCTGGTGCGGCAAGCGCGCCACCCACAACGCCCGCACCGAGGACGGCGTGATGGTCGTCGAGGGCGAGGTGATCGTGGTCGGCGACGTCGAGCAGGCCGGCAGCCAGGAGGCCGCACCCGAGGTCGCCTACGAGGTGCTCTGCCGCCAGCACCACCGTCGCCGGATGACCGCTGCGCGGGCGCACGCCGTGGCGCTGGGCGCCGAGCCGCTGCCGTTCGGTTGAGCCGTCAGATCTAGTCATCACATGGCCCGGCAAGCCCATTGCCCGGCGCGTCTACTCGGCGGATGCTCGTGCCTCAGTGACACTCCGAGGGACGCTTCGGGGCGCCGTACCGACACCACAGCCACAGGGGGGAACTGTGAAGGCCTACCGATTCCTGGCGATTGCCATCGCCGTGCTCGTCGTCGTCCAGGCGGGTGCGATCGCCTGGGGGTTCTTCGGCGTGAGCAACTTCGTCACCGACGGCGGCGTCATCGACGAGGAGTTCCTCGACTGCACCGAGGACTGCGAGTCCATCGGCAGCGCCGATGCGGGCTTCGCCATCCACATGTTCTTCAACGGCCTGATCCTGATCCCGTTGTGCTCGCTGGTGCTGCTGATCGTGTCCTTCTTCGCCAAGGTCCCCAAGGGCATCACGCTGGCCGCGACCATCTTCGTCCTGGTGGTCCTGCAGGTCTTCGTGCTGCCCGCGCTCTCTCGTGAGGTCGGCTCCGGCTTCGGGGCGCTGCACGGGATCAACGCGCTGGTGATGATGGGCGTCGCGATCATGGCCGGCCAGCGCGCCTCGGCGGCGATGGGTGCTTCGGCGCCAGTCCCCGCGGCCACCTGACGGGTGACCGCGAGCACTCGTTGGGCCGAGCTGCGCGCCCGGACGTGGGCGTTCGTGCGGACGCGCCGACGGGTGCTGTTGGCGCTGGCCGGCACGTTCGCGATCCTGCTGCCCCTGGGCTGGATGTGGCAGTCGAGCCTGCTGCCGGACAGCTACGACATGGCGGAGATGGGCTACGTCGACTGGGGCGGCGGCCCCGTGGACGAGCACCACGGCATGGGGCACGGCACGCCGGTCAAGGACCTGGTCGCCGATCCCGACCGGCCGGCCGACGTACGCGAGACCCTGACCGTCCAGTCGAGGACGACCACTACACCGTCAACGGCACCTCCCCCGGGCCGACGCTGGAGGCCACCGTCGGCGACCTGGTCGAGGTGACCCTGGTCAACGACAACGTCGACGACGGCATCACGCTGCACTGGCACGGCGTCGACGTCCCGAACGCCGAGGACGGCGTCGCCGGCGTCACCCAGGACGCGGTGCTCGCGGGCGAGGAGCACGTCTACCGCTTCGTGGCCGAGGACGCCGGCACCTTCTGGTACCACTCGCACCAGGTCTCCCACGAGCAGGTGCGCCGCGGCCTGCTCGGTGCCCTGGTGATCCATCCCGAGGCGCCCGACCCGGAGACCCAGGAGGCGCTCGCCGTCCTGCACCGGTACGCCGACGGGGCGACGCTCAACGGCGAGGAGGGCACGACCACGGTCGACGCCGAGCCCGGCCAGGCCGTGCGGCTCCGGGTCGTGAACACCGACAACGGCCTGGCGTCGCTGTGGGTGACCGGGGCGCCGTACCGCGTGCTCGCCGTCGACGGCAGGGACGTGAACCAGCCCGGCGAGATCGACGACGAGAAGTACGGCCTGCCGGCCGGCGGCCGCGTCGACCTGGGGTTCGTGGTGCCCGAGGGCGGGGTCCGGGTCGACTTCGGCGGCTCCACCGCCCTCGTGCTCGGCGACGACCCCACCGCGGGCGACGAGCCACGGGCGCCGGAGGCGGCCGTCGACCTGCTGACCTACGGCGAGCCCGCCGAGATCGGCTTCGACCCAGCGAGCCGGACCGGCAGTTCGACTACCGCATCGGCAGGCGACCCGGCTTCCTGGACGGCCGGCCCGGCCTGTGGTGGACGGTCAACGGCCACCTGTTCCCCGACGTCCCGATGTACATGGTCAGCGAGGGCGACGTCGTCGTCTTCGAGATCGACAACGGCAGCGGCGACAACCACCCGATGCACCTGCACGGGCACCACGCGGTCGTGCTCTCCCGGGACGGCGAGCCGGCCACGGGCAGCCCGTGGTGGGTCGACTCCCTGGAGGTCAAGGACGGCGAGACCTTCGAGATCGCGTTCGTGGCCGACAACCCCGGCATCTGGATGGACCACTGCCACAACCTGCCGCACGCGGCGGAGGGGCTGGTCGCGCACCTGATGTACACCGGCGTGGAGTCGTCGTTCCTGGTCGGCGGCGAGCCGGGCAACCAGCCCGAGTGACTGACTCGTCCGGCGTGTCCTGAGGCCGACGCCTCACCCCACCAGGATCGGGATCAGCATCTCGTCCGGCGTCAGCGAGCCGTGCAGGCCGACCAGGCTCATCTCGTAGGCGAAGTCCTTGCTGGAGAACAGCGCCAGGTCGTCGCGGGCGGCGACCATCACGTCGCCGAGCCGCGGGAGGACCAGCTCGGTGACGGCGCCGAACCAGCCGCGGGCGATGGCGTCCTCGCGGGGCAGCACCTCGGCCCGGTCGCCCAGCACCTCGGCCCAGCGCCGGCGACCGACGACGCGGCGCCGTCCGCGCAGTAGAGGTGCCGGAACCGCGCCTCGCCGCCGAGCAGCACCAGCCCGTCGCGGAGCTCGTCGTGCTGGTCGACGTCGATCCGGCTGGCCGGCGTCGAGTCGACCATGCCGTGGTCGGCGACCACGACCAGCCGCACCTCGTCCGGGAGCGCCTCGCGCAGCTGCACCGCCTCGGCGTCGATGGCGGCGAGCTGCTGGAGCCACTGGGGGGAGTCGACGCCGTACTTGTGGCCGGTCCAGTCGAGGTCGCCGTCGTAGAGGTAGGTCAGCGAGGGGCGGTGCGTGGACCCCACGACCGCGGCCGCGATCCGCTCGCCGATCCGGTCGGCGCCGATGTAGCCGGCGCCGCGCTGCGCGGCGATGGTCAGCCCGCTGCGGTCGAACTCCCGCTTGTTGACCACGTCCACCCGCACGCCGGCGTCGGTGAGCCGCGAGAACGCGGTCGGGTGCGGCTGCCACTCCAGCGGGTCGACCGACTTGTCCCAGAACAGCGCGTTGAGCAGCCGGTCGGTGCCGGGCACCCGGCTGGTGAAGCCGACCAGGCCGTGCGTGCCGGGGGTCAGCCCGGTGCCGAGCGAGGTCAGGCTGGTCGCGGTCGTCGACGGCACGCCGGCGGTGCCGGGCGCCGAGTCGGCCAGCAGCGAGGAGAGGTACGGCGCCGTGGCGGCGTACCGCTCGAGCAGCCGCGACCCGAGCCCGTCGACGAGGAACAGGACGTACGCCGGCGCCTCGGGCAGCACCAGCCCGGTGGGCGCCGCGAGGACGTCGCTGCCGAGCGCCACGCCGATCGCCGGGACGACGTCACCGAGCCCGCGGTGGCCGTACGCGGGCTCGACGAACGGCGCGTGCTCAACTCGTGTGGGTCCGGGCGGAGAGCTGCTCGGCGAACGACAGCAGGCGCGGCGACCGCGTCCTGGCCGTCGGCGGCGGCGGAGACCCGCAGCGAGAAGTCGTCGGAGGCCAGCACGCCGGTGTAGCCGTGGTCGGCCTCGCACTGCGGGTCGTCGCAGCCGGCCGGCTCGAGGTCGACCCGGCTGACCCCGCCCCAGCCGAGGGTGATGACGGCCTCGGCCGGCGTGGTCGGGCCCTTGGTCGGGTTGGCGACCATCCGGGTCACCACCACGGAGGTCACCGAGCTGAGCCGGATCGCCTCGGAGGAGGTCGAGGTGTAGGGCTCGGGCAGCAGGTCGTCGCCGGCGTGCTCGTCGGTGTGCACGATGATCAGCCGGCTCGGCGTGAGCACCATGACCGACAGGTGGCGGCGCACCTCGTCGCGGTCGAACGTCGGCTCGTGGTGGACGTAGAACGACACCACCCGCTCCCCCGCGACCGCGGCGGAGACGCTGTCGGTGACCACCTCGGGGTAGTAGCCGGTGTGGTCGATCGCGTCCCGCAGCTCGAGGCTGCGGTCCTGGTCGTCGGTGGTGCGGAGGGACATGGTGTGGAGTCTGGCACGCGGGTGGCGAAGCACTCAGCTCGGGAGGGTGTCACCCGGGACCGCCGGCATCCGGCGCACGAACCAGTCCGAGCGCGGGTCGATGACCGGCTCGACCCGGGCCGCGGCGGTGAGCACCGTCGCGCCGTGCGCCCCGGCCAGCACCAGCGAGAGCTCGAGGGAGCGGACCTGGGGCAGGTCGTTCTGCAGCTGGGCGACCCGCTGGATCAGCCGCTCGACCTCGTCGACGTCGACCACCTCGCTGCCGCGGTAGCCGAACAGCATCGGCGAGGAGCGGATCTCGCGCACCATCGACGCCGCGTCGTGCTGGAAGATCGGCGGGATCCGGTAGGACACGTCCGCGAGCAGCTCGATGATCGGCCCGGAGATGCCGAACGAGACGACCGGCCCGAACAGCGGGTCCTCGAGGCTCCGGATCGCGACCGGTACGCCGGGCGGCGCGTTCTTCTGGACGACGTAGCCGGCCTCCTCGGGCTCGCCGACCACCTCGAGCAGGCTCTCCCAGGCGTCGCGCATCTCCGCGGACGAGTCGATGTTGCGCCACACGTGCGCCTGGTCCGGCCGCTCGCGGAGGCGCTCGGCGGTGGCCTTGAGGATGACGTTCCAGCCCAGCTCCCGGCCGGCCTTCTGCGCCTCGCGCAGCGTCGCGACGGGCCGGGCCTCCCACAGCTCGATGCCGTACGCCGCGAGCAGCTCGGTGAGCGCGTCGTCGTCGAGGTCGACGCCGTCCGGGCTCGCGGCGAGCGCCCGGCCGATCACCTGCTGGGCGGCGGCCGGGTCGACCGCGTCCGGGTCGGGCGCCGCGCCGTCCGGGGTGCGCAGCCACACGGCGTACTCGACGACCCGGGCCAGCGCGCGGACCGCGGCCTCGACCGCGGGGTAGGACGGCACCGAGCCGCGGCCCGCGGTGGAGCCGGCGACGTCGGGGACGCGGAGCAGCTCGGGGATGCCCTCGGCGCCGAGGAACGTCGAGACCAGCGGCTTGTCGGACTGCTCCCCCACCGCGGCCAGCACGTTGGCGATCGGCTCGCCGGCCACGTTGAGCGGCGGGATGTAGACCACGACCACCGCGTCGACGTCCGGGTCGTCGATGGCGTCGTCGAGCGCGTCCTCGAAGTCCTCCGGCGTGGGCTCGGCGCTCAGCGCGACCTGCTTGTTGACCACCAGCCCGACCGCGGCCGCGGCGTCGGCGGCGAGCAGGCCCGAGCGCGTCGGAGTTGCCGACGATCGCGACCCGGCGGCCGCGCGGCAGCGGCTGGTGCGCCGCGAGCTGGGCGACGTCGAACATGTCCTCGAGGGTGTCGACCTGGATCACGCCGGCCTGCCGGAACATCGCGTCCACGGCCTGCGGCGGCGCCGCGATCTTGCGGACCGCGTGGCCCATCGGGACGCCCTGGGTGGTGCGGCCGGAGCGGACCGCGATGATCGGCTTGCGCAGCGAGACCCGGCGCGCGATCCGGGAGAACTTGCGCGGGTTGCCGATCGACTCGAGGTACATCATCACGACCTCGGTCGACTCGTCCTCCTCCCAGTACTGCAGCAGGTCGTTGCCGGACACGTCGGCGCGGTTGCCGGCGCTGACGAACGTCGAGAGGCCCGAGGCCACGGTTGCGGACCTTCTCGAGGATCGCCGAGCCCGAGCGCGCCGGACTGGCAGAAGAACCCGGCCCGGCCGCGCGGCGGCATCAGCCCGGCCAGCGACGCGTTGATCGAGACGGCCGGGTCGGTGTTGATGATGCCGAGCGCGTTGGGGCCGATCAGCCGGACGCCGTACGAGCGGGACAGCCCGACCAGCCGGCGCTGCCGCTGCCGGCCCTCCTCGCCGGTCTCGGCGAAGCCGGAGGAGATCACGACCAGGCCGTGCACGCCCTTGGCGGCGCAGTCGAGCACGACGTCCTCGACCGACTCGGCCGGCACCGCGACGATCGCGACGTCGACGTCGTCCTGGATGTCGGTGACGGTCTTGTACGTCGGCAGGCCGGACACCGCGCGGGCGCTGGGGTTGACGGCGTAGACCCGGCCGGTGAAGTCGCCGGTCACCAGGTTGCGGACCAGCGCCTGGCCGATGGTGTCCTGGCGGCGGCTGGCGCCGATCACGGCGACCGACGTGCGGGTTGAAGAACCGGTGGATCGAGGCCGCCTCGGCCACGTGCTCGCGGCCCTGCATGATCCCGATCGCGGTGTCGGTCGGCTCGATCGGGAACTCGAGCTGGAGCACGCCCTCGTCGTAGGCGCTGACGACGCGGTAGCCGGCGTCGCGGAAGGTCTGGATCATCCGCTGGTTGTCGGGCAGCACCTCGGCGACGAACCGCTCGACGCCGCGCTCGCGGGCGGCCTGGGCGAGGTGCTCGAGCAGGATCTGGGCGATCCCGCGGCCCTGGTGCTGGTCCTCGACGAGGAACGCGACCTCGGCCTCGCCGGGCTCGACCACGTCGTAGCGCCCGACCGCGATCATCTGGCCCTGCAGGGTCAGCACGAACGCCACCCGCTGGTCGTGGTCGACCTGGGTGAACCGGGCGACGTCGCGGTCGGACAGGTGCGGCATCGGCGAGAAGAACCGGTAGTACTTCGACCGGTCCGAGACCCGCTCGTAGAACTCGACCAGCAGCTCGGCGTCCTCGGGCCGGATCGGCCGGATGTGCGCGGTCTTGCCGTCGCGCAGGAGGACGTCGGCCTCCCAGTGGCGCGGCGGCTCGGCGGTCGTCGCGCCGGTCGCGCCCGCTCACTCCCGCGCAATCGTATCGGCCGTCCTGCGTCGGCTCCGGCGCGATAGTCCGTGACGTCTGCGGCGGGTCCGGACGCTCGATGACTCCGCACAGCGTCAGGTGACGACTCCCGGCAGGCGGGTCGCGAGGCCGCGTGCGGCGTGCCCCCGCGGATCGTGCGGGGCCGCGGGAGAGGATGGGGCCATGGCACGGCGTACCACCAAGCAGGACCTCCCCGACGACTTCGAGGAGCACATCCTCGACATCGACGTCGGGCGACGAGATGCGCGTCGTCGTTCCTGGAGTACGCCTACTCGGTCATCTACTCCCGCGCGCTCCCCGACGCCCGCGACGGGCTCAAGCCGGTGCAGCGCCGGATCCTCTACACGATGAACGACATGCGGCTCTGCCCCGACCGCGGGCACGTCAAGAGCGCCCGCGTGGTCGGCGAGGTGATGGGCCGGCTGCACCCGCACGGCGACGGCGCGATCTACGACGCCCTGGTCCGCATGGCCCAGCCGTGGTCGATGCGGCTGCCGATGGTCGACGGGCACGGCAACTTCGGCTCGCCCGGCGGCGACGACCCGCCGGCGGCGATGCGCTACACCGAGTGCCGGATGGCGCCCGCCGGCGGTGGCGATGACCGCCTCGATCGACGAGGACACCGTCGACTTCAAGCCCAACTACGACAGCCGCGAGCTCGAGCCCGTCGTCCTCCCGTCGGCGATCCCCAACCTGGTGGTCAACGGCACGCACCGGCATCGCGGTCGGCATGGCCACCAACATGGCGCCGCACAACCTGGTCGAGGTGGTCCAGGCGCTGCGCCACCTGATCACCCACCCGAACACCGACATCGACGGGCTGATGCGGTTCATCCCCGGGCCCGACCTGCCGACCGGCGGCAAGATCATCGGCCTCGACGGCATCCGCGACGCCTACGAGACCGGCCGCGGCAGCTTCCGGATGCGGGCCACCGCCCGGGTCGAGACCGTCGGCCGGCGCAAGGGCATCGTGGTCACCGAGATGCCGTACGCCGTCGGGCTCGAGAAGGTCGTCGAGCGGATCAAGGTGCTCGTCCAGGGCAAGAAGCTCCAGGGCATCTCCGACGTCAAGGACCTCACCGACATGGCCAACGGCATCCGCCTGGTCATCGAGGTCAAGAACGGCTTCGTCCCCGAGGCGATCCTCGAGCAGCTCTACAAGCTGACGCCGATGGAGGAGTCCTTCGGCATCAACAACGTCTGCCTCGTCGACGGCCAGCCGCGCACGCTGGGCCTCAAGGAGCTGCTCGAGGTCTTCCTGCGGGCACCGCTACGACGTCGTACGCCGCCGCTCGCAGTTCCGCCGCGACAAGAAGGCCGAGCGGCTGCACCTGGTCGACGGCCTGCTCATCGCGCTGCTCGACATCGACGAGGTCATCCAGGTGATCCGCACCAGCGACGACGCGCGCCGCCGCCCGCGAGCGGCTGATGTCGGTCTTCGACCTGTCCGAGGCGCAGGCCGACTACATCCTCGACATGCAGCTGCGCCGGCTGACCCGGTTCAGCCGGATCGAGCTCGAGAAGGAGCAGGAGACGCTGCGCCGCGAGATCGAGGAGCTCGAGGCGATCCTGGCCGACGAGGCGCTGCTCAGGAAGGTCGTCTCCGACGAGCTGGCCGAGGTCGCCAAGACCTACGGCACCCCGCGCCGCACGGTCCTGCTCGAGTCCGCCGGCACCACCGTCACCGCCGACCGCCGCCCCGCTCGAGGTCGCCGACGACCCGTGCTTCGCGTTCCTGTCCTCCAGCGGCCTGCTCGCCCGCACGTCGAGCGACGAGCCGGTCGGCGAGGGCGGCGGCCGCGCCAACCACGACGTCGTCGTCTCCGCGGTGCCCACCACCGCCCGCGGCGAGGTCGGCCTGGTCACCTCGCCGCGGCCGGCTGCTCAAGCTGTCCGTGCTCGACCTGCCCGCGCTGCCGGCCTCGGCCAACGACCCGAACCTCCAGGGCGGCTACCCGGTCAGCGAGCTGGCCTCGCTCGAGCCCGGCGAGCGGGCGCTCGCGCTGAGCCGGCTCGCCACCGACGGGCCCGGGCCTCGCGCTCGGCACCCGCAACGGCATCGTCAAGCGGGTCAACCCCGAGGTCCTCGGCAGGGACGAGTGGGAGGTGATCCGGCTCGACGACGGCGACGAGGTGGTCGGCGCCGTCGAGCTGGCCACCGGCACCGAGACGCTCTGCTTCATCACCACCGACGCCCAGCTGCTGCACTTCGGCGCCGAGACGGTCCGGCCGCAGGGCCGCTCCGGCGGCGGCATCGCCGGCATCCGGGTCGCCGCCGGCGAGCGGGTCGCCTGGTTCGGCGCGCTGTCCGGCGACCCGGCGACGACCGTCGTGGTCACCGCCTCCGGCTCCTCGACCGCCCTGCCCGGCACCGAGCCGGGCGCGGTCAAGGTGACGCCGTTCAGCGAGTACCCCGCCAAGGGCCGGGCCACCGGCGGCGTGCGCTGCCACCGGTTCCTCAAGGGCGAGGACATGCTGGTGTCCGCCTGGGCCGGCGACGCGCCGGCCCGGGCCGCGGCCGCGAGCGGCGCCCCGATCGACCTGCCCGAGGCCGACCGGCAGGCGCGACGGCTCCGGCACGCCGGGCAGCCAGCCGATCGCCGCCGTGCGCGGGCCCGGTGGGAGCGCGGCTGGCCCGGTTCGCGTCCGACAGCCGTGACCGCGTGTGCGAGGCTGACCGCCGTGACGCTCCCTGCTCCCGGCCGCCTGCGGCTCCTGGCCGCTCCCGTGGTGCTCGGCCTGGCCCTCGGCGGCCTGTCCGCGTGCAGCGACGACGACGAGGGCGGCGGGCGGCGACGACGAGCCAGCCCCGAGGAGGTCCTCGCCGCGGCCAAGAAGACGCTCGACGAGACCAGCGGCGTCAAGATCACGCTGTCGCACCGACGACCTGCCCGACGGCGTCACCGGCATCACCTCCGCCGAGGGCACCGGCGTGCACCCGTCGGCGTTCGAGGGCACCTTCAAGCTGAGCGTCAGCGGGCTCCCGGCCGACGCCGAGGTGATCGCCGTCGACGGCACGACCTACGCCAAGAACTCGCTGCTGCTCCCCGACTGGACCGCGATCGACCCCGGCGACTACGGCGCCCCCGACCCGGCCAAGCTGATGGACCCCGACGGCGGCTTCTCCGGGCTGCTCGCCGCCGACCGAGGACGTCGAGGCCGGCGAGTCGGTGCGCGGCGGCGAGGACAACAAGGAGATCCTCACCGAGTACACCGGGACCATCTCCAGCGACGCGGTCGAGGCGCTGATCCCGACGCGCCGAGGGCGACTTCGACGTTCACCTACACGATCAGCGACGACGACGAGCTGCGCGAGGCGGTGCTCAAGGGCGCGTTCTACGGCGAGGACGAGGGCGAGGTCACCTACACGCTGACCCTCGACGACTACGGCACCGAGAAGGAGATCACCGCGCCGTGACGCGGTCCGGCGGCAGCCCGCTCGCCGCGGCTGCTGCTCACCCTGGCCGCGGTGGCGGTGGCCTTCGCGGCGGCCGACACCTACGTCGTCGTGCTCGCGCTGCCCGAGATGATGGGCAGCGTCGGCATCCCGATCGACCAGCTCCAGCGCGCCGCACCGATCGTCTCCGGCTTCCTGCTCGGGTACGTCGCGATGCTGCCGCTGATCGGCCGGATCGCCGACCTGCGCGGCCGGCTGCCGGTGCTGACCGCGGCGCTGGTGGTGTTCGCCGTCGGCTCGCTGGTCACCGCCCTGGCCTACGACCTGCCGAGCATGGTCGCCGGCCGGTTCCTGCAGGGCGTCGGCGGCGGCGGGCTGGTGCCGGCGACGCTGGCCCTGGTCGCCGACCTCTACCCGGTCGAGCGCCGCGGCGTACCGCTCGGCATCGTCTCCGCCGTCCAGGAGCTCGGCTCGGTGATCGGTCCGCTGTTCGGCGCGGTGGTGCTGGCGCTGGCCGACTGGCCGGCCATCTTCCTGATCAACCTCGCGGTCGGGCTGGTGCTGGCCGCGGCCATCCGGGCCGCCGGCGGGCCGCGACCGGTCGAGGACGGCGCGAGCCCCGACAGCTCGACGGCGACGGCACCTGCCCGACTCGGTCGGCGCTCGCTCCTGCTGCTGATCACCCTGGTCTTCGGCGCCATCGTCTTCATCCGGCCGCCCGAGCCTGGTCCGCGACCTGACCTGGGGCGAGTACTTCATCCCGTTCGCCGGCGACGGCCGCTGGCTCACGCCGGTCGGCGTGGTGGCGATGGTCGCGCTGGTGCTGTTCCTGGTGCGCTGCGCCACCGCGAGGCGGCCGCTGGTCGACCTGCGCGGCTGGGGCCGCAGCGCCCGGGAGGCCGACCTCGACCGGCGCCCTGCTCCTCGCGATCGCGCTGGGCGGCGTGATCCTGGCCTTCGCCACCGCCGACCCGGCGGTGCAGGTCTTCTCCGACCAGGGCCTCTGGTACCTCCTCGGCTCGGCGATCGCCACCGTCGCGTTCGTCCTGCACCTGCGTCGCGCCGAGGCGCCGCTGCTCCCCCGCGGCGCGCTGCGTCGTACGCCGGCCTGGGGCGCGGTCGTCGTGAGCTTCTTCGTCGGCGCGGCGCTGATCGCCGCGCTCATCGACATCCCGATCTTCGCCCGGACCACCATCTACCGGACGGCTCCGCAGCTGATGGCGGCGCTGGTGCTGGTCCGGTTCCTGGTCGCGCTGCCGGTCGGCGCGATCGTCGGCGGCTACCTGATCCGCACCCGCAGCGCCGGCCTGGTCACCGCGGTCGGCATGGCGATGTCGGCGGTCGGCTTCGCGCTGATGTCGCGATGGGACGTCGACACCCTGCACGACCCGTCCGTCCAACATCGCGCTGGTGATCTGCGGCTTCGGCTTCGGCCTGGCGCTGGCGCCGGTGAACGCCGCGATCCTGGCCTCGACCGATCCCGACGTGCACGGCGTCGTCGACCGCGATGGTGGTGGTGGCCCGGATGGTCGGGATGCTGGTCGGCATCTCGGCGCTGACCACGATCGGGCTGCGCCGCTACTACGCCGAGCAGGACGCCCTCAAGACCGTGACCGAGGTCTGCGGCGAGCCGAAGATGTGCTCGGCCTACCGCGACCTGCAGAAGGCGGCCGGCGTCGCCCAGGAGCAGACCGTCTTCCTGGGCGCCGTGTTCTGCGCGGTCGCGGCCGGCGTGCTGGCGCTGCTCCTGTTCCGCGGCGTCGCGACCCGCTCCATCGACGTCGCGCGAGGCACTCCGCTCCGTGGGCTGACCGCCGACGCCCCGGCGCACCCGCTAGCGTTCCGGCCCGTGGGCGAGACTTCGACGACCTCCTGGCGGCCAACCGCGAGTACGCCGCGCACTTCGACATGGCCGGCTTCGACGGCATCGCCCACGCCGGCATCGCCATCATCACGTGCATGGACTCCCGGCTCGACCCGCTGGCCATGGTCGGCCTCAAGCCCGGCGACGCGAAGATCTTCCGCAACCCGGGGGGCCGGGTGACCGAGCAGGCCCTCGAGGCGCTGGTCCTCGGCGCGCACCTGCTCAACGTCGAGCGGATCCTGATCGTGCCGCACACCCGGTGCGCGATGACGGCCAGCACCGAGCAGGAGCTGCGCGACAAGGTCGGCGAGTCGGCCGGCGTGGACGCCGACTGGCAGTTCTTCAGCGTGGTCGAGGACCAGCTGGCCGCGCTCGAGGACGACGTGCAGCGGGTGCGGACCCACCCGCTGATCCCGAGGTCGGTCCTCGTCGGCGGGTTCATGTACGACGTCGACACCGGCCTGCTCGACCAGAAGTTCTGACCGCTACTGCCGGTCCGGTCGTCGCGGTCGGGCGTCGGGCTCGTGATCACACCATGCCTACGCTGGTGCGCGTGGTAGCTCGCCGGGTGTCGCGGTTGGCCGCCGTGGCCGCGCTCGGGGCCACGGCGCTCGCGGGGTGCACCGACGAGCCGGAGCCCTCGTCGCGACCCGGGCCGGTCGACTCCCCCGCCGCCTCAGCGGCGCCGAGCGCCACCCCGGAGGTCGCGGGCAACGGCAAGGACCGGCCCGGGGCCGGCCGCCCCGGCACCGCGAAGCAGGCGCTCACCGCCCTGGTGGCGGCCGAGGCGGCGATCGCCGATCCGGCGACCCGGCCGAAGGAGCTGCGTGCGCGCCGCCCGCGTGCAGCAGCTCGCCTACCGCGAGCTCGGCGCGCACCCGGCGTGGGACGCGAAGGTCCGGGCCGGGCTCCCCCGCCCGCTGCGCGACGTGGTTCGCGACAACGTCGCCTCTCGGCGGGAGTTCCGGGCCATGCACAGCGAGCTCGCCGACACGCTGCCGGCCTGGCGGATCCTGGCGCCGGCGCCGGCCGAGGACCTGCTGCGCTACTACAAGCGCGGCGAGCGCGCGTTCGGCATCGGCTGGGAGTACCTCGCGGCCATCAACCTCGTCGAGACCGGCATGGGCAGGATCCGGGGTACGTCGGTCGCGGGCGCGCAGGGGCCGATGCAGTTCCTGCCGACGACGTGGGCCAAGTGGGGCCGCGGCGACATCCAGGACCCGGCCGACGCGATCATGGCCGCCGCCCGCTACCTGGCGCACGACGGTGGCGCGCGGCCGTCACGCCTGGACGACGCGCTGTTCCGCTACAACAACTCCGACCACTACGTGCGTGGCGTGACCCTGCTGGCGAAGGTCATGGAGCGACGGCCGCGGGCGTTCTACGGCTACTACCACTGGGACATCTACTACCTGACCGCGCGCGGCGACGTACGGCTGCCCGTCGGCTACGACCGGGACCGGCCGGTGCCGGTCGCGCCGCTGGCTGGCCACGCACCCACAGCGCTAGCGCCGAGGTGCGTGGCCGCCAGGTCACAGGATCTTGTACGTGAACTTCGCCGTGCTGGTGAGGCCGGCGCCGTTCGTGGCGGTAGCGGTCAGCGTGTGCTTGCCCTTCTTCTTGCTGAACCCGCTGATGACGCAGCTGGTGACGCCCGAGACCGCGTCGGTGGCCGTGCACGAGACCTTGTTCTTCTTCGGCTTCTTGCCGTTCTTGTACTTCTTCTTGATCCCGTGGAACGTGATCCCGGTCGGCGCGGTCGCGTCCCGCTTGAACGTCACCGAGGCCTGAGCGGTGCCGCCGGGGCTCTATGGCCGTGCAGGTCAGCGTCTGCGCGCCCGTCGGCGGTCACCGAGACCGGGCGTGCAGCCGGTCTGCGACGAGGGCACCGTCTCGCGGGTCGGTCGACGGTCCAGGTCACGCACGACCGTGCCGGTGTACCAGCCGTTGGCGCCGTTCGGCGCCGCCGGGCTCGACCGCGCCACTGACCGAGGGCGGCGTCGAGTCGAGCGACGTGCCACCATCAGGTCGGCCATGATGAACCCGGAGCCGCAGTCCGCCGCGGGCGTCGCCGTCGCGCAGGCCTGAGCCTTGGTCGGATCGGTCATGAGTGTCCTGACCTGGCTCGCGGTCAGGCTCGGCGCCGACGAGCGGATCAGCGTGGCGATCCCAGCCGCACTGGGCGTCGCCGCGCTGGTGCCGAAGAACGTGAGCAGGGCCGGGCACGGTGGTAGAGACACCGTCCGCCGCGGCCAGCGCCGGCTTGGGGCGGACGACCGGCGCCTTGGGGCACGCCCGCCGCGGTGAACAGCCGGGTGATCGACGGACCCCGCGAGCTGAACGCCTCGGGCGTGGTCGGCGTCGACCAGTTGGCTGGCGGCCACGGCCAGCGAGCCGGCCGCCGAGGCAGCGTCGGGGTTGATGGCGTTGGAGTTGGTGGCGTGCTCGGCGACCGTGAAGCCGCAAGGCACGCCGCCGACGATGTACTTCATGAACGGAGTCCCGGCTGCCGGCCACGCGGCGGATCCCGATGGCGAGCGTGTGCGGCCGGAGATGGAGATCTCCTCGAACTCGTTCGGGATGCCGCTGGTGATGTTGTTGGTCGTCGGTCTGGCCGAGGCGACCGAGGACGCCGTCGACGTAGAAGTCGAGCGCGAGGTCCGTGGTCGCCGCGCCCCACGGCTCGGCCCACTGCAGCGAGATGAACGGCGAGCGGTCGGTGAACGTGCCGAGCGTCTGGACCGAGTCGACAGCGCCGCTGGAGAAGAAGGGGGAGGGGGGGTTTTAAGTGACCGTGCTGGCCGCACATCCGGTCTTGGTCGTGGCAGGTGCGCCGAGGTCGGACACCTGCCAGGTGACACCGACCGCCGTCGTGTACCAGCCGTTGGCGCCGTTCGGGGAGGCCGGTGCGAGCGCTCCGTGACCGTGGGGGCTCGCGTTGAGCGACGTGCACCGTCAGGTCGGCCATGATGAAGCCGGCCCCGCAGTCGAGCCGCGGGCGTCGCCGTCGGCGCAGGCCTGAGCGTTGGTCGGGTTGGTCATGAGTCGTCCTGACCTGGCTCGCGGTGAGGCTCGGCGCCGCCGAGCGGATCAGTGTGGCGATCCCAGCCGCGCTGGGGGTCGCCGCGCTGGTGCCGAAGAACGTGAGCAGGGCCGGGACGGTGGTCGAGACACCGTCCGCCGCGGCCAGCGCCGGCTTGGGGCGGACGACCGGCGCCATCGGGCACGCCCGCCGCGGTGAACAGCCGGGTGATCGACGGACCCCGCGAGCTGAACGCCTCGGGCGTGGTCGGCGTCGCCCAGTTGGCTGGCAGCCACGGCGATCGAGCCGGCCGCCGACGCGGCGTCGGGGTTGATCGCGTTGGAGTTCGTGGCGAACTCAGCGACCGTGAAGCCGCCTGGCGTGCCGCCGACGATGTACTTCATGAACGGTGTCCCGGCTGCCGGCGAGGCGACGGATCCCGATGCTGAGCGTGTGCGTGCCGGAGATGGTGATCCCCTCGAACTCGTTCGGGATACCGGAGGTGATGTTGTTGGTGTCGGCCCGAGGCGACCGAGGACGCCGTCGACGTACCAGTCGAGCGCCAGGTTCGTGGTCGCCGCGCCCCACGGCTCGGCCCACTGCAGCGAGATGAACGGCGAGCGGTTGGTGAAGGTGCCGAGCGTCTGGATCGGGTCCACGGCACCACTGGTGTCGAAGTCGTTGTCCGTCGTGCCGGTGTAGGTGCCCTCCCAGCTCTGCCTGGCCGCGGTTGCCGGCCGAGGCGAAGTAGTTGACCCCGGCCGCCGTGGCGGCGTCGACGGCCTGGGCGACCTACGCCGTCCTGGAACATCGGCTCGTCGAGGTAGAAGATGTCGTCGGCGATGATCTTGACGCCCGCGGCGACCAGGTTGTTGATGCTGGCCGCCTTGCCTGCGGCGCTGATGGTGCCGGTCGAGAAGTACATGTCGGTGATACCCGGCGCCTCGTCATAGATGATCTCGGCCATCGCCCGGCCCTCGTCGATGGTGCCGGGCCGGTGTCGTCCTGGAGCACCGTCACGTTGGCGGGCAGGTCGCCGGTGCCTGGCTGCGCGGCCACACCGCCGGCGACCTGGTTGATCGAGTCGGAGATCACGCCGACCTTGACACCGGCGCCGGTGGTGCCCATGCGCCCGGGCCTGCGGGCCGTGGTGGGCGGCGTCGCCCTGGGAGAGGATGCTGCCGGTGTCGGTGCCGTCCGCCGCAGTCCAGCCCGGCGTGCACGGTCATGACGGCGCTTGGTGGCGGTCAGTGCCGTCGCATCGAGCAGCTTGGTCGGCGGGCAGCCAGCCGGCGACCAGCCGCTGCGGAGCCCGGTCGTTGGTCGCGGTGATCCGCATGCCCAGCCCGTGCAGTGCCGCCGCGGCGTCGGCCACGGATCCGTCGACGTACACGTTGACCAGCACGTCACCGTCGTCGACGCGCGCGCCGCCGGTGAGCACCTTCACAGCCGTTGCCGCGTCGACTCACCGGTCTGCTCGGTGACCGGCCGGCCGCTGGCCGCGGCCTCGGCGAGGATCTGGAGTCCGCCGTCGAGCTTGGCGACGTCGGGACGAGGAGAGTCCGAGGAGCCGGCGGCAGGGTGCCGGCTGAAGGCCGAACGCGAGGAGTCCGGCGCTGAGCAGGGCAACTGGAATGAGGCGACGAGTCTTCACCGAGCGACCGTAAGCAGGCGAACTGTCAAGGCGCCATGGCCCACTTGTGTCAGGCGTCGAGTGTTGCCGCGTCGATCTCGTAGGCGCCCTGGACGAGGAACTCCTTGCGCGGCGCGACGTCGGAGCCCATCAGCAGCTCGAAGACCTTCGCGGCGTCCTCGGCGTCGTCGACGGTGAGCCGGCGCAGGGTGCGCCGGCGCGGGTCCATCGTGGTCTCGGCCAGCTGGTCGGCGTCCATCTCGCCGAGCCCCTTGTAGCGCTGGACCGGCTCCTTCCAGGACACGCCCTTCTTGGACAGCTCGGCGAGCTTCCGCTGCAGCTCGTCGTCGGAGTAGGTGTAGACGTACTTGTCCATCCCCTTCTTGGGGTTGGAGATCTCGATCCGGTGCAGCGGCGGCACGGCCGTGAAGACCCGGCCCTGGTGCACGAGCTCGGGCATGTACTTGAAGAAGAGCGTGGCCAGCAGGCAGCGGATGTGCGCGCCGTCGGAGTCGGCGTCCGCCATGAAGATGATCTTCTGGTAGCGGGTCGCCTCGATGTCGAAGGTGCGCCCGGAGCCGGCGCCGACCACCTGGATGATCGAGCCGCACTCGGCGTTCTTGAGCATGTCGCCGACCGACGCCTTCTGGACGTTGAGGATCTTGCCGCGGATCGGCAGCAGCGCCTGGAACTCCGAGTTGCGGGCCAGCTTGGCGGTGCCGAGCGCCGAGTCGCCCTCGACGATGAACAGCTCGCTGCGCTCGTCGGTGGCGCGGCAGTCGGCCAGCTTGGCGGGCAGCGCCGAGGACTCCAGGGCGTTCTTGCGGCGCTGGGTCTCGCGGTGCTGGCGGGCCGCGATCCGGGTCTTGGCGGCGCCGGCGACCTTCTCCATGACCAGCCGGGCCTGGGCCTTGTCGGCGCGCTTGGTCGAGGTGAGGAACTTCTTCAGCTCCGCCGCGACCACCTTGCGTACGGCGGAGCGCACCTGGGGGGTGCCCAGGATCTCCTTGGTCTGGCCCTCGAACTGCGGCTCGGCCAGCCGGACCGTCACCACGGCGGTCAGCCCCTCGAGGACGTCGTCCTTGGTGACGTCGTCGTCGTTGACCTTCAGCACCTTGGCTGCCTTCATCGCGTCGTTGAAGGTGCGCAGCAGGCCCTGCTCGAAGCCGCTGACGTGGGTGCCGCCCTTGGGGGTGGCGATGACGTTGACGAACGAGCGCAGCTCGGTGTCGTAGCCGGTCCCCCAGCGCACCGCGATGTCGACCTCGAGCTCGCGCTCGACCTCCTGCGGCGTCATGTGGCCCTTCTCGTCGAGGACCGGCACGGTCTCGGTGAAGGTGTCCTTGCCCTGCAGCCGCCGGATGTCGGTGACCGGCTCGTCGTGGGCCAGGAAGTCGGCGAACTCGGCGATGCCGCCCTCGTGGCGGAACTTCTCCTCGCGCATCTCCGGCCCGCGCAGGTCGCGGATGACCAGCTCCAGGCCGGGCACGATGAACGCCGTCTGCTGGGCGCGGCCGAGCAGCCCCTCGAACTCGAACGTCGCGTCCTTGGTGAAGACCTGCCGGTCCGGCCAGAAGCGGATGCGGGTGCCCGACCTGGTCTTGGGGACCCGGCCGCCCTTGCGGGTCAGGCCGGACTTCGCCGTGAACGCCGCCCGGGGTCCGTCACCGTCGAAGACGCCCGGGGTGCCGTGCTTGAACGAGATGCCCTGCTGGGAGGGCGCTCGCTCGACGTCGATGTCCATCCGGGCCGAGAGCGCGTTGACCACCGACAGTCCGACGCCGTGCAGGCCGCCGGTGGCGACGTACGAGCCGCCGCCGAACTTGCCGCCGGCGTGCAGCTTCGTGGCGACCACCTCGACCCCGGGCAGGCCGGTGCGCGGCTCCTTGTCGGTGGGGATGCCGCGGCCGTCGTCATGGACCTCGACCGAGTCGTCGGGGTGCAGGGTCACCTCGACATGCTGCGCGGCGCCGGCCAGCGCCTCGTCCACGCCGTTGTCGATGATCTCCCACAGGCAGTGCATGAGTCCGCGCGTGTCGGTCGAGCCGATGTACATGCCGGGCCGCTTGCGGACCGCCTCGAGGCCCTCGAGAACCAAGAGGTGTACGGCGTTGTAGGCGGTGTCGATCAGGACTCCTCGGTCGTGCGGACGCGCTCTTCTGGTCGGGTGGCCATCCGGGTGCTGGCCCAGGAACGAATCTACCCACGACACGCCGGACCGGCTTGAAGGCACGCCTGCCGGAACCAGGTCTACCGTGACGAGAAACGCACCACCGGCAAGGAATTCCGCACAACGGATCCACAGGCTTCACCGTTCACACCACACGAGCGTCATCCAGGCCACACACTGGTCCGGAAATGGGCACTGTGTGGGGGTTACACCTTCCGTGGTTGGATTGGGATGTCAAGGGGGAGGCGTCGCCGGGGAATCTTTGGGGACCCCGTCTACGTTGCACCCACGACACCAGAAGAGAAATGAGGCCGTCGTGAACACTGCACTTGCACCCAGCTCACCGCTGACCGCAGCGGACCGCTGCGACCGGTGCGGCGCCCAGGCCTACCTTCGCGTGGAGCTCCAGTCGGGCGGCGAGCTCCTGTTCTGCGCGCACCACGCCCGCGAGCACGGTGACAAGCTCAAGCAGATCGCCGTCACGCTCGTCGACGAGACCGACAAGCTGACCGACACCAAGACCCCGACGAAGTCCTCGTCCGACGCTGAGGGCTGACCCGCAGTTCCCCGACTTCGAAGGCCCCGGATCCCAACGGATCCGGGGCCTTCTGCTGTGTGAAAGGGTCGCTCCGTGTCCGGCGTCGAGGTCCTGGTCGCCCTGGCCATAGCGGTCGGGCTGGTCGGCATCCTGGTGCCGATCCTGCCCGGCTCGGTCCTGGTGCTGGCCGCCATCCTGGTCTGGGCCTGGGAGGTCGGCGGCACCACGGCGTGGGTGGCCTTCGGCGTCGCCGCCGCGGTCCTCGTCGCGGGTGGGGTCGTGAAGTACCTCGTCCCCAACCGGCGGCTGAAGGGCGCCGGCATCCCCAGCTCCACCCAGTGGGTCGGCGCTGCCCTGGGCATCGTCGGGTTCTTCGTCATTCCCGTCATCGGGCTGTTCATCGGGTTCGTGCTGGGCGTCTACCTGGCGGAGTACCGCCGCCTCGGCGCGAAGGCGGCCTGGCCGTCGACCAAGCACTCGCTCAGGGCGGTCGGGCTCAGCATCCTGATCGAGCTCGCCGCCGCTGTGGTCGCGACCTTCGTCTGGATCGCGGGCGTGGTCCTCACGTGACGGTGCTGCTGTCGCTGCTGGCCGCGGCGGCGTACGGGTTGTCCGACTTCAACGGCGGCTGGGTGTCGAAGCGGGTCAGCGCCTGGACGGTTGCCCTGGTCTCGCAGTGCGGCGGCGTCCTGGCCACCCTGGCGATCGCACTCCCGGCCGACGCACGCCCGTCCGGCACCGACCTGGCCTGGGCTCTGCTGGCGGGTCTCGGCAACGGGTTCGGCACCGCGTTCCTCTACCGGGGCCTGTCCGCCGGCCGGATGGGAGTGGTGGCGCCGGTCTCCGGCGTCGGCGCGGCGTTCGTGCCGGTGGTGACGGGCGTCCTGATCGGGGAACGGCCCGGGCTGATCGTCTGGCTCGGCATCGCGCTGGCGTTCCCGGCGATCTGGTTCGTGGCCCGCGAGCCGTCGTCGTCCGGGGCGGCGGCGTCGGCCGGGTTCCTGGACGGCGTACTTGCGGGGCTCGGCTTCGGCACCTCTTCGTGGCCTCTCTCGGGTCTCCGAGGATGCCGGGCTGCTCCCCTGGCCGTCAACCAGGCCGCCGGCGGCGTGGTCGTCGTCGCCGTCGCCATCGCACTGCGGCAACCGTGGCTGCCGCGCGAGAGCCGCGCGGCGCTGGGCCTGAGCAGCGGCGTGCTCGCTGCACTGGCGACCTGGCTGTTCATGGTCGCCAGCCGGGGCAGCCACCTGACCGTGGCCTCGGTCGTGGTCTCGCTCTACCCGGCGTTCACGGTGCTCCTCGCCGCACTGCTGCTGCGCGAGCGCGTGCACGGCGCCCAGGCCATCGGTCTCGCTATGTGCGCGGTCTCGGTCGCACTGGTCGGCGCGGTCCGGTCCAGCTTGAACGTCACGGAGGCCGCGTTGGTGCCCCCGATGCTCTTGGCCGTGCAAGTGAGGGTCTGCGGACCCTCGGCCGTGACCACCCCGGATGTGCAGCCGGTCTGGGACGAGACCACCGTCTGCGGGTCGGCGACCGTCCAGGCCACGGAGACCGAGGTGTACCAGCCGTTGGCCCCGTTCGGTGCGCGCCGGGCTCAGCGCGCCACTCACCGTGGGCGGGCTGGCGTCGAGCGACTGCACCATCAGGTCGGCCATGATGAACCCGGAGCCGCAGTCGGCCGCAGGCGTTGCCGTGGCGCAGGCCTGAGCCTTGGTCGGGTCGGTCATGAGTGTCCTGACCTGGCTCTCGGTCAGGCTCGGCGCCGCCGAGCGGATCAAGGTGGCGATGCCTGCCGCACTGGGGGTCGACGGCGCTGGTGCCGGAGAACGAGAGCAGGGCCGGGCACGGTCGTAGACGACACCGTCGGCCGCGTCCAGAGCCGGCTTGGGGCGGACGACCGGCGCCGTCGGCACGCCAGCCGCGGTGAACAGCCGGGTGATCGACGGACCACGCGAGCTGTAGGGCTCGGGCGTCGTGGGCGTGGCCCAGTTGGAGGCTGCCACGGCCAGCGAACCGGCCGCCGAGGCAGCGTCGGGGTTGATGGCGTTGGAGTTGGTCGCGTGCTCGGCGAACGTGGTGCCGCTTGGCACGCCGCCGACGATGTACTTCATGAACGGCGTGCCGGCGCCGGCGACGCGGCGGATCCCGATACCGAGCGTGTGCGTGCCGTTGATGGTGATCCCTTCGAACTCGTTCGGGATGCCGCTGGTGATGTTGTTGTCATCGGTCTGGCCGGGCACGAGGACACCGTCGACGTAGAAGTCCAGCGCCAGGTTCGTGGTCGCCGCGCCCCACGGCTCGGCCCACTGCAGGGAGATGAACGGCGAGCGGTTGGTGAAGGTGCCGAGCGTCTGGACCGTGTCCACGGCACCACTGGTGTCGAAGTCGTTGTCGGTCGTGCCGGTGTAGGTGCCTTCCCAGCTCTGCCTGGCGCGGTTGCCGGCCGAGGCGAAGTAGTTGACCCCGGCCGCCTTGGCGGCGTCGACGGCCTGGGCGACCTGGCCGTCCTGGAACATCGGCTCGTCGAGGTAGAAGATGTCGTCGGCGATCACCTTGACGCCCGCGGCGACCAGGTTGTTGATGCTGGCCGCCTTGCCTGCGGCGCTGATGGTGCCGGTCGAGAAGTAGATGTCGGTGATGCCCGGGGCCTCGTCGTAGATGATCTCGGCCATCGCCCGGCCCTCGTCGATGATGCCGGGCTGCGTGTCGTCCAGGAGCACGTGTGACCCCGGCGGGCAGGTTGCCGGTCGCCTGGCTGCTCGCGACCCCGCCGCGCACCTGGTTGATGGAGTCGGTGATGACGCCGACCTTGACGCCGGCGCCGGTCGTGCCCAGCGCCCGGGCCTGCGGGCCGTGGTGGGCCGCGTCGCCCTGGGAGAGCACGGTGCCGGTGTCGGTGCCGTCGGCCGCAGTCCAGGCCGGCGTGCACGGCACGCACGGTGCGGGTCTCGCCCAGCGCTGTGGCGTCGAGCAGCTTCGTCGCCGAGATCCAGCCGGAGACCAGGCGCTGCGGTGCCCGGTCGTTCGGTCGCGGTGACCCGCATGCCCGAGGCCGCGGAGGTGCCGCGACGGCGTCCGCGATCGAGCCGTCGACGTAGACGTCGACCAGCACGTCACCGTTGACGACGCGCGCGCCGCCGGTGACCGTTGCGGAGCCGTCGGCGGTCGACGCACCGGTCTGGGCGTTGACCGGACGGCCGCTGGCTGCGGCCGCGGCCAGGAGCTGGAGTCCGCTGTCGAGCTTGGCGACGTCGGGACGAGGAGGGTTCGAGGAGCCGGCGGCGGGTGCCGGTTGAAGGCCGAACGCGAGGAGTCCGGCGCTGAGCAGGGCAACAGGGAGGAGGCGACGAGTTTTCACCGAACGACCGTATGCACGAGAGCTGCCAAGGCGCCATGGCCCACACGGGTCAGGCGTCGAGTGTTGCCGCGTCGATCTCGTAGGCGCCCTGGACCAGGAACTCCTTGCGCGGCGCGACGTCGGAGCCCATCAGCAGCTCGAAGACCTTCGCGGAGTCCTCGGCGTCATCGACGGTGAGCCGGCGCAGGGTGCGACGTCGCGGGTCCATCGTGGTCTCGGCCAGCTGGTCGGCGTCCATCTCGCCGAGCCCCTTGTAGCGCTGGACCGGCTCCTTCCAGGACACGCCCTTCTTGGACAGCTCGGCGAGCTTCCGCTGCAGCTCGTCGTCGGAGTAGGTGTAGACGTACTTGTCCATCCCCTTCTTGGGGTTGGAGATCTCGATCCGGTGCAGCGGCGGCACGGCCGTGAAGACCCGGCCCTGGTGCACGAGCTCGGGCATGTACTTGAAGAAGAGCGTGGCCAGCAGGCAGCGGATGTGCGCGCCGTCGGAGTCGGCGTCCGCCATGAAGATGATCTTCTGGTAGCGGGTCGCCTCGATGTCGAAGGTGCGCCCGGAGCCGGCGCCGACCACCTGGATGATCGAGCCGCACTCGGCGTTCTTGAGCATGTCGCCGACCGACGCCTTCTGGACGTTGAGGATCTTGCCGCGGATCGGCAGCAGCGCCTGGAACTCCGAGTTGCGGGCCAGCTTGGCGGTGCCGAGCGCCGAGTCGCCCTCGACGATGAACAGCTCGCTGCGCTCGTCTGTGGCGCGGCAGTCGGCCAGCTTGGCGGGCAGCGCCGAGGACTCCAGGGCGTTCTTGCGGCGCTGGGTCTCGCGGTGCTGGCGGGCCGCGATCCGGGTCTTGGCGGCGCCGGCGACCTTCTCCATGACCAGCCGGGCCTGGGCCTTCTCGGCGCGCTTGGTCGACGTGAGGAACTTCTTCAGCTCCGCCCCGACCACCTTGCGTACGGCGGAGCGCACCTGGGGGGTGCCCAGGATCTCCTTGGTCTGGCCCTCGAACTGCGGCTCGGCCAGCCGGACCGTCACCACGGCGGTCAGGCCCTCGAGGACGTCGTCCTTGGTGACGTCGTCGTCGTTGACCTTCAGCACCTTGGCGGCCTTCATCGCGTCGTTGAAGGTGCGCAGCAGGCCCTGCTCGAAGCCGCTGACGTGGGTGCCGCCCTTGGGGGTGGCGATGACGTTGACGAACGAGCGCAGCTCGGTGTCGTAGCCGGTCCCCCAGCGCACCGCGATGTCGACCTCGAGCTCGCGCTCGACCTCCTGCGGGGTCATGTGGCCCTTCTCGTCGAGGACCGGCACGGTCTCGGTGAAGGTGTCCTTGCCCTGCAGCCGCCGGATGTCGGTGACCGGCTCGTCGTGGGCCAGGAAGTCGGCGAACTCGGCGATGCCGCCCTCGTGGCGGAACTTCTCCTCGCGCATCTCCGGCCCGCGCAGGTCGCGGATGACCAGCTCCAGGCCGGGGACGATGAACGCCGTCTGCTGGGCGCGGCCCAGCAGCCCCTCGAACTCGAACGTCGCGTCCTTGGTGAAGACCTGCCGGTCCGGCCAGAAGCGGATGCGGGTGCCCGACCTGGTCTTGGGGACCCGGCCGCCCTTGCGGGTCAGGCCGGACTTCGCCGTGAACGCCGCCCGGGGTCCGTCCCCGTCGAAGACGCCCGGTGTGCCGTGCTTGAACGAGATGCCCTGCTGGGAGGGCGCTCGCTCGACGTCGATGTCCATCCGGGCCGAGAGCGCGTTGACCACCGACAGTCCGACGCCGTGCAGGCCGCCGGTGGCGACGTACGAGCCGCCGCCGAACTTGCCGCCGGCGTGCAGCTTCGTGGCGACCACCTCGACCCCGGGCAGGCCGGTGCGCGGCTCCTTGTCGGTGGGGATGCCGCGGCCGTCGTCATGGACCTCGACCGAGTCGTCGGGGTGCAGGGTCACCTCGACATGCCGCGCGGCGCCGGCCAGCGCCTCGTCAACGCCGTTGTCGATGATCTCCCACAGGCAGTGCATGAGTCCGCGCGTGTCGGTCGAGCCGATGTACATGCCTGGCCGCTTGCGGACCGCCTCGAGGCCCTCGAGAACCAAGAGGTGTACGGCGTTGTAGGCGGTGTCGATCAGGACTCCTCGGTCGTGCGGACGCGCTCTGCTGGTCGGGGTGGCCATCCGGGTGCTGGCCCAGGAACGAATCTACCCACGACACGCCGGACCGGCTTGAAGGCACGCCTGCCGGAACCAGGTCTACCGTGACGAGAAACGCACCACCGGCAAGGAATTCCGCATAACGGATCCACAGGCTTCACCGTTCACACCACACGAGCGTCATCCAGGCCACACACTGGTCCGGAAATGGGCACTGTGTGGGAGGTTACACCTTCCGTGGTTGGATTGGGATGTCAAGGGGGAGGCGTCGCCGGGGAATCTTTGGGGACCCCGTCTACGTTGCACCCACGACACCAGAAGAGAAATGAGGCCGTCGTGAACACTGCACTTGCACCCAGCTCACCGCTGACCGCAGCGGACCGCTGCGACCGGTGCGGCGCCCAGGCCTACCTTCGCGTGGAGCTCCAGTCGGGCGGCGAGCTCCTGTTCTGCGCGCACCACGCCCGCGAGCACGGCGACAAGCTCAAGCAGATCGCCGTCACGCTCGTCGACGAGACCGACAAGCTGACCGACACCAAGACCCCGTCCAAGTCCTCGTCCGACGCAGAGGGCTGACCCGCAGTACCCCGACTTCGAAGGCCCCGGATCCCAACGGATCCGGGGCCTTCTGCTGTGTGAAAGGGTCGCTCCGTGTCCGGCGTCGAGGTCCTGGTCGCCCTGGCCATAGCGGTCGGGCTGGTCGGCATCCTGGTGCCGATCCTGCCCGGCTCGGTCCTGGTGCTGGCCGCCATCCTGGTCTGGGCCTGGGAGGTCGGCGGCACCACGGCGTGGGTGGCCTTCGGCGTTGCCGCTGCGGTCCTCGTCGCGGGTGGGGTCGTGAAGTACCTCGTCCCCAACCGGCGGCTCAAGGGCGCCGGCATCCCCAGCTCCACCCAGTGGGTCGGCGCTGCCCTGGGCATCGTCGGGTTCTTCGTCATTCCCGTCATCGGGCTGTTCATCGGGTTCGTGCTCGGCGTCTACCTGGCGGAGTACCGCCGCCTCGGCGCGAAGGCGGCCTGGCCGTCGACCAAGCACTCGCTCAGGGCGGTCGGGCTCAGCATCCTGATCGAGCTCGCCGCCGCCGTGGTCGCGACCTTCGTCTGGATCGCGGGCGTGGTCCTCACGTGACGGTGCTGCTGTCGCTGCTGGCCGCGGCGGCGTACGGGTTGTCCGACTTCAACGGCGGCTGGGTGTCGAAGCGGGTCAGCGCCTGGACGGTCGCCCTGGTCTCGCAGTGCGGCGGCGTCCTGGCCACCCTGGCGATCGCACTCCCGGCCGACGCACGCCCGTCCGGCACCGACCTGGCCTGGGCCCTGCTGGCAGGTCTCGGCAACGGGTTCGGCACCGCGTTCCTCTACCGGGGCCTGTCCGCCGGCCGGATGGGAGTGGTGGCGCCGGTCTCCGGCGTCGGCGCGGCGTTCGTGCCGGTGGTGACCGGCGTCCTGATCGGGGAACGGCCCGGGCCGATCGTCTGGCTCGGCATCGCGCTGGCGTTCCCGGCGATCTGGTTCGTGGCCCGCGAGCCGTCGTCGTCCGGGGCGGCGGCGTCGGCCGGGTTCCTGGACGGCGTACTGGCGGGGCTCGGCTTCGGCACGCTCTTCGTGGCCCTCTCCCGGGTCTCCGAAGATGCCGGACTGCTCCCGCTGGCCGTCAACCAGGCCGCCGGCGGCGTGGTCGTCGTCGCCGTCGCCATCGCACTGCGGCAGCCGTGGCTGCCCCGCGAGAGCCGTGCGGCGCTGGGCCTGAGCAGCGGCGTGCTCGCTGCCCTGGCGACCTGGCTGTTCATGGTCGCCAGCCGGGGCAGCCACCTGACCGTGGCCTCGGTCGTGGTCTCGCTCTACCCGGCGTTCACGGTGCTCCTCGCGGCACTGTTGCTGCGCGAGCGCGTGCACGGCGCCCAGGCCATCGGCCTCGCCATGTGCGCGGTCTCGGTCGCACTGGTCGCCGCCGGGTGAACCGCTCTCTTCGCCGGTGCGAGCGGCCGAGGCTGAGGTAGGCTGCCGCAACACCGCCAGTCACCCATCCGGGGCCCGGCCGTGGGGGCCGAAGGGGGCAGAGTGAAGACAGCCGGCTCGATGCGGGACCTGCTCACCGAAGTGGTTCTGGCCCGGGGCGCACTGCTCCGACAGCGCCGCCGTACGCCGGTCGTCCGCCTCGACCTCGGCACCGCCCAGTCCCGTCTCGCCGAGGCCCTGCGCGCCTACCAGGACGCCTTGGACTCGGACGGCGCACCGATCCCCTACCGGCTCCGTGACGAGCTCCGGCTGCTCGAGGCACTCGGCGAGCCGGGCGTCGGGCCCTGACCGGTCGCGAGCTGCTCAGGCCTCCTCGGCCAGCCGCTTGATCCGCGCCAGCCTGCTGTCCCACCGTCGCCCGATCCGTTCGAGCTCGCGCGCGACATCGCTGAGCCGGCCCCCCAGGGCGCGGTGCACGAGCTCGCGGCCGACCCGCTCGGACTCGACCAGGCCGGCGGCGCTGAGCAGCTCGAGGTGCTTGACGATCGCCTGCCTGCTGATCGGGAACTCGCGGGCCAGGGCCGACGCCGACGCGGGCGCCTCGCCCAGCCGGGCCAGGATCGCCCACCGGGTGTCGTCACCGAGCGCGGCGAACACCGGCGTCAGCGTCTCGGCCGTCACGAAGCGCTCCCCGGATCCCGCAGCACGAACCGCTTGGCCGCCTCCAGCTGGGCCACCCAGCCCTCGGAGTTGCCCTCGTAGTGCTTGCGCAGCGCGTCGGAGTCCTTGCCCAGCCCGGCCAGGCCGCTCTCGACCACGCGCAAGGTGACGCCGCCGGGCCGCTCGGCGATCCAGAACTCGACGAGCGTGCCGGCGTCCTCGGCTTCGATCCAGCGGTATGACAGGTAGCGCGGCGGGTCGGACTCGAGCCGGAGGATCTTGAACTCGCCGAACTTCTCGTGGACCACGACCGCCACGTCGTCGCTCTCCCACCGGATCTCCGGATCGGGGTCGACGTCGTGCTCGCTGATCCACCAGCCCGGCCGCTCGATCAGCGACCACACCTTCTCCGCGCTGGCGTCGATGTCGATGCTGCGCTCGATCCGGTCGAGCTCCTGGTCGGTCTGCGTCATGATCCGCTTCCTCTCTCGTTGATGTGCAATACTACAGTTGCACATCTTCGCGAGACATGCAACCTTTGAATTGCAATTCACCGGGATCGGTTGCGCCCCAGCGCCGATGAGAGCAACGCCACACTTCCGCGCGATCGTTCTGGAACGTGTTCTAGTGTGAGGCGGCTCGACCCCAGGCCACGACTCTCGGGAGGCACGCGTGGCGAACAAGATCGATGAGCACACCCGATGTCTCGTGCACGTGAAGTACGCCGCGGCCGCACTGGAGGAGAGCCGCGCCAGCCTTCATGCGGCGGTGGCTGTCGCACGGTCCGCGGGCGCGTCGTGGGCCGAGGTGGCCCGGATCCTCGACATCTCCCCGCAGGTGGCCCAGGACCGGTTCGGTCGCGGCGACGACGTCCCCTGACAGCCGGGCTTTCGAAGGCCAACGAACGACGCCCTCCACACCAACCGGTGTGGAGGACGTTGCCTGTCCGCGCAAGCTCGGATCCCCCGATCCCCCCATTGCGGACTGAGCCAGTGTAGAAAACGTTTGCGCTGCACGCAAAGGGGGTCCATACAGCGAGCGCCCCGCCCGAACGGGAAGGGCGCTCGCGTCACGAACGCGGACTCGGTGGATCCCCCAGTCAGCCCGCGTGCGCTGCTTCGCAGTCGGCGAGCCGCGCCTCGGCCTTCGCCAGCCGCTGCAGCTGGGCCTTCTTCGCCTTCTGGGTGTGCTGCTTCTTGGCAAGCGCCTTGTCGAGCCTGGCCTGCAGCCGGGCCTGCTCCTCCGGGGTGGTGGCCGCGGCCAGCGCCTCCTGGAGCCGCTCGACCTTGGTCTTCTGGTGGGCGAAGACCGCGGTCACGTGCGCCAGCGCCTCCTGGGCCTTCGTCACCTGCTGCTCCTGCTTCGCGCAGGGCTCGCTGCCCGGCTTGTCGGCGTGGGCTACCGGGCTGGCGCCCAGCGACACCACTGCCGTTACAGCAGCGATCGCGAGCGTACGGGCGAACTTCATCTGAGCTCCTCTGGCAGTGACAGGTACACGGGTTACGTGGGTATCTGTCACCGGACCCCGGTGGCGTTACGGCATCAGGCGAGGAAAGGCGCAGTCGAGATGGTCGCGCCAGCTCATGGCATCCGCCCACTAGACGGGGACCGGGTCACAGACGGATGCCCCGGGTGCGGTGTTTCTGGGGGATCAGCACCCGGTGCCAGTGCCCCGGTGTTGCCCTGCAGTCACCCGACGACTGGCGCCCGACAACGTACTACGACGAACGCCCTCCGCCGACAAAGTGCGGAGGGCGTTCTACTTGGCGTGCGTGGTGATCCCCCAATCCCCCGATAGCCAAGCCTCAAAAGCCTGCCACCACCGCGAGGCAATTTCCATGACCCTTTTGGGGCCTTGTGGATCCTGCGCATGGAACGCCCCCACCTCGCCTAGAGGTCCAGGGAGGCAGGGGCGAACAGCCCCGTCCTGGGGGATCAACGAACGAGGCCAGCTCCAACCTAGGAGCCAAGGGCACGTGTCGGCATCCCCAGGATGGTCCGGAATCCGCCTCGATTCGCGCCGCCGACCATCCCGACGACGTCGACTCTCTCGAACCCAGGCAATTGCAGGTGGGGTTGCCCTCGAAGGTGGCGACGAGGACGGTGAGCCCATGCGAACCCGGGTAGTGGTCGTGCTCCTGCTGACCTGCACGGGTTTGGCTGTCGGACCCATGGCGACTGCCGGGGCCGCACCTCTGTGCCTGGGGAAGACCGCGACGATCGTTGCCGGGCCCGAGCAGCGTCGGGTCGTGGGAACCGACGGTCCGGACGTCATCGTGGCCTTGGCGAGCCGGGCTGACGTGGACGCGCGCGGCGGCGACGACAGCATCTGTGTTTCTGACGGTCGCGTGATCGCCGGCGACGGAAACGATGCTGTGCTGGCGACCACACCAGTCAGAAACCCCACAGTGGCCGATCTGGGGCCGGGCGACGACAGCTACTTGGGTGGCCCGGGGTCCGACACCGTTGACACTGGAGCCGCCTCCGGTGCCGAGGCGTCCGACGGAGCCGATGTGATCGCGACGGGAGGAGGGTCCGACCAAGTCAGGAGCGGTGGATATCCCGACCCCGATGGTGCGCCCGGCGAACCGAACCGCGACCAGGTAGATCTTGGCGCGGGAAGAAACTCGATCTACCTCAGCCTCCCGCCGGGTTCGGACGCACAGGTGTTCTCGGGCCCCGGCGCGAGCAACGATCTCGTATTCCAAAGCGTCGGGGGCTCCTTGGCCTTCGATCTTGCGGCGGGACTGGTGTCCAGAGATGGCCTGCGGGTCGCACGCCTTGGCCGCTTCTCCTATCTCCAGCTCGACCTCGCTGGCCAAGGCAGCGTTGCGTTGCTGGGCACAGCGCACGGCGACAGGGTTCAGACCTTTGCGGCCGGAGTGTCGGCCAGCCTCGCCGGTGGCCGTGACAACCTCAGCGTGTTGATCCCGCGCGGCACGGCTACCAGCAACGAGGTGGACGGAGGGCCGGGACGAGACAGCCTCGGATTCGTCGCGGAAAGCGCAGCCTTGGAAGCCGACCTCGAGGCGGGCTGGCTGCGGTTGGTCACACGCCGCGCGTCCAACGAGTTCGTCGTGAGCGGCATCGAGAACATCGGCGCTCACGTGTCCCGGGCACGGGTCCACGGCGACGGCCATCGCAACGTTCTGGTCACGACGGGGTGTCCGGCCAAGCTCGATGGAGCGGGCGGCCCGGACGTCCTCGTCTACAACCGCGACGGCAATTGCGGAGCTGTCCTCAAGGGTGGGCCAGGTCGGGACCGACTCGTCGGCGGTATCGGCAACGATCGCCTGATAGGCGGACCCGGCTACGACTTCGCACGTGGATGGACAGGCCAAGACGATGTCTGCCGAGCCGAGGTCGAGGTCGAATGCGACCGCTAGTCACCGTGGGTGCAGCGCAACACAAGCCGCAAAACTAGCGCGGAGGGCGTTCCTCGTCAGTCATCGGGTCGCCCGCCGAAGCGCCCAACTCGCGAGTCGACCGCCATCGATCTGTAGAGCCGTATCTCGTCGCGGTAGCGATACGAGGATCGGCACGCCCGAGGCCGCAGCGGCGGCCGCATACGCTTCCAACGACTCCGCCAGATCTGTGAACCGCTGCCGCTGGTCAGACCTGTCGGTCGAGCTGCCAGGGTTACCCCGGATGGCACGAACCTCAGCCCGAGCGCGGCTGACGTTGGACAGCAGGTGCAACAAGCAGTCGCTCATTTCGCTGCGGCAGTGCAGGCATGGTGCCTTCTCTCCCAGTGGGCGCTAGGGGCATGTAGGTCGATTGGGAGGTGTGTTGGCTTGCTCAGCTTGTGCGGTCGAGTCGTGTCCCGGCGAATCAGCTCGCCCCCGGTAAGATCCGCGGACACGACTCGGTGTTTCCGAGAGCCAGGGGTCCCGGTGACAGATCACCCGACCTGGGCTTGGGTGACGATTCACCCAGCACTACCCCGCTCGCGCCTCCTCCGCTGTTTTTCAGCGTCGGAGGACTGTTGGCAACGCGTGCGTAACCCGGTACCAGGCACTTAGCGGAACACACACGAGGGCGCCTGGTCACACCCCTTCGGGTGTGCCCCGCTGCGGTCCACGTCGTCAGGGCGGACCTGCGACGCCGGGAAGGTGTCGATGTTCTACTCGGCTCGCCAGGGGGTTGGTAGAGCCATCCCTTTGGGTGCTTTAACCGTTCGCAGGTAACGCGCTGAGGTGCTGCCGACAGCCACCGAGTGAGGCGCGGCGGAGGACAGACGGCTCGACTCGTGACGAACGCCCTCCGCACACCAGACGCGGAGGGCGTTCTACTTGGCGAGCGTGGGCGATCCCCCGATCCCCTCGCTAGCCAAGCCCCCGCTATCCAAACGTCAATCGTCCCACCGGACCCCGGGAAGTCTCTAGCCCAAGTGGGCGAGCCCAAGTGGGTGAGCATCACGCCTGCGCATGGAACGCCCCTGCTTCGCCGGGCATTGGAAAGCAGGGGCGCAGCCCCGTCCCCGGGGGATCAGAGGGTGGGGCTACCTGCCACCGTGGGGATGACCCCTCCCACATCAGCAGGTCGAGTCGAGAACGTCGCCGGCGAGGGCCAGGGCAGTGACGCCGAGGCTCACATTAGCCGCGCCCGACGCTGGGCTCGGTCGCACGTCGAGTCAGGCCGGCCTACCTGCGAGGCATCTCGCCCGGGCACCAAGCGTGTCGATGTGGCTCGCTCAGCTCGCCCGGTCGCCGGCGGCTCGGGCATACGGCGACGGTAAGCGTCGGCACCGACGTGGACACCCCTCGGGCCATGGGGAGAGCCTGAGGGGTGCACTCGGAAGCTACATACCCTTGGGCTCGTGCGACGTCTTCGGGTCGGCGGGTCACCAAAATCGGGGCGGACGGTCAGGTGTTCATCTGCTGAGGAACCTCTGAGTGACCGAGCGCCCGTCTCGAACTCAGCAACGAATTCGCTACCGTGGCGGCCAGGCAGAACCATTCTTCGCTGACAACGCCGAGGCGCTACGCCAGCCGGTCGAGGTCGCGAACCTCAGTCGAGGTAGTCGCGCAGGACCTGCGAGCGGCTCGGGTGGCGGAGCTTGGACATGGTCTTCGACTCGATCTGGCGGATCCGCTCGCGGGTCACGCCGTAGACCTTGCCGATCTCGTCGAGGGTCTTCGGCTGGCCGTCGGTGAGGCCGAACCGCATGCTGACCACGCCCGCCTCGCGCTCCGACAGGGTGTCGAGGACGGCGTGCAGCTGCTCCTGCAGGAGCGTGAAGCTGACGGCGTCCGCCGGGACGATCGCCTCGGAGTCCTCGATCAGGTCGCCGAACTCGGAGTCGCCGTCCTCGCCGAGCGGGGTGTGCAGCGAGATGGGCTCGCGGCCGTACTTCTGGACCTCGATGACCTTCTCGGGGGTCATGTCGAGCTCCTTGGCCAGCTCCTCCGGGGTCGGCTCGCGGCCGAGGTCCTGGAGCATCTGGCGCTGCACGCGGGCCAGCTTGTTGATGACCTCGACCATGTGCACCGGGATCCGGATGGTGCGGGCCTGGTCGGCCATGGCGCGGGTGATCGCCTGCCGGATCCACCAGGTGGCGTACGTCGAGAACTTGTAGCCCTTGGTGTAGTCGAACTTCTCGACCGCGCGGATCAGACCGAGGTTGCCCTCCTGGATCAGGTCGAGGAAGAGCATGCCGCGGCCGGTGTAGCGCTTGGCCAGCGAGACGACGAGGCGGAGGTTGGCCTCGAGCAGGTGGTTCTTGGCGCGGCGGCCGTCCTCGGCGATCCACTCGAGCTCCTCGAGCAGCTTCGCGCTGATCTTGCCGCCCTTGGCGAGCTTCTCCTCGGAGAACAGGCCGGCCTCGATCCGCTTGGCGAGCTCGACCTCCATCTCGGCGTTGAGGAGCGGCACCTTGCCGATCTGCTTGAGGTAGTCCTTGACCGGGTCGGCGGTCGCGCCGGCGACCATGACCTGCTGCTCGGGCTCGCCGGTGTCGTCGGCGTCGGAGACGACGAAGGTGGCCGAGGCCTCCTTCTCGTCCTCCTCGATCGTGGGGTCGACCTTGACGTCCTTCTCGAACTGCTCGTCCGGCAGGTCCGGGAGCACCTTCTTGCCGTCGGGACCGATCACGACCTCCACCACGGCGTCCTCGGCGGGCGACTCGGCCTTGGCGGCGGCCTTCTTCGCCGGCGCGGCCTTCTTGGCCGGGGCGGGCGCGGCCTTCTTCGCCGGCGCAGCCTTGGTCGTGCCGTTGGGGGCCGCCTGCTTGGCGGCGGCCTTCTTCGTCGTCGCCGTGGCGGTCTTCTTCGTCGTCGTCGCGGCCGCCACCCGGGCACCCGTCACGTCGATGTGGACCGAGATGCCGAGGGCGCTCAGGTGCTCGAGCAGCCCCTTGAGGTGCCGGGGCTCGACCTGGGCGTCTTCACTCGCCAGGCGCACGTCCTCGGGACTGAGACTCCCTCTGGCACCCTTGTCGACCAGGGCGACGACGGCCGGGTGGGTGAGCACGTGCTCAGGGACCTTGCGCGCGTTCGAGGAAGACACGAACACCTCTTCAATCGTGACTGGTGGATCAGGTCGGGGCGGAGCCCGAGATCGGGCTCAGGGCGCGGCACGACCCGCTGTCGTCAAGAGCCGCGATGTTCATTCTGCCACGCAGGCAAAGGGGTTCCCGCATTGGCGCCGCTGGTGGACGAACGTGTCGCACCAGGTCCGGTGGGTCAGGGATCGACGACGTACGTCGCCGGCCCCTCCGGCGCGGTGCGGGTGCTGAAGGTCAGGTGCCAGTCCTGCTGGGTCACGCCGTCGATGTCCAGCACCCACTCGTAGCGCTGGCCGGGCTGCAGGGGCAGCGGGCCGATCTGGAAGGCCAGCGGGAAGTCGAGGTCGGCACCGGGCACGACTCCGGTCGGCCGGCCGACCTCGACGTCACCGTTGATCTCGACGGGCTGCGGCCCCTCGGGGCCTGGGAGCGTGACCGGCTCGCCGTCCTGGCCGATCAGGCGCAGCCGCAGGTGCAGCTGCGCGTTGGCGCGGTCCCACGGCACGTCCAGCTTCATCGCGATGGCCGAGGGCGCGCCCGGGCTGGTGACGCTCCACCCACCCCCGCTGATGTACAGCTTCCCGTCGGCCACCACCGCGTAGTCGGCGAGGAGCATCGTGGCGCGCACGAACACGAACCTATCCGGTGGTGCGAGGCGTTCGCGCTCGGCCGCAAGTCGCGCCGAGACAGACGAACGCCCTCCGCTGACCGCGGAGGGCGTTCACATCGCCGCATCCGTCCATGACGGGGACTCGGTCTCAGAAGGATGCCCGGGCGACGTGGTTGTTGCCGTCGCCCGGCGCCGGCAGTCCCCGCGTGCGAGTGACGCTCACCCGACTCCGGCTCATCCACGCCAAACCACGCAGGCAGGGGCTCGTTCACCCCTTTGGGCGATTCGGCCGTCCGGAGGTAACGCGCAGCGGTGCTGGCGACAGCCAGTGAGCGAGTCGCGGCGGCTGGGCGGTTGGGGATCCCCAGACGTCGCGGCTCCGCGTTCACCAATCGCGCTTGGTCATGGGACGGAGGTGGGTCGTGTCGACAACGCCGCGCATAGGGACGTCCAGAAGGGTGAATCCCCTTTGGCGTCACTGCGAACCTCCGAGCAGCGGAACGTGTCGAGGTGGGTGCTCACCTCTCCCGGGCGCCGGAGCTGGACATTGCACAACCACTGGCCGGAAACGTCCTGGCGCTGCGTCCGCCTCTCACCCGGGCACCAGCCGGGCGAGGAGGACCTCAGCCGGCCTGCGCCTTGGCCTCCGCCTTCTTGGCCTTCTTGAAGTCGCGCACCTTCTGCAGCGACGCCGGGTCGGTGACGTCGGCGACGGAGCGGTAGCCGTCCTCGGCGTACGCACCGACGGCCTGCTCCCAGCCCTTCGGCCGGACGCCGAGCTGCTTGGCCAGCAGCGCCACGAAGATCTGGGCCTTCTGCTTGCCGAAGCCGGGCAGCGCGTTCACCCGGTCCAGGAGGTCCTTGCCGCTGGTCGCCTCGGTCCAGATGCGCGAGGCGTCACCGTGGAACTCGTTCTCGACCAGGGCGGCCAGGGTCTGCAGCCGGGCGGCCATCGAGCGGCCGTAGCGGTGGATGGCCGGCGGGGTCGAGCAGAGCGTCGCGAACTCCTCGGGGTCGGCCGCCGCGATCGCGCTCGGCTCGATCGACCCGAACCGGGTCAGCACCTTGTGCGGCCCGCGGAACGCGTGCTCCATCGGGTACTGCTGGTCGAGCATCATCCCGACCAGCAGCGCGAACGGGCTGTCGTTGAGCACCTGGTCGGCGTCGGCGTCGCCGGTGATGTGGATGGCCATGGTGGTCATCTTGACCCATCTCGGGTTCACGAATCATCGCGGCCGTGTCAGCCCAGCGGCCGTCGGGTACTCGGCCCGGTCAGTCCGACTTGACCGCCAGGACCGGGCAGGACGCGTCGAGGAGGATGCGCTGGGCGTTGCTGCCCAGGATCAGCTTGCCGACGGGGGTACGCCGGCGCAGGCCGATGACGATCAGCTCGGCGTCGCACCTCCTCGGCGATGGAGAGCAGGTCCTCGGAGGCTTCGAGGCCGGTCTCGGGCTGGCGGACGTCGACGACGACACCAGCAGCCTCGACGCGGGCCCGCACGTCGTCGAGCTCGGCCTTGTCGGTGTGGCCGTGGTTGGCGCGGTGGGCGTTCACGACCACCAGATCGGCCTGGCGGAGCCGAGCCTCGGAGATCGAGGCGGCCAGGGCGGCCTCGCCCTCGGGCTTGGGGACGTAGCCCAGCACAACAGTCGGCATCGAATCTCCTCCTGCGGGTCCGGGTACCCACTGGCACCGTTCGGCACGCTACCGGCGTGCGAGCCTGTGGAGAGCCTGCGTGGACCTGCGCCGTGGCGGGGAGGTCACAGGCGTGGACGGGCTGAGCGAACCACTGTCGCGGCACACCCACGCGCTGCTGCGGCAGGCGGTCCTGGAGCACGTCGCGGGCGAACGACGTCGCGTCTACTCGCCCGTGCTGCACGTCGGAGTCCCCGGCGGGCGCGTCGCCTCGCTGTCCGTCGGCACCGCCGAGCCCACCGACCCGGGGCTGCGCACCGACCTCGTGGCCGCGCTCCGGGTGCGCGCCGGCGTCCGCGCCGACCAGCTGGTGTGGCTGACCCGCAGCGGCGGGCTCGAGCTGCAGGACGTCGACGCGCGGTGGCTCGCTGCCAGCCGCGCGGCGTACGGCGAGGCCCGGGCACCGCTGACGTTCGTCGTCGTCAACCGCCGCGGCTGGCGCGACCCGCGCAGCGGGCTGTGCCGGACCTGGGCGCCGGCGTCCGCGCCTAGTCCCAGGTGTGGACCGGCTCGTTGGTGTGCATCAGCTCGCGGTACTCCAGGAGCGTCGCGCGCAGCGCGTCGAACCGTTCCATGTCGGAGCGCCGGCGCATCCGGCGGACGAACCACTCCGCGCCGTTGGTCCCGAGCAGGCAGCGCTGCTCGATGATCCCGAGCAGCCGGTCGCTGGTCGCGCTCTCCACTCCCCACGCGGCAAGACCCTCGCGGGCCAGGGGCAGCAGACGGCGCAGGGTCAGCTCGGTCGCCCGCACCTGACCCACCCCGGGCCAGTAGACCTGCGCGTCGATGCCGTGCTGTGCCGCCACGTGGAAGTTCTCCTCGGCGGCGCTGAACGACATCTGCGACCACAGCGGCCGCTCGCTCTCGGCCAGCGCGCGGACCAGCCCGAAGTAGAAGGCGGCGTTGGCGACGGTGTCGGCCACCGTCGGGCCGGCGGCCAGGACGCGGTTCTCGACCCGCAGGTGCGGCACTCCCCCGGCGATGTCGTAGACCGGCCGGTTCCAGCGGTAGATCGTCCCGTTGTGCAGCCGCAGCTCGGCGAGCTTGGGCACGCCGCCGTCCTCGAGCACGGCAAGCGGGTCCTCGTCCTCGGTGATGGGGAGCAACGCCGGGAAGTAGCGGACGTTCTCCTCGAACAGGTCGAAGACCGAGTTGATCCAGCGCTCGCCGAACCACACCCGCGGTCGGACCCCCTGCGCCTTGAGCTCCTCGGCCCGGGTGTCCGTCGACTGCTCGAACAGCGGGATCCGGGTCTCGCGCCAGAGCTCCTTGCCCAGGAGGTAGGGCGAGTTCGCGCACAGCGCCAGCTGGATCCCGGAGATGACCTGGGAGGCGTTCCAGTACTCGGCGAAGCTGTCCGGCGAGGTCTGCACGTGGAACTGGGTGCTCGTGCAGGCCGCCTCGGGCACGATCGAGTCGGTGGTCGTGTCGAGCTTCTCGACGTTGCCGATGCCGGCGATCTGGATCGAGATGTCCTCGCCGCGGGCATTGAGGATCTGCTCGCCGAGGAGCTTGTAGCGCGGGTTGGGGCTGATGCTCTCCGCGGTCATGTGGTCGGCATCCAGCGTCGGCAGGATGCCGATCATCACCAGGTGCGCGCCGACCTCGGCCGACTTGGCCTCCGCGCCGTTGAGGTCGCGGCGCAGCAGCTCCTCGAACGTCTCGAGGCCGCCCTCGCGCAGCTTGACCGGTGGCACGTTGATCTCGATGTTGAACAGGCCCAGCTCGGTCTGGAACGCCGGGTCGGCGATGGCTGCGAGCGCCTCGGTGCTCTTCAGCGCCGGGTCGCCGCTGCTCGTCGACCAGGTTGAGCTCGACCTCGAGCCCGGTCATCGGGTCGTCGGTGTCGAACCGCGCCTCGCGCAGCATCCGGGCGAACACGTCGAGGCAGCGCCGGACCTTCTCGCGGTAGCGGGTCCGGTCGGCCCGGGAGAACTCCTGTGCCTCCACCTCTTCGCCCATGTCGCGGACCCTAGGCCCGATCAGCGCGGGTGTGGGGAGGCCCACGAGGCCGCAGTGCGGGCGAGGACGTCGTCAACGACGCCCTGCAGCGAGCCGGTGCGTTCGTACGCCGCACGCTGCCGGGTCGCGCCGGTGCCGCCGAGCACCCGCTCCACGCCGCGCGCGACCCGCTCGCGCGTCGCCGGCCGCCTCGAGCCGGTCGGCGACCAGGTCGACCAGGCTCGACAGCACCTCTCTGGCGGGTCGCAGGGCGTGCGTGACAGGGTCGAGCAGGCGGTCGGCCAGCCCGTAGCGGGACGCCCGCCACCGCGCGGCCCGCAGCTCCTCGGCCCGCCAGGCCGGGAGGCCTCGGGCCAGCCGTCGGCGGCCGTCTCCACCAGTGCCCGGACCAGCGCGGTGAGCAACCCGACGTCCTCGGGGTCGGTCACTGCGTCGAGGACGCGGACCTCGAGCGTGGGCTGACCCACGGACAGGCGCGCATCGAAGTAGAGCATCCCGGGATCGCGGGCCGCGCCGCTGGCGATCATCCGCTCGCACGCGCGGCGGTAGCCGGCGAGCGAGCCGAACGGCTCGGTCGGACCTGCGCTGGGCCAGGTGGACCACAGCTGGGTCCGCCACGAGGCGTAGCCGGTGTCCCGCCCCTCGTCGTAGGGCGAGTTGGCGCTGACGGCGAGCAGGATCGGCAACCACGGCGATATCCGGTCGATGCAGCCGACGCCCTCCTCGTCGGACTCGATGGCCACGTGGACGTGCATCCCGCACGTGGTCCCGCGCCGCGCGATCTGACCGAACGTCTCCGCCATGTCGCGATAGCGCTCGTTGTCCGAGATCACCGGCTCGTCCATGGCGAGGGGCACCGACGCGCAGACGGCCACGGCCAGCTCGAGCGCAGCGGCGGCCTCGGCGGCCCTCCGCCGTCCAGCCACGACTTCATCGACGATGTCATCGACGTCGCGCGTGGGGTCGGTGCGGATCTCGAGCTGATGACGGAACAGCTCCTTGTCCAGCTCGTCGCTCGGGCGACGGACGCGTGGCCGCGGCGGCTCGTCGTTCTCCCTGAGCACCTCGCGGGCGCGCGAGGTCACGGCAGCGGGTGGCCGGGTCGACGACCAGCAGCTCCTCCTCGACCCCGACGGTGCGCGTCCTCACGGGCGGGAGGTACCCAGGTGATCCAAGGTCGGCGCGCTCATCCGGCCTCGGCCTGCGACCACGCGGACGGCGGCACCGCGTTGGCGAGCATGTCGGCGACCAGCCGGGCCAGGGTGTTGCCGGGGTCGACGGCCTGACAGCGGTCGACGGCGCACCAGGCCATCGCGCCGTGGCCGGCCAGCCACGCGGCCAGCCCGAGCACCGCCGCCGGCGCGGCGACCAGGTCGTCAGGGGCACGCTGGACGGCGTCCGTCCAGAGCCGGACGTGTCGCTCCGCGGCGTCGCGGGTCATGGCGGCCCAGGCCGCGTCGCGCCCCTCGGCATCGAGCAGCCCGAGCAGCACCCGGGCCAGCTCGACCGGCGTGAACCGCCCGGCCTCGAGCCGGAGGTCGACCAGGTCGGCGATCTCGCCCGGCGGGCTCGGGAGCGCCCGGCGCACGGCACGCGCCACCTCGTCGACCGCGTCGCGGCTGGGCAGCAGCACCGCCTCGAGCTCGGCTCGAGAGCCGTGCACGACGATCCCGTCGGCCACCGCCTCCGCACGGAACAGGTGGCCGCCGACGTCGTAGGGAACCCCGGCCGCGGGCGCCCCTGGCCGGCCGGGCGCGAACCAGCGCCCGTCATGGACGCGGAGCACCTCGACCACCTCGATCCCGGCCCGGCGGAAGGCGCGACGCAGGCGTCGCAGCACCGCGCCCGCAGCCGGCCCGTCATCGGCGTAGACGACGAACACCACCCGGGTCACCCGATGCTGCAGGGCTGGCTCGAGCAGCTGCCCGACGGCATCGTCGGCCTTCGTGGGCGGTGGGAGGTCGACCCGCGCATGGAAGGTCTCGACGCCCCCGAAGGTGAGCATGACGACCGACTCGAGCGGCTCGAAGCCGAGCACGACCGGCACTGCGGCCAGGACGTCCTCGGGAGTGCGGGTGGTGAGCTTGGTGGCGCGGGGCGCCGGGCTGGCGGGACTGGTCATGGGGTCGACGCTTCCCAGCGGCGCCGACGGTGTCGCGACCGAAGAAGGCGCCCTGTGGACGACGCGCCGTGGCGACGCGACTGTGGACACGAAGTGGACAGAACCGTCCGTGCCGGGAGGTACGTTGCCGCGGTGCGCGCCCACGCCTCGGTCCTCCACCTGGACCTGGACGCCTTCTTCGCGGCGGTCGAGCAGCGCGACAAGCCCTCGCTGCGCGGCAAGCCGGTCGTGGTCGGCGGCGTCGGCGGCCGCGGGGTGGTCGCCACGGCGTCCTACGAGGCGCGCAAGTACGGCGTGCGGTCCGCGATGTCGACCCGTGAGGCCCGGTCGCGGTGCCCGCACGCGGCGTTCCTGACGGGCCGGTTCCACGCCTATCGCGACGCCAGCGCGATCGTGATGGGGCTGCTCCGTGCCGTCTCGCCGCTGGTCGAGCCGCTGAGCCTCGACGAGGCGTTCGTCGACCTCGCGGAGGCGCAGCTCGACGACCTCGAGGTGCCGACCGTGACGGCGTTCGCCGAGGAGCTGCGGACGAGGGTGGCCGAGGCGACCGGCGGGCTCACCGCGTCGGTCGGGATCGGGAGCTCGAAGTTCATCGCCAAGGTGGCCAGCGACCTCGACAAGCCGGACGGGCTCGTCGTCGTGCCTCCCGGCACCGAGCAGGAGCTGCTCCGCCCGATGCACGTCACCGTCATCCCCGGCGTGGGGCCGGCGACGGCGGAGCGGCTGCGCCGGGTGGGCATCCACACGGTTGCCGAGCTCGAGTCGGTCAGCCTCGAAGAGCTGGTCCGCCTGGTCGGCAAGGCCCACGGCGCGGGTCTCTACGCGCTGGCCCGGGCGGACGACGACCGGCCCGTCGAGCCGGACCGGGAGACCAAGTCCGTCAGCTCCGAGGGCACCTACGACACCGACCTGACCGACCGTTCGCTCATGGAGCACCTGCTCACCCGGCAGGCGACCGACGTCGCGACCCGGCTGCGCAAGAGCGGTCTCTCCGGACGGACCGTGACGATCAAGGTGCGGCTGCACGACTTCACGACGCTCAACCGCTCGACCACGCTGCCCTCGCCCACCGACAGCGGCGCCACGGTGGCCCGGCTCGCGCGCGGGCTGCTGGCCGACCTCGACACCTCCGGCGGGGTCCGGCTCCTCGGCGTCGGCGTCTCCGGGTTGGCCGACTGGATCCAGGAGGACCTGTTCGGCGAGACCGAGGAGGAGGCCGAGCCGGAGGCACCCGAGGTCGAGGTGACCCGGGCCCGCGACAAGCCCGGGTGGTCGCCCGGGATGGACGTCGTCCACGACGAGCTGGGCAGGGGCTGGGTCTGGGGCTCGGGGCGCGGGGTGGTGACGGTCCGCTTCGAGACCGCGGACACCCCGGCAGGCCCGGTGCGCTCGTACGCCGCCGACGACCCGGCGCTGCAGCCGTGGCGCCCGGAGGGACAGCCCGAGGAGCCCTGAGCCAGGCCCTAGGTGCCGTGCGCGGCCAGCACCCGCTGGAGACTCGGCCAGCCCTCGCGACGAGTGGCTCTTGACGGTGCCGGTGCTGATGCCGAGGTCGCGCGGCGGTCTCCGCGACCGAGAGACCCAGCCAGTAGCGCAGCACCACGGTCTTGCGCTGCATCTCCGGCAGCGCCTGGAGCGCCTCGAAGAGGGCGGACCGCTCTTCCACGGGCAGGCCACCGACGGCGGCCCTGTCGTGACCGTCGAGCCCGGACCGCTCGCGACGCCACGGACGCCGCCCCTCGTCGATGTGGGCACGCACGATGATGCGCCGCACGTAGGCGTCGGGCTCGACGTCCGCCCGCAGCCGGGGCCAGGCGAGGTAGAGCTTGGTCAGCGCCGTCTGGAGCAGGTCGTCGGCGCGGTGCCAGTCGCCGCAGACCGCGTAGGCGATCCGGCGCAGGTGGGCCTGGCGGGCGGCGACGTACTCCACGTACGCCGCGTCCCGGTCGTCCGGCCCTCGGCTCACCGCAGCCCCTCTCCCGAGGCGACCTGGGCTGCCACGTGGTCGACGAGCGCCGCGAAGGTCGGCTGCGGCCAGCACGCGGCGTCGACCGGGATGACCTCCGCGTCCGGCCCGTGACCGCGGACCAGCACGAACCAGGTCCGGCCGTCCCGCCGCACCTCGGCCATCCGGTCGCCCGTCGGTCGTGTAGCCGTCGACCACGGGCGCCGGCCGCACTCTCCACCACGGTCGGCTCCCGGACCCGGCGCAGCCGGTCGGCGGCGTCGACGGTGACCAGCGGCGTCGATGGTCCGGGTCCCGCCGTCCTGGAGCTCGACCATGCTGGCCAGCCAGTCCTCGAACCGGCTGTAGCCCTTGCCGGGGTCGTCGGCGCTGGCGGTCGGGCCCTGACGTCGCCGATCGGGTTGCCCTGCCTCTGTCCACCTGGTTCTCGAGCGTGAGCAGCATCCAGCGCGTCTCCTCGCCGTCGGTCACGACCACACCGAGCGACGCCTCGGGCGGCTGGAAGCCCATCGGCTCCTCGACCCGCTGGGCGATCCGCCACCCGTCCTTCACGACGACCTGGCCGTCGGGGCCGAACGACGCCGGGAACATGGTTGCTGACGTAGCTGCTGCTCGATGCGGTGCGCCTGCTGCTGCGCCTTCTTCGCCAGGCGGTCCAGGGCGGCCTGCCGTTCGGCGTCCAACGGCGTGGCGGTCGTCGACGGGGTCGCCGTCGTCCCGCTGGTCGCGAGCGGCGGCAGCGGGCCGTCGGCGTCCGACCCGCCGCCCAGGGCTCCGGAGAGCGCGGCGCCCACCCCGAGGACGGCGACGACCGCCACGGTTGTTGCGGCGATGCCGGCCCGGTGCCGCCTGCGCAGGGCCTGGCGTCCCGCGCTGAGCCGCTCGGCGGGGGCGGGGAGGCCGTCGGGTCCGGCCCCGAAGCTGCTGTCGAGCAGCTCCATGAGCTGGAGGTCGCCGTCGTCGTCTCTCATGCCACCTGTACGGAGTGCCCGCCGGATCGGTTGTCGTGGTGCGCCGACTTCCGCCCAGTAAATCCTTCGCGGACGGTGCACGTCACGGCCTACCGTCGTCGTTCGTGGACATTGTCGAGCTCGACGCCGCCGCTCTCGCCGACGACGGGGTGATGCGGGACTTCTACGACCTGTCCCGACGCGCCGAGCTCCTCGGCCGCGAGCAGGCGCCGTTCTGGACCTTCGAGGAGCTCATCGGCGCGTTCCGGTCCGAGGACAGTGGCGAGCGGCAGCAGCTGTTCGCGGCCTACGACGGCGACCGGATGATCGCCTGCGCCGTGCTCTGGTCGTTCCTCCTCGACAACACCGACAAGGCGTTCTTCGGCCTCGATGTCGACCTGCCGGACCGTCGCAAAGGTGTCGGCCGCGCGCTGCTGCAGCGGATCGAGCAGGTCGCCAAGGACGACGGCCGAGCGCTGGTGCTCACCGACACCAAGCTCCCCTTCGACGAGCGCGAGACGCACGGCTACCGGCAGTTCGCCGAGGCGTGCGGCTACCAGCTCTCCAACTACGAGGTGGTCCGGCACCTGCCGCTGCCGGTGCCCGACGAACGGATCCAGGGATGGATCGACGAGGCCGCGGCGCGGCACGAGGGCTACACGATCGAGACCTTCGTCGACGCGGTCCCCGACGACCTCGTCGAGTCGCTCTGCGTGCTGCTCGGCCAGCTCGCGGTCGACGCACCCACCGGTGCCGTCGACTTCGACGAGGAGGCCGTGACGCCCGAGCGGTACGCCGAGAACGTCGCCACGGTGAAGGCGATGGGCCGGGCCCGCTACGAGACGCTCGCGCTCACGCCCGACCGGCTGGTCGTCGCGCAGTCGACCCTCGCCGTGCCCCTGTCGTCTGCAAGCACGACCGTCTTCCAGTGGGGCACGTTCGTCCATCGCGAGCACCGCGGGCACGCCCTGGGACTCGCGACGAAGGCCGTGAACCTGCGCGCGGTCCAGGCCGCGCGCGACGACCTCACCCTGGTGACCACCCAGAACGCCGAGACCAACGGCTACATGGTCTCGATCAACGAGCGGATGGGCTTCGCGCCGGTCGAGGTTGCGACCGAGCTCGTCAAGTACCTCTGACGAACCGCAGCTCCTCGCCCGGCCGGGCCTGGCCGCACTGCCACAGGTCGTCGGGGTGGACGACGGCGAGCACCGGGTAGCCGCCGGTCGGCGGGTGGTCGGCCAGGAACACGACGGGCTGCCCGCCCGGCGGCACCTGGACGGCACCGAGGACCATCCCCTCGCTCGGCAGCTCGTCCTCGCGGACCCGCGCCGGTGGGTCGCCCTCGAGGCGGAGGCCGACCCGGTTGGACGCCGCACCCACGGCGTACGGCGCGGCGCAGAGCCGGTCGAGCGCATCGGGGGCGAACCAGTCCGCGCGCGGACCCTGCGTGACCCGCAGGGGGCCCGGGAGCGGCGGCCTGGGCGTGTCCAGCGGCGCGGGTGGCCCCGACGGCGTACCGACCGGGAGCGTCGTGCCGTCCTCGACGCGCGGCGGACCCACCCAGGCCAGGGTGTCGGTCGACCGCGAGCCGAGCACGGGCGCGACCTCGACACCGCCCGCGACCGCGACGTAGGACCGCACTCCCGCGGTCGGCGACCCGAGCCGGAGCCGGCCACCGGCGGGCACCCACTCGGCCCGGTCGCGACCGCGCCCGGCGCCGTCCACCTCGACCGGCGTCGGCGCCCCGGTCACGGCCACCCAGACTCCGGCGTCGGAGGTCAGCTCGAGCCCGCCCCAGGTCACCTCGAGCAGCGCCGCGTCGGGTCCGTTGCCGACCAGCCGGTTGGCGAGCGTCGCGGCCGGCCGGTCCAGCGGACCGGCCCGGGGGACGCCGAGGTGCGCCAGGCCGGTGCGGCCGCGGTCCTGGACGGTGGTGAGCGCACCAGCGCTGTCGATGGTCAGCGTCATGCCGGCACGAACCTGACCCGCGTGCCGGGTGCGAGCAGGGCCGGCTCGCTGCGGTCGGGGTCCCAGAGGGTCAGGTCGGTGTGGCCCAGCAGCCGCCAGCCACCCGGTGACTCCGACGGGTAGACACCGCACCACGACCCGGCCAGGCCGACCGCGCCGACCGGCACGCGGCTGCGCGGGCTGTCGAGCCGCGGCACGGCGTACTCCTCCGGCAGCCCGGCAAGGTACGCGAACCCCGGCGCGAAGCCGCAGAACGCCGAGACGTACTCGATCCCACCGTGTCGCGCGATCACCCCGCGAACGTCCGTGCCCCATCGGGCAGCGACGTCCTCGAGGTCGGCGCCGTCGTAGACGACCGGCACCTCGACGAGCGCGCCCGGCTCGCTGCCGACGTCCGGGGTCCAGGCGGCGAGCAGCGCGCCCAGCGCGTCCACATCCGCCACGCCGTCGAACAGCACCGTCCGGGCGCCCGGGACCACCTCGTCGGCGGCCACCCGCGCGGCCCGGGCGTACGCCGCGAGCGAGCGCGCCGCCGCGCTGTCGGCGACCTCGGCCAGCACGGCGCTGCGTCCGACGGGGCGCAGGTCCGGGAGGTCCACGGACCCAGTGTGGCCCGGCGAGCCGCCCTGAGAGATCGGCCACAGAGTTCACCGGGAGATGGGCCGCCGTTGGCCGTCCCGGTTTGCGACGGCCTCGCGGACTGTCCAGAGTGAGGTCAGGACGGGGCGAGTCCCCTGCCGATCACCTGGAAAAGGTGAGGGCCCTCTTTGATGGTATGAGCATCAAAGAGGGCCCTCGGGTTTGAGGCGGAAATGGTGACGCCCACCTCGACCGAGCCGGCTCTCCGACCCCGCCGTCCCCGTCACCGGGCCGACGCCGCGAGTTGCCTCGCGGTATGGATCTTCGTTCCTGTCCGGCCCCGATCTCCCACCGGCAAGCCGGTGGTCGATCGGAGTTTTGAAGGTTCACCTGGTGGTATGAGCACCAAGAGGCCCTTCGGGTTGAGGTGGTGATGACACCCACCTCGTCCGGCCAGCTCCTCCGGCTCCCGCCGTCCCCGTCATCGGGCCGACGCCGCGAGTTGCCCCGCGGTGTGGAGCTTTCGTTGCTGTCCGGGTCCCTTTCCACCTCCGGCAAGCCGGCTGTGGTCCGGATCCAGATCACCTCCGGCCGAAGCCCTCGATGACCCGGGTCCCATGCCGCCTCCGGCGAACCGGTTGCGACCTGGGTCCCGATCCGTCGCCGGCGAACCGGCTGCGTCTCGGGGTCTCCCGACTCCCCCACGGAAACCGTCGGCGACTCGGGACCCGCGCCCCCTCCGGCAAGCCGGTTGGGACTCGGTCCCCGCCCTGGACTCGGCAGGGCCGATTCCAAAGCGGAAGCAAGGGTGAGGGCCTCTCGATGGTATGAGCACCAAGAGGCCCTCGAGCGAGGAGGCTGGGTGACGCCCCCCTCGACCCGGCAGCCTCTCCGACCCCGCCGACCCCGTCACCGGGCCGACGCCGCGAGTTGCCTCGCGGTGCGGATCTTCGCTTCTGCCTGATCCCCGATCTCCGTTTCGGCCAAGGCCGCTGGTTGATCGGTGGGAGAGTTCTATGCCCTGCCCGAAGCGGTGCGCAAGGGGTTCTCCAAAGAAAGTTCGACATTCTTCTGGTCCCACAGATTGCTCCACAGGAGTACGGGGTAGCTCCACAGATTCCACGGCTTCTCCACATGCGGAAGCCACTGCCTGTGGAGGAACTCCGACCCCGCCGCCGACCGTCGTCGAGGGACCCGGCGATAGGTTCCGACGTGTGCAGCACTCCACCGAACCGGCGGCGCAACCGCCCGTCGCCCACACGCCGCCCCGTCACCACCGAGCACCACGGACGGACCCGCGTCGACGACTACGAATGGCTGCGCGCCAAGGGCACGCCGGAGGTGATGGCCCACCTCGAGGCGGAGAACGAGTACACGCAGGCACAGACCGCGCACCTCGCCGACCTGCGGCAGTCGATCTTCGACGAGATCAAGTCCCGCACCCGCGAGACCGACCTCTCCGTGCCGACCCGCAACCGCGGCCACTGGTACTACGGCCGGTCCTTCGAGGGGAAGGAGTACGGCGCCAGCTGCCGGGTCCCGGTGACCGGCCCCGACGACTGGACGCCGCCGCGGCCCGCCGAGGACTCCGCGCCCGACCAGCCCGCGCTCCCGGGCGAGGAGCTGCTGCTCGACCTCGACGCACTGGCCGACGGCCACGAGTTCTTCTCGCTGGGCGGCTCCAGCATCAGCCCCGACAGCACCCTCCTCGCCTACTCGACCGACGTGGTCGGCGACGAGCGCTACACGATCCGGGTCCTCGACCTGGCCACCCGCGAGCACCGCCCCGACGAGATCGTCGGCGTCATCGGGGGCGCCACCTGGGACCCGTCGGGCGAGCAGCTCTACTACACGACCGTCGACGAGTCCTGGCGCTCCGACAAGATCTGGCGGCACACCCTCGGCACCTCCCAGGCCGACGACGAGCTCGTCCACCACGAGGAGGACGGCCGGTTCTTCGTGGGCGTGGGCCGCAGCCGCAGCGACCGGTTCGTCATCGTCGCGGCCGGGTCCAAGATCACCTCGGAGTTCCGCTTCCTCGACTCCCAGCGACCGCGATGCCGGCTTCCAGCTGTTCAGCCCGCGCAGGGAGGGTCTGGAGTACTCCCTCGACCACGCGACCATCGGCGGCGAGGACGTCTTCCTCGTGCTGCACAACCACACCGGTGCGGACTTCGAGATCGGCACCGCGCCCATCGCGCCCACCGCTCCCGAGGACTGGACGCCGCTGGTCCCCCACGACCCGGCCGTCCGGCTCGAGGACGTCGACGCGTTCGCCGGCCATCTCGTCGTGCACCAGCGCAGCCAGGGGCTGACCCAGCTCCGCATCATCGAGCTCGGCGACGGCCCCGACGACCCTGCGGTGGGCGACGACTACCTCGTCGAGTTCGACCACGAGATCTACACGGTCGGCTCGGGCGGGAACCCGAACTTCGCCCAGCCCACGGTCCGGCTCGGCTACACGACGATGGCGGTGCCGTCGTCGGTCTACGACTACGACGTCCGCACCCGCGAGCTGACGCTGCTGCGCCGGGCGCCCGTGCTCGGGGGCTACGAGCCCGACGACTACGAGGAGCACCGGCTCTGGGCCACCGCCGAGGACGGCGCGCAGGTCCCGATCTCGATCGTGTGCCGGCGCGGCGCCCGGGGTGACGGACCGGTCCCGACGCTGCTCTACGGGTACGGCGCCTACGAGACCTCCTTCGACCCGTACTTCTCGGTGGCCCGGCTCTCGCTGCTCGACCGCGGTGCGGCGTTCGCGATCGCACACGTCCGGGGCGGCGGCGAGATGGGTCGCCGGTGGTACGACGACGGGAAGCTGCTCACCAAGCAGCACACCTTCTCGGACTTCATCGCCTGCGCCCGGCACCTCGTCGACTCGGGCTGGTCCACGCCCCAGACGCTGGTCGCCGAGGGTGCCAGTGCCGGCGGGCTGCTGATGGGAGCGGTGGCCAACCAGGCACCGGAGCTGTTCGCCGGGATCGTCGCCGGGGTGCCGTTCGTCGACAACCTGACCACGATGCTGGACGCCACGCTGCCGCTGACGGTGACGGAGTACGACGAGTGGGGCAATCCGGAGGCGGATCCGGACGTCTACGACTACATCGCGTCGTACGCGCCCTACGACAACGTGACCGCGACGACGTACCCGCCGATCCTCGCGGAGACCTCGCTCAACGACACGCGGGTGCTCTACGTGGAGCCCGCCAAGTGGGTCGCGAAGCTCCGGGCCGTGGGCCGCAACGGTGCCGACGTGCTGCTCCGGACCGAGATGTCGGCGGGCCATGGCGGTGTCTCCGGGAGGTACAAGTCCTGGCACGACCGCGCCTTCGCGCTGGCCTGGATCCTCGACCGGATGGCCTTGGCAGCGGTGGTCCCGGCCCCATCCAGCGGCGCCGCGGCGACGAACTCCTGACAGCACCTGTCCCTGGCTCTGGGCCCGGGAGCCCTGAGAAGTCCCTGAGAGTTCTCTCACCGTGCAACTACGCGGGTTCGTCGCACGTCTGTCAGTACGAAGGCTCCACGTTACCTCGGGAATCCTGAGGGCACCGTGGACGTTGTCAACTAAGTGGGTCGACTGCGACGGCCCACGAATGTGAAGGAGGGATCCCATGGCGACTCGCACCACGGGTACCACGCGCGAGATCGAGGGACGCGACAGCGTCGGCCTCTACCTCGACGAGATCGCCCGCAACGCCCTCCTCGACGCCGCGGCCGAGGTCGAGCTGAGCAAGACCATCGAGGCCGGCCTGATGGCCGAGCACCTGCTCCGGGAGGGCCGGGTGGGCCGCAAGAAGGGCGGCGCGCCCATGAACGCCAACCAGGAGGAGCTCGAGTGGCTCGCCGAGGAGGGGCGCAAGGCGGTCGACACGTTCATCACGGCCAACCTGCGGCTGGTGGTCTCCATCGCCCGCAAGTACGGCCGCGCCCAGATGCCGATGCTCGACCTGATCCAGGAGGGCAACACCGGCCTGATCCGTGCGGTCGAGAAGTTCGACTACACCAAGGGCTACAAGTTCTCGACGTACGCCACGTGGTGGGTCCGCCAGGCGATCACCCGCGGCATCGCCCAGCAGGCGCGCGTCGTACGCCTCCCCGTGCACGTGGTCGAGGAGCTCAACCAGGTCGGCGGTGCCCGCCGGACCCTGGAGCGCCAGCTTGGCCGCGACCCGGACCCGGCTGAGATCGCGGCCGAGCTCGACATGGACCTCGACCGGGTCCTCGACCTGATGGCGTGGGGCCGTGAGCACGTCAGCCTCGACTCCCCCGTCGACGAGGACGGCGACACCTCGCTGGGTGACCTGATGGCCCAGGAGACCTCGCCCGGCCCGGACCTGACCGTGCTCGACGTCGAGTCCCGCGACCGGCTCAACACGCTGGTCGAGCACCTCGACGAGCGGGCCGCCGACATCATCCGGTCCCGCTACGGCCTGACCGACGGCCGGCAGCACAAGCTGGCCGACATCGGCGCCAAGCACGGCATCTCCGCCGAGCGGGTGCGCCAGCTCGAGCGAGAGGCGCTGCAGAAGCTGCGCCGCATCGCCGACCCCGACCTGGCCGCCTGAGCGCGGCCGGCCCGGACTGCTGAGACCCGAGACTCAGCGGTTCCACGAGAGACGAGAGCCTCCGGCGCACGCCGCCGGGGGCTCTCGTCTTGCTCTCGTGCCGGCCTCTCCCGGGGTGGCGGTGGCTCAGCAACCTTCGTCCCCAGGGTGGCGGTGGCTCAGCAACCTTCGTCCCCGTGGAGAAGGGTTGCTCACCCACCGCTACCCGGCAGCTCGCCGATCCGCCCGAGCCGGTCGCCGGTCCGGGGGCACACCCACCACGCCTCCTGGTCGAGCAGCACCGCGTTCGCCGGGTGCGGGTGGCCGGGGCACGGTGGTCGCGCCTCACCCCAGGTCTCTGCGAGCTGGTCGAAGACGTGCTCCTGAAGGAAGTCGGCCACGCGAACGAGCACGCTGTCGGCTGAACCCTCCACCCAGATCCCGTGCAGGCTGCCATCCGGGCCGCCGACGTACACCAGCTCGTCCTCACCGCTGGTGCCCACCTCGAAGGTGAGCTCCACCGGGGTGGGTTGCTGGAAGTCCCGCAGCGCCACCTCCAAGGCGTGCCGGACCTCCTCCGGCGTGGCTTGCCGCCGGCTCAGCTCGGCGTAGATCTCCTCGACTCTGCGCCCTGAGGTCGTCGAGGGTGCCGGTGTTCTCGATGACGTGGGTGGCGATCGCCAGCCGATCGTCGCGGGAGGCCTGGGCGGCGATCCGGGACTCGGCCTCCTCGCGGGTCCAGCCGCGCTCGCGCATCATCCGCTCGATCTGGAGCTCGGCTGGGACGTCGACGACGATGACCGCGTCGAAGGTGTCGGCCCGCCCGGACTCGGCCAGCAGCGGGATGTCGTGGACGACGAGCGCCCCGGCCGGCGCGGCCGCCTCCAGCTCGGCGTAGCGCTCGAAGATCAGCGGGTGGGTGATCGCCTCGAGGCGGCGGCGGGCGGACTCGTCGGAGAAGACGATCCGCCCCAGCGCCGCACGGTCGAGGTCGCCCTCCGGCGGTCAGCAGGTCCTCGCCGAACTCCTCGACCACCTGCGCCAGCCCCGGCGTACCGCGCGCCACGACCTCGCGGGCCAGGGCATCTCCGTCGATGAGCACGGCGCCGAGCTCGACGAGGAACTGCGCCACGGTGCTCTTGCCGGAGGCGATACCTCCTGTGAGACCGACCCGCACCGGCCCAGTGTCCCGCACCGGAGGTCGTTGCCTGCTTGGCGTGTTCAGAGTGTTTGAGCGCAAGGCGCCGGAGCGAAACCAGACTGGGCGTCTTGCGAGCGACGGCAACGCCGCGATGTGCGTGCTCTGGGCGCGCGAAGCGCGCAAGGACCTCCGGCGCGGGACACTAGCCTGACAGGGTGGAGTTCGACACGTTCACCGTGAGCCTGCTCGTGCTGCGCGACGACGCGCCCGACTGGGACGAGGAGACGGCGAGCGCGATGCAGGACGCGCACCTCGACCACCTGGCCAACCTGCACGAGCAGGGTCACCTGATGGCGGCCGGGCCGCTGGGCCACGACAGGTTCCGTGGCCTGTCGATCCTGCGCGTCCCTCCGGACGAGGCGCGGGCCCTCAAGGAGGCGGACCCGGCCGTGCAGGCGGGACGGTTCGACGTCGTGGTGGTGCCGTGGCAGGTGCCCGCCGGCGCCCTGCACTTCTCGCCCACTCGCTTCCCGCACTCCATCGCGGACGTCATGGGCGACTGAGCCCGGGCGGCGTGTCCTGGTCCAGCCGCCCTGTGGTGATGAGCGCCGGCGCCGTGGTTCCCTAGGACGCCAGCAGCGCGTTCTCGGCGGTGGCCCGGCACACCTCGTCCCACGGGGTCGGCGCGAGGCCGAACGCCTCCTCGATGTCCGAGGAGTCGAGGACGTACGGCGCGGCGAACTGGTACTCGGTCTCCCGCAGCTCGCGCAGCAGGGGCACCACCGCTCCACCCACCGACAGCAGCACGTGCGGCATCGGCTTCACCTTGCCGATCGTGCGGCCGACGGAGGCTGCGACGTCGTGGAGCACCTCGGTCTGGGTCTTGGCGGGGTTGGTCGGCGCGTGCCAGACCCGTCCCCACGCGCTCGGCTCGCCGGCGACCCGGACCAGCGCCCGGGCCATGTCGCGGATGTCGGTGAACGAGTGCGGCTGGTCGGGGCTCCCGAAGACCCGGACGGTCTTGCCCTGCAGCGCGGCCGGGGCGACCCGGGCGATGTGGCCCGTGGTGGTCGAGACCCGCGGTCCCACGTAGTCGGAGCCCCGCACCTCGACCGCCTTGATCCGGCCGGCGTCGTGCCGCTCCTTCGCGTCAGCCCACATCCCGCCACGGATCAGGGCCTTCTTGGTGGTCGCGGCGTCCGGCAGGTCCTCGACCATCGGGCCGTCGACGGGGCCGTAGGGGTACAGCGCCGCCGCGGTGACCAGCACCGCGCCGGTCCGCTCGGCGGCCTCCAGGAACGCCGCGGCGACCGGCGGCCAGAACTCCGGCCACACCGTGTACGACGGCGGGTTGACGCAGTTGTAGAGGGCGACCGCGCCCTCGGCCAGCTCGACGAGCCGGCCGGCGTCGGCGGCGTCGGCCGCCTCGCGGCGTCACGCCGGCGGCGATCTCGGGGCCGGTGCCGGAACGGCTGACCAGCACGACGTCCTTGCCCTGCTCGACCAGCAGCTCCGCCGTCGTCAGCCCGACCGGGCCGGCTCCCACCACCACATGACGCTCGTTCATCTCGACTCCTCAGTCTGGTTGTCCAAAACGAGAGCACCGCTCTCTTTCCTCGACGCTAGAGCATCCGGAGAAGAGAATCAAGAGCATTGCTCACTTTTGTATGCACCGCTCTCGTTTCGTGCCAGAATGGCCGCCATGCCGTCCGCGCCCCGCACCGCCCGCGCCCTCGCCCGCGCCGAGCTGACCCGGGCGATCCTGGACCGCGCGAGCGTCCAGCTGGCCGAGGTCGGCCCGGCCGCGCTCTCGGTGCGGCAGATCGCCCGCGACCTGGAGATGGCCTCGTCGGCGGTCTACCGCTACTTCCCCAGCCGGGACGCGCTGCTGACCGCGCTGCTGATCCAGGCCTTCGACGACCTCGGCCAGGCGGTCGAGGACGGCGACGCCGAGTGCGGCGCGCGACGACTTCCGCGGTCGCTGGGCCGGCCTCGCCCAGGGACTGCGCGGCTGGGCGGTGGCGCACCCGCACGAGTACGCGCTCACCTACGGCTCACCGGTCCCCGGGTACGCCGCGCCGCAGGACACCATCGCGTCGGGCACGCGGGTCTCCAGGGCACTGCTCGCCCTCCTCCTCGACGCCCAGGAGGCCGGCCGCTCCCCGGCCGCGCCGACCCGGCCGGCGACGAAGGCCGAGCTGGCCTCGATCACACCGGTCCGGACGTTCGTCGGCGAGGAGCTGGACGAGGCCTACTCGATCCGCGGACTGATGGCCTGGGCGACGCTGTTCGGCGACATCTCCCTGGAGCTGTTCGGCCACATGTTCAAGGGTGTGCTCGACTACGAGGCGCACTACGCGACGCTGGTCGAGCAGCTGGCGGACGACCTCGGTCTCTAGCAGCCGTGGTTGGCCTGCGCGCAGGTGTCCATGCCCCACGCCAGCGTGTACTCCTTCTGCACGCCGGACAGCGACACGGTCACCTCGATCTCGGGCTTGTCGAGCTCGCTGCCGCCTCCGTCGTCGTCCACGTAGACCATCCGCCACCAGGTGCGTCCCTGGTCGTCAGTGGCCTTGCGTGGCGTGCTCGGTGTGGCCGTCCGGGAAGGTGTAGGCCACGTCGAAGACCTCCTCGGAGCCGCTCGGCACGATGCCGCCTGCCGACCGGGTGACTCTGCCCGCCGAGGAGGTCGCTGCTCACGGCGTACGTCGCACACGTCGTCCGCGCGGGCTGAGCGGGAGCGCCTGGTGGACCGTCGTCCGGCCGTCGAGCTCGTCGCACAGCACGAACTTGTCGCCCTTGACCCAGAACGACGAGACCTCGTCGACCTGGAGGGCGAGCGTGGCGCCCTTGAGTACGTACTCCATCTCGTCCTCGCACGATGCGGCTGCCGGCTGCGCTCGCACCGGGCCCGATGGGCGTGACCGGCGAGCTCGTGGAGGGCACCACGCTCCCGTCGGCGTGCGATGGACCCGACCGACGGGTCCGTGGACGGAACGGACGACGGCACCGAGGGTTCCATCAGGCCGCGACGGGGCGCTCGACGTACGCCGTCACCGGTGACCGGCAGTCCGTCCGGCGTCCGGGAGCCACCGGGGCTGATCGCCCAGTAGCCGAGGCCCGCGACCAGCGCGACGGCGGCCGCGGCCCCGGCCGGCACCAGCCAGCGCCGGATGCGTCGGAGCGGTGCTCGTGCGCGTGCTGAGCAGGTCGGCGCGGATCCGCGCCCGGGCCTCGTCGGAGCAGCGGGCGGTCGGGCGGCGGGGTGGGCTCAGTCATGCGTCGTTCTCCTCGGTGAGGTGGTGAGCCGGGCGCGGGCCCGGGAGAGTCGCGACCGGACGGTCCCGACGGGTACGTCGAGTGCGGCGGCGGCCTGCTCGTAGCTGAGCCCGGCCCACGCGACGAGGCCGAGCACCTCACGCTCGCGGTCCGGCAGCGCCTCGATCCTGGCCAGCACCGCCCGCATCCGGGCCTCGGAGCCGAGCCGGTCGGTCACCTGCTCGGAGTGGTCGGGCTCGGCTGCCGGGGATGGCAGGCTCGTCACCGCCCTGAGGTAGCGGCGCCGCGACCGACCGGCGTTGCGGCAGACGTTGGTCGCGACGCCGTACAGCCAGGGCAGCGCGGAGCCGTCGTGCAGCTGCACCCGCCGCCGGTGCCGCCACACCTCGAGGAACACCGACGAGGTGGCGTCCTCGGCATCGGCCCAGTCGGCGAGCTGGCGGAAGCAGTGGTTGTAGATCCGGTCGCCGTAGCGGTCGAACAGCGCCGCGAGCGCGCCCGGGTCGTCGTGGTGCAGCCCGTCGACGAGCTCCCGCTCGTCACTGGCCATGGCCACCGCTCCTCCTTGTGTCACACCCTCACATGTCCGGTCGAGCCGGCGAGTTCCCTACTGTTTCCCGATGCGCACGGGACTACGCGAAGGTGACCGGGTCGCGCTGCTCGTGTCGCCATCGCTGGAGTACCTCGACGTGGTCATCGGGCTGCTCGCGGCGGGCGTCGTACCGATCCCCCTCGACCCTCGGCTGACGACGTTCGAGCGGGAGCGGATCCTGGCCGGCCTCTCCCCCACGCTCCAGGTCACGACCTCGGAGCAGCTCGAGGAGCTGCAGCTGGCCTACCCGGACCACCGCGGGCTGCCCCGCGCCCGGCCGATGCACTGCACGAGCGGCACCACCGGGACGCCGAAGGGCGTGTGGAGCGGGCCGTTGTCCGAGGTCGACGCCGCCGCACTCGTCGCCGACGAGCGGTCGCTCTGGGGCTTCGCGGACAGCGACGTGAACCTGGTGCTCTCGCCGCTCTACCACTCCGCACCGCTGAGGTTCGCCATGGGCACGGCGCTGGCGGGCGGCCGGGTCGTCGTGCCCGGCCAGTTCGATCCAGTGCTGGTCACGGAGGCCATCGAGCGGGAGCGGCCGACGTCCATGTTCTGCGTGCCGACGCACCTGCAACGGCTGTTCGCGCACTGGGACGACGTCGGCACGCCGGACCTGTCGTCGTTCCGGCTCGTCGCACACGCCGGGGCGCCGTGCCCGGACGCGGTGAAGCGGCGACTGGTCGAGGCCTTCCCCGAGGGAGCCACGTGGGAGTTCTACGGCTCGACCGAGGGCCAGTTCACGGCCTGCCGCTCCGAGGAGTGGCTCGAGCGGCCCGGGACCGTCGGCCGGGCCCGGCCCGGCCGCGTGCTGTCCACCGACGAAGACGGCGCCATCTGGTGCGCGGTGCCGCCGTTCGCCCGGTTCTCCTACTACGGCGACCCCGACAAGACGGCCGCCGCGTGGCGGGACACCCCCGACGGGCCGGCGTTCACCGTGGGCGACCTCGGCCGGCTCGACGACGACGGCTACCTGTTCCTCGACGGCCGACGCGAGGACCTGGTGATCAGCGGCGGCGTCAACGTCTATCCGCTCGAGGTCGAGCAGACCCTCCTCGAGCACCCGGGCGTCGACGACGTCGCCGTGTACGGCGTCCCCGACGAGCAGTGGGGACAGCGCGTGTGTGCGGCGTACGTCGGCGCGGCGACTGCTGACGAGCTCGACGCCTTCGTCCGCGAGCGGCTGGCACCGCCCAAGCGGCCCAAGACCTGGCACCCCCTGCCCGACCTGCCCCGCACCCTGACCGGGAAGGTGCTGCGGCAGGAGCTGCCGCGCTGACGGGCTACAGCAGGCGCATGGACGGCCAGAGCCCGGCCAGGTCGAGGTCGGGGAAGCGGCGCTGGACGGCGTCGTAGACCGGGGCGAAGTGCCGGGCGATGGTGCGGCGGGTGTCCTCGGGCAGGGCGGCGCCCTCGGACTTCGGCGACACGTTGACCTGCCGGGCGGTGTCCGGCTCGTGGAAGTCGATGCCGAGGAACTCGCACAGGGGCGCCAGGGTCTCGGACGTGAAGAGCCGCTCGTAGAAGCCGTAGAAGACGTCCTCGCGCGGGAACGCCGCCTCGAGGGCGTCCATGGTGAGGTCGTAGCGGGTGCGGTCGGCGTACATCGGGCGCTCGTACATGTGGCTGACCCTGGTCTCGGGGTCCTCGGGGGCCTCGTCGCCGCGGCGCCGCATGTCCATCCGGGCCGCCGACCAGATCCGCTCGACCGGGTCGCGCAGGAGGTAGACCGCGGCCGGGCGTACGCCGCGCGAGGCGAAGCCGTCGTGGATCATCGTGAGGCGCTCGGCCGCGAGCGCGGCGTACCCGGGCGTGATGTCGGCGGTGAGCCGGATCGCGGGTGGCTCCAGAAGTCCAGAGAAGTAGTCGAAGTAGCGGTCGGGCTCGTGCAGGAACGCTGCCCGCTGGCCGCCCTGCTTCTCGATCCGCTCGCGGGCGAGCCTCCCCGCGGGGAGGTCGAGGGCGTCCCAGACGTGGTACTCCTTGCGGAACCCCGGATCGCACTGCGGCGACGCCTCGAGGTAGCGGTGCAGCCAGGCCGTGCCGCCCTTCTGGCAGCCGACGCCGAGGAGGAAGGTGCCGGCCACGGGCAGCGACCCTAGGCCACGTCAACCAGCCCGCACGGCGCCAACTGGGGCCGTCGACGAGGCCTAGGCGACTCCCGGCCTGAAGGAGCGGCGGTACTGCTGCGGGCTCACGCCGCGCGAACGCGTGAAGTGGTGGCGCAGCGTGGCGGCGTTGCCGAAGCCCACGTCGGAGGCGATCCACTCCACGGAGCGGTCGGTCTGCTCGAGCAGCTCCTCGGCGCGCAGCACCCGCTGCTGGGTCACCCACGAGTGCGGGGTGGCACCGGTCTCGGCGCGGAACCGGCGCGCGAACGTGCGCGGTGACATCAGCGACTTGCGGGCGAGGGTGTCGACGTCGAGGTCCTCGTCGAGGTGGCCGATGATCCACTGGAGCAGGGGTCCGAACGTCTCGCTGTCGCAGTCGGGGACGGCGCGCTCGATGAACTGGGCCTGGCCGCCGTCGCGGTGCGGGGGTACGACGATCCGGCGCGCCGCCGTCGCGGCCACTCGGGCGCCGTAGAGATCGCGCATGAGGTGCAGCGACGCGTCGATCCCGGCCGCCGAGCCGGCCCCGGTGAGGATGTTGCCGTCGTGGCAGTAGAGGACGTCGGGCTTGACCTTGGCCTCGGGGTACATCTGCTCGAGGAGGCCGGTGTAGCGCCAGTGGGTGGTGCACTCGCGGCCGTCGAGCAGGCCCGCCGCACCGAGCGCGAAGGACGCCGAGCAGTGCGCGTAGAGGATCGCGCCGCGGTCGTTGGCCGCCCGGACCGCCTCGAGCACGGCGTCGTCGTGGTTGAGGAAGTCGAAGTGGGGTGAGACGCACACCAGGTCGGCATCGGCAGTGGCCTCGAGGCCGCGCTCGACGTACATGTCGAAGTCGGAGCGGCCCTTGACCCGGCCGGGACGCGGCGTGCAGATCCGGAAGTCGAAGACGGGCGTCTCGTCCTCGGGGTGCTCCGGCTCGCCCCACACCTCGACGAGCGAGCCCAGCCCGAACGGCTCGGCGCCGTCCTGGACGATCACGGCGACGGTGTGGACGGGGGCCATGGGGGACGCGATCTGCGGCATGGCGACCATGGTGGCGCAATGTTGGCAGAAAATCAATGTAGGGTGGCATTCCTGCCACTCGTGGCAGGAATGCGTCGGAGGCATGATTACTGCCATGACCTTCCTACTCATCCTTCTGGCGGTTGCCGCAGTTCTCAGCGCGGAGACCGTGCGCCGTGTGATCACCGATGGCCAGGGCCCGCAGCGTCCCCCGGTCTCCCACTTCCAGGACCCCGACTTCTTCGCGCCGAGCGCGCGTTGAGCAGGTCCACTCCCTCACCGCAACCACGAAGACCCGGCAGCGACAGCTGCCGGGTCTTCGTGCGTCTGTAGCAGGGTGCGCCTACCGCTCCCGGACGGCGTAGGTCAGGTGCGTCACCCTCGGAGAGTGCTCCGCGCGGACCTGCTCCAGGGCCACGCGGCCCGCGTCCACGCCCTCGAACAGGCGGATTCCGGAGCCGAACAGCACGGGCGACAGCGCGATCGAGAACTCGTCGATCAGGCCGGCGTTCACGTGCTCCAGGATCGTCGCGCCGCCGCCCGCGATGCGGACGTCGCGGTCGCCGGCGGCCTCGCGGGCCCGGTCGAGCGCGGACTCGATGCCGTCGTTGACGAAGTGGAAGGTGGTCCCGCCCGGCCGCTCCCAGGGGTCACGCTTCTCGTGCGTCACGACGAACACCGGCGTGTGGAACGGCGCTTCCTCCGGCCACATCTGCTCGCCGGCGTCGAACATGCGCTTGCCCATGACGCTCGCGCCGGTGCGCTCGAACGTCTCCCGCGCGATGTCGTTGTCGCGCCCCTCCTCGCCGCCCTCGCCGAGCCTCAGGTTCTCCCGGAAGAACCGCAGCGGGAAGACCCACTGCTGCAGCTCCATCCACTGCTGCCCCATCAGCTCCCCGAGGGACTCGGGCGCGATGAACCCGTCCAGCGACATCGACACGCTGAAGAACACCTTCCCGGCCATCAGGCCCCTGCTCGCGTCCGAGCGATCTCGCCGACGTAGGCAGCCAGGTTGCCCAGGGTCTGCTGGCCGCCCTCGATCGCGTGGTACTTCTCGACCGCCTCGTCGCGCAGCTCCTCGGTGCGGAACACCGTGCGCATCTCGATCCGGGTCGCCGCACCGTCGGGCTCGAACGTCAGGACCGACTCGAAGGCGTCGGGGTCGCCGCGGGACTCACCGTGGAGCAGCGCGATCCGCTCCGGCGGGGCGATCTCGGTCCAGGAGATCCACTCCTGGTAGTCCGTCCCGTCCGGGCCGTGCATCACGAAGTCCCACTCCCCGCCGACCCGGAACTCGAACGCCCGCGTGGTGGTGGTGAACCCCTCCGGTCCCCACCACCGCGACAGGTGCCGCACCTCGGTGAACGCCTCGAACACCAGCTCCCGTGGGGCGTCGATGACCCGGGAGATCACGATCTCGCGGTCCGCCGTCACGCTCATCAGCTACTCCTGCCTTTCCTGCTTCAGGTCCTGCACGTACGCGTCCAGCCGGTCGAAGCTCTCGTTCCAGAACCGCTCGAACCCGCCGGCCCACTCGTGGACCGGCCGCAGCCCGCGGGCGTCAAGGCCGTACAGGCGCTGCTTGCCTGCCTTGCGGTCCCGCACCAGCCCGACCTCCCGGAGCACCCGCAGGTGCTTGGACGCCCCCGGCTGGGTCATCCCCAGCTCCCGGGCCAACTCGGTCACCGGCCGCTCACCCGCCCGCAGCAGGGCCAGGATCTCCCGGCGCTGCGGCTCGGCGATCGCGTTGAAGACGTCGGACGTCGTCGCTGCGCGGGCCATGACGCCATCATATGCCCATATCGGCATGCGTCAAGGCGAGACGAGTCAGAGTTCTCAGACGATGCCGTGGTCCCGAACGCACGAGTGCGGCCAGCACCGGGCTGGCCGCACTCGTGATGGCGGTCCTGTGACTCTGTGGGTCAGCGGGTCAGCTGGCGCCGCCCGTGAGCTTCTCGCGGAGGGCCTGCAGAGCCTCGTCGGAGGCCAGCGAGCCGCCGCTCTCGGTCTCGTCCTCCTCGGTCTCCGAGCCGCTGGAGTAGGACGTGGCCTCGCTGGCCTCGACCTCGGCCTTGGCGGCCTCCTCCTGCTGCTTCACGTGGGCCTCCCAGCGGGCGTGCGCCTTGGCGTACTGGTCCTCCCAGACCGCGCGCTGGTCGTCGTAGCCCTCGAGCCACTCGCCCGTCTCGGGGTCGAAGCCCTCGGGGTAGACGTAGTTGCCCTGCTCGTCGTAGGTGGCAGCCATGCCGTAGAGCGTGGGGTCGAAGTCCTCGACCTCGGCCGCGGCAGCGGTCTCGTTGGCCTGCTTCAGCGACAGCGAGATCCGGCGACGCTCGAGGTCGATGTCGATGATCTTGACCATGACGTCGTCGTTGACCTGGACGACCTGCTCGGGGATCTCCACGTGGCGCTCGGCGAGCTCGGAGATGTGCACCAGGCCCTCGATGCCCTCCTCGACCCGGACGAACGAGCCGAACGGCACCAGCTTGGTGACCTTGCCCGGCACGATCTGGCCGATCTGGTGGGTCCGGGCGAAGTGCTGCCACGGGTCCTCCTGCGTCGCCTTGAGCGACAGCGAGACCCGCTCGCGGTCCATGTCGACGTCGAGCACCTCGACGGTGACCTCGTCACCGACGGTCACGACCTCCGAGGGGTGGTCGATGTGCTTCCACGACAGCTCGGAGACGTGCACCAGGCCGTCGACACCGCCGAGGTCCACGAACGCACCGAAGTTGACGATCGAGGAGACGACGCCCTTGCGGATCTGGCCCTTCTGGAGCTGGGTCAGGAAGCCGTGGCGCACCTCGGACTGGGTCTGCTCCAGCCACGCGCGGCGCGAGAGGACGACGTTGTTGCGGTTCTTGTCGAGCTCGATGATCTTCGCCTCGAGCGTCTGGCCGACGTACGGCTGCAGGTCGCGCACGCGGCGCATCTCCACCAGCGAGGCGGGCAGGAAGCCGCGCAGGCCGATGTCGAGGATGAGACCACCCTTGACGACCTCGATGACGGTGCCCTCGACGACGCCGTCCTCCTCCTTGACCTGCTCGATCGTGCCCCAGGCGCGCTCGTACTGGGCGCGCTTCTTGGAGAGGATCAGCCGGCCTTCCTTGTCCTCCTTCTGGAGGACCAGGGCCTCGACCTTGTCGCCCACGGCGACGACCTCGTTGGGGTCGACGTCGTGCTTGATCGACAGCTCGCGCGAGGGGATGACGCCCTCGGTCTTGTAGCCGATGTCGAGCAGGACCTCGTCGCGGTCGACCTTGACGATCGTGCCTTCCACGATGTCGCCGTCGTTGAAGTACTTGATGGTCGCGTCGATGGCGGCGAGGAAGTCTTCTTCCGACCCGATGTCGTTGACGGCCACCTGGGGCGCGTCGTAGTCCGGAAGAATTGAGATCGTGGCTGTCATAAGGGAGGTGTTTCCTTGGGTGGGCAGATGTTGTGTGGGCGCGCGAGAGGTCGATTTCACTACCGACTGGTTGCTGCGCCCGCTCCCATCAAGGGAGCCGGCGTCAATAGCGAGCTGTGAGTCCACTCCGTACGGGACGCAGGCAGACCTCTGACGCAATAGAACAGAGTACGCGGCGACACCGGTTCCAGCCAACTTGCCCGGGCTCGTTCCAAGGCTGTTCACGCCATAGCTCAGTCAGGCGGCGGCACGCCCGGATCGCGCTCGCGGGCGATCGCCCGTAGCAACCGGTCAGCCCGCTCTGCCACCGGGTTGGCCGTACGCCGGGCCGCCAGGTCGACCAGGGCCCACAGGTCCGCCGCCCTGGCCAGCGCGAGCGACTGCTGCGGCGGGGTGCCGCGACGCGCGGCGTACGCCGTCAGCACGCCGTCCGCAAAGGCCGGCGCACGGTCGAAGCGCAGGAGGTTGCCGAGGTCGGTGAACGGGTGGCCGGCGTGCGCGAACTCCCAGTCCAGGACACCGGTCAGCGCCAGCGTGTCCGGATCGAGGAGCAGGTTCTTCGGGTTGAGGTCGCTGTGCACGAGGCACACGCGGGGCACTGAGTCGAGCAGCACCTGAGCGTCCAGCGCGACCTCGCGCAGCCCCTCGATCTCCTCCGGGGTCAGGTGCCCGAGCTCGGGCAGCCGGGTCTCGACGTACTCCGGGAGCCCGTCGAGGCCGAAGTCGCCGATCGCCAGCTGCGGGTCGACGAAGGGACCGGTCCGCAGCATCGGCATCCCGCCGAGGTCGGCGACGAGGCCACCCAACGTGGCGCCGACCTCCGCCAGCCCAGGGGCGTCGAGGGTCGGCAGCAGCTCGTCGCCGCGGATGCCCGGGAGCAAGGAGGTGACCAGGATCCCCGGCTGGTCCGCCTCCGGCCGGGCCGGTCGCACCTCGAGCACCTCCGGCACCGGCACCAGGCCGCGCACCAGCCGCAGCACCGCCGCGTCGATCTCGGCCGCATCCCCACCGCGTCCGCCGGGTGGGTAGACGCGCACCACGCTGCGCTCCCCCGCCGCCTCGGCGAGGAAGGTCTGCCCGGACCAGCCGCCCTCGAGCGGGGTCAACGAGGAGAAGTCCACGCCCGCCAGTGTTCCCTGCGAGTTGGGGGCGTTCCGGGCCAGGGTCGTCGGCTGAGCCCCCGCCCGGCCGGTCTGGGACCATCGGCGCATGGGCACGCCGTACGACCGTCCCGTGCGTGTCGAGCGCCGGGCGGTCGACGAGAGGGAGTCGCGCGCGGCCAACGGACCCGACTGGGACCGCTACGCCGACGAGTACCAGGCCACGCACGGCAGCTACCTCGGGGACGCCGGCTTCCTGTGGGGTCCGGAGGGGCTGACCGAGGACGAGGCGGGGGTCCTCGGCGAGGTCAGCGGCAAGGACGTGCTGGAGGTCGGCTCGGGCGCGGGCCAGTGCTCGCGCTGGGTGCGCGCGCACGGCGGGCGCGGCGTCGGCATCGACCTGTCGTTCCGCCAGCTCCAGCACTCCCGGCGCATCGACGACGAGACCGGGGTCGCGGTGCCGGCGGTGCTCGGCACCGCGACGGCGCTGCCTTTCGCCGACGACAGCTTCGACGTCGTGTTCTGCTCGTTCGGGGCGCTCCAGTTCGTGGCGGACATCGGCGACGCGGTCGCCGAGACCGCCAGGGTGCTGCGCCGCGGCGGCCGCTTCGCGTTCTCGATCACGCACCCGACCAGGTGGATGTTCCCCGACGACCCCGGACCGGAGGGGCTGACCGCCTCACAGTCGTACTGGGACCGCACGCCGTACGTCGAGGTGGAGGACCGCACCGGCACGGTGGCCTACGTGGAGCACCACCGGACCCTCGGCGACTGGGTCGCGCTCCTCGCCGGACACGGTTTCCGGATCACCGACCTGGTCGAACCGGAATGGCCGGAGGGCAACGACCGGATCTGGGGAGGGTGGTCCGAGACCCGCGGCCGAGTGACCCCAGGCACCGCGCTGTTCGGCGCGGACTGGGAGCCGCGCTGACCTACTTGGTCAGGTCGACCTTTTCCTTCTGGGGGTCGGCGGCGCGTCGACCGCCCTCGCTGCGCTCACGCATGATCAGGACCAGCCCACCGATCAGGCACAGGAGGCCGCCCCCGATCCCGACGATCGGAAGGACGGTGAGCAGGATGGTGAGCGACTTGCCGGCGGTCTTGGCCTCGTCGACGGCTTCCTTGACGGTGTCGTCGGTGCCGATCAGCTGGATGTCGAGCGCCGGGGTGCCGTCCTCGAGGAACCGCTGCTGGTCCTGGCCGCTCTTGACGATCGAGCCGGTCTTGGGGTCGACCCAGACCGTCACGATGTTGTCGTAGGTGCCGGGGATGCCCTCGGCCACCTCGATCGGCTCGTCCTTGACGGTGTAGGAGAACTCGTAGGTCTCGAGCCCGAACAGGGTCTCGGTGCCCTGGTAGTCGATGTCCACGGCGCGGCCGATGTCACCGTCCCAGAACGGGTAGGTCTTCTTCTCCACGTCGAACGGGAACTTGTTGATCAACCCTTCGTGTGGCCCAGCGTCAGCGGGGAGGTTCTTGTCCTCGACCGCCAACGCGGTGACGCGGTCCGTGGCGAACCTGTCGATGCTCGCCGTGATCAGGTCGGGATCGTTGCCGTTGACACACTCCTGGGCGCCGCCGGTGTCGAAGACGGCACACGCGGTCTCGACCATGATGACCGTGTCGTCGCTGGACTTCTCCGAGTCCGCCGTGGTGTGCCTGATCGCGTAGACCGGCTTGGTGTCGAACGCGCCGGTCAGCGGGTCGATCTTGGCCGCCTCGCCCTCGTAGACCGTCGTCGTGTCCACGTCGAGGGGGGTCTTCTTGACCACTCCCGGCGCGTAGGTGAGCGCGAGAATCCCCGCGATCAGCAGGAATGACCCCAGGCCCAACAGGACCCGCGCCAACACCTTCATCTGCGCTCCCCTCCCAGAAAGATGGGGGAAACCTACCGCAGAGTTACCCGCCAGTGTGCAAACGGTCACAGCGAGCCTCGAGGGCCGCCGTGCCACAATCCACGGCGTGTCGCAGCCCGAGGTCGAGCGGCGGGCGCCCGACGCTCGCGCACCGGTTCGCCGACCCGTTTCGCGGCGGCCGGCGAGCGCGCTGCCCGAGCGGCTGAGCCGGCATCTGGTCCTCTACGGCGTGGTGCTGGTCCTGCTCCAGCTCGCCTTCCGGGGGTGGGCGATCGCGGGGTCGTGGTTCTACTTCGACGACATCGCCTTCATGTCCCGCGCGATGAACGAGCCGCTCGACGCGTCGTACCTCCTCGAGTCCTACGGCGGTCACCTGATGCCCGGCGGGTTCCTCACCGCCTGGCTGCTGACCAAGGTCGCGGTCTACTCCTGGGCGCCGTGGGCCGCCGTGCTGCTGTTCCTCCAGGCCCTGGCCGGGTTCGGGATGCTGAGGCTGCTCGTCTCCCTGTTCGGCCGACGGCCCCTGGTGCTGGCGCTGCTGGCGGGCTACCTCGCCTACGTCTTCACCCTGTCGGCCGGGATCTGGTTCGCGGCCGGGATCAACCAGCTGCCGATGCAGGTGGCCCTGGTCTTCGGGCTGCACGCCCACGTCGAGTACCTGCGACACCGACGGATCCGCTCACTGGTCTGGGCCATCGCCTGGACCCTGGCCGGGCTGGTCTTCTACGAGAAGACGCTGCTGCTGCTCGGCATCTACGCGATCGTCGCCTTCGGCTGGTTCTGCACCGGGGACACGGTCCACCGGCTCCAGCATCTCTGGTCGCACTACCGCGCCGGCGTGCTCGCCTACGGCGCGCTGGGCGTCGGCTACCTCGCGCTCTACGTCCAGTACGGCCTGGACTTCTCTCCCGGCAACGCGAACACCCAGCCGTGGAGCCCGATCGCCTACAACCTGGTCGGCACCACCATGCTGCCCGGCCTGATCGGCGGTCCGCTGCAATGGCAGCCCCTGAGCGTCGGCGCGTTCGGAGACCCGTCGCAGGCCGTCGTCCTGGTTTCGTGGGTCGCGTTCGCCGCGCTGGTGGTGCATGCGCAGCGCACCCGCACCAAGAGCCGCAGAGCCTGGTCGCCCCTCGCCTTCACCGCGGTCTGCAACGTCGTGCTCCTCGCGTCGGCGCGCGCCAACGTGGTCGGCCCCGAAATCGCGCGCGAGTACCGCTACCAGACAGAGACGGCGGCGCTGTTCGTCCTGGCCGTGGGGCTGGCCTTCCTGCCCCTGCGTGAGGCGCCGGAGCAGAACGACGTCCGCGAGGCAGCCGAGCCGGAGAACCCGCGCCTGGTCGCGGCGATCACCGTCGCCGTGGTGTTGGCGGCACTGGTCTCGAGCGTGAGGTACGTCGACCTGTGGCAGGACCGGAACCCGTCGGAGCTGTACTTCGCGACCGCGCGCAGCGCCCTAGCGAGCGCGAGGGACAAGCCGGTGCCGCTTGTCGACCTCGGCGTCCCTCAGGCGCTGCTGTGGTCCTACCGCTTCCCGGAGAACTCCTACTCCCATGTCTTCAAGAACCTCGACCAGGAAACCACCTACCCGCGCTCGTCCGTGGACCGGCTGTACATGTTCGACGACCAGGGCCATCTCTCCGCCGTCAGCATCCCGCCGGCCCGCTCCCAGCTGGGCGGCTCCGGCTGCGGGTTCCCGCTCAAGGGCGACACCACGACCATCCCGCTCGACGGCCCGGTGATCGGCGGGGGCTGGTGGCTGCGGATCTCCTACCTGAGCCGCGAGGCCGTCGACCTGCACGTCCAGGCCGGCGAGGAGGGTCACGACCTGAGCCTCCCGGAGGGGTTGCACAACGTCTTCGTGCAGGCCGCCGGCGAGTTCAACGAGGTGACCCTGAGCAACTACGGTGACGACACCGGGCTCTGCGTGACCGCCCTCACCCTCGGACTGCCCGTCCCGACGCCGCCTGCGAACTGAGCCGATGACCACCGACCACGCGCGACGGTCGTTGCGCTCGAGCCGGGTGCTCCAGGCAGCCGTGGGCATGGTGCTGCTGCAGCTGGCGTTCCGGGCGTGGGCGACCTACTCGTCCTGGTACACCTACGACGACTTCCTCTTCATCTCGCGCACCTCCAACGAGGGTCTGCACCGCATTGCGGAGCCGTACGCCGGGCACGTTATGCCGGGCGGGATGTTCCTGTCCTGGGTCGCCGACTCGGTCGCGCCGTACGACTTCCGGGTCACCGCCACGATGCTGCTGCTCCTGCAAGTGCTTGCGGACGTCGGAGTGGTCGTGATGCTGGTCCGCCTCTTCGGCGCCCGCTGGGGGATCCTGCCTCCTTTGGCGCTCTACCTGTTCTGCGTCATCTCGGTGCCGGTGGCGATCTGGTGGGCGGCGGGGGTCAACCAGCTACCTCTGCAGGTCGCCCTGTTCTGGAGCATGGCGTCGCACGTGGAGTATCTCCGCACCCGTCGGGCGCGGCATCTGGTCGCGACGGTCGCGTGGCTGGCCTTCGGGCTGCTCTTCTACGAGAAGACCATCCTGGTCCTGGGCGCGTTGGGCATCGTGGCGCTCGCGTACTTCACCACGGGTGGTGCAGGCTCCCGGCTGCGGATGGCGTGGCAGCGCTACCGGTCCGGGACCGCGGTCTATGTCGCCCTCGGGCTGGCGTACCTGGTCGCCTACGCTACCCTGGCGCTCAACTTCAGTCCCGGAAGCGCCACCGACGACAGCATCGGCGGCGTGATCTCGAACCTGGTGCTGCAGGGGTATGCCCCGGCTGTGCTGGGCGGGCCGTTGCGCTGGACGGCGATCGACCAGTTCTCGCTCGCCAACCCCGGAACGCGGGACAGCTGCTGTGCCTCGCCCTCATCGGCCTGCTGATTCGCGAGATCGCCAGGACCCGCACGCGAAGCGCGCGAGCCTGGTGGTTGCCGGCGTTCTTCCTGGCCTGCGACGTGCTGCTGGTCGTCGCCGGAAGGGCATCCTTCGTCGGGCCACTGATCGCGCTCGACTTCCGCTACCAGGGCGAGCTGCCCGCCGTCACCGCCCTGGCCCTCGCGTGCGCCACCATGCCCATCATCGGCGCCCTGGAACCGGTCACCCCGTCTGGAGAGAGCTCGTTCTCTCCGACCGGCGGCGGGTTGCGGCGGCGACCGCGGTTGGGTCGGCGCTGGCGCTGGTGTCGTCGACGCAGTACGTGTGGCACTGGCAGACCACGATGCCGGCCAAGCCGTACTTCTCGAACCTCCTCAGCACGCTGGAGGCGAGCAAGGAGCCGATCCCCTTGGTCGATACGTCGGCGCCGAACTTCATCATGCTGCCGCTCGGGTACCCGGAGAACCTGCTCAGCCGCCTGCTGGTCGACTACCCGCGGGCGGACTTCGTGCGGGAGGCTACCGACCACCTCAACATCGTCGACGACGACGGCCAGGTCGTGCCGGCCCAGGTCAGCGCCGTCCGACAGGCAGTGCCCGGACCACGCGAAGGCTGCGGCTATGCCGTGCGGGGAGGACGGGAGATCCCACTCGACGGCCCGGTGGGCTACGGCGGCTGGTGGGTGCGCGTCGGCTATCTCGCATCCGACACCAGCCCCGTCGTCGTCACGGCCGGGGACCGCACCTTCGCCACCACGATCCGGCCCGGCGTGCACGCGCTCTACTTCGACGGCGGCACAGAGTTCGAGTCCATCAAGATCACGGGTCTCAGGGCCGGGGTCACACTCTGCACGGACGACGTCCTCGTCGGCAAACCCGAACCAACCCGCCAGCGGAGACCCCATGACCTTCCGCGACCGCACCTTCCCCGCGCTGAACGCCGTACGCGCCGCGGGCGCGATCATGGTGCTGCTCACGCACGCGGCGTTCAACACTGGCCGGATCAACGACGGCTGGGTCGGCGCCATGCTGGCCCGCTTCGACTTCGGAGTGACCCTGTTCTTCGTGCTGTCCGGGTTCCTGCTCGCCCGGCCGTGGTTCCTCGCCGCCGCGCTCGGCAACCGGGAGCCGTCGACACGGCACTACCTGTGGAAGCGCGCGCTGCGGATCCTCCCGCTCTACTGGGTCGTGGTCGTGGTGGCGTTCCTCGTCGACCCGCTCAACGACGACGCGACCTGGCAGGACTGGGTCAGCCATCTGACCCTGACCCAGCTCTACCGGCACGACCTGCTCGCGAGCTCGCTGACCCAGATGTGGAGCCTGTGCACCGAGGTCGCGTTCTACCTGCTGCTGCCGCTGATCTGCCTCGTCCTGGTCAGCCGCCGCGCAACGACGCTGCGGTTGAACCGCGTGCTGTTCGGTGCTGGGCTGCTCTCCGTCGGCGGGTTGGTCTGGCAGGTGGTGGTCGCGCAGATCCCCGGCTACGAGGCCCACTACGCGCAGTGGCTGCCCGGCTACCTGCCGTGGTTCATGATCGGCCTCGCCTTCGCGGCGATCTCCGCCGATCTGTCCGTGGACCCCCGCCAACATCTCCTCGAGCGGCTGGGTCACGACCTGACCGGTTGCTGGATCCTCGCCGCCGCCACCTTCGCCCTCGCCTGCTCGCCGCTGGCCGGCCCGCGGCTGCTGCTCACACCGGACGGGTGGCAGGCCGCCACCAAGGTCATCCTTTACGCCGTCGCGGGCGCGTTCTTCGTACTACCGCTGATCTTCGGCCCTGAGCGCGAGGGCTGGACGCGCCGCCAGCTGACCGGACCGGTGCCGTTTGGCTCGGCGAGATCTCCTACGGCATCTTCGCGATCCACATGCTGGTGCTCAACCTGGTCTTCCGGGCGCTCGACCTAGACGTGTTCACCGGCCGGTTCATGACGGTCGCGCTGCTCACCCTCGGCGCGACACTGGTGCTGGCGACCATCTCCTTCTACTTGTTCGAGAGGCCGATCCTGAGGCTCAAGAACGTCCGGTTCTTCGCACGGATCGAACCGCGGCAGCTGGCTCCGAGCCGGAGCCGACTCCCGAGATCGCTCCCTGACCTGGCGGCCTCGGATCCTGCTGCGGACGGTTCGGAAATCGACGCGGCTACCCAGCCCGGTGGCAAGCGCGGCCACCAGGGAGGCGACCACGGCCAGGCTCCAGGCCTGGCGCCACTCGTTGGCCCAGGTCTCCTGGGTGATCCGGTCCCAGCTCAGACCTGCACCCACCAGCAGCATCGCGGCGGCCGCGAGCCCACCCCAACCCTCGAACCGGCGTACGGCGACCCCGGCCACGAGGGCGACGGCGACCGCGGCGACGCCGTACCAGCCGACCAGCAGCCCGCCGGCGGCGAGCGCGACCGCGGCGTCGAGGACCCCGACCCGGCCCGGCGCAGGGCCGGCAGCGGCTCCTGCGGCCTTGCCCGGCGCGGCCGGAGCCAGGCGCCCACCAGGCAGAGCAGAGCACGCCGGCGCCGAGCAGGCGATCCGGAAGGTGGTCTCGGGACGGTAGTCGAGGGTGACCTTGGCGGTCTCGCCGCCCGGGATGATCCAGCCCTGCTTCCACCCGTCGACCTGCTGGGCCACCAGCTCCTTGTTGCCGATCGTGGCGACCCAGCCGTCGTTGAAGTTCTGCGGGAGCGCCAAGATGGACGGGCCCGTGCGCCGGGGCAGGTCCACGCTCACGGGTGACCCGTCCGAGTCCCGGCGGACGTCGAGCGGTGTGGCCGCCGACGGCTGCGCCGAGACCCGGGTCAGCGCGAGCGTGTCGACCCGGAACAAAGAGGTCGGCTTCGCGAGCACCTCGGTGGCGGTGATGCCGAGGGCGATCTCGTCGCTGCCGCAGGCCTCGAGCGGGACGCTGCGACCACGGATCAGGGCGAGGGTGCTGGCCCGGAACGTCGTCTGCACGACGCTGTCGCCGATGACCAGGTCGGGGCCGCTACCGCACGGGAAGGCCCGCAGGTGCGCCGGGTGCGGCTTCAGCGAGCGGCCGTCGAAGCTGATGTCGCTGATCCCCGGGTCCAGCGGTATGAACTCGCTGTCCCTGGACGGCGTACGCCGTCTCCGACTCCAGGATCTGCAGCGAGAACCTCGAGACCGTCCACGGTCGGGGCAGCTCGCCGCGACCCTCGTCGTCCAGCGGCAGGTCGATGCTGCGCGTCCCTGCGCGGAGCCGCACCAGCGTGGGCCGCGACACCGGGGCGGCCGGGTTGACCTCCACCCGGACCTCGCTGACCGGGCGCTTGCTGAAGAGCTGGACCTCGAGCTTCTCGCCGTCCTCGGTCGGGAGCCAGGTCGTGGCCGGGTCTCCGTCGCGGGCCGCGATCGGTCCCTCGGCGACGTCGGCCGGCCGCTCGCCGTTGCTGAACGCGCCCGCCGGGGCCCGCAGCAGCGACGAGGCGTCCACGGTTCGCCGCAGCGAGACGGTGCCGCTGATCCGGTAGGTGTCCGCGAACGGGATCGAGAACCGCCGGGCCAGGGTGTCGCCGTCCTCGCCGGGCGAGACGAGCAGGTTGTCGCAGGGCAGCGCGTTCTCGACGAGCACGCAGGGCGAGCGGTCCGGGTCGCGGGTCATGGTGATCGCGTCGACCGGGATCTCGGGATCGGGCAGCGGCAGGTCGAGGTAGCGCTGGGTCTCGACGCCGGTCATCCGCACCTCGGCCAGGGCGAACGAGCCGGGCAGCGCAGGTCGCGGCCGGCCGCCTCGATCCGGAGGCTGGTGGCGCCGGTCGCGTTCACGGCGTAGGTGCGGGAGCCGCCCGGGCGCGGCGCGTCCACGAGCAGCGGCCGCCCGCCTCGAGGAGCAGCTGATCCACCGGGGCGCCGTCCCTCGGCATCGCCACGTAGACGAACGTGAGGTCGGTGGGCCGGGTGAAGGTGACCTGCCAGAACTGGCCGGTCGGGTCGAGCTGCGGGTTCGAACGCCACGCGGTGGCCGGGTCGCCGTCGAGCGCGGCACCGGGGTGCGAGCCGATCTCGAGCGGGACCCGTCCGTCGGCGTACCCCTGCGACGTGCTCGCGACCACGGAGCCGACCCCGCCGGTCCACGCGGCGGTGGACTCCCGGTCCTCCTGGTCGGGGTCGAAGCGGTGGAAGTGCTCGGGGCCGAAGAGGCGGTACGGGTCGGCCCGGCCCATGGTGGCGGACTCGTTCCACCGGACCGCGGCGAAGTTGGTCTCGCGGCGCCGGGTGCCGTCGGTGAGCACCTGGCTCGCCTCGTCGCCGGTGGCGTCGCCGGCGAGCACCGACGTGGTGGCACGGAGCAGACGCAGCGTCGACGAGAGCCCGGCTCCCGGGTCGCCCACGGTGACCTTGGGGTCGGTGACGAGGGTCGCCGTGGCGGGCGCCGCGACCGAGTAGACGTCGATCGAGCCGACCTCGGTGGTCATGCCGTTGCCGGCGACGACCCGGACCTGGTCCTCGCCGTTGAGGGCATAGGGCGCCGCACCGACCGTCGGGCCGAAGGATCGGACCAGCTTGATGCCGTCCGACTGGCTCAGCACGCTGCGGACGTACGCCGGGTCGGGGGCGCCGGTCTGGAACCGGTCGAGGTCGTTGCGGACCACGAGCTTGCCCACTCCGTTGGCGGCCAAGTAGGGGGCGAGCGTCCGGCTGGGCTTGCCCGACTCGACCGTGCGGGTGACCGCGTCGAGGAACTGCACGTTGCCGGGCTGGGCCAGCGGGATCACGTTGCGGACCGCCCATGGGCTCTCGGCCAGACCCTGGAGCACGTCGTCGTGGGTGTTGCCCCAGGTGTAGACGCCGAAGCTCGAGGGCGGTAGCTCGAGCGCCACGGTGCCGTCGTCGGTCTCGGCGAGGTAGCTCGCCACGCGGTACCAGTAGCCCGGAACCGCGTCGACACCCCCTCGCGGCGCGATCCGGTCCTGTGCCCAGGGCAGCGCCAGGGCGACCAGTGCGAGCACCGCCATGGCGCGCACCGCGAGGATCGCTGCCCGAGTGCCACCGGGCGACTCCGGGCTGCGCAGCAGCTTCGGGAGCACCGCCATCGCGTGCGCGAGGCCGAGCACCAGCGGGATGCGCAGCACGACGTCGAACTTGTGCAGGTTGCGCAACGGCGCCAGCACGCCGTCCAGCGCCTCGGCCCGGTCGGCCGCGAAGAACCCGGACAGGTCGCCGGCGTACCCGAAGCCGACCAGGACCAGCCCGGTGAGCAGGCCGAGGGTCAGGAACCGCCGCTCGGGGTTGTCCCGCAGCGCGATGCCGACCAGCCCGAGCGCCACGACGACGGCGGCGTCGAGCATGAGGAACGGGGTCGAGACCAGCCGTTGCCCGGCCTGGAAGTCGATGCCGGCGAAGTAGGCGACCCAGTCCGACTCCCCCACCAGGGTTCGGGCCATGTCGGTCGGGACGGTCGTGATCGTGGCGTTCTCGATGTAGTCGAGGAACGGCACGCTGTAGCGGCCGAGCAGCAGCAGCGGAAGCCACCACCACGCGGTGGCGAGCGTCGTGAACAAGGTCCACCAGGCCAGGAGCCGCCAGCGGCGCGGGCCGCGGGCGCGGCTCAGGATGAAGATCACCCCGAGCGGCAGCACGGCCACGACCGCGATCGCGTTGACGCCACCGCAGGTCGCCACCACCAGCGCGCTGAGTGCGGCCGCACGGCGCACCGAGCCGCGCTCGCTGGCGTGCACGAGCGGCAGCAGTACCCACGGCGCGAGCGCCATCGGCCAGATCTCGACCGACACCCCACCGAGCAGGGTCGTGATGCGCGGCGTGAGCACGAACGCGAACGCCGCGAGCACCTGGGTGCCGGGCGTGCCGAGGTCGAGCTTGCGGGCCAGCCGCAGGATCCCGAAGAACGCCAGGCAGAGCAGCAGCGCCCACCAGGACCGCTGGACGACCCAGGGTGGCAGCCGGACCAGGTCGCCCACGACGAAGAACGGCCCCATCGGCCAGGCGTAGCCGTAGGCCTGGTTCTGCAGCTGGCCGAACGCCGCGGACGGGTCCCACATCTTGAGCGCGCCGGCCAGGAAACGGCGGGGGCCGGTCACCAGGTCGAACTTGGTGTCCGCGACCATCTGGCCCGACGACTGGGCGAAGGCGAACGCCGTGAGGATCACGGCATAGCCGACCTGGCGCAGCACCGAGGTCGGCAGGGCCCGGGCCGGGGTCGCCTGCTCGCGGTCGCCTGCTCGTCGGTCGTCGGCTCGTCGGTCGTCGGCGCCGTCATCGGGCCCTCACCACGATCACGAGGTTCCACGTCAACAGCTCACGAAGGGCCGGCACCTTGGTCAGGAAGTAGCTCCAGCTCGGGTTGTAGCGCGGGATCACGTCGAGGACCTCGCCGAGCTCCTGCCGGCGCGCCCAGTCGATCCCCTGCTTCACGGTGACCTCGAACAGCGACTCGCCGTACTTGTTCTTGGGTTCGTGCCCGTGCTTGGCGGCGTAGCGCCGACGGGCTCGGGCACCGCCGAGGAAGTGCCAGGGCGCGGTCTCGTGGCCACCCCACGGTCCGTACCAGGAGGTGTAGGAGATGAAGGCGACGCCGCCGGGCCGGGTGACCCGGAGCATCTCCTCGGCCATCCGCCACGGGTCGGGCACGTGCTCGAGGACGTTGGAGGAGTAGCAGAGGTCGACCGCGTCGTCCCGGAACGGCAGGCGCATCCCGTCGCCGATCACGGTGCCGGCCGCGATGTCGCCCTGCCCCGAGAGCTCGCCGACGTCGGCGTCGAGCGCCCAGTACGTCGCGCCGGCGGCCTGGAACGCGTCGCGGAAGAAGCCGGGGCCACCGCCGACGTCGAGCATCGTCGCGCCGGCCAGGTCGAGATAGCCCGAGAGCTGGCCGACCGAGTCGCGGGCCAGGGCACCGTAGAACCGGGCCGGGTCGGTCTGCTCGACGCGGAAGTCGGAGAACAGCTGCCGGGAGCGGCGCAGGTCGGCACGCCACGGCGCGCGCGAGCGCGACCCAGCGGGCTGACGAGGCATGGCGGAGACCTTAACTGTGGTTACTGAGGAGTATCAGAGAGGGATTCGGCGGAAGATCGGCCGAGGCACGTGCCGCAGCCCCGACATCACGAACCGCATCGTGGCCGGGACCCAGACCAGCTCCTTGCGCGCGGCGACGCCGGCGACCACGGCGTCCGCGACCTCGTCGGGTCCCACCGAGAGCGGTGCCGCCTCGCGACCCTCGGTCATCTTGGTGCGCACGAACCCGGGCCGTACGACGAGCACGTGTCCGCCGTGCTGGCGCAGCGCCTCGCCGAGGCCGAGGTAGAAGCCGTCCGCACCGGCCTTGCTCGCGCCGTAGGCGAAGTTGGAACGGCGCACCCGCTCTCCGGCGACCGAGGAGAGGAAGACGATCACGCCGTGGCCCTGGCGCCGGACCTGCTGGGCGAGCGCCACCCCGACGCTGACCGGTCCGACGTAGTTGACCTCGGCGAGGCGGACCGCGGCGTCGTGGTCCTGCCAGGCCTCCTCCTCGTCACCGAGGACGCCGAAGGCGACAAGGACGACGTCGAGGTCGCCACCCGCCGCGGCCTGCGCCACCAGCCCGGGGTGGCTGGCGGTGTCGGTGGCCTCGAAGTCGAGCTCTTCGACCGTGTGGCCCAGCGCGGTGAGCCGGGCCGCGGCGTCGGTACGCCGCGGGCCGGGCCGGGCGGCGAGCACGACGCGGATGCCTCCGCTCGCGGCGTACTTCTCGGCGACGGCCAGGGCGATGTCGCTGGTGCCGCCGAGCAGCAGCAGCGACTGGGGCTCGCCGAGCGCGTTGAGCATGGTCTTCCTCGGGTGTTCGGTGGGGTGTGGTCGGGGGTGGTCGGTGGGTGGTCAGAGGTGCAGGCGACGGGCGAGGTCGGACTGCAGGACCCCGTCCGGGTCGAGCTCCCGGCGCAGCTTGCGGAACTCGTCGGCCCGCTCGTACATGCGGTCGAAGGTCTCCGGCGAGAGCCGGGAGTCCTTGGCCAGGTAGAGCCGGCCCCCGGCCTCGACCACGAGCCGGTCGAGGGTCCGGAACAGGGGGCCCAGCGCCGGCCCCGCCGGCAGGTCGAGGGCGAGCGTCCAGCCCGGCATCGGGAACGACAGCAGCCCGGGGTTGGCGGCGCCGAACCGCTTCAGCACGGCGAGGAACGACGGCTGCCCGGCGTCCGAGAGGAGACGGAGCGCCTCGGTCAGCGCGGCCTCGGCGTGCTCGGGGACGACGAGCTGGTACTGGACCAGCCCGCCCCGGCCATAGAGCCGGTTCCAGCTCCCGACCAGGTCGAGCGGGTGGAAGAACGAGGCGATCGACTCGACGCCGACCCGGTCGCGGGGTGCCTTGCGGAACCACAGCTCGTTGAAGGCGCGCACGGCCGGGCGCGACACCAGCCCGCCGGGCGGCGTGAGCGGGACCGCGAGCCGAGGCGGGCGCGGGGCGCGCCAGGGGTGTCGGGCCGCGGCGCCGGTGAGCTCGGCCTCGGTCGTGTGGTCACCGCGGGTCAGCACCGACCGGCCGAGCGACCGGCCCCGAGCCAGGGTGTCGATCCACGCCACGGAGTAGCGGTGGTCGTCGTCGTGCTCCCGCATGGTCCGCATCAGCGCGTCGAGGCCCGCGATGCGCTCGGTGTGCACCGTGACGTACGCCGACTCGACCGGGAGTGCCCGAAGCGTCACCGAGGTGATGACACCGGTGAGCCCCATGCCACCGACCGTCGCCCAGAACAGGGCGGGATCGGCGTCCGGCCCGATGCTGTGCAGCGCGCCGTCCGCGGTGACCAGGTCGAGCGAGACGACCTGCGCGCCGAACGTGCCGTCGCGGTGGTGGTTCTTGCCGTGGATGTCGGCGGCCACCGCGCCACCGACGGTCACGTAGCGGGTGCCGGGCGTGACCGGGACGAACAGCCGCTCCGCCAGCAGGCTGGCCATCAGGTCGTGCAGGCTGGTGCCGGCCGCGGCCGTGACCAGCGGCGTGCCGTCCCCGGCCCGACTGATGGTGGTCGGCCCGGCGATCGGGGCGAGCACGGTCCCGCCGGCGTTCTGCGCCGCGTCGCCGTAGGACCGGCCGAGGCCGCGTGCGACGAGACCGCGGTCGGGGTGCCGCCGGAGCAGGTCCGGGACGTCGGCGGCGCTGGCCTCGACCAGCGTTGCGGCGGTCGGTGCGGTTCGGCCCCAGCCCGTCAGCAGCGGCGTCATGCCGACAGCACCCCCAGGCAGACCGTGACCAGCCAGGCCACGCCCGATCAGCTGCAGGACGCGGTCGCGGAAGACGATGTCCTCGGGCTCGGAGGCGGTGCCGGCATCCACGTCGACGGCGTACCGGAGCATGCCCATGACGAACGGCGCGATCGAGATCGTGTGCCACGGGATGCCGGAGTCGGGCGCCTGCTCGAAGGCCCACAGGCTGTAGGAGATGACCGTCGCGCCGGCCGCGATGCTCCAGACGAACCGCAGGTAGGTGTCGGTGTAGCGGACCAGGCTGCGCCGCGTGCCGGACTCGCTGCCGAGCGTGTGCAGCTCCGAGTAGCGCTTGCCGGCCACGATGAACAGCGAACCGAAGCCGGACACCAGCAGGAACCACTGCGAGAGCGGGAGGTCGGCCGCGATGCCGCCGGCCACCGCCCGCATCAGGAACCCCGCCGCCACGATCGAGATGTCGAGCACCGGCTCGTGCTTGAGCCACAGGGCGTACAGCACCTGCAGGCCGAGGTAGGCGATCACGAGCAAGGCGAGCTGCGGGTCGGCCAGCCAGCCCACCGCGACTGCCAGCGCCGCCAGCACGCCGGCGGAGGCCAGCGCGATCGGGACCGGCAGCGCACCGGACGCGATCGGCCGCAGCCGCTTGGTCGGGTGCAGCCGGTCCATCTCACGGTCGGCGGTGTCGTTGACGAGGTAGACGGCACTGGCCGCGAGGCAGAAGCTGACGAAGGCCAGCAGCGTGGCCGCCAGCACGTCCCTGTCGCCGAGCTCGCCGGCGGCCAGCGGGGCGGCCACGACGAGCAGGTTCTTGACCCACTGCCGCGGCCGTACGGCGCGCACCAGCGCCCGGGCCACGCCGCGGTCCGGGGTGGCCGACGCGCCGACCGTGCCATCGCTCACCATCGACGGGGATCCTCCCACGGGGGTGGGCGGGTCCTATTGTTCTGCGGGTGCCCGAGGTCGACCCGCTGCGCGGGAAGCAGGTCGTCTTCCTGAGCTGGCGCGACACCCGCAACCCTGAGGGTGGCGGCGCCGAGCGCTACCTCGAGTCCATGGCCACCGGGTTGGCCGAGCGCGGCGCCCAGGTCACGATCTTCTGCGCCGCCCACGCCGCTGCCCCGCCCGAGGAGGTCGTCGGGGACATCCGCTTCGTGCGTCGCGGCACCAAGATGTCGGTCTACCTCGAGGGCATGCGCGCGCTGCGCCGGGGCGACCTCGGGGACCCGGACGTGGTGGTCGACGTCCAGAACGGGTTGCCGTTCTTCTCCCGCCTGGTGACCCGCAAGCCGGTCGTGGTGCTCGTGCACCACGTGCACCGCGAGCAGTGGCCGGTGGTCTACCCCGGACTGACCGGCCGGGTCGGCTGGTTCATCGAGCGCCGGGTTGCGCCGAGGCTCTACCGGCGCAGCCAGTACGTCGCGGTCTCGCGCGCCACCCGCAGCGAGCTGCAGTCCCTCGGCGTCCGGGGACCGCGGGTCGCGGTCGTGCACAACGGGACCGACCCGGGGCTGCTGCCGGTCGAGGGCGGCAAGTCGGAGACGCCTCTCGTGGCGGTCGTCGGCCGGCTGGTCCCGCACAAGCAGGTCGAGCACGCCATCGACGCCGTCCTGGCCCTCCGCCCGACCCACCCCGGACTGCGGCTGCACGTCGTGGGCGGCGGCTGGTGGGAGGCCAAGCTGCACGAGTACGCGCGGGCCAAGGGCGCCGGGGACACGGTCGTCTTCGAGGGGCACGTCGACGAGGCCCGCAAGCACGAGGTCTACGAGCGAGCCTGGCTGCTCGCGCTGCCCTCGCTCAAGGAGGGGTGGGGGCTGGTGGTGGGCGAGGCCGGCATGCACGGCACGCCGACGGTGGCCTACCGGGATGCGGGCGGGACCCAGGAGTCCGTGGTCGACGGGGTCTCCGGAGTGCTCGTGGCGGACCGGGCCGGGTTCGCGACGGCGATCGGGGACCTGCTCGCCGATGACGAGGGCCGGGAGCGGCTCGGGCGGGGCGCCAGGGTGACCAGTCACGCGTTCACGTGGGGGCATGCGCAGGAGTCGTTCGCCACCGTCGTCCGCGCCGCCCTCGAGGGGCGACGACTGGACGCGCAGGACCCGGCGCTCACCGACCCGTCGACGGACCCGTCGAGCGGCTGATCAGCGGCGGTGCGGGCGTCGACTCAGTTGTTCGACCCGTAGTCGAACTGCGGGGCATTCACGTTGGCCGGCGAGTCAGCAGGCGCGCTGGTCTGCGAGGCGAGCAGGCCGTACATCGACCCTGCTGCGATTCCCCCGCCCACGACCATGGCCGCAAACGTCGTCAAAATTCTCACCTTGTGGGCCCCTCCCTGAGTCCGCGGCACAACCTACCCGACGGGGTATCACCATTGCTACTCACCGGTCACTCGGCGTGGCAGCGCGCCGAGGCTGGGTCAGGAGGCTCCGGACGGCGGCCAGCAACGCCAGTGCCCACGGCGTCAGGAAGATCAGCCAGGCGGCCGCCATCGCGAGCCGCCAACTGGTCTGGACGTCCCGCACCTCGACCTCGTCGAGGGCGGTCACCAACAGGTCGGGCTCGTCGAGAAGCGTCTCGCCGGCGATCTCGGGCGGTGGGTCACCCGGTGCAGTCCGGTCGGTGACCACCGCACCGATCCCGATCCGCCGCAGCGCCGCGGCCCGCTCCTCGGGGGTCGGCTCGGCCAGGGCCCTGGCCGCGTCGCGGACCCGCGGGTCCTCCCCCGACAGCGGCACCCCGTCGACGACCAGCACGTCGCTCGCCACGTAGTCATGGCGCAGGTACCGCCCGATCGGGTCGAGCACCAGGTGCCGGTGGTTCCAGGCCGGCGCCCGGTAGCTCGACAGCGGCAGCACCAGCACGTCGCCGTCACGATCCTCGAGCAGGTGCCGCGCTTCGTCGTACGCCGCGGGGTAGTCGGCCGGCTCGACCCGGTGCCCGACGCCAAGGGCCAGGCCGGGCAGCAGCGCCACGGGGAGCAGGACGGCACCGACGGCGAGCGCCACCCGGGCCGCCCGCTCCCGGGGCGCCTTGGTGGCCAGCACCCCCACGCCCTCGGCGACCAGCACGGCCAGCAGCGGCGCGCAGAGCACCAGCGCCCGGGCGCCGTCCCGCACGACACCGGCACCAGCGACGTGCTCCGAGGCCCAGCCGACCGCCCCCGGCGCCAGCCAGGTCAGCACCGCCAGCGTCCAGCCGGTCACCCAGCAGACCAGCAGCGCGGTCCGCTCCCGCCCCGGCGTACGCCGCCACCAGGCCCGGGAGCCGATGGCGGCCAGACCCACGAGCGCCACCAGCGCCACCCAGCCCAGCGCCCCGGTCCGCGCGTCCGGCTGGACGGCGGTGTTCCAGATCCCGCCCAGCGTGAGCGCCGCCAGCGGGGCGGGGACCGATCCCTCACCCCGCAGCGCGAACACCTCGGCAGCCGCGGAGTCCGACGTCGCCGAGGACGCGTGCAACAGCCCGGCGACAAGCCACGGCGCGTTGCCGGCGGCGACCAGCAGGACGGCCTTCGTGGTCCGCCCCTTCCCGGCCGCGCCCGCGAGCACCGCGACGGCTGTGGCCAACCCCGCGCTGGCGCTCAGGCAGCCGAGCGGTACGAGCACCAGCAGCGCGCGGGGCAGCCGGTCCTGCGCCCGCCACCGCCGGGCCGCATCGAGGAGCCAGGGCAGCACCGCGTAGCCGATCAGCAGCGGCCAGGCGCCCATGAGCAGCCGCTCGGCGACCAGCGCGTTCCAGCCGTAGACCGTGACCGCCACCAGCCGGACCAACAGCCCGGCGGGCTCGTCGTCCCTGTCCAGCAGTCGCGCCGCGCCCACGCCGCCGGCGGCCAGGGCCAGCACGAGCACCAGCTTCTGCAGCAGCATCCCGGGCACGACCTCGTCGAGGACCGCGATCACGGCGTCGGAGGGCACCGCGCGCGGCAGCCCCGACCCGAGACCGAGGGCGTCGGCGCCGAGCGCCAGGTCGGGCACCCAGACCATGTCGCGGACCAGCAGGAAGCCGTGGCCCAGGGCCGGCCCGAGCACGAGCAGGGCGAGTGCGAGCGCCCAGACCACGACCGGCGCCTCACGTGCCAGACCGCGCCGCATGGCGACGATCCAACCATCCCCAGCCTCGCTGCCGAATGAAGGAGGCCGGGCGTCCGCCCGTAGCATTCGATGCCGTGAGCAAGATGGCGACCGAGACCAGCCAGAGGCTGCGTAGCGGTGCCGTCATCGCCGTCGCGATGGGGATCATGAACCTGTTGACGTACGGCTACACCGTGCTCGCGGCGCACACCATCGGCAAGGAGGCCTACGGCGCCTTCTCGGCCCTGATGGGCGCCCTGTTGGTGATCAGCGTGCTCTCGTTGGGGCTGCAGGCGACCGGGGCCCGCCGGATCTCGGCCGCCCCGGACCAGGTGATGGCGATCGAGCGCGTCGTGCTCGGGGTCGGGCTGCGCAGTGCCCTGGTCCTGGGCGCGGTCTGCCTGGCGCTCGCACCGGTGCTCAACGCCGTGCTGCATCTCGACAGCCTTCCGACCGCCCTGATGGTCGGCCTCGCGGCGTTCCCGCTCACCTACATGGGTGCGCAGGCCGGCGTGCTGCAGGGCGAGCGCCGCTGGTCACCGCTGGCGCTGGTCTACCTCGCGCAGGGCGTCGGCCGGTTCGGGTTCGGCCTCGTCCTGATCCTGATCTGGCCGACCGAGCTCGCCGCCATGGCCGGTGTCGCCTTCGGCTGCTGGCTGCCCGTGCTGGTCGCCTGGCTCGCGCTGCGGCGTCCACGCGCCGACGTACCGCACAGCGAGGGGCACCCGGGCCTCGACCTGCTCCGCGAGGTCGGGCACAGCAGCCAGGCACTGCTCGCCTTCTTCGCGCTCTCGAACGCCGACATCCTGGTCGCCCGCGCGACCATGTCGAACTCCCAGGCCGGCCTCTACGCCGCCGGGCTGATCATGGCCAAGGCGGTCCTGTTCCTGCCGCAGTTCGTGGTCGTCTACGCGTTCCCCTCGTTGTCCAGGGAGGAGACCAACCGGCGCACTCTGCTGCTGGCGATGGGGCTCTCGGCAACGCTCGGCTCCTTCGCCGTGCTCGGCGTGCTGGTGCTGCCGGACTTCGCGCTGCTCTTCGTCGGTGGCGAGGACTTCGAGCCGATCAAGGACGACCTCTGGAAGTTCGCGATCGTCGGCACCCTGCTGTCGATGATCCAGCTGCTCGTCTACTCGGCGCTGGCCCGCCGGCAGGGGCGTGCGGTGATCATGATCTGGACCGCGCTCGCGCTGCTCGTGGTCGTTCGCCCTCGCGGTCAACACGGCCAACGCGCTGGTGATGGTCGTCATGGCCATCGACGGGCTGCTGTTCCTGGCCCTGCTCGCGGTCGCACTGACCGGCAGACCACCGGCAGCTGTCGCTGTGGTGCGGACCGAGGCCGGCCCGGCGGTCTGACGGTCCGTTCGTCGCGTCAGTGCGCGGCGTCGTGCCAGGACCGGCCGGTGCCGACGGACACGTCGAGCGGCACCAGCAGGTCGGCCGCGGAGCCCATCTGCTCGCGGACCAGCGCGTCGAGGGCGTCCTTCTCGCCCGGCGCGACCTCGAACACCAGCTCGTCGTGGACCTGGAGCAGCATCCGGGAGCCGAGGCCGGCGTCCTTGATCGCCCGGTCGACGTTGAGCATCGCGATCTTGATCAGGTCGGCGGCCGAGCCCTGGATGGGGGCGTTGAGGGCCATCCGCTCGGCCATCTCGCGGCGCTGCCGGTTGTCGGAGGTCAGGTCGGGCAGGTAGCGGCGCCGGCCCATGATGGTCTCGGTGTAGTCGCTGGTGCGGGCCTGGTTGACGACGCCCTGGAGGTAGTCGCGGATGCCGCCGAAGGTCTCGAAGTACTCCTCCATCAGCCCGCGCGCCTCGCCCGGGTCGATGCCGAGCTGGGCGCCCAGACCGAACGCCGACAGACCGTAGGCGAGGCCGTAGTTCATCGCCTTGATCTTGGCCCGCATCTCGACGGTCACCTGGTCGGCAGGGACGTCGAAGACCCGGGAGGCCGTGATCGAGTGGAAGTCGCGGCCCGACTTGAAGGCCTCGATCAGCAGCTTGTCCTCGGAGAGGTGCGCCATGATCCGCATCTCGATCTGGCTGTAGTCGGCGGTGAGCAGGCACTCGTAGCCGGCACCCACGATGAACCCCTCGCGGATCCGGCGGCCCTCCTCGGTGCGGATCGGGATGTTCTGCAGGTTGGGGTCGGTGCTCGACAGCCGGCCGGTGGCCGCGATCAGCTGGTTGAACGTCGTCCGGATCCGACCGTCCGGCGAGACGGTCTTGAGCAGCCCCTCGATGGTCTGCCGGAGCCGGGACACGTCGCGGTGCCGCAGCAGGTGCAGCAGGAACGGGTGCTCGGTCTTGACGTAGAGCGCCTGCAGGGCGTCGGCGTCGGTCGTGTAGCCCGTCTTGGTCCGCTTGGTCTTGGGCATCTGCAGCTCGTCGAACAGCACGACCTGCAGCTGCTTGGGCGAGCCGAGGTTGATCTCCTTGCCGATGACCGCGAAGGCCTCCTCCGCGGCCAGCTTCACCTCGGCGGCGAAGTGGTCCTCCAGGGCACCGAGGTGTTCGCCGTCGACGGCGATGCCGGTCCGCTCCATCTGGGCCAGCAGGTCGACCAGCGGCAGCTCGATCTCGGTGAGCAGCCGGGTGCCGCCGCGCTCCTCGAGCTCGTCGTCGAGCGCGGCCGCCAGGTCGAGCACCGCGCGGGCGTGCAGCATCTCCGTCTCGCCGGGGCCGGGGCCACCGGCTCCCACGTCACCGTCGAGACCCTCCAGGCTGAGCTGCCCGTCGTCGGCCGGCCCCTGCCGCAGCTCGCGCTTGAGGTAGCGGACGGTCAGGTCCGCCAGGTCGTAGGAGCGCTGGTCGGGCCGGGCGAGGTACGCCGACAGCGCGGTGTCGCGGTCCAGGCCGGCGAGCGGCATCCCCCGCGCCGCGAAGGCGAGCATCGGCCCCTTGGCGTCGTGGAGCACCTTGGGCTTGGAGGCGTCCTTGAGCCAGGCGGCCAGCGCCTCCTCGTCGTCGACGTCGAGCTTGTCGGTGGTGACGTAGGCGGCACCCTCCTCGGTGGCGAACGCCAGCGCGAGCAGGTCACCGGTGCCGGCCGCCCAGTGGCCGACGGGGTGGATGCCGACCCGCTCGCCGCTCGACGCGTGGTCGGCCAGCCAGCCGGCCAGCTCGCCTTCGCCGAGCACCCGCATCGAGACGTCGAAGCCCGAGTCGTCGATCGCCTGCTCCTCCTCGGTGGGGAGCGACTCGAGCAGCCGGGTGCGCAGCACCTGGAACTCGAGCCCGTCGAACAGCTCGTGCACCGCGGCGCGGTCCCAGGACGGCCAGGCGAGGTCGGCGGGCGCGAACTCGAGCTCGAGGTCGCAGACCAGCGCGTTGAGCCGGCGGTTGCGGATCACGTCGGCGAGGTGCTCGCGCAGCGCCTCGCCCTTCTTGCCGGTGATCTCGTCGGCGTGGGTGATGAGGTTGTCGAGGCCGTCGTACTGGTTGAGCCACTTGGCGGCGTAGCCCTGCCCCACCCCCGGGACGCCCGGCAGGTTGTCGGACGTCTCGCCCACGAGCGCGGCGAGCTCGGGATAGCGCGAGGGCGGCACGCCGTAGCGCTCCTCCACGGCCTCGGGGGTCATCCGCTTCATCTCGGACACCCCGCGCATCGGGTAGATGACGGTGGTGTCCTCGTCGACGAGCTGGAACGAGTCGCGGTCGCCCGAGCAGATCAGGACCTCGAGCCCTGCGGCCCTTGCCTGCGTCGCGAGGGTGCCGATGATGTCGTCGGCCTCGTAGCCCTCCTTCTTGAGGAAGGGGATCCGCATCGCGGTCAGCACCTCCTCGATGAGGGGGAGCTGGCTGGAGAACTCACCGGGCGTCTTGTTGCGGCCGGCCTTGTATTCGGCGTACTGCTCCAGCCGGAAGGTCTGCCGGGACACGTCGAACGCGACGCCGACGTGGGTCGGCTGCTCGTCGCGGAGCACGTTGATCAGCATCGAGGTGAAGCCGAAGACCGCGTTGGTGGGTTGGCCCGTGGTGGTCGAGAAGTTCTCCAGCGGCAGCGCGAAGAAGGCGCGGTAGGCCAGCGAATGGCCGTCGAGCAGGAGCAATCTGGCGGAACCGTCGGTCACGCGGTCACCCTAGAAGGGGGCAACGACAGTCAGGACTCGCCGGTCGTCCTCGCCGGTGTCTCCGCCGGAGCGCTTGACGAGCGCGCGCCGCGCAGCCAGCACCTGGCCGAGGTGGCGGCGGCCGGCCGCCCGTCCCGTGATCCGGGCACTGGTCGGCTGGAGCGCGGCCAGCTTGGCGCGGACCAGCGGCGTCGAGGAGGCGCGGAACACCGCCTGCGGCCCCAGCGAGAGCCGGGCCAGGAACCGGTTGCCGCTGCGCGAGGACGCCGGCGCGGCCGTCGTGATGTGGCCGATGCCCAGGTCCTCGGCCCAGAGCACCGCGGCCTCCATCAGCGCACTGCCGATGCCCTTGCCGCGGAAGCTCAGCGTGACGTGCGCCGCCAGCGCCTGCACCGTCGGCTCGAGGTTGAGCGGGGTCATCGGAGTGACTCGCAGCAGCACGGCGCCCGCCGGCTGGCCGTCGTACTCCGCCACCAGGAGGCGCTGCTCGGGCGACTCCGCGGCCTCCTTGACGATGAGCTCGAGGTCGTGGACCTGCTCCTGGCGGTCCGCCCGGCGGAGCATGCCGCTCCACAGCTCGACAAGGAACGGTACGTCGCCGATCGTCGCCTGACGCATCGACACCGGTTGCCGGCTCATCGGGACCCCTGTCCTCGAGCGCAGTGCAGAAGACCCGATGCGCGAGACTGTGCCCGCCCTCCCCACACCACAGGAGTCTCCCTTGCTACCGGGTCTCGCCACGCTCGTCAACGTCATCACGGTTCTGCTCGGCGCGACGGCTGGGGTACTGCTCGGTAACCGCCTACCGGTACGGACCAGAGACCTGGTCACCGACGCCCTCGGACTGGTCACGCTGCTGATCGCTGCGGTCTCCGCGATGGCGGTGCTCTCCCCCGACCTGTCCGACGAGGTCGGCGACAGCGCGCCGATGCTGATCGTGCTCGGCTCACTGCTGATCGGCGGCATCGTCGGCTCGCTGCTCCGGCTCGAGCAGCGGGTCGAGGGGTTCGGCGGGTGGCTGCAAGGGCGGTTGGCCGGCGAGACCGAGTCGGCCGAGCGGGCGCGGTTCATCGAGGGGTTCGTGGTCAGCTCGCTGGTCTTCTGCACCGGCCCGCTCACGATCCTCGGCGCGTTCAACGACGGGCTGGGCAATGGACCAGACCAGATCCTGCTCAAGGCGGTGCTCGACGGGTTCGCGGCCGTGGCGTTCGCGGCGTCGTTCGGCTGGGGCGTCGCGGCCAGCTCGATCACCATCGTGGTGGTCCAGGGCGGACTGACGCTCGTGGGGATCGCGATGGGCGACGTGCTCCCGGACGCGCACCTCGCGGCGATCACCGCGGTCGGCGGCCTGCTGCTCGTCGGCGTCGCGCTGCGACTGCTCCGGATCCGCGAGATCCCGGTGGCCGATCTGCTCCCCGCGCTGCTCGTCGCACCGCTGCTCGTGGGGGTCGCGGCGGCCCTACATGGCTGAGGCCCGGGTGGGAATAGTCCTCGCCTAGCCCGAACGCATCATGTTCTGACCCGTGTGGCGCATTGACGTAACGGTTCGCTAACGAGAGTGTTCGCGGTGACGCGGCCGTCCTTGCTGAGATTACGGTGGCCGTGTACAGCCCGGCGTGTTCGGGGGGACCCGGGCCGCGGTGTAGTGCACTCACGAGAAGAAAGGTTCACAACGTGAATCGATCCACCACCGCCTCCCGGCGGTTCAAGCGGCTGTCGGCCACGGTCGCTCTGGGCGCAGCCCTGGGGCTGTCCCTGGTCGCGTGCGGCGACGATGGCGACTCCGGATCGGATGCGAGCGCCGACGAGAGCTCGAGCGCCGCAGCCCCATCCGAAGACACGTCGTCCGACGCCGCACCCGCGTTCACGAACGACAAGTGCGCTGCTGGAGCCAGCAGCGCCGACTCGTTCTACGTGGGCGGCATCCTGCCGCTGACCGGCAACCTCGCCTTCCTCGGGCCCCCGGCTGTCGCCGGTGTGGGTCTGGCTGTCTCCGACATCAACGCGGCAGGTGGCGTCAACGGCGCCAAGGCCTGTCACAACGTCCTCGACTCCGGCGACTCGACCGACATGTCGATCTCGACGGCGTCGGCCGGCACCATGGTCGCCGCCAAGCCGTCGGTCGTCATCGGCGCCGAGTCGTCCAGCGTGTCCCTCAACTTCGTGGACACCCTGACCGCCGCCAAGATCACGCAGGTCTCTCCGGCCAACACCGCGATCGACCTGTCCGGCTACTCGCCGTTCTACTTCCGCACCGCCCCGCCGGACACGGTCCAGGGCAACGCGCTCGGCACGCTGATCAGCCAGGACGGCTACACCAACATCGGCTTCCTGGTGTTCAACGACACCTACGGCACCGGCCTTCGCAACTCCACCGAGGAGACCGTCACGGCTGCCGGTGGCAAGTGCGTCTACGGCTGCAAGGGTCAGGGCGACGAGTTCCCGGCCGGCCAGACGACGTTCTCCGCCGAGGTGCAGGCAGTGACCGCTGCCAAGCCCGACGCGATCGTCATCATCGCCTTCGACGAGACCAAGTCGATCGTGCCCGAGCTGGCCGCGTCCGGCTGGGACATGTCCAAGACCTACTTCGTCGACGGCAACCTGTCCGACTACGGCGCGGACTTCGAGCCCGGCACGCTTGAGGGCGCTCAGGGCACCCTGCCTGGCCAGGACCCCGACCAGGGCTTCAAGGACCAGCTCGTGGCCTGGTACAAGCTGGCCCAGGGCGAGGACGTCAAGGACTTCTCCTACGGCGCCGAGTCCTACGACGCCACCATCCTCTCCGCGCTCGCTGCGGTGAAGGGCGGCTCGAACGACTCCGTGACGGTGCAGAAGAACTTCGCCGCCGTCTCGGGTGCGACCGATGGCGAGGAGTGCGACTCCTACGCGAACTGCCTCGACCTGATCGCGGCCGGCAAGGAGATCCGGTACACCGGTCCCTCCGGCATCGGTCCGATCGACGACGAGAACGACCCGTCGTCGGCGTTCATCGGCATCTACCAGTACGACGCCAACAACAAGAACGTCCTGAGCGGCACGGTCGAGGGCTCCAAGCCGGAGTGATCGACTGAACCACCCAGAGTTCTGAGGAAGGGCCCCGGACCGACTGGTCCGGGGCCCTTTCTTGTGTGTTTCGGTGGTCTGGGTCTGCGCTCGTGGCACCGTGAGGTGGAGAGACCGGGGCTGGCGCCCCGGGGCTGCGGCGGCGTCGCGGACGTCGCTACGCGTCCTCGGACAGGTGCTTCTCGATGTAGAGGGTCATCTTCTTCAGCAGCTCGTTCAGCGTGGCCAGCTCCTGCTTGGTGAGGGCCGTGCCGACGTCGTGCTCGGCGGAGCCGCGCAGGGCCATGGCCTCGCGCCAGAGCCGCAGCCCCTCGCGGGTCGCCTCGACCTCGACCCGGCGCCGGTCGGCGGCGCCCGGCATCCGCTTGAGCCAGCCCTTCTTCTCCATGCTCTCGAGCCGCCCGGTGACGCCGGCGTTGGAGACGCCCATCTCCTGGGCAAGCTCGCCGGGCGAGGCGCGGCCGGGGGTGTCTCTGATCATCAGGGCGTGCAGGGTGTCGTACTCGAAGTCCTGCAGCCCCACCGTCGCGACGGCGTCCTTGGTGGTGGTCTTGAACCACTTCTGGATGGTGCCGATCCGGACGGTCATCGCCTCGACGTCGTCGTCGAACCCCTTGTCGAGAACCCAGTGGTCGCGCCACCGCTCCACGTGCAGGTCGGCGCCGTCCTTGGTCACGCGGTCATTCTACCAACTATTTCGTTGACGAATATTTCGCTAGCGAATAATATGCGTCCATGAGCACGACCCGGGAGGACCACCCGCTGCGGCACGCACCGTTCCGCTGGCTGGTCACCGGTACGACGATCAACCTGCTCGGCAGTGGCATCGCGCCGGTCGCGCTGGCGTTCGCCGTCCTCGACCTCGGCGGCGGCGCGTCGGAGCTCGGCCTCGTGGTCGGCCTCTACGCGCTGGCCGACGTGGGCGCGGTGCTCTTCGGCGGGGTCCTCGGCGACCGGCTCCCCCGCACCGTCATGCTCCAGGGCTCGGCCGCCGCGGCCGCCGTGGCCCAGGGGCTCGTGGCGCTGTCGCTGATCGGCGGCTGGTCGAGCATCCCGCTGCTGGCGGTCCTGGGCATGGCCAACGGCTGCCTGGGCGCGCTGGGGAGCCCGAGCTCGTCGGCGATCACCCAGCAGACCGTCCCGACCGCGCTCCTCCAGCAGGCGATCTCCTGGCGCCGGATCGCCCAGAACGTCTCGATGATCCTCGGCAGCGGCATCGCCGGCCTGCTGGTGGTCTGGGTCGGCAGCGGCTGGGCACTCGCCTTCGACGCGCTCACGTTCGCGGTGGCGGCCGTGCTGTTCAGCCAGGTGCGGGTGGCCGCCGGTGGCCGCTCCGAGCGCCCAGGCGGGCCTGTGGGGCGACGTGGCCGAGGGGTTCCGCGAGGTCATGCGCCACACCTGGCTCTGGTTGCTGATCCTCCAGGCCCTGCTCTACCACCTGTTCTACGGCGGTGCGCAGAGCGTGCTCGGCCCGATCGTGGTCGGCGACAGCCTCGGCCGTCCCGCGTGGGGGTGGGCGCTGTCGGCGATGATGCTCGGCTTCGTGGTCGGCGGGCTGGTCACGCTGCGCTGGCGGCCACGGCACGCCCTCTTCGTCGGCACCTGCTTCCTGTCCCTGACCGCGGCGTTCCCGCTGGCGATGGCGTGGTCGGACTCGCTGGTGGTCGTGCTGGTCGGCGCGTTCCTGCACGGCTTCGGCCTCGAGATCTTCAGCGTCGGCTGGGACCTGTCGATCCAGGAGCAGGTCGACCCGGACAAGCTGGCCCGGGTCTACTCCTTCGACATGATCGGCTCGTTCATCGCCCGCCCGGTCGGGCTGGTGCTCACCGGCCCGCTGGCGGCCCTCGTGGGCATCCGGGGCTGGCTCACCGTCGTCGGTGCGGTGATCGTGGGCAGCGTGCTCGTCGCCCTCACGTCCGCCGACGTACGACGGCTCCAGCGGCGCGAAACATCCGACGAGCCCGAGCTCGCCGTGCCGGTCTGACGGGCTACTCGGTCGCGAGCCCCGCCTGGTCGCCCTTGGCCTGGTCGCCCTTGGCCCGGTCGCCCTTGGCCTGGTCGCCCTTGGCCTCGACCTCCTCGGCCTCGACGTCCTCGGCCAGGGTGCCGAGGTAGAGCTCGATCACCTTCGGGTCCTTCGCCAGCTCCCGGCCGGTGCCGGTGTAGGCGTCCTTGCCCTGGTCGAGCACGTAGCCCCGGTCGCAGATCTGCAGGCAGCGCCGGGCGTTCTGCTCGACCATCACCACGCAGACGCCGGTCTTGTTGATCCGGCGGGTGCGGATGAAGGTCTCGTCCTGACGGACCGGCGAGAGGCCGGCCGAGGGCTCGTCGAGGAGCAGCACCGACGGCTCCATCATCAGCGCCCTGGCCATGGCCAGCGACTGGCGCTCACCTCCCGACAGCGCGCCCGCCGAGCGGGACCGCCGCTCGTGCAGCGCGGGGAACAGGTCCCACATCGCGCCCAGCCGCTCACGGACCTTCTTGGGACGCAGGAACAGCCCCATCTGGAGGTTCTCCTCGATGGTCAGCGACGGGAAGACGTTGTTGTTCTGAGGGACGAATCCCACGCCCATCTCGACCAGCGTGTTGGCGCGCAGGTTGGTGATGTCCTGGGTGCCGAGGTGGACGTTGCCCGAGCGGACCCGCACCAGGCCGAACATCGCCTTCAGCAGCGTCGACTTGCCGGCGCCGTTCGGGCCGATGATGCCGATCATCTCGCCCGGGTAGGCGACCAGGCTGCAGCCGTTGAGGATGTTGACGCCGGGCAGGTAGCCGGCGACGAGGTCCTTGGCCTCGATCACCGCGGTCTGCTGCTGGGTGTCGGTCGTCATGGCCGGTCCTCCTCGCGCTCGGCCTCCTCCTCGGCGACTTCCTTCTCGAGCTGCTCGAGAGTCGCGTCGGAGAGAAGGGCGTCGTCGCCCAGGTCGGTGTCGTGGTGCGCGCCCAGGTAGGCGTCGATGACCGCCTGGTTGGACATCACCATGTCGGCCCTGCCCTCTGCGACCAGCCGCCCCTCGGCCATCACCACGACCCAGTCGGAGATGTGGCGCACGACGTGCATGTCGTGCTCGACGAACAGCACGGTCGTGCCCTCGTCGCGCAGGGACTGGATGTGCCCGAGGAGCGACTGGGTGAGCGCGGGGTTCACGCCCGCCATCGGCTCGTCGAGCATGATCATCTTCGGGTTGCTCATCAGGGCCCGAGCCATCTCGAGCAGCTTGCGCTGACCTCCGGAGAGCGACCCGGCGTAGTCCTTGAGCTTCTCGTGCAGGCTGAACCGCTCGAGCAGCTCCAGGGCCTTGGTCTCGATCTCCTTCTCCTGCGCGCCCCAGAACGGCTTGAACAGAGACTTGGCGAGGTTCTCGCCGGCCTGGTTCTGGGCGCCCAGCATCATGTTGTCCATCACCGTCATCCGGCTCAGCGCCTTGGTGAGCTGGAAGGTGCGGACCATGCCGGACCTGGCGACCCTGGACGCCGAGGTCCGGTCGAGGGTGGCCCCGTCGAAGCTCCAGTGCGCCGCCTGCCCGGACGACGGGCGGTCGAACCCGGTGATCAGGTTGAAGAACGTCGTCTTGCCGGCGCCGTTGGGTCCGATCAGCGCGGTGATGATCCCGCGCTGCACCTCGAGGTGCTCGACGTCGACGGCGGTGATGCCGCCGAAGTGCCGGGTGATGTTGTCGACCCTGAGGATGGCGTCGGGCTTGCGACGAGCCGGGCTCGGGGTCGACGCCGGACATCAGCTCGCGCCGGGCGGCCGGGTCGGCCAGCCCGCTGGCGGTCGTGGTCTCAGACATTGAACCGGAGCTCCCTCTTGTCACCAAGGATGCCTTGCGGTCTGAAGATCACCAGCAGCATCAGCGCGACGCCGACGACGATGAAGGCGAACTGGCTGGTCTGCTGGCCGTTCATGATGTTGATGTACTGGTCGGACGACAGGTAGGTGTTGGCGATCCCGATGATGGCGACGCGGCCGACGAAGAAGATCAGCGAGCCCAGCACCGGTCCCCAGATCGTCGCCGCCCCACCGAGCAGCAGCGCGGTGTAGCAGAAGAACGTGATCGAGCGGCCCAGGGCGTCGGGCTGCACGGTCGCGGGCAGGACGTACATCATGCCGCCGATCGCGCCGAACAGGCCGCCGATGATCAGCGCCTGCATCTTGATCGCGAAGACGTTCTTGCCGAGGCTGCGCATGGCGTCCTCGTCCTCGCGGACGCCCTTGAGCGCGCGTCCCCAGGGGCTCCGGGTGAGGCCGAGCACGATGACCAGGCTGATCGCGACGATGACCCAGGTGACGAAGGTGAACCACCAGCCGTTGACGCCGGTGTTCTGCTGGGTGACCGGAGCGAGGAAGAGCACGACGAGGACCGTGAGGACGGTGAGCCCGACCAGCGCGACGGTGCGGGCCGCGCCCTCGAGCGCCGCCTTGCCGCGCCCGATCAGCACCATCCCCCAGATCAGGCCGACCACGACCAGCCACCCGACCAGCCGGACGAGGGTCGAGTCGCCGCTGCCCACGTCGGTGTAGTTGAACCCGAGGATCGTCGTGGTGCCGCTGCCGAACCACGAGAGGTCCGTGAACGGCCCGCGGTACTGGCTGCCGGGGATGCCCTGGGCGCCACCGGTGAGGTTGAACAGCCTCTCGTAGCCGACCGATCTGCCGACGTACCTGATGATCTCTGCGGCCGAGATGGTGACGATGGCGAGGTAGTCACCGCGCAGCTTCAGGGTCGGTACGCCGAGCACGAGTGCGAACACGAAGGCGACCAGCAACCCGACGATGATGGCCACGACCAGCGGGCAGCCCTGCGTGATCGAGATCGCGAAGCCGTAGGCGCCCAGCAGCATGAACGCCGACTGGCCGATGTTGAGCAGGCCGGTGTAGCCGAAGTGGATGTTCAGTCCGATGACCGCGATCGCGACCGCGGCGGTCTGCGGGTCGACCGCGGTGCGGACCATCGCGTTGAGGATGTTCTGGATGTCGTCCATCGCTCGTTCCGTCCCTTCTACCCGACCCGCTGGGCCCGGCCGAGCAGGCCCTGGGGCCGCACCAGCAGGAGCAGGATGAGGATCAGCAGTGCTGCGGCGTACTTGAAGTCACCTGGGATGACCAGTGGCGAGAGCTCGACGACGAGCCCGATCACCAGCGAGCCGACCAGGGCACCGAACGCTGTGCCGAGGCCGCCCAGCGTCACCGCCGCGAAGAGCAGCAGCAGGATCTGGAGGCCGGTGTCCCACTTGATGCCGTTGACCACCAGCGCGTAGAGGAGGCCGGAGAGGCCGGCCAGGGCCATCGCCATCGTCCACACCAGGCGGATCACCTTGTCGGTGTCGATGCCCGACGCCTGCGCCAGCGCCGGGTTGTCGGACACCGCACGGGTGGCTCGACCGATGCGGGTGCGCAGGAGCGCGTAGCCGACCAGGGACAGCACCACGATGGAGATCGCCATCGCCGCCAGGGACTGGTTGGTGATCCGGACCGAGCCGAAGTCCCGGACCGTGGGCGTGTCCACGACGATGCGGACCGTACGGGCGCCGACGAGGTACTGGTAGGTGTACTGGAGCGCGAGCGAGAGGCCGATCGTCACGATCATCAGCTGGGTCAGGCCCAGCCCGCGGCGTCGGAGCGGATGCCACAGGATGCGGTCCTGGAGCCAGCCGCTGAAGCCACACAGGATGACCACGCACACGCCACCGATCCACAGGCCCATTCCGTGCACGTTGATCAGGAAGTAGCCGAGCATGCCGCCGAGGGTCACCTGCTCGGCGTGCGCGAAGTTCGAGATCCCGGTGGTGCCGTAGATCAGGCTGAGGCCGACGCTGGCCAGGGCCAGCAGCAGGCCGAGCCGGATGCCGTTGACGCTGGACTGGAGGAACTCTTCCCACTTGCTCGTGGTGTCGTCGAAGTCGGCGGCCCGGACGGTGAGCGTGGCGCCGTAGCTCTTGCCGAGCTCGACGTTGTCGACCTTGAGCGCGCCGTCGGGACCGCGGAGGGCCGCCTCGGCCGGCGGGCGCAGCTCGGAACCCTTGGGCAGGGTGTCGGGGTCCACGCCGACCAGGTAGTTGCCGGGCTCGGTGACCGAGAAGGAGAACTTGCCGTCCGCCTCGGTCGTCTGGGTCTCCGTCGAGCCGTCGGGCTTGGTCAGGATGACGTCGACGCCTTCGATCGGGTCGGCGCGGGTGCCCATGGTGCCGGCGATGCAGGCGGTCGCGTCCGCCTCTGGCAGGCAGAGCGTGGCCGCGTCGGCGGAGCGGCTCGAGAGCAGCAGGAGGAGCGGCGCGAGGAAGATGGCCAGCCCGAGGAGAGCCAAGCCCCTGGCGACGACCCCGCGCTCAGGGACGCTGGTTCGAGACATCTACGGGTCCTCCTCCCCCGGCACCCGGCTGGATGCTGCCCGGCAGTCTAGGGGTGGGAACGACGGATTGCGCCACCCCCCGGAGTGCGCGTCGCCCAAGGCGTGGTCAGGACCCCGCGATGCCCGGACCGTGCTCGACCACGCCCTCGGCGACCTGCCGCATCGAGAGGCGCAGGTCCATTGCAGTCTTCTGGATCCAGCGGAACGCCTCGGGCTCGGAGAGGTCGAGCTGCTCCATCAGCAGGCTCTTGGCACGCTCGACCGCCTTGCGGGTCTCCAGCCGCTCGGTCAGGTCGGCCACCTCGGCCTCGAGCAGCGCCAGCTCACCGAACCGGCTGACCGCCATCTCGATCGCGGGCACCAGGTCGGCCTGCGTGAACGGCTTGACCAGGTAGGCCATCGCTCCTGCGTCCCGCGCCCGCTCGACGAGCTCGCGCTGGCTGAACGCCGTGAGGATCACGACCGGCGCGATCCGCTGGCCGGCGATCTGCTCGGCCGCGGCGATCCCGTCGAGCACCGGCATCTTGACGTCGAGGATCACCAGGTCGGGCCGGAGCTGCTCGGCCAGGTCGACCGCAGTCGCCCCGTCACCGGCCTGCCCGACGACGTCGTACCCCTCGTCGGTGAGCATCTCGGCGAGGTCCATGCGGATCAGGACCTCGTCCTCGGCCACGACCACGGTCCTGGCAGCTCCCGCGGGGGTGTCTGTCACGGGCGACAGGCTAACCGCCCGTCCGGGCCGCCCTCGCGGTGATCTCCTGGCTGGACCGCGCGATCTCGCTCAGGAACTGCGCGACCTCGGCCCGCTCGACCCGGGCGCGGGAACACTCGGTGGCGGCCGCCCGGGCGTTCGCCACCGCCCGCTCGTTGCTCGCCACCGCCCAGCGCCACACGCTGCTCACCGACATCACGAGTCAAACTGTAGTGAATTACTCGACTTTTGCCAAGAGCGGACCCGACGCCTTCTCCCGGTAACCTCTGAGCCCGCCAGCCCCGATAGACCAACCGGCAGAGTCAATGAGCTCAAACCTCATCCAGTGTGGGTTCGAATCCCACTCGGGGCACTCGACCGTGGCTCTGCTTGCGCCCGTTCTCCGGCCAGGGCCGTGACGTCATCACGATCGTGGCCCAGGACCCTCGAAGGTGATGACGTCCGCTCGGGCAGCTACTCGTTGATCCTCCGGTACGCCGGCGCGACGCCGTCGACCGCGTCGCCCATGCGGTGCACGCGCAGGGCGTTGGTCGAGCCCGGGATGCCCGGGGGCGAGCCGGCGATGATGACGACGAGGTCGCCCTTCTCGACCCGGCCGATGTTGAGCAGCTGCTCGTCGACCTGGGCGACCATCTCGTCGGTGTGCTCGACCGAGGCCGTCTTGAACATCTCGACGCCCCAGGTCAGGGCGAGCTGCGAGCGGGTCTGCGCCTCGGGCGTGAAGGCCAGCACCGGGACCGGGCCGCGGAGCCGGGACATCCGGCGCGCGGAGTCACCGGACTGGGTGAAGGCGACGACGTACTTCGCGTCGATGCGCTCGGCGACCTCGCCGGCGGCCTTGGCGATGACGCCGGACTTGGTGTGCGGGTCCCAGGGCAGCACGCGCAGGGTGCCGACCTCTTGCTGCTCCATGGCGTGCACCTCGGTGGCCTGGATGATGCGGGCCATCGTCTCGACCGTGTGGACTGGGTACTCCCCCACGCCGGTCTCGCCGGACAGCATCACCGCGTCGGCGCCGTCGAGGATCGCGTTGGCGACGTCGGAGACCTCGGCCCGGGTCGGCGTGGGGCTCGAGATCATCGACTCGAGCATCTGGGTCGCGACGATGACCGGCTTCGCGTTGAGCCGGGCCTTGTCGATGATCTTCTTCTGGAGGAACGGCACCTCCTCGGCCGGCATCTCCACGCCGAGGTCGCCGCGGGCCACCATGAAGCCGTCGAACGCCGCGATCACCTCGTCGAGGTTCTCGATCGCCTGGGGCTTCTCGATCTTGGCGATGACCGGGATGGACACGTTCTCCTCGCGCATCACCCGCCGGACGTCCTCGACGTCCGCGGCGCTCCGCACGAAGCTCAGCGCGATGAAGTCGACGGTGAGGTGCAGCGCGAACCGCAGGTCCTCGATGTCCTTCTCCGAGAGCGCCGGCACCGACACGGCGACGCCGGGCAGGTTGATGCCCTTGTGGTTGCTCACCTTGCCGCCCACGAGCACCTCGCAGAGCACGTCGGTGCCGTCCTTCACCTCGGTGACCCGCAGCCGGACCTTGCCGTCGTCGATGAGGATCGGGTCACCGACCTTCACGTCGCCGGCGAGCCCCTTGTACGTCGTTCCGGAGATCTCGGCGTTGCCGTCGACCTCACGCGTGGTGATCGTCCAGCGGGCGCCGCGGCGCAGCTCCACCGGGCCGCCGGAGAAGGTCCCCAGCCGGATCTTCGGGCCCTGGAGGTCGGCCAGGATGCCGACTCCGTGGCCGCTCGCGTCGGCTGCCGCGCGCACCAGCCGGTAGGACTCCGCGTGGTCCTCGTGGGTGCCGTGGCTCATGTTCAGCCGGGCCACGTCCATCCCGGCGTACACCAGCTCGCGGATCCGCCTCTCGTTCGCGGTGGCCGGACCCAGGGTGCAGACGATCTTCGCTCTTCTCACGTGACCACACCCTAGCGAGGATTGGAACGATCAAACAACGCCTGGCCGGTTGCTCGGACTCCGACGGTTTCCGCCGGGTCGAGTTGACCCGGCTCAAAGTTTGCGCCGGGTCAACTAGACGACGAGGGGGCGCTCGGTCGGGGGGATGGGGTACGGGAGGGTGGTCGAGCCGGTGAGGTACTCGTCCACGGCGGAGGCAGCGGCCCGGCCCTCGGCGATGGCCCAGACGATCAGGGACTGGCCGCGGCCGGCGTCGCCGGCCACGAAGACACCCGGCACCGAGGTCATGTACGCCGCGTCGCGGGCGATGTTGCCGCGTGCGTCCAGGTCGACGCCGAGCTGCTCGACCAGGCCCGGCTTCTCGGGACCGACGAAGCCCATCGCGAAGAGCACCAGCTGGGCCGGGATCTCGCGCTCGGAGCCCTCGACCTCCTCGAACTTCCCGTCCTTGAACTCGACCTCGACCAGCCGCAGCCCGGACACGTTCCCGGACGAGTCACCCAGGAACTCCTTCGTCGAGACCGAGTAGACCCTGTCGCCGGCCTCCTCGTGCGCCGAGGAGACCCGGAAGGTCATCGGGTACGTCGGCCAGGGCTGGCCGGCCGGACGCGCCTCCGGCGGCTCCGGCATGATCTCCAGCTGCGTGATGGAGCGGGCGCCCTGGCGGGTGGCGGTGCCGAGGCAGTCGGCGCCGGTGTCACCGCCGCCGATGATGATGACGTCCTTGCCGGCGGCGGTGATCTGGTCGGAGACCTCCTCGCCGAGCGAGGCGCGGTTGGACTGCGGGAGGTACTCCATCGCCTGGTGGAGCCCGCCCAGCTCGCGGCCGGTGACCGGCAGGTCGCGGGCGTCGGTGGCACCCATCGCGAGGACGACGGCGTCGTAGCGGTCGCGCAGCGACTCCGCGGTGAGCTCGTCACCGACGGAGACCCCGGCGCGGAAGACGGTCCCCTCCCGGCGCATCTGGTCGAGACGCCGGTCGAGGTGCTTCTTCTCCATCTTGAACTCCGGGATGCCGTAGCGCAGCAGCCCGCCGATCTTGTCGGCCCGCTCGTAGACCGCGACGGTGTGTCCGGCCCGGGTCAGCTGCTGCGCCGCGGCCAGGCCGGCCGGGCCGGAGCCGATCACCGCGACCGTCCGGCCGGAGAGCCACTCGGGCGGCTGCGGCCGCACGAACCCGCTCTCCCAGGCCTTGTCGATGATCGAGACCTCGATGTTCTTGATCGTGACCGGGTCCTGGTTGATGCCCAGGACGCAGGCGGTCTCGCACGGCGCCGGGCAGAGCCTGCCGGTGAACTCCGGGAAGTTGTTGGTGGCGTGCAGCCGCTCGATCGCGCCCTCCCAGTCGTCCCGCCAGACCAGGTCGTTCCACTCCGGGATGATGTTGCCGAGCGGGCAGCCCTGGTGGCAGAACGGGATGCCGCAGTCCATGCAGCGGCCGGCCTGGGTCGAGATGATCGGCAGCAACGCGCGGCCCATGCCGCCGGGGTAGACCTCGGCCCAGTCCTGGACCCGCTCCTCGACGGGCGCGGCGCTCGCGCGACCTCGCGGCCGTTCTTGAGGAAGCCCTTGGGGTCAGCCATGGAGCGCCTCCATCATCGCGGTGGCGGTCTCGGACTCGGAGAGGCCCTCGGCCTCGGCCTTGGCCTTGGCCTCGAGAACGACGCGGTAGTCGGTCGGCATCACCTCGGTGAACCGGGCCAGCGCGGCCGGCCAGTCCGCCAGCAGCTCGGCGGCCACCTCGGAGCCGGTCTCCTCGGCGTGGTCGCGCACCAGCTGCTCCAGCTCCTGCGCCGCCTCGCCCTCGACCGGGCCGAGCTCGACGAGCTCGGCGTTGACCCGGCCCTCGTTGAGGTCGAGCACCCACGCGACGCCTCCGGACATGCCGGCGCCGAAGTTGCGGCCGGTCTTGCCCAGGACGGCGACCCGGCCGCCGGTCATGTACTCGCAGGCGTGGTCGCCCACGCCCTCGGTGACGGCCCAGGCGCCCGAGTTCCGCACGCCGAACCGCTCCCCCACACCGCCTCGGATGTGGATCCGGCCGGACGTGGCGCCGTACGCGATGACGTTGCCGGCGATGATCTGCTCGTCGGCCTTGAACGTCGCGGCCCGGTCGGGGCGTACGACGATCCGGCCGCCGGAGAGCCCCTTGCCGAGGTAGTCGTTGGCGTCGCCCTCCAGCCGCAGCGTGATCCCGCGCGGCACGAACGCGCCGAAGGACTGCCCGGCCGACCCCGTGAAGGTCAGGTCGATGGTGCCCTCGGGGAGCCCCTCGCCGCCGTACTTCTTGGTCACCTCGTGGCCGAGGATGGTGCCGACGGTGCGGTTGACGTTGCGGATCGCGACCTGCGCCCGGACCGGCTCGCCGTTCTCGATCGCCGGCTGGCACAGCGGCACCAGCTCGGTGACGTCGAGCGACTTCTCCAGCCCGTGGTTCTGCTGCTTGGTCTGGTGCAGGTCCTGGTCGGGGAACGCCGCGCGGTCGGGCGCGTGCAGGATCGGGGTCAGGTCGAGCCCCGCTGCCTTCCAGTGGTTGACCGCTTCGACCATGTCGAGCGCGCCGACCTGGCCGATCGCCTCGTCGAGGCTGCGGAAGCCCAGCTCGGCGAGGAGCTCGCGCACCTCCTCCGCGATGAACTCGAAGAAGTTCACGACGTGCTCGGCCTGGCCCGTGTAGCGCTCGCGCAGCACCGGGTTCTGGGTCGCGACGCCGACCGGGCAGGTGTCGAGGTGGCAGACCCGCATCATGATGCAGCCCGAGACGACCAGCGGCGCGGTCGCGAAGCCGTACTCCTCGGCGCCGAGCAGGGCCGCGACCACCACGTCACGGCCGGTCTTCAGCTGGCCGTCGGTCTGTACGACGATCCGGTCGCGCAGCCCGTTGAGCAGCAGCGTCTGCTGGGTCTCGGCCAGGCCGAGCTCCCACGGGCCGCCGGCGTGCTTGAGCGACGTCATCGGCGCCGCGCCGGTGCCGCCGTCGTGGCCGGAGATCAGGACCACGTCGGCGTGCGCCTTGGAGACGCCCGCGGCGACCGTGCCGACACCGACCTCGGCGACCAGCTTCACGTGCACCCGCGCCTGCGGGTTGGCGTTCTTGAGGTCGTGGATCAGCTGGGCCAGGTCCTCGATCGAGTAGATGTCGTGGTGCGGCGGTGGGCTGATCAGGCCGACGCCCGGTGTCGAGTAGCGGGTCTTCGCGATCCACGGGTAGACCTTCTGGCCCGGCAGCTGGCCGCCCTCGCCGGGCTTCGCGCCCTGGGCCATCTTGATCTGGATGTCGTCGGAGTTCGTGAGGTACTCCGACGTCACGCCGAACCGGCCCGAGGCGACCTGCTTGATGGCGCTGCGCCGCTCCGGGTCGTAGAGGCGTTCGGCGTCCTCGCCGCCCTCACCGGTGTTGGACTTCGCGCCCAGCCGGTTCATGGCGATCGCGAGGGTCTCGTGCGCCTCCATGCTGATCGAGCCGTACGACATGGCGCCGGTCGAGAACCGCTTGACGATCTCGGAGACCGGCTCGACCTCCTCGATCGGGATCGGGTCGCGGCCGGTGACGTGGGCGCCCTTGAACCGGAACAGCCCGCGCAGCGTCATCAGCCGCCGGGCCTGCTCGTCGACCCGGCTCGTGTACTGCTTGAAGATGTCGTAGCGGCCGGTCCGGGTGGAGTGCTGCAGCCGGAAGACCGTCTCGGGGTCGAACAGGTGCGGCTCGCCCTCGCGGCGCCATTGGTACTCGCCGCCGATGGCCAGCTCGCGGTGCGAGGGCGCGATGCCGCCGCGGGGGTACGCCGTGGCGTGCCGACGGGCGACCTCCTCGGCGATCACGTCGAGCTCGACGCCGCCGAGCTTGGAGGCGGTGCCGGTGAAGTACTTGTCGACCACCGCCTGCGACAGGCCGACCGCCTCGAAGATCTGCGCCCCGGTGTACGACGCCACGGTGGAGACGCCCATCTTGGACATCACCTTGAGGACGCCCTTGCCGAGCGCCTTGATGAGGTTCTTGACCGCCACCTCGGGCTCGGTCTTGACGTAGTAGCCCTCGCGGGCGAGGTCCTCGACCGACTCCATGGCGAGGTAGGGGTTGACCGCCGCCGCGCCGTACCCGATGAGGAGGGCGACGTGGTGGACCTCGCGGACGTCGCCGGCCTCGACCAGCAGCCCGACCTGGGTGCGGGTCTTCTCCCGGACCAGGTGGTGGTGGATGGCGCCGGTGAGCAGGAGCGACGGGATCGGCGCCAGCTCCTGGGTCGCGTGCCGGTCGGAGAGCACGATGATCCGGGCACCGTCCGCGATCGCCTGGCTGACCTCGGCGCAGATCTCGTCGATCCGGGCCGCCATCGCCGCGCCGCCGCCCTCGACGTCGTAGAGGCCGCGGGCGATGTGGGTCTCGAAGCCGGGCATGTCGCCGTCGCGGTTGATGTGCCGGATCTTGGCCAGGTCGTCGTTGGAGAAGACCGGGAACGGCAGCACGATCTGGCGGCAGGACGCCGCGTGCGGCTCGAGGAGGTTGGCCTCGGGGCCGATCGAGCCCTCCAGCGAGGTCACCAGCTCCTCGCGGATCGCGTCCAGCGGCGGGTTGGTCACCTGGGCGAACAGCTGGGCGAAGTAGTCGAAGAGCAGCCGCGGCTTCTCGCTGAGCGCCGCGATCGGCGTGTCGGTGCCCATCGACCCGAGCGCCTCGCCGCCGGTGTTCGCCATCGGCGTGAGCAGCACCCGCAGCTCCTCCTCGGTGTAGCCGAAGATCTGCTGGCGGCGGGTGACCGAGGCGTGCGTGTGCACGATGTGCTCGCGCTCGGGGATGTCGTCGAGGTGCACCAGCCCGGCGTGCAGCCACTCCTCGTAGGGATGCTCGGCGGCGAGCGTGGACTTGATCTCGTCGTCCTCGATGATCCGGTGCTCCTCGGTGTCGACCAGGAACATCCGGCCCGGCTGCAGCCGGCCCTTGCGGACGATCGAGGCCGGGTCGAGGTCGAGCACCCCGACCTCCGAGGCGAGGACGACCAGCCCGTCGTCGGTCACCCAGTAGCGGGAGGGGCGCAGCCCGTTGCGGTCGAGGACCGCGCCGATCTGGTCGCCGTCGGTGAACACCACGCAGGCCGGGCCGTCCCAGGGCTCCATCATCGTGGAGTGGAACTCGTAGAACGCGCGCCGGGCCCGATCCATCTCGGTGTGGTTCTCCCACGCCTCCGGGATCATCATCAGCACGGCGTGAGGTAGCGAGCGGCCCCCGATGTGCAGCAGCTCGAGCACCTCGTCGAACGACGCCGAGTCGGACGCGCCGGGCGTGCAGATCGGGTAGAGCCGCTCGAGGTCGCCCGGGATCAGGTCGGAGTCCAGCAGCGCCTCGCGGGCCCGCATCCAGTTGCGGTTGCCCATGACCGTGTTGATCTCACCGTTGTGCGCGATGAAGCGGAACGGGTGCGAGAGCGGCCAGCTCGGGAAGGTGTTGGTCGAGAACCTCGAGTGCACGACGCACAGCGCCGAGGCCATCCGCTCGTCACGCAGGTCGGGGAAGAACTCGTCGAGCTGCTCGGTGGTGAGCATGCCCTTGTAGGCCAGGGTGCGTGACGAGAGCGACGGGAAGTAGACGTCGGTCTCCTTCTCGGCGCGGCGGCGCAGGCAGTAGGCCATCCGCTCCAGCGCCATGCCGGTCAGCCGCTGGCCCGACGGGGTCACGAACAGCTGCGCGAACTGGGGCATCACGCCGAGCGCGGTCTTGCCGAGGCAGTCCGGCTGGGTCGGCACCTCGCGCCAGCCGAGGACCGACAGCCCCTCCTCGGCGGCGATCTCCTCGATCTGGGTGCGGGTCTTGGCCACGGCCTCGTCGTCGCCGGGCAGGAACGCCGTCCCCGCGGCGTACGCGCGCGACGGCGGGAGCTCGAAGCCGGCCTCGCCCGCGACGGCGCGGAGGAACGCGTCGGGGATCTGCATCAGGATGCCGGCGCCGTCACCGGAGTTCGGCTCGGCGCCCGCGGCGCCGCGGTGCTCGAGGTTGCGCAGCGCGGTGAGGGACTTCACCAGGATCTCGTGGCTGGCCTCACCGGTCAGGGTCGCGACGAAGGCCACGCCGCAGGCGTCGTGCTCGTGGCGCGGGTCGTAGAGCCCCTGGGGCGGCGGGAACGAGTGCTGGTAGGGCACAGGTCCATCTCCCGTCGTCGGAGGACCCCGAGGGTCCGTCTGGTGCAGCGTGGGGGTGCAGGGACGACATTGGCCCAAGCGAGCGGTTCAGCCTATCAAGGAGACGGCGGGTGGACCCGATCGTGTTTCCGGGTCGTGGGCAGCGCCCTCGGCGACGTCGGCGTCCGGCTCCGGGACCTCCGCCGGGGCGTCCTCGGCAGCCGGGGCGGGCACGGCTGGGGGCCGCGCCCCTCGTCGTACACCGACTCCTCCTGGCCGGGCCGGAGCCACAGGCTGACGACGAAGTAGATGGCGGCCACGACGAACAGCACGATCGAGGTCCAGACGTTGAAACGGAGTCCGTGCACGTCGTTCAGCTCGACGGTGTCGATCCGGAGCATCTCGATCCACCCGCGGCCGAGCGTGTAGGCCATGACGTAGAGCGCCAGCATCCGGCCGTGGCCGAACTTGAACCGCCGGTCGAGCGCGATCAGCACGCCGAAGGCGGCCAGGTTCCAGACGCATTCGTAGAGGAACGTCGGGTGGAACGTCGCCTCGCCCTCGTAGCCGGGCGGCCGGTGCTCAGGGTCGATCTCCAGCGCCCACGGCAGGTCGGTCGGCTTGCCGAACAGCTCCTGGTTGAACCAGTTCCCCCAGCGTCCGATCGCCTGCGCGACCAGGAGGCCCGGCGCCAGCGCGTCGACCATCGGCGCGATCTTCATCCCGCGCCTCCTGGCGGCGATGATCGCCCCGACCGCGCCGAACGCGATCGAGCCCCAGACCCCCAGGCCGCCGCGCCAGACGTAGAGGATCTGCCACGGGTCGCCTGCCGCGCCGAAGTAGAGCTCGTGGTCGGTGGCCACGTGGTAGAGCCGGCCGCCGACCAGGCCGAACGGCACCGCCCACACCGCGAGGTCCTGGACCTCGCCCGGCCGGCCGCCGCGGGCCGCCCAGCGCCGCTCGCCGATCCAGATCGCGGCGACGATGCCGAGGATGATCGCGAGCGCGTAGCCGCGGATCGGGACCGGCCCGAGGTGCCAGACGCCGCTCGACGGGCTGGGGATGAACAGGGCGATCACGGTCACGAATCTCCCAGAAGGGTGTGGATGTCGTCGGCGAACTGCTTCGACGACGTGCTCTGGCTCCAGTAGATCGGCGCCTCGTCGTCGCTGTCGATGCCGGTCACCTGGGTGGTGTGGGCGTCGACGTCGTAGCCGCCGGTGGGCAGCGCCTCGCCCATGCCGACCGCGATGGACTTGCCGACCGCGGCGATCTCGTCGATCGGTCCGGTGACGCCGATGAAGCTCTTGTCGATGTGGTCGAGGTAGCGGCGCAGCACCTCGGGGGTGTCGCGTTCGGGGTCGGTGGTCACGAACACCACGTCGACCTGGTCGCGGTCGCGGTCGTCGAGCCGGGTCATCGCCGAGGCCAGGTTGGACATCACGATGCCGCAGATGTCGGGGCAGTTGGTGTAGCCGAAGAAGACCAGGGTGAGCCGCTTGTCGGTGCTGTCGGCCAGCGAGTAGGCGTCGCCGTCGGTGTCGACCAGCGCGTCCTGGGACACCGTGAACGGCGGGTCGAGGATCTTGCCGTGCAGGTCGCCCGCCTTGACGTCGTCGCCACCGCAGCCCGCCAGCCCGGCGACGAGCGCGACCGCGGCGAAGCCGACGGCCGCCCTACCCACGGCGTACTCCCCCGGCCAGGTCCTCGGTGAGCGCGGTGAGCGCACGCAGCCCGGCCGCGCGGTCATCGGGGTGGTCGAGCAGCGCCCGGACGAACGCCGAGCCGACGATCACCCCGTCGGCGTACGACGCGACCTCGGCGGCCTGGTCGCCGTTGCTGACGCCGAGGCCCACGCCGACGGGCAGGTCGGCCCCGAGGTCCGACACCGCGGCCATGGTGCGGGCGACGAGCGGCCCGGCCAGGTCGCTGGTGGTGGTCGCGGGTGCCGGTGACGCCCATGACGGCGGTGGCGTAGACGAAGCCGCGGCAGGCGGCGACGGTCATCGCGATCCGCGCGTCGGTCGAGGACGGCGCGACCAGGTAGACCTTGTCGAGGCCGTGTGCGTCCGCGGCGGCCGGCCAGTGCGGGTCGGCGTCCGGCGTGAGGTCGGGGGTGATCAGCCCGGCTCCCCCGGCGGCGGCGAGGTCGCGGGCGAACCGGTCGACGCCGTAGCGCTCGACGGGGTTCCAGTAGGTCATCACGACGGTGGGGGTGCCGGTGGCGGCGACCGCCTCGACGGTGCGGAGCACGTCGGTGGTGCGGACGCCGCGGTCCAGCGCCTGCTGGGCGGCGGCCTGGATGGTCGGGCCGTCCATGACCGGGTCGCTGTAGGGCAGCCCGACCTCGATCACGTCGCAGCCGGCGTCGACCATCGCGCGGATCGCGTCGATGCCGCCTTGGACGTCGGGGAAGCCGGCGGGCAGGTAGCCGACCAGTGCGGCGCGGTCGTCCGCGCGGGCCTTCTCGAAGGCCGTGGAGACGCTCACGCCTTCTGCGCCGGTCTTCTGGCCGAGCCCGAACCACTCCCGGGCGGTCTCCATGTCCTTGTCGCCGCGGCCGGAGAGGTTGACCAGCACCAGCCCCTCGGGGCCGAGCTCGCGGGCCACGTCGAAGGCGCCGGCCAGGGCGTGCGCGGACTCGATGGCGGCGATGATCCCCTCGGTGCGAGCCAGCAGCGCCAGGGCGTCCATCGCCTGCGCGTCGGTGATCGGCAGGTAGTCGGCGCGGCCGCTCTTGGCCAGGTGCGCGTGCTGGGGGCCGACGCCCGGGTAGTCGAGCCCGGCCGAGATCGAGTGCGACTCGATGGTCTGGCCGTCCTCGTCCTGCAGCACGAACGTCCGCGCACCGTGCAGCACCCCGCTGTCGCCGGCGGTGATCGTGGCGGCGTGCCGTCCGGTCTCCACGCCGTCGCCGCCGGGCTCGAAGCCGTAGATGCGGACGTCGGGGTCGCCGAGGAAGGCCGTGAACAGCCCGATCGCGTTGGAGCCGCCGCCGACGCACGCGGCGATGGCGTCCGGCAGCCGGCCGGTCAGCTCGAGGCACTGGGCCCGGGCCTCGTCGCCGATGCCGCGGGTGAAGTCGCGGACCATGGTCGGGAACGGGTGCGGGCCGGCGGCGGTGCCGAAGAGGTACGCCGTGTGGTCGACGGTGCTGACCCAGTCGCGCAGCGCCTCGTTGATGGCGTCCTTGAGGGTGGCGCTGCCGGAGTCGACCGGCACCACCTTGGCGCCGAGCAGCTCCATGCGCGCCACGTTGAGCGCCTGCCGCTTGGTGTCGACCGAGCCCATGTAGACGGTGCAGTCGAGGCCGAAGTACGCCGCCGCGGTGGCGCTCGCGACGCCGTGCTGGCCGGCGCCGGTCTCGGCGATGACCCGGTGCTTGCCCATCCGGGTGGTGAGCAGGGCCTGGCCGAGCACGTTGCGGATCTTGTGCGCGCCGGTGTGGTTGAGGTCCTCGCGCTTGAGCAGGATCCGGGCACCGCCGACCTTCTCGGTCAGCCGGGTGGCGTCGTAGAGCAGGCTCGGGACGCCGGCGTACTCCCGCAGGATGGTGTCGAAGTCGGCGAGGAACGACCGGGTCGGCCATCGCCTCCTGCCAGGCGACGGTCAGCTCGTCGAGCGCGGCGACGAGCGCCTCGGGCATGAACCGGCCACCGAAGTCGCCGAACCAGCCGTGGTCGTCGGAGTCGAACGTGGAGACGTCGGTGCTCATGCGGTGATCCCGGTCATCGCACGGACCGCGCTCTCGGGGTCGCCGTCCTTGACCAGCGCCTCGCCGACCAGCACCGCGTGGGCGCCCTCGGCGACGTACCGCTTCACGTCGACCGGGCTCGAGATCCCGGACTCGGCGACCAGCACGCGGTCATCCGGCACCAGTGGCGCGAGCCGGCCGAAGGTGTCGGGGTCGACGTCGAGGGTCTTGAGGTTGCGGGCGTTGACCCCGACCAGCTCGGCACCGAGCTCGACGGCGCGGGCGGTCTCGGGCTCGTCGTGCACCTCGACGAGGACGGTCATTCCCAGCTCGCGGGCCTGGTCGTGCAGCCCGCGCAGCAGGTCGTCGTCGAGGGCGGCGACGATCAGCAGGACCAGGTCGGCTCCGGCCGCCCGGGCCTCGAGCACCTGGTACGCGTCGACCACGAAGTCCTTGCGCAGCAGCGGGACGTCGACCGCGGCGCGGACCGCACGCAGGTCGTCGAGGCTGCCGCCGAAACGGCGTTCCTCGGTGAGCACGCTGATCGCGGCGGCGCCGCCGGCGGCGTACTGGCGGGCGAGGACGGCGGGATCGGCGATCTCCGCCAGGTCGCCCTTGCTCGGGCTGCGTCGCTTCACCTCGGCGATCACGCTCGAGCCCGGGCTCCGGAACGACGGCATCGGGTCGCGCGCCGGGTCGACGTCGGAGAGCGCCGCGCGCAGGTCCGCCTCGCTGGCGACTTCCCGGCGTCGAGCGAGGTCGATGCGCACGCCCGCGACGATGTCACTCAGTACATCGCTGGGCACGGACATGCGGCACTCCCCTCGTGGCCTGCGTCCCGGCGGCGGTGCGAGACGGCTGATGGGATCAAGTCTGACATTCGTGTTTCAGCGCGCCGGTCGGCGGTAGGGTCCCGGACACTGTGCACATCCTGGGAGCCGGACACCTGACTCCGGCCCGACCTTGAGGGAGCCACGCCGTGAGCTACGACAACCCGCCCCCACCCCCACCGCCGCAGTACGGCGCGCCCATGCCCGGCGCGCCCGGCGCCAACCATCCCCGCGCGACCCTGATCCTCGTGCTCGGCATCCTGAGCATCCCGTGCTGCGGCCTGTTCACCGGCATCCCGGCGATCATCCTGGGCAACACCGCCAAGAAGGAGATCGCCGCCTCCGGCGGCACGATCGGCGGCTCCGGAGCCGTCAACGCCGGCTACATCTGCGGCATCATCGGCACGGTGCTGTCGGTGGTCGGCATCATCGTCAACATCGCCATCCGCATGAGCTGAACTCCGTCGGGAGTGGGGCTCACGGCGCCAGCCAGGCCCCGCTCCCGGTGTTGCGGACGACGGCGAACACGAACATCACCGTCACCAGCGAGATCACGATCGGGCGCAACCGGGTCCAGGGCACCGAGCGGGTGTGTCCCCGCCACCGGTCGACCGCCCAGACCGCGAGCAGGACGACGCCGACCGGGATCATCAGCGTCACCAGGATGTTGCTCGACAGCGCGGCGCCGACGTCGCCGTTGGTCAGGTCGTTGACCGCCCGCAGACCGCCGCAGCCGGGGCAGTAGATGCCCATCGCCGCGCTCGGGCACAACCCCCAGCTGCCGTGCTGGTGCGGGTCGCGAACGTGCAGCGCGAGGGTGATGAGCGAGAGCGCGCCGATGGTGGTCACCGGCGCCAGCATGCGGCGCCCGCGGGTGGCGGGCGGCGCGGGCCGTGCGAAGACGACGCTCACTCGGTCACCGGCTGCCAGTCATCGCTCTAGTGGTCGCCCATGCCGAGGCGGTCCATGACCACGAACACCACACCGGCGGCCACCGTGATCGCCACACCGACCCAGAAGACCGGGTAGCTGACGGGGTCGAACATCAGCCCGATGCCTCCGACGGTGAAGCCGAGCAGCCCCACGACGACGGCGGTCCAGGCGGCGGGGGTGTTCCCGTGGTGCGCTGACATGTGGCGGAAGTGTATGAGGGAGGTCAGGCAGTCGGGTCGCGACCCTCGTCCATGTCCTTCCAGAGGTCGAGGTTCTCCCGCTCCTCGGGAGCGGGCGTGGGCGCGGTGGGAGCGCCGGCCGGGGCGTCGTACTTGCGACCCATCTCCGGCCAGGTCGGGACCAGGAACACCGCGGCCACCGCGGGCACCACCGCGAACGGCAGCGCCACCACGGCCACCCAGAACCATCCGGTCAGGTCGATGGCGCAGGTGCCGCCGAGCTCGGTCAGCCGGTCGTGAAGTCCGTCCCGTGCGGCCCGCACCCCCGTCACGACCGCGACCACCTGTCCGAGCGAGAGAAGTGCTGCCACCACTGCCGCGGCCCGGCGCACCCGGCCGCGGGTCACGAGCAGGACGCCCCACGACGCCAGGAGAGCGAGCGCCACGGCACCGGCCGCGGGAGCCTCGAGCGTCGTGACAGCGAAGGACCCGATCTCACACGACCCGACGGTGACCCACTCCTCGTGACCGGCCATGGCGGACAGGCCCGCTCCGGCCAGCCCGACCAGCACGACCGGCCCGAAGGTCCGGCTCCGCAGCCGCTCAGCCACCGTGCGCGGGCTGCCGGGGTTGCTCGGCGAGCAGCACGTCGGCGTCGAAGCAGCTCCGGTCGCCGGTGTGGCAGGCCGGACCCTCCTGGTCGACGGTGACGAGCAGCGCGTCGCCGTCGCAGTCCAGCCGGACCTCGCGCACCCACTGCCGGTGGCCGGAGGTCTCCCCCTTGACCCAGTACTCCTGCCGGCTCCGGCTCCAGTACGTCGCCCGCCCGGTGGTGAGCGTCCGGGCCAGCGCCTCGTCGTCCATCCAGCCCAGCATCAGCACCTCACCGCTGCCGTGCTGCTGGACGATCGCCGGGACCAGGCCGTCGGCGGCACGTTTCAGCCGCGCGGCGACGGCGGGGTCGAGCGTGGACGAGTCGGTCACCGTTCCATTGTCCCCGGTGCGGGTCGACGTTCGAGGCTGGCCTCTGTGCCCCACTGTTCAGACCACGTCGAGAAGTGTTCAGCGACCTTGCTGGGCCACCCAGGAGCGGTGCAGCCCGGCATAGACCCCGTCGGGGTCACGCACGAGCTCGGCGTGCGGGCCGCGCTGGACGATCCGGCCGCGGTCGACGACGACGACCTCGTCGGCGGACTCGGCGGTCGACATCCGGTGCGCGATGGTGACCGACGTACGACCGGTCATGAGCCGCTCGAGGGCGCGGCCGATCCGCATCTCGAGCTGGGGGTCGACGGCGCTGGTGGCCTCGTCGAGGACGAGCAGGTCGGGGTCGGCGAGGTGAGCGCGGAGCAGCGCGACGAGCTGGCGCTCGCCGGCGGACAGGGACTCGCCGCGCTGACCCACGTGGGTGTCGAGGCCGGCCGGCAGGGTGGCCAGCCAGTCGCCGAGGCCGAGCGCGGCCGCGCTGGCCCGGATGTCGTCCTCGGTCGCGTCGAGCTTCCCGTAGCGGACGTTCGCGGTGATCGTGTCGTCGAAGAGGAACCCCTCCTGCGGCACCAGCACGACGCTGCGCCGCAGCGAGGACTGCGCGATCCGGCGTACGTCGACGCCGTCGAGCAGGACCGCGCCCTCGACGGGGTCCATCAGCCGGGTGAGGAGCTTGGCGATCGTGGACTTGCCCGAGCCGGTCTCGCCGACGACCGCGACCCGCCGGCCGGAGTCGATGTCGAGGTCGATGTCGCGAAGCACCAGCGGCCCGCCCGGGTAGGCGAACGACACGTGCTCGAGGTGAACGTCGATCGGGCCGCGCGGCAGTACCTCGCCGTCGGCGCCCGGGTCGACCAGGTCGGCGGGCGTCTCGAGGATGCCGATGACGCGGCGCCAGCCGGCGATGGCGTTCTGCGCATCCGTGAGGATCTGGGTGCCCATCTGAACGGGGCCCACGAACAGCGTCACGAGGAACGCGAAGGCCAGCACCGTGCCGGCGGTCATGTCGGTCGTGAAGCCCAGCCAGACGCCGATGATGATCACGCCGGCGTTGGCGAGCCCGGCCGAGATGCCGCCGAGCGAGAACGACACGACCGTGAACCGCTGCGCCGTCGTCGAGGCGGCCTTGAACTGGTCGATCGCGTCGTCGATGCGCGCCTGGGTGCGGTCCTCGACGGCGTAGGAGCGCACCACCGCGGCGCCGACCACCGGCTCGGAGACCGCGGCGAGCATCGCGCCCATCTGCCGCCGCACGACGCCGTAGGCGGCGGAGAGCTTGCGCTGGAAGTAGCGCAGCGAGAGGAACAGCGGCGCGAACGCCACCCACACCACGATCGCCAGCTCCCAGCTGTAGATGACCATGACGATCGTCGCGATGAGCACCTGGCCGGTGCTGACGATGAAGAAGAGGCCGCCGAAGACCAGGAACTGGCTGACCTGGTCGACGTCGCTGGTCACCCGGGAGACCAGGGCGCCTCGGCGCTCGGTGTTCTGGGTGAGCAGCGGCAGGTCGTGGACGTGTCGGAACGCCTTGATGCGCAGCGTGGCCAGGCCGCGCTCGGAGGTGATGAACAGCCGCCTGGTCATGAGGTAGGCGGCCCAGCTGGTGATCCCGATCGCAACGGCCGCGAGCAGCCCCATCATCACCGTGAACGAGACGTCCGGGCCGCCGTTGTCGTCGAGGCCGTGGTCGAGGGTCTGCTGGACCACGATCGGCACGATCACCTGGCCGAGCGAGGCCACCACCGCCAGCGCCAGCGTGCCGCGGAACCCCTCGGTGAGCTCGGGGCTGACCGCGATGCCGCGACGGATGGTGTCGATCGCGGCGATGTCGTCGCCGGAGTCCATGACGGTGCCCGGGTCGGCGAGGGTCGTCATCGAGACCCCTCCCCGGCCAGCTCGTCGAGCTCCAGGGGGTCGCACTCCGGGTGGTCACCGTGCTCGTAGGCGTTGACCAGCCGCGCGTAGGACTCGGAACGAGCCAGGAGCTCGGCGTGGGTGCCGCGGTCGACGATCCGGCCGCCCTGGAGGTGCACGACCTCGTCGGCCAGCGCGATGGTGGCCTTGCGGTAGGCGACGACGACCAGGGTCGCACCGGACCCTGCCTCCTCCTCGCCGTCGCGCAGCGCGGCGAGGATGCGGGCCTCGACCTCGGGGTCGACCGCCGACGTGGCGTCGTCGAGCACCAGCAACCGTGGCCGGCGGACCAGGGCGCGAGCGAGGGAGATCCGCTGCCGCTGGCCGCCGGAGAGCGAGGTGCCGCGCTCGCCGAGCTGGGTGTCCAGCCCCTTCGGCAGCGCAGCCACGAACCCGTCCGCCTGCGCCGCGCGCAGCGCGGCCCACACCTGCTCGTCGGAGACGTCGGCGCCGCCCACCTGCACATCCAGCGTCACGTTGCCGCGGACGGTGTCGTCGAAGAGGAACGCCGTCTGCTGCACCAGCGCCTCGACGCCGGCCAGCTGGCCCCGTTCGAGGTCGCGCAGGTCCACACCGTCGATCAGGATCCGGCCGCGGTCGGGGTCGACCAGGCGGGCGAGCAGGGCGGTGAGCGTGCTCTTGCCGGACGCGGTCGCGCCGACGATCGCGACCGTCTTGCCCGGCTCGACGGTGAACCCGACGTCCTCGAGCAGCCGCTGGTCGGCGCCGTAGGAGTAACCGAGGTGGTCGACCTCGAGCCGGGCGCCGTGCGATCCGGTGGGGGCCGCGGCGGTGCCGTAGGGGATCTCGCCGGTGGCGTCGATGACCCGGCTGACCCGCCTGAAGCCGACGACGCTGCGCGGGAACTCGCCGAGCAGCCAGCCGATCGAGCGGATGGGGAACGACACGATCGTGAGCAGGTAGGCGACGGTGACCACGTCGCCGGCGTCGGTGGCGCCGCTGATGACCCGGCTCACGCCGACCGCGAGCACGACCAGGACACCGATGTTGGGCAGCGCGGCCAGCGTCGGGTCGAACATCGCCCGGATCCGGCCGGCGCGGATGTTGACGTCGCGCAGCTCGCGCGCCTTGGCGGCGAACCGGGCGGTCTCCTCGCCCTCGCGACCCAGCGTCTTGACCACCATCGCGCCGTCGAAGGACTCGTGGGCGATCTCGCTGACCTCGGCGCGCAGCTCCTGGGCCCGGGTCATCAGCGGGGAGGCGAGCCGCTGGTAGGCGAGGTTGGCAACGATCACCGCCGGGAACACGAGCAGCCCGACGATCGCCAGCACGAGGTCGGCGATGAACATCTGCACGACCGCGATCACCATCATCGCGACCGTGCCGACCGCCATCGGGAGCGGCGCGATCGGCCCCCAGGCGGCCTCGACGTCGGAGTTGGCGTTGGAGAGCAGCTCACCGGTCGGGTGCCGCTGGTGCCACTCCATCGGGAGCGAGAGGTACTGCCGGGTGACCGCGCGACGGCTGTGCGCCTGCATGCGGTACTGCATGATGCCGGCGCCGAGCCGGCGCGCCACGATGCCGACCGCACGCAGCAGGGCCACTCCGAGGAAGAGCGCCAGCACGGCGACCAGCAGCTCGGTGGCGATCTCGCCGTTCTCGAACGCCGGGATCACGACGTGCTGGGTCGACCAGCCGAGCACCCACGCGTCCGCGACGGTCAGGGCGCCGAAGAGCAGGCTCCCGATCGTGGACAGCGTGAACACCCAGGGCTCGCGCTTGATCGCGACCCAGATGACCCGGAACCCCTCGAGGGTGGTGGCTGCCCGCGTCGTCACAACCGACTCGCTCACCGAACCACACTTTCCTCGACTGGGAACTCGCCGGGGCAACCGACCGGCCCCCGCAGGCTATTCCCGACCACCGACCGGGCACGAACTCATTGCTGAGGACCGGCTGGATACCGTCGGGACCGTGACTGACACCCTGGTCCGCCGCGAGCGGCACGCCCTGTGCGACACCGCCCTGGCTCTCGGCCCCGATGCCCCGACCCTCTGCGGCGGCTGGACCGCTCGCGATCTGGTCGCGCACCTGCTGGTGCGGGAGAACTCCTTGATCGGCGCCGCCGGGATCAGCTTCTCCCCCATGGCCGGGTTCACCGAGCGGGCGATGGCGAAGACGTCGCGGGCGCCGTTCCCCGACATGGTGAAGAAGCTGTACGACCCGGGGCTGACGCCCTACCGACTGCCCGGCGTGGAGCGGCTCACGAACCTGCTGGAGTACTTCGTCCACCACGAGGACCTGCGCCGAGCCCGGGCGGGCTGGGAGCCGCGGGAGCTGCCGGCGGCCGACGAGGACGAGCTCTGGAAGCTGCTCCCCGGCTCCGCCAAGCTGGCCACCCGCAAGGTCGGCCTGCCGATCGTCGTACGCCGCTCGGACCGCCCCGGCCGGGAGGCCACGGTCCGCAAGGGCGACGACCCGGTGGTGGTCACCGGCCGGCCGTCGGAGCTGGTGCTCTTCTTCTTCGGCCGCGACCAGCTGGACGGCGTGACCTTCGACGGGCCGCCGGCGGCGACAACTCGGCTGCAGGAGGCCGAACGGGGGTTCTAACCTTCGTCCGTGCACCTGTCCGTCTCGCTCCCGGCGTTCGTCGTCGCCGTGCTGCTGATCTCGGCCTCGCCCGGGCCGGCGATGGCGCTGATCCTGCGCCGGACCGCGCTGCACGGCATGCGCACCGCCGTCCCGTTGATCCTCGGCCTCGAGCTGGGGCTCTACCTGTGGGCGCTGGCCGCCGCGGCGGGGTTCGCCGCGCTGGTGGCCGCCTCCGAGGCGGCGTACTGGGCGTTGAAGGTCGTCGGCGCCTGCGTGCTGGTCTACCTCGGCATCCGGGCGTGGCAGGCGGCCTGGCGCGAGCGCCGGACCGGGTCCCACACGGAGGCCGCGGCGGCCACCGAGGACCGCGGCCCGGGCGCGGTCAAGGCGTTCGGCGAGGGGCTGGTCGTGCAGCTGGCCAACCCGAAGGCGGCCGTGTTCATGATCGCGTTCTACCCGCAGTTCGTGCCGTCCGACCAGCCGCTGTTCGCGACCACGGCCCTGCTCGCACTGCTCCAGGTGTCGATCGAGCTCTGCTTCTACCTCACGCTGGCGGCGTTCGTGGCCCGCGCCGGCGCGTGGTTCCGGCGCTCGACAGTGCGCCGTCGCCTCGAGGCGGTCAGCGGCACCGTGCTCGTCGGCCTAGGGCTCAGGGTCGCCGCTTCATCGCGCTGATCGGGTAGCTGTGCGGCAGCAGCCGCCACGCTGCGGCCGCGCCACGACGGAGACGGAGCCCGGCACCCACAGGGGTGCCGGGCTCCGCCCGTTGCTGCTTCCACAGGTGCCCGACAGTGTCGTCGGGCTACCGGCGCCGAGGTCTCAGCGTCGGTGCTTCACCTTGATCTTCACCGTCGTGTTCGCGGCCTCGAAACCGGCGTCGGGCAGGTAGCTGACCACCAGCTTCTTGGCACCCGGCTTCGACATCTTCGGCAGCGTCAGCTTCACCGTGCCGTTGACGAGCGTCCCGCTGGCCAGGACCTTGCCCTTGTAGGTGACCTCGATCTTCCCGGTCGGGACGGCGCCCGAGTCCGTGACGGTCACCGTGAGCTTGACCTTGTGGCCCTGCTTGACCTTCTTCGGTGCGTCGACCGTGACCAGGGTCTTGGCCGACTGTGCCCCGGCCGGAGCCGAGACGCTGGAACCGGCGTCGTAGCCCGCGAGCGTCCCGGTCGCCATCACCGTGATCTTCTTGCCGGCGTCCGACGGCTTGACCTGGTAGGTCGTACCGGTGGCCCCGGCCACGGGCTGGCCGTCGACCTGCCACTGGTAGGTCGTCGCGACACCGGTCTGGAAGAAGGTCGGCGCCACCGCGGTGAGGGTCTGGCCGACACCCGGCGTACCGGAGATCGACACCGCCTTGGTCACCGCGACGAACCGCTTGCCGGCCTTCACGACCATGGCGCCGCTGCTCTCGTTGGAGGAGAGCACCTGGATCATCGAGCCGATGCCGGCGACCTGGACCGAGTAGAGGCTCGACCTCAAGGTGGTCGGGTCCCAGTAGCCGTTGACATCGGAGTCGTCGAAGACCGGGACGCTTGGCCGTGCGGGCACGTCGAAGGTCCGCCCACCACTGGTCTCGCTGGTCAGGTGCAGCGCGTCGAGGGTGTCGACGTCGAACGTCGCGTCGCGGGAGTTGAGGTCACCGCTCGCCGCGTTGCCGTTGCTCCAGCGGAGGTACGCCGGGGTCGAGTCGACCGGCAGCGCGTAGCCCTCGCCCGGGTGGGCGATGCTGTCGTTGTCCTCGTAGAGACCGTTGACGTACCAGATCAGCAGACCGTCCTGGTAGGGGAAGTGGTCCACCTTGTTCGGCGCGGTCGTGGCGTAGTCGAAGCTGTACGGCCCCTGGACGAGGGTCTTGTCGTAGCCCATCGGCTGGCGGTTCTCGGCCAGGTAGTAGCGGTCGTAGTCCTTGACGTAGCTCGAGCCGTTCATGACCTGGAAGTTCCGGAGCACCCACTCCGGCGCGCCGTCCTCGACGTCGGTCAGCACCGTGCCGTCGATCCTGATGTCGTCCACGGCGAAGCCGAGCTCGTAGTAGGCCGTGTCGTTGACCATCATCCACTGGACCTGGACGTTCTCGCCGGCGTAGTCGGTCAGGTCCGCGGTGAGGTTGGCCCACGCCATGTCGCAGACGCCGGTGTCCGGGTCACGGTCGCCCGAGCAGCCGGTGATGCCGTGGCCCCGGTTGGCCTGCTGCGGGTCGGTGTCGGTCGACAGGTTGGTGTCGACGTAGTCCCAGTGCACCCCGCCGTCCTCGGAGACGCGCAGGTACGCGTAGTCCCAGTCGTCCTCGGTGGAGTAGCTGACCTTGGCGGTGAGCTCCGGGGTGCCGGCCGGCACGGCGACCGACTCGTCGGTCGCGAACGCGACCCGGTCGTTCCCGGCGCCGGAGTAGAGGTACTTCGTCCCCTGGACCGGCTCGGCGACCTCGATCGTCGCGTGGCCCTGCGGCAGGGTGACGGCGACGGCCTGCGCGCCCTCGGTCGTCGCGTGGTACGACGGGCCGAGGTTCACGGTCTGGGCCGGCTGCTCGCCGTTGACCGACTTCAGGTCGTTGGGTCCGTACCAGCCGAGGAACGCCTTGTCCGGCGCGCCCATGTGGTTCGGCGTGGTCCCGATGGTGTCCGTGCCGTGGCCCATCCACGAGCCGCGGCTCATCAGGGTCCAGAAGCCGGTGCTGTTGTCGCCGCCCTGGGTGTCGTAGTAGTCGGGCAGCCCGAGGTCGTGGCCGAACTCGTGCGCGAAGACGCCGATGCCGCCGTTCTCGGGCTCGACGGTGTAGTCGCGGATCCAGAAGCCGGTGGTGCCGATCTGGATGCCGCCGTTCTCGTTGAAGTCGGGGCCGACCTGCTGGTTGACGTTGGTCGACGAGCGGTGCGCCCAGATCGCCCACGGCTCGGCGCCGGCGGACTCGTCCTCACCGGCGTGCACCGCCTGGAAGTGGTCGATGTAGCCGTCGGGCTCGTTGAACTCGCCGTCGCCGTCGTAGTCGAAGCGGTCCCACACGTCGAAGGTGGCGAGGTAGTCCTTGATCTGCTGGGGGGTCTTGCCGAGCGAGAGCTGCTTCGCGTACCACGCGTCGGCGCCGTCCTGCAGGAACTCCTTCATGAGCGAACCGGGCTCGTCACCGTTGGCGGCGGAGTAGTGGGACGCGACGTCCGGGACCTTCACCCAGTCCGAGACGTCGCCCTGCAGGTCGAACTTGCCGCTGGACATCTCCTTGTAGACGTTCTTGAACGACTCGCCACCCTGCGCGGGGAGGCCGTTGAAGAACATGTCCTGGAAGTGCTGCTTGCTGAAGTCGGGCAGCCAGTAGGTGCTGTTGTCGCTGCGCGCCGGCTCGGGGATCTGGTTGTGCAACGGACCCGCGGTGTTGTCCGGGAACGCCGGGTTGGGTGAGCCGTTGCCGAACTCGATGAGGAAGGTGAGCAGCTGGGCGCTCTGGGAGGCCGGGTACTCGACGTTGACGCCGTTGGGCATCTTGATGGTCCGGTCGGGGCCCTTGCCCACGGTCCGCGCCTTGCCGGTGACGAGTGCGTCGACGGCGTCCCGGCGCTGAGCGGTCTGCTTGCGCGACAGCGGGTCGGGCCGGTTGTCCGGCTTGACCTGGGGCTGGGCGTCGACGGCGGTCAGCTCGTCGCCGGTGGGATCCGCGGACGCGGACCCCGAAATGCCAGTGGTCGCGAGCCCGAGGGTCGCGACCACGGTGGCCAGGCTGGCGATGCCAGCGATCTTGCGAGTCACATGTTCCTCCGAGTGACGAGGGGTAGGTGCGCCCCGGCTCGGCACATTCCTCCTGTCCGGGCCCGGGTCGCCGGGAGAGCCTGCAACCCGGGTGCAAGGGTTGTCAAGGACAACCAAGGTTTGAAACTGACCTAGCCGTCAGTTATTAGCGGACCGGGTGACCGGCGACCTCGGCCGGGGCTGCGGGTCGGCCTGTCCACGCTATGCCGGTCACGGTGCTGGCCCGATCAGGGAGGGTGGACCACGTGACGACGATCCGCATCCACTTCCTCGGCGGCACGATCGGGTACGTCGGCGCGAGCGACGGCGAACCGGAGCGCCTGGGAGCGGAGGCGCTGCTTGGCGGCGTGCCGGGCCTCGACCGACTGCCCGTGACGCTGGACGTACACGCGGCCGTGCCGGTGCCCAGCGCCTCGCTCACCTTCCAGGCGTTGGCCGACCTGGCCCGGGAGGCGGCGGACGCGTGCGCCGCGGGGTCTGCGGACGCGGTCGTGGTGGTGCAGGGCACCGACACCATGGAGGAGTCGGCGTACCTGCTCGACCTGCTGTGGGACCGCCCCGAGCCGCTGGTGCTGACCGGGGCGATGCGGAACCCGACCCTGGCAGGGGCCGACGGCCCGGCGAACCTGCTGGCGGCCCTGGCAGTCGCGGCGGACGAGCGGTTCCGCGAGCTGGGCGCGCTCATCGTCCTCGCGGACGAGGTGCACTCCGCGCGCACCGTGCAGAAGGTGCACACGACGCGGCCACACGCGTTCGGCTCGCCGGACACGGGGCCCCTCGGCGTCGTGGTCGAGGGGCGGCCGATGCTCGTCCAGCTCTCGCTGGCGACGAGGGTGACCCTGCGTCCGGACCGGCCCCTGACCGCGCGGGTCCCCGTGCTCACCGTCGGGCTGGACGAGGACCCGGCCGTGGTGCCGGCGCTCGCGAGCGTCGCCGACGGCCTGGTCGTGGCGGCCCTCGGCGGCGGGCACGTGCCCGCGCGGCTGGTCGAGCCGTTGGGCGCCCTGGCCGCGGAGAAGCCCGTGATCCTCGCCAGCCGGGTCAGTGCCGGCCGGGTGCTGACCGGTACCTACCGTGCCCCAGGATCGGAGTCCGACCTGCTCGGGCGTGGCCTCGTGTGGTCGTGCTTCCTCGGCGCCGCCAAGGCCCGGGTGCTGCTCGTCACCGCGCTGGCCTGCGACGGCGCGACGGTGTCGGAGACCTTCGCCGCGGCAACCAGCTGAGCGCCCGAGCTCAGCGGACCGGGTGCCCGGCTGCCCCGAGCGCGGCCTTGACCTCGCCGATGCGCAGGGCGCCGAAGTGGAAGACGGTGGCGGCCAGGACGGCGTCCGCGCCGGCGTCGACGGCGGGTGCGAAGTGGTCGACGCGGCCGGCGCCGCCCGAGGCGATGATCGGGATGGTGACCTCCCGACGTACGGCGGAGATCAGCTCGAGGTCGAAGCCGTCCTGGGTGCCGTCGGCGTCCATCGCGTTGAGCAGGATCTCACCCGCGCCAAGGTCGGTCGCCTGCCTCGCCCACGCCACGGCGTCGAGTCCCGCGGACTTCCGGCCGCCGTGGGTGGTCACCTCGAAGCCGCTGTCGGTGCCGGCCGCGCGGCGGGCGTCGACCGACAGGACCAGCACCTGGTTGCCGAACCGGTCGGCGATCTCTGCGACCAGCTCCGGACGGTGGATCGCGGCGGTGTTGACGGCGACCTTGTCGGCACCCGCGCGCAGCAGCCGGTCGACGTCCTCGACGGAGGAGATGCCCCCGCCGACCGTGAGCGGGATGAAGACCTCCTCGGCGCACCGCGACACGACCTCCATGGTCGTGGCGCGACCCTCGTGGGAGGCGGAGATGTCGAGGAAGGTCAGCTCGTCGGCACCCTCGGCGTCGTACGTGCGGGCGAGCTCCACGGGGTCGCCGGCGTCCCGGAGCTCCTTGAAGTTGATCCCCTTCACGACCCGGCCGCCGTCGACGTCGAGGCACGGGATCACGCGGACGGCGAGCGTCATGCGGTGCCCCTCGTGAGCGCGAGCGCGTCCTCGAGGGAGAACCGGCCCTCGTAGAGCGCGGTCCCGGCGATCGCGCCCTCGACGCCCTCGGGGACCAGCTCCATGAGCGCCCGGATGTCGTCGAGCGTGGTGACCCCGCCGGAGGCCACGACCGGACGATCGGTGGCCCCGCAGACGTCCCGGAGGAGCTTCAGGTTGGGTCCCTCGAGCATGCCGTCCTTGTTGACGTCGGTCACGACGTAGCGCGCGCAACCTTCCCCGTCGAGCCGGGCCAGCACGTCGTAGAGGTCGCCGCCCTCGCGGGTCCAGCCGCGGGCGGCGAGGGTGCGACCGCGGACGTCGAGGCCGACGGCCACCCGGTCGCCGTACGTCGCTATCGCGCGGGCGCACCACTCCGGCTGCTCGAGTGCGGCGGTCCCGATGTTGACCCGGCGGCAGCCGGTGGCCATCGCCGCCTCGAGCGACTCGTCGTCGCGGATGCCGCCACTCATCTCGACCTGGACGTCGAGGGTCCCGACGATCCGGGCCTGCAGCTCGCGGTTGTGGCCGCGGCCGAACGCCGCATCGAGGTCCACGAGGTGGATCCACTCGGCGCCGGCCTCCTGCCAGCGCAGCGCCGCCTCGACCGGGTCGCCGAACCGCTTCTCCGAGCCGGCCACGCCCTGCACGAGCTGGACGGCCTGCCCGTCCGCGATGTCCACGGCGGGCAGCAGCTCCAAGTAGTCGCGCACGGTCAGCCCTTCTTGAACAGCAGCAGGTGGACGATCGGTGCCCCCAGCAGGCTCGCCACCAGGGTGAAGCCGGTGATGTAGAAGTCCTGCGTGAACGCGAAGACCAGCAGGTTGAACGCGACCAGGACGGCGAAGGTCCCGCCCGCCTGGCGGCGCCGCTTCTCGGCCAGCAGCCCGGTCTGCCGGGCCGGCGCCTTGGGCACCCACCCGGTCAGCTTCTTCTTGCGGGCATCGCGGCGAGACTGCTTCTCGGCCTCTACTGCGCGCTGCGCCGCCGCGGCAGCCACCGCGGCCTCCCGCTCCGCCCGTCGCTTCTGGCGCTCCTTGCTCATGCCGGGCTCACAGGGTCGCCACCCAGTTCTCCAGCAGTACGGCGCCGGCGTCGCCGGACTTCTCGGGGTGGAACTGGGTGGCCCACAGGGGGCCGTTCTCGACGGCCGCGACGAACCGGTCACCACCGTGCTCAGTCCAGGTCACCAGCGGCTCGGCGGTGCGGCCGTGGGTCTCGAGCGTCCAGGTACGGACGCCGTAGGAGTGCACGAAGTAGAACCGCTCCCCCAAGACTCCCGCGAACATCCGTGACTCGTTCGGCACGTCGACGGTGTTCCAGCCCATGTGCGGGACGATCGGCGCCTGCAGCCGCTCCACCACGCCCGGCCACTCGTCGCAGCCCTCGGTCTCGACGCCGTGCTCGATGCCGCGCTCGAAGAGCACCTGCATGCCGACGCAGATGCCGAGCACCGGCCGGCCGCCGGAGAGCCGCCGCCCGATCGTCCGCGGGGCCGTCGACAGCACGCAGCCCCGCCATGCACGCGGCGTACGCGCCCACGCCCGGCACCACGAGCCCGTCGGCGTCCTCGGCTGCCCTGCGATCCCCGGTGAGGGTGACCTCCGCACCGGCCCGTTCGACCGCACGGACGGCGGAGCGGAGGTTGCCCGACCCGTAGTCGAGGACGACGACGTGCTTCTTCAGAGTGAGCCCTTGGTGGACGGGATCCCGGTCTCACGCGGGTCGAGCGCGATCGCGTCGCGGAACGCCCGTGCGAACGCCTTGAACTGCGTCTCCACGATGTGGTGGGGCTCCCGGCCGGCGAGAACGCGGACGTGCAGCGCGATCTGGGCCTGGAACGCGAGGGTCTCGAAGACGTGCCGGGTGAGCGAGCCCAAGTAGTCGCCGCCCAGCGTGACGTACTGCTGACCCTCCGGCTCGCCGGTGTGCACGCAGTACGGGCGCCCGGAGACGTCCACGACGGCCTGCACCAGCGCCTCGTCCAGCGGCACGGTGGCGTCGCCGAAGCGGCGGATACCGGCCTTGTCGCCGAGCGCCTCGCGCAGCGCCTGGCCGAGCACGATCGCGGTGTCCTCGACGGTGTGGTGGGCGTCGATGTGGGTGTCGCCCTCGGTCTGGACGACAAGGTCGACCAGCGAGTGCCGGGCGAACGAGATGAGCATGTGGTCGTAGAAGCCGACCCCGGTGGAGACGTCGTGGCGGCCGGTGCCGTCGAGGTCGACCTCGACGAGCACCTTGGACTCGCTGGTCTGCCGTTCGATCCGTGCGGTCCTGCTCATTGGTTCTCCTCCATGACCTGCATGATCTGGCTGAGCGCCAGTGTGAACGACTCCATCTCAAAAGGGGTACCGATCGACACCCGCAGCCACCCGTCCGGTCCGACCTCGCGCACGAGGACGCCCCGGTCGAGCAGCGCCTGCCAGACAGCATGACGATCCCGGAACACGCCGAACAACACGAAATTCGCGTCGCTCTCCGCGACCTCGTGACCCTGCTCGCGCAGCCGGTCGACGGTCGCGTCCCGCTCCGCACGCAGGTCGTCGACCCGGCCGAGCAGCTCCTTCTCGTGGCGCAGCGCGGCCAGCGCGACCGCCTGCGTGACCGCGGAGAGGTGGTACGGCAGCCGGACCACGCGGATGCCGTCGCAGATCGACGGGTCGGCGGCCAGGTAGCCGAGCCGGGCGCCGGCGAGCGCGAACGCCTTGCTCATGGTGCGGGTGACGACGAGGTTGCGGTGTTCAGGAAGCAGCTCGAGCGCGCTCGGAACGCCCGCGCGGCGGAACTCGCCGTACGCCTCGTCCAGGACCACCAGCCCGTCGCCTGCCACCTCGCACAGGCCGGCGATCGCGTCGTGGGGCAACGCGGTGCCGGTCGGGTTGTTGGGGCTCGGCAGCAGCACCACCGCCGGCCGGTGCCGCTCGATGAGCGTGCCGGCGTGGTCGAGGTCGAGCGAGAAGTCCTCCTCGCGGTGGCCCACTACCCAGTCGGTGTTGGTGTCGCGGGCGTACTCGGGATACATCGAGTACGTCGGCGCGAAGCTGAGCGCGGTCCGGCCCGGGCCGGCGTACGCCTGGAGCAGCTGGAGCATCACCTCGTTGGAGCCGTTCGCGGCCCACACCTGCTCGGTGGTGATCCCGTGGGGAGTGTCCTTCGAGAGGTAGGCCGCCAGCGCGGTCCGAAGCTCGGTGAACTCGCGGTCCGGGTAGCGGTTGAGCGTGCCCGCGGCGTCGGCAACGGACGCCGCGATGTCGGCGACGCACTCGGGCGAGGGGCCGTACGGGTTCTCGTTGACGTTGAGCTGGACCGGCACGTCGAGCTGCGGGGCGCCGTACGGCTGGAGCCCCTTCAGCTCGTCGCGGAGGGGCGGGAAGTTGCTCATCTCAGCCCCCGAACCGCGCCCGCACGGCGGCGCCGTGGCCCGGCAGGTCCTCGGCCTCGGCGAGGGTGACGACGTGGTCCGCGACCTCGGCGAGCGCCTCGCGGGAGTAGTCGACGACGTGCACCGACTTGGTGAACGCGCGCACCGACAGCCCCGAGGAGTGGCAGGCGCAGCCACCGGTGGGCAGCACGTGGTTGGACCCGGCGCAGTAGTCGCCGAGCGAGACCGGGGCGTGCGGGCCGACGAAGATCGCGCCGGCGTTGTGGATCCGCGCCGCTACCGACGCGGCGTCGGCGGTGTGGATCTCGAGGTGCTCGGCGGCGTACGCGTCGGCCACGTCGACGGCCTGGTCGAGGTCGTCGACGAGCACCACTCCCGACTGGCGGCCGGACAGCGAGGCCTGGATCCGCTCGGTGTGCTTGGTCGCGAGCACCTGGCCCTCGAGCTCGACGGCGACCCGGTCGGCGAGGTCCTCGCTCGGCGTGACCAGCACCGCGGCCGCCAGCGGGTCGTGCTCGGCCTGGCTGAGCAGGTCGGCGGCGACGTACGACGGGTCCGCGGCCTGGTCGGCGAGGATCATGATCTCGGTCGGCCCGGCCTCGGAGTCGATGCCGACCTTGCCCTTGAGCAGCCGCTTGGCGGTGACCGTCCAGATCGAGCCCGGCCCGGTCACGAGGTCGACCCGCGCGCAGGGGCCGACGCCGTAGGCGAACATCGCGATCGCCTGGGCGCCGCCGACGGCGTACACCTCCTCGACGCCGAGCAGGGCGCACGCGGCCAGGATCGTGGGGTGCGGGAGCCCGTCGTGCTCCTTCTGCGGGGTGGAGGACAGTGCGATCGAGCGGACACCGGCGACCTGCGCGGGGACGACGTTCATCAGCACGCTGGAGACAAGTGGTGCGATGCCGCCGGGCACGTAGAGACCGACCCGGCCGACCGGCACCTTGCGGTGGGTGACCCGGGCACCGGCGCCGAGCTCGGTGGTGGCGTCCTGCTCCAGCTCGGCCTCGCAGGTGGCCCGCAGCCGGCGGATCGACTCCTCGAGCCCGGCGCGGATGTCGGGGTCGAGGTTCGCCAGCGCGTCTCGCAGCGCCTCGGGCGCCACCCGGATGTCGGTCTGGGTGACGCCGTCGTACTGCTCGGACAGCTCGAGGATCGCCTCGAGTCCGCGGGTGCGGACCGCCTCGCAGATCGCATGCACCGCCGGGATCGCCGCCTCGATGTCGAAGTCGGCGCGTGGCACAGCGTCCCGGTAGTCCCCGGGACGCTGGCCGCGCAGGTCGATCCGGCGCATCATGGTGACGATTCTACGAAGCGCCCGACCCCGCTCCCGATCCCCGACAGGGGCTGGACTCAGCCGCGAGGGCGAACTGCGACACCGAGACAGAGCGACCACAGGATGGCCAGCGGCACGGTGAACCCGCCGTAGCCGGCCGCCACGGCCGCGGACATCACGGCGCCGCACCCGATGCCGACCCAGGCGGCCCAGCGCCCGAACGCTCCGGTCCGCAGTGCCAGCACCGACGTCGCAAGGATGGTGAGGGCCAGCGCGCCCATCGCGGCCAGGCCGAGCACCTGGTAGTTCAGCGCCGTTGCGTAGCGCAGGACGTCGACCGAGGGCAGCGGCTCGTCCATCACGTCGACGAGATGGCCGATCGCCGACCGGGTGGCCGCAGTGATCAGCATGCAGGCGGTGAACGCGGCCGCCATGGAGCGGGCGAAGGCGCGCCACAGCGGCGAGGTGCGCGTGGCCTCGAGCGCGTGCACGTAGTTCGCCACCACGGCGAGGAGGGCGGCGGCGCAGATCGCGAACAGGCCCGAGATCACGCCGGACATGCGGTTGCTCGACTGCTGCCACCAGTCGAGGAGCTCGGCGTCGCTGGCGTCGTGCGGCACGTTCACGCTGGCGACCGTCCAGAACATCGCCACCCCGAACAGGATCGCGGCGCCGGCCGCGACGGTGGCGGCGGACCTGGAGCTCCTGCCGGTTGAGGTGTCGGGTGCATGGGTCGTGGTCATGATGTCTCCGATCGGTTGGCTGCTGGTGCCCCCAGCGTCGGCTGGTTGGCCGGCGCGCACGACGGAGCAGGCTCCGGTCTTCGAATCGGGGTTGACCCTGACTGCAGGGCCCGGAATTCCTGCCACGATGTCCGGATGGCGCCGGCGAGGCAGACGCTGATCCGGGCACTGACCTGGCCGCTGGCACCTGTCCTGCTGGTCGCGACCCTCGTCGTCGACCTCGGGGGCGGGACAGGCACGCGCCCGGTGGCGGCCGACGTGCCGATCGTGCTCGCGATGATCACCTGCTGGCTCGTGGGCGTGCTGGTCACCGGGCGCTCGTTCTCGCAGGGAGCCGGCTGGGCATTCCTCGGGCTCGGCACGGCCCTCGCCTGGAGTGCGCTGACGGACGAGTACGTCGCCCGGGCCACCCACGGTGCCTCGGGGGCCGACCGGCTGCCGGGCACCGAGGTGTTCGCCGTGCTGAGCGACTCCAGCTTCGTCTGGTGGTTCGTGTTCCTCGCCCTGGTGCTGCAGCTCACCCCTCCCGGCCGCCGGGAAGGTCGTCTCGGGCGCTGGTTGCCGACGCTGACCGTCGCCTCCGGCATCGCCTTCCAGGCAGCGGCCCTCCTGCGCTCCAAGCACCTCGACCCACCGCTGGAGGACTTCGTCAGCCCGTTCGCGGTGCAGCGACTCGCCGGTCCGATCGGGACGCTCGCCGCAGTCTCGATCTACCTGCTCGGGTTGTGCCTGGTCGCATCCGTGTTCGTGCTCGTCGGGGCGTGGCGGCGCGCCCGCGGCGACGCCCGCCGGCAGCTGCTGTGGCTGGTCGCGGGTGCCACACCGGTGGCGCCGGCGGTGGTCGCGGCGTTCGCCCTCTCCGGCGGGGACCAGTACGCCCTTGCGTCGGTGGTCCTGGGCCTGGCCATCGTCTCGCTCGTCCTCGGTGCGGGATTCTCCGTGCTCCGCTATCGGCTGTACGACGTCGAGCGGGTGGTCACCGAGTCGGCGGCGTACGCCATCGCGTCCGTGTCGATCGTCGCCATCTTTGTCGCCGTGATCGTGGTGGTCACCCGCAGCACGCCGATCAACGCCGGCTCGCAGCCCGTCACGATCGCTGCCACTCTCGCGGGGGTCGCGGTCGCCCGAGCGTCGTACCTCTGGGGCAGGCGTGCCGTCGGCCGCCGGGTGAACCCTGCGCTCTTCGACGCGGTCGAGACCGTGCGCACCGGCCTGGCCAGCCCGTCCGCCGACCTCGATGACCTGGTCGTGGCCGCGCTCGGCGACAAGGCGCGGCTGGCCTACCCGGCGGCGGACGACCGGTGGGTGACGTCCCAGGGCCTCGGCGTCACTCCGGGTCACTGCTTCGTGGACGTGGAACGGCACGGGTCGCTCGTCGCACGGCTCGAGTTCGACCCCGAGCACGGCGACCGAGAGGTCGCCGAGGCGGTTGCCGCGGTGGCGTCGGCCGAGATCGACAACGTGGCGCTGCGGGCCGAGCTGGCCCAGCAGGTGCAGGCCGTCACGGAGTCCAGGTCGCGGCTGGAGACGGCCCACCTGCGGGAACGGCGCCGGATCGAGCGCGACCTCCACGACGGAGCGCAGCAGCGGCTGCTCGCCCTGGCCATGGAGCTGCAGTCCGCGCGGCTCAACGGCGACCCGGACCGGATGCGCGTCGCCCTCGACGACGGCGCGGAGTCGGCGCGGACCGCCGTGCGCGAGCTGCGCGCCCTGGCCAACGGACTGCACCCTGCAGCGCTGGCCGACGGCGGCCTGGCCGCAGCGCTGGACGACATGGCTCGCCACTCCCCCGTCCCGCTGCGGGTGCAGGTGGCCCCCGAACGGCTGGACCCCCGCACCGAGTTCACGGCGTGGTCGGTGATCGGTGAGGCCGTCGTCAACGCCCAGAAGCACGCCGCCGCGCGCCGGGTCGAGGTCGACGTGGAGCGCTGCAACGGCGAGCTGCGGCTGCGCGTGCGCGACGACGGCAGCGGCGGCGCCAACCCGGACGGCCCGGGGCTGCGCGGGCTCCGCGACCGCGTCGAGGCCGCCGAGGGCCGGTTCACGCTCACCAGCGGCCGACACGGCACCACGGTGGAGGCGGTGCTCCCATGCGGGTCGTGATCGCGGACGACTCCGGGCTGCTTCGAGACGGCCTGACCAACCTGCTCACCGAGGCGGGCGTCGAGGTCGTGGCGACGGCCGCCGACGCCGAGCAGCTCACCGCCAGCGTGGCCGAGCACGCACCGGACATCGCCGTCGTCGACATCCGGATGCCGCCGACGTACACGCACGAGGGCGCCAAGGCGGCGCTCGAGCTGCGCCAGCGGCACCCCGGGCTGGGGATCCTGCTGCTCTCGCAGTCGCTCGAGAGCCGCTACGTCACCGACCTGGCGCGGACCCACGCCCGCGGCTTCGGCTACCTGCTCAAGGACCGGGTGACCGACGTGAAGGTGCTGCTCGACGCGCTCGACTCGATCGCGGCCGGCGGCACCGTGCTGGACCCCGAGGTGGTGAGCCACCTCCTCGGCCGCAACGAGCTCGTGGAGCAGCTCGGCCGGCTGTCCGAGCGCGAGCGCGAGGTGCTGGAGCTGATGGCCCAGGGGCTCTCGAACCGGGCGATCGCGGACCGGCTCGTGATCGACGTGAAGACCGTGGAGACCCACATCGCCCGGATCCTGACCAAGCTGGACCTGCACCAGACGCCCGACGAGCACCGGCGGGTGCTGGCCGTGCTCGCGTGGCTTCGTGGTTGAGCCCCGAGCGCGAGACTAGTGTCGGTCGCGTGAGCACGTCGCTGCCGATGTTCCCGCTCAACGCGGTGATCTTCCCCGGCGTCAGCGTGCCGCTCAACGTCTTCGAGGACCGCTACCGCGCGCTGGTGCACCACCTGCTGCGGGTGGAGGACCCGACCCAGCGGCTGTTCGGCTCGGTGGGGATCCGGGAGGGGTACGAGGTCGGCGACCACGGCTCCCAGTCCCTGTTCCGTGTGGGCTGCCGGGCGCAGCTGACCGAGGTCGAGTCGCATCCCGACGGGACGTTCTCGATCGTCGCGGTCGGGCTGGACCGGATCCAGCTCGAACGGCTCGACACCACGGGCGCGTTCCCGGTCGGCCAGGTCGTGGACCGGCCGGAGACTGGTGGGACGGTGCCGCGGGAGCTGCTGGATCGCGCCCGCGAGACGTTCACCGCCTACCGGGCCGCGCTCGCCGAGATCCGCACCGATCCCTACACCGGCGACCTGCCGAAGGACCCGTCGTACCTCTCCTGGACGCTGGCCGCCTGCGCGCCACTGCCCCTGCACGATCGGCAGGCGCTGCTCGAGGCGGAGGACGCCGAGGACCGGCTCCGGATGGTCACCGACCTGCTCCGCACCGAGCTGCGGGCGATGAACGTGCTGCCCTCACTGCCGGCCACCGACGTGGCCCGCACCCGCTGGAGCCCGAACTGACTCCTGCAGTCGTGGCGCTCCGGGCAGCGGGCGTGGCCTTCACCGTGCACGAGTACGCCCACGACCCGCGCAGCGTGTCGCCAGCCCTGAGGAGGTCGCGCAGCGACCGTCTCGAAGGGTTCGGGCTCGAGGCCGCGAACGAGCTCGGGCTGGACCCCGATCGGGTCTACAAGACGCTGATGGCCAGCGCGGACGGCGCGCTCGTGGTCGCGGTGGTGCCGGTCAGCGGCAGGCTCGACCTCAAGGCGCTGGCCCGGGCGGTCGGCGCCTCGAAGGCGGCGATGGCCGACGTCAAGGCTGCCGAGCGAGCCACGGGGTACGTCGTCGGCGGGATCTCGCCGTTCGGCCAGAAGCGGGCGCACCCGACCGTCGTCGACGAGACCGTCGAGCTGTGGGAGACGGTCTACGTCTCCGGCGGCCGCCGCGGCCTGGACGTGGAGATCGCCCCGGCCGACCTCATCGAGGTGACCGGGGCGATCGTCGCGGATGTGGGCGGCCCCTAGTCGGTCGTGAGCCGCACCACCGCGTGGGCGGTGTCGCCGTCGACCCAGCCGGTGACCCCGAACCCGGAGACCGGCCTGAGGTTGTCGATGAACTCCTGGTCGCTGTCGCCGGCGGCGTCCGCGATCACGTCCTCGAACTCGTCGACGTTCACGAACAGCACCGTCTGCGCCTTGTCGGCTTCGCGCACGACGTCCTGGAACACGTCGTTGTCGCCCAGGCCGCCGTCGTTCAGGACGTCGGCGCGGTAGTCGCCGTTCGGGCCGATCACGATCGTGTCGCCGTCGGCGTCCGACTCGAGCACGTTCGCCTCCGGGCCGGCCATGTCGCGGAGCTTGTCGAGCACCTTCTCGATCTCGTCGGGGTCGCCCTTGATCTTGACCGCGATCGGGATGTCGGAGCCGTCGTCGGAGCTGAAGAACACGTCCGGGTCGAAGTCCGAGCCCAGCGCGAGCGCCGCCGAGTCTCCGGCCAGCGTCTCGGCATCGGCCGGCAGGTCGAGCCCGGTCATGTCGGAGAGCTCGCTCATCAGGTCCTCGGAGCTCTCTCCGGAGTACGACGCGAACGTGTCGATCACGTCGCCGAACCAGCCGTCGGCGAAGCCGAGCCCGTAGGCGGCCGCGGTGTCGGCCGGCAGCGACTCGACCACGTCGGCCGAGGCGCCTCCGTCAGCGAGCAGGAACTGCCCGCTGAGGTGGCTGTCACCCGCCACCTCGAACTCGATCGCGCCGTCGTTGAACCGCAAGGTCGCGGCCATGCCCTCGAAGTCGCGGAACTTGGCCGTGAGGTCGTCGGCGATCGACGAGCCGCCGTCGCTCTCGCTGTCCTCTTCGCCCGGGAACCCGTCCATGGGGAAGCTGTCGGTGCATTCCTCGGTCGTGCTGCCGTCCTCCGACGACGAGCCGAAGCACTCCGTGCTCGAGCCGGTCACCAGTCCGAGGGGGAAGCCGAACATGGAGTCCGCGTGGTCGGCGAGGTAGTCGCCGGCCGCCGGGCCGGCGTACAGCGTCACGACCCCAGGGTCGCCGGCCTCGTCGGTCCAGCGCTTGAAGTCGTCGTCGTCGGCCAGCGAGCCCTTCTTCGTCTCCGCCACCACCTTGTCGGCGATGTCGTCGGACTCGGCGATGACCGCCCAGTCGCCCTCGATCGCCCAGCCGACGTCGCCGCCGTCTGCGCAGTCCTTGATCGTGTCGAGGCCCGCGTCAGCCTTGTCGGCGTCCTTGACCTGGAGCACGAACACGGGATCCGGGTCGTCACCGCCCAGGTCGACGGCCGCGAACGCGGCCCGGTCGCCCAGCCAGGGCTCGATGTCGTCGGCGTAGTCGATGGCGTCGCAGTTCGCCTCGTCCTGGATCCGGCTGAAGATCTCCTTGCGCAGGTCGTCGTCGGCGTTGATGCCGACGTAGTCCTTGAACGCCGGGAACTTGTTGAGCGTCTGCAGCGCCTCGATCTTCTGGCCACCGCTGGGGTCGAGGTCGATGCTGACGTAGCCGAGCGTCTTCGCCGGCAGCGCCTCAGCGGGCTGCGGTCCCGTGGAGAGGAAGTTGTACGCCGCCCAGGCGCCGACGCCGACCGCGACCAGGCCGACCACGGCACCGCCGACGAACAGCCCCCTGCGGACCGCGCGGCCGCCGCCGCCTGACTCCTGCGGGAGTGGGGCACCGCCGCCGCTCTCGAGGTACTCGGGCGGACCGCTGGGTGGGCCGCTCGGCGGACCGCTCGGCGGACCGCTCCGCGGCGGGCCGCTGGGCGGGGGTCCGGTGGGACCGCGAGGCGGAGGAGGCGGGGGCGGAAGCGTGCTGGACAAGGGAACTCCGAGTGGGTTGCCGGGCTCTGCCCGGGACGTCTGTCACGGAAGCGGTGCGCTGGTCAGACGCGCGGAGCCTACCCGCGGGTTCCGGCCCCCAACCGGCTATTGGTCAACCTTGGGGTGGCGGCTGCGTCGTGCGCACCTCTGTGGGCGCATTGCCGATCGAGACGGCATAGACCAGGGCCAGCCCGACGAGTGCTCCGAACGTGAACGCGCCCTTCGGTGCCCACGACCTGACCCGAAGCGCTCCCTTCAGCTTGTCGCCGTCCTGGGCGGTCTTCGCCAGCTCGTGCGGGTCGGCCGGGCTGAGGTGGGTTCCGACGCGGAGCATGAGGTAGGCCGCGAGCGCGGAGCCGATGATGACGGCGACCAGGGTGACCAGCTCCGAGCGGTCGAACAACCAGGCCGTCAGCATGCCCAGGACCAGCCCGGCTGCGAGCGCGATGGCGACGTACCAGGCGACGCCCTGGAAGTCGTCGCGGAGCCCGGCCTCACCGGTGTACCACTGACCGCCGGACACCACGCCGCTGGGAACGTCCCAGAGCTTGAACCAGAGCCAGCCCGCGGCGGCACCGACGACGGCGAAGGCGGCCACGGTCGCCAGCGCCTGGGCGGGCACGACCACCCACGCTGAACGCGGGGCGGTCTCGGGTCGGGCGTCGAGGAGCTCGGGGCTGGCCGGGTGCGCCGTCAGCCCGTCAGACATCCCGGGCCCAGCAGCTGCTTGAGGTCGGCGAACAGCGCCGGGCTCGGGGTGACCCGGAGCCGGTCGTCGAGACGCATGACCGTGGTCTTCTCACGCGACAAGAGTCGCAGCCGGACCTCCGTAACCCCAGGGTGGGTGCCGAGCACGTCGCGCAGCTGGGCCACCGTCGGCGGCGTGCATCGGGTCGACGGGAGGCTGATCACGACCGGCCCGCTGGGCCCACCCGACAGGTCGGGGACGGTGACCTCCTGGGCGCGCAGCTCGGGCTGGTCCTTGTCGCGCGAGAGGGCGCCCTTGATGCGGAGGATGGAGTCCTCGACGAGCAGGGTGCTGGCCAGCTGGTAGGTGCTGGGGAACAGCAGCACCTCGATCGCGCCGTCGAGGTCCTCGAGCGTGATCGTCGCCCACGAGTCGCCGCGCTTGGTGATCTTGCGCTGCACCGACGTGACGAGGCCGCTCACGGTGAGGGTCGAGCCGTGCGGCCGCTCCTCGTCGAGCATGAGCTGGCCGATGGTGCAGTCGGTGCCCTGCGAGAGCACGTGCTCGAGGCCGAGCAGCGGGTGGTCGGAGACGTAGAGGCCGAGCATGTCGCGCTCGTGGCCGAGGAGGGTGGTCTTGTCCCACTCGTCGATGTCGTCGGGGATCGCGACCGTGACGCCGAAGCCGCTGGTGTCGTCGATGCCACCGAACAGCGAGTCCTGGCCGATCGCCTCGTTGCGCTTGACGTCGACGTACTGGTCGACGGCCTGCTCGTGGATCGCCACGAGCGCCCGCCGCCGATGCTTCATGTCGTCGAACGCGCCGGCCTTGATCAGCGACTCGACGACGCGCTTGTTGCAGACCAGCGCGGGGACCTTCTCGAGGAAGTCGTTGAAGTCGAGGTAGCGGCCCTTCTCGGCGCGGGCGGCCACGATGCCGTCGACGACGTTGTGGCCGACGTTGCGGATCGCGGTGAGGCCGAACCGGATGTCGTTGCCGACCGGGGTGAAGTTGGCGGACGACTCGTTGACGTCGGGCGGGAGCACCTGGATCTTCATCCGGCGGCACTCGTTGAGGTAGATCCCGGACTTGTCCTTGTCATCCCTGACCGAGGTGAGCAGGGCCGCCATGTATTCGGGCGCGTAGTGCTGCTTGAGGTAGGCGGTCCAGTAGGAGATCAGGCCGTACGACGCGGTGTGGGCCTTGTTGAAGGCGTAGTCCGAGAACGGGACCAGGGTCTCCCACAGCGCCTCGATCGCGGCCGCGGAGTAGCCGTTTGCTCTCATCCCCTGCGAGAACGGGCCCTTCTCGGCGTCGAGGATCTCCTTCTTCTTCTTGCCCATCGCCTTGCGCAGCAGGTCCGCCTGGCCCAGCGTGTAGCCCGCCACCTTCTGGGCCACCGCCAGGATCTGCTCCTGGTAGACGATCAGGCCGTAGGTCGGCTCGAGGATCTCCGCGAGCGGCTCCGCGAGCTCTCGGTGGACCGGGTTGATCTCCTGCTTGCCGTTCTTGCGGAGCGCGTAGTTGGTGTGGGAGTCGACGCCCATGGGTCCGGGCCGGTAGAGCGCGAGGACCGCGGAGATGTCCTCGAAGCTGTCGGGCCGCATCAGCCGCAGCAGCGACCGCATCGGGCCGCCGTCGAGCTGGAAGACGCCGAGGGTGTTGCCGGTGCCGAGGAGCTGGTAGGACTCGACGTCGTCGAGGGGCAGGTCCTCCAGGACCAGCGTCTCGCCGCGGTTGACCTCGATGTTGTGCACGCAGTCGTCGAGCACCGTGAGGTTGCGCAGCCCGAGGAAGTCCATCTTGATCAGCCCGAGCGACTCACACGTCGGGTAGTCGAACTGGGTGATCATCACGCCGTCGGCGGGTCGCTTGAGCAGCGGGATCACGTCGGCCAGCGGCTCGCTCGACATGATCACGCCCGCGGCGTGCACGCCCCACTGGCGCTTGAGCCCCTCGATCCCCAGCGCGGTGTCGACCACCCGCTTGACGTCGGGGTCGTTGTCGTAGAGGCCGCGGAACTCCCCGGCCTCGCCGTAGCGCTTGTGCTCGGGGTTGAAGATCTCCTTGAGCGGGACGTCCTTGCCCATCACCGCGGCCGGCATCGCCTTGGTGACCCGGTCGCCCATCGCGAACGGGTAGCCGAGGATCCGGCTGGAGTCCTTCACCGCCTGCTTGGCCTTGATGGTGCCGTAGGTGACGATCATCGCCACCCGGTCCTCGCCGTACTTCTCGGTGACGTAGCGGATCACCTCGCCACGCCGACGCTCGTCGAAGTCGATGTCGAAGTCGGGCATCGAGATGCGCTCGGGGTTGAGGAACCGCTCGAACAGCAGGCCGTGCCGGATCGGGTCGAGGTCGGTGATGCGCAGCGCGTAGGCGACCATCGAGCCGGCACCGGAGCCACGCCCTGGCCCGACCCGGATGCCCTGCTGCTTGGCCCAGTTGATGAAGTCGGCGACCACCAGGAAGTAGCCCGGGAAGCCCATCTTGAGGATGACGCCGATCTCGAAGCTCGCCCGGTCGCGCACCTCCGCGCTGACACCGTCGGGGTAGCGCCGGGCCAGCCCGCGCTCGACCTCCTGGAGGAGCCAGGTTTCTTCGGTGTGGCCCTCCGGACACGGGAAGCGCGGCATGTAGGTGCCGTTGCCCTCGGTGAACTCGACGTTGCAGCGCTCGGCGATCAGCAGCGTGTTGTCGCAGGCCTCGGGCAGCTCGCGCCAGATCTCACGCATCTCGGCCGCGGACTTGAGGTAGTAGCCGTCGCCGTTGAAGGCGAACCGCTGGCCCGGGCCGTCACCGGCCGGGATGTCCATCGTCGACCCGGAGTTGATGCAGAGCAGGTGCTCCTGGCTGGGCGCGTCCTCACGCATGACGTAGTGGGAGTCGTTGGTGGCCAGCAGCGGGATCTGCAGGTCCTTGGCCAGCCGGAGCAGCCCCTCACGGACCCGGGTCTCGATGTCGATGCCGTGGTCCATCAGCTCGAGGAAGTAGTTGTCCCGGCCGAGGATGTCCTGGTGGTCCGCGGCTGCCTGCCGGGCCGCGTCGTAGTTGTTGTTGCGCAGGTGGACCTGGACCTCGCCCGACGGACACCCGGTGGTCGCGATCAGGCCCTTGCCGTATCGGGACAGGAGCTCGCGGTCGATGCGCGGCTGCTTGAAGAAGCCGTCGCTCCACGCACCGGTGCTGAGCCGGAAGAGGTTGTGCATCCCCTCGGTCGTCTCGCTGAGCAGCGTCATGTGCGTGTAGGCGCCGCGAGCCGAGATGTCGTCGGGCCCGCCGCCGTAGAAGTTGACGCCCTTGCGCTCGAAGCGGCTGATGTTGGGTGCGGCGTAGGCCTCGATGCCGATGATCGGCTTGACCCCGGCCTGCTTGGCCAACCGGTAGAACTCGTAGGCCCCGAACACGTTGCCGTGGTCGGTCATCGCGATCGCCGGCATCTCGAGCTCTGCTGCCCGTTGGGTCAGGTCGCCCAACCGTGCCGCACCGTCGAGCATGGAGTACTCGGTGTGCACGTGCAGGTGGACGAACGAGTCCTGGCCGGGCATAGGTGTGGTGGGCTCCTCACCGGATCGTCGGGGCGTGCGAACAGAGCTGAGGTCAGGGGTTCGACGCCGAACGCCGAGGATCCTGGGGGAAGGGCCTCAGCCTACGACGGCAACTGTCGCGATGGTGGCAGGCGCCACCGACAGTCCGAGGTTCGGGAACTACTCCTCCGAGATGCCCGCGGCGTCGAGGCTCTCGCTGATGATCTGGTGCACGATCCGGTACAGCCGCTCCTCACCCAGGGCGGGGGCGCGCAGGGCCAGGGCGCGGGAGATCTCGCGCTCGCGGTCCAGGTCGCGCTCGGAGGTTTCCTTGTGCGGCTGGACGGCAGCGGTGATCGCGGCGCGGCGGTTGAGGAGCTCGCCGAGGTCGTGGTCCACCGAGTCGATCAGCGAGCGGTAGAAGGCGAGCGGGTCGCTGCCGGGCCAGGCCATCCGGATGTCGGGGGCCTTCTCCTCGTTGGCGGCGCCGTCGGTGCGCTCGAGGTCGACCAGGCCGCGGGCGCGGTAGAACGCGCGGGCGGGCTCGTTGGACTCGAAGACCCACAGGCAGAACCCGGCCGGCCGCTGGGCCTTGACCAGGTCGAGGAGCGCGGAGCCGACACCGCTGCCCTGGACGCCGGGCTCGACGTACAGGTCGTCGAGCCACTCGCGGTCCGAGCGGGCGTAGCCGACCAGCTCGCCACCCAGCTCGGCCACCCAGACGTCGAACTTCGACAGGTCCCAACCCGCCACCCAGGCCCGGGCCTCGTGGTCGGGGTGGATGCCGTGCGGCATCGCGGGGTACGCCGCGGCGCGGACCCGGATGTGGAGCTCGGCGATGCCGGGCAGGTCGTCGGGCGCCACCGGGCGCAGCAGGAGCTCGTCAGTCGGCACCGCGGACCGCCTCGAGGGCCCTCGCGAGGTCGTCGGGGTACGCCGACTCGTACTCGACGTACTCCCCGCTGTCGGGGTGCTCGAACCCGAGCTTCACGGCGTGCAGCCACTGCCGCTCCAGCCCGAACCGCTTGGCGAGGGTGGGGTCGGCACCGTAGGTCAGGTCGCCCACGCACGGATGCTTGAGCGCGGCCATGTGCACCCGGATCTGGTGGGTCCGTCCGGTCTCGAGGTGCACCTCCAGCAGGGACGCGAACCGGTGGGCCTCCAGCGTCGAGTAGTGCGTGACGCTGGCCCGTCCCTCGGCCATGACCGCGAACTTGTAGTCCGCCTTGGGGTGCCGGCCGATCGGTGCGTCGATGGTGCCCTCGAGCGGGTCGGGGTGGCCCTGCACCAGCGCGTGGTAGACCTTGTCGACGTCGCGGTTGCGGAACGCGTTCTTGAGCACCGAGTAGGCGTGCTCGGACTTGCAGATGACCATCACGCCCGAGGTGCCGACGTCCAGCCGCTGCACGATCCCCTGCCGCTCCGAGGCGCCGCTGGTCGCGATCTTGAACCCGGCCGCGGCCAGGTGACCGACCACGGTGGGACCGGTCCAGCCGGGTGAGGGGTGCACGGCGACGCCCACCGGCTTGCTGATCACCACGATCGACGGGTCGTCGTGGATGATCTGGATGCCCTCGACCTCTTCCGGCACGACGTCGAGCGGGTTGGTCTCGACCGGGAGGGTCACGTCGACCGTCGCTCCGGCGAGCACCCGGTCGCTCTTGGCGGTGTCGGCGCCGTCGACGCGCACCAGGCCGCGGGCGATCAGGTCGGCGGCGCGGGTGCGCGAGAGCCCGAACATCTGAGCGAGCGCGGCGTCCACGCGCTCGCCTGCCAGTCCGTCCGGCACCGGGAGGGTGCGGTGGTCTGCGCTCGTGCCGTGAGCGGTCACGAGTCCGAGGGCTCGTCGGTACGGCGAGCGATCCGCGATCCGTCCAGCCGGATCCCGCGGAAGGCCTGCACCAGGATCAGAGCGGCCGCGATGTTGATGCACATGTCGGCGACGTTGAAGATCGGCCAGTGCGGCAGCTGGAGGAAGTCCACCACGTGCCCGCGCAGCCCCCCGGGGGCGCGGAAGATCCGGTCGGTGAGGTTGCCGGTGATGCCGGCGAGCAGGAACCCGAAGGCGACCGCCCACATGTAGTTGCGGACCCGTCGGCTCAGCCACACCACGACCAGCACCGCCACGATCGCGAGCGCGGTGAACAACCCGGTGTAGCCGGTGCCGGTGCTGAAGGCGGCGCCCGCATTCCGGGTCAGGTTCAGCACCAGCAGGTCGCCGAGCAGCTCCTTGTCCGGCTTGCCGGTGAGCCTGTCGACGGCCAGCCACTTGGTGGCCTGGTCGACGGCGTAGAGCAGGGCGAAGACGGCGACCAGGATGACCCGGACCCGCGCGTAGGACGGAACGGACTGGGTGTCGTTCAGGCTGGAGTCGTCGTGACTCAGCGACGTTCCTCGCGCTGCTTGCATGTCATACACAGTGTGGCACGCGGAAATGCCATCAACCGCATCTTGCCGATGGGCTCCCCGCACGACTCACAGATGCCGTAGGTGCCGTCGTCGATGCGCGCCAGCGCACGGTCGATCTGGTGCAGCTTGTCGCGCTCGCTGTTCAGGACGGTGAGCTCGTGGTCGCGCTCGAAGCTGGTCGCCCCCATGTCGGCCTGGTCCTGGCCGGCCCCGTCTCCCGGGTCGCGCATCAGGCCGGTCAGCTCCGAGGACTGCGCGGCGATCATCGCCAGGCTGTGCTCGCGCTGCTCGTGCAGCTGGTCGAGGACCCCCTTGAGCTCGCCCTTGGTCCAGGCGCCCTCTCCCGCCTTGACCACCAGCGAGCTGACCGGTGCCTTCCGGGCCGCGGGCGCCTTCTTCAGCGGGGTGGTCTTCTTCGCGGGGGCCTTGGCGACGGGCGCGGCCTTCTTCGCGGGCGCCGCCTTCTTGGCGGGTACGGCCTTCTTGGCGGGAGCCTTCTTGGCGGTGCGGCCTTCTTGGCGGGCGCCTTCTTGGCCGGTGCGGCCTTCTTGGCGGGCGCCTTCTTGGCCGGCGCAGCCTTCTTGGCGGGCGCCTTCTTGGCCGGCGAGCCTTCTTGGCGGGAGCCTTCTTCGCCGGCGCCTTCTTCGCAGGCGCCTTCTTGGCGGGCGCCTTCTTCGCCGGCGCGGCCTTCTTCGCGGGCGCCTTCTTGGCGGGCGCCTTCTTCGCCGGCGCGCCTTCTTCGGCCGGGCGCCTTCTTCGCCGGGCGCCTTCTTCGCGGGCGCCTTCTTCGCGGGCGCGGCCTTCTTCGCGGGGGCCGCCTTCTTCGCAGGCGCCTTCTTGGCCGGGGCCTTCTTCGCCGGCGCAGCCTTCTTCGCGGGCGCCTTCTTGGCCGCGGACTTGGTCGCGGTCTTCTTGGTCGAGGCCGCCGCGCCGGAGGTGGCCTTCGCCGTACGACGGCCGATCACCTTGCGGGCGGCGGTCGCCGTCCGTCCGGCGAGGGAGCGGGTGCTGGTGCGCGCCATCGAGCGGGCCTTCCTGGTGGCCTAGACCGTGGCGGTGGGCCACGGGTGCTGCGCGGAACCGTATCGGCTGACCCGCGCCCACTCAAACAGGCGCGCTCAAGAGGTGATCAACCCGCGCAAGCGTTTACGTAACCGGAAGGCACAGGTCAGGCGGTGGCAAGGCGGGGCTGACCGGCCCTCAGACCTCGTCGTCGCCGAGGATCGAGCGCAGCCGCTTGGGTGCCGGCTGCTGCTCGTCGGACACCGCGGGCGACTCCCCCGGGCCCGAGAGCGCCTCGAGCTGCTGGCTGAAGTAGCTCTTGAGGCGGGAGCGGTACTCGCGCTCGAAGGCCCGCAGCGTCTCGACCTCGCTGTTGAGCTTGTCGCGCTCGCGCTCGAGCTCACCGAACATCTGCTGGCGGCGCTCGGCGGTCTCGGAGTCGAGCATCTGGGCGCGGGTGCGGGCGTCGGACTCGACGCGGTCGGCCTTGACCTTGGACTCGGACTCGAGCCGCTCGGACTTGGTGCGGGCCTCGCCGATGATCTTGTCGGCCTCGTTCTTGGCGGACTCGACGAGCTCGTCGGCGTTGCGGGTGGCGATCTCGAGCAGCCGGGCCGCGGCGTTGGACGCCTGCGGGACGGTCTCGACCCGGATCGTCTCGGGGCCGGCGGCGGCAGCGACGGGCTCGGCCACCGGGACCGGGACCGGGGTCGGCTCGGGGGCCGGCGGGGGCTCGGGCTCGCGCTCCTGGACGGCGGGCGTCTGGGCCGTGGACGACGTGTCCTGGAAGCCGGAGCCGCCACCGGTCTGAGCCGCCGACAGCTTCGAGCGCAGGTCGTCGTTCTCCTTGGTCAGCCGGGCCAGTTCGGCCTCGACCTCGTCGAGGAACTGGTCGACCTCACCCATGTCGTAGCCCTCGCGGAGCCGGACTGGCGTGAAGCGCTTGTTACTCACGTCCTCAGGCGTCAGCGGCATGTTCCCACCCATTCATCTTCTTCGAGCCCCTGGCATCCGGAATCTCATCCAGACGGAAAGTCTTCCTCGGAACTGTAGCGCCTGTCATGGGGCTGATGTGACAGGTGCTGCGAACTGGCAGGTGCATTCACTTCCCCTTCGCTAGAGGAAGCCACCGACGATATACAGCAACATGTAGGCGACGATCATCACGATGATGAACGACAGGTCCAGGGCGATGGTCCCGATCCGCAGCGGTGGGATCACCCGGCGCAGCGCCTTGATCGGCGGGTCGGTGGCCGAGTAGACGAGCTCGAGCACCACCAGCAGGAACCCTGTCGGGGACCAGTTCCGCGCGAAGATCTGCACCCAGTCCACGACGAAGCGGATCCACATGAGCGCGATGAAGATCCACAGCGCGATGTGGATGAGCGACCAGACGGCGTGCACGCGACGATCATGCCCGGTCGGCCAACCGCCGGGCGCATCGCCACACCGCGTCGTCCGACGAGCGGGAGGGTCAGCTCTGGTTGAAGAAGCCGCCGTCCGCGATCCGGGCCTTGTCCTCGGCCGCGACCGAGACGTTGGGCGGCGAGAGCAGGAACACCTTGCTCGTCACCCGCTCGATCGAACCGCGGGTCGCGAAGATGAGGCCGGCCGCGAAGTCGACGAGCCGCTTGGCGTCGTTGTCGTCCATCTCCGACAGGTTCATGATCACCGGCGTGCCGTCGCGGTAGTTCTCACCGACGGTGCGGGCCTCGTTGTAGGTGCGAGGGTGCAGCGTCGTGATCCGGGACAGCTCGGCGACCCGGGGAGCCGCGGTCATGGTCGGGGCCCCACCGCGGCGGCGGTCGTCGAGATGCGCGACCGTCGCGGCCTGGCGGGCCTCGCGGGCCTCGCGGCGCGTCGGCCGCTCGGCCGCCACCGGGCTGGTCTCGTCGGGGTAGTGCCCGTCGTACGTGTCGTCGTAGCGCGGGTCGTCCATTTGGGCGTACTCGTCGTCGTAACGGCCGGTGTCCTCGAGCAGGCCGAGGTACTCACCGATCCTGCGCATCGCGCCGCTCATGGTTGTTGCCTTCCGGGTCCGGCGGCCGGGTCGCGCCGTGCCGCTCCTCCTGGCTGCCTACATCTGTTTGGGACATTACTGGTTCGTGGGCCTCGAACCGAGGACCGCAGAGCCAACGCGCACGTGTGTCGCGCCGGCCCGGATCGCGTGCTCGAGGTCCGCGCTCATCCCCGCCGAGAGCCAGGTCGCCGACGGGTGGTGGGTGAGGAACGCCGCGCGGACGTCGGCGAGCCTGGCGAACGCCGGGACGGGGTCCTCGTCGAGGGGTGCGACGGCCATCAGGCCGCGCAGCGTGAGCATGCCTGCGTCGTCGACGGCGGCCGCCAGCTCGTCGAGTTCTGCGGGGTCGGCGCCGGAGCGACCGTCTCGCTCCGGTGGGTCGAGCGAGACCTGGAGCAGCACGTCGACCGGGTGCGACCGCTGGTGGGCGCCGCGGGAGAGGGGGCCGACCAGCTTGCGCCGGTCGACGGACTCGACCACCGCGGCGTACGACGCCACGGCGGCCGCCTTGTTGCTCTGCAGTCCGCCGATGAAGTGCCACTGCAGGTCGAGGTCGGCGCACTCCGCGGCCTTGGCCTCGGCCTCCTGGTGTCGGTTCTCGCCGACGTCGGTGACGCCGAGCTCGGCGAGGATCCGGACGTCGCTCGCCGGGAAGAACTTGGTGACCACCACCAGCCGAACGTCTTCGGGCGCCCGACCGGCGTCGGCGCAGGCGCCGGCGATGCGGCGATGCACGGCGTCGAGCCCCGCCTCGATCTCGTCGCGGCGGCTCATGCTGTGTCGCCTCGGAGTCGGACCACGGCGGCGAGCCGGCCCGCCCGCTCGCCGTCGCGCCGGTAGGAGTAGAGGTCGTCGGACTCGCGGGTGCACCGACTCACGTCGTTGACCGCGACGTCGAGCTCCTCGAGCTGCGCCCGGACGCCGGCGCCGAGGTCGACCGAGGGAGTGCCCCAGGAGGTCTCGGAGTAGGAGTCGGGGACGACCGCGGCGACGTCGGCGCGCATCTGCTCGGGCACTTCGTAGCAGCGGCCGCACACGTGCGGCCCGATCCAGCCCTCGATCCGGCCGGCGCCGAGCTCGCGCATGCGGGCCACCGTCGCCGGGACGACGCCCGCCACCATGCCGGGACGCCCGGAGTGAGCCGCGCCGATCACGCCCTCGTCGGGCGCGACCAGCAGCACCGGCACGCAGTCAGCGGCCCGGACCAGCAGCGTCACGCCGGGCGTCGTGGCGACGATGCCGTCGGCGTGCGGCCGCTGCGGCCACTCGGGAGCCGCCAGGACCACGTCGGCACCGTGCACCTGGTGGAGGTCGCAGAGCACGTCGTCCGGGGCGAAGTCGGCCAGCAGCCGCCGACGGTTCTCGGCCTTCGCCGTGTCGTCGTCGCCGCCCGAGATCGCCAGGTTGAGCTCGTCGTACGGCGACGCACTGACCCCGCCGGACCTGTCCGTGAAGGCCAGGTCGGCGGGGCCGAAGTCGGTGCGGAAGGTGTACAAGCGGCTACTTGAGGAAGTCGGGCACGTCCAGGTCGTCGTCGTCGAACTGCATCGGCTTCGGCGCCGGGCGCGGGCTCGTGGCCGAGGCAGGCGTCGTGGAGGTCGAAGCGCCCGCGGGCACCCTCTCCTTGTCCTCCTGCCGCTGCCCGCTCATCGCCGCGGCCGCGGCCCGAGTCTCGGCCTGGGTCTGCTTCGGCGGAGTGCGGCGCAGCGCGGAACCCTCGTGGGCGCGCTTCGGCGTGCCACCGTCGAAGCCGGCCGCGATCACGGTGACCCGGACCTCGTCACCGAGCGCATCGTCGATGGTCGCGCCGAAGATGATGTTGGCGTCGGGGTGCACGGCCTCGGCGACCAGCGCGGCCGCCTCGTTGATCTCGAACAGGCCGAGGTCGGAGCCGCCGGCGATCGAGAGCAGGACGCCGTGGGCGCCGTCGATCGACGCCTCGAGGAGCGGGCTCGAGACCGCCATCTCGGCGGCAGCGACCGAGCGGTCCTCGCCGCGCGCCGAGCCGATGCCCATCAGCGCGGACCCGGCGTTGGCCATCACCGACTTCACGTCGGCGAAGTCGAGGTTGATCAGCCCCGGAGTGGTGATGAGGTCGGTGATGCCGCTGACGCCCTGGAGGAGCACCTGGTCGGCCTGCTTGAAGGCGTCGAGGACGGAGACGTTGCGGTCGGAGATGGAGAGCAGCCGGTCGTTGGGGATCACGATGAGGGTGTCGACCTCCTCGCGGAGGTTGGCGATGCCCTCCTCGGCGGAGCCGGCGCGGCGGCGGCCCTCGAACGCGAACGGGCGGGTGACCACACCGATGGTCAGCGCGCCGAGGGAGCGGGCGATCCGAGCGACGACCGGTGCGCCGCCGGTGCCGGTGCCGCCGCCCTCACCCGCGGTGACGAAGACCATGTCGGCCCCCTTGAGGACCTCCTCGATCTCGTCGGCGTGGTCGTCGGCGGCCTGGTGGCCGACCTCGGGGTTGGCGCCGGCGCCGAGGCCGCGGGTGAGCTCACGGCCGATGTCGAGCTTGACGTCGGCGTCGCTCATGAGCAGGGCCTGGGCGTCGGTGTTGATCGCGATGAACTCGACGCCCTTGAGGCCGACCTCGATCATCCGGTTGACGGCGTTGACACCGCCTCCACCAATGCCCACGACCTTGATGATTGCGAGGTAGTTCTGCGCTGCGGCCACGTCCATGCCCCTTCTCTGGCAGTCCTCCGGCTTCAACTGTCACCCTCAGGCTGAGGGTTATAGTTATGTCAACCTGTCCGTGCCGATGACAGTAGGGACGCGTGTGGTCGGAGTGGTGGCGACACGCGGGTGAGTCGTTGACCCGGCTCAAACTTTGCGCCGGGTCAACGTGGTCAGCGGGTGGTGGGCTTGGACGGCACGCTGACGTCGTAGAGGTCCGCCTGGACGGTGGCGAGCAGGGTGGCCAGGACCTCGGCCTTGGTGTCGGACTCCTCCGCGCTCCCCCAGAACACCGTGCGGCCGTCCTTCAGGACCAGCGAGATCTGGTCGACGGTCGTGACCTGGACGTGGTCGACGAGGAGGCTGAGCTCCTGGGGCAGCGCCGAGATCACGTCCGCGGCCTCCTTGAGCGCGGCCGAGGTCGTGCCGATCGCGGTCTCGACGCGGGGCAGCCCGGGCGGCGCCTTCTTGTAGTCGCGGAAGACGACGCCGTCGGCGTCCATGCCGCGCAGCCGGCCGCCGATCTCGACCACCGCGATCGGGACCCGCTCCTCGATCGAGATCAGGACGCCGTGCGGCCACTGCCGGGTCACCGACACCGACCGGACGACGGCCAGTGCACCGATGCGCCGCTCGGCCGTCGCCAGGTCGACGCGGACCAGGGGCTCCCCCTCGTCGATGCCGGACCGGGCTCGGATGTCGGCGGGTTCGACGGTCTGGGCCCCGCTGACCTCGATGTCCTCGACGGCGAGCCACGTCGAGAACCACACGGCGTAGATCCCCCCGCCGACGATCGCGAGGACCAGCCCGATCACGAGGAGGTAGCGCCAGGCCAGCCAGCGGCGGCGCCACTGCCGGCGGGCGAACCGTCGCCTGCTGCGTCTGGTGGCCTTGTCGACCGTCGGCTCGATCGTCCCGCCGGTCGTCTCGTCCCCGGCGGGCGAGCGGCGGAGGCTACGCACGATCACCGCCCAGGTCGTCGGCGAGGAGCTCGAGGACCCGTGGGCCGACCTCGGTGACACTGCCGGCACCCAGGGTCAGCACCAGGTCTCCGGGACGCGCCCGGGAGACCAGGGCGGCGGGGACGTCGTCGAGGTCGGGCACGAAGGCGACGTGCTCGGGAGGGAGGGGTACGGCGGACGCCACCATCGCGCCCGTCACGGAGGGGTCGGCATCCTCGCGGGCGAGGTAGACGTCGCAGACGACGACCTCGTCCGCCGCGCCCAGCGCCTCGCCCATCGCGGTCCCGAACGTCCGGGTGCGCGAGACCAGGTGCGGCTGGAACGCCACGAGCAGCCGGCCGTGGCCGGCCAGCTCCCGGGCGGAGGCGAGGTCGCCGGTGATCTCGGTCGGGTGGTGCGCGTAGCTGTCGTAGACGCGGACTCCGCCGGCCTCGCCCTTGCGCTCCATCCGCCGCCGGGTCCCCGTGAACGACGCGATACCGCCGGCCAGCTCGGCGTCGGCGTAACCGAGGGTGCGCCCGGCGGCCAGGGCCAGCAGCGCGTCGGCGAGGTAGTGGTCGCCGGGTGCCCAGAGCGTGAAGCCGGCCAGTGCCTCCGGTCCGACGTCTGCCACGTCCGGCCGCGTCGACACGGTCACCACGCGCAGGCCGCTCACTCGCTGCCGCGCCGCCAGCGCCGCGGCACCGGCGTCGTCCACGCAGCAGACCAGGAAGCCGGTCGGGTCGACGGTGCCGGCGAAGTCGTCGAAGGCGTTCGCATACGCCTCCTCGGTCACCCAGTGGTCGAGGTGGTCGGCCTCGATGTTCGTGACGATCGCGGCGTACGGCGCGTAGTGCAGGAAGGCGCCGTCGCTCTCGTCGGCCTCCGCGACGAAGAGGTCACCGGTCCCCTCGGCCGCGTTGCTGCCGGTGGCGGCGACGTCGGCCCCGATGGCGTACGTCGGGTCCGCGCCGGCCGCGACGAGCGCCCCGGTGAGCAGCGCCGTGGTCGTGGTCTTGCCGTGCGTGCCGGCGACGGCGACCACCTGGCGGCCGGCCATCACCGAGGCGAGGGCCGCCGAGCGAGGCAGCACCCGCAGGCCGCGCTCGAGCGCCGCGGCGTACTCGGGGTTGTCCTCCCGCACCGCCGTCGACACGACGACGGTGTCCGCGTCGCCGAGCTGGTCGGCGGCGTGCCCGACGTACACCCGTGCGCCCAGGGCACGCAGCGCGTCGAGGGTCGGTGAGTCGACGCCGTCGCTGCCACTCACGGCGATCCCGCGAGCCAGCATGATCCGGGCGATCGCGGACAGCCCGGCGCCGCCGATGCCGACGAAGTGCACGTGCCCGAGGCGGTGCGCCGGGAGCAGCTCGTCCGGCACGCTCACCTTCATCTGCTGGTCTCCAGCACGATGCGGGCCAGCTTCTCGTCGGCGTCGCGCGGAATCAGCGCCGAGGCGGCCGTGCTCATGGCGGCCAGCTTCTGGGTGTCCGCGACCAGCGGCGGCACGTTCGCGGTGACCCACGCCGCGGTGAAGTCGGCGTCGGTCACCGCCACCGCTCCCCCGGCGTCGGCGAGTCGCTGGGCGTGCAGCACCTGCTCGCCGTTGCCGATCGGGAGGGGCACCAGGATCGTCGGCAGTCCGACCGCGGCCGCCTCCGTGACGCTCGAGGCACCGCCCCGGCAGACCATCAGGTCGGCGGCGGCCAGTGCGTAGTCCATCCGGTCGACGAAGCCGATCGGCACGTAGGTCGGCACGCCGGCCTGGGGCACCACGTCGTTCTTGGGGCCGACGACGTGCAGCACCTGAACGCCCGCGTCACCCAGCGCACGGGCGGCGCCGGCGACGGCGGTGTTGACGTTGCGCGCACCCTGCGACCCACCGGTGACCACCAGGGTCGGCCGGTCGGCGTCGAGGCCGAAGAAGGCCCGCGCCTCCGCGCGCAGGGCGACGCGGTCGAGGCCGGAGATCATCGTGCGGATCGGCAGGCCGACGTACTCCGCGTGCCGGAGCGGCGTGTCCGGGAAGCTGACCGCGACCCGCCGGGCGATCCGGGCGCCGGCCCGGTTGGCCAGGCCAGGCAACGCGTTCTGCTCGTGGACGACGACCGGCACCTTGGCCCGCCACGCGGCCAGGTAGGCCGGCATCGAGACGTAGCCGCCGTAGCCGACCACCACGTCCGGCCGGACCCGGTCGAGCACCGCGCGGGCCTCCTTCACCGCGCCGCGCAGCCGGCCCGGGACCTTCAGCAGGTCGACCGAGGGCTTCCGGGGCAGCGGTACGGGCGCGATCAGCTCCAGCGGGTAGCCGGCCTCGGGGACGACGCGGGTCTCCAGCCCGCGGGCCGTGCCCAGGCAGGTGATCTCCGCCGCGGGGTCGAGCCGACGCAGCGCGTCGGCCGTCGCCAGCAGCGGAGAGGTGTGGCCGGCGGTGCCGCCGCCGGCGAGGAGGATGCGCATCAGTGCAGAGACTAGGCAGTGACCTGCGAAATCAGCGGGAGCGGGCGGCCGACAGTCCCGCCGAGCGCAGCTTGCGTCGCTGGGCCAGCGCGCGGGCGGCCTCCGGCTCGCGGCGCGCGAAGCCGACCAGCAGGCCGAGGGCCACGAGAGACGGCAGGAGCGCGGACCCGCCGTAGGAGATCAGCGGCAGCGGGATGCCGATGACCGGCAGCAGTGCGAGCACCATCCCGACGTTGATCATCATCTGGCCGACCAGCCAGACGACGATGCCGAACGACGCGTAGCGGACGAAGGGGTCGGCCGTACGCCGCGCGACCCGCAGTGCGGCGAACGCGATCGTGAGGAACAGCGTGATGACCAGCAGCGTGCCGGCCAGGCCCAGCTCCTCGCCGAGCACCGCGAAGATGAAGTCGGTGTGCGCCTCAGGGAGGTCGCCCCACTTCTGCTGGCTGGCGCCGATGCCCTGGCCGAACAGGCCGCCGGTCGAGAGGGCGTAGAGGCCGTGGGCGGGCTGCCAGCCCTTGTCGTGGTAGTCGTTGAACGGGTCGATGAAGGTGGTCACCCGGCCGAGCCGCTCGGCGTTCGTGCCGACGAGGACGAAGAGGCCGACGGCGACGACCGAGAACATGATCGTGAAGAACCGCCGCGGCGCACCGACCACCCACAGCGAGCCCAGCAGCAGCGCGAACAGCACCAGCGCCGTGCCGAGGTCGTTGCCGAGCACCACCAGCCCGGTGGCCAGGACCATGCCCGGCACCACGGGGACGACGATCTCGTGGGTGCTCGAGAGCCGGCGCTCCTTGTTGGCGTAGATGTGCGCGGCCCAGATGACCATCGCGAGCTTGGCGATCTCCGAGGGCTGGATGACGACGGGCCCCACGCCGAGCCAGTTCTGGTTGCCGTTGCGCTCGACACCGAAGAACGCCGTGAGCAGCAGCAGCACCAGCGAGATCGAGAAGCCCGGGTAGGCGAGCCGCCGGACCCAGCGGTGCGGCAGCCGGCTGGCGACCCACGCGAGCGGCAGCCCGATCAGGACCCACACGAGCTGGCGGCGGACCACGGCGTACGAGTCGCCGTCGTTGACCTCGTAGGAGTACACGCTGCTGGCGCTGAGCACCATGATCAGCCCGATGGTGAGCAGCAGCGCGGACGCGCCGACCAGCAGGTAGTACGACGTGAGCGGCCGGTCGAGCGCCGCGCGCAGCGAGCCGAACCAGGTGCGCGGCCGGACCGACGACTCGGTCGCGACCACGTGGGCCAGCTGGCGGCGCAGGCGGAGCCTGGTCGGGAGCCCCGGGAGCTCGAAGCGGCGGGGACGGGTGCCCTCGGGGTTCGCCGTCGTCATCCGCGCGCCGCCCCTTCCGCGTGCTAGCCGGTCAGCTCCTGGACCGCCGCGGCGAACGCGTCACCGCGGGCGGCGTAGTCGGTGAACATGTCCTGCGAGGCGCATCCCGGGGCGAGGAGCACCGTGTCGCCGGGCCGGGCGAGCCCGGCCGCGGCAGCCACGACTCGTCGCATGGGAGTTGCCCCAACAGACGCATGGTCACCTTCTGTCACAGAAGTCTCACGCGTGTCCACGAGGATCACCGGCACATCCGGTGCGTGTCGCGCGAGAGCCTCGGCGATGACGTCCCGGTCGCGGCCGAGGAGCACCGCGCCGCGCAACCGGCCGGCGACGGTCCGCACCAGGTCGTCGAACGACGCCCCCTTCGCGAGACCCCCGGCCACCCAGACCACGGGGTCGTAGGCGAGCAGCGACGCGAGCGCCGCGTGCGGGTTGGTGGCCTTGGAGTCGTCGACCCAGGTGACGCCCTCGCGCACGGCCACCAGCGCGATCCGGTGACCGTCGGGGCGGAAGCCGCGCAGCCCGGCGCGGACGGCCGCCTGGCTGACGCCGTGCGACCGGGCCAGCGCCGCTGCGGCCAGGGCGTTCTCGACCGTGTGCGGTGCCGGGCCGGGCGTGCCGGGTGCGGCCAGGTCGGCCAGCGTGCACAGCTCGGCGGCGCTGCTCTCCCGCTCCTCGATGAAGGCGCGGTCGGCGAGGATGTCCTCGACCAGGCCGACCATCCCGACGCGGGGCATGCCGAGCGTGAAGCCGACGGCGCGGGCGCCCTCGACCACCTCGGCCTCGCGGACCAGCTCCTCGGTGACCGGGTCGGCGACGTTGTAGACGCAGGCGCGCTGCACCCGCTCGTAGATGCGCCCCTTGTCGGCGGCGTACGCCGCCATGGTGGCGTACCAGTCGAGGTGGTCTTCGGCGACGTTCAGGACGGCCGCGGCCTCGGCGCTCATCGACTCGGTGTAGTGGAGCTGGAAGCTGGAGAGCTCGACCGCGAGCACGTCGTACGGCGCCGGGTCCATGACCGCCTCGACCAGCGGGAGCCCGACGTTGCCGGCCGCGACGCTGCGCAGCCCGGCCGCGCGCAGGATCGCGTCGAGCATCTGGACCGTCGTGGTCTTGCCGTTGGTGCCGGTGACCGCGAGCCAGGGCGTGTCGTGGTTGGGGTCACGAAGCCGCCAGGCCAGCTCGACCTCGCCCCAGATCGGTACGCCGCGGTCGTGGGCCTGCGCGAGCAAGGGCGCGTCGGGTCGCCAGCCCGGTGAGGTGACCAGCAGGTCGACGTCGTCGGGGAGCGTCGACGTGACGCCCGCCCCGAGCCGGATCGTCGCACCGAGCACCTCGAGCAGCTCGGCCTTCGCGGCCCGCCCGTCGGGGCCGTCGGGCTTCTCGTCGAGAGCGGTGACGGTCGCGCCGAGGTGCAGCAGGTTGTCGGCGGCGGCGAAGCCCGAGACCCCGAACCCGGCGACGACGGCGCGGACGCCCTCCCAGGAGTCGTGCCGACCCAAATGGTTCGGGTTCATCCGATGCCGCTGACCCACTCGGCGTAGAAGATCCCCAGGCCGGCGGCCACGCAGATGCCGGTGATGATCCAGAACCGGATCGTCACCGTCACCTGCTCCCACCCGAGCATCTCGAAGTGGTGGTGGATCGGGGCTATCCGGAAGATCCGGCGCCCCGTGCCGGTCAGCCTCTTGGTGACCTTGAAGCAGGTGACCTGGAGCACCACCGAGACCGTCTCGAGGACGAACAGCCCGCCCAGGATGACGAGCAGCAGCTCGGTGCGGGTGAGGATCGCCAGCCCCGCCACGGCTCCACCCAACGCCAGCGAACCGGTGTCGCCCATGAAGATCGCGGCCGGCGAGGCGTTCCACCACAGGAAGCCGAAGCAGGCGCCGGTGAGCGCGGCCGCGACCACGGCGAGGTCGAGCGGGTCGCGGACGGTGTAGCACAGGCTCACGTTGTCGGGGTCGAGGCTGGAGGAGGCGCAGGACTGGTTGTTCTGCCAGATGTTCACCAGCATGTAGGCGCCGAAGACCATCATGGACGCGCCCGCGGCCAGCCCGTCGAGGCCGTCGGTCAGGTTCACGCCGTTGCTGGTCGCGGTGACGATGAACCAGATCAGCGCCATCACGACGACGGTCGGGAGCGCGAAGCTCTCCCAGTCACGGATGAACGAGATGTGCTTCGACGCCGGGGTGATGCCGTCGTCGTCCTCGAGCCACGGCGAGACGGCCAGGCCGCCGAAGACGAGCGCGACCACGGTCTGGCCGATCATCTTGGCCTTGCTCCGCAGGCCCAGGCTCCGCTGCCGGGCGATCTTGATGTAGTCGTCGAGGAAGCCGACCAGGCCCATGCCCACGAAGAGGAACAGGAGCAGCAGCGCGGATGCGGTCGGCGCGCTCATCGTGGCGAGCTTCGCGACGAAGTAGCCGACCAGCGTGGCCAGGATGACCACGACCCCGCCCATGGTGGGGGTGCCCATCTTGGTGTGGTGGCTGGTCGGGCCGTCGTCGCGGATCTGCTGGCCGAAGCCGATCCTGCGGAACTGGTTGATGGCGACACGGGAGCCCAGGAGAGAGAAGAGCAGCGCCAGCGCGCCGCTGAGCAGGATGGCTCTCATCGCCTCCCCTTCTGTCTGGACCCGGACCGCTGGGCCATGATTCCGTACGCCGCTGCCGAGTCCGACGCGGCCCGCCGACGACCGGTAACCGACTTACGCCCGTGGCTGCATCGCCAGCAGCTCGCGCACCACCTCGCGGTCGTCGAAGGGGTGGACCACCCCGTCGACCTCCTGACCGGTCTCGTGCCCCTTGCCTGCGACGACGACGATGTCGCCGGGACGCGCAAGGTCGAGCGCGGTGGCGATCGCGGCCCGTCGGTCACCCTCCTCGAGGACCTGGGCGGTGCCGGCGCGGGCGCCCTCGAGCACCGCGGCGCGGATCGCGCCGGGTGGCTCCGTGCGCGGGTTGTCGTCGGTCACGACGACCACGTCGGCGAGCCGCGCGGCGAGGTCGCCCATGAGCGGCCGCTTGCCGGGGTCACGGTCGCCGCCGGCTCCCAGGACCACGATCAGCCGGCCGTCCGTGAGCGGGCGCAGGCTCTCGAGGGCGGCCCGGACGGCGTCGGGCTTGTGCGCGTAGTCCACGACCACCGTGAACGGCTGGCCCGCGTCGATCCGCTCGAACCGGCCCGGGACCCCGCCGCCGGCGGCCATCGCCGCAGCCACGGACCCGGCGTCCAGCCCGGCCTCGCCGCAGGACGCCACGGCGGCCAGCGCGTTGCTCACGTTGAAGGCGCCCGGGAGCGGGACCCCGGCCTCGACGTCGACGCCCGGCCCGAGGATGCGGAACGTCGAGCCGTCCGGACCCGGACGTACGTCGGTCACCGTCCAGTCCGCGTCCGTGCCCCCGGTCGAGAACGTGCGCACCGGCAGCGGGGTCTCGCTCGCCAGCCGCCGGCCGTGCTCGTCGTCCACGCAGACGAGGGCGAGGCGGGCCCGCTCCGGCGTGAAGAGCGAGGCCTTGGCGAGGTAGTAGTCCTCCTCGTCGGAGTGGAAGTCGAGGTGGTCGCGGCCGAGGTTGAGGAAGACCGCGACGTCGAAGACGACGCCGTCGACCCGGCCCATCACCAGCGCGTGGCTGCTCACCTCCATCGCGCAGGCGGTCACCTCACGCTCGCGCATCACCGCGAACAGCGCGTGCAGGTCGGGCGCCTCCGGCGTGGTGAGCGAGGTCTTGACGTCCTCCCCCGCGATCCGGGTCCCGACGGTGCCGATGACGCCCGCCCGGACCCCCGAGCCCTGCAGGGCGCCCTCCGCCAGCCGGGTGGTGGTGGTCTTGCCCTGGGTCCCCGTCACGCCGATCATCCGCATGGCGGCGGCCGGGTCGCCGTACACGTGCGCGGCGAGCCGGCCCAGGAGCCTCCGAGGCTCGGCGACGACCAGCAGCGGTACGCCGGGCGGGGCGTCGGCGGCCCCGGCCGGGTCGGTGAGCAGGGCGACCGCCCCCGCCGCCAGAGCGTCGGCGGCGAAGGTCATCCCGTGCGCGTGGGAGCCGGGCAGGGCGGCGTACAGGTCGCCGGCGAAGCTCCGCTGCGAGCTGAGGGTCAGCCCGGAGACCACCGTCTCGAGGTCGCCGCTGGCGGTGACGTCGTACGCCGCGCCGCGCAGCCACGCCGTCAGGTCGTCGAGCCGGGTCTGCCGCGGTTGCGCCGGTCGGGTCTGTGCGCTCACCACTCGGCCAGTGTCTCGTGGCCTACCACTCGACGGGCAGGACCGTCTGCTTGCGGTCGCTCGGGGGGACGCCGTAGCGCTGGAGCGTGAAGCCCATCAGCTTCGAGAACACCGGGCCGGCCGTGATGCCACCGCCCGCGCCCGCGATCTTCGGTGCCTGGATGACGACGTAGACGGTGAACCGCGGGTTCTCGGCCGGGGCGAAGCCGGCGAAGGAGACCGTGTTGGTGCCGTCGTAGCAGCTGTGCTTGGCCGCGCCGGTGCCGCAGGTGCCGACCCGCTGGGCGGTACCGGTCTTGCCGGCCACCCGGTAGCCCGGGACGTTGGCCAGCGGCGCCACCCCGTCGTCGGCATCGACGACGCGCTCCATCATCAGCGTCATCTGCCGAGCCGCCTTGGCGGAGACCACGCGGCGGGTCGTGGAGACGTCGGTGCCGATCTCCATGCCGTCGTCGCGCCTGGCCTCGCCCTGGATCAGCGTCGGGTCGACGCGGACCCCGCCGTTGGCGAGGGTGTTGACGGCGGCGGCCATCTGCACCGCGTTCACCGAGAGCGACTGGCCGAACGCGATCCGGTCACCGGTCTGGCTGTTCCACACGCTCGGGTCGGGCAGGTTGCCCCGCGACTCGGCGCCGAGCCCGACGTTGGTGGGCTGGCCGAGGCCGAACTTGGCGAGGTACGAGCGCAGCTCGCCCGGACCGAACTTGTCGGAAGCCAGCACGGTGCCGACGTTGGACGACTTGGCCAGCACGCCGGCCAGCGTCAGCTTGATCAGCCCGTGGTCCCAGTGGTCGTGGATGACGCGGTCCTGGCGGTGCAGCTCGCCGGGGACCAGCATCTTGGTGCGCGCGTTGACCTTGCCGGTGTCGATGAGCGCCGAGAGCGTGAGCACCTTCTCCACCGAGCCCGGCTCGTACGAGAGGTTGAGCGAGCGGGCCCGTCGGTCCTTGACCGGCGAGGCGCCCGGGTCGTCCGCGTCGAACGTGGGGTCGTCGGCCAACGCGAGGACCTCGCCGGTCCGCGAGTCCATGACCACCGCGATTCCCGAGCTGCCGCCGGAGTTCTCGACCGCCTGGCGGAGCACGCGCTGGGTGTACCACTGCAGGTCTCGGTCGATCGTCGTGTGCAGGTCCTGGCCGTCGACCGCACGGACCGTCGTGTTGTCGCCGAGCGGGATCCGGTTGCCGGCGCCGACCTCGTACTTCTCGCTGCCGTCCTTGCCCGAGAGCGCCTTGTTGAAGATCTCCTCCAGGCCGCCGTACGGCTTGTCGGTCCCCAGGAACCCGACCAGGTTGGCCGCGATGTCGTGGGCGGGGTAGCTGCGCACCGCGTCGCGGCGGGTGGACAGCCCTTCGTAGCCGCGGTCCTCGGCCTCCCGGAGCACGTCGGTGGCCAGCGTCGAGGGGACGTGGCGCGCGAGGTACTCGAAGCGGCTGCCCTCGTCGCGCAGGCGCTTGAGCACCGTGAAGTAGTCGACGTCGAGCTTCTGGCTGAGGAAGCGGGCGATCTCGGGCGCCTGGTCCTCGGTCATCTTGGGGTCACCGACCACCATCAGCCCGTCGATGGAGGCCGCGAGCGGCTGGCCGTTGCGGTCGAGGATGTCGCCGCGCTCGGCCGGCAGTACGACGTCGACCGTTCCCTCGGCGGCCGCCATCGCGGCGTAGGAGCCGGGGTCGAGGCCCTGCAGCTGCACCAGCCGGGCCCCGAACAGCGAGAGCACCATGGCGATCAGCACGAACCCGACGCGGAGCCGGACCTGCGGCGAGCCCCGCCTGCTGCCGCGCCTGACCGTCGTCACGACGGCCGTGGTGGGCCGGGCGGCCGGGCGGCGGATGCGGTTGCGGGGCACTGGGTCTCTCTTGGTCTCGGTGGTCGGGTCGTGTTGTGCCTGTGGTGAGTGTGACTGGAGTGACGAGTGGGACCATCTTGCTGGGTCGGGCGGCCGGATCGGGTCAGCGGCGAGCCGTGTCGTGCTGGCCCTGCTGCCCACCACGGCCACCGTGGTGACCGTGGTGGCCGCCGGTTCCGCTGCCGGCGACGGGTGGGACCGTGACGATGATCGGGTCGGGGTCGAGCACCGGCGGCTTCTTCGGAGGACGCGCCAGCAGCGGCGGGGTGTTGGCCGCGGTCGCGGGCGCGCAGCCGCTGTCGGTGGTCTTGGCGGCGAGCTGGACCGTGCACGAGCTCTGCGGCACGACCATGCCGGCCGCCTGGGCCTGGGCGGCCAGGTTCTGGGGGTTGCGCAGCGCCTGCAGCTCGTCGTGGAGCGTCTGCTCCCGGGCGGCGAGGTTCCCGGACTGGGCCTCCAGCGAGGTGGCCGCGAACGACGCCTGCTGCATCTGGGTGTTGAAGCAGAGCAGCCCGACGACACCGCCGAGCAGCACCAGGCTGACCAGGGTCACGAACGGCATCCGAGCCGCCCGGACGCGCCGCCGCGGGTACGACGGTCAGCCGGGCACGAGTCAGTGCGTCGTCGGCCAGCCGCGGCAACCGCTCGCGGAGCTGGAGTGCGGGTGCGCTCATGCTTTCGGGCCCCGCCGGAAGCGAGAGCCGCCTGCGCGAAGCGCCTCTGCGAGCGGTTTCGGAGTGTATTCATGCTGCTCTCCCTTCCTTGATGCGTTCGACGGCGCGCAGCCGGACCGAGGCGGCGCGGGGGTTCGTGGCTATCTCGGTGGCGTCGGCCCGCTCGGCGCCGCGGGTGACGAGGCGGAAGGCCGGCTGCAGCTCCTCGGGCACCACCGGCAGGTCGGGTGGCGCGATGGACCGGGTGACGGCGGTGAACGCCTGCTTGACCAGCCGGTCCTCGAGCGAGTGGTAGGCCTCGACGACCACCCGGCCACCCACCCGGATGGCGTCGACCGCGGCAGGAACGGCCCGGCGCAGGACCGCGAGCTCGTCGTTGACCTCCATGCGGAGCGCCTGGAAGGTGCGCTTGGCGGGGTGACCGCCGGTCCGTCGCGCCGGGGCCGGGATCTCGGCGTACAGCAGCTCGACGAGGCGGGCCGAGGTCGAGAAGGGCGACTGCTCGCGCTGCCGCACCACGGCCGCGGCGATCTTGCTGGCGAACCGCTCCTCGCCGTACTCCCGGAGGACGCGGGTCGAGCTCCTTGGCCGAGTAGGTGTTGAGCACGTCGGCGGCGGTCTGGCCGGTGCTGCCGTCCATGCGCATGTCGAGCGGAGCGTCCTCGGCGTACGCGAAGCCGCGCTCGCGGACGTCGAGCTGCATCGAGGAGACGCCGAGGTCGAAGAGGACGGCGTCGACCGCTCCCACGTGACCGAGGCCGAGCTCGTCCAGGACCTCGGGCAGCTCGTCGTACACCGCGTGCACGGGGGTGAACCGCTCGCCGAAGTCGGCCAGCCGCTCCCCTGCCTTCGCGAGCGCGTCGAGGTCACGGTCGATGCCGATGACCCGGGCGAGCTCGCAGCGGGTCAGCACCGCCTCGGTGTGGCCACCGAGGCCGAGGGTCGCGTCGACCATGATCGCCCCCTCGCTCTGGAGGGACGGCGCCAGCAGGGCCACGACCCGGTCGAGGAGGACGGGGACGTGGGCGGGGGCCTCCATGGTCAGCCCTGCTGCCCGAGGCGGCTGAGGACCATGAGCGCGGTGGCGAACGCCACGGAGATGAGCGCCGAGAAGACCATCAGCGCGGCGGCCTCCCGGGCCTGCTCGCGCACTCGGCGCGGTGCCGGCGGCGTCTCGGTGACTACGGGGTGCATCGATCGACCCTTCGATGACTCGGTGCTGATGCTGCGGGGAAGGTGGTGCGGGGTTCGCAGGGCCAGGTCTCAGGCCGCTCCGCTGCCGTCTGGGGCCGGGGAAGGTGTCCCAGAAGAGCGCCACCCGGCTGTGGGAAGTCGCCTGGCGCCGGGGAAGGTACGTCAGGAGAGCCGAGTGCTGGAGCGGGCCGAGACCTCGCCCTGCGATCCCCTCTTGAGTTGTGTTTGCG